>JAOTRT010000026.1 GCA_030247725.1 Candidatus Nitricoxidireducens bremensis
GCTTCTTCACCATCGAGGACGGCAGCAAGGCCAGGGCACAGCCCAAGGCCAAGCCCGCTCCCAAGGCCGTCGCCCATGCCCCCCGGCATGCCGCCGCCCCGGTGAGTGCAGAGCAGGACTTCGAACGCTTCTGAGGACGCCATGTCCCTGGAGGCTGACGACGGCGGCGAGCCGATGGAAACTCACTGAAATTCGCCGCACGGGCAAGCAGAAATCACACAGAGGCGACGTTGCAGTCGCCTCTGTCGTTTGCCCCTGACAGCGGGACAAACCGGCAGGACAACAAAGAGGCCGGAATCGCGATACGCCAAGGGATCATCCGTTTGGATTAGGAGGAACCCTACCGGCGAAACATCTGCCGCTGGGATTATCATCCCCCCGTTATCCTTACCAACGACATGGGAATCGGCTATTGGGGTTAGCCGTACCTGGACGCAGCAATACCTTTTCGGGAGGGGAATGCATCATGACCATGACACTAAGAATCAAGTTGGGCATTCTGCTGGGGGCCGCCGTCACGTTTCTGCTGCTGCTGACTTTCATGCTCTGGAACACAGCCCGCACCCTGGGTACGCTGGAGCATATTGCGGCGCTGGCCAGCCAAGTCGAGACCTATGTGCTGGAACTGCGCAAGCATGAGAAGGATTTCCTGATGCGCGGCGACTTGAAGTATGCGGGAGAGTTTTCCAAGACCTTCGATGCCCTGGCGAAAAACAACGACGATCTCGATAAGGCCATGGCCGGCATGGGCATGGACACCGGCAAGATCGCAGGACTGCGCGGCGAGCTTGCCGCCTACGGCAAGTCCCTCCGGGACGTCGTCGCCTTCAGGACCACCGTCGGACTGACCCCCAACGACGGATTGCAGGGCAGCCTGCGCCAGGCGGTGCATGAGGCGCAGAAGACCCTGGAGTCCGGCAAGCATGCCGGCCAGATGAAAGACCTGCTGGTACTGCGGCGCGACGAGAAGGATTTCCTGCTGCGGTTCGATATGAAGTATGTCGGTCAGTTCAACGAACACCTGAACGCTTTCCTGAAGAGCGTGCAGGGCACCAGCATCGAGCCCAAGATGGCGCAATACGGCAAGGACTTCAATGCGCTGGTCGAGGGTTACCAGAAGATAGGCCTGACCCCGTCGGAAGGCGCCCAGGGCGCCATGCGCAAGGCGATCCACGGTACCGAGCAGGCCATCCTTGAACTGAAGGATGGTTCCAAGAAGGCTATCGAGGAGAAGACGACCGCCGCCGTCCGCTTTGCCCTGATGACCGCCTTTATCGCCGTCGTCGTTCTTCTGGCACTGGGCCTCACCATCATGCGCGGCATCTTCAAGCAACTGGGTGGAGAACCGGCTCTTGTCGCCGACATTGCCAACAGCATCGCCCGGGGGGACCTGTCCAGCAACATTGAACTCGCCGACAAGGACAACAGCAGCCTGCTGGCAAGCATGAAGACGATGCAGGGCGCCATTCAGGCCTTGGTGCATGACGCGGCGATCCTCGTGCAGGCCGCCGTCGAAGGCAAACTCGCCACGCGCGCCGACGCGGGCAAGCACCAGGGCGACTTCCAGGCCATCGTCAAGGGCGTGAACGACACCCTCGACGCCGTCATCGGCCCGCTGAACGTCGCCGCCACCTACGTCGACCGCATCTCCAAGGGCGACATCCCGCCCAAGATCACCGACTCCTACAACGGCGATTTCAACACCATCAAGAACAACCTCAACCAGGCCGTCGACGCCGTCAACAAGCTCATCGCCGACGCCAACCTGCTCGCCAAGGCCGCCGTGGACGGCAAGCTCGCCACCCGCGCCGACGCCGCCGCCCACCAGGGCGACTTCCGCAAGATCGTCGAGGGCGT
>JAOTRT010000027.1 GCA_030247725.1 Candidatus Nitricoxidireducens bremensis
GACAAGGAATTTCGCTACCTTAGGACCGTTATAGTTACGGCCGCCGTTTACCGGGGCTTCGATCAAGAGCTTGCACCCCATCACTTAACCTTCCGGCACCGGGCAGGCGTCACACCCTATACGTCGGCTTTCGCCTTTGCAGAGTGCTGTGTTTTTATTAAACAGTTGCAGCCACCGATTCTCTGCGACCTCATCACGCTCCACCCGCGAGGGGCTTCACGCTACCGAGGCATACCTTCTCCCGAAGTTACGGTATCAATTTGCCGAGTTCCTTCTCCTGAGTTCTCTCAAGCGCCTTAGAATTTTCATCCTGCCCACCTGTGTCGGTTTGCGGTACGGTCAATCTGTAACTGAAGCTTAGAGGCTTTTCCTGGAAGCAGGGTATCACTCACTTCAGACCCGAAGGTCCTCGTCATCACGCCTCGACTAAGCCGCACGGATTTGCCTATGCAGCACGCCTACACGCTTAAACCGGGACGTCCAACACCCGGCTGAGCTAACCTTCTCCGTCCCCCCATCGCATTACAGATCGGTACGGGAATATTGACCCGTTTCCCATCGACTACGCCTTTCGGCCTCGCCTTAGGGGCCGACTCACCCTGCGCCGATGAACGTTGCGCAGGAAACCTTGGGCTTTCGGCGAGCGTGCTTTTCACACGCTTTATCGCTACTCATGTCAGCATTCGCACTTCTGATATCTCCAGCAAGGGTTACCCCTCACCTTCGCAGACCTACAGAACGCTCCCCTACCATGTGCTTACGCACATCCGCAGCTTCGGTGCATGGTTTGAGCCCCGTTACATCTTCCGCGCAGGACGACTCGATCAGTGAGCTATTACGCTTTCTTTGAAGGATGGCTGCTTCTAAGCCAACTTCCTGACTGTCTATGCCTTCCCACTTCGTTTTCCACTTAACCATGGCTTGGGGACCTTAGCTGGCGGTCTGGGTTGTTTCCCTCTTGACGATGGACGTTAGCACCCACCGTCTGTCTCCCAGGCTCGCACTTCGCGGTATTCGGAGTTTGCTATGGCGGAGTAGATCGCAATGACCCCTCCAACCATTACAGTGCTCTACCCCCGCGAGTGATACCTGAGGCGCTACCTAAATAGCTTTCGGGGAGAACCAGCTATTTCCAGATTTGTTTAGCCTTTCACCCCTACCCACAGCTCATCCCCTAATTTTTCAACATTAGTGGGTTCGGACCTCCAGTACCTGTTACGGCACCTTCATCCTGGCCATGGGTAGATCATCTGGTTTCGGGTCTACGCCCTGCAACTAAAGCGCCCTTATCAGACTCGCTTTCGCTACGCCTCCCCTATTCGGTTAAGCTCGCTACAGAACGTAAGTCGCTGACCCATTATACAAAAGGTACGCAGTCACCCCTCCTTTAATGGCCCTCTCTCCGAACTGCCAAGAGGTCCATTTCACTCCTCCCTTCGAACTTTTGCCGCCGTCGCTACGCGTCGATGTCAAAGCCCTCGAAGGCCATTAAAGGAGGGGCTCCCACTGTTTGTATGCATGCGGTTTCAGGATCTATTTCACTCCCCTCCCGGGGTTCTTTTCGCCTTTCCCTCACGGTACTGGTTCACTATCGGTCGATTACGAGTATTTAGCCTTGGAGG
>JAOTRT010000009.1 GCA_030247725.1 Candidatus Nitricoxidireducens bremensis
CCTAACGAAGCTGTAGGAAATTATCTTTCATCGCGGCACTCTGCCGTGAACCAAATGGAATATCAAGCGTCCTACCGGTTCCGAAATGAAGGAGCCGCCCATGGCGCGCTACAAGCCCATCGACACCAGTCCGCGGTTCCTCGCGGTCGATCTTGAACGGCAACTGCTGCCCGGCAGTTTCGAGCATGCGCTGCATCACCTGATCGACCGGCATCTCGACCTCAGCGGCTTCGATGCCCGCTACCGCAACGACCGTGCCGGGGCCGCGGCCTACCCGCCCGGCCTGTTGCTGAAAGTCGTGCTGTTCGCCTACAGCCAAGGCATCGTCAGCTCGCGCGGCATCGAACGCGCCTGCCGCGAACACGTCACCTTCATTGCCTTGGCCGGCGACAGCGCACCGCACTTCACCACCATCGCCGCCTTCGTCTCGGGCCTGGGCGGGGAGATCGCCCGGCTCTTCAGCCAGGTTCTCTACCTGTGCGACCGCCAGGGCCTCATCGGTCGCGCCATGTTCGCCATCGACGGCGTCAAGCTGCCGAGCAACGCCGCCAAGGGAAAGAGCGGCACCCGCGCCGACTTCGCCCGCCAGCTCGCCAAGCTCGAAGCCGCCGCCCAGACCATGGTGGCCCGCCACCGGGAGAACGACACCCAACCGGTCGAAGCGGGCCTCGCCGCCAAGGACGCCGCCCGATGCCACCGCCTGGAACGGGAAGCCACACAGCTGCGGGACTGGCTCGCCGCCCACCCCGACGACCGCCGGGGCGCCAAAGGCAGCGTGCGCAAGAGCAATCGCACCGACAACGACAGCGCCAAGATGGCGACCAGCAAGGGCGTCATCCAGGGCTATTGCGGCGTTGCCGCCGTGGATGCCAAGCACCAGATCATCGTCGAAGCCCAGGCCCACGGCACCGGTTCGGAACAGGAACTGCTGCTGCCGGTGGTCGAAGCCACGGCCGGCCTGCGCACCGACCAGACCCTCATCACCGCCGATGCGGGCTACCACTCGGACGCCAATCTCAAGGCCCTGGCCACCCAGGCCATCCCGGCGCTGATCGCCGACAACGGCATGCGCCGGCGGGACGAGCGTTTCAAGGACCAGGGCCGCTACAAGGCGCTGCCCGATCCGCTCTACGACAAGGCGCATCCGCAGAAGGGCGCCCGCCACTATCGCCCCAAGGATTTCGCCCACGACCCCGCAGCGGGTACCTGCATCTGTCCGGCGGGGAAGTCGCTTTACCGGAATGGCGCCCGCTGCATCCACAACGGCCACGTTGCGGTGAAGTTCCAGGGCGCCTTGCGGGACTGCCTGCCCTGCGCACTGCGCGCGAAATGCCTGCGCACGCCGGAGAAGACCAAGACCCGGCAGGTGTGCTTCTTCTATGGCCGGGCGGATACGGAGAAGGAGAGCCCGAGCGAGCGGATGAGGCGGGCCATCGATTCGGCGCGGGGGCGGGCGCTGTATGGCCGGCGGTTCGCCACGGTGGAGCCGGTGTTCGGCAACCTGCGCCACAACAAGCGGCTCAACCGCTTCACGCTACGGGGGCGGGAGAAGGTGGATGGGCAATGGAAGCTCTACTGCCTGGTGCACAACATCGAGAAGCTGGCGCATCACGGGTTCGGGCAGTAGGCGAGGGCGAGGGGCGGGTAGGACGGTGCAGTCGCCTTGACGGCGGGGCAAATGCGGATGATGGAAATGAAAATGGCGCGGTGGAATCCGCGCCATTTTTTTGTGCTCGGGACGAGCGAAAAGGGGTTTTTCTACAGCTTCAACGTGTAGCTAAGGGGCGCCGCGCTTTTGCGGCGTCCCGCTTGAGCGTAAGGTTAGATGCCGAGCGCGACACGTATTTTTCCCCACGCACCAAGATGACTATCATCGAGAAGCTTGCGCGCAATTGAGACAACACCTTTGCCGGAGTACTCCTTGCTGTGTTTTTCGCGGTACTTTTTGTTGTATGCCTCGTGTTGCGGCAGTACCAACTTACGAAGCTCAGCACCAGTTAGAACGAAGTACTCGGGCGATGTAGTTTCGTCTTGCGGCAAATGCACGAGAACCCAGATGTTTGAATTGTCAGCGGGTAGTTCCCCCCCAAGCACCCACTTTGGTTGAGATGTTGACTTGACCTCAAGCGAAGCAGCCGTGGTTCCGTTGATTGCGATGACATCGGCTTTCTTAGCGTTGCCGTAGGTAACTGCGGCCATGATGCCTCGGCGCAGTAACTCGCCAGCGACCAAGAACTCTCCAGCGAGACCAGTTGTGTGTTTGCGAGATTGTTTGGACATAGGCATCTAACGTAAAGTGGACCGCCTAAATGACGGAAAGCATTCCGTCATGTGGGCCGCATAAGACAGCGGTGGGGGTGAAAGATGTCGATTCATCAGGGTGTTAAAAAAATTTGGTGGCACCTAAATTTTGGGCAGGGCGGCGTCGTTTCCTTGCCTTGCGCTGCCCCGCATCCTGCCACCATCCAATCGGAATGACAATGACGCTGGCTTGACCGCCGGGATCAGCACGGTAGCCCGCACCGCCACCCAAAGCAGCAGGCCAAGGGCCGACGCGGTGCCGATTTGGCGACCGCCGCAGCGACGGGATGACGGACGGGGATTTCCGGACTCGCTGTTCGAGCCGAAGGCGAGTTTGCGAGGCCGGCCGTCCGGCGGCCCGGCGCAAGGGGACCCGCAGGGCGGGAGCCCATGAGGCGCCGCGTCGGCCCTTGGCCTGCGGCGGCGCCGGACGAACTCAGCCCTTCCGCTTGGAAGAAGCCTTGGCCTTGGGCGAAGCCTTCGCAGAAGCAGAAGGCTTGAGCATCTTCGCCAGATACTGCCCCGTGTGGCTCGCTTCGCAAGCCGCCACTTCCTCGGGGCTGCCGGTGGCGAGAATCCGCCCGCCGCCGTCGCCGCCTTCGGGGCCCAGGTCCACGAGCCAGTCCGCCGTCTTGATGACGTCCAGGTTGTGCTCGATGACGACCACGGTGTTGCCGTGGTCGCGCAGGCGGTGCAGCACCGTGAGCAGCATCTCGATGTCCTGGAAGTGCAGGCCCGTGGTGGGCTCGTCGAGGATGTAGAGGGTGCGGCCGGTGTCGCGCTTGGAGAGTTCCAGCGCCAGCTTGACGCGCTGGGCTTCGCCGCCCGAGAGGGTGGTGGCGCTCTGGCCGAGGGTGATGTAGGAGAGGCCCACGTCCATCAGGGTCTGCAGCTTGCGGGCGACGACGGGCACCGGGTCGAAGAACTCGCGCGCCTGTTCGACGGTCATCTGCAGGATTTCGTAGATGGTCTTGCCCTTGTAGCGCACTTCCAGGGTCTCACGGTTGTAGCGCTTGCCGTGGCAGACGTCGCAGGGCACGTAGATGTCGGGCAGGAAATGCATCTCTACCTTGATCATGCCGTCGCCCTGGCAGGCTTCGCAGCGACCGCCCTTGACGTTGAAGCTGAAGCGGCCGGGGCCGTAGCCGCGCTCGCGTGCCTGGGGCACGCCGGCAAACAGCTCGCGGATGGGCGTCAGCAGGCCGGTGTAGGTGGCCGGGTTGGAGCGGGGCGTGCGGCCGATGGGCGACTGGTCCACGTTGATGACCTTGTCGAAGAACTCCAGGCCGAGGATCTCCTTGTAGGGGGCCGGCTCGACGGCCGAGCCGTAGAGGTGGCGCGCGGCGACGGCGTAGAGGGTGTCGTTGATGAGCGTCGACTTGCCCGAGCCGGAAACGCCGGTGATGCAGGTGAGAAGGCCGACGGGTATTTCCAGGTCCACCTGCTTGAGGTTGTTGCCGCTGGCGCCGACGATCTTCATCTGGCGCTTGGCGTCGGGGGGCGTGCGCTTCGCCGGCACCTCGATGCGGCGGCGGCCGCTGAGGTAGGCGCCGGTCATGGACTCGGGGTTGGCCTCCACCTCCTTGGGCGTGCCCTCGGCGACGATGCGGCCGCCGTGCTCGCCGGCGCCGGGGCCCATGTCCACCACGTAGTCGGCCGCCTCGATGGCCTCCTGGTCGTGTTCGACGACGATGACGGTGTTGCCGATGTCGCGCAGGTTGGCCAGGGTTTCCAGCAGGCGTGTGTTGTCGCGCTGGTGCAGGCCGATGGAGGGCTCGTCGAGCACGTACATGACGCCGGTGAGGCCCGAGCCGATCTGGCTGGCCAGGCGGATGCGCTGGGCCTCGCCGCCGGAGAGGGTTTCCGCCGAGCGGTCCAGCGACAGGTAGTCGAGACCGACATTGATGAGGAAGGAGAGCCGCGAGGTGATCTCCTTGACGATCTTCTCGGCGACCTGGGCCTTGTGGCCGGTCATCTGCAGCAGATTGAAGAAGTCGCGGCAGCCGATCAGCGAGAAGCCGCTCACCTCGGGCAGGGTGCGCCCGCCGATGAGCACGTGGCGCGCCTCGCGGCGCAGGCGGGTGCCGGCGCACTCGGGGCAGGGCTTGGCGTTGAGGTACTTGGCGAGTTCCTCGCGCACCATGACGCTGTCGGTCTCCCGGTAGCGGCGCTCCAGGCTGGGGATGATGCCCTCGAAGCTGTGGAGGCGGTCGAAGCCCTTGCCCTTCTCGTTGAGGTAGCGGAACTTGATCTGCTCGCGCCCCGAGCCCTGCAGCACGATCTGGCGCACGCGCTCGGGCAGTTCGTCGAAGGGCACGCCGGTGTCGAAGCCGTAGTGGGCGGCCAGGGACTCCAGCATCTGGAAGTAGAACTGGTTGCGCCGGTCCCAGCCCTTGATGGCGCCGGCGGCCAGGGACATGTGCGGATAGGCCACCACGCGGGCCGGGTCGAAGAACTGTATCGAGCCGAGGCCGTCGCACTCCTGGCAGGCGCCCATCGGGTTGTTGAAGGAGAACAGGCGCGGCTCCAGCTCCTGCAGGGCGTAGCCGCAGTGGGGGCAGGCGAACTTGGCGGAGAACAGGTGCTCCACCTCCGTGTCCATCTCCACGGCCAGGCAGCGGCCCTCGGCGTGGGTCAGCGCCGTCTCGATGGATTCGGCCAGGCGCTGGCGCATGTCGGCGCGCACCTTGAGGCGGTCCACCACGATGTCCACCGAGTGCTTGGTGGTCTTGGCCAGCTTGGGCAGGGCGTCGATGTCGTACACCTTGCCGTCCACGCGCAGGCGCACGAAGCCCTGGGCGCGTAGTTCGGAGAACAGCTCCAGTTGCTCGCCCTTGCGGTTGGCCACCACCGGGGCGAGGATCATCAGCTTGGTGTCCTCGGGCAGGGCCAGCACGTGGTCCACCATCTGGGAGACGCTCATGGCCTCCAGGGGCTGGCCGTGCTCGGGACAGTGGGGCGTGCCGGCGCGGGCGTAGAGCAGGCGCAGGTAGTCGTGGATCTCGGTGACGGTGCCGACGGTGGAGCGCGGGTTGTGGCTGGTGGCCTTCTGCTCGATGGAGATGGCCGGGCTCAGGCCCTCGATGAGGTCCACGTCGGGCTTTTCCATCAGTTGCAGGAACTGGCGTGCGTAGGCCGAGAGAGATTCGACGTAGCGGCGCTGGCCTTCGGCGTAGAGGGTGTCGAAGGCGAGGGAACTTTTCCCGGACCCGGAGAGTCCTGTGATCACCGTCAGCTTGTTGCGCGGCAGGTCCAGGTTGATGTTCTTGAGGTTATGGGTCCTGGCGCCGCGGATCTTGATCTCGTCCATGTCTCTGAAAGGGAGCGAAGGGGCAACCTGCTAATATACGCGGCCCCCGATTCCAGCGCCAGCCCGCCCATGCGTTCGCCCAGCAACGATCCGATGACCCGCGACGAGAAGCGCGCCGGCGCCAGCCTTGCGGCGATTTTCGGCCTGCGCATGCTCGGGCTGTTCCTGATCCTGCCGGTGTTCGCCGAGCACGCCAAGCACATCCCCGGCGGCGACAGCAAGACCTTGATCGGCCTGGCCATGGGCGCCTACGGCCTGACCCAGGCGATCTTCCAGATCCCCTTCGGCATGGCTTCGGACCGCTGGGGCCGCAAGCCCGTCATCATCGTCGGCCTGCTGTTCTTCGCCTTCGGCAGCGGCGTGGCGGCCCTGGCCGACGACATCTGGACGGTGATCTTCGGCCGCATCCTCCAGGGCGCCGGCGCCATCTCGGCCGCCGTCACGGCCCTGGCCGCCGACCTCACCCGCGAGCAGCACCGCACCAAGGTGATGGCCATGATCGGCTCCTCCATCGGCCTGGTGTTCGCCGCCTCCCTGATCGGCGCGCCGGCCCTCTACTCGGCGGTCGGCATGGCCGGCATCTTCTGGCTCACGGCTTTCCTGGCCCTGGGCGCCATCGGCCTCGTCACCCACGTGGTGCCGCCGGCACCGCCGGCCCAGTCGGGGCCGAAGGTGCCCTTCCGCGAGGTCCTGTTCGACGGCCAGCTGATGCGGCTCAACTTCGGCATCTTCGCCCTGCACCTGATCCAGATGGCCATGTTCGTCGTCGTGCCGGGCCTGCTGATTTCCACCGGCGACCTGCCCCTGGACCGCCACTGGCAGGTCTATCTCGGCACCATGCTGGCGTCCCTGGTGCCCATGGTGCCGGCCATCATCTACGCCGAGAAGCGCGCCAAGATGAAGCCGGTGTTCCTCGCCGGCGTGGCGCTGCTGATCCTGGCCGAGGGCGGCAGCTGGCTCGGTCTCGCGAGTTTTCCGGTCATCGTCGCCATGATGTGGGTGTTCTTCCTCGCCTTCAACATCCTGGAGGCGAGCCTGCCGTCGCTGATCTCGCGCGTGGCGCCGGCCCGCGCGAAAGGGGCGGCTTTGGGCGTCTACAATACAAGCCAGGCCCTCGGCCTGTTCGCCGGCGGCGCCGTCGGCGGCCTGCTGGCCCAGCATGCCGGGCCGGGCGGCGTGTTCGCCTTCGGTGCCGCAGTGGCCGGCCTGTGGCTGCTGGTGGCTTTCTCCATGCGCCCGCCGCCGGTGGTGGTCAGCCGGGAGGTGGAACTGGGGAACGACATGGACCCGGCGGCGGCGAAGGAAGCCCTTGCCCTGCTGCCCGGCGTGCGCGAAGTGATCGTGGCGCCGGAAAAGCGGATGGCATACTTGCGGGTGAATCTGGAACAATGGGACGAACGGCGCGCGCGCCAACTTGTGGGAGGTAAAGCGTAATGGCATCGGTGAACAAGGTGATTCTGGTGGGCAACCTGGGCAAGGACCCGGAGACCCGCTACATGCCCAACGGCGATCAGGTGACCAACATCACCGTGGCGACTTCGGAGACCTGGAAGGACAAGAACAGCGGCGAGCAGAAGGAGGCCACCGAGTGGCACCGCGTCGTCTTCTTCCGGCGCCTGGCCGAGATCGCCGGCCAATACCTGAAGAAGGGCTCCCAGGTCTATATCGAGGGCAGCCTCAAGACCCGCAAGTGGCAGGGCCAGGACGGCCAGGACCGCTACACCACCGAGATCGTCGCCAACGAGATGAAGATGCTCGGCAAGCGCGAAGGCATGGGCGGTCCTGCCGCCGACGGCCCGCGCGAGAACGGCGGCGGTCGCAGCCAGGAAAGCGCGCCGCGCAGCAAGCCGGCGGCCCAGCAGCCGGCGGGCGGCAACTTCAACGACTTCGACGACGACATTCCGTTCTGAGGCGATAGGCCGCCATGGGCGACGCCATCCGGCGCCTGCGACAGCTGTCCCTGCGGGACCTGCTCTGGGTCCTGCTGCCCCTGCTGGTGGTGGTGGTCGCCGGTTTCTGGCTGGCCTCGCGCTTCATCCAGCCGGCGCCGCCGGATACCCTGGTGCTCTCCTCGGGGGGCGAGGGCGGGGCCTACCAGCGGTTTGCCGCCGCCTACAAGGACGTTCTCTCGCGCTACGGGATCAAGGTCGTGGAGAACCCCTCCGGCGGCGCCGTGGAGAATCTGGCGGATCTGCGGGACGGCAAGATCCGCATCGATGCGGCTTTCTACCAGGGCGGCATCTCCCAGCCGACGGAGGACGACGAACTCGTTTCCCTCGGCGGCCTCTACTACGAGCCCCTTTGGGTGTTCTATCGGGAGGACCTGGCCCGCCAAGGGGAACTCGACCGCCTGACCCAGTTGAAGGGCAAACGCATCGCCGTCGGCGGGCCGGCCACCGGCACGCGGCATCTGGCGCTGGAACTGCTCAACGCCAACGGCATCGACCAGAAGAACACGAAGCTGCTGGATACGGGCGGCCTGGCCCTGGCCCAGGCCTTTGCCGCGGGCAGCATCGATGCGGCCTTCGTCGTCGGCCCCACCCAGTCGGCCACCGTGTGGACGCTGCTGTTCACCCCCGGCGTGAAACTTATGAGCCTGACCCATGCGGATGCCTATGCGCGGCGCTTCCCCAACCTCTCCAAGGTGGTGCTGCCCCAGGGGGCGGTGAGCCTGGAACGCAACCTGCCGGCCCGCGACATCACGCTGGTGGCCACCATGGCCACGCTGCTGGTGCGCGAGGACACCCATCCGGCCCTGCTGGACCTGCTCATGCAGGCCGCCACCGAAGTGCATGGCGCCGCGGGTGTCTTCCACCGGCCGGGCGAGTTCCCGAAGGCCATGGCGGTGGATTTCCCCCTCTCGAAGGAGGCGGAGCGCTACTACAAGTCCGGCAAGCCTTTCCTCCAGCGCTACCTGCCCTTCTGGGCGGCGACCCTCGTGGACCGCATGGTGGTGATGCTGATCCCGGTCTTCGCGTTGCTGTTTCCGCTGATGAAGGTTGCCCCCGGCCTGTACAGCTGGCGTGTGCGTTCCCGCATCTACCGGCGTTACGGGGAGCTGAAGTTCCTCGAATCGGAAGTGGCCGAGACGCCCGAAAAGCATACGCGCGTCGAATGGCTGGCGCGCCTGGATGCCATCGAGGCCGACGTGAACCGCATTCCCACGCCCCTGGCCTACGCCGACATGCTCTACACGTTGCGCAGCCACATCGACCTGGTGCGCGCCGCCGTGCTGCGGCGGACCACCGAAGGCGCCGCGGCGTCTGCCGCCTAAGCGCCTGCTGGAATAGGCCCTATCAGAGCCGGCGGATTTTTTCGACCAGGGCCGTGGTCGAGCGCTCGTGGATGAAGGGGATGGAATGCACCTGCCCCCCCCAGTCGAGCACTTCGCGATAGCCGACGATCTTTTCCACCGGCCAGTCGCCGCCCTTGGCCAGGATGTCGGGGCGGATATCGAGGATGCGCTGCAGGGGCGTGTCCTCGTCGAACCAGGTGACCAGGGACACGCATTCGAGGGAGGCCAGCAGGGCCATGCGGTCCTCCAGCCGGTTGATGGGGCGGTCGTCGCCCTTGCCGAGGCGCTTCACCGAGGCGTCCGAATTGGCGGCGACCACCAGCGCCGCCCCCAGCGCTCTGGCCTGGGCCAGATAGGTCACGTGGCCCCGGTGGAGGATGTCGAAGCAGCCGTTGGTGAAGACCAGGGGCCTCGCCAACCGGCCGATGCGGGCCGGCAGGTCCGCCGGTGCGCAGAGCTTGGCCTCGAAGGCCGGCGGCACGAAGTCCATGGGTCCCTTACTTGCCGGCGGCGGGCTTCTGCTCGGCGTCGGCGGCGGGGGCCGGCGGCGGCCGGTTGTCGATGCGCTTGGCCTCTTCGGCGGAGATGATGTCGAAGACCCGCACGACCTTCAGTACGCCGCCCGTGGTGCGGGCGATGTCGACGGCGGTGTCGGCCTCCTGCTGGGTCACCATGCCCAGCAGGTAGACGGCGCCGGCCTCGGTGACCACCTTGACGTGGTAGGGGGCGAACTTGTTGGCGTCGATGAAGCGGGCCTTCACCTTGGAGGTGATGTAGGCGTCGGTGCTGCGGGAGCCGAAGGAGCTGGGTCCGGCGACCACCAGTTCGTTGGTGATGGCGCGTACGTTGGGCACGGCGCCGACGATCTTCTCCACCTCGGCCTTGGCGGCGGCATCCGGCACCTCGCCGGTGAGCAGGGCGGCCCGGTTGTAGCTGGTGATGTTCACGTGGGCCTTGTCGCCGTACTTCTCGTTGATGCGGTTGCCGGCGCGGGTCTCGATGGCCTCGTCGGCGATGTAGGTCTCGGTGGGACGCCGGTCGTTGGCCATCATGACGCCGGCGGTGACGCCGACGGCGGCGGCCGGGACGCAGCCGCTGAGCAGCGGCGTCAGGCCGGCAAGGGCGGCGGCGACGAGGAGGGCGGTGGTGGAACGGGTCGGGCGGAGGTTTTGGTTCATGCGCTATCTCCCAGCAAGAGGGTGTCGATGCCGTCGCAGAGGCAATGCAGGGTCAGGAGGTGGACTTCCTGGATGCGCGCCGTGCGGTCGGCCGGCACGCAAAGGTGGATGTCGTCGGACTTGAGCTGGGCGGTCATCTTGCCGCCGCCCTTGCCGGTGAGGGCGACGACGCGGACGCCGCGCTGGTGGGCGACGGCGATGGCTTCCATGACGTTGGGCGAATTGCCCGAGGTGGAGATCGCCAGCAGCACGTCGCCGGGACGGCCCAGGGCCATGACCTGCTTGGCGAAGACGTCCTCGAAGCGGTAGTCGTTGCCGATCGAGGTCAGCGTCGAGGTGTCCGTCGTCAGGGCGATGGCGGCCAGGGGGGCGCGTTCCTTCTCGAAGCGGTTGAGCAGCTCGGCGGCGAAGTGCTGGGAGTCGGCGGCGGAACCGCCGTTGCCGCAGGCCATGATCTTGCCGCCGGCCTTTAGGCAATCCACCATCGCCTGCACGGCGGCGGCGATGGGGCCGGCCATGGCGTCGGCGGCGGCCCGCTTGGCGGCGATGCTGTCTTCGAAATGCTGGCGGATGCGGTCGGGCAGATTCATGGTGCAGAGACTCCACGGCTATCGTGGCGAGCATAGCCGCCGACGGGAAGGGACGAAGAGGGGAATTGAGCGGCTAAAGGACGACAAATACTTCGATCAGCAGACGCCGCCAGGGGTTCCGGTGGTTGGTGAGCCGGGCGATGCGCGCCGCGACGGCGGTGCCGCGATCCATCTCGGCAGCGACGGCACGGTTCTCGGCCCGCGGCAGGTAGCCCAGCTTCAGGCCGCGCCATTCTACCCGCACGGCGTTGGCGTCATGGGGGTTGTCCGGCTCCCGCACCAGGGCGAGGGTGTCGCCGGGGCGCATCTCGGCCCATTGGGCCTCGCCGGCGTAGTACTGGAAGCCGGCCAGGGGCGAGCTTTGCACCAGGATCTTGATGCTCTCCGCCTGCGCCATGCCGGCGAGGGCGGCCAGCAGCAGGAGGCTAGGCAGGACGGAACGCATCCTTGACCCATTCGAGATGCCCGGCGTCGATCAGCACGCAGTCGAAGCGGCAGGGCCGCTCGCCGTGGCGCTGCAGCCAGTGGCGGGCGGCGAGGATCAGGCGCGCCTGCTTGGCCGGGGTGATGCTGGCGGCGGCGCCGCCGTAGTCGGTGCGGGAGCGGGAACGCACTTCGACGAAGACGAAGGCGTCGCCGTCGCGGCAGACGATGTCGATCTCGCCGCCGCGCACGCGGAAGTTGCGAGCGACGATGCGCAGGCCGCGGCCGGCCAGATGGCGGGCGGCTTCCTCTTCGGCGGCGGCACCGGCGGCTTGCCTAGCGGTCATGGGGCTGCAAGAATGGCGGCAATGGAAAACACGAATACGACATCGGCATTGTATGTGGTGGCGACGCCCCTGGGGAACCTCGACGACATCACCCTGCGGGCATTGGCAACCCTGCGCGGCGCGGAATTGATCGCCTGCGAGGACACGCGCCACACGCGCCACCTGCTGGACCGGCACGGCATCCGGGCGCAGTTGCTGGCCGTGCACGAGCACAACGAGAGCGCCGCCGCCGAGAAGCTGGTGGCGGCGTTGCGGGAGGGGCGGCGCGTCGCCCTGGTGTCGGACGCCGGCACGCCGGGCATTTCCGATCCGGGTGCCCGGGCCGTGGCCGCCGTGCGGGCCGCCGGCTTTGCGGTGGTGCCCCTGCCCGGACCCAGCGCGGCGGTGACGGCGCTGTCCGCCTCAGGCCTCGCCGACGCCCGCTACCTGTTCGCGGGCTTCCTGCCGACCAAGGCGACGGCGCGCCGGGCCGCCATCGAGGAACTGGCGGCGGTGCCCGCGGCCCTGGTGTTCTACGAGGCGCCCCATCGTATCGAGGAGACCGTCGCCGACCTGGCGGCCCTGCTGGAGCCGGGCCGCACCCTGGTCGTGGCCCGCGAGCTGACCAAGCTCTTCGAGCAGATCGTCGCCATGCCCGTGGCCGAAGGTCCGGCCTGGCTGGCGGCGGACGCCAACCGGCGGCGCGGGGAATTCGTCCTGATTGTCTCCGGCCCGCCGCCGCGGGAAGGGCTGGATACCGCCACGGAACGGGTGCTGAAGACCCTGCTGGCGGAGCTGCCCGTCAAGCAGGCGGCCAAGCTCGCCGCGGAGATCACGGGAGCCGCCAAGAACGACCTCTACCGCCGTGCCCTGGAACTCAAGGCCGTATAATTTCCCCATGCAAACCCTGACCCTCACCCGCCCCGACGACTGGCATCTGCACCTGCGCGACGGGGCCGCCTTGGTCGCCGTGCTGCCGGACACGGCGCGCCGTTTTGCGCGCGCCATCGTCATGCCCAACCTGAAGCCGCCGGTCACCACCGTCGAGCAGGCGGCGGCCTACCGGGACCGCATCCTGGCGGCTTTGCCCGCCGGCCTGCGCTTCGAGCCGCTGATGACGCTGTATCTCACGGACAACACGGCGCCCGGCGAGATCGACAAGGCCAAGGCGAGCGGCTTCGTGCATGCCGTGAAGCTCTATCCGGCGGGCGCCACGACCAATTCCGACGCCGGCGTTACCGACCTCGGCAAGTGTGCCAAGACGCTTGCGCGCATGGAGGCCCTGGGCCTGCCGCTGCTGGTCCATGGCGAGGCGACCGACCCGGCGGTGGATGTCTTCGACCGGGAGGCCGTGTTCATCGAGCGGGTGCTGGCGCCGCTGCTCAAGGATTTCCCCGGCCTCAGGCTGGTGCTCGAACACATCACGACCCGGGACGGCGCCGACTTCGTCGCGGCGGCGGGCGCCAACGTGGCGGCCACGATCACGGCCCATCACCTGCTGATGAACCGCAACGCGATCTTCGCTGGCGGCATCCGTCCCCACCATTACTGTCTGCCCGTGCTGAAGCGGGAAGTGCATCGCCAGGCCCTGGTGGCGGCGGCGGTTTCCGGCAATCCGAAGTTCTTCCTCGGCACCGATTCGGCGCCCCACGGCAAGAGCACCAAGGAGACGGTCTGCGGCTGCGCCGGCTGCTATACGGCCCATGCCGGCATCGAGCTTTACGCCGAGGCCTTCGAGGCCGCGGGCGCCCTGGACAAGCTGGAAGGCTTCGCCTCCTTCCACGGCGCCGATTTCTACGGCCTGCCCCGCAATGGCGACCGCATCACCCTGGAGAAGCAGGTCTGGAGCGTGCCGGCGACCCTGCCTTACGCCGGCGACGACACGCTGGTGCCCCTGCGGGCCGGCGAGACGGTGGGGTGGCGACTGAAGGAGAACGTACGATGAGGTTTCCTGCGGTCTTCGGTACGGCGGTGCTGGCGGCCCTGCTGGCCGGCTGCGGCAGCGAGACGGCATCCTTCATGATCGACGGCAACGACAAGGCCCTGACCCTGGAGCGCATCAAGGAATACCCCTGGAACGACTGGGAACTGGAGCTTGTCGTGCGCAACAATCCGGATTGCCAGCGCCGCCACAAGCTCAAGCCCACCGGCAGCGATGCCATCAAGGTCGAACTCTATTCGCCCGAGCCCTATGTCTTCATCCTGCGCCAGGGCAAGCGCTGGTACGTCACGGAAATGAAGAGCTGCCAGTTCCAGCTTTTCAAGGAGGTTCCGCCTGAGCCGGGCAAGTCGGTCGGTCACTTCAATACCAGGGATGGCAACAAGCTCAGGTTCGTCCTCGATCCCCAAAGCCCGTCGTAAACGACACAGGGCCCGCATCGCGGGCCCTGCGGCAGTCCTGCGCCGACGCGGCGCTCAGCCGTCGGCATTGATCTTGGCGATCAGCTCCTTCAGCACGGCATCCGCCTTGTCGTTGTCGATCTGGCAGGTGCCGGCCGCCTGGTGGCCGCCGCCGCCGTACTTCAGCATCAGTTCGCCGACGTTGGTATTGGAGCCGCGGTCGAAGATCGACTTGCCGGTGGCATAGACGGTGTTCTGCTGCTTGACGCCCCAGAGGACGTGGATCGAGATGTTGCACTGGGGGAAGAGGGCGTAGATCATGAAACGGTTGCCGGCGTAGATGGTCTCTTCCTTGCGCAGGTCGAGCACCACCAGATTCTTGTGCACCGTGGCGCAGCGCTTGATCTGGTCCTTGAACTTCTCTTCCTGCTCGAAGTAGAGGTTGGCGCGCTCCACCACGTCGGGCAGCTTGAGGATGTCGGCGATCGAGTGGTTCTTGCAGTAGTCGATCAGGTCCATCATCAGGTTGTAGTTGGAGATGCGGAACTCGCGGAAGCGGCCGAGTCCGGTGCGCGCATCCATGAGGAAGTTCATCAGCACCCAGCCGGTCGGGTGCAGTACTTCCTCCATGGTGAACTGGGCCGAATCGCCCTTGTCCACGGCTTCCATCATCTCGTTCCAGTCGGCGGGGAACTTGTTCTTGCCGCCGAAATGCTCGAACACCACGCGGGCGGCGGAAGGCGCGTCCGGGTAGATGATGTGGTTGGGACGCTCGCCCGGGTTGCGGAAGGTCTCGGACAGATGGTGGTCGAAGGCCAGATGGACGCCGGGGACGAAGGGCAGGTTCGTCGTGATGTCCTTGTCGGTGATCTCGACCTTGCCGTCCTGCATGTCCTTCGGATGGACGAACTTGATTTCGTCGATCATGTCCAGGTGCTTGAGAAGAACGGCACAGACCAGACCGTCGAAGTCGCTGCGGGTTACGAGGCGGTACTTGCTCATGACGGGAACCTTTCCTTGTTGTGGTTACAGGCCGGACGACGCTTGAAATGCGGCCACAGGAATGTTGTCCGGAGCATACCATAGGGCCCGGATGCTAAGATTCGCGCGGAAGTTCGCCAGGCAGCCGCTGGACGCGCAAGCGTCTGGAGGAAAGTCCGGGCCCCCTAGAGCAGGATGCCGGCTAACGGCCGGGCGTCGTGAGGCGACAGACAGTGCAACAGAAAGATACCGCCGATGGCCCGACTTTGACGCCGTAAGGCGGCAAAGTCCCTTTTCGAGAGAGAAGGGGCTGACGCCGTAAGGCGGCAAAGTCATCTCCTGAAGAGCTGGAGCGCAAGCTCTGGCGACGAGGGAGAAGGGATCAGGCAAGGGTGAAATGGTGGCGCGCCGCAAGGCGCGTCGGGGCCGCGCAAGCGGTCCCGGTGTAAGAGACCACCGCGTGACTGGTAACAGTTCACGGCACGGCAAACCTCATCCGGGGCAAGGCCAAATAGGGGAGCAATGACGTGGCTCGCGTCGCTCCCGGGTAGGCTGCTTGAGGCCGTCGGTAACGGCGGTCCCAGAGGAATGGCTGCCAGGCCGCGCAAGCGGCCCACAGAACCCGGCTTATCGGCGGACTTCCAATCCCCCTCCCTGCAGATTCAACCAGCGCCCCGTCCGGCGACCTCCCCACCGGACCGGCTGTCCCTTGTGATTTTCCCCACAAGCTTCCCACTGGGATTCCCACCCGGAATTGTCCTGAGAAACCACTTTCGGTTTCGCTTTTGTCTTATTGATTTTTAAAGGGAAAATTTTACAAATTTTTGTTTGGAAATCCCCGTAAGTCCTTGTTGCACCAGAAAAAAACCGCAAATTTCCCTTGACGGGTGGTAAATCGTGTCTTAAAGTGGAGTCCAGTGGGATTTCGTGGGGGAGTTGTTTTTCCTGCGAAGCCGAAAAAGGGGGATGGATGTTCCAGGGCGCGACCCAGTTGAGTCTTGATGCGAAAGGGCGGATGGCGATTCCGGCCCGGCATCGCGACGCCCTGGTCAAGGCCGGCGAAGGCCGCTTCGTCCTGACGGCCCACCCCCATCGCTGCCTCATCCTTTATCCCGAACCCGCCTGGTTGCCGATCCGCGACCAGATCCTCAAGGCGCCCAGCTTCGATCCCCGGTCCGCCGCCCTCAAGCGCGTCATGGTGGGTAATGCCCGCGACGAGGTGCTGGACAGCGCCGGTCGCCTGCTGTTGGCGCCGGAGCTGCGCGACTACGCCGGCCTGGACAAGCAGGTGTTCCTGGTGGGGATGGGCGGCTATTTCGAAATTTGGAGCGAGGCGGGCTGGAAGCGCCAGAACGAGGCGGCCTTCGAGGCGCTGCAGGCGCTGGAGCCGCCGCCGGGATTCGAGGGCATTTCGCTGTGACCGACATGGGCGCGCCTGCCCATGTCAGCGTGTTGTTGCGGGAGGCCGTGGAGGCCCTGGCGGTGCGGGCGGATGGTTGTTACGTGGATTGCACCTTCGGGCGCGGCGGCCATAGCCGGGAAATCCTGGCGCGGCTCGGCGGGACGGGGCGGTTGGTGGCCCTGGATCGGGACCCGGAGGCCATTGCGGCCGGTGCCGCGATCCGCGATGCGCGGCTGACGCTGGTGCATGCGCCCTTCGGTCGGCTCGTCGAGGTACTCGATGCGGCGGGGGTGGGGAAGGTGGATGGGATTCTGCTGGATCTGGGGGTGTCGTCGCCCCAGCTGGATACGCCCGAACGGGGCATGAGTTTTCGTTTCGATGCGCCGCTGGACATGCGCATGGATACGACGCAGGGGGAGACCGCGGCGGATTTTCTGGCGCGGGCCGAACAACGGGAAATAGAAAGGGTGGTCAGGGATTATGGCGAAGAACGGTTTGCTCATGCGATTGCAAAGGCGGTTGTTGCTGCTCGGTGCGAATACCGTATTTCAACCACAGGACAGCTTGCCGCGCTCGTGGAGAAAGCCGTGCGCACGCGGGAACCGGGCCAGCATCCGGCGACGCGCTGCTTTCAAGCTCTACGGATTCACGTCAATCGGGAGCTTGAGGAGCTGTCGCTAGTCCTGCCCCAATGCATGGATCGCCTGGCGAGCGGCGGGCGGCTGGCGGTGATCTCCTTCCATTCCCTGGAAGACCGGATCGTCAAGCGCTTCATGCGCGATCAGTCCGAGCCGCCGAAACTGCCGACGCGGTTGCCGGTTCGCGCCGCGGACATGGCGCCACCGGGCTTGCGGCGGATCGGCAAGCCGATCTTCCCTGCGGATGCCGAGGTGGCCGCCAATCCCCGCGCCCGCAGCGCGGTGCTGCGCGTGGTGGAGCGGCTCTGAGCCATGGCGCGCATGACCCTCTTGCTGATGCTGGTAGCGGTCGTCTCGGCCCTGTCGGCGGTATCGGCCAACCACCGGGCGCGCAAACTGTTCACTGAGCTGGAACGGGAGCAGAACCGTATGCGGGATCTGGAAGTCGAATGGGGGCAACTGCAGCTGGAACAAAGCACCTGGGCTGCCCATGCCCGCATCGAGAAGATCGCCCGCGACCGCCTCGGCATGAGGCCGCCGGGGCCCGGCCAGGTTGTCACGGTGGATAGTCCGGCGCGATGAAATTCTCCAACAGTCCCTTGTTGTCGGAACGCCTGCCCGCCTGGCGGCCCCGTCTCGTGCAGGGCCTGCTGCTCGCCGCCTTCGCCACCCTCGCCGGGCGCTCCCTCTATCTGCAGGGCATCCAGAACGACTTCCTGCAGAAGAAGGGCGAATCCCGTTACGAGCGCACCATCGAGATTTCCGCGACGCGGGGCCGCATCGTCGATCGTCATGGCGACGTGCTGGCCATCTCCACGCCGGTCAAGTCCATCTGGGCGATCCCGGAGGACGCCAAGCTCAGCCCCCACCAGGCGCGGGAACTGGCCCAGGTGCTGGAAATGGATGTGCGGGAGCTGAACGCCAAGCTTTCATCTTCCCGGGACTTCGTTTTCGTCCGGCGCCAGGTGGCGCCCGACGTGGCCGAGCGGGTGGCGGCCCTCAAACTGCCGGGCATCCACGACCAGAAGGAATACCGCCGCTTCTATCCGACCGGCGACGTCATGGCCCATGTGCTGGGCTTCACCGGGGTGGAGGACGTGGGCCAGGAGGGCGTGGAACTGGCCCTCGAAGATTCCCTCGCCGGCAAGCCGGGTTCGCGCCGCGTCATCAAGGACCGCCGCGGCCAGATTGTCGAGGACGTGGAGTCCATCCGCTCGCCCCAGGAGGGCAAGGACGTGACCCTGGCCCTGGATTCCAAGATCCAGTATCTGGCCTATACCCACTTGAAACAGGCGATCCAGGAAAACAAGGCCAAGGCCGGCGGCATCGTCGTTCTCGACGCCAAGACAGGCGAGGTCCTGGCCCTGGTGAACTGGCCCACCTACAACCCCAACAATCGGGTGCGCCTGGCGGGCGCCCAACTGCGCAACCGGGCCTTCACCGACACCTTCGAGCCCGGCTCCACCCTGAAGCCCTTCACCGCCGCCCTGGCCCTGGAGAAGGGCAGCTACCGCTTCGACACGCAGGTCCAGACGGCGCCGGGCAAGCTCACCATCGGCACCGCCACCATTTCCGACGCCCATGCCCACGGCCTGCTCACCGTCGCCCAGGTCATCCAGAAGTCCTCCAACGTGGGCATCTCGAAGATCGCCCTGTCCTTTCCGGCGGACGAACTGTGGAAGATGTACAACGGCCTGGGCTTCGGCACGCCGCTGAAGCTGGGCTTCCCCGGCGAGGTGGGCGGACGCCTGCGGCCGGCCAAGAGCTGGCGGCCCATCGAGCAGGCCACCATGTCCTACGGCCACGGCATTTCCGTGACCCTGATCCAGCTCGCCCGCGCCTATCAGGTCTTCGCCCGCGACGGCGACCTGATTCCCCTGTCGCTGACGCGGGTGGACACGCCGCCCATGGTCGGCAAGCCGGCCTTCTCGGCCCAGACGGCGCGCGAAGTGCGCGCCATGCTGGAAATGGCGGTGTCGCCGGGCGGCACGGCGCCCAAGGCCCAGGTTCCCGGCTATCGGGTCGCCGGCAAGACGGGCACCTCCCACAAGCTGGAAGGCGGCGCCTACGCCGACAAGTACGTGTCCTCCTTCGTCGGCTTCGCGCCGGTGTCCGATCCGCGCCTCATCATCGCCGTGATGGTCGACGAGCCCGGCGGACCCCGGCACTTCGGCGGCGACGTGGCGGCCCCGGTCTTCTCCCAAGTCATGGGTGGCAGCCTGCGCACCCTCGGCGTTCCGCCGGATGCCCCCCTGCGGCCCCTGCAGGTGGCAGCGGCGCCGGCGCGGGAGGAAATGTGAGCGCCGCCGTCAATATCCTCGCCGAACTCCAGGCCCAGGGCGTCGCCGCCACGCGCCTGTGCGCCGATTCCCGCGCCGTCGAGCCCGGCGACGTCTTCGTCGCCCTCTGCGGCCATACCACCGACGGCCGGCGTTACATTCCCCAGGCCGTCGAACGCGGCGCCGCCGCCGTCATCTATGAAGCCGACCATGTGACCAAGCTGGCCGTGCCCGGCGTCGCCGTGCGCGACCTGGCGAGCCTGGCGGGCGAACTCGCCCATCTCGCCTACGGCCGCCCCTCCGAGCAGCTTTGGCTTTGCGGCATCACGGGCACCAACGGCAAGACCTCGGTCTCCCAATGGATCGCCCAGGGCATGGACGCGCTGGGCTGCAAATGCGCCGTCGTCGGCACCCTCGGCAACGGCTTCCTCGGCGAGCTGGCGGAAAGCCCCAACACCACGCCGGATGCCATCAGCCTGCATCGCCTGCTGGCCGGCTTCCTGGAACGGGGCGCCCTCACCTGCGCCATGGAGGTCTCCTCCATCGGCCTCGACCAGGGGCGCGTCAATGGCGCCGCCTTCGACGTGGCCGTGTTCACCAACCTGACCCGGGACCATCTCGAATACCACGGCAGCATGGAGGCCTACGGGCTGGCGAAGCGCAAGCTCTTCGCCATGCCGGGGCTGTCCGCCGCCGTCGTCAATCTCGACGATCCCTTCGGCGCCCAACTGGCCGGCGAGCTGCGCGGCCGGGTGCACACCATCGGCTACACGCTGGAAGGGCGCAAGGGGGCCGACCGGGTCCTGGCCGCCCGCGACCTGAAAATGACGGGGGCCGGCATCGAATTCCAACTGGACGGCATTCCCGTCGCTGCGCCGGTGGTGGGGCGCTTCAATGCCGCGAACCTGCTGGCCGTGATCGGCGCCCTGCTGGCCGGCGACGAGGCCCTGCCGGACATCGCCCGCGTGCTGCGCCATATCGCGCCGCCGCCGGGGCGCATGCAGGTGGTGCCCAACGTCGGCGGCCCCCTCGTCGTGGTGGACTACGCCCACACGCCCGACGCCCTCGACAAGGCCCTGGTCACCCTGCGGGAGACCGCGCATGGGCGGGGCGGCCGTCTCGTCTGCCTCTTCGGCTGCGGCGGCGAGCGGGACCCGGGCAAGCGTCCCCAGATGGGGGCCGTGGCCGAAGCCCTTGCCGACGCCGTCGTACTGACCAGCGACAACCCTCGCGGCGAAGACCCCGCCGCCATCATTGCCGCCATTCGCGCCGGCATGCAGCGGGACTGCATCATCGAGGAAGACCGGGCCGCCGCCATCCGCGCCGCCATCGCCGCGGCGGCGCCCGCCGACACCGTGCTGATCGCCGGCAAGGGGCACGAGCCCTATCAGGAGATTCGCGGCGTGCGCCATGCCTTTTCCGACCTGGCCCACGCCCGGGCCGCCCTGGAGACGAGATCATGATGGACATGCGCAGCGCCGCGGCGGCCATCGGCGGAACGGCCGACGGCGCCAATCCCCCCTTCTGCGGCGTGTTCTCCGACACCCGCGCCCTGCGGCCGGGCGAGCTCTTCGTCGCCCTGCGCGGCGAGCGCTTCGACGGCCACGCCTTCGTGCACGACGCCCTCGCCCAGGGGGCGGCCGGCGCCCTGGTGGACCGGGCCTGGGCCGCGGGACAGGACGCGGTACTGCCGCTGGTGGTGGTGGACGACACCCGTCTTGCCCTGGGGCGCCTCGCCGCTGCCTGGCGCCGGCACTTCGAGATTCCCGTCATCGCCGTCACCGGCAGCAACGGCAAGACCACGGTGAAGGAAATGATCGCCGCCATCCTCGCCGCCGCGTTCGGCGTCGAGGACCGCCTCGCCACGGCGGGCAACCTCAACAACGACATCGGCCTGCCCATGACCCTGCTGCGCCTGCGCGACCACCATCGCGCGGCGGTGATCGAGCTGGGCATGAACCATCCCGGCGAGACCGCCGAACTGGCCGCCATCTGCGGCCCGACGGTGGCCTTGATCAACAACGCCCAGCGCGAGCACCAGGAGTTCATGAAGTCCGTCGCCGCCGTGGCCGAGGAGCACGGCGCCGTGATCGCCGCCCTGGCGGCGGACGGCACCGCCGTCATCAACGCCGACGACGAGTTCGCCGACTTTTGGCGCGCCATCGCCGCTGCGCGCGCCGTGCGCGATTTCGGCGTGGATCGGCCGGCCGCCGTGAATGCCCGCTACACCTTGGGCGCCGACGGCACCGACATGGAAGTCCATGCGCCGGAGGGTTCGGTGCGCATCCGCCTCGCCGCGGCGGGCATCCACAACGTGCGCAACGCCCTGGCGGCGATTGCCGCCGCCACGGCTGCCGGTGCGGGCCTGGCTGCGGTACGAGACGGTCTGGAGGCCTTCCGGCCCGTCAAGGGGCGCCTGCAGCGTCGCGCCGGCCTGGCGGGCGCGACGATCATCGACGACAGCTACAACGCCAACCCCGACTCCGTGCGCGCCGCCATCGACGTCCTCGCCACCCTGCCGGGACGCCGCATCCTGGTGCTCGGCGACATGGGCGAGGTGGGCGACAAGGCGGGCCAGTTCCACGACGAGGTCGGCGGCTACGCCAAGAGCATGGGCCTGGAGCGCCTGCTGGCCCTCGGCGAGCACGCGGCGGCAGCGGCCCACAACTTCGACGGCGGCGGCGCCTACTTCGCCCGCGTCGAGGATTTGGTGGCGGCCCTGCGCCCCGAGCTGGGCGCCGACGTCACGGTGCTGGTGAAGGGATCGCGCTTCATGCGCATGGAGCGGGTGGCGGACGCCATCGCCGCAACGAATACGGAGAAAAGCGATGCTGCTTGAACTCGCCCAATGGCTGGCCCGGGACTTCCGCGGCTTCAACGTCTTCAACTACATCACGCTGCGGGCGGTGCTGGCCACCATGACGGCGCTGACCATCTCCTTCGTCTTCGGCCCGATGGTCATCCGCTGGCTGGCGGCGAAGAAGATCGGCCAGTCGGTGCGCACGGACGGCCCCCAGACCCACCTGGTGAAGGCCGGCACGCCGACCATGGGCGGCGCCCTCATCCTGCTGTCCCTCGGTGTCTCCACCCTGCTGTGGGCGGACCTCTCCAACCGCTTCGTCTGGATCATCCTCATCGTCACCTTCGGCTACGGCGCCGTCGGCTGGGTGGACGACTGGCGCAAGGTGGTCTACCGCAACCCGGACGGACTCTCGGCCCGGGCCAAGTTCTTCTGGCAGTCGGTGGTCGGCCTGGTGGCGGCGATCTACATCGCCTTCTCCATCTCCGCCCCCAACAACGAGAAGGTGGTGGAGCTCTTCATCAGTTGGGTCGGCTCCGGCTTCACCATGGAGCTGCCCACCAAGACCGACCTCATCGTGCCCTTCTTCAAGAGCGTGTCCTATCCCCTGGGCATCTTCGGCTTCATCATCCTGACCTACCTGGTCATCGTCGGCTCCAGCAACGCGGTCAACCTGACCGACGGCCTCGACGGGCTGGCCATCATGCCCACCGTGCTGGTGGGCGCGGCCCTGGGCATCTTCGCCTACGTGGCCGGCAACGCCGTCTACTCGAAATACCTGCTGCTGCCCTACATACCGGGCGCCGGCGAGCTCACCGTCTTCTGCGGCGCCATGGCCGGAGCGGGTCTCGGCTTTCTCTGGTTCAACGCCTATCCGGCCGAAGTGTTCATGGGCGACGTGGGCGCCCTCGCCCTCGGCGCCGCCCTCGGCGCCGTGGCGGTGGTGGTGCGCCAGGAGATCGTGCTGTTCATCATGGGCGGCGTCTTCGTCGCCGAGACCCTGTCGGTGATGCTCCAGGTCAGCTGGTTCAAGTACACGAAGAGGCGATACGGCGAGGGGCGGCGCATCCTGCGCATGGCGCCTCTGCACCACCATTTCGAGCAGACGGGCTGGAAGGAAACCCAGGTGGTGGTGCGCTTCTGGATCATCACCATCCTGCTGGTGCTGTTCGGCCTCTCCACCCTGAAGATCCGCTGATGGAACTCCGGAACAAGGGCGTGCTGGTTCTCGGCCTCGGCGAATCGGGGCTGGCGATGGCGAAGTGGTGCGCCCGCCGCGGCGCCCGCGTGCGCGTGGCCGATACCCGCAGCCAGCCGCCCTTCTTGGCGGAACTGGCGCGCAGCGTGCCGGAGGCGGCCTTTGCCTGCAGCCAATTCGACGAACGCTTCGACAAGCGCCTGCTCGCCGGCATCGACCTGGTGGCCCTGTCGCCCGGCCTCTCCGGCGGCCTGATGGCCGTCATCCACGCCCGCGCCGCCGGCCTGCCCGTGGTCGGCGAGATCGAGCTGTTCGCCTGGGGCCTGCAGGAGCTCGGCATGCGCGACACCGGCGCCCGCTACGCCCGCGTCATCGCCATCACCGGCACCAACGGCAAGACCACCACCACGGCGCTGACCGGCCATCTGTGCCGCGCCGCCGGCCTCACCGCCGGCGTCGCCGGCAACATCTCGCCCGCCGCCCTGACGGCCCTGATGGACTGTCTCGACAGCAACCGCCTGCCCGATGCCTGGGTACTGGAACTCTCCAGCTTCCAGCTGGAGACCCTCGAATCCCTGGACGCCGACGCCGCCACGGTGCTCAACATCAGCGACGACCACCTGGACCGCTACATCGACCTGGACGAATACGCCTCGGCGAAGGCCCGCATCTTCGCCGGCGGCGGCGTGCAGGTGCTCAACCGCCAGGACCCGCGCGTCAAGCGCATGGCGCTGCCGGGACGCCGCATCGTCAGTTTCGGCCTCGACCGGCCCGGCTGCGCGGACGACTTCGGCCTGCGGGAAAACCGCGGCGAACCCTGGATCGTGCGCGGCGACAGCTTCCTGCTGCCGGTGCGCGAGCTGCCCATCGCCGGCCTCCACAACGCCGCCAATGCCATGGCGGCCCTGGCCCTCTGTGCCGCCATCGACCTGGCGCCGGTCTCCCTGTTGCCGGGCCTGCGTGCCTTCAAGGGGCTGCCCCACCGGGTCGAGAAGATCGCCGAAATCGGCGGCGTCACCTGGTACGACGATTCCAAGGGCACCAACGTGGGCGCTACGGTAGCCGCCCTGGAGGGCCTTGGCGGCCAGTTGGCCGCCCTGGATAGTCGCCTCCCTCCCTCGGGGAGGGAGGATGGGAGGGAGGGCCCCGCCGATACGCCTTGCGACCGGAACGGTCGCAAGGTCGTGGTGATTCTCGGCGGGGACGGCAAGGGCCAGGACTTCTCGCCCCTCAAGGCGGCGGTGGCGAACACCCGCGCCGCCGTGCTGATCGGCCGCGACGGCCCGCGCATCGGCGAGGCCATCGCCGGTTGCGGCGCCCCCGTCCTGGTCGCCATCGACATGGAGGATGCCGTGCGCATCGCCGCCCGCGAGGCACAGCCCGGCGACGCCGCCCTGCTGAGCCCGGCCTGCGCCAGCTTCGACATGTTCCGCAATTACGAGCACCGCGCCGAAGTCTTCGCCGCGGCGGTGCGCAAGCTGGCGGACCGGCCATGAACACCGCCGCGCTCACCTCCCGGCGGCGGGCCGCGCTCCAGCAGCGCGCCGTCGGGGAATTCGATCCCTGGCTGCTCTGGGCGGCCCTGGGCCTGCTGATGTTCGGCCTCGTCATGGTGTATTCGGCCTCCATCGCCATGGCGGAAGGCAGCAAGTTCACCGGCCACCAGTCCTCCTACTTCCTGGTGCGCCATGCCATCTTCGTCGCCATCGGCCTGGTGACGGGAGTGGTGGCCTTCCAGGTGCCCCTGCGCTTCTGGCAGCAGCTGGCGCCCTGGGCCTTCGTCGTCGGCGTGGTACTGCTGCTGGTGGTGCTGATCCCCCATGTGGGCCGCTCGGTGAACGGCGCCCAGCGCTGGCTGCCCCTGGGCCCCATCAACCTGCAGCCCTCCGAGCTCATGAAGCTCTTCGCCGTCCTCTACGCCGCCGACTACACGGCGCGCAAGCTCGACGACATGGGCAGCTTCCGTCGCGGCTTCCTGCCCATGGCGGCGGTGATCATCTCGGTCGGCTTCCTGCTGCTGCGGGAGCCGGACTTCGGCGCCTTCGTCGTCATCGCCGCCATCGCCTTCGGCATCCTGTTCCTCGGCGGCATCAACGCCCGCATCTTCGCGCTGCTGGCCGTGGTGGCCGTGGTGGGCTTCGTGCTGCTGATCTGGCTGTCGCCCTACCGGCGCGAACGCATCCTCGGTTTCATGGACCCCTGGCAGGACGCCTTCGGCAAGGGCTACCAGCTTTCCCACGCCCTCATCGCCTTCGGCCGCGGCGAATGGTTCGGCGTCGGCCTCGGCGCCAGCGTCGAGAAGCTCTTCTATCTGCCGGAAGCCCACACCGACTTTCTGCTGGCAGTGATCGCCGAGGAACTGGGCTTCGTCGGCGTCGCCGTGGTCGTCTTCATGTTCGCGCTGATCGTGCAGCGCGCCTTCGCCATCGGCCGCCAGGCGCTGATGGTGGACCGGGTCTTCCCGGGCCTCGTCGCCCAGGGCATCGGCATCTGGATCGGCGTCCAGTCCTTCATCAACATGGGGGTGAACATGGGCCTGCTGCCCACCAAGGGCCTGACCCTGCCGCTCATGAGCTTCGGCGGCTCGGGCATCGTCGCCAACTGCGTGGCGCTGGCGGTGCTCGCCCGCATTGATTACGAGAATCGCGCCCTGATGCGGGGGCAACAAGTATGAAGACGCTCCTCGTCATGGCCGGCGGTACCGGCGGCCACATCATCCCCGGCCTGTCGGTGGCCGAGTTCCTGCGCAACCGCGGCTGGCGCATCGTCTGGATGGGTAATCCGGAGGGCATGGAAGCCAGGCTGGTGGCGGGCCGCGGTTACGAGACCGCCTGGGTGCGTTTCTCGGCCCTGCGCGGCAAGGGCCTGCTGCGCAAGCTGCTGCTGCCCTTCAATCTGCTGCGGGGTTTCTGGCAGGCGCACCGCGAGATCGCCCGCGTCAAACCCGACGTGGTCCTCGGCATGGGCGGCTTCATCAGTTTTCCCGGCGGCATGATGGCGGTCCTGCAGGGCGTGCCCCTGGTGATCCACGAGCAGAACTCCGTTGCCGGCCTCGCCAACCGGGTGCTGGCGAAGGTGGCGGATCGTGTGCTGACGGGCTTCCCCGGCGTGATCATGGGGGCGGACTGGTCCGGCAATCCGGTACGGGCGGAGATCGCCGCGTTGCCCACGCCGGGGGCCCGCTACGGCGAGCGCAGCGGTCCGCTGCGCATCCTCGTGGTCGGCGGCAGCCTGGGTGCCCAGGCCCTTAACGACGCTTTGCCCAAGGCCCTGGCCCTGCTGCCGGAGGCCCTGCGGCCCGAGGTGGTGCACCAGTCGGGCGAGAAGCATCTGACCCTGCTCCTGGACGGCTATGCCGCGGCCGGCGTAAAGGCGAATTGCGTGGCCTTCATCGACGACATGGCGGGGGCCTACGGCTGGGCCGACCTGGTGATCTGCCGCGCCGGGGCGCTGACCGTGGCCGAGCTGGCGGCGGCCGGTGTGGCGAGCCTGCTGGTGCCTTTCCCCCATGCGGTGGACGACCACCAGACGGGCAACGCCCGCTTTCTGTCCAGCGCCGGCGCCGCGATCCTGCTGCCCCAACTGGACCTGACGCCGGAGCGCCTGGCGGCGATCCGCGACATGACCCGCGAACAATTGCTGCAGATGGCCGAGAAGGCCCGAGCGCTCGCCAAGCCCGATGCCACTGAAGTTGTCGCCAAAGCCTGCATGGATTTGGCCAAATGAGGATTGCGCCATGAAACATAAAGTTCGCCGTATCCATTTCGTCGGCATCGGCGGTTCCGGCATGAGCGGCATTGCCGAGGTGCTCGCTAACCAGGGCTTCGAGGTCAGCGGCTCCGATCTCGCGGCGAGCGCGACGACGCGGCGGCTGGCGGATCAGGGCATCCGCGTCAGCGTCGGCCATGAAGCCGGGCACGTGGCGGATGCCGATGCCGTGGTCGTATCCACGGCCGTCAAGGAGGACAACCCCGAGGTCATCGCCGCCCGCGCACGCCACGTGCCCATCGTGCCGCGCGCCCAGATGCTGGCGGAGCTGATGCGCCTGAAGCAGGGTATCGCCATCGCCGGCACCCACGGCAAGACCACCACCACGAGCCTGGTGGCGAGCTGCCTCGCCGAGGGCGGCGTCGATCCCACCTTCGTCATCGGCGGGCGCCTCAACTCGGCCGGCGCCAACGCCCGCCTGGGGCAGGGCGAGTTCCTCGTCGCCGAGGCCGACGAATCGGATGCCTCCTTCCTGTTCCTCTCGCCGGTGATCTCGGTGGTCACCAACATCGACGCCGACCACATGGAGACCTACGGCCACGACTTCGGCCGTCTCAAGCAGGCCTTCGTGGACTTCCTGCACCGGCTGCCCTTCTATGGCGTCGCGGTGCTTTGCCGCGACGATGCCAACGTACGCGAGATCCTGCCGCGGGTGGCGAAACAGGTGGTCACCTACGGCCTCGATGCCGAGGCCAACATCCGCGCCGAGAACATCGTCGCCGATGGCGGCCGGATGCGCTTCACCTGTGTGCGCCGCAACGGTACGACCTCCCGCCTCGACATCACATTGAACTTGCCCGGCATGCACAATGTGCTCAACGCCCTGGCCGCCATCGCCGTCGCCACCGAGGTGGGCGTACCCGACGCAGCCATCGTCAAGGCCCTGGCCGAGTTCAAGGGCGTGGGCCGCCGCTTCCAGCGCTGCGGGGAAATTCCCCTGCCGGCCGGCGGCAGCTTCACCCTGATCGACGACTACGGCCACCATCCGGTGGAGATGGCGGCCACCCTGGCCGCGGCCCGTGGTGCCTTCCCCGGTCGTCGCGTCGTGCTGGCCTTCCAGCCCCACCGCTACACGCGCACCCGGGATTGCTTCGAGGACTTCGTCAAGGTGCTTTCTGGGGTCGACGCCCTGTTGCTGGCCGAGGTCTATGCGGCGGGCGAGGCACCCATCGTCGCCGCCGACGGCCGCACCCTGGCGCGCGCCATCCGCGTCGCCGGCAAGGTGGAGCCGGTCTTCGTCGAGGACATCGCCGCCATGCCCGAGGCCATCCTGGCCGCGGCCCGCGACGGCGACGTGGTGATGACCATGGGCGCCGGCTCCATCGGCGGTGTGCCCGGGAAGCTGACCCATGGCTGAACATAAGCCCCCCCCCGAAGACCTCGCTCCGCTCGGCCTTCCCCCCAAGGGGGCGGGGAACGCTTGGGGCGGCCCGGCGCGTTCCCTACGCGGCCGACTGGAAGAGAACGAGCCCATGGGCGGGCATGTCTCCTGGCGTGCCGGCGGCGCCGTGGCCCGTGCCTATTTCCCGGCGGACCTGGACGACCTGGCCGCCTTCTTCGCCGCCACGCGCTTCGACGAGCCCCTGCTGACGGTCGGCCTCGGCAGCAACCTGCTGGTGCGCGACGGCGGCTTCGACGGAACGGTGGTGTTCACCCATGGCGCCCTTGCCCAGCTGCGGCGCGAAACCGACGGCGGCATTTACTGCGAGGCCGGCGTGCCGAGCCCGAAACTGGCGCGTTTTGCCGCCGGCGAGGGCTTGGCCGAAGCCGAATTCCTCGCCAGCATCCCCGGCACTTTCGGCGGCGCCCTCGCCATGAACGCCGGCTGCCATGGCGGCGAGACCTGGAACTACGTGGAGCGGGTGCTGATGCTGAACCGCCATGGCGCGCGCATCGTCCGCAGCCGCGAGGACTTCGAGATCGGCTACCGCCGTGCGGGCCTCAAGGCTGCCAGCGACGAGATGTTCGCCGCCGCCTGGCTGCGCTTTCCGGCCGGCGACGCCGAGATTGCGCGCACGCGCATCCGCGAACTGCTGGACAAGCGCGCGGCGACCCAGCCGCTGCAGTTGCCGAACGCCGGCTCGGTGTTCCGCAATCCGCCCGGCGACTATGCGGCGCGCCTGATCGAGGCGGCGGGTCTCAAGGGACTGCGGGAGGGCGGTGCGCAGGTTTCCGAAAAGCACGCCAATTTCATCGTTAATCCGGACGGCAAGGCGAGCGCGGCTGAGATAGAAACCCTCATTGGCCGGGTTCAGGCCATGGTTTTGGAAAAATTTGGCGTGCAACTCAAGCGCGAAGTGCGCATAGTCGGAGTAAGGCCTTGATGGGCAAGGGTTTTGGAAAAGTGGCGGTGATGTTCGGCGGCGACTCCGCCGAGCGCGAGGTTTCGCTCAAGAGCGGCGCAGCGGTGCTCGCCGCCCTGGGCCGTGCCGGCGTGGATGCCCACGCCTTCGATCCGGCCATGCGGCCCCTGGCCGCCCTGCGCGAAGAAGGCTTCGACCGCGTGTTCATCGCCCTGCACGGACGCGGCGGCGAGGACGGTACCCTCCAGGGCGCCCTCGACCTTATGAAACTCCCCTACACCGGCAGCGGCGTGCTGGCCTCGGCCCTGGCCATGGACAAGTGGCGTTCCAAGCTGGTGTGGCAGGCGGCCGGTCTGCCCGTGCCGGAATTCGCCATGCTCGATGAGGACAGCGACTTCGCCGCCGTCGAACAACGGCTCGGCCTGCCTCTCTTCGTGAAGCCGGCCAACGAGGGGTCCAGCATCGGCATTACCAAGGTCAAGACCACCGGCCGGTTGGCGGAGGCCTATGGGGCGGCCCGCAAGTACGACCGGCTGGTGCTCGCCGAACGCTTCCTCGCCGGAGGGGAGTTCACCGTCGGCATCGTCGGCGAGCGGGCCCTGCCCGTGATCCGCATCGTCCCGGCCACCGAGTTCTACGACTACGAGGCCAAGTATCTGCGGGACGACACCCAGTACCGGGTTCCCTCCGGCCTCGACGCGGCCCTGGAAGCCGAGGTGCAGGCACTGGCGAAGCGCGCCTTCGCCGTGCTCGGCGGCCGCGGCTGGGGGCGCATCGACGTCATGCTGGACGCCGCCGGCCGGCCCTATGTGCTGGAGGCCAACACGGCCCCCGGAATGACGGACCATTCCCTGGTGCCCATGGCGGCCCGGGCGGCGGGTCTTTCCTTTGAGCAACTGGTGGTGGAAGTCCTGGGGATGGCGAGCTGTGGCTAGGCTGTCGAAGTCGAAAAGCGAACGGGTCTCCCGCGAGGAGCCGGCCGACGGCTTCTGGCATCGGCCCGTGCTCATGAATCTCGCCTCCGACCTGCTGTTCGTCCTCGGCGGCGCGATGCTGGCCTGGGCGGCCGTGATGGCGGTGCAGCGGCTGCCTTTCTTCCCCCTGCGGCAGGTGGTGGTCGCCACTCCGGTCGAGCAGACCAACCATGGCCAGATCGAGCATGCGGCGCGGATCGTGCTCTCCGGCAACTTCTTCACGGTCAACCTGGAGTCGGTGCGCAACGCCTTCGAGAAACTGCCCTGGGTGCGGCGGGCCGAAGTCCGCCGCCGCTGGCCCGACGGCCTGGAGCTGGCCCTCGAAGAGCATGTGGCGGTGGCCCGCTGGCAGCGGGCGGAAAGCGAACATCAGTTGGTCAACAGCCACGGCGAGGTGTTCGCGGCGACGGCGGCCAACGAGCAGGCACTGCCCAATTTCTCCGGTCCCGAAGGTTCGGCGGCAACGATCCTCGCCCACTATCGCGAGTTCGAGCAGGCCCTGAGCCCGGTGGGGCGCCGCGCCGTGACCGTCGTCCTGACGGCCCGCCAGGCCTGGGAGTTGAAGCTCGACGACGGCGTCGTCGTCCAGCTCGGCCGCGACCAGAACAAACATCCGCTGGCGGAGCGCCTGGAGCGCCTCGCCGCCCATTATCCGGCCGTCCGCGAGAAGGTGCGTACGGCGGCCGGCGTGATCGACATGCGCTACCCGAACGGATTCGCCCTCCGGGCGGGACGGAAGACCTGACAGCATGAGCAAAGACCCCAAACGCGATCTGATCGTCGGCCTCGACATCGGCACATCGAAGATCGTCTCCATCGTCGCCGAACTGAACCCAGAGGGGCAGCTCGCCATCCTCGGCATCGGCAGCCACCACTTCGAGGAGACCAAGGACAAGGGGCTCAAGAAGGGGGTCGTCATCAGCATCGAGGCGACCGTGGACGCCATCTCCCGCGCCATCCAGGAAGTGGAGCTGATGGCCGGCTGCAAGGTGCGCGAGGTCTATACGGGCATCGCCGGCGCCCACATCAAGAGCAAGGACTCCAACGGCATGGCCGTGGTGCGGGAGAAGGAAGTCTCCCAATACGACGTGGAGCGGGCCATCGAGGCCGCCAACGCCACGCCGATCTCCGCCGACGACCAGATCCTGCACACCTTGGTGCAGGAGTTCATCGTGGACGGCCAGGACGGTGTCAAGGAGCCCATCGGCATGGACGCCAAGCGCCTGGAGGTGAAGGTGCATCTCGTCACCGGTGCCGTGACGGCCGTGCAGAACATCGTCAAGTGCGTGCATCGCTGCGGCCTGGAAGTGGTGGACCTGGTGCTGCAGCCCCTGGCTTCCGGTTACGCCGTGCTGACGGAGGACGAGAAGGACGTGGGGGTCTGCCTGGTGGATATCGGCGGCGGCACCACGGACATCGCCGTGTTCACCCAGGGCGCCATCCGCCACACGGCGGTGATCCCCATCGCCGGCGACCAGCTCACCTCGGACATCGGCATCGCCCTGCGCACCTCGACCCAGGATGCGGAGGAAATCAAGATCCGCTACGGCGTGGCGCTCCAGCAGCTGGCCGATCCGGAGGAAATGATCGTCGTGCCCGGCGTCGGCGACCGTCCCGATACGGAACTGTCGCGCCAGACCCTGGCGGGCTTCATCCAGCCCCGCGTCGAGGAGATATTCCAGAAGGTGCAGGAGGAGCTGGTGCGCAGCGGCTACGAGAAGCTGCTGCGGGCCGGCATCGTCCTCACCGGCGGTTCCGCCGCCATGCCGGGCATGACCCAGCTCGGCGAAGAGATATTCCACAACACGGTGAAGCTGGGGGTGCCCCACTACGAAGGCAACCTGCGCGACATCGTGAAGAACCCCCGCTATTCGACGGCCATGGGGCTGCTGCTGGAAGGCGTGGCCCAGAAGCAGCGCGGCCTCAAGGTGCAGAGTCCGGCGACATTCAAGCAGATCCTGGCGCGCATGCGCGCCTGGTTCGGGAAGAACTTTTAACTTTTCGGCAGTAGTTTTTTGAAGGAGGCGAGCATGTTCGAAATCGTAGACAAGGAACCGAACCCGACGGTCATCAAGGTGATCGGCGTCGGTGGCGCCGGCGGCAATGCCGTCGAGCACATGATCCGGGAAGGTGTGCAGGGCGTCGAGTTCATCTGCGTCAACACCGACGCCCAGGCCTTGCGCCTGTCCAGCGCCGGCTTGAAGATCCAGTTCGGCCCCGGCCTCGGTGCCGGCGGCAAGCCGGAGAAGGCGCGCGAACTGGCCCTCGCCGAGCGCGACGCCATCGCCGAGGCGCTGGAGGGTGCCCACATGGCCTTCATCACCGCCGGCATGGGCGGCGGCACCGGCACCGGTGCGGCGCCCATCGTCGCCGAGGTGGCGCGTGAACTGGGCATCCTGACCGTTGCCGTGGTGACCAAGCCCTTCGAATTCGAGGGCAAGCGCCTGCGTCTGGCCGAGGACGGTCTCGCCGAACTGGCCCAGAACGTGGATTCGCTGATCGTCATCCTCAACGAGAAGCTGATGGAAGTGCTGGGCGACGATGTCACCATGCAGGAAGCCTTCCGTTCCGCCGACAACGTGCTGAAGAACGCCGTCGGCGGCATCGCCGAGATCATCAACGTGCCGGGTCTGGTGAATGTGGACTTCGAGGACGTGCGCACCGTGATGGGCGAGATGGGCAAGGCGATGATGGGTTCCGCCACCGCCGCCGGCGTGGACCGCGCCCGCATGGCCGCCGAGCAGGCCGTCGCCAGCCCGCTGCTGGAAGGCATCGAGCTCTCCGGTGCCCGCGGGGTGCTGGTGAATGTGACCGCCAGCCGCCAGATCGGCATGCGGGAGGTCAAGGAAGTCATGGCCACCATCCGCAACTACGCTTCGCCGGAAGCGACCATCATCTTCGGCACGGTGTTCGAGGAAGGCATGGAGGACCAGTTGCGCGTCACCGTCGTCGCCACCGGCCTGGGTTCGCCCGCCGTGCGCGGCAAGAAGGCGCCACCCAAGCCCGAACTGGTCCATGTAGCCGCGGAAGGCATGGGCCTGCGTACCGGCACCGACAACCAGCCGATGTTCATGGAACAGGCCCAGCAGCAGGGCGGCGCCGCCGGCAACGGCAACATGGACTTCGGTGGGGTGTTCACTTCCGCCCGCGGTGCCCGCAACCAGGCCGTCGCGGCCATGGAAGCGAGCGGCGTCGACAAGTACGATATTCCCGCCTTCCTGCGCAAGCAGGCCGACTGAGTCGGCGCGGGAGTCCTGCTCGGATCGGGAGGCCTGGCGCCGACCTCGTTCCGGGCAAGACCTGCCGGCATAGGCACCCCGAGAGAACTCGCCTCCTCTCGGGGTGTTTTTTTGCTGTAAAATCCAATCCTTACGAGATTCCGGCCCCGCGATCCCATGCTGCGTCAGCGTACCCTCAAGTCCGTCATCCGCGCCACCGGCGTCGGCCTCCATTCGGGGGCGAAAGTCACCCTTGTGCTGCGGCCGGCCCAGCCCGACACAGGCATCGTTTTCCGTCGCGTGGATGTGAATCCGCCGGTGGATATCAAGGCGGACCCCTTCGCCGTCGGCGACACCCGCATGGCCTCCTGCCTGGAGAGCGACGGCGTCAAGCTGAGTACGGTGGAACATCTGATGTCGGCCCTGGCCGGCCTCGGCATCGACAATCTCTACGTGGATGTGGATGCCGCGGAAATCCCCATCATGGACGGCTCGGCGGCGCCCTTCGTCTTCCTGCTGCAATCGGCGGGCATCGAGGAACAGAGCAAGCCCAAGCGCTTCCTGCGGGTGAAGAAGCCCGTTGAAGTGCGCGAAGGGGACAAGTGGGCCCGCCTGGAACCCTACGACGGCTACCGGCTTTCCTTTTCCATCCTGTTCAACCATCCGGCGGTGGATCAGTCGGGCACCCAGGTGGAGGTGGATTTCGGCGACCAGTCCTACGTCCGCGACATTTCCCGCGCCCGCACCTTCGGCTTTACCCAGGACGTGGAAGCCCTGCGCGAACAGGGTCTGGCCCTGGGCGGCAGCCTGGACAACGCGATCGTGATGGACGAGTACCGGGTGCTGAACGCCGAAGGCCTGCGCCTGCCGGACGAGTTCGTGCGCCACAAGGTGCTGGATGCGGTTGGCGACCTCTATCTGGTCGGCCATCCGCTGCTGGCGGCATTCTCGGCCCACAAGTCCGGCCATGCGCTCAACAACAAGTTGCTGCGTGCCCTGCTGGCCGATGCCACGTCATGGGAATGGGTCAGTTACGACCAGGCCGCCGATGCGCCGGCCCGGGTGGCCAATCTCTATCCCGAGCCCCAGTTCACCTAGGAACGGCCGTGCTCCTGCTCCGTATCGTTGGCGTCCTCACGGTGATCGTCATCGGCGCCGGGATCGTTGCCTATCTGTTCACCGGCGAAAAGCGTTTCCTGCATCTGGCGGCAAGGACGACCAAGTACGCCTTGATTTTCGTCCTCGTCGTCCTGGCCCTGATGTTCCTGGAACGGATCATCGTTCTTTAGGACAGCCGCGGGCAGCCTAGACCCGCTTCAGCAGATGTCGGAGCGCTTGCCGCAGGGGCGAATCCTCCGGCAGCCTGTCCGCCAGCGATGTAAGTCCCTGCTTCGCGTGATCGCCAAGCGGGCCGTGATCCGGTGCGGAAGGCGCGGTCGGCTTGGCCGTCCGGGGTTGCACCTTCACCTCGATTCCGGTAACCTCCGCGGATTCTTTTTTAAAGACGTCGACAAGTGTAGGGGTAATTTGCCTGAGCTTGGCGGCGACCGCGCCGGAGTCGGCGTGGATGACGAGCCTTCCGAGCTTGAGATTGGCTACCCGGGCGCTGCGAACAAGCGGCCGTGGAGCGGAGGCTTCAAAAACGCGCTGCAAGCGCAACAGGCGGGCAGCATGGCCGGACACCCGGGCAAGCCCGTCGTCGGCCCTGAGACATTCTTCCAGGCTGCGTGCTTGCATTGACTGGTTCGAGAGGAGCGGAAGCGTGCATATTATTCTCGTCTCTGATCGCCTGGCAACGGCGAGGACAATAACAATCACCGGCCGTCATCTCCTGATGGCCTTCGTCGGCATGGTCGCCTTGGTGCTGACCCTGTCCACCCTGTTCTCCTATGTCACCGTGCGGCATGCCGCCGAGATTCGCCTGCCTTTCCTTCAGGAACTGGTACGCGCCATCAGTCTCGAAGAGACGCAGAAGAGCAAGGAGTTCGTCCGCGAGAACCTGAATGCCATGGCTGTCCGGCTTGGCCAGATGCAGGCCCAGCTCATGCGCCTGGATTCCCTGAGCGAGCGGCTGGCGGCCCTGGCCGGCGTCAAGCCCCAGGACATCAAGATCCAGGAAGGCTTGCGCGACGGCCGCGGCGGTCCCCTGATCCAGCCCAAGCCGCTCTCTCCGGAAGACTTGCAGGGCGCCCTCGACATCCTCTCCCAGCAGGTGGAAGTCCGCAGCGACACCCTTTCCCTGCTCGAATCCCAATTGCTGGAAGAGCGCATCAAGAAGAGCCTGCTGCCCACCACGCTGCCGGTGGAGGTGCAGTGGAACGCCTCCGGCTTCGGCTGGCGCGTCGACCCCTTTACCGGCGAGGCGGCCATCCACGAAGGCGTGGATTTCACTGCCGCGACCGGCACGCCGATCAGGACCGCTGCCGCCGGGGTGGTCATCAACGTCGAGCGGCATCCCCAGTACGGCAACATGATCGACATCGATCACGGCAACGACCTGACGACGCGCTATGCCCATGCCTCCAAGGTATTCGTCAAGCAGGGTGCTCTGGTGAAGCGGGGCCAGAAGATCGCCGAGGTGGGCTCCACCGGCCGTTCCACCGGCCCGCATCTGCATTTCGAGGTTCGCATCCGCGGCGTTGCCCAGAACCCGAACCGCTTCCTGCAGCAAGCCTTCGCCGGTTCCCCCAAGCTGGCCCACCGGCACTGACAGCCCCGGGAGGGGCCACCCTCCCGCATGCTAGAATCGCCGCTTTGCCTTATAGGGCGGCCGATTCCCATGATCGCCAATTTCCTGAAGAAGATTTTCGGCAGCCGCAACGACCGGTTGCTGCGCCAATATGCGGGTACTGTCGCCCGCATCAACGAACTTGAAAAGACCACCGCGGCCTTGTCGGACGAACAGCTCGCCGGTCGCACGGCGGAGTTCAAGCAGCGTCTCGCCAATGGCGAGCCGCTCGATAGCCTGTTGCCGGAGGCCTTCGCAACCGTCCGCGAGGCTGGCAAGCGCGTGCTGGGCATGCGCCACTTCGACGTCCAACTCATCGGCGGCATGGTGTTGCACCACGGCAAGATTTCCGAAATGCGCACCGGCGAGGGCAAGACCCTGGTCGGCACGTTGCCGGCGTATCTGAATGCCCTCACGGGCAAGGGCGTGCATGTCGTCACGGTCAACGACTATCTGGCCACCCGCGACGCGGAATGGATGGGGCGCTTGCACCGCTTCCTGGGGCTGACGGTCGGCTGCAACCTGGCCCAGATGGACCACGCGGCGAAGCAGGCCGCCTACGGTTCCGACATCACCTACGGCACCAACAACGAGTTCGGCTTCGATTACCTGCGCGACAACATGGTCTACGGCCGCGACGACCGGGTCCAGCGCGGCCTCAACTACGCCATCGTGGACGAGGTGGACTCCATCCTCATCGACGAGGCGCGCACGCCGCTGATCATTTCCGGCCAGGCCGAGGACCACACCGAGCTCTACGTCAAGATGAACGCCGTGGCGCCCCTGCTGACCAAGGGCGAGGCGGGCAAGGGCGAAGGCGATCCCGACACGGGCGACTACACGGTGGACCTCAAGTCCCACCAGGTCCTGCTGACGGAGGAGGGCCACGAGAAGGCGGAGGAGATCCTCGCCCGCCTGGGAATGCTGGCGCCGGGCGCCAGCCTTTACGAGCCGGGCAACATCCTGCTCATGCACCACCTCTATGCGGCCCTGCGCGCCCACAACCTCTACCACCGGGACCAGCAGTACGTGGTGCAGAACGGCGAAGTGGTGATCGTCGACGAATTCACCGGCCGTCTGATGGCCGGCCGCCGCTGGTCCGACGGCCTGCACCAGGCGGTGGAGGCGAAGGAGGGCGTGGCGATCCAGAGCGAGAACCAGACGCTGGCCTCCATCACCTTCCAGAACTACTTCCGCATGTACGGCAAACTGGCCGGCATGACCGGCACGGCGGATACCGAGGCCTACGAGTTCCACCAGATCTACGGGCTGGAGACGGTGGTCATCCCGACGAACCGGCCGATGATCCGCAACGACGCCAACGACCAGATCTACCGCACGGCGCAGGAGAAGCACGCGGCGATCGTTGCCGACATCAGGGATTGCCACGGTCGCGGCCAGCCGGTGCTGGTGGGCACCACGTCCATCGAGAATTCCGAACTGCTGTCGGCCCTGCTGGACAAGGAAAAGCTCGCCCACCAGGTGCTCAACGCCAAGCAGCACGCCAAGGAAGCCGAGATCGTCACCCAGGCCGGCCGGCCCGGCGTCATCACCATCGCCACCAACATGGCCGGCCGCGGCACCGACATTGTGCTCGGCGGCAACATCGAGAAGCAGATCGCCGCCGTCCGGGACGACGCGGCCCTGTCCGAAGCCGACAGGGCGCAACGCATGGCCGCCCTCAAGGCCGATTGGCAGAAGGTGCACGACCAGGTGCTGGCGGCCGGCGGCCTCCACATCATCGGTTCCGAACGCCACGAGTCGCGCCGCATCGACAACCAGCTGCGGGGCCGCGCCGGTCGCCAGGGCGACCCGGGCTCTTCGCGTTTCTACCTGTCCCTCGACGATCCGCTGCTGAAGATCTTCGCCGGCGAGCGCCTCAACGCCATCATGGTGCGCCTCAAGATGCCCGAGGGCGAGGCCATCGAGCACCCGCTGGTGACGCGCTCCCTGGAATCCGCCCAGCGCAAGGTGGAGCAGCGCAACTTCGACATCCGCAAGCAACTGCTCGAATACGACGACGTCGCCAACGACCAGCGCAAGGTCATCTACCAGCAGCGTAACGAGCTGCTGGATACCGAGGACATCGCCGAGACCGTCACGGCCATGCGCCAGGGCGTGATCCACGACACCTTCCGCCTCTACATTCCGCTGGAAAGCACCGAGGAACAGTGGGACATCCCTGGCCTGGAGGCGGCCTTGGTCGCCGAATTCCAGCTCCGGCTGCCGGTCGGCGAGTGGCTCAAGGCCGATACGCGCATGGGCGAGGAGGACATCCTGCGCCGCATTCTCGACGCCGCCGACGCCTATTACGCCGAGCGTGTCGCCCGTGTGGATCTGGCCGCCTGGCGCGGTTTCGAACGCAACGTCATGCTGCAGAGCCTGGACACCCACTGGCGCGAGCACCTGGCGGCCCTCGACCACCTGCGCCAGGGCATCCACCTGCGCGGCTACGCCCAGAAGAACCCGAAGCAGGAATACAAGCGCGAGGCCTTCGACCTGTTCGAGGCCCTGCTCAACACGGTTCGTGCCGAGGTCACCCGCTTCCTGATGACTGTCGAGATTCGCTCCGAGGCCGAGATCGAGCAGGTCGAGCAGCATCATCCCCAGGTGGAGAACGTCCAGTACCACCATGCCGACTACGACGAGGCCCTTGGCAGCAATGAGGAAAAGCCGGCCCAGCCGATCCAGCGGGCGACGGAGAAGGTCGGCCGCAACGACCCGTGTCCCTGCGGCAGCGGCAAGAAGTACAAGCACTGCCACGGCAAGCTGAGCTGAAGCCATGGCCTATCCGCTGCGCACGATCCAGGAGGACGGCCAGGCCGTCGTCATCCTCGACCAGACCCGGCTGCCGCGCGAGACGGCCTTCGTCCGCCTGACCAACCTGGAGGAAGCGGCCCACGCCATCCGCGTCATGCAGGTGCGCGGTGCGCCGCTGATCGGCGCCACGGCCGCCTACGGCGTGGCTCTGGGTTTGCTGGCGGGTGCCGATGATGGGCGCCTGGCTGTCGTGCTCGATACCCTGGGCGAAACGCGGCCCACGGCGGTGAACCTGCACTGGGCCCTGGCCCGCATGAAGTCGGTGCTGGCGCCGCTGCCGGCGACGGATCGCTGTGCCGCTGCCTGGCGGGAGGCCCGTGCCATCGCCCGCGAGGACGAGGCCGCCAATGCCGCCATCGGTCGCAATGGCTTGCCGCTTATCGCGGCAGCCGCAAGAAAAAAGGGCCTACCCCCCGCCCCCCTTCCCAAGGAAGGGGGCGACCAAGTTAGACAGGCTGCGCCTGTCCAAGCCGAGCATGCTGGGACCGTGAACATCATGACCCACTGCAACGCCGGCTGGCTGGCCACGGTGGCCCACGGCACGGCGATCTCGCCGATCTACGCCGCCCACGCGGCCGGCATTCCGGTCCACGTCTGGGTGTCCGAAACGCGTCCGCGCAACCAGGGCTTGTTGACGGCCTGGGAACTGGAACAGGCCGGCATTCCCTACACGCTGATCGCCGACAACGCGGCGGGCCTGCTCATGATGCAGGACAAGGTGGATTGCGTGATCGTCGGCGCCGACCGCATCGCGGCCAACGGCGATACCGCCAACAAGGTCGGCACCTATCTCAAGGCTTTGGCGTGCAAGGCCCATGGCGTGCCGTTCTACGTGGCGGCACCGGTGTCTACCATTGACTTCGCCTGCCCGGCGGGTACCGGCATCCCCATCGAGGAGCGCAGCGCCGCCGAGCTGGGCGTCAGTCACATGCGTGTCGCCAACCCGGCCTTCGACGTGACGCCGGCGGGGCTCATCGCCGGCATCATCACCGAGCACGACCTGCGGCCGGCGGATCAACTCGCCGGCTTGAAGCCCTAATCCTCAGATTACCCGGTCGTTGCCGCCATCCACGGGAAGCTGGGCTCCCGTGGTCTTGGCGAACAGTGGCCCGCACATCTCCGCCGCCAGCTCGGCCACGTCGCGGCTCGTCACTTCGGTCTTCAGCACGTTGTTGCGCTTGTATTCGTCCACCGTCAGGCCGTAGTGCTTGGCGCGGGAGGCGAGCACTTCCTCGGTCCAGATGCCCGTATCGAACACCGCGTTCGGGTGCAGCGAGTTGATGCGGATGTTGTCGGCGCCCCATTCCAGCGCGGCGACGCGGGCCAGCTGGTTCAGCGCGGCCTTGGCGGCCGAGTAGGCGGCGGCGCCGGGACCGGGGGCCGGCACGTTCTTGGAGCCGATCACCACGACACGGCCGCCGCGCGGTGCCAGCTTCAGGTACGGATGGCATTCCCGCATCAGCGTCAGGTTGGAATCCAGGTTGATGCGCATGACGCGCTGCCAGTCGGCCGTCGGCAGGGCGTCGATGCGGCAGCCGCCGGGGAAGATGCCGGCGTTGAGCACCAGCATGTCGATGCCGCCGAAGGTCTCCACGGTCTGGACGATGGCGGCGTGCAACTGCTCCTCGGAAGTTACGTCGCAGACGAGGCCGAGGAAATTCGCCTTCGACGAGAGGGTCTTGACCGACTCGTTGAGGTCCAGGGCCACGACGGCAGCGCCGCGGGCCATCAGGGATTCCACGCAGGCCTTGCCGATGCCCGAGGCGGCGCCGGTGACGAAGGCCACTTCGCCGGCGAAGGCGGCGGGCTTGCCGCCCTTCTTGAGCTTGGCCTGCTCCAGGTCCCAGTACTCCACGTCGAAGATGTCTTTCGCCGGCAAGGCCCGGTAGCCGCCCAGGGCCGTGGCGCCGAGGATGATGTCGATGGTGTGGCCGTAGATGTCGGCGACGATGGCGGCGTCCTGGGCCGTGCGGCCGATGGCGCAGAAGCCGAATTCCGGGTCCAGTACGGCCCGGGGGGCCGGGTCCAGCATGGTCTTGCGGTCCTTGGCGGCCGGCTCCTGGGCGGCGAAGTAGGCGCGGTAGGCCTCCGTGTAGGCGTCGACATCGCGGCCCAGCATAGGCAGACGCTTGGTGCGGATCACGTGGTCCGGGGTGGCCGGCCCCTGCTGGGAGATGGTCGCCGCCTCCGGGTGGCGGGCATAGGGGAGGAACTTGCCGTCAGTGCGGCGCGAGACGACGACCGGGAAGCCGGCTGCCATCGAGATATCGGCGCGCAGCTTGGCGAGTCCGCGCGCAACTTCCGGCGTGTGGGCGGCTTCCGCCGTCGGCAGGGCCACGTTCCAGGCGCCATGCTTCTTGAGGTACTGCTCGGCACGATCCACCAGGGCGATCATGCGCTCGTAGGACTCCTTGGCGGTATCGCCGAAGGAGAAGATGCCGTGGTTCAGCAGCACCATGCCGATGGTTCGGGGGCCCGACTCGGCGGCGAAACGTTCGGCGCACAGGCGGGCCAGGTCGAAGCCCGGCATCACATAGGGAACCACCACCACATCCTGGCCGTAGATCTCGCGGATGCGGGCCTCGCCATCGGCGGTGTTGGTGATGGTCACCACGGCGTCGGCGTGGGTGTGGTCCACGAAACGGTAGGGCAGGATCGCATGCAGGATCGCCTCCACCGAGGGGACCGGGGCCGAGGCGCGGGTCTGGTGGGTGACGAGCTGGTTCACCATCTCGGGGTCGGACAGGGCGGGCAGCTTAGCGAGCTTCAACAGGTGCGCCATACGCACCGGCGAGAAGCCGGCGGCCTCGATGGTTTCCAGGTCCCAGCCGCTGCCCTTGACGTAAAGAATCTCTTCGGCCTCGCCGCAGACGTTGGTCTCGGCGATCTTCACGGAGGTGTTGCCGCCGCCGTGCAGGACGAGGGATTTGTCGCGGCCGAGCAGGCGGGAGGTATGGACGCGCAGGGCCAGGTCGTCGCCGGCAGCCGGCGCGGCATCGTCTTGCCAAAGGGATTGCATGGCGGAATTCCTAGTGGGAAAAGTCAGGCGCGCATTCTAGCGCCTGGCTTGCGGGTCAGAAGTTGTGGTTGTACTGAAGCGAATACAGGTCGGCCGACGCCTTGAATTCGCCCAGCACCGTCTGGTTTCCCGCCGCCGTGGCGGCGACCCGTTCGGTCGGGGCGCCCGAGAAAAAGATGCGGGAATAGCCGAAGTCGACGGAGGCGGCCTTCGAGACGGTCCAGCGGGCCCCGACGGACAGCCATTTGCGGTCCGAATCGGGCAGGGTCATGGTGCGGTCGGCCGGGGATTGCACCGGCGTCTTGTCGAGGGCGACGCCGGCCCGCAGCTTCCATGCGTCGTTCAGACGGTAATTGCCGCCGAGCCCGTAGCGCCAGGTGTCCTTGAAACGGTAGCCGAGGGCCGTGACGAAGGCACTGGTGTGCTTGTTGTAGACGACGAGGCTCTGGATGGAACTCCAGTTGGTCCTGCCGGCATCGGCCAGCAGTTCCAGCCGGTCGTCGAGTTGGTGGCTGAGGGCAAAGGAATAGCTCGACGGCAGGTTGAGCTGGGCCTTGATGGGCGTGATGGAGCGGGCCTGGACGTCGCCCGTGCCCTCCAGGTCGAAGCGGGCCTGGGAGCGGAAGGTGATGCCCAGACGCGTGGCCGGTGCCAGCTGGAGCTGGGTGCCCAGGTTGTAAGCCCAGGCGTTGCCGCTGCCGGCCAGCGTGTAGATGGACGACTGTCCCGCCCCGACCACCACGCCCTGCCGGAACTCGACCTGGCCGGTGACGCGGTTGATGCCGCCGCCGACGGACAGCCAGTCGTTCACCCGGTAGGCCGCCGACAGGTTGTAGTTGATGAACTTCAGGTCCGCGTAATACCCGGCATAGCGGCCGACGAAATCGTCTTCGTACTGGGATTTGTTGCCGAAAGTCGGGGAGACGCCGGCACCGAGGCGAAGTTCGGGGGAGACGGCATAGGACCAGTAGCCGACCGGAATGCGGCTCAGACCGCCGGGGTTGGCACCATCGCTGCCCAGCAGGGCGATGCCCGGCAGCCTGGCGGTACCCTTGTCGCGGAAGCGTACCGTCCGATCCAGGAAAGTCAGGCCCAGGGAAAGACTGTGCCCCTCCGGCAGCCGGGTCATGCCGGCCGGATTGAAATAGACCGTGCTCGCATCCTCGGCAACCGCCGCCGCGCCGGCGTAGGCGTTGCCGTTTCCTGCGCCGCTTTGGTTCTGGAGGGCGAAGCCGGAAGCAAAGGCTGTTCCTATGGCGGTGGCAAGAGGTAGCACTGCAAGCCGCTTGATACTCATGACCCCCAACCCCGCTGAATTCCCCTTAGGGCCACGGGAAGTGACTGCTCCTTCATTGGCTAATGTCATGGACTGCAGCTTTGGCAAAAACGAGGGACAGGGAAAATTGACTGCGAGACTATCGACCTATGCCAGCCTGAATGGCTTCCACAATGGATTTTCGCTCTTCACTGATTTTCCCGCCGGTGAGGTCAAGGTAACGATTGAGTGCTTCCTTCGCTTGTTTGGGGCGTCCATAGGCCAATTCGTATAGACCTTCCATAAGCCAGGTATCCGGGAGGCGGGTAACGTTGGTGGTGAGTTGGCGACGCCACTTGGCGACTTCTTCGGGGCGTTCCTTATAGCGCCCGGAATTAAGGAGGTATTCGAGACGAAGTATCGCTAATACGTTACCAGGTCCTGCGGTTAGGCCGAGATCAATCATCTGGTCATGGAAAGCTGGAGGTGCTACTGGATGCCCTGCGTTTTCCTCCATAAACATCAATGTATTGTAGAGTTGGTATCGGAAGGCGTCGTCAAGGGGGTAGGCGCCAACCGCGCCGAGATTCAGTTGGAGACTGAGGTCGGGTCGAGTCGGAGCGATTTTCAATGCGACTCCATAGGCGTCGTGGCCGAGGTAGTAGCGGTATCCCCACCAACCGATAGCGGGTGCCACCAAGACTAGTATGACTAAGGGGAGATGGCGGAGGTGAACCTGAATGGCGGAGGGGGCCAGCTTCTCGCCCGCATCGCTGGTTCCAGGAATGAGCCAAGTGAAGCCGAGAACTGCAAGCATTGCGCTCGCAGCATTCTGGAGCGGGAAATCCACCATCGCGTTTACCAAACAGGCAACAACGACAGCCGTCCCGGCAAGGTGGCTGGCTGAATTTTGCCAAGCGCGCAGTTGTGCCCTTGCGGCGTATACAGATACAGCGATAAGCGCAAAGCCGACAAGCCCGAATCCAGCAAGGAACTGTATGTATTCGTTGTGCAATGCACCGGCAGATGTATAGAAACCGGTTAGGAGTGATGTCCTATACCCAGCACCTAGGAGTTGAATGTAATGCTCTTGAAAAAGCGGATACACGGGATACATAAATCCCGCACCGTGTCCGATGACAGGGGAATCGATCCACATTGCAAACCCGTTGGCCAGGAGTTCAAGACGGGGATGGATGGAGTCACGAAAGCCGTGGCTTTCCCCGAAGAGAGGCTGATCCCAGCCTAAGTAGATCAGCAAACCAGTCGCCACCAGCAGAGGTAGCAATATGCTGAAGGCCTGCAGTTTAGAACGTCGCCACAGAATAGCTACCGTGAAAAACATGCCGCATCCAGCCCAAACGAGAAACTCAATCTTCGATGGATTGAAATAAACAAGGAAAAATGCCGAACCAATTGCAAGCAAGCGTACGCCCCAGCGCAGCCAAGGTTTGGTGTTCGTCCCATTGAAAATCAGTAGAAAAGGTAATCCGAGGAGAATGGCTTCCGTTTCGTAGTTCTGGTTGAAATAGCTTCCTGATTCGGCGATTCCTAGTCGATCCATGACTAGTATTCCGAAAAGACTTACTGCGATAGCGCCCGCTATCTTTACATGAGTGCTTGAGGTGGACGCATGACGTAGGGCGATGAATACTGCGGTGAGAAGCGCCCATTTGATCAGTACATCGCGGCCCCCTAGGGTATTGGGGGACCAAGCTAAAGAAGCGGCTACCCAGCCAAGGAGAAGCAAAGCGCAGCTGTCGACAATGTCGAAACGGATGCTACTGTTGCGGGTTGTAATGGCCAGTGCGCAAAGACTGCTCAGCGCTAAGGCACCAACCGGCAGCCATTTAAAGTAGAGAGGGCTGTGCGTCCAATCGGCATCGAAGGAAAGAAGACATGCAACGACACACGATGCAACCAGCCAATCTGCGACTGAACTGTATCGTTGGGTTCCGGAAGAGAATCCGTTGTCGAGAAACGAATCGACGCTCCAACCTTGACTTGTCATGCCTGATCCTACCGTTCTTGGTCCCTTTGAAGAAAAACGGCCGCCCGAGGGCGGCCGTTCGTTACTGCCGAGCTACAACCAATTAGAAGTTGTGGCGGATACCGAAGCTGACGGTCGTGGGATCAGCGCCGGCCTGAACCGTGCCGTTACCCGTACCCATCGCGTTGGTGCCACCGACACCGAAGTCGTAGGAGGCGTTGGAGCCGTTACGAATGGTGGCGTACTGGGCGTAGGCAGCGGTACGCTTGGAGAAGTTGTAGGCATAACGCAGGGCCCACTGAGTAGCATCGGAACCACCTTCGTAGTCCAGGTTGGCGGTCGGGCGGGAACCGACGTCGACCTTGTTCTTGCCAGCCTTGGCGTAGGCGACGGTGAAGTCGTGCATGCCCATGGAGTGCTTCAGACCCAGGTACCAGGAGGAACGCTTGATCGTCAAGTCGCCGCCGGAGGTGGCAGCCACGTTGGCGGTCGGGCCGTCTTGGAGGGTGGACTTGATCTGGTCGTACATGAAGCTGACCGTCGTGGCGCCGCCGAAGGTGTACTTGGCGCCGAGCAAGTGGCCCTTGTGCGCTTCGCGACCGGAGAGGTCGAGTTGCACCAGACCGCCGCCAACGGCACCAGCACCACCGGTAACGTTGCTCGCTGCAGTGGCAGTCAGACCGCCAATCGCGCCGAAGTCCTTGATGTCGATGTAGGAATAGCCGACACTCAGGGGGCCATTGTCATAGTCGAACTTGACGTTCCAAGCCCTCGGATCACGCTTGCCATAGGTGCCGGTGGTGGCCGTGGTGGAACCCAGCTGGGCGTTGTCCTTGGTTTCATTGGCGACGTAGGCGATGGTACCGACGAAGCCGTTGAAATTCGGGGTGATGTAAGCGACAGCGGCGTGACGACCGATGATACCGACGTTGTTGGCGACGTTTTCGGCAGTGCCGTTCGTGGTGATAGAGGAACTCGAGGAAACCGACGTCACGGTGGTGGGCGTGAAGGACGAGTTACCGAAGCGATGGCCGGTTTGGCCGGAAGCGTTCACCGGGTTCAGAGCGGAACCGGTGTTGATGCGGCCGATGATGTTCATGGAGCTGCCGGAACCGCCGGCGCCAGGCATCAGGTCGAACTTGGCGGCCATGGAGCGGTGGGGGGAGGACAGCCAGCCAGCAGCGACGGTACCGAAGGCACCGGCCAGACCGACGAAGGAGTCACGGTTCGCGAGGCCAGTCTGACGGGCGTTGCCGGTCGGGCTGAAGTCGAATTCGTTTTCGATCTGGTAAACGGCCTTCATGCCGCCGCCCAGGTCCTCGGCGCCCTTCAGGCCGAAGTAGGAACCGACCGTGGCGACACGACCCTTGGAGGCGATACCGGACACGCCTTGCGGGTTGGCATTGATGGCTGCAGCGGCGCCGGCTTGGGTCGTACCACCGCCACCGGAAACGAAGTCGTAGCTGACGTCGGCGACACCGTAGACGGTGACGTTGGACTGGGCGAAGGCGGCGCCGGACAGGCCAGCGATGGCCAGGGCGATCAGTTTCTTCTGCATGTAGATCTCCTTTACGTTGAAGTTTTGCAGTCTTAATGACTCCACGTGGTTGGTCACTAATCCCGCTCCATCCCTGTTTCCAGAGGATGGCGGAATTGTGCCAGTAGTCCCGGCGACGACGGCAGGGGAAATGGCTTTTCGACCCCTGTGGCGGACGGGTGTGTGGGTTTTTTGCAACTAGGCCGCGCCGAACAGGCCGGAAAGGGCCGCGCCCGGGGCCGGAGCCTTCATGAAGGCCTCTCCCACAAGGAAAGCGCCCACCTGGTGCTCGCGCATCCGCGCCACGTCGGCCGGGGCGAGGATGCCCGATTCGGTGACAACGATGCGGTCGGCCGGGATGCGGCCGAGTTGGCCCAGGGTCGTATCGAGGGAAACCTCGAAGGTCCGCAGGTTACGGTTGTTGATGCCGATCAGGGGGGTGCGCAGGTAGAGGGCGGTATCGACCTCGTTGCCGTCATGGGCTTCCACGAGGACGGTCATGCCCATGCTGGTGGCGAGGTCTTCCATGTCCCGCATTTCCGCAAAGCTCAGGGCGGAGACGATCAGCAGGATGGCGTCGGCGCCCATGGCCCGGGCTTCATAGACCTGGTAGCGGTCCACCATGAAGTCCTTGCGCAGCACTGGCAGGGTGCAGGCGGCGCGGGCCGCCTGGAGGTATTCGGGGGCGCCCTGGAAGAACTGGCGGTCGGTGAGTACCGACAGGCAGGCGGCGCCGTGGTGCTCGTAGTCGGCGGCGATCTCGGCGGGGCGGAAGTCCTCCCGCAGCACGCCCTTGGAGGGGCTGGCCTTCTTGATCTCGGCGATCACGGCGGGTTTGCCGGCGGCGATCTTGGCGCGGATGGCGCCGACGAAGTCCCGCGTCGGCGGCTGGGCCTCGGCCTCGGCGCGCATGGCGGCCAGGGGCTTGGCGGCCTTGGCGGCAGCCACTTCCTCGCGCTTGACGGCGAGGATTTTGTCGAGGATGTCGCTCATGGGAAGCTCCGCGTGAATTGCACGAACTGGTCGAGCTTGGCGCGGGCCGCGCCGCTGGCAATCGCTTCGCGGGCCTTGGCGATGCCTTCGCCGATGGTGGCGGCGAGGTTGGCCGTGTAGAGGGCCGAACCGGCGTTGAGGGCGACGATCTCGCGGGCCGTGCCGGGTTTGTTCTCCAGGGCGCCGATCATCATGGCCATGGATTCGGCGGCGTCGGCCACCTTGAGGCCCCGGTTCGACATCATCTGCAGGCCGAAGTCCTCGGGGTGGATTTCGTACTCGCGGATTTCGCCGTTCTTCAGTTCGCCCACCAGAGTGGATGCGCCGAGGGAAATCTCGTCCATGCCGTCCTTGCCCCAGACTACCATCACGTGCTGGGCGCCGAGGCGCTGCATGACGCGCACCTGGATGCCGACGAGGTCCGGGTGGAACACGCCCATCAGGGTGTTGGGAGCGCCGGCCGGATTGGTCAGGGGGCCGAGGATGTTGAAGATGGTGCGTACGCCCAGTTCCTTGCGCACCGGTGCGACGTTCTTCATGGCCGGGTGGTGGTTGGGCGCGAACATGAAGCCCATGCCGACGGCCTCGATGCATTCGGCCACCTGGGGCGCCGTCAGGTCGATCCGGGCGCCCAGGGCTTCGAGCACGTCGGCGGCGCCCGATTTGGACGACACGCTGCGTCCGCCGTGCTTGGCCACCATGGCGCCTGCTGCCGCGGCGACGAAGGCCGAGGTGGTCGAGATGTTGAAGCTGTGGGCCGCGTCGCCGCCGGTGCCGACGATGTCCACGAAATGGGCGTTGCTCGGCACCTCGACCCGGGTGCACAGCTCGCGCATCACCGTGGCGGCGGCGGCGATCTCGCCGATGGTCTCCTTCTTGGTGCGCAGACCGGCGAGGATGGCGGCCGTCACGACGGGCGACACCTCGCCCTTCATGATGAGCCGCATCAGATGCAGCATCTCGTCGTGGAAGATTTCCCGGTGTTCGATGGTGCGCTGGAGCGCTTCCTGGGGCGTGATCATCTCAGGCTTCCTTCAAGAAATTGGCCAGCAGCTCGTGGCCGCACTGGGTCATGATGGACTCGGGATGGAACTGTACGCCCTCCACCGCGAGGTCCTTGTGGCGCACGCCCATGATCTCGCCGTCGTCGGTCCAGGCCGTGATCTCCAGGCAATCGGGCAGGCTGGCGCGCTCGATGGCCAGCGAGTGATAGCGGGTGGCCGTCAGCGGATTGGGCAACCCCTTGAACACGCCCTTGTCCAGATGATGCACCGGCGAGAGCTTGCCATGCATGGGCTTGGCCGCATGGACGATGCGTCCGCCGAAGGCCTCGCCAATGCTCTGGTGGCCGAGGCAGACGCCCAGCAACGGAATCTTGCCCGCGAACTCCTTGATGGTCGCCACCGAGATGCCGGCCTGGGCGGGGGCGCAGGGGCCGGGGGAAATCACGATGCGGTCGGGCCGCATGGCCGCGATCTCCTTCAGGGTGATGGCGTCGTTGCGGTACACCCGCACGTCTTCCCCCAACTCGCCGAAGTACTGGACCAGGTTGTAGGTGAAGGAGTCGTAGTTGTCGATCATCAGCAACATATCGTTCTCCCTTACGCGAAGCGCGTGTCGAGGCCGCTCTCGGCCAGTTCGGCGGCGCGCAGCAGGGCCTTGGCCTTGTTGCGCGTCTCTTCCCATTCCGAATCCGGGTCCGAGTCGGCGACGATGCCGGCGCCGGCCTGGACGTAGATGCGGCCATCCTTGACGACGGCGGTGCGGATGGCGATGGCCAGGTCCATGTCGCCGTTGAAGCCCAGGTAGCCGACGGCGCCGGCGTAGATGCCGCGCTTGGTGGGCTCCAGTTCGTCGATGATCTCCATGGCGCGCACCTTGGGGGCGCCGGAGACGGTGCCGGCAGGGAAGGTGGCCTTGAGCACCGACACGGGGCCTTCGTCGTCCTTGATGCGGCCTTCCACGTTCGAGACGATGTGCATCACGTGGGAGTAGCGCTCGATGACGTACTGCTCGGTGACCTTGACGCTGCCGGTCTTGGCGACACGGCCGATGTCGTTGCGGCCCAGGTCCAGCAGTTGCAGGTGCTCGGCGCGCTCCTTCTCGTCGGCCAGCAATTCTGTCGCCAGGGCGGCGTCCTCCTCCGGCGTGGCGCCGCGCTTGCGCGTGCCGGCGATGGGGCGGCCGGTGACGACGCCGTCCTCGAGACGCACGAGGATTTCCGGCGAGGCGCCGACCACGTGGAAGTCCTCGAAGTCGAAATAGAACATGTAGGGCGAGGGATTGAGCGAGCGCAGGCTGCGATAGAGGGCCAGCGGCTGGGCGCGGAAGGGCTTGCTCATGCGCTGGGACAGCACCACCTGCATGACGTCGCCGTCCACGATGTACTGCTTCGCCTTGCGCACCGCGTCCTTGAAGGCCTGCTCGCCGAACTCGGATTCGGCCGGCTCGCTGGACACCATGGTGTCGGCCGGGATGGAGACGGGCTCCCGCAGCTTCGCCAGCAGTTCCTTGAGGCGCGCCTGGGCCTGCTTCCAGGCGCCGGGGAAGCCCGGCTCGGCGAACACCACCAGGGTCAGCTTGCCCGAGAGGTTGTCTACGATGGCGATCTCTTCGGAGAGCGTCAGCAGGATGTCGGGCACGCCGAGGGGATCGGGCTTGCTGGTGCCGGAAAGCTTGGGCTCGATGCAGCGCACGGTGTCGTAGCCGAAGGCGCCGACGAGGCCGCCGCAGAAGCGCGGCAGGCCCTTGAGGTCGGGCACCTTGAAGCGGGCCATGAACTCCGAGATGTAGGACATGGGGTTCGTATGGTCGCGCCGCTCGGCGACCCGGTTGCCCGTCAGTAGCAGGATGGTGGAGCCGGTGATGGAAATGCGCGTGCTGCTGGCGAGGCCGATGAAGGAATAGCGGCCGAAACGCTCGCCGCCCTGGACGGATTCCAGCAGGTAGGAGTAGGGGCCGCCTGCCAGCTTCAGGTAGATCGACAGGGGCGTGTCGAGATCGGCGAAGGTTTCGAGGGTGACGGGAATGCGGTTATAGCCTTCGGCGGCCAACCGGTTGAATTCGGTTTCGTTCATGACTGCTCCACGGAGGTATTGCGACGACGGCGCACCCGCTGCGGGCGCGCGAAAAATCAGACCCGGTGCCAGGGGCGCCAGGGCCAGGCCTCCGCCCAGGCGGGTCGGGGTGTCGTCGGTCCGTGTAGCTTCATTGTGCGGGAGTGATGAGGTTTGCCGCGTCGAGAATGGTGGCAACTATAGCATCGCAATCCAGGCCGCGCACGTCCTGGCCCTCGTTGTAGCCGTAGGGGACGAGGAAGACGCGGCAGCCGGCGGCCCGCCCCGCCTTGAAGTCGTGCACCGAATCGCCGATCAGCAGCGTGTCGGCCGGCGAGACGCCGAGGCGGCCGCAGGCCCAGACCACGGGCATGGGGTCGGGCTTGGGCTTGGGCAACTGGTCGCCGGCGACGACCACGTCGAAGTAGGGTGCGAGGCCCGTGCGCTCCAGCAGGGGGCCGGTGAAGGCCGCCGCCTTGTTGGTGATGACGCCCAGCGGCAGGCCCTGGGCCTTGAGGGCGGCGAGGCCCTCCATGACGCCGGGGAAGGGCTTGGCGGCGCGGCCATTGACCTCGGCGTAATGGCGCTTGAACGAGGCCAGGGCGTCGGCCGGCGGCGGCGCGGGATCGTCGGCCGCTTCCAGGGCGCCGGCGAGCACGCGCTTGACGAGGTTGGGGATGCCGCGGCCCACGTAGGCGCGGATGTCCTCCACCGGAATCTCGGGCCGGCCCAAGTCCCGCTGCATGCCGCAGGCGGCGGCATGCAGGTCGAGGACGGTGTCGAGCAGGGTGCCGTCCAGGTCCAGCAGGACGGCCTTGACCGGGAAGCTCAAACCTTCGCCAATTCCGTGCGCATGGCGGCGATCACGCTGTTGTAGCGCTGCGGGTCGCTGTCCTTGCCGGCGCCGAAGACGGCCGAGCCGGCGACGAAGGTATCCACGCCGGCACGGGCCACTTCGGCGATGTTGGCCGGGCCGACGCCGCCGTCGATTTCCAGTTCCACCTTGAGGCCGCGCGCGTCGATCATTTGGCGCACCTTGCGCGCCTTGTCGAGCACGTAGGGGATGAACTTCTGGCCGCCGAAGCCGGGGTTCACCGACATCAACAGCACCATGTCGAGCTTGTCCAGCGTGTATTCGAGGATATCCAGGGGCGTGGCCGGGTTGAACACCAGGCCGGCCTTGCAGCCGCATTCCTTGATGAGGCCGATGGTGCGATCAACGTGCTCGGAGGCTTCCGGGTGGAAGGTGATGTAGGTGGCGCCGGCCTTGGCGAAGTCGGGGATGATGCGGTCCACCGGCTTGACCATCAGGTGCACGTCGATGGGGGCGGTGACCCCGTGCTTCTTGAGGGCTTCGCAGACCAGGGGGCCGATGGTCAGGTTGGGGACATAATGGTTGTCCATCACGTCGAAGTGCACGATGTCGGCGCCGGAAGCGAGCACGTTGTCCACTTCCTCGCCCAGCTTGGCGAAGTTGGCGGAAAGGATCGACGGGGCGATGCGGAAGTTGGGTTTGGCCATGGGGCACCTCGCGAATTGGATGGATCGATTGTAGCGGCGCGGTCCATCAGGCCCAGTAATTTTTTCTGATGGAGTGCATAAGCTGCGGACGGGTCCGCGTCCCGGCGTGGCAGGCCCCTGTGGTATAACGCGCCATGGCCGAAGCGAAGCAATACCGGATCGAAATCCAGGTACGCACCGAATACCTTGAGGACCAGTCGGACCCCGAGTCAGACCGCTACGCCTTCTCCTACACCATCACGATCACCAACGTGGGCAACGTGGCGGCCCAACTGATTTCCCGTCACTGGCTCATCACCGACGGCGACGGCAACGTGCAGGAAGTCCGCGGCCTCGGCGTCGTCGGTCATCAGCCGCTGCTGCAGCCGGGCCAGGCTTTCGAATACACCAGCGGCTGCTCCCTGGCGACTGCCGTGGGCACCATGAAGGGCAGCTATCAGTTCACGGCCGAGGACGGCACTCAGTTCGAGACGCCGATTCCCGAGTTTCTGTTGTCGGCGCCGCGCATACTGCATTAGGTTTGGCTTAGCGCTTGGTGCGTGAGCGGGCCGCCGGAGGTGCTCTGCTCCGCTCATGTCCCCCGGCCTTGGCCTGCGGCCAAGACCTCCTCCTTTACTTCGCTGCGCAGAGCACCTCCACCGGCCCACTCCGGAGGCTGAGTGCCGGTTTTAAGCGAGAAGGCGCACTACCAGGTCCAACCAATGGCGACGGGTAGCCGACGCAGCGAGGTAAAGGAGGAAGGCTGGGCGCAGCCCGGCCTGGGGGACACGAGCAGCGTCGGCTACCCGTCGCCATTGGCGCTCCGCCAGAGCGTGCAGGGCATGAGTCAGGACGACGAACTCGACTCTAGAACTTCCGCCTCGGCCCGACTCAGCCGCTTCCATGGCAGCGGCACCAGTCCCGGCACCCGTTCCCGGTAGCGCCGGTAGGCATCGCCATGAAGCGTCAGCAGCTTCCTCTCCTCCAGCAGCGAACCGACGACGAAATAGACCGTGATCGCCACAGCCGAGACCAACCAGGCGCCGTTCATGTCCCGTGTCCACACCAACACCAGGCCGAAGGCGTACCAGGGGTGGCGTACGTAGCGGTGGAAAGGCGAGATGGCGAATCCCTCCCGGCGGTCGGCGGTCGCCGCGCTCTCCCGCAACTGGCGCAGACCGAGGAACTCGTCCATGTCGTAGTGGCGGGCGGAGACCATGAAGCCGGCCAGAGCGGTCAGGGCGAGGCCGTTGGCGATCCAGGCCCAGGGGCCGGTCCAGCGCCAGAGCCATTCTCCTTCGGTGGTGTAGATCAGCCACAGGATGGGAAGCGTCGCCACGGCGGCGAAGCCGTTGTAGGCGAGCCGGTACCAGGGCATGAAGCCCGGCCAGCGTCGGGCGGTCCAGTCCTTGGCGGCGAAGGAAGCCAGCACGGAATGGACGGCCCCGTAGGCCGCCCAGGCCAGGGCCAGCCCAAGCAGTTTCACGACCGGTAGTCGGCGTTGATCTTCACGTAGTCGTAGGAGAAGTCGCAGGTCCACACTTTGCCGGCGTGGCCACCGCGGCCCAGGTCTACGCGCACGACGATCTCCGCCGGCTTCATGACGCGGGCGCCGTCGGCTTCGTTGTAGCTGGCCGCGCGACCGCCGTTCTCCGAGACGAGGACATCGCCGAGCCAGAGCTTGACCTTCGCCACATCCAGGTCCGCAATGCCGGCGTTGCCGATGGCGCCGAGGATGCGGCCCAGGTTGGGGTCCGAGGCGAAGAAGGCGGTCTTCACCAGGGGCGAGTGGCCGATGGCGTAGCCCACGGCCTTCGCCTCGTCGTGGCTGCGGGCGCCCTCGACGGCGATCTCGATGAACTTGGTGGCGCCTTCGCCGTCGCGCACGATGGCCTGGGCCAGTTCCTGCGCCACGGCGACCACCGCGGCCTTGAATTCATCCCAGCCCGGGGCGCCGACGGCGTCGAAGCGCGCCTCGCCCTGGCCGGTGGCCATGAAGACGAAGGAATCGTTGGTAGAGGTGTCGCCGTCCACCGTGACGCAGTTGAAGGATTCGTCGGCCGCCTCCTTCACCAGACGCTCCAGCATGGGCTGGGCAACAAAGGCGTCGGTGGCGACGAAGCCCAGCATGGTCGCCATGTTCGGCTTGATCATGCCGGCGCCCTTGGAGATGCCGGTGACGGTGACCGTCTTGCCGCCGATGCTCACTCGCCGCGAGGCGGCCTTGGCCACCGTGTCGGTGGTCATGATGGCGTGGGCTGCGTCATACCAGCCGTCGGCCTTCAGGGCCGTGCGGGCGGCCGGCAGGCCGGCCTTGATGCGCTCGACCGGCAGGGGCTCCATGATGACGCCGGTGGAGAAGGGCAGCACCTGCTCGGCGCGGACGTCCATGCGCATGGCCACTGTGGCGCAGGTGGCGTTGGCGGCGGCCAGGCCCTCCTCGCCGGTGCCGGCGTTGGCGATACCGGTGTTGATCACCAGGGCGCGGATGTCTCCCTTGGCCAGGTGGGCGCGGCACACCTGCACCGGCGCGGCGCAGAAGCGGTTCTTGGTGAACACGCCGGCCACCGTGCTGCCGGGGGCCAGTTCGATCAGGGTCAGGTCGTGGCGGTTGGCCTTGCGGATGCCGGCCTCGGCGACGCCGAGACGGACGCCGGCGACGGCGTGGAGTTGGTCGGGAGCGGGGGTGGCGTAGTTGACGGGCATGATCCGGGACTCTCTTGAAAGGGAAGACGGCTACTTCAATCGGGCAAAAGCGGCGGCACGCGCATGCAGCGAGAGGGCGAAGTTGCGGATGCCGAGTTCGGGATTCGGCTGGGAGAATTGTCCCTGCCGGCCGGAGTTCGCGGCTGAGGTGAAGAAACAGGCGGCATCGTAGAGCCGTTCGCGCACCAGCCGGGTACAGACGAGTTCGTAGCGCTGGGCATAGGACAGGCCCTGGAAGGCGTCGTCGACGGCGAAAGGTTCGAGACGTATCGGCCGGGTCGGCGCCATGGAGCGCGGCTGTTCCTCAAGCATGAACAGATAGCCGAGCCAGGGCCGTGCCGACGGCGTGTAGGCGCCCTTGGCATAGGCGGCCCAGAAGTCGGTGGCGTTGCCGAGCGCTTCCTCCACCCGGTTGTTGAAGTTGTTGCCGAAACTGCCGACCTGGGACTTGACCTCGACGGCGGCGACCAGCCGATCGCCGGAGACGACGATCAGGTCCCATTCCTTCGACGGGCGGAAATAGCCGGGCAGCGTGCGCGCCTTCTTCTCCGCATAACGGATGGATGCATCCGCGAGCCCGGCATCCTTGACGATGTCGGCGATCAGCCGGACGAAGCCGTCGGCATGCTTGCCGCCGGTGACGGCGCCGCGATTGCCGGCGTCCTGCCGCCCGGTCGCCGCCTGCCGCTCCTTCTGGCTGGCCCGCAGCGTCCAGAAGTGCGTTACGGCCGCCGCGAGACCGGCTTCCACGTCAAGCATGGGGTTCCTCCCTGAGCCTGCGCATGCTGCGGTTGGAAAACAGCTTTTGGCTGTCCTGTTCCAGGCGCCTGGCCGCCATCTCGAAATAGCTCGCGTCGATCTCGACGCCGATGCTGTTGCGGCCCCAGCGGGCTGCCGCCAGACTGGTCGTGCCGGTGCCCATGAACGGGTCGAGCACGGTATCCCCGACGAAGCTGAACATGCGGATCAGACGCTCGGCGAGCTCCAGCGGATACGGGGCGGGATGGGCGCGGGTGGAAGCGCCGGTGACGCCGGTCCACACCTGCTGGAACCAGAGGCGATGCTTGTCGGCGGGGATCACGCTCAGCAGGCGCGCCGCCAGGCTGGGCTTGCGGTAGCCGCCGGGCTTGCGCTCCATGAGGATGAACTCGATGTCGTTCTTGATGACGGCGTTCGGTTCGTAGGGCTTGCCGAGGAAGCCGGCGCCGTTCCCGCTCGCCTCGAAGCTGGCGTTGGCGATCTTGTGCCAGATGATCGGTGCCACGTTCGAGAAGCCGATGCGCCGGCAGTGTTCCTGGATGGACGCGTGCAGGGGGACGACGGTGTGCTCGCCGGCATTCTTGCGGCGCGACAGGCAGACGTCCCCCACCACGCAGACCAGCCGCCCGCCTGGGATCAGCGCATCGAAGCAGCGCTGCCAGACGCGGTCGAGTTCGGCCAGGAAATCCTCGTAGTCGGCGATGTCGCCCATCTGGCCCGGGCTGCTGTTGTATTGCTTCAAGGTCCAGTAGGGCGGCGAGGTCAGCACCAGATGCACGCTGCCGGCCTTGAGGAAACCCATGGTGCGTGCGTCGCCGTGCCAGAGATCGTGCCGGGTCGGCACGTTGCCGGCCGCTGCCTCGATCTCGCGGGTCAAGCGCACATCCTTGGCCAGCCGGGGGATCAGGGACTGGTCGTCCCCGGTGTCGCGGAGAGACTCCGGTAGCCAGGATGTCAGGTCGGGTGACGCGGGACGGTCGGGTGCGTTCATCGGCCGATTCTATCGTCCGTGCTCTTCAGTCGCCGAAGACATGGCGCCAGAGGGCGCGCACGGCGGCGGCCTTGTCGGCCACCAGGGCGGGATCGACGCGGCTCTTGGTCTCGTTGAGGCGCAGGGCGTGCTGCATGCGGCGGTATTCGCGGTAGGCGTCGCGCACGGCTTCGGCCAGGTCGGCGGGGATCAGGCCGATGCCGGCGGCGATTTTCAGCAGGGCGATGTTGCCCAGGTTGCCCGTCAGCTCGGGGTGCTCGCGGGAGTGGCCCAGCACCAGGGTCTGGACGATGAATTCCACGTCGATGAGGCCGCCCGGGTCCTGCTTGAGGTCGAAGACGGTCTCCCGCTCGTCGCCCTTGGTACCGTGGTTGTCGATCATCTTCCGGCGCATGTCCATGACTTCGCGCTTGAGCGCCGCCAGGTCGCGCTGCTTGCGCAGGATCTCGATGCGGATGGCCTCGAAGGCGTCGCCGATGGCCCGGTCGCCGGCCGAATAGCGCGCCCGCGTCAGGGCCTGGTGCTCCCAGACCCAGGCCGATTCGATCTGGTACTTGCGGAAGGATTCCAGGGAGGTGACGACCAGGCCCGAGTCGCCGTTGGGCCGCAGGCGCAGGTCGGTCTCGAAGAGCTGGCCGGCGGAGGTCTGGGACGACAGCCAGGTGTTGATGCGCGTCGCCAGCCGCGAGTAGATCTGGGCCGCGTCCGGGTCGTCGTCGTCGAAGAGGAAGATCAGGTCCAGGTCGGAGGCGTAGCCGAGTTCCTTGCCGCCGAGCTTGCCGTAGCTGACGACGGTGAAGCGCGGCTCCTCCCGGTGGCGCTTGAGCAGCTTGCGCCAGGCGTACTTGATGGTCAGCTGCAGCACGATGTCGGCCAGCTCGGAGAGATGGTCCGACAGCCGCTCCAGGGTCACCAGGCCTGCCACGTCCTGGGTCAGCAGGCGGAACACCTGGGCATGGTGCGCCTCGCGCATCAGGTCCATTTGGCGCTCCATGTCGGGTTCGGCGTCCTCCAACTGCTCGTCGAGCTGGGTACGGAAGGCGGCCCAGTCGGGCGCCGCCTCCAGCAGGCGCGGGTCCAGCAGTTCGTCGAGCAGCACCGGATGGCGCAGCAGATAGGTGGCGGCCCAGCTCGACGAGCCGGCGATCTTCGCCACCTGTTCGAGGGCCTGGGGATATTGCAGCAGCAGGGCCAGGTAGGCGGCGCGGCGCGACACGGCCTCCAGCAGGTCGAGGCAGCGGGCCAGGGTGGCGTCCGGGTCCGGCGTGCCGGCCGCGGCCTGGATCACCCGCGGCACCAGGGCGTCGAAACGGCTGCGGGCCGCATCGCCCAGCTGCTGGTAGCGGGGACCGCTGCGGATACCGGCGAGGCGCTGGCAGGCGGCGGAGGCATCCTTGAAGCCGAGGCGTTCCAGCTCGCCGGTCTGGCCGTCGGCGTCGCTCCAGACGGCGTCCAGCTTGTGGTTGGCCTCGTTGGGATCGGCGAACACCGCCTCGAAATGGCGCGCCACGTTCTGGCGGTGGTCGTCCAGTTCCATCAGCAGGGCCTCGTAGGCGCCGAAGCCCATGGCCCGCGCGACGACCTCCTGGTCCTCCGGCTTTTCCGGCAGGCGGTGGGTCTGGGCATCGTCGAGGAACTGCAGCCGGTGCTCCAGGCGGCGCAGGAAGTCGTAGGCGGAAGCCAGTTCCGTTACCGCGTCGAGGGACAGCTGCCCTCGTTCCGCCAGGAGGTTCAGCACCTGGAGCGTGGGCTTGATCTGGAGCGCCTTGTCGCGTCCGCCGCGGATCAGCTGGAACACCTGGGCGATGAACTCGATCTCGCGGATGCCGCCGGGGCCGAGCTTGACGTTGTCGGCCATGTCCTTCTTCGCCACTTCGCGGCGGATCTGGGCATGGAGGTCGCGCATGGCGTTGATGGCGCCGAAGTCCAGGTACTTGCGGAAGACGAAGGGGCGGCGGATGGCTTCCAGGTCTTCCCAGCGGTCGCCGGTCAGGGGGCGCGCCTTGATCCAGGCGTAGCGCTCCCATTCGCGGCCCTGGGTGAGGAAGTAGTTCTCCAGCATGTCGAAGGAACACACCAGGGGCCCGGAATCGCCGTTGGGCCGCAGCCGCATGTCCACGCGGAACACCTGACCGTCGCCGGTGATCTCGCCGATGGCGGCGATCACGGCCTTGCCGAGCCGGCCGAAGTATTCGAAGTTGGAGACGGCGCGGCTGCCGTCCGTGTCGCCGTCCTCGGGGTAGATGAAGATCAGGTCGATGTCCGAGGAGACGTTGAGCTCCCGGCCGCCGAGCTTGCCCATGCCGACGACGATGAGCCGCTGTTCCGCGCCGGTGCCGTTGCGCGGCACGCCGTAGCGGGCCTGCAAGGTCCGGCCGAGCACGGCGACGGCGGTCTCGACAGCCACTTCGGCCACCAGGGTCATCGCCTCCGTGACCTCGCCGAGCAGGGCGTGGGTCCCCAGGTCGCGGCCGGCGATGCGGGCAAAGGCCCGCTGCTTGAGGCGGCGCAGGGCCGGCTTGAGGCTTTCCTCGTCGAGGCCGTCGGCGTCCAGCCAGGCGCGCAGCTCGTCGGCGCTCAGGGGCCAGGGCCGGGCGGGGTCCAGTTCGTCCGCCAGTTCGGGGCGGGCCTGCACCAGCCGCACCAGATGGCGCGAGCATTGCAGGGCGTCGGAGGGGGAGGGCATTGGTTTACAATTGCGCGGTAGTCGCCAAGCCGTCATTCTATCGTTCCGGGTGGCTGCGGCACGTCCCCATCCATGCCCAAAGCCAGCCCCTTCGCGTCCCTCCGCCGCTTTCTCTCGAATCCCGCACCGCGCCGCCTTTTGCGGGTGGCGGCCTGGACCGTCGGCGTCGCCTATTTCGCCTTCGCCTTGCTGGTGCTGGCCCTGCGCTACGCCGTCCTGCCCCAGATCGAGAACTACCGCGGCGACGTGGAGTCGGCCCTGTCGAGCGCCCTGCGGCTGCCGGTCTCCATCGCCGCCATCGACGCCGGCTGGAACGGCCTGCGTCCGCGCCTGGGCATCCGCGGCCTGGCGATCCGCGACCGGGAAGGGCGCCCGGCCCTCGGTTTCGACAACGTGGAAGCCGAACTGTCCTGGTCCTCCCTCTGGCATTTCGGCCTGCGCCTGCACCAGCTCGAAATCGTCAATCCGGACCTGGACATCCGCCGCGACGCCGCCGGCCGTTTCTTCGTCGCCGGCCTGGAAGTGGGACCGGCGGGCGGCGACGACCGCTTCACCGACTGGCTGCTGGCCCAGAACCGCATCGTCGTGCGCGATGCCGCCCTGCGCTGGCACGACGAGCAGCGCGGCGCACCGGTGCTGGTATTGCGGAAACTCAACTTCGACCTGCGCAACGACGGCAGCCGCCACCGCTTCGGCTTCACCGCCGAGCCGCCGCAGGAACTGGCCGCCCGCCTGGACGTGCGCGGCGACTTCCGCGGCCGGGACCTGAACGTCCTCGAATCCTGGAAGGGCGACGCCTACGCCGAACTCGACTACGCCGACCTGGCCGTCTGGCGCACCTGGGTGGACTATCCCTTCGACCTGCCCCGCGGCAGCGGCGGCCTGCGGCTCTGGCTGTCCTTCGCCCAGGCGCGGCCGACGGCCTTCACTGCCGACCTGCGCCTGGCCGACGTGCGGCTGCGGCTCGGCGCCGACCTGCCCTACCTGGAACTCGCCGAGGTGACCGGCCGCCTCGGCGGCAAACTCCTCGACAACGGCTACGAGGCCGAGCTCAAGCGCCTCGCCCTGGCGACCCGGGACGGCATCCGCATCGAGCCCGCCGACGTGCGCCTGCGCCTGCTCTCCGCTACCGCCAACCGCCTGCCCGGCGGCGAATTCGAGGCCAACGGCTTCGATCTCGGCGCCCTCGCCGATCTCGCCGCCCACCTGCCCCTGGCGCCGGCGGTGCGTGAGCAACTGGCGGCCTCCGCCCCCCGTGGCCGCCTCAACGACCTGCGGCTGGCCTGGACGGGAACGCCGGAGGACCTGAAAAGCTGGCGCCTGCGCGGCGACTTCCTCGGGCTGGCCCTGGCCGCCCGCGGCAAGCTGCCGGGCTTCGCCGGCCTTTCCGGCAGCGTGGACGGCAACGAGAAGGGCGGCAGCTTCCGTCTCGACAGCCGCCATGCGGCCATCGACCTGCCGACGGTATTCCCCGAGCCCCGCATCGTTCTCGACGCCCTGACCGCCCAGGCGGGCTGGAAGTCGGGCGCCGACGGCATCGAGGTGGACCTGACGCGGGCCGCCTTCCAGAACGCCGACGCCGCCGGCGAAGCCTCGGGGCGTTATCGCCTGGGTTCCGCCGGCGGCCCCGGCGAGATCGACCTGACGGCGAAGCTCAGCCGCGGCAACGGCAACGCCGTCTGGCGCTACATGCCCCTGGCCGTCGGCAAGGACGTGCGCGAATGGCTCAAGACCGCCATCACCGAGGGCCAGGCCGACGAAGCCACCCTGCGCCTCAAGGGCGACCTGGCCAAGTTCCCCTTCCGGGACGGCAAGGACGGCCTCTTCCAGGTCAAGGGCCGCTTCCACGGCGCCACCCTGCGCTATGCCGGCGCCTGGCCCGAGATCCGCGGCATCCAGGGCGAACTGCTGTTCGAAGGTGTCCGCATGCTCATCAGCGGCCACAAGGGCAACATCCTCGGTGCCGCCATCGGTCCGGTGGCGGCCGAGATTCCCGACCTGGAGGTGATGGAGGAAATGCTCACGGTGACCGGCAAGGCCGCCGGTCCCACGGCGGAGTTCCTCAAGTTCATCGAGGCGAGCCCCGTCGGCGAGCGCATCGACCATTTCACCGAGGACATGACCGCGGCGGGCTCCGGCGAGCTCAACCTCAAGCTGGTGCTGCCCCTGCGCCGGCTCGCCGATTCCAAGGTGGAGGGCCGCTACCGCTTCGCCAACAACCGGCTCGTGCCCGACCCCGGCCTGCCGCCCCTGACGGATGTGAACGGCGAATTGCAATTTACCTCCAACCGCCTGGACGCCCAGAAGATCAAGGCTGTGATGTTCGGCGCCCCCATGACCGTGGACGTGGCAACGGCCGGCGACGGCAACGTCGCCATCAAGGCCGCCGGCAGCTTCGCCATGGGCAACCTGCGCCAGCAGCTGGGGCATCCGGTGTTCGACCATCTCGCCGGGTCCGCCCCCTGGACCGGCAATGTGAAGGTGCGCAAGAAGAGCGCCGAGGTGCGCATCGAGTCCACGCTGCAGGGCGTGTCGTCGAGCCTGCCGGAACCCTTCAACAAGACCACCGCCGACAGCCTGCCCCTGGTGTTCGAGCGCAAGCCGGGGGCGGCGGGGCGCGACCTGACGACCCTGTCCCTCGGCGAAGTCCTCAAGCTCCAGCTGCAGCGGCGCAGCGACCAGAACGCCATCGAGCGCGGCGCCATCGCCGTCGGCAGCGCGGCCCTGCGCATGCCCGAGAAGGGCATCGCCGTGGCCGTCCAGGCCAAGCGCCTCGATGCCGACTTCTGGCGCCGCCTCGCCAACGGCGGCGGCAGCGGTGGGGCGGAGCTGCCCATCACCCAGGCGGAGCTGCGCACTGACGAGCTCATCGCCTTCGGCCGCAGCATCGCCAACCTGCGCCTGGCGGCCAGCCGCAGCGGCAACGTCTGGAAGGCCGACCTGAAGAGCCGCGACGCTTCCGGCACCCTGGACTGGGACGGTCGCGGCGCCGGCCGCATTTCCGGCCGCCTCGCCCAACTGGTCCTCAACGAGGCTGCGGCCACCACGGCCGGCGGCAGCCACGACGCCCCGGAGGAAATGCCCGCCATCGACCTGGCCATCGACCGCTTCGTCTTCCACGGCAAGGAATACGGCAGCGTGAAACTGAAGGCCGAGAACGCCAGGGACGGCTTCTGGAACGCCAAGGTGGACATCAACAACGAGGACGCCAGCCTGACCGGCGAGGGCCGCTGGCGGCCCAGTTCCACGGCCCCCGAGACCCGCATCGACTTCAAGCTGACGGCGAAGAGCATCGAAAAGCTGCTGGATCGCATGGGCTATCCCGATGCCCTGCGGCGCGGCGCCGGCAACGCCGAGGGGAGCCTTTCCTGGAGCGGCAGCCCCGTGGGCATCGACTACCCGAGCCTCACCGGCAATGTGAAGTTCGAGGCCGCCAACGGCCAGTTCAACAAGCTGGAGCCCGGCGTCGGGCGCCTGCTGGGGGTGATCTCGCTCCAGTCCCTGCCGCGGCGCCTGACCCTGGATTTTCGCGACATCTTCAGCGAGGGCTTCGCGTTCGATGCCATCGCCGGCGAGGCTGCGGTGACGCGCGGCATCATGGAAACGAAGAACCTGCACATCTACGGGCCCGCCGCCAAGGTTTCCATGAGCGGCAGCGTGAACCTGGCCGCCGAGACCCAGGACCTGCGGGTGCGCGTCCAGCCCACCATCGGCGAGACGGTGGCCACCGGCGTGCTGCTGGCCCACCCGGCCACGGGCGCCGCCACCTGGCTCATCAACAAGCTGTTCGGCAACCCCCTCGACCAGGCCTTCTCCTTCGAATACGCCGTCACCGGCCCCTGGGCCGACCCGAGGGTGGAGAAGGTCCAGGGCCCCCAGCCCCCGGCCGCGAAGGAAGCCAAGGAAGGAGGTACGCCATGACGTTCCCCATCGCCGCCGTGCAGATGATCTCGGGCCCCGCCGTGGAGCCCAACCTGGCGACGGCCGCCCGCCTCGTCGCCGAGGCTGCCGATGCCGGTGCCCAGCTCGTCGCCCTCCCCGAGTACTTCCCCCTCATCGGCGCCACGGACGCCGACCGCCTGGCGGCCCGCGAGGCCGAGGGCGCCGGGCCGATCCAGGACTTCCTCGCGGCGACGGCGCAACGCCACGGCATCTGGCTCGTGGGCGGCTCCCTGCCCCTGACGGCCGCTGATCCGGCCAAGCTGCGCAACACCTGCTTCGTCTTCGACCCGGCCGGCAAGCCTGTGGCCCGCTACGACAAGATCCACCTGTTCGGTTTCACCAAAGGCGCGGAAAGCTACGACGAATCCGCCACCATCGAAGCCGGCGGCCGGCCCGTGGCCTTTGATACGCCCTTGGGGCGCGTGGGTCTGGGCATCTGCTACGACCTGCGCTTCCCCGAGCTCTTCCGCGTCCTCGGCGAGGTGGACCTGCTGGTGCTCCCGGCCGCCTTCACCGAGACCACCGGCCGCGCCCACTGGGAACTGCTGCTGCGGGCCCGGGCCGTGGAGAACCAGTGCTACGTCCTCGCCGCCGCCCAGGGCGGCCGGCATCCGAACGGGCGCATGACCCACGGCAACAGCATGGTCATCGACCCCTGGGGCGAAGTCCTCGCCCGCATGGACAAGGGCGAAGGCGTGGTCGCTGCGGAACTCGATCCCGCCCGCATTGCCGAAGTGAGAAGTAGCCTGCCCGCCCTCAAACACCGCATCATCCGCTGAACCCGACCGAGCGAGATCCCATGACCACCGACGCCCACTACAAGACTGCCGAAGCCTGCCTGCTGGCCCCCCACGACCTGACGCCGGGGAAGATCGCCGATGTCTTCGGCGAACTCTTCGGCCACCGGGTGGACTATGCCGACCTCTACTTCCAGTACGCCCGCTCCGAGGCCTGGAGCCTGGAGGAGGGCATCGTCAAGTCCGGCAGCTTCAACATCGAGCAGGGCGTCGGCGTGCGCGCCATCTCCGGCGAGAAGACCGCCTTCGCCTACTCGGACGAAATCAGCGCGCCGGCCCTCTCCACCGCCGCCAAGGCCACCCGCGCCATCGCCGCTGCGGGCGGCGCCGGCATCGCCCCGGCCCTGGTGCGCGGCTCCGCGCCGGCTCTCTACGCCGCCGGCGACCCCATCCTGTCCCTGCCCGACGCCGAGAAGGTGCGCCTGCTGGAACGCCTCGAAGGCTATGCCCGCGCCGCCGACAGCCGGGTCACCCAGGTCATGGCCAGCGTCGCCGGCTCCTGGGAAGTCGTGCTGGTGGCCCGCTCCGACGGCCGCATGGCCGCCGACGTGCGGCCCCTGGTGCGCGTCTCCCTGCAGGTGATCATGGAGGAGGATGGCCGCCGCGAGCAGGGCTCCGCCGGCGGCGGCGGACGCTACGACTACGGCTACTTCACCGACGCCCTGCTCAAGGACTACGCCGAGAAGGCTGTGCACCAGGCCGCCGTCAACCTGCGCGCCAAGCCGGCCCCGGCCGGCGCCATGACCGTGGTGCTGGGTGCCGGCTGGCCCGGCATCCTGCTGCACGAAGCCATCGGCCACGGCCTGGAGGGCGACTTCAACCGCAAGGGCAGTTCCGCCTTTTCCGGCCGCATCGGCGAGCGCGTCGCCGCCAAGGGCGTCACTGTGGTGGACGACGGCACCATCCCCAACCGGCGCGGCTCCCTCTCGGTGGACGACGAGGGCAACCCGACGCGGCGCACCGTGCTCATCGACGATGGCGTGCTGGTGGCCTACATCCAGGATTCCCTCAACGCACGCCTGATGGGCGTGGCCCCCACGGGCAACGGCCGCCGCGAATCCTTCGCCCACCTGCCGATCCCGCGCATGACCAACACCTACATGCTCAACGGCGACAAGGACCCGCAGGAAATCATCGCGTCCGTGAAGAAGGGCCTCTACGCCGCCAACTTCGGCGGCGGCCAGGTGGATATCACCAGCGGCAAGTTCGTCTTCTCCGCCGCCGAGGCCTACCTGATCGAGGACGGCAAGATCACCACGCCGGTGAAGGGCGCCACCCTGATCGGCAACGGCCCGGACGCCCTGACGCGGGTGTCCATGATCGGCAACGACATGGCCCTGGACCCGGGCGTCGGCACCTGCGGCAAGGACGGCCAGAGCGTCCCCGTGGGCGTCGGCCAGCCGACCCTGCGCATCGACGGCCTGACGGTCGGCGGCACGGGTTAATCGCCGAGTCTCGGTAATTGCCGGAAGCTGGGGAGTTGGGCATACTTTCACGGGAGCGGGCCAGGGGCATGCCCGCATGCACGAGGCCCATCATGACATCACTGGCTAAGCAGGACGACCGGGCGTGGACCTGGGACGATTACCGGGCCTGGCGCGGGGACGAACGCTGGGAGATCATCGGTGGCTCGGCGTTCGCAATGTCGCCGGCGCCTTCGACCGCCCATCAGGCGGTGATTCTTCGTATCGTCTCGCGCCTGGAGCGGGCCCTGGCCGGTGGGCCGTGCCGCCCCTTCGTCGCACCCACGGACGTGCGGCTGACCGACACGGATGTGGTGCAGCCGGACATCCTGGTGGTATGCGATGCGGGCAAGATCACGCCCGAGTGCATCGTCGGCGCTCCCGATGTGGTGGTGGAGGTGCTCTCGCCGAATACCGCCATCCGCGATCTGCGGGAGAAGAAGGCGCTCTACGCCCGCTGCGGCGTCAGGGAATACGTCATCGTCGACCCGCTTGAACACTACGCGACCCGCTTCCTGCCCGGTGCCGCCGGCTACGATGCCGGCGACACTTTCGGCGGCGACGAGACGCTGCCCTTCGCTACCTTCGATGGCCTGGAAATCCCCTTGTGGGAGGTGTTCGATCTGCCCGTGCCGGGCAGCCTGCCGCCCGCCCGCGGACCCGGCAGCGCGTCATAGCCGTCTGGCATCCATACCGCTTTTCAGTCGGCGATACGTATCAGGGTTTGCTGCCGCAGACCGGAATCGTCCGGCCGCGCCCGCTCCACGGCGTTTCCCAATCTCCGTTGTGCCGCACGGCAGCAATCCGTTCCAGGGTAGCGCAACGTCGGGTTGGCATGCGCGCCACGGCGTAGCCGACCGTTTTGCCCGCGGTTCGGAAGGACAGGCGGGGCCAGCTCAATAGCCGTGGAAGAGAAAATCAAGGGCAGCGGTAATTAACGTCCGATCACCCGCGAGCGAGGTCACGGGTGATTTCAATACGCGCCGAGGTACCGAGCCCATCTTGGGCGTCTCAAGAAGGAACTCTTCGCCTTGGACGGTCAATTTCGGTGTCAGTCGTGTCGACAGGTTGACCTTCGGGAAGTGCTGGAGGCTACGCAGAGGAATCACCATCCGGCTGTCGAGGCCATCCAGAAGATCGCTTTGCACATCCAGCAGGTAGGGCGTGGTGGCGGCGTGGCTGCCCGGGTTGGGATAGACATCGAAGCGCGCCATCAGAAGCTTCTCCACTCATCCAGTGGCAGACCTTCAGCCTCGATGGTTGCGTTGTAAGCCGCAATGAAATCAGCGTGATCTTCACGCCATTTGCGTTCCTGTTCACGCCTCACCACTTCACGCAAGTAGTTGTCGCAGACCTGGGAAATATTGATGTCGAGGCGCTTGGCGGCCTCCAGCACATCGCTGCTCAAACTCAGATTGGTAGCGCGTTTGCCGGGCATGCCGGTTCTCCCGCGCCGGGCGGTTGGGGTGGCAGGCATAGGGGTTAATCTCCATGCGCATTTTCGGATGCGCATATTGTAATCCGCATTTTTGTTAAGTCCATGACCCGCCGCCCGCGCTGGCGTACTCGACGTGGCGGGACGCATCTGCAATCTCATGGAGCCCAAGGCTGAGAGGTGCCCCCACCGGCCGACGCTGCATATCAACGGCCTGACGGTCAGCGGTCCGGGGCCACCAGCCAGGCGTGGCGTACGCCATGGCGGGCATAGATCGGCAGTTTCTCCGCCCGGTCGATGCGGGCAGTGGATGGCGACAGGATTTCGCAGACCCAGTCCGGCGGTAGTTCGAACCAGGCAGTGTCCGGTAGCCGGGGAAGGCGTTCCCGCTTCCAGCCGGCGAGGTTGGGCACGAGGATGTCGTATTCCAGATGCAGTTCCGGCTCGTCAAGTATCCACCAGCCACCGGGCCCGTTCCGCCCCTGGTCGAACGGACCGCCCACTTCCATGCCGAGGGCCGAGTAGGCGCGGGCATGCCGGGGGGGCGGGCGCGGGTGCGTCACCAGACGCCCGGCGATGACCTCGCCGACGATGTTTTCCGGCAGAGCCAGCAGGTCTTCGTAGGCAGCGGGTCTTTGTGCGGGTAGTGCCATCGTCTCAGTCCCAGAACCGATGACGGGCGTGTAGTGCCTGCCGCCGGAAGATGGCGGCAGGTCGTCTTTACGCGGAGAGCTCCACCCGGTTGCGACCGCCTTCCTTGGCCCGGTAGAGGGCGGCGTCGGCGGCGGCGATGAGGCCTTCCAGGGTGCTGTCGAGACCCAGGGGGGCGACGCCGCAGGAGACGGTGACGCCGGTGACGGCGCCGGAGGTCAGGGGTCCCAGGTGCATGTCCTCCACGGCGATGCGCAGCCGCTCGGCGATGCGCAGGCCTTCCTCGGTGGCGGTGCCCGGCAGCAGGATGGCGAATTCCTCGCCGCCGTAGCGGGCGATCAGGTCCGGCGAGCGCAGGCTTTCCGCCAGGCGTCCGGCCACGGCGCGCAGCACGGCGTCGCCGAGCAGGTGGCCGTGGCGGTCGTTGAGGTGCTTGAAGTAGTCGATGTCGGCCATCACCAGACACAGGGGGGAGCCGTCCTGCTCGCAGCGGCGGATCGCCCGCGGGAAGGCCTCCACGAGCCAGCGCCGGTTGTGCAGCCCGGTGAGGGAATCCACGCTGGCGGCCTGTTCGAATTCCAGGCTGCGGTTGGCGGTGGTGACCAGGGCCAGGTTGTCCCGGCGCAGGCGTCCGGAAAGGACGCCGAGCAGGTTGCGGGCGAAGCCGTGGGACCGGTCCACCATGGCCCAGAGCGTATCGTGGTCGATGACCATCAGTTCGCTGTCCCGGGCGGCCATCACCAGGGCCGAGACTTCCTCGCCGTCGATGAGGGACATTTCGCCGACGCAGTCGCCCACCGCGATCACCGTGTGGGGCGGCAGTTCCCGGCCGCCCAGGTAGACGCGCAGCTCGCCGTCGAGGACGACGTAGAGGCTCTCGTTGTGGTCGCCGGGCTTGAGCAGGGCGGCTCCCGCGGCCACGGCATGGCGGCTGCAGTCTTCGAGCAGATGCTCCAGGGGGCCCAGGTCGAGTTTGTGGAACAGGCCGTTCTCGGCGAGGCGGAGGCGCAGGTTTTGGTCCAACACGATGGATGCCTTTCGGGAAACGCCGCCAGTGTATCCCAGGGACATGGTTCGGCGCAGGCGCGTTTACTTCCGGCGGGGACGCCCGGTCTGCCGGGCGGCGAAATGCCGTAGCGGCGGCATTTGCGGGCCGGTCGGCCGGCGGGCATGGAGTAGAATCGCCGCTTTTGCGCTACAGCAATCCGCTCATCATGAAGCACATCGTCGACGACGTCCGCATCAAGGAAATCAAGGAACTTTCCCCGCCCGCCCACCTGCTGCGCGAGTTTCCGGCCACCGAGCCGGCCGCGGAGACTACCTACGCGGCGCGCGCCGGCATCCACCGCATCCTCCACGGCGCCGACGACCGGCTGCTGGTGGTGGTCGGCCCCTGCTCGATTCACGACTTCGACTCGGCGATGGAATACGCGCGCCGCCTCAAGGCCGAGCGCGACCGCCTCGACGCCGACCTGCTGATCGTGATGCGCGTCTATTTCGAGAAGCCGCGCACCACCGTGGGCTGGAAGGGCCTCATCAACGACCCGCGCCTGGACGGCAGCTTCAAGATCAACGAAGGCCTGCGTTTGGCGCGCAAGCTGCTGTTCGAGGTCACCGAACTGGGCCTGCCCTGCGCCACCGAGTTTCTCGACACCATCTCGCCCCAATACACGGCCGACCTGATCGCCTGGGGCGCCATCGGCGCCCGCACCACCGAATCCCAGGTGCACCGGGAGCTGGCGTCCGGCCTCTCCTGTCCGGTGGGCTTCAAGAACGGCACCGATGGCAACATCAGGATCGCCGTGGACGCCATCCGCGCCGCCGCCAGTCCCCACCATTTCCTCTCGGTGACCAAGGCCGGCCACTCGGCCATCGTCTCCACCAACGGCAACGAGGACTGCCACGTAATCCTGCGCGGCGGCAAGGAAGCCAACTACGACGCCGCCCATGTGGAGGCCGCCTGCCAGGAGCTCGCCAAGTCCGGCCTCGCCTCCCGCGTCATGATCGACTTCTCCCACGCCAACAGCCGCAAGGACTTCAAGCGCCAGCTCGAAGTGGCCGAGGACGTGGGCCGCCAGATGGCCGGCGGCGAGGACCGCATCTTCGGCGTCATGATCGAATCCCACCTCAAGGAAGGCCGCCAGGACCTGCTGCCCGGCAAGCCGCTCCAGACGGGTGTCTCCATCACCGACGCCTGCCTCGGCTGGGAAGACACCATCGTCGCCCTCGACCTGCTCGCCGACGCCGTGCGCAAGCGCCGCATCGAGCTGGAAGACCGTTGATGATCCTCATGGCCCCCCGCGCTCGCCAGGGCGGCCCGGCGAGGCCATAGCCGGCATGGTGGCGGGCCGGCTCTTCTTCTACTGCCTGCTGCTCACGCTCGCCTTCCGCTTCTGGTTGGCGGCGGCGATGCCCATCACGGGCGACGAGGCCTATTTCATCTGGTGGGGCATGAAGCCCGACTGGGGCTTCTACGACCATCCGCCCATGGTGGGCTGGTGGCTGGCGGCCCTGCTCGCCGTCTCCGACGCGGAATGGTGGCTGCGCCTGCCGGCGGTGCTGCAGCCCGCCGTCCTCGCCCTGGCGGCGGGCGCCGCCTTCCGCCGCCTGTGGCCGGAGCTCGACGACGACCGGGCCGCCTGGGCCATGCTGCTGGTGCTGCTGGCGCCGGTGAACGTCTGGAACGTCTTCATCACCACCGATACGCCCCTGGTGTATTTCGCCGTGCTCTCGGGCCTGGCCTGGATACGGGCGGCCGAGGACGACGACCTGGGCTGGTATTTCCTCGCCGGCCTGCTGCTGGCGGGGGCCGTGCTCTCCAAATACTTCGCCGCCCTGCTGGGCTTCGCCTACCTGGTGGATGTGCTGTTGCGGCGCCGGCCCCGGGCCTGGGCGGGCCTCGTCCTCGCCTACGCCTGCACCCTGCCGGCCCTGGGCCTCATGGCCTGGTGGAACGCCGACAACTGCTGGCCCAACTACATGTTCAACTTCGTGAACCGCCACGAAGGCGCCGGCCTGTCCTGGAAGACGCCGCTGCTCTATGCCGCCACCCTGGCCTACGTACTGACGCCGCCGGTGCTCTGGCTGCTGGTGACGCGCGGCGGCGGTGCCTTGACCATGGGCTGCCGCGCCCTGGTGACCCTGTCGGTGGTGCCCTTCGCCCTCTTCGCCGGCCTCTCGCTGGTGAAGACCGTCGGCCTGCACTGGCTGCTGTCCTTCGTGCCCTTCGCCCTGCTGCCCCTGGCCCGGCGCCTGGAGCCGGGCGGCCTGCGGCGCCTGGGCCACTTCTTCGTCGGCTTCGCGGTCCTGCACATGGTGGTCATCGCCGTTGCCGCGCGCCTGCCCATCGAGACCCTCCAGGGCAGCCGGCAGTATCCGGGCATCGTCCTCACCTTCGAGAGCGCCGCCCTGCTCGACGCCCTCAAGCCCTTTGAAGCGGACTACGTCTTCGCCAGCGACGGCTATTCCAACGCCGTCACCCTGGGCTACAACGCGCGCCGCTATTTCCTCGTCTTCGGCGAGGCGTCGAGCCATGCGCGCCACGACGACATCCTCACGGATTTCCGCGAACTCGCCGGCCGCCACATCCTGGTGCTGCGCAAGACCGAGCCGGCACCGGGGGAATACCGGCCCTACTTCCGCGCCGTCGAGGTGAAGCGCATCGAAGTTCGCGGCGCCCCGTTCTGGATCGTCCTCGGCCGCGACTTCGACTACGAAGCCTATCGGCAGGGCGTGCTGGCGCAGGTGAGGCAAAAGTACTACGCGATCCCCGGCTGGCTGCCCCAGGGCGCCTGCTACTACTGCGACCGTTATTTCCCGGGGACGCCGTGCATCCGCTGATCAGACTCCTGCGCCCCCACCAGTGGCTGAAGAACGGCTTCGTCTTCGTCGGCCTGCTGTTCGGCCACGCCTGGACCGACCCGGCCCTGGCCGGCGCCGCCGGCAACGCCTTCGCCGCCTTCTGCCTGCTGTCCTCGGCGGTGTATGTCTTCAACGACCTCATGGACCGGGAGCAGGACCGGCGCCATCCCCAGAAGCGCCACCGGCCCCTGGCGAGCGGCGCCGTCGGCGTGCCGGCCGCCCTGACGCTCGGCCTCGCCTGCCTCGCCGGCGGCCTGGTCCTGGCCTTCGCCTTCAGCCGTGCGCCCTGGATCTTCCTTGCCTACCTGGCGCTGAACGTCGCCTACAGCCTGGGCGCCAAGCACGTCGTCGTGCTCGATGTCTTCATCATCGCCGCCGGCTTCATGCTGCGCATCCTCGCCGGCACCCTCGGCATCGGCATCCCGCCGACCCACTGGCTGCTGCTGTGCGGCCTCATGCTGACCTTGTTCCTCGGTTTCGCCAAGCGCCGCGCCGAACTCAACGCCCTGCTGGGCGAGAGCGCCGGCCACCGGCGCGTGCTGGAGCACTACACGGAGCCCATGCTCGACCAGTTCATCACCGTCGCCGCCGCCGGCACCGTGGTGTCCTATGCCCTCTACACCGTGAGTCCCGAGACCATCGCCATGCACGGCACGCCCTGGCTCATCGCCACGGTGCCCTTCGTGCTCTACGGGTTGCTGCGCTACCTGTTCCTGCTGCACCGGCGCGGTGGCGGCGGCGATCCTGCGCGGGACATCCTGCGCGACACCCATCTGCTGGCCGCCTGCGCCGGCTGGCTGGTATCGGTGGCGGTGCTGCTGGGCGGGCGCTGAGACTCAATCCTGTCGTGCGACAGGAAAGTCCACGCTGACTGCCAGCCCGCCGCCGGGCGCATCCCCCAGGGTCAGCCGCGCGCCGTGCAGTTCGGCGATGCGGCGCACGATGGAAAGCCCCAGGCCGCTGCCGTCGATCTCCTGGCCGGCCAGGCGGCTGAAACGCTCCAGCATCCGTTCCCGTTCCGCCGCCGGAATGCCCGGCCCGCTGTCCACGACGGTCAGGCGCACCCCGGCTTGCGTCGGCGCCACGGCCACCGCCACGCGCCCGTTCCGCGGCGTGTAGCGGATCGCGTTGTCCACCAGGTTGCGCAGCAGGATGCGCAGCAGTTCGCCGTTGCCGCCCGCCTCGGCGGGGGCCGCCTCCAGTTCCAGGGCGATGCCCTTCTCCAGGGCCTGCAGGCCGTGGGCGGCGCAGACTTCCTCCGCCAGGGCATCCAGGCGCACGGCGGCGTGGGGGGCGCCCTGCTGGGGATCGAGGCGGGCCAGGGTCAGCAACTGGTCCACCAGATGGGCGGCGCGGGCGGTGCCGGCGGCGAGCTGGGCGAGGGCGTGGCTGCGCTCGGCCTCGTCGCGGGCGCGGGCCGCCACGCGGGCCTGGGCGGCGATGGCGGCCAGGGGCGTGCGCAGTTCGTGGGCGGCGTCGGCGGTGAAGCGGCGCTCGCCTTCGATGGCCTGCTCGACGCGGCGGAACAGGTCGTTCAAGGCATCGAGCAGCGGGCGGATTTCCGCGGGAGCGCTCTCCGGCGCCACCGGCTGCAGACGCTCGGGTGCGCGGGCGCCGATCTCGGCCGCCGCCGCGTCGAGGGGCGCCAGGGCGCGCCGGGTGGCGAACCAGACCCAGACGCCGAGCAGCGGCAGGCCGAACAGGGCCGGCACCAGCAGGCGCCAGGCGATGTGGCCGATGAGTTCGTCGCGCACCGCGTGGTTCTCCGCCACCTGGACGCGATGGCGGCGGTGCTGGTCCCACTGGCTGTAGAAGCGCCAGTGGCCGTCGGCGCCCCGTGTCTCGGAGTAGCCGTCGGCCTGGGCGAGGGGCGTCGTCGGGGCATTGGGCGAGCGCAGCACGAGGGCGCCGTCGTCGTGCCAGATCTGGAACTTCAGGGCCCGCTGGTAGCGGTGGGCGGCGTGTTCGAGTTCCTCCACGTCGTCGTGGCGGTCGTCGTCGTCGTGGGCCCGGTGGCGTCCGCTCTGGGCCAGCAGCGCCTGGGCCGCCTGGGCGAGCTGGGCGTCGAAGAGTTCGTCGATCTCGTGGTGGGCGTCGGCGTAGCTCCAGACCAGGGTCGCCAGCCAGCAGACGGAGACGCCGCCCAGCAGCAGGGCCAGCAGACGGCGGTGGAGGGAGAACCAGGTCGTCACGCTGCCTTCTCGACGATGTAGCCGACGCCGCGCAGGGTCTTGACGAAATCGGCGCCGAGCTTGCGCCGCAGGTGGTGGATATGGACTTCGAGGGCGTTGCTGTCCGGCTCGTCCTTCCAGCCGTAGATGGCGCCTTCGAGCTGGGCGCGCGTCATGACGCGGCCGGCGTTCTCCAGCAGGGTCTGCAGCACCGCGAATTCCCGCGCCGACAGGTCCACCGGGGCGCCCGCCAGGCTTACGCGCCGTGCCGCCGGATCGAGCGTCAGGGTGCCGTGGTGCAACATCGGCGCCGCCCGCCCGCCGGCGCGGCGCGCCAGGGCCCGGATGCGGGCCGCCAGTTCGTCCAGGTCCACCGGCTTGACGAGGTAGTCGTCGGCGCCACTATCGAGGCCGGCGATCTTCTCCGCCGTGGCGTCCCGCGCCGTGAGGATCAGCACCGGCAGGTCCTGGCCCCGGCCGCGCAGGCGCTTGAGCAGCTCCATGCCCGACAGGCGCGGCAGGCCCAGGTCGAGGACGGCCAGATCGAAGGTCTCGCTCTTGAGGGCATGGTCGGCGGCGCTGCCGTCCTTCACCCAGTCGACGGCGAAACCGGCCTGGCGCAGGCCCACCGTGAGGCCGTCGCCGAGCTGGGGGTCGTCTTCCACCAGGATTATGCGCATGGCGGTCATTCTAGCTTGCGACGGCGACGAACCAGACGGCGGCGGCGGTCCAGGCCAGCAACAGGACGGCGGCGAGGGGACGGACGCCGGCGATGGCCTCTTCCGCTGCGCCCTGCTTGCGGCCGGTAAGCATCGCGCGTACCAGATTCTCCCCATGCACCAGGCTGCCGGCAGCGACGCCGGCGAGATGGAGGCCGACGACGGTCAGCATGACGGCCGCCAGCCCTTCGTGGAGGTCTTCGAACATGTCGCCGCCGATCTCCTCGTAGGTGAGCCAGCCGGCGCCGGCCGTGAGCAGCGCCAGGCCCAGCAGGGCAAGGACGGCCCAGGCGCCGGCGGGATTGTGGCCGGTGTGGTGCCGGGGCTTGAAGCGCAGCAGCTCGACGAGGTAGGCGACGGCATCGGCCGGCGTACGCACGAAGCTGGCGAAGCGGGCGTGGCGCGTGCCGACGAAGCCCCAGAGAAGGCGGAACAGGGCGACCGCCGCCACGGTGCTGCCGGCGGCCACATGCACGAGGCGCCATTCCTCGCTGTCGCCGCTGAGCCAGGCCAGCGCGAAGCCGGCGACCATGAGCCAGTGTCCGAGGCGGACGGGGAGGTCCCAGACCAGGATGTTTTTCATGTCAGTTTCTCCATGACGCGGTGCGCCAGTCGTGGCGCGTGAAAGGCCGTATTCGTTGAAGGTCGGAGCCCACCGAGGATGGCGGGTATCCGACTCCAACTTCTGAAACCTGCGCTCGATCTGCTTCGTCGGAGCGCGCCAAGGACGGCGGGTATCCGACTCCCTCCATGTCCCCCGGGCCGAAAGAGCACCGGCCCTCCTCCTTGACTTGCGGGAGTCGGATACCCGCCATCCTCGGCTGGATACGCCGGTGCAGCCTGGTCGCCAAACCTCCATGGCTCAATCCGCTCGGGCCGGCGGGGTGCCCTGCTCCGCGTAAGTAAAGAAGGAGGAGCCGGCCGCAGGCCGGCGACGGGTGACATGGAGCGGGGCAGGGCACCCCGCCGGCCCGAGCGCGCACCACAGCCCAATCGAGGACGCTTCATTTCAGTGCTCCCGGCGATGGCGCAGCTCGGGCAGAGCGATGTCGCGCTCGCCGTAGCGTCCCTGTTCGGCCTGCGGATGGCAGGCGCTGCAATTGGCGGCGCTGCGGACGCGGGCGTCCTGCCAGAGAGGGGACGGCACCTTGCGGTGCTTGCGCTGGAACCAGGCGGTGGCCGTCAAACGCGGCGGCGTGCCGGCGTTCGCGTAGCGGTCGGCATTGCCGCCGTGGCGCGCCAGGAAGTCGCCGATCACCCGGGCCGTATCGGCGTCGAGGGCGGCGTTGTCGCCGTAGTGGCGGTCGAGGCCGGCCATGACGCGGCGCCAGTCGGCGGCGGCCAGCAGGGCCGGCGGGAAGGCCAGGTGGCAGCTGCCGCATTCCGCCGCGTAGGCGGGCGGGGCGTCGGCCGGCAGGGGCAGGCGGTCGGCCCGGGCGGACAGGGGCAGGCCGGCGGCCAGCAGCAGGGCGCAGAGGGCGGTTTTCATGTCACGCGCCCTCCGCCAGGAAGCGCAGCAGGTCCGCCTTTTCGGCCGCGCTGCAGGGCCGGCCCACCACTTCGCCGCAGTTGCGGCCGAACCACTTCTCCGCCTTGGCGGCGTCGGTGAAGCGCGCCGGGTTGGCGCGGGGCGCCAGGGGCTTGATGTCCTTGCCGGTGATGGCGTGGCGCCCGGCCTGGGCCGGGTCCTCGGTGTGGCAGGAGACGCAGGCCGGCATCTTCTCCGAGACGCCGAAACGGCGGCCGAAGAAATCGGCGCCGCGCCGGGCCGAGGCCTGGAAGCCGGGTGTCCGGCTTGCCGCCTCGGCGGCATAGGTGTCGAGCAGGCCGCGGGGCGTTTCGGCCCCGGCGGCGGTGGCGGCCAGCAGGGCCAGTAGTGCGAGGGGATGTTTCATCTCGGGTTCCTCCGGTGGGTTGCCGTGGAACCGAGTCTGGGGGAGCAGCCTTAAGCCGGTCTTAGGCTTCCATTAAGGGACGCTTAAGCGGCGTGTTGCGGGCGAGGGCCTCCTGCAGCTTTATCGAGCGGATCGGCTTGGTGATGAAGTCGTTCATGCCGGCGGCGAGGCAGGCGCGCCGGTTGTCCTCCATGGCGTTGGCGGTGGCGGCGACGATGGGCACCGGGCGGCGGAGTCCCCGCTCCCGCTCGCGGATGCGCCGCGTCGTCTCCAGGCCGTCCATGCCGGGCATCTGCATGTCCATCAGCACCAGGTCGATGGCCGGGGCGTCGCCGTGTTCGGGGAACAGGGCCGCCAGGGCGGCGGCACCGCTGCCGACGACGACGGCGCGGTGGCCCCAGCGCTTGAGCAGGCCGGCGACCACCTGCTGGCCCACCGGGTCGTCCTCCACCACCAGCACCGTCAGGGGCCGGGCGGCGGGCGCTCCGGTTGCCGGCGCCGCCGTATCGACCGCGGCGGACGCCTCGGGGAACGGCAGCTCGACCTGGAAGCGGCTGCCGTGACCCGGTTCGCTCTCCAGGCCGATGTGTCCGCCCATCAGCTTCACCAGCCGGGCGCAGATGGTGAGGCCGAGGCCGGTGCCGCCGTAGCGCCGCGTGATGCTGGCGTCCTCCTGGGCGAAGGCCTCGAAGATGTGGGCCTGCTTCTCGGCGGGAATGCCGATGCCCGTGTCGCTGACGGCCAGGCGCAGGCGCACGCCGGCCGGCTCGCGGGCGGCGACGGCGGCGTGGATGCCGATCTGGCCGCGCTCGGTGAACTTGATGGCGTTGCCGATCAGGTTGAAGAGGATCTGGCGCAGCCGCGCCGGGTCGCCCACCAGGCTGGCCGGCAGGTCCGGTGCCAGGTCGAGGATCAGCTCCAGTCCCTTGTCGCGGGCGCGCGGGCCCAGCAGGCGCACGCACTCGGCCACCGTGGCCGCCGGGGCGAAGGGGATGTGCTCGATGGTCAGCTTGCCCGCCTCGATTTTCGAGAAGTCGAGGATCTCGTCGATGATCGCCAGCAGCGATTGGGCCGAGTCCCGCACGATGCCCAGGTATTCGCGCTGTTCGGCATCCAGGCGCGTGGTCAGGGCCAGCTCCGTCATGCCGAGGATGCCGTTCATGGGCGTGCGGATCTCGTGGCTCATGTTGGCGAGGAAGTCGCCCTTGGCGCGGTTGGCCGCCTGGGCCCGCTCGTTGGCGTCGGCGAGTTCCCGGTTGCGTTCCACGAGCCGTTCGGTAAGGGCGTCCAGGGCCTCGACGGCGGCGGCGATCTCGTCCTGCTGGCGCACCTGCAGTGGCCGGCCGGTCAGTTCGAGGAAGGTCTTTTCGGCGCGGACGCGCAGGCGCTTCAGGGGCCGCAGGGCATAGCCGAGGGCGAGGATGGCCAGCAGCACCATGGCACCGACGATCAGCGCGGCGTTGATGGCCGACTGGCGCCCGTTTCGGGCCTGGCGCCGGTAGGCCGCCGCGCTGTCAATCTCGGTCAGCATGACGAAAGCCTCGTCCACGATGAAGACCGGCAGATACACCACGGTGCGATGGGCCACCGGGTCCTCCCGGTACACCGGAAGCTTCTGCTGGAAGGCCTCCGTCATGGCCGCCTCGTCGAGGCCATTCACCAGGTCCGGGTCGGAGGTGACGGCCTGGCCGGAACGCTTGACGAGGGCGAGCCGCGCGCCGGCCTCTTCGCCGAGTTCGCGGATGAAGGCCTCGCTGAGCAGGCGTCCCGCCGCCAGGGTGCCGACGACGCGCTTGCCGGAACGCAGGGGTTCGATGGCGCGCAGGGCGATACCTTCTCCCTCCGTGGTGCTGGCCATCATGCTGCGGCCGGCGAGGGCCTCGGCCACGCCCCAGTTGGTGGCGGTGTCGCCGCGCCGGCCGGGGGCATTGGCGCGATAGACGATGGTCTCCCCGGCGTCGGTGACTTCCAGGATGTCCGTGCCGGCAAGGCGGTAGACGCCGTCCAGGTCCGCCGCCACGGCGGCGGCCTGCTGGCCGGCGGGCTGCAGCAGGGCCGCCGCCAGGGCCGGGCGGGCGGCGACCAGGCGCGCCACCTGTTCGACGCGCGTGCTTTCCCGGGCGATCATGTTCTCGACGACGCGGCCGACGGTGCGGACCTTCTCGATCTCGTGTTCCCTCACCGTGGCGTCGAGCAGTTCGCCGGAGAGCCGATGGAAAGCCCACTGGGACAGGCCGATCAGCAGGGCGAAGAGGACGATCAGGGTGGCCGCCGTGCCGAAGCGGAAGCCGCGGGGTCCCGTGTCGCCGGTCGTCATGGCCGTCTCTCGTCCGGGCGGGCGCTCAGGGCGCGGCGACCGGCAGGATGCCGTGGTCCCGCAGGATGCGGACGCCGGCCGGCGAGCGGATGAACTCGATGAAGGCCTTGCCGGCCGGCGTGAGGCCGTCTTCCCGGTGGATGAGGCCGAACTCGATCCAGACCGGATAGCGGCCGGCGGCTAGGTTCTCCGCGCTCGGCGCCACGCCGTCCAGGGCCAGGGGCACGACGGCCGTGCGGCAGGCCCCCAGGGCCGAGCGGTTGAGGAAGCCGACGCTGGTGGGATAGCGGTCCAGCATCTCGACGAGCTGGGGGTCCAGGTGCACGAGCTTGACGTTCGCTCCCCAGGCCATGTCGGCGAAGGCGGGAATGGCGCGGCCGACGGCCTGGCGCGAGGCGTCGGTGGGTTCGCGGCCGATGGCGCGGATCGGGCCGGGTTTGCCGCCCAGCTCGCGCCAGTCCGTGAGCTTGCCGGCGAAGATGTCCGTGGCCTGTCGCGGCGAGAGGCTGCGCAGGCTGACGCCGGCGCCGGCGACAAAGGCCACCGGGTCGCGGCCGACGGGCAGGTAGCGGATGCCGCCGGCTTGTTCCTCCGCCTTCAGGGGGCGGCCGACGCGGGCAAGGCTGGTGGCGCCGGTGCGGATGTCGCGCAGGGCGCCGGCGGTGCCGGTGGAGGCGGGTACGGAGACGCGGTGGGCGGACTGCTGGCGGTTGAAGGCTTCGGCCAGGCGGCCGAGGACGTATTCGGGATTGCCGCTGCCCGTGACGGGCAGATCCTCGGCCTGGGCAGGGCCGCAGGCGAGGGCCGCGAGCCCGGCGAGGGCAAGGCGGCGGAGGCGGGTGCCGATCCCCATGTGCAGACTTCCTTTATTGCCGCGCCGGCTGTCGGGCGGACGCTTGTTGTGCCGTCGGCGATTCTACCTATGGTGACCGTCGCGTGACCGGCCAGACGGGGATTAATGTCCGCCGTCCCCGGCGTCCAGGGGCCAGAGCTGGTGGGTGTCCAACAGCAGGCGGTAGCGCGCCTCGGCGGCGTCGAGGGCGGCCTGGGCCGCGGCGAGGCGGGCCTCGGCGGACTGGCGGCGGGCGTTGAGCAGGTCGGCGATCTGGCCTTCGCCGAGGCGCCAGGCCTTGTCGAGCAGGCGCACGTTCTCGTCCATGCGCGCCGCCACGTCGGCGAGGCCCTGCCACTGGGCGTGGGCGGCCAGGGCCTGCTGGTAGCTGCGGCGCGCCTCGGCTTCCACCTTCGCCAGCACCAGGGCTTCCCGCGCGGCGGCGGCGGCGGTCTCGGCCTGGGCGGCGCGGGCCGTGGCGGCACGGGCTTCGCCGGGCAGGGGGAAGGAGAGCTGGAGGCCGACGAGACGCTCCTGGCCGTCCCGCTCCGAGGCCCAGCGCACGCCGACGGTGGGATCGGGCAGCCGGTCGGCGTCGGCCCGCTGGGCCTGGAGCTGCTGGCGCTGGGCGGCGCTGCGCGCCACCTGGAGCTCGTGGCTGTGTTCGAGGATTTTCTCGCGCCAGGCCTCGAAGCCCTGGTCCAGCGGCCGGGGCGCCGGCGCCGGCAGGCGCGCGGGCAGCACGAGGGCGGGAAACTGCACCGCCAGCTCTCCCGTCGCCAGACGTACGCGGCTTTCGGCCTCGGTGCGGCGCGCCTCGGCCTGGGTGTGCTGGGCGGCGGCCAGCAGGGCCTCGATGCGGGCGGCGTCGCCGGCGGCGACGCGCTTTTCGGCGATGGCGAGCTGTTGGCCCAGCAGTGCCTCCTGCTGGCGCCATTCGTCGGCGGCAGCCTGTTCGCGGCGCCAGTCGAACCAGCGCTTCAGCAGCAGGCGTGCGGTTTCGTGGAGGGCGTCGCCGTGGCTGTGGCGCGCTTCTTCGAAGACGCTGTCGCCGATGGCGGCATCCTTGGCCGCCTTGCCCGGCAGGCGGATGGCGCGCTCGATGCCGATCTCCCTTTCCCGCAGGCTGCGGTCCGCCTCCCGGTCGCGGCGCTGGGCGCCGCCCAGGCGCAGGTTGAATTCGTGGGGCCCCGCCTGCCACTGGTCGCGCCGGGCCTCGCCCACGTCCACGCCGGCGAGGGCGGCGCGCACGGCCGGGTGGGCGCGTAGGACCTTTTCCGCCATTTCGGCCGGCGGCAGGTCGGGATATTCGGCGGCGGCCGTCAGCAGCGGCCAGGCGAGGCAGCAGAGCAGGAGGCGCTTCATGAGGAGAAATCTCCGCTGGCGAGCACCGGCGCGATCCACCAGGCGATGTCGGCGTTGGGCAGCTCGGCCTTCAGGTGGGCGACGAGGTCCGGCGCCCGGTCGGCGTCGAGCAGGATTTCCACCACCACGCGCTCGGCGCGTCCGCGCACCTGCTCGCCGCTGCTGGCGATGCTGCCGGGCCGGCCGTGGCCGTCGGCCCGGTAGGCGAGGAAGGGGCCGACGCCTTCGGGATGGCGCAGCAGGTGGTCAATCACCTGCTCCTCCAGGGCCGAGGGCAGGATCAGCTTGAGGCTGGCATTCTTTTGGCGCTGGCTCACGACGCACCCCACTTGCGGTAGAGGATGGGCAGCATCACCAGGGTCAGCAGGGTGGAGGTCACCAGGCCGCCGATGACGACGATGGCGAGAGGCCGCTGGATCTCGGAGCCCGGCCCGCTGGCGAACAGCAGGGGCACGAGGCCGAAGGCGGTGATGGAGGCCGTCATCAGCACCGGCCGCAGGCGGCGGCGCGCGCCTTCGACGACGACGCGCTCCAGGGGCAGGCCCTGGTCGCGCAACTGGTTGAAGTAGGAGACCATCACCAGGCCGTTGAGCACGGCGATGCCCAGCAGGGCGATGAAGCCCACCGAGGCCGGCACCGACAGGTACTCGCCCGCGGCGAGCAGGGCGAAGACGCCGCCGATCAGCGCGAAGGGGATGTTCACGAAGACCATGGCCGCCTGGCGCATCGAGCCGAAGGTGGTGAACAGGATGTGGAAGATCAGCGCCAGGGCCACGGGCACCACGAGGGCGAGGCGCTTCGCCGCGCGCTGCTGGTTCTCGAACTGGCCGCCCCAGGTCAGGTGGTAGCCGGTGGGCAGCTTGATCTCGGCGGCGGTGCGGGCGCGGGCCTCGTCCACGAAGCTCACCAGGTCGCGGCCGGCGACGTTGGCCTGGACCACCACGAGGCGGTTGGCGTTCTCGTGGTCCACCTTGACCGGGCCGGCGACGCGGCGCAGGTTGGCTACCGCCGACAGGGGCACGCTGCCGCCGGCGGGCAGGGCGATGTGCATGCCGGCGAACAGGGCCGGCGACAGGCGCATCTCCTCGCCGCCGCGGATGGTCAGCGGTGTGCGGCGCACGCCCTCCAGCACCAGGCCGACGGTCTCGCCTTCCAGCTGGGTGCGCAGGGCGGACGCGATCTCCTCGACGCCGAGGCCGAAGCGGCCGGCGGCGAGGCGGTCGATGTCCACCGTGTAGTACTGGACGCCCTCGTTCTTCACCGTCAGTACGTCCTGGGCGCCGGGGATGGTTTCCAGCAGGGCGGCGATGCGCTCGGCGAGGCCGTTGAGCTCCTTCAGGTCGGGACCGTAGACCTTGACGGCCAGGTCGCCGCGGGTGCCCGTCAGCATCTCGGAGATGCGCATCTCGATGGGCTGGGTGTAGGCGGTGTCGATGCCGGGGAAGTCCGCCAGCACCTTGCGGACCTCGTCCGTCAGCCAGGCCTTGTCGGGCTGGCGCCATTCCGCAACCGGCTTGAGGACGAGGAAGGTGTCGGTGTCGTTGAGGCCCATGGGATCGAGGCCCAGCTCGTCGGAGCCGAGACGGGCGACGATGTCGGCGATCTCCGGCACCTTCTGCAGCAGGGCGCGCTGGATGGCGAGATCGGTCTCGGCACTCTGTTCCAGGGTGATGGAAGGCAGCTTCATGACCTGGACGATGAGGTCGCCCTCGTCCATGGTGGGCATGAAGGACTTGCCGACCAGGAGGAAGGCGCCGACGGTGAGGGCCAGCAGCGCCAGGGCCGCGGCGATCACCTTGCGCGGCGCCGCCAGGGCGCGCTCCAGCAGCGGCGTGTAGATTTCCATCGCCTTCTTCGGCAACCAGGGTTCGTGGTGGCCGGCCGTCGGCTTGATGAGCCACGAGGCGAGGACGGGAATGACGGTGAGGGACAGCAGCAGGGAGCCGGTGAGGGCGAAGACGATGGTCAGGGCCACCGGCACGAAGAGCTTGCCCTCCAGGCCCTGCAGGGTCAGCAGCGGCAGGAAGACGATGACGATGATGGCCATGCCGGCCACCACGGGCGTCGTCACTTCGCGCACGGCCCGGTAGATGCGGTGGAGCAGCGGCAGCTTGGCATGGTCGGGCTGGGCCAGTTCGTTCTCCACGTTTTCCACCACAACCACCGCCGCATCCACCAGCATGCCGATGGCGATGGCCAGGCCCCCCAGGCTCATGAGGTTGGCCGACATGCCGAAGAAGCGCATCAGGATGAAGGTGACGAGGGCCGACAGGGGCAGGATGCAGGCCACCACGAGGGCGGCGCGCAGGTTGCCAAGAAAGGCCAGCAGCAGCACCACGACGAGGACGGTGGCCTCGTAGAGCGCCTTGGCGACGGTGCCGACGGCCCGATCCACGAGGGCGCCGCGGTCGTAGAAGATCTTCGTCGTCACGCCTTCCGGCAAGGTCTTGGCGATCTCTTCGAGCTTGGTGCGCACGCCTTCCACCACCTGGCGCGCGTTGGCGCCGCGCAGGCCCAGCACCAGGCCTTCCACCGCCTCTTCGCGGCCGCCGTGGGTCACGGTGCCGTAGCGCGTCAGGCTGCCGATGCGCACGTGGGCCACGTCGCCGACCCGCGTGACGGCGCCGTCCTTGGCGCGCACGACGATGGCGCGCAGGTCCTCGATGGTCTTCACGCTGCCCTCGATGCGCACCAGCAGGGATTCCTCGCCTTCCGAGAGGCGGCCGGCGCCCTCGTTGCGGTTGTTGGCTTCGAGGGCCTGGCGCAGGTCGGCCAGGGTCAGGCCGCGGGCCCGCAGGGCCACCGGCTGGGGCGCCACCTCGAAGGTGCGCACAAGGCCGCCCAGGCTGTTCACGTCGGCGACGCCGGTCAGGGTGCGCAGCTGGGGACGGATCGTCCAGTCCAGCAGGGTGCGCTTCTCCTCCAGGGAAAGATCGCCCTCGATGGTGAACATCAGCATCTCGCCCAGGGGCGTGGTGATGGGTGCCAGGCCGCCGGAGACGCCGGCGGGGAAGTCCTTGAGCACGCCGGCGAGGCGCTCGGACACCTGCTGGCGCGCCCAGTAGATGTCGGTGCCGTCCTCGAAATCGAGGGTGATGTCGGCGATGGCGTACTTGGCCGTGGCGCGCAGCACGCGCTTGTGGGGGATGCCCAGCAGCTCCAGCTCGATGGGCGTGACGATGCGCGTCTCCACTTCCTCGGGCGTCATGCCCGGCGCCTTCATGATGATCTTCACCTGGGTGGAGGAGACGTCGGGGAAGGCGTCGATGGGCAGCTCGGCGAAGGCGGCGACACCGCCGCCGATCAGCAGCAGCGTGGCGATGAGCACCAGCAGCCGCTGGGTGAGGGAGAACTCGACGAGGCGGGCGAACATGGCGGTGCGGCTACTTGCCTTCGGCGGCGCCGATGCCCAGCCAGACGGCCTTCACGGCCGCCGTGCCCTTGACGACGATGCGCGTGGCGCCGGCCAGGACCGGGGCGCCGTCGGCCGCCGCCACCAGGGTCGAGCGTTCCGTCTCGTCGAGCACGCGCACCGGCACCGGCCGGTAGCCGTCGGCGGTTTCGGCGAACAGCCAGGTCTGGGACAGGTGGCGGACGAGGGCGCCGTTGGGCACGCGCCAGGCGCCGCCGGCCGGCGCGGTGGCTGGCGTGATCTGGGCGTTGAAATACTGGAAGGGCCGCAGGCAGCCGTCGGCGTTGGGCAGTTCGGCCCGCAGCAGCAGGGCCTGGGTGGCCGGGTTCATCTGGGGCGCCACCAGGGTCAGGCGGCCCTCGCCCTTGCAGCCGGGCACGGCCACCGCATCGCCGGCGGCGAGGCCGGCGGCCTGGGCCGGCGAGGCCTGGATTTCCAGCCACAAGGGGGCCAGGCGTCCGAGCTTGAACAGCAGGGCGCTGGCCTCGACGCGGGCGCCGGGCTGGGCCTGGGCATCGAGGACGACGCCGTCGAAGGGGGCGCGCACTTCCGTGGCGCCCGAAAGGCCGCGCCCGTCGCGGCCCGGTTCGGCGGCGCCGGCCAGGCGCAGGGCGGCCCGCTTCTCGGCGATGGCGGCGGCGGCCTGGCGCTCCGTGGCCTGGGTGGCCGACAGGCGCGCCTGGCTGATGATGCCGTCGGCGAACAGGGCCTCGTCGCGCTTGCGGGACTCGGTGGCCACGTCGGCCTGGGCGCCGGCGGCCACGTATTCGCGCTGGAGCTCCAGCAATTGGGGACCCTGCAGGCGGGCCAGCATCTGGCCGCGCTTGACGGTCTCGCCGTAGGCGGCGCCGACGGCGACGACCATGCCGCCCAGCGGCGCTGCGAGGATCTCGATCCGGGCCGGCGGCACCACGGCCTGGGCCGGCAGGCGCCGGGCACCGGAACTGGCGAGGCTTTCCAGGGGGACGAGGTTGAGGGCGGCGGCCTTCGCCTGCTCCGGGGAGAGGCGGATCGCCGCTTCCTCGGCCGCGACGAGGCCCGGCAACAGGGCGAGCAGGAACAGGGAGGCGATTTTCATGGCTGAAATATAGCGGCGGCAGCTTAACGGAGGCTTAAGTTTCGGAGATGAAATGAAAAACGGTCGGCTGCGGGACCGGTGCGATGGTTCCGCGAACGGCTACCTGCCGGACGCGGACCGCTTCAGCACCAGGTCCTGGTACGCCGACCCCGTTGCTTCGACCTTCTTGCACTCGTCTTCCCACAGCATCTGCCGGCTGATCTGGACGGTATATCGCCCGGTGGCGAAGCGCAGGGTGATCTGGTCGCCGGAGGCCGCCACCACGCCTTCGACGGTGCCCTCTTCGGCGGGGATCTCGCAGGTGCCGGCCTTGAAGCTGCTGCGCTTCCACGTTCCCCCGAGCGTCGCAGCCGTCGTCCGTAGCGAAAGCTCCATGGGCACGTCCTGCGGGGAGAAGCGCGGTCCCCAGGTCGTGTAGTCGATGCGGACTTCGGCGGGGGTCACCTGCATCGTGCCCGTCAGCCGCAAGGCGTCCTCGCCGGCTGCCGCGATGAACGCGGCCGTTTCGCCCACCCATCGTCCCTGGAGCGACGCCGGCGAATCGCGGCGCCGCTCCAGCTGCCGTTGCGCCAGCGGTGCGAACACGCCGCTGGGAAAACGGTCCAGATAGGCCCGGAAGTCGTCTTCGTTCGTGCTGTTCTTGATGCTGTCCCAGAAAGCGAGTTCGAGGGCCGCCGAGTCCTGCCCGGAAGACACGGGCGGCGCGGCCGAGGATTGGCCACCCGCGGGCGGCTGGAAGTAGAAGTCGCCCGTCAGGCTGGAAGACTCCCATGGCGTCTGGGCATCATGGCTCTTCCGGACCACGTTCGAGCGCACGCGCTTGAAGACATCCTCGATCTTGATGCCGGGAATATCCATGGCGGCCAGCAGTTCGCCCGTGAACAGCCCGTTGCGGCCCTCGCCGTCGGCCGCGACCCGGCCCGGCGACGTGGCATAGGCGATCAGCGTTCCCGTCGGGGCGCTGATCTGGGCGAGCCCCTGGCCGCCGCCCCGGAAGCGCCGTTCGAAGGGATTGTTGCGGCAGGCGTCGAGGATGACCATGGACAGGCGCGCAGGCGAGAGTTTGTCGAGCAGCTGGTCCACATCGACCGCCTCGCTGCTGACGGCGCTTTCGATCCGGATTTCGGCATCGACGGGAATCAGGTAGTTCTTGCCCCGCACCTGCATGCCATGGCCCGCATAGAAGAACAGGACCTCGCTGCCGGGGACGATCTGGTCGCCGAACTCGGTCAGGGCGCGCAGCATGTCCTTCTGCTTCAGGTCGGTACGGGCGATCACCTGGAAGCCGAGGCGCTTCAGCTTCTGCGCCATGTCCCTGGCGTCGTTGGCGGGGTTGCGCAGGGCGGCGGCGCCCGGATAGGCCCCATTGCCGATCACCAGCGCCACGCGGCGGCCGGCTTCCGCATGCCCGGCGGTGGGCGTGCGCTCCTGGGATGACGCCCCGCAGCAGTTGAACGAGAAAGCGAGCAAGAAGGCGAGCGAGGTCAGGAATCTCATGGCATGCCATCTTAAAACTGGTCAGGGGTGGGGCGCGAGGCCTCGGAAGCAAAAGGGATCGAAAGCTATACCCTCCGGCGGGCAATGGCAACCGGAGGCAGGGTGTCCGCTGCTGGCAGGTCCTATTTGCGGGACATGATCTGCATCAATGCAGCCTCGAACCAGGCGCGTGGCGTCGGAGACAGCTGCGTCCTGGGCGATGGCGACTACGGAGCTACGTCCTATTCTCGGATCACGGCAGCGCGCAGTCGATTACGCAAACGCTGACGTAGTGGGATTCCCGGGCGGAGAGCGTCTGCCGTAAGCGCTCTTCGAGCTCGACCGCATTGCGCGGCCTTCCTGCCTGCGGCAACGGCATACTCTTGCCGCCGAACCAGAATACGACGTAGATGCCGAAGCCGTCTGCGCCGGGATCGCGGGTGTAGCGCTCGATCAATTGTTCCCGTATCGCACGCCAGAGGTCGGCGTGACTATCCTTCTTGATTTCGATGGGCACATTGAAACCTGTTGCACCGCCGCAGGAGACCCGGATGTCGGCGCGTTTTTCCTCGGCGTAATAGCCCTCCTTGATCACGTCGATTCCGAGCCTGCCAAGACGTTCCTTTAAATCGGAAAGTAGGATGTCGCGGCAGTCGTTCTCTGGCTTCGGCCGTTCCGGCTTGCCCTTGGCGTCATAGCTCCAGTACTGCAGATAGTCGTTGGTGCTGCCGTCGCGGATCTTGCGGGCGAGGTCGCGCAGGTGGTCGCCGGCCAGCGCCATGAGGTCGGCGGCGTTCGCCGGTTCTCGGTTGGCGAGGGTGCGGCAGACTTCGACGACGGTCGGGGGGCGAAACTCGGCCTTGCGGCGGGCCACGCGCTGGGCCTGTACGGCATGGCGCAGCCGGTTGTGCCAGGGCGCCAGCTCGGGCCCGACAGCCAAGCGGTCCAGTTCCCGCGAGGCGGCTTCGCTCGGATTGCCGCCGAGCATGTCGATGAAGGCGCGCACCTCGTCGGCCGTCTGCATCGCCGCGCTGACCCAATGGGCACCCGACGGGTGTTCGGGCGGGCTGTCGGGTGCCAGCAGTTCGATCAGCAGCGCCAGCGAGGATTCGGGCAGATCGGCCTTAAAACCCGGGCGTCTTTCGCGGTCATGCAGGAACGCACCCAAATGACCGCGCAGCGCCTTGCTGGCGCCGACGTGGGCGGCGAGCGCCGCCTCGTACTCGGCTGGCGCAATCAGCAGGCCGCAGGCAAGCCAGTAGACGCGCTGCGCCGCGCTCATGCTGCCTTGCGCCAGCCGGGTCGAAACGATGGCGGCGAGTGTCGGACGGTCGAGATGGCGCAGCCCCGCCTTGAGCAGCGGGTCGAGGGCATTGGCGAGCAGTTGCTTCTTGGGCCGCAGCGGAAAGCCCCGCAGCAAGTCGGGCAGGGCCACGCGCGCGATGGGGGCGAAGTCGTCGTCGTAGGCAAGCTGCCAGATACCGTGCACATGCTCATGCCCCTTGCGCAGGAGCGGCAGCGCATAGGCGACGAGCACCTCGGCGGTCAATTCCGGTCGCCCCTTTACCAAGGCCGCGAACCAGTCCGCGTCGTCTCCTGCAACCCAGGTGAGATGGAAGGCCAGCATCCTCCGTAACACCTCGTCGCCAAGCTGCAGCACGGCTTCGGGATCGGTGGCATAAAGCTCTGCCATGCCGGCCAGGCAGGGCTGGCGGATGAAGTGCATACGACCCTTGGTCTCCAGGTCGACGATCTCGGCGACGCTCGGCAGGTCGTTGCGGTCGAGGGCACGACGAAAGCCGGCGTAGGCGGCGGCAATCAGCTCCTCGTCGCCGTCGAGGAAATCGGCAAGTCGCTCATGGGGCGTCTCGCCTTCGACATCGATGAATTGCCGGAGGTGAACCTGCGCCAGTTCGTGCAGGATTTGCGGGTAGGCGCTGCCGTTGCGGATTGCTTCGAGGTGTTGGAAGAAATGATTGCGCCAGTCTTTCTTTCTCTGTTCTCGATCTTTGTTCCACTCGCGCTGTCTGGCTGCATCGTCCCGCCGCCAATCGTTGACGCTACAAGAGGAAAATATTTCTAAGTCAGGCTTGAATTCGGGGTGCGATTCCACCCAAGTGCCGAGGTAATCGAGGGCGTCGAGTGTGAGCCAGTCCTCCCCTCCCTGGCGACGCAGTTGCACCGCCGCCTCTGCGAAGAAATGTCGCTTCACTTCGGCACAGGTTTCGATAAGCGCCTGTTCCAGGCACCACGAGACGAAATCGGACGGTGGTTCCGCGCCATACAGCCGGAATGAGCTATGGACCAGGCAGGACCAGGCGTTTTCCTCGCCGACGCAGCGTTTGGCACCGTCCAGCAATATGGCCTTGTAGCGTTCCGGATGCGCCGCCAGCCAGGCGGCGACACGCTTTCTATGCTCGCCGTCTATATGCGGATTACCGTACTCGTTGAGCCCGGCGCCCAGCCAGTCGAACAGCCGCGCATCGTTGACCGCATTGCCATACGCTTCGAGCGCCCGCGCGAGAAGGTTCCCGGCAAAACGATTGGCTTGATGGTATCTAAGTGACTTGCGCAACGTCGGTACTTGTCGTGCCAACTGGTCGATCAGCTCCGGCAACAACCCGACAGGTGCCCTTTCCGGCAATTCGTGTCTCCAAAATGCGTGGTACTCGCCGATGAGATCACCTTGTTTCTCCGGGTGCAGGAAATCGAACACCTCCGACGGCTGAATGTGTTGCGGGAAAAGATCAGTTAGTAGGCGACCGAGCAACTGATCGTCCTTGTCCTCGACCGTTCCTGTTTGTATATCCTTGGCAACGGCAACCAGACGTGCCGCATTGCGCGGCAGGTCGCGGAGCAGAATCCGCAGGGCCGAATGGCGGATGTGCGACGGGTAGCTGGCATCGCGGATCGTGGCATCCAGGGAGTTTTCCAGCCGGCTTGCGTCCGCGGCCAGTTCGACGAGCGCCGGACCATGGCGAAGCGCGTCCAGCGCACAATCGAGCAGGGCCATGTCGGCTTCCGCGCGGGAAGGCGAGACGAGCAGTTCCAGAAACACGGGCACCATGTCCGGTGTCGCCAGCGCCCCGAAAGGCGCGGCTGCCCAATTCGCGAAACGGAAATTCGCATAGCGTTCGGCCTCCTCCTTGAGCGCCGCCATCACATGGCGCTTGTCGTCGAGGGGGAAGCCGCGCACATCGCCGTAGAGCACTATCCCAAGCGGGTCGCGGTCGATGAGCCCGGTACGGGCGCTACGGCTATGGACCGTTAGCCAGGCGGCGAGACCGCGTAGGTCGGGCACGATGCCGCCGTCGTTGCCGGCCATCAGTGCGATAAGGCGGCCGAGCGACAGGCCCTGGGATTCGATCAGCGCCGCGAGGTAGCGGGCCCCCAGATATTCGGCGATGCTGCGATGGACGGGGATGCGCTGCTGCTCGCGGTCGTCCGGCCGGAACAGGCGGCTTGCCAGGGCGGCCTCCAAAGGCAGCTCGCGCGGGGTGGCCAGGTCGCTCCAAAGTGCATGCTGGTCATCCATCACTGCGTCGTCGAGGGCGAAGCCGGCGATGCCGGCAAGCAGATGCACGGCGCAGAGAAAGCCCGCCGCGTCGAGCAGTCCATCGGTCGTCGGGGCGCTGCGGCGCTTGGCGTTGCGGTGTTCGGCGTTGAGTTCGCGCAGCAGTTGCCGGCAGGCGAGGTCGTACGTGGCGGCGCGGCTGTCGGGCCACGTGTCGCCGCCCACCGCATTAGCGAGAAGCGCCAGCGTTTGCGGATTGCGCAGTAAGTCGGCCAGCCCGTGACGGTCGGCCTGTTCGACGAAACGGGCGGGGTTGGCAATGCCGAACTTACGTTCCAGCAGCAGCGCGATGTCGGCGTCGTTCAGCGGGTCGAGATGCAGGACGGTCAGTGCCCCCTGGGGCGCGATCTCCCGCAGGGCGGCGCTGTCGCTGTCGCCGTACCAGTCCGCTTCGCGACAGGAGAGACGGAAGCGCGGACGGCCGAGACGGTCGAGATGGCGTCGCACATGGTCGAGGGGCGTGCGGCCGTCGGCGCCACCCGCGCGCATTTCGTCGAGGCCGTCGATGAACAGCGTTTTGTCAGCGAGTTCCGGGCTGGGATCGAGCGTGGCGAAGCTGCGCGCCCGCACATAGCGACCGCCGCAGGCATCGGCTTCCTGCAGGAAGGATTCGGTCTTGCCGGCACCGGGATCGCCGAGCAGCACATAGGCCGGTACGGCGCGGAAGGCGGCCAACGGCCGGCTTTCGCGCGTGCCGGTTTGCTCGTCGCGCGTCGTGCCGGTGCGCGGCACCAGCAGGCCGGGATCGGCTGCCTGCTTCAAAACCAGTGCTCCGCGGGATAGGAGAGGAACTCGGCCAGCGGGATGCCGCCGTCACCGACCAGCAATTGCCGGCATTCGCCGAAGCCTTTGCGGAACGCTTCCATGCCCCGAACCTTGCCCGGTACCGCGCCGCTCTTCACTTCGATGGCGACGAGTCGTGAGCCGCGTTCGAGCACGAAGTCCACTTCGTGGGTGCCGTCGCGCCAATAGTAGAGACGGCAATCCGGCGAGGCCGTGTTGTGGAGGTGGGCGCCGACCGCGCTTTCGACCATACGGCCGCGATAGCTGCGGTCGCCCTGCGCTTCGCCCTTGCTGTAGCCCGAACCCGCCGACATCAGGGCCATGTTCAGCACGTTGAGCTTTGGCGACGATGCGCGGCGGCGGTGGTGCTGGCCGGCGAATTTCGACAGGCCGCGAATCAGGCCGGCATGGCCCAGCAGGTCGAGGTAATGGGCCAGCGTCACGGTGTTTCCCGCGTCCTGCAACTGCCCCATCATCTTCGTATAGGAGAGTTCTTGGCCCGAGTAGCGGCAGCCAAGATGAAACAGTTGGCGCAGCAGCGCGGGCTTGTCTACCCGCGTCATCATCAGGATGTCCTTTTCGATGCTGGGCTCGATCAGGCCGGTATTGACGTAGTTGCGCCAGCGCGGCTCGTCGCGGACCAAAGGCGCCGCGCCGGGGTAGCCGCCGAAGTACAGGTAGTCTTCTAGGTCGAAGTCGAAGGCCTCGGCCATTTCGCGGAACGACCAATGGGTGAGGGGAATGGTTTCGAAGCGGCCGGTCAGGCTCTCGCTCATGCCCTGCTGCATCAGGAGCGGCGAGGAGCCGAGCAGGACGACATGCAGCGGCAGCCCTTCGGCGCGATCCGCATCCCACAGGCCCTTGACCGTGTCCGACCAGTGCGGGATTTTCTGGATTTCGTCGAGGACGAGAATGTGCCCGTCAGGGTGGCGCCGCGCCGCCGAACGGGCACGCTGCCAGATTTCGACGAGCCAGGCGCCATCGCGCGGTGCGGCCATTCGGCGCAGGGTCGGCGCCGTGGCCGAAGCGATGTCCGGCAAGGCCGGGTCTTCCGGACTGTCGATGCCGACAAAGGAATAGCGCTCGTTCGGATAAGCGGACAGAGCGTTGCGCACCATTGTCGTTTTGCCGACTTGGCGGGGGCCGGCAACGACGACCAGGTAGCGCGGCAATTCGCGCAGTCGCTCGCGCAATGTCTCGGTTTCCCGGCGCTGATAGGGTGCGGTCATGGATTACTATCATGAGTAAAATTACTCATAATGGTAATCGCGCTACGATCCCAAGTCAATCAATGGGTTGTGGCTTTTTCGGACTGATGCTGGCCTCTTGGCGGTACCGTCTTAGGGAATCCATATCGGGTCTGGCTGAGACCGGACTTGAGCGGCTCAGAACCTCAGGCGTTGCGCCCCTTCTGCCAGAGCACGTCGCCGCTGCCGGCGGCCTTGTTGAGCCAGCGGGCAAGGACGAACAGCAGGTCGGAGAGCCGGTTCAGGTATTGGCGCGCGGCGTCGGAGACGGCGGCGTCCTGGGCGAGGGCGACCACGGCCCGCTCGGCGCGGCGGCAGACGGTGCGCGCCTGGTGGGTCAGGGCGGCGGCGCGGGTGCCGCCGGGGAGGATGAATTCCTTGAGGGGCGCCAGTTCGCCGTTGTAGCGGTCGATGGCGAGTTCCAGGCGTTCGGGCTGGCCGGCCTTGAGGAAGCTGGCGCCGGGGACGGAGAGCTCGCCGCCCAGGTCGAACAGGTCGTGCTGGATGCCGATCAGCAGTTCGCGCACCTCGTCGGGCAGGGGCTCGCAGAGCAGCACGCCGAGGAGGGAATTGACTTCGTCCACGTCGCCCATGGCGGCGATGCGCGCCGAGTCCTTGCCGGTGCGGGAGCCGTCGCCCAGGCCGGTGGTGCCGGCGTCGCCGGTGCGCGTGTAGATCTTGGAAAGTCGGTGTCCCATGGCGGTCGGCCTGCGGTTGCGAAGGGGCCGATTATCCCAGATCGGCCCCCGCGCCGCTGCTGCACTGCGGGGCCGCCGGAAATGGGGATATCTATTCGTGCTGGCCGCTGGGCGTCAGGATGGCGCTGCGCGGTTGGGGCTTCAGGGGGTCGTCCAGATCGGCGTATTCGGCGCGGGCGTAGATGCGTTCGAGAGCCTGTTCGGCGGTGGAGAAGAAGCGCTTCTCGCCGATCTGCTGCCACAGGCCGGTGGCCTGCAGCACGTCGATGACCTGCTTCTTGAGGCCGGCGAACAGCACGACGACGCCGTTCTCGTTGAAGCGCTCCACCAGGTGGTGGATCACTTCCTCGCCCGAGGCGTCGATGTCGTTGATGCCGTCGCCGACGATGAGGACGTAGGGGGCATTGGGGTTGTTGGCGACGGCGTTGAGGATGGCGTCCTCGAAGTAGGAGACGTTGGCGAAGTAGAGGCGGCCGTCGAAGCGCACGGCGGTCACCACGTCCGAGGCCGGCAGGTCGTTCTGGGCGGCGTCGCGCAGGGTGCCGTCGGTGTAGCGGCCGAGGATGGCGACGCGCGGCTTCATGGTGCGGTAGAGGAACAGCACGAGGGCGAGGGCGGCGCCGATGAGGATGCCCTTGTCCAGGTGCGGTGCCGCCAGCAGGGTGACGACGAAGGTGACGACGGCGACGGCGCCGTCCACGCGGCTGGCCTTCCAGGTGTGCTTGAGGGCATCCGGCGTCACCAGGCTGGTGACGGCCAGCAGGATGATGACGGCCAGCACGGCCTTGGGCAGGTGGTAGAGGTAGGGCGTGAGGAACAGCAGGGTGACGGCGACGAAGATGCCGTTGAACACCATGGCGAAGCCCGTCTTGGCGCCGGCCTGGAGGTTGATGGCCGAGCCGGTGAAGGAGCCGCAGGCCGGGTAGGCCTGGAAGAAGGCGCCGCCCAGGTTGGAGAGGCCCTGGCCGATGAGTTCCTGGTTCGGGTCGATCTTCTGCTTCGACTTGGTGGCCATGGCCTTGGCCATGGAGATAGACTCCATGAAGGCCACCAGGGCGACGATGATGGCCGCCGAGAGCAGGGAGAGGATGGCGTCCAGGGTCAGGGTCGGCAGGCGGAAGGAGGGCAGGCCGGCGGGGATGTTGCCGACCACGTCGCCGCCGCCCATGAGCTTGAGTTCGCCCTTCTCGATTTTCTTGACGTGCCATTCGTGGCCGTCGGACTCGACGCCGACGGGCAGCTTGCCCTGGACGTGGAGCAGGGCCGGCTGGTCATCGGCCGGCCGGGTGCGCTCGAAGTTGAGCTTGCGGATCTGGGCCAGGCGCACCTTGTTGTGGCCCTGCTGGCTGGCGGCGTCGAGCTTGGCGATGTCGATCTGGTGGCGCAGGTCGGCGGCGGCGCGGGCGTCGCCCGCCTTCTCGGCGGCGCGCAGGCGGCCGGCCATGGCGGTGGCCTCGGCGGTGAGTTCGTTGATCTGCTTGTCGGCCTGGGCGTAGGCGACCACCAGTTCGCGTACCGCCGGATCGGCGATCTGCTCGGGCTTGGCGGCGGCCTTCTGCTCGAAGCCGACGGCGACGCTGACCAGGGTGGTGACCACCACGGCGATCAGCACGCTGGGCTTGGAGAGGATGGCGATCTTCTTGAGGCCCAGCATGAGGGCCAGGGCGAACACCGACATGGCCAGGGTGGGCAGGTGGGTCTGGGGCAGGTAGCCCAGCATTTCCCAGATGTCCTTGAGGAAGGAGTCGCTGCGGCCCTTGGGGATGCCGAGCAGCATGTCGAGCTGGGAGAGGCCGATGATGATGGCCGCGGCGTTCATGAAGCCGAGGATCACCGGGTGGGAGACGAAGTTGACGATGGTGCCGAGCTTGACGGCGCCGAGGGCGAACTGGATGACGCCTACCATCAGGGTCAGCAGCAGGGCGAGGCCGATGTATTCCTCGCTGAAGGGCACCGCCAGGGGCGTGACGGCGGCGGCGGTCATCAGGGAGATGATGGCGACGGGGCCGGTGGCGAGCTGGCGCGACGATCCCCAGAGGGCGCCGAGGATGGCGGGGACGAAGGCGGTGTAGAGGCCGAAGTAGACCGGCAGGCCGGAGAGCTGGGCGTAGGCCATCGCCTTGGGCACCAGCACCAGGGCGCCGGTGATGCCGGCGATCAGGTCGCCGCGCAGGATGAACGAATTGACGGGAAACCAGGCGAGGAAGGGAAAGAAGCGCTGCAGGAGCTTGTTGGTGAGCATGGGTTCGTCTTGGCCGGCGGGCTGCGGGTTGGGCCGCCGGCAGGGCCGATCTTCGGCGATGCAGAATTCAGCGGCGCTATTGCAAAATGAAACGATTAATTCTAGCGCCGGCGGGCCGTCGCGGGGCTAGAGGTGCGTTATGTCTGTATCACCGGGGTCTATGCTGGGTTGTTCTGCGGGGGCGAGGCTGTTTCTTCCCGTCGCTATTGCATCTTCGCCGCAAGAAGCACGTATCGTCTGCGGTCGGTGCTTGCCAAGGCCAGCGGGTGGCCGATGCTGCTCATGTCCCCCGAACCGGGCTGTGCCCGGTTCTCCTCCTTTACTTCGCTGCATCGGCCACCCGCTACCCTTGGCTGGAGACATCGGTGGTTGTACATCGAGAAACCCGCACGGTGCTGACCGAGGGGGCTGGTGGGGGGCTCTGCGGAGCGAAGTAAAGGAGGAGGACTGGGCGCAGCCCAGTCCGGGGGACATGAGCGCAGCAGAGCCCCCCGCCGGCCCCCGCACGCTCCCATGGTGGGGCCACTCTTCAGTTGGACGGACGCCTTACAACGCTTCCAACTCGTAGCGCTTCAGCTTGCGCCAGAGCGAAACCCGGTCGATGCCGAGAATCTGGGCCGCCAGGGTCTGGTTGCCGCCGGCTTCCTGCAGCACCCAGCGGATGTAGTCCCGCTCCTGCTCCTCCAGGGAAGGCAGGCGGCCTTCCTTCTTGCGGAAGGTGCGGATCGACAGCTCCCGCAGGTCGTCGGGCAGGTGGGCCGGCTCGATGGTGCTGCCCGAGGTGATGGCGACGCCGCGCTCGACGATGTTCTCAAGCTCCCGCACGTTGCCGGGGAAGTCGTAGGCCTTGAGGATGTCCATGGTCTCGGCGGCGATCTCGGTGACGGGCTTTTCCATGCGCGCCGCGCATTTGCGCAGGAAGTGGTAAGCCAGCAAGGGCACGTCCTCGCGGCGGCCGGAAAGGGGCGGGATGTGCAGGTTCACCACGTTGAGGCGGAACCACAGGTCCTGGCGGAACTCGCCGCGCTTGACCATGTCCGGTACGTCCCGGTTGGTGGCGGCGACGAAGCGCACGTCCACCTTCAGCGGCGCGGTGCCGCCCACCGGCAACACCTCCCGCTCCTGGATCGCCCGCAGCAGCTTGACCTGCATGGCCGGCGACATCTCGGTGATCTCGTCGAGGAACAGGGTGCCGCCATCGGCGGCGGCCAGCAGGCCCTGGCGGTCGGTGTTGGCGCCGGTGTAGGCGCCCTTGACGTGGCCGAACAGCTCGTTGGCCAGCAACTCCTCGCTGAAGGCGCCGCAGTTGATGGCGACGAAGGGCCGCTCGCTGCGGCGGCTGTGGTGGTGCAGGTACTGGGCGAAGAGCTCCTTGCCGGTGCCCGACTCGCCGGTGATGAGCACGTTGCAGTCGGTGGGGGCGATCTGGCGCGTCATGTCGAGCAGGCGCTGCATGTCGCCGTTCTGGCTGATGATGCGCACCTTGCCCTGGAAGCCTTCCACCTGCTCGCGCAGGGCCCGGTTCTCGCGCCGCAGGCGGATCTTCTCCATGGCCTCGGCCACCACCTTGCGCACCTCGTCGAGGCGGAAGGGCTTGGCGATGTAGTAGAAGGCGCCGTGTTTCATGGCCTCGACGGCGGATTCCAGCGTGGCGTAGCCGGTGATCAGCACCACCTCGGTGTCGGGCCAGGACTCGCGCACCTTCTTGAGGATCTGCAGGCCGTCCACTTTCTCCATGCGCAGGTCCGTCAGCACCACGTCGTAGGCCTGCTTCTCCAGGTGGGCCAGGGCGTTGGCGCCGCTCTGGGTCGCCGTGACCTCGTAGCCCTCCTTCTTCATCACGTGTTCCAGGTTGCGGACGGCGACCTTCTCGTCGTCCACGATGAGCAGCTTTCCGTTAGGCATGGGCTTCTCCGGGGGAAGGGGAGGGCGGCGGCGCGGCGGGCAGGCGCAGGAAGAAGGCCGTGCCGCAGCCGGGTTCGCTGGCCACGGCGATGCAGCCGCCGTGCTCCTCGATGATTTCAAAGACGATGAACAGCCCGAGGCCGAGGCCGCGCCCCACCTCCTTGGTGCTGAAGAAGGGATCGAAGATCTTCGGCAGCACCTCGGCGGCGATGCCGTGACCGTCGTCGCGCACCTCGATCTCAACGGCGGCGCCCCGCTCGGGGCATTGGCCGAAGACCATGCGTCCCGGCGGGCTGGTGCTTCCGGCGGCGACGGGGCGCGCCTGCAGCACCACCTCGCCGGCGCCCTCGACGGCCTCGACGGCGTTCCTCACCAGGTTGAGAATGACCTGCTGCAGGCGCTGCTTGTCGCCGGCCAGGGTCAACTCCTCGGGGATGTCGATGCGTACCGCCACGCGGGTGGGAATCTGGCCGCGGATCAGGCGCAGGGTCTCCTCGGCCAGGGCGGCCAGGGCCAGGGGCTCGCGGGCGAAGTCCCGGTCCCGCGCGTAGTCGAGCAGGGAACGCACGATGCGGCGCGCGCGCCAGGTCTCGCCGTTGATCTGGTCGAGCAGTTCGCGGCGGAAGGCCGGGTCCGCCGCCGCGCCTTCCTCTTCGGCATCCAGTTCCTCGAGAAGGATCTGGGTCGAGGTGGCGATGTTGGACAGGGGGTTGTTGAGTTCGTGGGCGACGCCCGAGAGCAGGGTGCCCAGGGCCGCCAGCTTTTCCGAGCGCACCAGCTGTCCCTGGCGCAGCTCGATCTCCCGCAGCATGCGGTTGAAGGCCTGGGTCAGCGAAGCGATCTCCCGGTCTTCCGCCGGCATGTCCAGGGCCGTCGTACGGCCGGCCGCCACGGCGGCCATGCTGGCTTCCATCTGCTTGAGGGGGCGGGCGACGCGGCGCGACAGGAGCTGGCCGATGCCGACCACCAGCAGGGCGACGCCGATGACCGCGCCGATGAGGATGCGCCGGTGCCGGTCCAGCAGGGTCTGGAGGGTCTTGCGCTCGTCCTGGGCCAAGTGCTCGGCGATGGTGACGATGTCCTTGCCCGATTTGCGGATCTCGCCGGCGATGGCCTCGGGTCCGCCTGCGCGGGCATAGGTGCCCATCAGGGTTTCGTAGCGCTCCAGTTCCTCGCCGAGGCGGCGGACGCGCAGGGGATCGCCCATGTCGGCGAACAGCCCGCCGTGGGTGCGCAGCAGTTCCCGGGCGCGGCTGGCGTAGGCGCGGTTCTCGCTCAGGTCCGCCGACTGGCCGTAGAGAAAGTAGTTCTTCTCGAAGCGCCGGACCTCCAGGCACACCTCGAACAGCTCGCCGACCTTCTCGCCGGCGCCGATCTTCTCTTCCAGCAGCCGCAGCTCCAGGAAGGTGAACAGCGACAGGGCGATCACGAGGGCGCCGACGAGGGCGTAGCCGAGAATGATCTTGTGGCGCAGGGAGTTCATCGGGATAAGGATGGGTTGCACAATGCAACAGGTGGCTATGGTAATGCAACAATGCCGCCGACCACCGTCAAATTACCGTCAAGGCCCATAAATGCTGGGCCGCGTTGCAGATTGCAACTTGTTGTCCGCTGTGGTGGGCCCGTCCTTGCCCATGGAAATGGTCATGCAATCAGCCGCTTGGCGGCGGCATGGCGACGTGGCACGAATGCTGCGATGGCTTGGGGGTCATCAACGACTGCAAGAGGCTTGATTCGTGCCGCGTCCTTCCCCGTCCCTCTTCGTCGTCCGCAGCCGCGGCGCCCGGACCTGACCGCCATGCCGTCCGCCAGGCCCGAGCGCACCGTGCTCCTCGCCGTCCGCGAGGGGCATCTCGATCCGCGCCTGCTGTCCTCGGCCCGGGGCCTGTGCCAGCGCTTGGACGCGAGCCTGGACATCCTTGTGCGCACCGAGGGCGAGGCGCTGCCCGCCGAGATCGACGCCCTGGTGGATGCCCTGCGCCGCGACGGCGTGCTCTACACCCTGACCCAGAAGCCGGTGCTGCGCCGGCGCGACATCGTCCAGTATGCCAACACCCACGAGTGTGTCTCGGCCGTCGTCATCGACTCCCTCGAAGGCTGGGAGAAGGTGGCCGAGGATCGGGCCAGCGATCCCTGGTCGCGCCTGGCCTGCCCGCTGGTGACCGCCGACCCCGCCAAGAAGCCCTGATCTCCGATCGGAACAAGACCATGAACCTGTCCCTCACGACCCTGCTGCCCTTCCTCAAATGGCTGCCGCCCCGCGGCGAGGCCCTGAAGGCGGACTTCATCGCCGGCCTGACGGTCGCCCTGGTGCTGGTGCCCCAGTCCATGGCCTACGCCCAGCTCGCGGGCCTGCCGGCCTACTACGGGCTCTACGCCGCCTTCCTGCCGGTGATGGTGGCGGCCATGTGGGGTTCCTCCAACCAGCTCGGCACCGGCCCTGTCGCCGTGGCTTCGCTGCTGACGGCCTCGGCCCTCACGCCCCTGGCGGCGCCGGGCTCCGAGCAGTTCGTCGTGCTGGCGGTGATGCTGGCCCTGCTGGTGGGCGTGGTGCAGCTCGCCCTCGGCGTCTTCAAGCTCGGCGTCATCGTCAACTTCCTGTCCCACCCGGTCATCGTCGGCTTCACCAACGCCGCCGCCATGATCATCGGCCTCTCCCAGGTGAACAAGCTGATCGGCGTGCCCATGGGCCGTTCCGAGCATTTCATCCAGGACATCTGGGGCGTCGCCAAGCAGGTGGGCGACACCCACCTGCCGACCCTGGCCATGGGGGCCGCCGCCATCGCCATCATGTGGGTGATCCGCAAGAAGGCCCCGCGGCTGCCCGGCGTGCTGATCGCCGTCGCCCTGACCACGACCGTGTCCTGGTTCATCGGCTTCGAGCGCAACACCACGGCGACCGTGGACCAGTTCGTCGAGCCCGAGGCCAAGACCCTGCTCGCCGAGTTCGTGCGCACCGAGGAGCGCATCCGCGAGATCAACGCCCAGCTCGGCGCCAAGGGCGGCGAACTCAAGGAAGTGCTGAAGGACAAGGGCGAACTCTCCCACGAAGCCGTGACCCTCCACTACGAGATGGACCTGCTGCGCCTCCAGCTCAAGGACCGGGAGGACGAGAACCGCCGCCGCAACCGGGCCATCCGCAGCTTCGTCTTCGAGCGCGTGCCGTCCGCCGACGGCCAGGGCGCCGAACTCTACGCCGAAGGCAGGGTGCCCCCGGGCAAGACCGCCGACGGCAACCGCTGGCGCGTCGCCAAGGCGGCCCAGGGCAGCATGAAGCTCACGGGCGGCGGCGAAGTGGTCGGCAAGGTGCCGGAAGGCCTGCCCTCCGTCGGTGTGCCGAAAATGTCCTGGGACATGTTCGGCAGCCTGCTGTCGGCGGCCCTGGTGATCTCCCTGGTGGGCTTCATGGAGGCCATCTCCATCGCCAAGGCCATCGCCGCCAAGACCAAGCAGAAAATCGATCCGAACCAGGAACTCATCGGCCAGGGCCTGGCGAACATCGTCGGCGCCGCCACCCAGGCCTTCCCGGTTTCCGGCTCCTTCTCCCGCTCCGCGGTGAACATCAACGCCGGGGCGAAGACGGGCATGTCCTCGGTGTTCACGGGCCTGTTCGTGCTGCTGACCCTGCTGTTCCTGACCCCGCTGCTCTACCACCTGCCCCAGGCGGTGCTGGCGGCGGTCATCATCATGGCGGTGATCGGCCTCATCAACTTCGGCGCCATCCATCACGCCTGGCAGGCCAACCGCCACGACGGCCTCGCCTCCGTCGTCACCTTCGTCGCCACCCTGGCCTTCGCGCCCCACCTGGACAACGGCATCATGGTCGGCGCCGGCCTCGCCATCGGCCTCTACCTCTACCGCACCATGTCGCCCCGCGTCGCCATCCTCGGCCGCCATGCCGACGGCAGCCTGCGCGACGCCAAGGTGAACAACCTGCCGGCTTCCGACGTGGTGACCGCCGTGCGCTTCGACGGCCGCCTCTACTTCGCCAACGTCTCCTACTTCGAGGACGCCATCCTCGAAGCCGTCGCCGCCAATCCGAAGGCCCCCTACCTGCTGGTGGTGGGGGACGGCATCAACGAACTCGACGCCTCCGGCGAGGAGGTGATGCACCACCTGGTGGAACGCCTGCGCGGCAACGGCGTCACCGTCGTGTTCTCGGGCCTGAAGAAGCAGGTGCTGGATGTCATGCACGCGACCGGACTGTTCGACGTGGTGACCCAGGCCCACATCTTCCCCACCGCCGACATGGCGCTGGATGCGATCCACGGCTGGGCCGCCGAACGTGGCCAGGGCGGCGAGACAAGCCCCCTGCGGCCCCTGGTGGCGGAGCGCTTCTGATGATGCGCTGCAGCAATCTATTCCGCGGATCGGACTAGTCCGGCCGGCTGTTACAATTTTCCCCTGACGCCTGTAATGCCTTCCATGCCCGCCAACCTGCTGTTCATCGACGCCTTGCTGATCGCCGCCTGTGCCTGGCTGGCGGTCGGGCTGGCGGGGCTACTGGCGCCGCGCAACACCCGCTTCATCAGCAAGACCCTGTTTCCCTTCGGTGCGGTCGTGGGCCTGGCGGTCGGCGTCGTCGCCCTGTGCTCCCTCGGCAACACACCGGAGACCGCCGTGCTGGTCATCGGCCTGCCGGACCTGCCCTTCCACCTGCGCCTGGACAACCTGACGGCGATCTTCGCCCTGCTGCTGGGCTTCGTCTCGGTGGGCATCTCGATCTATGCGGCCGGCTATTTCCGCAAGGGCGAGGGCACGGCGCCCGGCCTGCTGTGCCTCGAATACCACGTCTTCCTCGCCAGCATGCTGCTGGTGCTGCTGGCCGACGACGCCTACGCCTTCATGGTGGCCTGGGAGAGCATGGCCCTGTCCTCCTTCCTGCTCGTCACCACCGACCACCGCCACGCCGAGATCCGCCGCGCCGGCTACCTCTACCTGCTGATCGCCCACATCGGCGCCATCGCCACCCTGCTGTCCTTCGGCGTCATGACGGCCAACAGCGGCGACTACACTTTTGCCGGCATGCGCGCCCAGGAGCTGTCGCCCTTCTGGGCCTCGGTGGCCTTCCTGCTGGCCCTGCTGGGCTTCGGCGCCAAGGCCGGCCTGCTGCCGGTGCACGTCTGGCTGCCCGAGGCCCACCCGGCGGCGCCCTCGCCCGTGTCGGCGATGATGAGCGGCGTGATGCTGAAGACCGCCATCTACGGCCTGCTGCGCGTGAGTTTCGACCTCGTCGGCACGCCCCTGTGGTGGTGGGGCGTCGTCGTGCTGGCCATCGGCCTGGCGACCGCCATCTTCGGCGTGCTCTACGCCGCCGTGCAGAGCGACATGAAGCGCCTGCTGGCCTATTCGTCCATCGAGAACATCGGCCTCATCGCCGTCGGCATCGGCCTGACCCTGATCTTCCACGCCTATCGCATGGAGGCCCTGGCGGCCCTCGCCATGACGGCGGTGTTCTATCACTGCCTCGCCCACTCGGGCTTCAAGAGCCTGCTGTTCCTGTGCACCGGCTCCGTGCTGCACGCCACTAAGGAACGCAGCCTCGGCAAGCTCGGCGGCCTCATCCACCGCATGCCCTGGGTGGCCTGGCTGGCCCTCGCCGGCGTCATCGCCAGCGCGGGCCTGCCGCCCCTGTCGGGCTTCATCTCCGAATGGCTGCTGCTGCAAGCCTTCCTGTTCTCGCCGGGTCTGCCGCACCCCTGGCTCAACATGATCGTGCCTGTCGCCGCGGCCCTGGTGGCCCTGGTGGCGGCCATGGCCGGCTTCGCCATGGTCAAGTTCTACGGCATCATCTTCCTCGGCCAGATGCGCGAGGAGAACCTCAAGGACGCCCACGACGCCGGGGTCTGGGAGCGCGTCGGCCTGGTCTGGCTGGGGCTCGTCACGGTGCTGCTCGGCGTGCTGCCGTCCATGGTGATCCTGCGCCTCGACACCGCCACGCGCCAGCTGCTCGGCACCGGCCTCGCCGACCGCCTGCAGGCCCAGGGCTGGTGGATGCTGGCGCCGATCTCCCCCGAGCGTGCCAGCTACGAGCCCATGGTCTTCCTCGCCGTCATCGCCGCCTCGGTGCTGGTGGGCCGCTGGCTCGTGCATCGCCTCTACCATGGCCGCACGCGTCGTTCGCCGGCCTGGGATTGCGGCTACCACTTCCAGGGTCCCCGCGCCCAGGACACCGCCGAGGGCTTCTCCCAGCCGATCCGCCGCATCTTCGAATTCATGTTCCGCATGGACCGCCACTTCCCCACCGCCCGCGACGAGAAGCCCTACTACAGCGTCAAGGTGGAGGACCACTTCTGGTACTGGCTCTACCTGCCGGTGGCGCGCCTGGCCGAAGCCATCTCGGCCCTCATCGTCCGCCTCCAGGGCGGACGCATCGCGGTGTACCTGCTCTACAGCTTTCTGACTCTCATCGTCCTGCTGGTGGTGGCGCGGCCATGAACATTTCCGGACTCCTCGGCCAGCTCTTCGCCATCGTCCTCGCCCTGCTGCTGGCGCCGCTGCTGACGGGCTGGGTGAACCAGTGCCGTGCCTGGCTCCAGAACCGCACGGCGCCGCCCCTGCTGCAGCCCTACTACATGCTGCACAAGCTGTTCCAGAAGGACGTGGTGCTGGCCGACGGCGCCTCGCCCCTGTTCCGCTTCGCCCCCTTCGTCGTCTTCGGCTGCATGCTGCTGGCCTGCGCCATCATCCCGACCCTGTCCACCGACCTGCCCTTCGCGCCGGCGGCGGACACCATCGCCCTGGTGGGTGTGTTCGGCCTCGCGCGCATCTTCATCTCGCTCGCCGCCATGGACATCGGCACCTCCTTCGGCAGCCTCGGCGGACGCCGCGAGATGCTGGTGGGCTTCCTCGCCGAACCGGCCCTGCTGATGGTGATCTTCACCACGGCCATGATCTCCCAGTCCACTTCCGTCGCCACCATCGTCGAGACCCTGGCCCACCGGGAATTCATCATCTACCCGAGCCTGGCCTTCGCCGGCGTCGCCTTCACCTTCGTCTCCTTCGCCGAAAACGCCCGCGTGCCGGTGGACAACCCCGCCACCCACCTCGAGCTGACGATGATCCACGAGGCGATGATCATCGAGTACTCCGGACGTCACCTAGCCCTGATCGAGCTGGCGGCCAGCCTCAAGCTCTACGCCTATTCCTGCCTCGGCCTGGCCCTGTTCTTCCCCTGGGGCATCGCCGAGGGCGCCAGCTTCGTCGGCCTGCTGCTGGCGATCCCGGCGCTGGTGGGCAAGCTCGCCGTCGGCGGCGCCTTCCTCGCCGGCATCGAGACCATCAATGCCAAGATGCGCATCTTCCGCGCGCCGGAATTCCTCGGCACCGCCTTCCTGCTGGCGGTGCTCGGCCTGCTGGTGCGCCTCCTCCTGGAGACCCGGGTGTGAACACGATTCCCCTCTCCGCCCAGCTCATCAACCTGTTCGCCTCGGTGATCCTGCTGCTGGCCTTCGCCATGCTGGCCCAGCGACGGGTGCTCCAGCTCGTGAACCTCTTCGCCCTGCAGGGGGCGACCCTGAGCGTCTCCACGCTGGTGGTGGCCTTCACCACCAGCCAGCACCATCTCTATTACTCGGCCGGCCTGACGCTGATCCTCAAGGCGATCCTGCTGCCCTGGATTCTGCACCGGCTGGTGCGGCGCCTCCATGTGAAGTCCGACGTCGAGTCCCTCATCAACGTGCCCACCACCATGATGTTCGGCATCGTGCTGGTGATCATCGCCTTCAACGTGGCGCTGCCGATCTCGCAACTCTCCAGCACCATCACCCGCGGCACCCTCGGCATCGCCCTGGCGACGGTGATGCTCGCCTTCCTGATGATGATCACCCGCACCAAGGCGATCCCCCAGGTGGTGGGTTTCCTGGCCATGGAGAACGGCCTGTTCCTCGCCGCCACCAGCGCCACCTACGGCATGCCGATGGTGGTGGAACTGGGCATCGCCCTCGACGTGCTGGTGGGCGCCATCATCCTCGGCGTCTTCTTCTTCCAGATCCGCGAGCAGTTCGACAGCCTGGACATCCGCCACATGGAAAGACTGAAGGATAGCTAGGCCATGGACTTCTTCATCCTCATGCTCGCCTTCCCCCTCGTCAGCGGCCTGCTGCTGACGGTGTTCGGCGAGCGCGCCTGGGCGCCCAACCTCAACGTCATCGCCAGCGGCGGCACCTTCCTCTCGGCGGCGCTGCTCACCGCCGAAATCGTCGCCAACGGGCCGCGCTTCGCCTTCGGCGAGGAATTCTTCATCGATTCGCTGAACGTCTTCCTCGTCACGCTGACGGCCTTCGTCGGCCTTACCACGAGCATCTTCTCCGGTCCCTACATGAGGAACGAGGCCGAGCACGGCAAGCTCAGCAAGCCGCGCCTGCGCCTCTACAAGAGCATGTACCAGCTCTTCATGTTCACCATGCTGGCGGCCCTGACCACCAACAACCTGGGCATCCTCTGGGTGGCCATGGAGGCGGCGACCCTGACCACCGTGCTGCTGGTGTCCCTCTACCGCACGCCGGCTTCCCTGGAGGCGGCCTGGAAGTACTTCATCCTCTGCGGCGTCGGCATCGCCCAGGCCCTGTTCGGCACCATCCTGCTCTACTTCGCCGCCGAGCGCGTCCTCGGCGAAACCGGCCACGCCCTGCTGTGGACCCACCTGGTGGACGTCAAGGGCCAGCTGGAGCCCACCATCATGGCCCTGTCCTTCATCTTCCTGCTGGTGGGCTACGGCACCAAGGTGGGCCTGGCGCCCCTGCACAACTGGCTGCCCGACGCCCATGCCGAGGGCCCGACGCCCGTGTCGGCGGTGCTCTCGGGCCTGCTGCTCAACGTCGCCCTCTACGCCATCTTGCGCTGCAAGGTGCTGGCCGACGGCGCCATCCACACCGACTTCGCCGGCAACCTGATGATGGGCTTCGGCCTGTTCACCCTGGTGGTGGCCGCCTTCTTCCTCTCGCGGCAGAAGGACATCAAGCGCATGTTCGCCTACTCGTCCATCGAGCACATGGGCCTGATCACCTTCGCCTTCGGCATGGGCGGCGCGGTGGCGAACTTCGCCGGCCTGCTGCACATGACCATGCATTCCCTCACCAAATCGGCCATCTTCTTCGCCGTCGGCCATGCCACCCAGAAGACCGGCACCCAGATGATGGAAAGCATCCGCGGCATCATGCGCATCAACCCGCTGCTGGGCTGGAGCCTGCTGCTCGGTACCCTGGCCATCCTCGGCATGCCGCCCTTCGGCGTCTTCGCCAGCGAATTCATGATCCTCACCCATGCCATGAAGCACCATCCCTGGGCCACGCCGGTGCTGCTGATGGCTCTCGGCGTCGCCTTCGCCTCTATCTTCGGCAAGGTGCAGCCCATGGTCTTCGGCGAAGGCGAGGGCCGCAAGCTGGCCCATGCGCCGGCCGTGACGCCGGTGTTCGTGCATCTGGGCCTGGTGCTGATGATCGGCCTCTACATTCCGCCCTACCTGACGCGCTGGTTCAACGAAGCCGCGCGCATGCTCGGTTGACCATGAAACTGCTCGACGAAGCCATCGAATTCACCTCCCAGCCCGGCGTCGGCGCCCCGGTGTGGCGCGGCCACGCCGAGGATGGCATCGAGCTGCACGCCTTCGCCGCCGCCGTGCGCCGCGCCGACGGCCGCATGGCCGCCATCTGGGGCGAGGACCGCCGCCCGCATGGCGCCGGTTTCCGCCTCCACTGCGTGTTCGGCCTCAACGAAGGGCACGCTTGGGTGAGCCTGGATCTGCCGGCGGCGAATCCGGTCTATCCCGATCTCGCCGACGTCTTCTCCGCCGCCAACCGGATGCAGCGGGCGACCCGTGACATGGTGGGCATCGCCACCGCCGGCGGCGACCAGCGCCCCTGGCTGCGTCACGGCGCTTGGCCGGCGGACTGGTATCCGCTGCGCCACGACGCTGGCCCGGGCGAGGGTTTCCCCAACGCCCCATCCGACTACGATTTCGTCCGCGTCGGCGGCGAGGGCGCCCACGAGATTCCCGTCGGGCCGATCCACGCCGGCATCATCGAGCCCGGCCATTTCCGCTTCTCCGTCATCGGCGAGAAGGTGCTGCGCCTGGAGCAGCGCCTCGGCTACCAGCACAAGGGCGTCGAGCGCCGCTTCATCGGCATGGACGTCGCCCAGGGGGCGCGCCTGGTGGGCCGCATCTCCGGCGATTCCACCTGCGCCTACGCCTGGGCCTACGCCGTCGCCGTCGAGAGCGCCGCCGGCATCGAGGTGCCGCAACGGGCCCTCGCCCTGCGGGCGCTGATGCTGGAGCGCGAGCGCATCGCCAACCACCTGGGCGACCTCGGCGCCCTGGGCAACGACGCCGCCCTGGCCTTCGGCCTGACCCAGTTCATGCGCCTCAAGGAAGACTGGCTGCGCATGAGCGACCGGCTCTTCGGCCACCGCTTCATGATGGACCGCATCGTCCCCGGCGGCGTCACCACCGACCTGGACGCGGCGGCCCTCGCCGAAATGGTCGAGCAGTGCGACACCATCGGCCGCGACGTGAAGGAACTGCGCGCCATCTACGACGAGCATCCGGGTTTGCAGGACCGCTTCCTCACCACCGGTGCCATCGATGCCGACCTGGCGCGGGAACTCTCCCTCTCCGGCATGGGGGCCCGCGCCACCGGCATGCTGCTCGACGGTCGCGCCTGGCGCCAGGGCTACGAGCCGCCTGCCCCCTACAAGGCCCTCGGCGTGCGGCCCATCACCGACGACCGCGGCGACGTGGCGGCCCGCGTCGCCGTGCGCTTCGGCGAGATATTCGAATCCCTGCGCCTGCTGCGGGCCCTGGCCGTCGGCCTGCCCACCGGCCCGGTGCGCGTCGACTGCGCGCCCACCGCCGGCAGCGGCCTCGGCGTCGTCGAAGGCTGGCGTGGGGAAGTGCTGGTGGGCGTTGAACTCGGCGCCGACGGCCGCATCGCCCGCTGCCATCCCCACGACCCCTCCTGGCAGGCCTGGCCGGCCCTGGAGCATGCAGTGATGAAGGACATCGTTCCCGATTTCCCGCTCATCAACAAATCGTTCAATTTGAGTTACACGGGCGCCGATCTATGATCCCCATGCTCAAGCGCATCTTCCGCACGGGCATCCTTACCGAGCCGCTGCCTGAAGGGGCCGCGACGCCGGCGGCAGAGCTGGACCGGCTGCAGGACGAGATCGTGCGCATCCTCGGCCGCGCCCTGACCATCCGCGAGGTGGATGCCGGCTCCTGCAACGGCTGCGAGCTGGAGATCCACGCCCTCAACAATCCCTACTACAACCTGGAGGGGCGCGGCATCAAGTTTGTCGCCAGCCCCCGCCATGCCGACATGCTGCTGGTCACCGGCCCGGTGACGAAGAACATGGAAAACGCCCTGCGCATCGCCTACGACTGCACGCCGGACCCGAAGCTGGTGGTGGCCGTCGGCGATTGCGGTTGCGGCTGCGGCGTCGCCGGCGAACTGTCGGGGCCCAATTACGCGAGCTGCGGCGCCATCGAGAACGTCGTGCCCGTGGATGTGCGCGTGCCCGGTTGCCCGCCGACCCCCTTGGCCCTCCTTCAGGGTATCCTCGCCGCCGTCCGGCGCTGACTCCTCTGCGCCGGCGCGCGCAAAGGGGGAATCCACTTCATGTCATCGAGGCTCTGCCGCTGGGTTTTCCTCGCGGCCTTCCCGGGAGCGGCGCTGCCCGCCGCTGCCGACGAGGTGGTCTGCCGCTACAGCTACGGCGGCGAGACCCGCACGCTGGTGGCCCGGGCCGTCGCCTCGCCCTACGGCGTGCCGGCGGTGGCCGTGGGTTCCTATTTCCAGTTCCGCGTCGTCTTCCAGAAGGAGCCGGCCGACCTGGCGTCCATCAAGGTCTACACCTACGCCGATCTCGACAGCGGCGCGACGCCCATCCATCAGGCCACCTATCCCTATCCGCCGCCCGCCGTTCCCGACGACCGCCACGGCTTCACCGGGCTGCACTTCGTCTATGAACCCATGCGGGACGGCGAGCTGCAGTACTGGTGCAAGCTGCGGGAGGACGGCCGTGGCTGATCTGCGCCTGTTCCTGCTCTGCGCCGCGCTGCTGGCCGGCGCTGTGCGCGCCGAGCCGGTAAACCTGCTCTTCGCCGGCGACATCATGCTGGACGACGGGCCCGGCCGCACCATCGCCGGCGGCGGCGATCCCCTGGCGCCCTTCGCCGCCGTACTGGCCGCCGCCGACTACCGTATCGGCAATCTGGAATGCCCGGTGGCCACTGTCGGCAAGCCCCTGGACAGCAAGATCTACCTGTTCCGCGCCCATCCGCGCGTGATGGGCGTGCTCAAGGGCCGCTTCGACGCCCTGGCCGTCGCCAACAACCATTCCGGCGACTACGGCCGCGAAGCCTTCCTGGAAACCCTCGACCATCTGCGCCAGGCCGGTATCGCGGCCTTCGGCGGCGGGCGCAACCTGGCCGAGGCCCACGCCCCCCTTTGGATCGAGAAGAAGGGCCTGCGCATCGCCGTGCTCGCCTACAACGAGTTCAAGCCGCGTTCCTTCGAGGCCGGGGCGGATGCGCCGGGCATCGCCTGGAGCGAGGACAGCCACGTCGTCGCCGACATCCGTGCCGCCCGCGCTGCCGGTGCCGACATGGTGATCCCCTTCATGCACTGGGGCTGGGAGCGGGAGCCGGAGCCGACCGAGAGGCAGCGCACGCTGGCGCGCCGGATGATCGATGCCGGCGCCGACATGGTGGTCGGCGGCCATCCCCACGTCACCCAGGGGGCCGAGTACTACCGCGGCCGACCCATCGTCTACAGCCTGGGCAATTTCGTCTTCGACGGCTTCGAGCTGCCGGCGGCCAAGCGCGGCTGGCTGCTGCGCGTCGCCGTCGAGCGCGGCGCCGTCAGCTGGCAAACCCTGGAGGCCCGCATGGACGAGGCCGGCACGCCCCATCCGGTACCCGGCGCGGCGACGCCCTGCGGGCGCACCGGGGAGGAGGTCGTGCGCCTGTGCGCGAACCCCTGAGGGCCGGCCGCTCACCGCCAGCCGGCGCCGCCGGGGACGGCCGCCATTCCAAGCGGGTACGGGTACAATCCGTCGAAACGACCCCGGCCACCGACAGCGCCGGGGCGGAGGAGGGCTCAGACCATGCCGTTCGAAATCCAGTGGGAATCCCGCGGGGCCTACAAGAGGTTCCATGGCTTCATCATCATGGACGACCTGATCCAGGCTGCCCAGCGCATCGAAGGGGACCCCCGCTTCGATGACATCCGCTACGTCATCAACGACTTCCTCGCCATCGCGGGGCACGCCGTCACCGATACCCAGGTGCGCATGCTCGCCGCCATGGACGTCGGCGCCTCCTACACCAACCCCAACATCCGCATTGCCGTGGTCACGGACCGGGACGAGGTGCGTGCCCTGGTCCAGGCCTATACGGCGCCGCCGCTGAACGCCTACCCGACGCGCATCTTCGCGACGCTCGATGGGGCGCGGGAGTGGTTGCGGGATTTGGTGCCCGCGGAAAAGCTGTAAGGCGTCCCGCCCCGAGCCCCGGCGGGAGGAATGATCTGCCGTGCCAAAAAAACGCCACCGCAAGGGTGGCGTCGTTGTTTGTTAGCAGCACACGGATTCCCGGTGTTTGCAGGCTGGTGGGGGGAGTCCAGAGGCAATTCAATGCCCAGCTTATTCCTCGAACAATTCGGAGTGCGTGCCCGCGCGCACGAAGATGGTGGTATTACCCTCCAGCCGATAGATCAGCAGGAAGTCGCCACCGATGTGGCACTCGCGGTGGTCGGCCCAGTCTCCTTTAAGCGGGTGGTCCAGCCATTCGGAGCCCAGCGGCGCATCGTTGGCGATCAACAATAGCATCGCCTCCTTCAACCGCTTCAGGTCGTATCGGCCTGAGCGCGAGAGGCGTTCCCAGTCCTTGAGGAAGGTCTTGGTGTAGTCGGTCGCCCTGGGCGGCGTTGCCCGCTTACTGCTGGCGGGTCTTTTCGAGGTCATCGATCAGCGCGTCGGCAGAGTCAAAACGGGCGGCACGCTCCTTCATCATCGCGCGTGCTTCTGCCATCGCCGCACGGGTCTGGGCGTTGGGCACCTTCAACTCCAGCGGGAAGGCCTGGTCGTTGACCACGCGCTTGAGCAGGATGCGCACGGCATCCGATACGGACAACCCCATGGCTGCCAGTGCCTCGCTGGCTTGCGTCTTGATTTCGTCGTCCACACGGACGTGCAGCATCGTGGAATGAGCCATGAGTAAACCCTCCGTTTCCGTAATTCTGTATCTCTTTTGCGATACAGTCAAGCAGCCTATCGATCTATCCGCATGTCAAACGGAGAACGGCTCTGGCCGCGAAGGCGCCAGAGCTCGGGCGTTCCGGCGAGGTGCAACCCGCAGCTCATCCCCTCGCACCCCGGGGGAACGCCATAAGGAAAGGGCCCGGAGATGAGTCCGAGCCCCAATGTGTGGTGGAGGCGGCGGGAATCGAACCCGCGTCCGCAAGCCCTCTACAGGCAGTACTACATGCTTAGCCTCGTCGTTTGATTTAACCGGTGGTCCGCCGCCGGGCAGGCTGACCACAAGCGATCCGCTGGATTTTCGAGGTGTGCCGCGCGGCCTGACACACCCTTATCTCACGTGAATGACGCTGCGATGAACCTTAGGCCCCCTCGGCTTGCGCCTCGGGGAGATTCAACCCGGCCCGTGAGCCGTCCGGTGCAGCGCCCGCAGGGATTAAGCTGCGAGAGCGAAACGCTCGTCGTTGGCGTTTGTGGTTTTCCAGATGGATTTACGAGGTCACTGGTCCTCGGCATGCACTGCATCTGCTTCGCGACCCACGTCGAAGCCAGGTCGCCCCCAGATATCCGCTATATGATGACCGACGGCGGAATTTCAAGGCGCGATCCTACCATTTCCGGGAGGCTTCCGGGCCGCCGCGGCGCCGGTGCCGCGGATATGTCGACCGCATCCCGTTTCGCGTCCCAGTTCCCGCGATCACGCTGGGGATTTCGGCCTACAATCGCCCCACCATGAACGTAGATGAGGCCCTGGGAGCGGCACGGCTGTCGGCGGATCTGCCCGCCGATGCGGTGGGGCGCCTGACGGCAGGCGATCTCGTCACGGTGGCGCCTGCCACCGCGTTGCCGGACGTGGCCGCGGTCATGGCGCGCGGACGGCTGTCCGCCGTGCTGGTCGTCGCCGACGGCATCCCGGTCGGCATCGTCACCGAGCGGGACATCCTCAAGGCCTGGCGCCGGCGCCTCGATCCGGCGACGCGGGCCGAGGCGGTGATGGGCTCCCCCGTCGTCAGCTGCGCGGCCGACTGCGACTACCGGGAAGCCTACCGCCTGCTCAACAGCAAGCGCATCCATCACCTGGCGGTGGTCGACGCGGCGGGCCGCGCCGTCGGCCTGGTCTCGGACGGCGCCTTCCGCGCCAACCTCGACATGGATGCCGATGCGGCGCAGACCCGCGTCGCCGCGGCCATGACGCCGGACCCGGTGGCGATCCCGCTGACGGCCGACATGGAAACCGCCGTGGTGCTCATGGAACGGGCCGCCGTCACCGCCGCGGTGGTCGTCGAGAACGGCGAGCCCTGGGGCATCGTCACCGCCCGCGACGTGGTACGCGAATTCGCCGCCGGCAGCGCGACGCGGCCGGTCACCGAGGTCATGACCGCCCCGGTCGTCGTCGTGGGCGAGGACGAGACCCTCGCCGACGCCCTCGCCCTGATGCGCCGGCGCCATATCCGGCGCCTGGTGGTCACGGACGGCGCCGGCCGCCTGGCGGGACTGCTCTCCCAGAGCGACCTGGTCGCCCACCTGGACACCAATTTCCGCGAGTTCGCCGAGCAGCGGCGCGACCGCGCCCGCCTCGCCTACCGGGAAGCCCAGGCGCGCCTGCAGGCCATCTACGATGGCTCGCCCCATTTCATCGGCCTGCTGGACCCGGACGGCCTGCTGCTGGACGCCAACGCCACGGCCCTGGCCGCCATCGACAAGCCCCTCGGCGAGCTGATCGGCCGCCCCTTCTGGGCGACGCCCTGGTGGGCCCACGACATGGCCGTCCAGGCGCGCCTGCGGGAGGCCGTCGTGCGTGCCGCGGCGGGCGAGTCTCAGCGCTTCGAGGCCTGCCAGACGACGGCCAGCGGGCGCACCGTCTGGATCGATTTCTCCCTCCATCCGGTGCCCGATGCCTCCGGCCGCATCGCCTGGCTGCTGCCCCAGGGCGTGGACATCACCGAGCGCAAGGAGGCGGAGGAGGAACTGCGCACCCTGAAGCGCGCCGTCGAGCACTCCAACGCCTCCATCGTCATCACCGACGAGCAGGGCACCATCCGTTACGTCAACCCGCGCTTCTGCCAGCTCTCGGGCTACGGGCGCGGCGAGGCCGTCGGCCAGAATCCGCGCTTTCTCAAGTCCGGCCGCGTCGGCGATGCCGTATACCGGGAGCTGTGGCAGACCATCACCGCCGGCCAGCCCTGGCAGGGACGCCTGTGCAACCGCAAGAAGAACGGCGACCTCTACTGGGAGGACACGGTGATCTCGCCGGTGCGCGACGACAGCGGGCGCATCTCCCACTACGTCGCCGTCAAGGAGGACATTACCGACAAGCGCGCTGCGGAAGAACGCCTCAAGCTTGCCGCCAGCGTCTATTCCAGCTCCCACGACGGCATTCTCATCACCGACCCGGCCGGCTTCGTGGTGGACGTGAACACCGCCTTCGAGCGCATCACCGGCTACAGCCGCAGCGAGCTGGTGGGCAACAAGGCCAGCATGCTCAACTCGGGCCAGCACGACAGCTTCTTCTTCTCCCACATGTGGGAAACCATCGCCCGCGAAGGCATCTGGCGCGGCGAGATCACCAACCGCCGCAAGGACGGCAGCCTGCTGGTGGAAGTGCTCACCATCTCCGCCGTGCGCGACGACGACGGCCAGGTCAGCCATTACGTCGGCGCCTTCACCGACATCACCGAACTCAAGAAGAGCCAGGAGCGGCTGGCTTTCCTCGCCCACTTCGACGCCCTCACCGGGTTGCCTAACCGCAGCCTGCTGACGGATCGCCTGGCCCAGGCGGTGGAACGGGCGCGCCGCGCCGAGACCCTGCTCGCCGTGGCCTATGTGGACCTGGACGGCTTCACGCCCATCAACGAATCCCACGGCCACCAGGCCGGCGACCGCGTGCTGGTGGAAGTGGCCGGCCGCCTCACCGAGGCCCTGCGCGGCGTCGACACGGTGGCGCGCATCGGCGGCGACGAATTCGTGCTGCTGCTGCCGGACATCCAGCTGCTTGGCGAACTGGAATCGCTACTGGAGCGCATCCTCGCCACCATCGCCGCGCCCCTCGGTGCCGTCGGCGGCACCCAGACCCTCAGCGCCAGCATCGGCGTCACCCTCTACCCCCTCGACGGCGGCGATCCGGAGACCCTGCTGCGCCACGCCAACCAGGCCATGTTCGCCGCCAAGCAGGCCGGCGGCAACCAGTTCCATCTTTTCGACGCCGACCAGGACAAGCGTTCGCGCAATCATCGCGACATGGCCAGCCGCGTGCGCGAAGCCCTGGCGCACAACGAACTCGAACTCTGGTACCAACCCAAGGTCAACCTGCGCTTCGGCAGCGTCGAAGGCGCCGAGGCTCTGTTGCGCTGGCGTCATCCGGAGCGCGGCATCCTCGCGCCGGGGGAATTCCTGCCCTATGTGGAGGATTCAGACTTCATGGTGGACCTGGGCAACTGGGTCCTGGAGCAGGCGGCGCGGCAGGTAGTGGCCTGGCTCGACAAGGGCATCGAGGTGGCGGTCAGCGTGAACATCGCCGCCCGGCATCTCCAGCGGCCCGACTTCGTCGAACGCCTGCGCGACCTGCTGGCGCGCCATCCGCGTCTGCCGCCCGGCATGCTGGAAATCGAGATCCTGGAAACCGCGGCCCTGGAGGATATGGCCTTCGTCACCCGCCTCATCGAGGAGTGCCGGCGCATCGGCATCGATTTCGCGCTGGACGACTTCGGCACCGGCTATGCGTCCCTGGCCTATTTCCGCCAGTTGCCGGCGCGCACCCTGAAGATCGACCAGGGCTTCGTGCGCAACATGCTCGACGATCCGGGCGACCTCGCCATCGTCGAAGCGGTGATCGGCCTGACGGCGGCCTTCCAGCGCTCGGTGATCGCCGAGGGCGTCGAGACCGCCGAGCACGGCAATCTGCTGCTGGAACTGGGTTGCGACCTGGCCCAGGGCTTCGGCATCGCGCGGCCCATGCCGCCGGCGGACTTCGAGACCTGGCTGTCGGGCTTCACGCCGGACCCGGGCTGGGCCATCGCCGCCAGCCGCCGCCTGGGGCGCGACGCCTTCTCCGTGGTCGCCGCCTCCATGCAGCTGCGGCGCTGGGTGACGCGCCTGGTGGACGGCGAGATGGACGACCTGGACCTCGGCATGGTGGGGGACATCTGCGCCTGCGAGTTCGGCCGCTGGTACGAGAACGCCGGCGCCGAGCACCTGGGCAACCTGGACCTGTATTGCGAGATCGGCCCCCTGCACCGCCAGCTCCACGAGTTGGCGCAGGATTACGTTACCGCCCGCCGCGCCGGGCAGGCCGGCGAGATCGAAGGCCTGCGGCGCCGGCTGACGGCCCTGCGCGACGATCTGCTGGCGCGCCTGTTCGCCTTGCGCGAACTGCTGGTGCAGCCCCTGCGCCACGGCGGCTGACGCCGCTGCTCCCCGTTGCCTACAAGCGTGCCGCCACGATGGCGCCGATCTCCGCGTCCGTGAGGGCGGCCGGATTGGTGCCCATGCGCGGGCCGCGGGTCTCCGCCACGAGCCGCGGGATGTCGCCGGCGCCGACGCCGTAGCGGCCGAGCCGGGGCATGGCGAGGTCCGTCTCCCAGCGCTTCAGCGCCTCGACCAGGTAGGCGCGGGCGTCGTCGCCGTTGAGACCCTTCTGCATGGCGAAGCGGCGGCCGATCTCGGCGTACTTCGGCAAGGCCGGGTTGGCGGCGTCCCGCGCCTGCATCGCCGCGATGTTGATCTCGGTCGCCGTCGCCAGCAGGGTGCCGCAGACGACGCCGTGGGGCACGGGGAAATAGGCGCCCAGGGGCGAGGCGAGGGCATGGACCGAGCCCAGGCCCGTCTGGGCCAGGCAGATGCCCGAGAGCAGCGAGGCGTAGGCCATGCGCTCGCGGCCGGCGGCGGCGTCTTCGCCGCCTCCGTGCCAGGCCGCCAGGCCGTCTTTCACGGCCATGATGCCGGAGCGGGCGAGGGCGTCGGTCATGGGATTGGCGCGGGTGGAGACGAAGGCTTCCAGCAGCTGGGTGAAGGCGTCCATGCCGTCGGCGGCGATCAGTTCGGGTGGACAACTTGCCAGCAGGTCCGGGTCCACGATGGCCCAGGCGGCCACAAGGCGGTCGCCGCGGAAGGACTTCTTGAACTGGCCGGGCACCGACAGCACGGCGTTCTTCGTCGCCTCGGAGCCCGTGCCGGCCGTGGTCGGCACGGCGATGAAGGGCGTCGCCGGCCCCCGGTAGGGCAGTTCGGGACCGACGCCTTCCAGGTGGTCCAGCACCGAGTTGCCGGGCTTCAGCAGGCCGGCGATGGCCTTGGCGGCGTCGAGGGGACTGCCGCCGCCGATGCCGATGACGGCGGCGAAATCCTCCTTGCCGAGGGCGGCGACGGTGGCGTCCACCAGTTGCGGCGAAGGCTCGCCCGCCACGCGCACCTGCTCCCAGCTGCAGCCGCGCTCGCGCAGGGCGGCGAACAGCGTTGCCGCGGCGGGCGAGGCGTCGAAGGAGCGGGCGCCCGTCACCAGCAGCAGGCGCCGGCCGTAGCCGGCCGCGATGGCGGGCAGCTTGCCCAGGGCGCCGGCGCCGAATTCGATGCGCGGCAGCGGGGCGATGGAGAAGGGCGGCAGGGCAGTCAGGCTCATGGTGGGGATGAGTCCTCGGCCAGACGCGCCAGCTCGTCGTAGCGGTAGTTCTCGGCCAGGGCCCGGATCGCCGCCGCCGCTTCCGGCCGGCTGCCGTCGAGATCGGCGCAGAGGGCGGCGACGGCGTCCCGGTCGAGGCGGATGGCGGCCTCGCGGAGCTGGCGGCGCTGGGCCGGCGCCAGGGCTTCGGGCCGCAGCGGCGGCGGCGCGGGCGCGGCGGCCGGCGCGGCAACGGGGGCCGCCGGCGTATGGATGCCGAGGTAATGAGTCAGCAGGGCCAGCACCTTGTCCAGTTCCACCGGCTTGATGGCCACCTCGTCGCAGCCGGCGGCGATGAAGGTGGCGCGTTCCTCCTCGAAGGCGCTGGCGGTGAGGGCGATGATGACGGTCTTGTCGCCGCCGGGCAGGGCGCGGATGCGTCGCGCCACCGCCAGGCCGTCCATGCCCGGCATGCGCATGTCCAGCAGGATCAGCTGGGGCTGCCACTCGCCATAGATCTTCAAGGCTTCCGGGCCGCTGGCGGCCTCCCGCAGCGTGAAGCTGGAATCCCGCAGCAGCCGGGTCGTCAGCAGCCGCTGGTCCTCGTCGTCGTCCACCACGAGGATGCGCACCTCCACGGCGGACGCGACGGCGGCAGTGCGCTGGGCGGCCTGGGGCGGCGCCTGCGGCGCCTGGGCCGGCGCGACGGGGATGACGACGCGGAAGCGGCTGCCCGCCCCCGGCGTGCTGGTGGCGGCGATGCTGCCGCCGAGGGCCTCGGCGTAGCGGGAGGCGATGGGCAGGCCGAGCCCCGTGCCCTGACGCCGCACGCCGTGGCCGGCCAGGTAGAAGGGCTCGTAGATATGCTCCAGTTCCTCGGCGGAAAGGCCGACGCCCGTGTCCGTCACGGCGAATTCCAGGTAGGGGCCGGCCGGGCCGGTACCGGCGGCGGCGGTCAGGACCACCTCGCCGTGATCCGAGTACTTGACGGCGTTGCCGAGCAGGTTGAGGAGGATCTGCTTGAGCTTGAGGGGGTCCGTGCGCACCCAGGGCGGCAGGGCAGCGGCGATTTCCAGCTTGAGGGCCAGCCCCTTCGCCTGCGCCTCCGGCTGCAGCATGGCGACCAGGGATTCCAGCATCTCCGTGGGGGCGAAGGCCTCGGCCTTCAATTCCAGCTTGCCGCTCTCGATGCGGGAGATCTCCAGGATGTCGTTGATGAGGGAGAGCAGATGCTGGCCGCTGCGGTTGATGGTCTCCAGGTAGCGCAGATGCTCCGGCGCCAGCCGGGTATCGCGGGCCATCAGTTGGGCGAAGCCGAGTACGGCGTTGAGGGGGGTGCGCAGTTCGTGGCTGGTGTTGGCGAGGAACAGGCTCTTGGCGCGGCTGCCGGCTTCCGCCGCCTCCTTGGCGGCGGCGAGCTCGCGGGTGCGCTCGACGACCCGCTGTTCCAGGGCGGCATTCAGTTCCTCCAGGGCCGTGCGCGCCTCCTGGCGTTCCCGCGAGCGTTGGTCGAGGGCCTCCTGCATGCGGTTGAAGCCGGCGGCCAGGTGGGCCGCCTCATCGGTGCCGGGCAGCTCGATGCGGGTGCCGTATTCGCCGCCCTCGACCCGGATCATGGCCGCTTCCAGCACGCGCAGGCGCCGCGTCAGGCGCAGGCCCAGCCAGACGGCCAGGGCCGTCGTCAGCAGCGTGGCGACGAAGGCGAACAGCAGGCCGGAAAGGCGGATCTTCCTGACCTCGGCGATGGCGTCGCGTTCGCCGATGGCGAGACGTACCCAGCCGATGGGGCGCTGGTCGAGGAAGACAGGCTCGGCCACGTCCACGCGCCGCAGGCCGCGGGCGAAGTAGACCTCTTGGGCACGGGCTGGCAGGTCCAGGAGGTAGCGCCCCGCATGGCTGCGGTCGGTATGGGCGAGCACCTGGCCGTAGGGATCGGTCACCATGGCGAATTCGAGGCCCTTGTGACGCTGCTGGGCGTCCACCAGCTCCTGCAGGCCGGCGGCGTCGCGGGAGGCTATCCAGCCGGCGGCCGAGGTGCCCAGGGCCCGCGCCACGTCGCGGGCGTATTCGGTCTGCCGTTCGACGATGGCCTGCTCCTGCCAGAAGGTCAGGTAGGCCGTGAAGGCGAAGGTCAGCAGCACGATGGCCGCCGTGACGCCGCCGACCAGCTGGCGGCGCAGGTTGCCGAAGAGGAAGCCGAACAGGCGGCTCGGCATCAGCGGTGTTCCTCCACCTTGCGCACGCGGCCTTCAAAGCTGTCGACGAAACGGCGCACCGCGGCGTAGTCGGCGTCGGCGGCAGGCAGGAAGCGGGCCGTCTCCATGCCGGCGAGGATCGCCGTTCCCTGGGGGGTGGCCGCCAGGTCCAGCAGCGCCTGGCGCACGGCGTCGGCGACGGCGGGGGGCACGTCGTCCCGCACCATCACCGAATTGTTCACCAGGGGCGGCGTCTCCCAGGCCACCTGCAGGGCGGCTGCCTCGGCGGGATGGTCCTTCTGGAAGGCGCGCCAGGGCGGCGGCCAGGTGGCGCCGGCCGCGGTCTGGCCGAGGTAGACGTTCATGATCGAGGATTCCTGGGAGCCGACGTAGCGGTTGTCGATGTCGCCCATGACGTCGATGCCCTGATTGTGCAGGAACCACTGGGGCATGATGCAGGCCGCCAGGGCCGTCGGCGACGGGTAGCTGACGGCCTTGCCTTTGAGGTCCGTCGGCCGGCGGATGGCGCCGTCGCGACGGACGATGAAGATGCCGCGGAAGTCGGCGGGCTCCCCCGCCATGGCGATGACCCGGTAGCCGAGCTTGATGGCTTCCAGGGACTGCCAGGGATTGGGCAGCAGGAACTCGGGCTCGCGGCGGCGGATCTTCTCCTCGTAGTGGGCGTAGTCGCGGGAGGCTTCCAGTTCCAGCATGACCCCCGGTACCTGCCAGTTCAGATAGTCCAGCAGGGGCTGGTAGGCCCTGGCCAGCCGCTGGGGGTTGTGCAGCGGATGGACGGCGAAGCGCATCACCTTCACTGCCGTCGGCGACGGCGCGTCGCCGTAGCGCGGTTCCGGCGGCGGGGGCGGCGCCTCGCAGCCGGCCAGGGCGGCGACGGCGGCGAGGGCGAGCAGGCGCCGCAGGCCGGTCAGGAGGCGGGCAGCCAGCATTTGGCGAACTCTCCGGCCGGCAGGGGCCTGCCGAAATGGAAGCCCTGGAACTGCTGGCAGCCGGCGTTGCGCAGGAATTCCACTTCTTCGGGCCGCTCGACGCCTTCGGCGATGGTGGTCATGCCCAGGTTGTCCGCCAGGGAGATGACGGTGCGCACGATGGCGGCGTTGCGTTCGTCCCGATGGACGTCCTGGACGAAGGAGCGGTCGATCTTGAGCTTCTGCACCGGCAGGCTCTTGAGATAGCTGAGGGAGGAATAGCCGGTACCGAAGTCGTCGAGGGCGATGGCGAAGCCCGCGTCCCGCAACTGGCCGATCTTGCGGCGGGCGGTGTCGATGTCCACCAGCAGCAGGCTTTCCGTCACTTCCAGCTCGATGCGTTCCGGCGCGATGCCGGCGGCAGCCACCACCTGCAGGCAGCGGTTCACGAAGCCTTCGCTGTGGAACTGGCGGGCGCTGACGTTGACGGCGAGCAGCTCGATGGGCGTGCAGCGGCCGGCGGGGGCGCAATGGCCGGCGAGCCAGGCGGTGCCGTCGGCCAGTACCCAGTCGCCGAGCTCGACGATGAGGCCCAGTTCCTCCGCCAGGGGGATGAAGTCCCCCGGCGGCACCAGGCCGCGCACCGGGTGGTGCCAGCGGATCAGGGCCTCGGCGCCGAGGAGGCGGCCGTCGGCGTCCACCTGGGGCTGGTAGTGGAGGCAGAACTGGCGGCCGTCGATGGCCTGGCGCAGTTCCTTGCCGAGGGTCAGGCGGCGCGTCGCCTCGCTCTGCATTTCCGGCCGGTAGAAGTGGATCAGGTTGCGGCCGGCTTGCTTGGCGCGGAACATGGCCAGCTCCGCGTGCTGCAGCAGTTCGCCGGCCTCGCCGCCGTCGTCCGGATAGAGGGCGATGCCGATGCTGGCGTTGAGCTGGACGTCCTGGCCGTCGACGGGGACCGATTGCGCCAGGGCGGCGGCGATCAGCTCGGCGCGGGCCTGGGCCTCGTGGGCGGCCTGTTCGGCGTCGTCGCCGAGGTCGAGGGCGAGGACGACGAACTCGTCGCTGCCCCAGCGGGAGGGCACATCGCCGCTCGGCACGGCGGCGGCGAGACGCCGGGCGATGGCGCGCAGGTAAGCGTCGCCCGCCTCGTGGCCGAGCACGTCGTTGATCTGCTTGAAGTGGTCCAGGTCCACGAAGAGGGCGCCGCATTGCGTCCGGTGGTGGCGGGCGCGCAGCAGCTCGTCGGCGAGGCGCTCGCCGAGGGCCGCCCGGTTCGGCAGGCCGGTCAGTTCGTCGTGGAAGGCCAGATAGGCGAGGCGGTCGTCGGCGTAGCGGCGGGCGATGCTCATGGTGAGTACGTCTGCCACCTGGGCGAGGAAGCGTTCGTCGGCGGCCGGGATGGCGGCCTCGCCGCGGATGGTGTGCATCAGCACGCCGAGGGCGCGGCCGTCGGCCATCAGGGGCAGGGCGATGCGTCCGCGCGGCGCCGGGTCGGGAAAATGCAGGTCGGCCGGGCAGTGGGAGGCGTCCAGGTTGCGCGGCGTCCGGCAGGCGGCGACCTCGCCGCACAGGCACTCGTCGAAGCCGATGTGGGCGCAGACGACGGCCTGTTCCGGCCCCAGGCCGACGCCGGCCGCCAGGTCGAGGCGGTCGCTGTGGCCCCGGTTGCGGGTGAGGAAGATGGCGGACTTGCGCTCGGGCGACTGCCAGCCGAAGATTTCCGTCACCCGCTGCAGGGCGCCTTCGAGATAGGCCTTGAGGTCGGGTTCGGCATGGGAGAGGGCGAGCAGCTGGCGCAGGGCCTGCTCCTCGCGCATGGAACGTTCCAGGCTGGCGTTGGATTCCCGCAGCGCCTCGGTGCGCACCGCCACCAGCTGTTCGAGGCGCTCGTTGCTGCGCGCCAGCAGGCGGCGCGCCTGGGCCAGCTCCATGTGGGTGCGCACCCGCGCCAGCACCTCGTCGGCCTGGAAGGGCTTGACGATGTAGTCGAGGCCGCCGGCGCGGAAGGCCTCGACCTTGTCCTCGGTTTCCTGCAGGGCGCTGATGAAGATCACCGGCAGGTCGCGGGTGGCGGCCTCTTCGCGGAAGCGGCGGCAGACCTCGTAGCCGTCCATGCCCGGCATGCGGATGTCCAGCAGCACCAGGTCCGGCGGCGCCACCGTGGCGGCGCGCAGGGCCGACTCGCCGTTGAGGGCCGGGCGCACCTTGTAGCCGGCGCTGTGGAGGATGCCTTCGAGAACCCGCAGGTTGTTCGGGTTGTCGTCGACGATCAGGATGGTGGCGTCGTTCATGGTTGCCCCTGGTTGGGCTCCTCGCCAGGGGCGAGCAGGTCCTGGTAGCGGTACTCGGCGGCCAGCCGGCGTATGGTGGCGGCCAGGTCCGGGTAGTCGGCCGCGGCCTCGTCGGCGATGGCCTCCACGGCGGCGGCATCGAGGGCGAGGGCGGCCTCGTGCAGGCGCCGGCGCAGGGGCGCCGGCAGGGCCGCCAGGTCGGCGGCCGGCAACTCGGGCGGTGCGGCGGCGACGGTGTCGTCGTAGACGAACTCGACGCCCAGCCGCGCGGCGAGGACTTCGAAGATGCGGTCCACCTGCAGGGGCTTGCGCACCATGTCGCTGCAGCCGGCGGCGAGGATGGCGGCCCGGTCCTCCTCGAAGGCCGAGGCGGTGAGGGCGACGATGGGCAGCTCGGTGCCGCCGGGCAGCGCGCGGATTCGGCGCGTCGCCTCGTAGCCGTCCATCACCGGCATGCGCATGTCCATCCAGATGAAGTCGGGGTGCCAGTGGGTGAAGCGCTCTACTGCTACATGGCCGTTCTCGGCCACCTCGACGGCGAAACCCACCGACGTCATGAGCTGGCTCAGCAGCCTATAGTTGTCGGGCTTGTCCTCGGCGATCAGGATGCGCTTGGCCGGCTGGCCCGGCGCCAGGCCGACGACGCGCCGCCGCGCCGCCGCCGTCGGCGCCGCCTCTGCCGCGGCCGGTTGCAGCGGCAGGGTCAGGGTGAAGGCCGAGCCCCGTTCCACGACGCTCTTCGCCGTCAGGGTGCCGCCGAGCAGTTCGGCGTACTGGCGCGCGATGGTGAGGCCGAGGCCGGTGCCCTCGCCCACCTGCACACCCCGGTCGGTCTGGAAGAAGGGGCGGAAGATCTTCTCCAGGTCGGCGGCGGCGATGCCGACGCCGGTGTCGCGCACCGTGAACACCAGTTGCACGCCGGCGTCGGCCGCGGTGGCGCCGGCCGTGACGACGACTTCGCCGTGGGGCGTGTACTTGATGGCGTTCGACAGCAGGTTGAGGATGATCTGGCGCAGCTTGCCGATGTCCACCATCACGTAGTGGGGCAGCTCGGGCGCCATCTCCAGCCGCAGGGCGAGACCGTCGTTGCGGGCGCGCAATTCCATGGACTCCACCAGCGTGGCGATCAGCTCCGGCAGGTCGCAGGCCTGGGGCGACAGGCTCAGGCGGCCGGCCTCGATGCGCGAGATTTCCAGGATGTCGTTGATGAGGGTGAGCAGGTGGCGCCCGCTACGGTTGATGGTCTGGACGTTGCGGCGCTCGTGCTCGGGCAGGTCCTTGTCCCGCTCCAGCAGCTCGGCGAAGCCGAGGATGGCGTTGAGCGGCGTGCGCAGTTCGTGGGACATGTTGGCGAGGAAGACGCTCTTCGCCCGGCTGGCGGCTTCCGCCGCCTCCTTGGCTTCCATCAGGTCGGCCTCGGTACGCTCGATGTGGCGGATGAGGATGAACAGCAGGATACCCGCCAGCGCCAGGCCCGCCAGGCCGACGAGGGAATTGCCGAGGGCCGAGCGCAGGGCCGTGGCGGAAATGGAGCTGGCGGTGACGCCGGCGTAGGCGAACCAGTCGGCGCCGGGGATCTGGACGACGGCGTAATAGCGGACGACGCCGTCGGTGCCGGCGCTTTCGTATTCGCCGTTGCGGATTTCCATGCCCCGGCGCGGGCCGGGCTGGTCGCCGACGTACTTGCCGATCAGCCCCTCCGGGTCCTGGTTGCGCCAGATGAGGAAGCCGCTGTTGCTGGTGATGCCGAAGCGGCTGCCCGGCGGCAGGGTGTCGGTCGGCACGTGGGGGTCGAAGCGCTCGATGTCGAGGGGCAGGCCCAGCAGGCCGAGGAATTTGCCGGCATCGTCGCGTACCGGTTGCACCAGCACCGAGACCCACTTGCCGGTGATCGGGCCGCGGAAGGTGTTGCCGGCAAGGAAGCGCTGCTCTTCGATACCGCGCTTGAACCACTCGGCCTTGGCCACCGAGACGGGTTTGCCGCCGGGCTGGGGAACGCCCGAGCAGGGCGCCCGGCCCGTCGGGTCCACCGTGGCCAGGTTGGCGAACTGGGGAAAGAGGGCGTGGAAGTCCGCCAGGATGGGATCGCATTTGTCCGGGTCCATGGCGCGGATCAGGGGCCGCTGGGCGATGCGCTCCATGGCGTCGCGGTTCTGTTCCAGCAACTGCGTGGTGTTGGCGGCGATGATGGTGGCGAGGGTGCGCAGACGCACCCGCTCCTGCGCCACCGCGTTCTGGGTGTCGGCGTGGAGCGTGTAGGCCAGCATGCCGGCGAGGGAGGCCACGACGACGGCGGCCAGGCCATAGAGGTATCGCTTGATCGAGGCGATAGTGGTTGCGGGCATGTTGCCCTTCCTGGGTGACGGACTGGGGAGCGGCCTAGGATATCCGAACTGCCGGCGCGCCGGTAAGGTCTTTGCCCGTCCGCGACTTACCCCAGGAAGGACACGCCAAAGCCGAGCAATGCACAGGCGCCGATGACGTGCAGGATGTCCGCCTTGAAGCGCCAGAGGGCGACGAAGGCGGCGGCGGCGATGCCCGCCGCGGCGGCGTCGAAGTCCCCGCCGAAGGGCGCCGCTGCCGTTGCCGCCGGCCAGAAGGTGTGCCAGGCGAAGAACACCGCCAGGTTCACGATGACGCCCACCACGGCCGCCGTGATGCCCGTCAGGGGCGCGGTGAACTTGAGGTCGCCGCGGGTCGCCTCCACCGCCGGGCCGCCGACGAGGATGAACAGGAAGGAGGGCAGGAAGGTGAAGAATGTGGCGACTGCCGCGCCGGCGACACCGGCGGCGAACAGGGCATCGGGGCCGAAGATCTGCTTGGTGGCGCCGCCCACGTAGCCGACGAAGGCCACCACCATGATCAGCGGCCCCGGCGTCGTCTCGCCGAGGGCGAGGCCGTCGATCATCTGCCGGCCCGTGAGCCAGCCGTAGTGCTCGACACCGCCCTGGTAGACGTAGGGCAGCACGGCATAGGCGCCGCCGAAGGTGAGGAAGGCCGCCTCGGTGAAGAAGGCGCCCATGTCGCGCAGGGTGCCCGACAGCAGCGCCATGGCCGCGCCCCAGACGGCGAGGAAGACCGCCGTCGTGCCGAGCATGCGGCCCCAGGAGAAGCGGGCGTGGGGCGGCGTCGGCGTGTGGTCGTCGATCACCGCCGGGCCGTATTCCTTGCCGGCGGCACCGTGGCCGCCGCCCACCTTGAACAGGGCCGGCTTCAGCCTGCCGCCGAAGGCGCCGGCCAGGGCTGCCGCTGCGACGATCCAGGGGAAGCCGATGTCGAGGAAGAAGATGGCGACGAAGGCGGCGGCGGCGAAGCCCCACAGCACGCCGTTCTTCAGGGCGCGGGAACCGATGCGCCAGGCGGCGAAGAGCACGATGGCGACGACGGCGGGCTTGATGCCCCAGAGCACGCCGGCCACCGCCGGCACCGTGCCGTAGGTCAGGTAGGCCCAGGAAAGGCCGATGAGGATCAACAGCGAGGGCAGGAAGAACAGCACGCCGGCCATGATGCCGCCGAGGGGGCCGTGCAGCATCCAGCCGATGTAGGTGGCGAGCTGGATCGCCTCCGGTCCCGGCAGCAGCATGCAGTAGTTGAGGGCGTGCAGATAGCGGTGCTCGGAGATCCAGCGCCGCTTCTCCACCAGCTCCTGGTGCATCATGGCGATCTGCCCGGCCGGGCCGCCGAAGCTGATGAAACCGAGCTTCAGCCAGTAGCGGAAGGCGGCGCTGCGGGTGGGGGCGGCGGGAGCGGCACAATCAGTCATGGTCCGGGGTCCTGGTATAGGCGGCGTAAAGGGAATCGAAGACGCGGCCGGCCTCGGCCAGCAGCTTGTCGTCGTCGGCGCAGCGTTCCCGGGCGCCGGCCAGCACGGCCTCGATGCCGGCGGCCTCAGCCACCGGCACGCCGCCCACGTCGAGCACATGCACGAGGGCGCCGATGCGGGCGAGGGCCGGGTCGGCGTCGAGGCCGAAGCTGGCCGCCAGCACCTCGAAGCTGACGCGGTTGCCGAGATGGCTGAAGGCGGCGCCGTCGAAGTCGAAACCGAGGGCCCGGCGCGGGCAGCGCTGCGGATCGTCGAGCCAGAGAAATTGCGCCTTGCGGTCGATGAAGCGGCGGATCAGCCAGGCGCTCGCCATGCGGTCGACCCAGAGGTGCTTGCGCGTCGCCCAGGTGCGGCCCTGGTAGTCGGCGCGGTCGAGGCGGCGGAGCGCGCCGGCGCCGGCGCGCGGCTCGCCGCCGGCATGGGCGGCCAGCTCGGCGAGGGCGGCCTCCACCTGGGCGCGGGCCGCGCCGGGAAAGAAGTCGATGGCGGCCAACGCCTTGAAATCGCGCCGCAGGCCATGGGCGGCCTTTGGGTCGGGCGCCTGCGCCAGCGCCGCCTGCACGGCGGCCAGCAGGCGGCCGTATTCCTCGGCATGGTCGAACAGGGCGCGGAAGCGGGCATCCTGCCCGGCATCGGCGGCAACGGCGAGCACCTCCGCGCTGCCGCCCGCCGCCACGGCCTCGGCGGCGAGGGCGGCAAGGGCAGCGTCGGCGACCGCCGCCGGCAGCAGCCAGGCGCCGTCACGCAGGGCGGCGCAGCCGAGGGCGCGGGCGCCGCGCCACAGGCGCATGCGCGCGGCGGCGGGCTTGGTGGGCAGGCTGGCGACCAGCAGGCGCCATGAGACAGGATGGTTCATGTATCGTATGCTACAGTCTGGTAGTAAGTATTACAACAACTCGCTGCCGGATCATGGATCGTCGCCTCGTCAATATCGCCGCCTTCCTGCGCGCCCTTGCCACCGGCATGGCGGGCGTGCTGCTGGGGCTGCATCTTGCCCGCCTCGGCCTGGAGGCGGCGGCGCTGGGCTTGACGGTTTCGTCCGGGCTCCTCGGCGCGACCCTGGCCCTGGGTTTGGTGACGCTGCACGGCGACCGGCTCGGCCGCCGCCGTTCCCTGGCCTTCCTTGCCCTGCTCGGCGCCGCCGGCGGCCTGGTGCTGGCCTTGGCGCCGGCGGGCATGGCGGGGCTCGCCGCTGCTGCCGCCTTCCTCGGCATGGTGAATGGCATGGGGCGCGACCGCGGCGCCGCGCTGGTCCTGGAGCAGGCGGTCCTGCCGGCGACGACGGCCGCCGCCGGACGTACCGGCGCCTTCGCCTGGTACAACCTGGCGCTGGACGTGGGACATGCCCTCGGCGCCCTGCTGGCCGCCCTGCCGACCCTGCTGGCGGATGCCCTCGGCGGCGAGGCGGCGGCCTACCGTGCCGCTTTCCTGCTCTATGCGGCGCTGCTCGCCGCCGGCATCCCGCTCTACCTGCGGTTGTCGGCGGCGGCGGAGGCTCCCGCCGGCCTTGCCCGCGTGCCCCTCTCGCCGCGCAGCCGCAGCATCCTCTGGCGCATCTCGGCCCTGTTCGCCATCGACAGCATCGCCGGCGGCTTCCTCGGCGCGGCGCTGCTGTCCTGGTTCTTCTTCGCCCGCTTCGAGGTTTCGCCGGCCTGGATCGCGCTGCTGTTCTTCGCTGCCCGCTGCATGAACGCCGTCTCCCATCTCGGCGCGGCCTGGCTGGCGCGCCGCATCGGCCTCGTCAATACGATGGTGTTCACCCACATCCCGTCCAGCCTGCTGTTGGCGACGGTGGCCTTCGCCCCCAGCTTTCCGGTGGCCGCCGTGCTGTTCCTGCTGCGGGAAGGTCTGGTGGAGATGGATGTGCCGACGCGGCAATCCTATGTGATGGCGATGGTGGCGCCGGCCGAGCGTACCTTCGCTGCCGGCGTCACCCATCTGGTGCGCCTCGGCGGCTGGGCCGTGGCGCCCGGCTTCGCCGGTTGGCTCATGGGGGCTGCGGCCCTCGGTAGTCCGCTGCTGGTGGGAGCAGCCATGAAGATCGCCTACGACCTTCTGCTGTGGCGGGAATTCCGCGGCCTGAAGCCGCCGGAGGAGGGCGGTGGGAACCCTGGCTAGAACCGGTCCTGGCCGACGAGCTTGCCGGCCTTGGCGGCGGGCTTGACCACCAGCACGGCGCATTGCAGGCCGCCGCCGATGCGATCCACGACGGTGCCGCCGATGCCGCGGCCGCGGCGATGGCCGACCACGACGAGGTCGGCGCCGATCTCGGCGGCCGTCTGCACGATGGCGGCGCCGGCGCTGCCGCGGGCGACGACGGTGTCGCAGGCGATGCCTTCCAGCCGCACCAGCCCGGCCATGTGGGCGAGATCTTCCTCGGCGTCCGCCTGTTCCTTGTCGGTGCCGATGGCGGTCATCAGGGTGATGGGCGTGCGCGTCGCCTTGGCGATCTGGATGGCGGCGCCGACGAGGGCATCGCCGGTTTCGCTGCCGTCGCAGGCGACGAGGATGCGCTGCTGCCACATGCCGGCCTGCCAGCCGGCCACCAGCACGTGGCTGGGGACTGTGTCGATGATGCGCGCCGCCACGTCGCCGAGCAGGCGCTGCTTGATGTCGTGGCCCGGCCGCCGGCCGATCACCAGGATGCCGGTATCGGCGGCGGCGGCGGCGGCGACGACTTCATCCACCGGGTTGCGGCCCTGGCGGACGATCTCCTCCGCGTCCACGCCGGCGACGAGGGCTTCGCGCAGGGTGGGTGCCAGGCGTGCGCGCGCTAGTTCGGCCTCGTCCTGAGGGTCTACCGATGTAACGACGTCGAGGGTGACGCCGAAGCGCCGCGCCAGCTCGATGGCGATGGCGGTGGGAGCGCGGGAGAACTCGCTGCCGTCGGTGGCGAGCATCAGGCGCAGGCGGCGGAAGCCGTCCGGCAGCAGGCCGCTGTGGCATTCCTTGAAGATGCGCGTCTTGCAGCTGCGGCAGATGTCCGGGTTGAGGGTCCAGTAGAGGGCGCCGGTGACGTTGGTCATGACCGGGAAGAAGGCGCCTTCGCCGATGTCCTTCACGTAGTCCCCCTGCTTGAGGAAGTCGTAGAGGGATTTCTTCAAACGGTAGAAGTAGAGGCCGCCGCCGAGGCGCCGGCGGCGGCGCGCCTCCTGGGCCAGCACTTCGGCGCCGGCGACGTCGATGTGGGAAAGGCTGGAGGCGGTGATGAGCACCGACTTCTGCTGGGGGTTGTCCTCGTCGATCTGCTGCAGCACCTGCTGCACGTAGCTGGCGGCGCCGAAATAGAGGGCGCCGTTCACGCGCACGATGCGCAACTGGGGGCACTCGGGGCGGCCGGCGGCGCGCACGAAATGGTAGGCGCCTTCTTCCGGCGCCGGCACCACGGGGATCACCTCGGGGCGCGAGCTGCGGTAGAGGAACATCAGCAGGGAGAGCAGGACGCCGAGGAAGATGCCGGCCTCCAGGTTGAACAGGGTGCCGATCAGGGTCGCTGCCAGGATGGCCGACTCGGCCTTGCTGGTGTGCCAGATCGAGTGGATGTGGTGGAAGTCGATGAGGCCCCAGGCGACCAGGAACAGGATGCCGGCCATGGCGGCGGTGGGCAGGTAGGCGGCCAGGGGGGCCACCAGCAGCAGTACCAGCACCAGCACGCCGGAGGCGATGATGGAGGCCAGGGGCGTCTTGGCGCCGGCCTCGTAGTTCACGCCGCTGCGGTTGAAGGAGCCGGAGGAGGCGTAGCCCGAGAAGAAGGCGCCGACGATGTTGGAGAGGCCCTGGCCGATGAACTCCTGGTTGCCGTCGATGCGCTGCTCCGAGCGCACGGCGATGGCGCGGGCGATGGAGACGGCCTCGGTGAGGGCCAGCATGGTGATGACCAGGGCCGGCCCGAGGGTGACGCGCAGGGCGTCCAGGGAGAAGTCGGGGGTGGACAGGGGCGGCAGGGAGGCGGGCAGGGCGCCAACGGTGCGGATGCCGGTCGCCTCCTGACCCAGGGCCAGGTTCAGCGCCTCGGCCACCAGGCTGCCGACGATCATGGCCGCGATCATGTAGGGAATCTTCTTTGCGTAGCGCTTGGTGAGGATGCCGGTGGCGAGGGTCACGCCGCTGACCAGCAGCACGTAGGGGTTGATGTCGCCGGCCTGGACGGCGAGCTGGTGCACGATCTCGTAGAAGGGCGTGCCGCGGGGAATATCGATGCCGAAGAAGTTGCGCACCTGGCTGGCGGCGATGAGCACCGCGGCGCCGGCGGTGAAGCCGATCACCACCGTATGGGAGATGAAGTTCACCAGCGCCCCCATGCGCGCCAGGCCGAGGGCCAGTTGGAAGACGCCGACGAGGAAGGTGAGCGTCAGCACCAGGCCGATGTACTGGGCCGAGCCCGGCTCGGCATGGGGCGACATGGCGGCGAAGACTGCGATGGAGATGGCCGTCGTCGGGCCGGAAACCAGGTGCCAGGAGGAACCCCAGAGGGCGCCGATCACCGCCGGCATCATGGCCGCGTAGAGGCCGTATTGGGGGGGCAGGCCGGCGATGGTGGCGAAGGCCACGCCCTGAGGCAGGACGATGAGGGCGCCGGTGATGCCGGCCAGCAGGTCGTCGCGGAAGGTCTGGCGGTTGACCCGCGGCCACCAGCGCAGGAAGGGGAACAACCGGACCAGGGGGCCGCTGGGGACTTTCATTTCGGGGATCGGTTGACCTGCGTCGACGAGTTGCATGGATTTTGGGATGGGCTGAATATTAGCAGGTCCGAATATATGCGCCAAGACAAAGGCGTCGGACGCCCTGGCGATGGGCGTAGCCTAGCGGCCCCGGCGTGAAGCCGAGGTCAAGCGCACGTCAAGGGAACGTCAAGCCGCGAATCGGAGGGTGGCTGTGGTGCCGCCGCCGACGCTGCTTTCCAGGTCGATGGTCCAGCCGTGGCGGTCGCAGATGCGCTTGACGAGGGAGAGGCCGATGCCCGCTCCGCTGCTTTCCGGGCCCCGGTAGTAGCGCTGGAAGACGCGGTCCATCTCCTCGCTGCCGATGCCGCGCCCCGTGTCGGCCACCACGAGGCGGTCGGCCAGCAGCTGGACGCGGACCGTGCCGTCCTCCGTGTGGGCGATGGCGTTGCGCACCAGGTTGCCCACCACGATGACGAGGAAGGCCGGGTCCACCTCCAGCATCGGCGCGGTGTCCATCGCCATCTCCAGGGCGTTGCGCCGCTGGGCGGCGAGGCCGCGGTAACGCTCGATGCAGTCGCGCACGACGCGGGCGGCATCGCAGGGCTCGTCGACCGGCGCCGCCTCCTCCCGCGCCAGCAGCAGCAGGGCGGCGATCAGGGCCGACATCTCGGCGGCGGCGCGCTCGATGCGGGCCACGCGCCGGGCCTGATTGGCCGTGAGCTGGGCGTCGTCGCCGAGCACCTCGGCGGCGCCGCGGATCACCGCCAGGGGCGTGCGCAGCTCGTGGCTGGCGTCGGCGGTGAAGGCGCGCTCCCGCTCGATGAAGGCGGCCAGCCGCGCCAGGTAGGCGTCGAAGGCGCGCGTCAGCTCGCCGATTTCGTCGGGCGTGCGCAGGTCGCCGGCCAGGCGCGGCAGGTTCTCGGCCTGGGCCTGGCCGACGGCGCGCGCCAGTTCCGTCACCGGGGCGATGACGCGGCCCGCCAGCCAGAGGCCGCCGGCCGAGGCCAGCAGGGTCATCAGGGCGGCGCCGCCGGCGAGCCAGGCGAGGAAACGGGCTTCCCGCGCCCGCTGACGTCGCTCGTCGAACAGCATGGTGTAGCGCTCGCCCTTGCGCTCGGCCACGGAGACGCGGTAGGGCACGCCGGCAATGCTCACCTCGTGCTGGCCCGGCGCCAGGCCGCGCACTTCGGGCGGTGCGCCGTCGTCGGCATCGACCGCGCCGACGTAGCCGCGCAGGCCGGCGGTATCGGGCGGCAGGGAGTGGGGATTGCGGGCGCGCCGCGCCATGTAGTCGTCCAGCTCGGCCCGCAGGGTCTGATCCATCAGGCGCTGGGAGACGTTGTGGGCGGCGAACCAGATGCCGGCGGCGAACAGCAGGCTGAGCAGCGCGCCGAGCCCCGCGAAGGCCGCGGCGACACGGAAGCGCAGGCTATGCCGGCGGCGCATCGTCTTCCGTTATCTGCCAGCCCAGGCCCCGCAGGGTGCGGATCAGGGGCCGGGCGAAAGGCTTGTCCACGGCGCTGCGCAGGATGTGCATGTGGGCGCGCAGGGCGTCGCTGTCGGGCGGCAGGTCGCCCCAGATGGCGCGTTCCAGTTCGTCGCGCGAGAGCACCCGCGGCGAGGCCCGCATCAAGGCTTCGAGGATGCGCAGGGGGATGGGGGGCAGTTCGACGACCGTGTCGCCGCGGCTTACCCGGTAGGTGCCGGTGTCGTAGGCGAGGTCGCCCACCCGCAGGGTCTGCCGCGGCGAGGCGGCCTGGGCGCGCCGCGCCAGGGCCTTCAGGCGCGCCTCGACTTCCCGCAGCACGAAAGGCTTCACCACATAGTCGTCGGCGCCGGCTTCGAGGCCGGCGATCTTGTCCTCGGTGGCGTCGCGTGCCGTCAGCATGAGGATGGGGGTCAGCTTGCCGACCTCGCCGCGCAGGCGGCGGCACAGCTCCAGGCCGTCGAGGCCCGGCAGCATGACGTCGAGCACGATGACGTCGTAGTCGTTGGCGGCGGCGAGCTTGAGGCCGGTGACGCCGTCGCCGGCGGCGTCGGCCAGGTGGCCGTGGCCTTCGAGGAAGTCCACGAGGTTGGCGGCGAGATCGGGGTTGTCCTCGACGACGAGGATGCGCAGGGCGGAGTCCATGGGCGGATTATGGCGCATAAATCCCGGTGCTCCCGGCGGCGCGCCGCCACAAGGCGGCCGGACGCGCTATGCTTGCCGCAAACGAATCCGCCAGCAAGCGGATCAGGCGGAGGAAGACGACATGAGCCACATGCTCACCGTTTCACGGGCGGCGCATCTGATCGGCGTCACGCGCGGCGCGCTCCAGCAGCGCATCCGCGAGGGCGAGCTGGCGACCCATGAAGGCATGGTGTCCACCGATGAGCTGCGCCGGCTGTATCCTGACATCGATCTGGAGGAAAGCGGCGCCTTCGAGCGCGTCACGCGCATCAAGGAACAGAGCTTCGGCCGCCGCGTGCGCGAGCGCATGCTGCCGTCCCAGGAGATTCTCGCCCAGCGGCTGGTGGCCCAGAGCGAGGAGCTGGCCGACCTGCGCCGCCACCTGGCGCGTTACCACGATCTCGTCGAAGCCCTGCGCGAGCGTATCGGCGAACTGCCCGGCGCCGCGACGGCGGAGCTCGGCCGCCAGCTCGACGACGGCCTCGCTGCGGTGCTCGGCAGCGACGACAAGGCCGACGCCATCGAGATCGCCGATGATATTCTGCGGGTCATGTCGGCACACGTCACCGTGCGGCCCTCGGGCCGCGAGTTCTTCGTCGAGGGCAGCGAGACCGTGCTGAAGGCGGCGCTGCGGGCCGGCCTGGCGCCGGCCTACGGCTGCGGCAACGGCAACTGCGGTTTGTGCAAGGCCCGCGTCGTTGCCGGCGAGGTGCGCCAGACCCACCACCACGACTACCCCCTGTCGGCGGCCGAGAAGGCCCAGAACTACACCCTGTTGTGCTCCCACACGGCGGCCACCGACCTGGTGATCGAGGTGCTGGAGGCGGATCGGCCGGCCGACCTGCCCGAGCAGCAGATGACGGCGCGGGTACGCGCGCTGACGCCGCTGGACGCCGATACCCTGCTGCTGCACCTGCAGACCCAGCGCAGCAGCCGGCTGCGCTTCTTTGCCGGCCAGCAGGTCAGCCTCGGCGTCGCCGGCGGCACCGCCGACTTCGGCGGCGACTACCCGATCGCCTCCTGTCCCTGCGACGACCGCAACCTGCTGTTCCACATTCCGCGCGACGAGGAAGACGAGTTCGCCCTGCGGCTGTTCGCCGGTGCCCTGCGGCCGGGCGATCCCATCAGCGTGCGGGGCCCCTGGGGCGACTTCGTGCTGAAGAAGGACTCGCCGGCGCCGGCCCTGTTCGTCTGCTGCGACACGGGCTACGCGCCGGTGGCCAGCCTTGTCGAGCATGCCCTCGCCGTGGATGTGGTCGGCGCCATCGCCGTCTGCTGGGCCGTCACGCGGCCGGGCGGCCACTATCTGGACAACCAGTGCCGCGCCTGGGCCGATGCCATTGACGGCTTCCGCTACCTGCCCTGCACGGCGGCCGACGTGACCGCCGCTGCGGACGCGGCCCTGGCGGCCGTGGCCGGCCTGCCCGACCTCGCCGCCCGCGACGCCTACGTCGCCGGCCCGGCGCCCTTCGTCGCCGCCGTGGCGGCCGGCCTGCGGCAGCGCGGCATGGCGGCAGAGCGCCTGCGTCTGGCCGCCGGCTGATGTCGCCGCCATTAATTACGCCGGATCAAGCCGGCACGGCTTGCGCCCGCGCTACAATCGGCGCTTTCCCGGCTATTGAGAGGTCATGACGATGCGCATCCGCACCTTCATCCTGGCGGCATCCGCTGCGGTGACGGTAGGCTTCTTCGGTGCGAGCTACTTCGTCATCGGCCGCATTCTCGACCACACGGTGCGCGAGAACGCCCGCGAGTCCTCCAACGCCCTGGCCCAGGTCACTTTCACCGGCATGTACCAGGTGATGAGCACCGGCTGGAAGCGCAAGCAGGCCGAGAAGTTCATCGCCGCCGTGCGCGATTCCGCCAAGGACACGCCGACCCAGCTGCAGATCTACCGCGGCCCCGTCGTCGCCAAGGACTACGGCGAGATCGAGCAACCGCCCTTCGACGAGGCTCTGCGCGAGGCCCTTACCACCGGCAAGCCGGTGACCCTGTCGCCGGCCGGCGGCGTGCGCTACCTGATGCCCCTGGTGGCCAACGAGCGCTGCGAGAACTGCCACGATGCGGCCAAGGCCGGCGACGTGCTCGGCATCATCGAGGTGAAGCAGGATTTCGCCCCGCTGCTGGAACGCGCCCGCGCCGACTTCCTGGTCTGGCTGGCGCTGCTGTCGCCGGTGCTGCTGGGGCTGGCCGTCGTCGCCGTGCTGCGCGTCAGCCGCAAGCTGGAGAACTCCATCGCTGGCGTCGATACCGCCGTCTCCGGCGTGAATGCGGTGGCCGACCTGCGCACCCTGGAGTTCTCCCGCTTCGACGCCGGCTTCGACGAGTTCAACCGCCTGTTCGCCCATCTCGGCGAGCTCGTCGAGCGCATGCGTGCCGTCGCCGTGGACAAGCACGTGCTGCGCTTCGAGATCGGCCTGCTGGAGAAGTTCGTCATCACCTCGGAAGTGGTGCGCGACTGGGGCGAGTACATCGCCCGCCTGCTCGCCGAGATCAACACCGTCATGACCACCCACGTGCTGTTCTCCGTGTTCCAGGTCGGCGACGAGTCCTACGACCTGGAGATCTTCTGGAGCCAGACCCCGTCGGCCGACACCAAGCGCATGCTGGAGGAGCACGTGCGCCGCCTGGTGGCGGCGGACGACCGCTTCAGCGAGCTTTCCCAGGTGGCGCTGCATCACCACATGCCGACCGGGGTGAGCGGCGAGCTGGCGCTCGACGCCCAGGCCGTGGCCCTGCACACCAAGACCCTGCTGGTGGAGAACCCGAAGATCGGCGGCATCGTCGGCATCGGCGTGAACGCCTCCTCGGCGGACGACGACACCCTGCGCCTGGTGATGGACAGCATCCTGTCCACCATGCTCAACGTCGTCGGCTCGGTGAAGGCGATCCACAAGTACACCCAGGACATGGAGTACTACGCCACCCGTGACCCGCTCACCGACCTCTACAACCGGCGCGTGTTCTGGGAGCTGTTCGAGTACGAGGTGGCGCGCGCCACGCGCCACGGCTACCAGTTCGCCCTGATGGTGATCGACCTCGACAACTTCAAGCTGGTGAACGACGGCTACGGCCACGCCATCGGCGACCGCTATCTGCAGTCGCTGGCCTACGTCGTCAAGCAGGCGCTGCGGCCGGGCGACATCTTCGCCCGCTACGGCGGCGACGAGTTCGTGCTGCTGCTGCCCGACGTCAAGCAGGAAGAGGCGGCCAACGTCGCCCAGCGCGTGCTCGACACCGTGCGCGCCATGGAAGTGGCGGTGCCGGACGCGGCGCCGATCTCCGGTAGCGTCTCCATCGGCCTCGCCCTCTACCCGGTGCATGCCGACAACGCCAAGGACCTGTTCCTCTTCGCCGACAACATGATGTACAAGGCGAAGACCGCGGGCAAGCACCAGGTCGGCATCCCCAACGAGGCTGAGGTCGCCGAGGTGTTCCGCGACATGACCGAGACCACGGTGCAGGTGGTCAATGCGGTCAACGAGGGACGCATCGTGCCCTTCTTCCAGCCCATCATGGACCTGCAGGGCACCCGCGTCGTCGCCTTCGAGGTGCTCTCGCGGCTGTCCTTCGAGGGCGAGCACATCGAGGCCGGCCGCTTCATCGAATACGCCGAGAAGGCCGGCATCATCCACCGCCTCGACTCCATGGTCATGGAGAAGGCCCTGCAGGCGGCCGCGGCGGCCAAGTTCAAGGGCCACATCTTCATCAACCTGTCGCCGCGGGCGCTGGCCCTGGCCGATTTCATGCAGACCCTCAAGCGCATCGTCGCCGAAGGCGGCATCGAGCCGGGCCAGATCGTCTTCGAGATCACCGAGCGCGACACGGTCAAGAACATCGTCATCCTCGAACGCCTGGTCGGCGAACTCAAGATGGCGGGCTTCAAGCTCGCCATCGACGACTTCGGTTCCGGCTTTTCGTCCTTCCAGTACCTGCGCCGCTTCCCGGTGGATTTCCTCAAGATCGAGGGCGACTTCATCGTCAACATCCTGGAAAGCCAGAAGGACCGGGCCTTCGTCCAGACCATCCGCCAGCTCGCCGCCGACCTCAATATCGCCGTCATCGCCGAGCACGTGGAAAGCGAGGAAGTGCTCGCCGAACTGCGTGCCATGGGTATCGAGATGGCCCAGGGCTACTACATCGGCAGGCCCGAGAAGGAGCTCGGCGGCAATCTGCGCTGGCCCATGGTCTGAACGGCAGGGGCGGCGCGCTTTGGCGTGTCGCCGCCCGGGAGGTAATATCGGATCATGAAGAAAATCATCCCGATCAACCCTGCCGCCGATGCGGATACCGGCTCCTCCTGCGACGAGGCCGAGGCCTTCGCCCTCATGGTGCTGGGCGACAGCATGGAGCCGGAATTCCTCGAAGGCGAGATCATCATCATCGAACCTTCCGGCTATGCCACCGACGGTTCCTACGTGCTGGCCCAGCTCAACGGCGAGTGGATTTTCCGCCAGCTGCTGCGCCAGGGCGACGGCTGGCGCCTGGCGCCGCTGAACCCGCGCTACGAAGCCACCGACATCGCCGACCTGGCGCCCGTGAAAGGCGTCATCATCCAGAAATCCAAACCCGGCCGGCGGCGCGCCAGCAAGCGCTACGTCGAGTGAGTCCGATAACGATAGCCAGGAGACCCCCATGCCCTATTACCTCTACCGCGTCACCGAGAAGCCGATCCGCCAGCTCGCCAAGCTCGCCCAGTTCCCTTCGTTCAAGGAGGCCAGCGCCGAAGCCAAGCGCCTGCGCGGCGAAGCCGACCAGCCCGCCGGCAGCGTCATCAAGGTGATGTTCGCCGACAACGAGCTCCAGGCCGAGGATCAGCTTTCCCAGGTGCGGGAGGCGCCCCTGCTGGTCGGCGACGACCTCTAGGCGAGGGGCTTCCCGTCCCATGGACGGCACCATCTACCGGCCGCCGGGGGAGGAGATCAACCGCCTCCCCTGTGTCTTCGGCAAGGCCCTGCTGGCCCAAAGCGCCGTTTGCGAACTGGCGCGCCGCCAGACCATCGGCGAGGCGGAGAGCCTCGTCTGCGCCTCCCCCGTGGCGCGCGCCGCCTGCGGCACTCTCTACGGCCTGCTGCGGGAGAAGTCGGCCTTCGCCCTGCGAATCAAGGCCACCGAGCGCATCCTGCCCCACGCCATGGTCATGAAGATCCAGTGCGGCGGCCTGGAGGGCCTGCGTCAGGTCGTCTCCCCCGACACCCACGCCCCCGACGTGCACCGCCTGGTGCGCGCGGCGAGCGAGCGCTACGGCAGCCTCGACGATCTGCCCTTCTCCGAGATCGTCAAGGGCGTCGCGGCCTTCCAGTTGCGCCGGAGGAGGCCGTGACGGCCATGGCCCGCCACCCCCCGGCCCCCTCCTCGCGGAAGGGGAGCCGCAATGCTCGCTACGCTCGGAATATGGGGGCGACACCGAGTCCTCAGGGAAGCGGATGTTCGCTCCGCGAACGCGCCGTCCCGCCTTGGGACGGCCCGGCGGCGGGACTGCCGTGCTGAACGTCGGCGCCCTCATCGAAGCCGTCCAGCGCAACTGCCACATCGCGGATGCGCGCCATGCCCGCGAGATGACCCTGTGCAACTACCTGCTGGAAATGCGCGAGTACTACCGCTGGGAACACGGCCTGCCCCTCGGCGTGGCGCCGCCCCGGGCCGAGGTGGGGCGCTGGCTGGCGGAGCGGGAGGAACTCTGGGACACGGTGGCCGAGGAGGACTACGGCGAGCTGCCGCTGGCGGGGGAGCGTTACGAGCCCTTTGCCGTCGCGGCGGTGAATGAGGTCCTCGCCGGCCATGGTCTGGTGTACGGCGCCGGCATCGGCCGCTACGGCAGCGCCCATTTCTTCCTCGGCCGCCTTGACCGCCACGACACCGTGGACGGCCTGCAGGTGGTCGTCAGCGGCTGCGAATACGCCCGCGACATCGCCGCCATCCCTGCCGCCCTCCAGGGCGACACGGTGATCGTGCGCCAGGAGGCCCTGCGCCAGTGGCTGTGGGAGAAGGCCGAGGCCTGGGGCGTGCGCCAGGTGCCGGGGCCCATGCGACGCGCCCTGGAGGCCTGGGGCTATTTCGACGATGGCGCCGCGGCCCTGGCGCGCATGGCCGCCGCCGAGACGGCGACGGTGATCCTCCACGAGCGCGGCGAACACGCCGCCGGCCGCCTGCTGGGGCCCGCCTGGGAGGAGATGCTGGCGGGCTTCGCCGAGCGCCGCGCCGAACTGTTGGCCCGCGCCGTGCGCGACCACCTGGCCGACTGTCTGGTCACCCTGCCGGAGCTGGTGGCGCGGCAGGCCTGGCCGTCGCTGCATTTCTGGTTCGCCAACCTGGACGGCCTGCGGGGTGTCCTGTTCCCGCGCCTGGCGGCGGCCGGCGAAACCTGGGCGGCGACGGGCGATACGGCGCCGGTGCTGGCGGCGGCCCACGCTGGGGCTGAGCACTGGCGCGCCCTCGCCCTTCGCCTGCTGGCGCGGCGCGAGGCCGCCGCCGTCACCGTTCTGCTGGACGACATGGCCGCCCTCGCCCTCTGACTTCCGGCGATTCATGCCGGATGAATGACGCGGCGCCGGCCGCTGCCGGGTAGAATCGGGCCATGCCCCGTTTCGCCGCCAACCTGTCCTACCTGTTCCTGGAAGTCGAGTTCCCGCAGCGCTTCGCCGCGGCTGCTGCTGCCGGTTTCCGCGCCGTCGAATTCCACTTCCCCTATGCTTACGAGCCGGGCCTGCTGGCCGCGGCGGCGCGGGCGGCCGGCGTCGAGGTGGTGCTGTTCAACCTGCCGGCCGGCGACTGGGCGGCGGGGGAACGCGGCATCGCCTGCCATCCGGGCCGCGTCGCCGAATTCCGCGCCGGCGTCGCCCGCGCCGCCGAATACGCCCGGGCCCTCGGCTGCCCGCGGCTGAACTGCCTTGCCGGCCTGCTGCCGCCGGGCGTCGCCGCCGCGGCGGCGCACGCCACTCTGGTGGACAACTTGCGTTTCGCCGCGGCTGAACTCGGCCACGCCGGCGTCGAACTGCTGCTGGAACCCATCAACACGCGGGACGTGCCGGGCTTCCTGGTGTCCCGCAGCGACGAGGCCCTGGAGATCATCGCCGCCGCCGGCGCCGACAACCTGCGGCTGCAGTTCGACATCTACCACGCCCAGGTCATGGAGGGCGACCTCGCCCGCCGCCTGGAGTGCCACCTGTCCCGCATCGGCCACATCCAGATTGCCGACAACCCGGGCCGCCACGAACCCGGCACCGGGGAAATCAACTACCCCTTCCTGTTCGAACGCCTCGACCGTCTCGGCTATGCCGGATGGGTCGGCTGCGAATACCAGCCCCTGAGCACGGCTGCCGCAGGCCTGGCGTGGCTGGACGGCTGGCGGTAACCCAAAATTGCAGAGAGCGCCATGAACTGGTTCATCAACCTGAGCATCCGCTGGAAATTCCAGATCGGCTTCTTCGTCGTCACCATGGTGACGACCATCTATAACCGTTTCCTTGCCTCCTGGGAGCTGCAGAAGATGATCGACATCGCCCGCCAGGGCGGTGCCCCCGAGGCGGCCATCAAGGCCATGGCGGACAACCGGGCCGCCTACCACTTCCACTCGGTGTGGGAATCCGGCCTCGAATTCGCGCTCCAGTTCTTCCTCATCGGCCTGGTGGCGAAACTTTTCCTCAAGCCCATCCTGGAGCTCTGCAACGCCCTCAAGGCGGTGGAGCAGGGCGATCTCACCAAGGGCGTGAACGTCACCGCCCACGACGAGATCGGCGTTCTCCAGCGCATTTTCAACGACGTCATCGGCAAGCTTTCGCGCATCCTCGGCAGCGTCGAGGACAGCGGACGCCAGATGGCCCAGTCCTCCTTCCAGATCGCCACCATCGCCAGCGAGATCGCCGAGGTGAGCCGCAACGAGGAGGCCCGTTCCGCCGAGGTGGTGGCCGACACCCAGGCCCTGACCCAGGTAGCGCGCAAGGTCGAGGAACAGGCCGGCTCCGCCGCCGCCCTGACGCGGGACGTGCAGGTGCGCGGCACCGAGGGCGTGAATGCGGTCCAGCGCAACATCGCCCAGATGGAGGCGACGGTGGAGGAGGTGAACCGGGTCTCCGGCGAAGTGGTGGAACTCTCCGCCTCCGCCGAGGAGATCACGCGCATCATCGACACCATCAAGGAGATCGCCAGCCAGACCAACCTGCTGGCGCTGAACGCCGCCATCGAGGCGGCACGCGCCGGCGAGCAGGGGCGCGGCTTCGCCGTCGTCGCCGACGAGGTGCGCAAGCTGGCCGAGCGCACCACCCAGTCCGCCGCCGAGGTCACCGGCATCGTGTCCACCATCTCCGGCCGCGTCCATCAGTTGCGCGAAACCATGACCTCCGTGGTGGAGCGGGTGCACGGCAACCAGGTGGTCGCCGGCGAATCCGCCCAGGTCATGGCGGCCATGGCCGAGGGCGTCTCCCAGGCCGCCACCGGCAACGACGCCATCGTCGAGGCCAGCCGCCACCAGATGGAACAGCTCGCCCACCTGGAGGCGACCCTGGAGCGCCTCTTCGCCACCCTCAACGAAAGCTCCACCAAGGTGGAGACCACGGCCGCCATCGGCAACGACCTGCACCGGGTCACCGGCCAGCTCAACGACGTCATGTCCGGCTTCAACTTCCAGCGCGACGTGATGGTCGAGTCGCGGCCCGTGGGCGAGAAGCGCCGCCATCCGCGCCTCGACCGCGGTGTGCTGATGATGGTGCGCCAGGGCAGCGAACCGCCCCTCGCCGCCGAAGCCCTGGCCTCCGACGTGAGCGTCTCCGGCGTGCGCATCGTCGTGCCGCGCCCCCTGCACAAGGGCCTGCCCGTGACCGTGGAGCTGCAGATGCCGGCCGACTCCCTCGATCGCTACCGGAGCCAGGCGCCGGTGCCCATCGAGGCCGCCCTGCGCTGGCAGCGGGAGGAGGACGGCCGCCAGGTCTGCGGCCTGGAATTCAGCAACCTGAGCCAGGTCCAGCGGGACCGCATCGACGACATCTTCGCCTTCTACAACCGGGCGCCCACCTATGGCGGCTGAGGCCGCCGACCGGCGCGCCCTGCTGCGGCGCCTGTTCGCTGCCGCCGTGGCCGCCGCCGACCCGGCCCGCTGCGTGCCGCCGGCCCTGGCGGAACTGCTGCCGACGCCGCCCCGCGGTCGCTGCATCGTCGTCGCCGCCGGCAAGGCCGCCGCCGCCATGGCCCGCGCCGTCGAGGATTGCTGGCCCGGCGACCTCGGCCAACTCGAAGGCTTCGCCGTCACCCGCTACGGCCACGGCTTGTCCTGCCGGCGCATCGAGGTGATCGAGGCCGCCCATCCGGTACCCGACGCCGCCGGTCTCGCCGCCGCGCAACGGGCACTGGATTCCGTGCGGGGCCTGACGGCCGACGACCTGGTGCTGGTGCTGCTCTCCGGCGGCGGCTCGGCCCTGCTGGCCCTGCCGGCCGAAGGCGTGAGCCTGGCCGACAAGCAGGCCGTCACCCGGTCCCTGCTCAAGTGCGGCGCCGCCATCGACGAAATCAACTGCGTCAGGAAGCACCTGTCGGCCATCAAGGGCGGCCGTCTCGCCTGCGCCGCCGCGCCGGCCCAGGTGCTGACCCTGGCCATTTCCGACGTGCCCGGCGACGATGCCTCGGTGATCGCCTCGGGTCCCACGGTGCCGGACGCCACCACCTGCGCCGACGCCCTCGCCATCCTCGACCGCCACGGCGTCGCGGCGCCGCCGGCCGTACGGGCCCTGCTGGCGGCCGGGACGACGGAGACGCCCAAGCCCGGCGACGAACGCTTCCTCAAGGCCACGACGCGCATTGTCGCCACTGCCGGCGATGCCCTGGCCGCGGCGGCCGAAGCCGCGCGGGCCGCGGGTTACACGCCCCTGGTGCTGGGCGACACCATCGAGGGCGAGGCGCGGGAGGCCGCCCGTGTGCTGGGCGGCATCGCCCTTTCCTGTGCCCGCAATGGCGTTCCGCTGGCGCCGCCCTGCGTGCTGCTCTCGGGCGGCGAGACCACCGTGACGGTGCGCGGCAGCGGGCGCGGCGGACGCAATGCCGAGTTCCTGCTGGCCCTGGCGCTGGCCCTCGGCGGCCATGGGCGCATCCACGCCGTCGCCTGCGACACCGACGGCATCGACGGTTCCGAGGACAACGCCGGCGCCCTGCTGGCGCCCGACACCCTGGCCCGGGCCCGCGCCGCCGGCCTCGACGCCCGCGGCCGGCTGGCCGACAACGACGCCTGGGGCTTCTTCGATGCCCTCGGCGACCTCGTGGTGACCGGCCCGACGCGGACGAATGTGAACGATTTCCGGGCGATTCTGATCGAGCCCGGCGCGTAGAATCCGGGGTTCGGATTCCCGGAGCCCGCCATGCACGCCCATCCCCCCGAACACCGCATCGACGAGGACACCCGCAGCGCGGTGCTGGCCGAGCTGGCGGCCCTGCTGCCGGCTTCGGCCCTGCTCGTCGACTTCGAGGACCTCAAGCCCTACGAGTGCGACGGCCTCACCGCCTACCGCCAGCTGCCCATGGCCGTGGCCCTGCCGGCCGACGAGGCCCAGGCCGTCGCCGTGCTGCGGGCCTGCCACCGCCACGGCGTGCCCGTGGTGGCGCGCGGCGCCGGCACCGGCCTGTCGGGCGGCGCCACGCCGGTGAACGACGGCGTGGTGCTGTCCCTCGCCAGGTTCATGCGCATCCTGGAAGTCGATCCCCTGGCGCGCACGGCCCGCGTGCAGCCCGGCGTGCGCAACACCGCCATCTCCGAGGCGGCGGCGCCCTTCGGCCTCTACTACGCGCCGGACCCCAGCTCCCAGATCGCCTGCACCATCGGCGGCAACGTGGCCGAGAACTCGGGCGGCGTCCATTGCCTCAAGTACGGCCTCACGGTGCACAACATCCTCAAGCTGCGCGTGGCGCTGATCGACGGCGAGATCGTCGAGATCGGCGGCGACGCCCTCGATGGACCGGGCTACGACCTGCTGGCCGTGATGGTGGGCTCCGAGGGCATGCTCGGCGTGGTGCTCGAAGCCACCGTCAAGCTGACGCCCAAGCCCCAGGTGGCCCAGGTGGTGATGGCCTCCTTCGACGACGTCATCAAGGCCGGCAACGCCGTGGCCGACATCATCGCCGCCGGCATCATCCCCGCCGGCCTGGAGATGATGGACAAGCCCGCCACCGCCGCCGTCGAGGACTTCGTGCACGCCGGCTACGACCTGTCCGCCGAGGCCATCCTGCTGGCCGAGTCCGACGGCACGCCCGAGGAAGTGGCCGAGGAAATAGCCGCCATGCGCGCCGTGCTGGAAAAGGCCGGTGCCCGCGAGCTGCGCGTGTCCCAGAACGAAGCCGAGCGCCTCAAGTTCTGGGCCGGCCGCAAGGCCGCCTTCCCGGCGGTGGGCCGCATCACGCCCGACTACCTATGCATGGACGGCACCATTCCGCGTAAGCATCTGGCCCACGTGCTCACCGAGATCGCACGCCTCGCCCAGCGCTACGGCCTGCGCTGCGCCAACGTCTTCCACGCCGGCGACGGCAACCTGCATCCGCTGATCATGTTCGACGCCAGCGTGCCCGACGAACTGGAGCGCGCCACGGAACTGGGTTCCCGCATCCTCGAACTTTCCGTCGATGTGGGCGGCACCATCACCGGCGAGCACGGCGTCGGCATCGAGAAGGTGCAGCAGATGTGCGTGCAGTTCTCCCGCGAGGAGCTGGAAGCCTTCCACGCCCTCAAGGAGGCCTTCGATCCGAAGCGGCTGCTGAATCCGGGCAAGGCCGTGCCGACGCCGCGGCGCTGCTCCGAATACCGCCTCACCGGGAGCGCGAAATGAGCGACCTATCCCAGCAATTCGCCGCCCGCATCCGCGCCGCCGCCGGTCCCCTGGTCCTGCGGGGCCGGGGCAGCAAGGATTTCTACGGCAACGCACCCCAGGGCGAGGCGCTCGACGTCTCCGGTCATCGCGGCATCGTCGCCTACGAGCCCACCGAACTGGTCATCACCGCCCGCGCCGGCACGCCCCTGGCCGAGATCGAGGCCGCCCTGGCCGAGAAGGGCCAGATGCTGGCCTTCGAACCGCCCCACTTCGGCGAGGGGGCGACGTCTTCCGCCACCCTGGGCGGCTGCGTCGCCGCCGGGCTTTCCGGGCCGCGCCGCGCCACCGCCGGTGCCGTGCGCGACTACGTGCTCGGCGTCAAGCTGCTGGACGGCCAGGCGCGGGAACTCAATTTCGGCGGCCAGGTCATGAAGAACGTGGCCGGCTACGACGTCTCGCGCCTGATCGCCGGCAGTCTCGGCACCCTGGGCCTGATCCTCGAAGTCTCCCTCAAGGTGCTGCCGCGGCCCGTGGCCGAAGCCACCTTGCGCTTCGACCTGCCCGAGGCCAAGGCCCTGGAGACCATGAACCAGTGGGCCGGCAAGCCGCTGCCCGTCTCGGCCACCGCCTGGTGCGACGACGTGCTCACCCTGCGTCTTTCCGGTGCCCGTGCCGCCGTGGCCGCCGCCGTCGAGAAGCTCGGCGGCGCCCTGGTGGCGGCCAGCGAGGCGAGCCAGTTCTGGGCCGGCCTGCGGGAGCAGCAACTCGATTATTTCGCCGGCGACGAAGCCCTCTGGCGCCTGTCCCTGCCTTCCACCGCTGCCCCCGCCGACCTGCCGGGCGCCACCTTCATCGAATGGGGCGGCAGCCAGCGCTGGCTGCGGGGCGACATCGACGCCGGCCACGTGCGCGAAGTGGCGGCGAAGCTGGGCGGCCACGCCACCTTGTTCCGGGGCGGCGACAAGTCGGTGGGTGTGTTCCATCCTTTGGCGCCCGCGCTCGCTGCGCTGAACGCCCGCGTGCGCTCGGCGCTGGACCCGCGCAAGGTGTTCGATACCGGGCGCCTGTAGCCCGCGTGCGGAGCGCTGCGGGGCGGGGCAAGCCCGTCCTCGTCAGCGATTGAGAAGCATCGAATTCCTCGGCCGGGCTTGCCCCGCCCCTTGCCCGAAGCGGCGGTGCAACATGGCGCAGGCAACCCCGATCCCAGCGGTTGTCATCCCGGATGAATGCTGGCACGATGCCGGCTATCGAAACGTCATGGCGATTTTCTTCGGGCGGCTATGGCGCCGCCAGCGTGTGATGTG
>JAOTRT010000010.1 GCA_030247725.1 Candidatus Nitricoxidireducens bremensis
TGTTGTACCGGTCAAAGCCACCTGCCGAGAGCGTCAGTTGTTTCATCGTTTTCATCCGTGTGTGCGAGGTCGTTCGTCTGACATGACTCCGATGAAATCGTTCACACCTTATTCAGACCTTCCTTAGGGGTTCTTAGAGCCTGTTATTCTTGTGCCGTAGCGAAACCAGCAGACCCTGAAATGCGCCCGTCCGCAGCCCTCCCCGCCGAAGCCCTCTACACGCCCTGCAATCCCGCCGACCTCGACTTCTCCAGCACCGAGACGCTGCCGGAACTCGACATCGCCAGCCTCCATTCCCGTGCCGCCGAAGCCCTCCACCTGGGCCTGGACATGGGCCACCGGGGCTACAACCTCTTCGTCCTCGGCGACAGCGGCAGCGGACGCCACGCCATGGTGGACGAACTGCTCAAGGCCGAACGCCGGAACGGCCAACCGCCGTCCGACTGGTGCTACGTGCACAACTTCGCCGCCGGCGCCCAGGCCCGCCTGCTGCGCCTGCCCTGCGGACGCGGCGCCCACCTGCGCGACGACATGCAGGGCTTCGTCGAGGAGATCGCGCCGGCCATCGCCGCCACCTTCGAGAGCGACCAATACCGGGCGCGCATCGAGTCCATGCAGGAGGAGGAAAAGGAGCGCGAGGAGACGGCCCTGCGCCACCTGGGCCACGAATCGGCCACGGCCGGCGTCGCCCTGCTGCGCACGCCCCAGGGCTTCGTCTTCGCCCCCCTGAAGAACGGCGAGGAGACCCTTTCCCAGGAGGAATTCGCCCAGCTTCCCGAGGAGCGCCAGAAGGAGCTCGGCAGCCAGATGGAGCTGGCCCACGAGAAGCTGCACAAGCTGATGAACGAATTCCCGCGCTGGCGCCGGGACCTGCAGAACCGCATCAAGGAGGCCAGCCGGGAGGCCCTGGGCCTCGCCGTCGGCCACCTGATGGAGGAACTCCGCCCCCGCTACGCCGACCTGCCCGAGGTATTGGAATTCCTCGACGCGGCCCTGCACGACATCCTCGAAAGCGGCGAGTCCCTGCGGGAATCGCCCCACGGCGACGAGGACGGGGAGACCACCGTCTATTCGGGCGCCATCTCCGTGCAGCGCTACCTGGTGAACCTGCTGGTGGAAAACCCGGCCGACGGCGAACGGCCCGTGGTATACGAGGACCATCCGACCCTGCAGAACCTGGTGGGTCGCATCGAGCACATGGTGCACATGGGCACCCTGGTGAGCAACTTCACCCTCATCAAGGCCGGCGCCCTGCAGCGGGCCAACGGCGGCTTCCTGGTACTCGACGCCGCCAAGGTGCTGAGCCAACCCTACGCCTGGGAAGGCTTGAAGCGCGCCCTGCTGTCGGGCGAGGTGCGCATCGAATCCCTGTCGGAACTCATCGGCTTCTCCAGCACGCTCCAGCTCGAACCGCAGCCCGTGCCCCTGGACCTCAAGGTGGTGCTGATCGGCGAACGCACCATCTACTACCTGCTCGCCGAACTGGACCCGGACTTCCCCGCCCTGTTCAAGATCGGCGCCGACATGGAGAGCGAAGTCGAGCGCAATCCCGCCAACACCCTGCTCTACGCCCGCCTGATCGCCAGCCTGGCGCGGCGCGAGGGCTTGCGTCCCCTCTCCGCCGCCGCCGTCGCCCGCATCGTCGAACACGCCGCACGCCTGGCCAGCGACGCCCAGCGCCTCACCACCCAGACCCAGCCCCTCGACGACCTCATGCGCGAGGCGGAGCACTTCGCCGTCGCCGACCAGGCGCCGCTGATCGGCCGCGAGCATGTGGAAGCTGCCCTGGCCGCCCACCGCCGCCGCCACGAGCGCATCCGCGAGCGCTACCAGGAGGAGATCCTGCGCGGCCAGTGGCTGGTGGCCACCACGGGCGTGCACATCGGCCAGATCAACGGCCTGGCCGTCGTGCCCCTGGGCGACAGCAGCTTCGCCCATCCGGTGCGCATCACCGCCACGGTGCGCATGGGCGAAGGCGAGGTCATCGACATCGAGCGGGAAGTGGATCTCGGCGGGCCGATCCACACCAAGGGCGTACTGATCCTCTCGTCCTTCCTCGCCGCCCGCTTCGGCTGGAACATGCCCCTGTCCCTGCGCGCCAGCCTGGTGTTCGAACAATCCTACGGCGGCGTCGAGGGCGACAGCGCATCCCTGGCCGAGCTTGCCGCCCTGCTCTCGGCCCTCTCGGGCCTGCCGATCCGACAGTCCCTGGCGGTGACGGGCTCGGTGAACCAGTTCGGCGTCGTCCAGCCGGTGGGCGGCATCAACGAGAAGATCGAGGGCTTCTTCGACATCTGCGCCGCCCGCGGCCTCACCGGCGAGCAGGGCGTGCTGATCCCGCGCGCCAACGTCTGTCACCTGATGCTGCGCCAGGAGGTGGTGGCAGCCGTGGCCGCCGGCAGCTTCCACGTCTGGGCCGTCGAGGATATCGACGGCGCCATGGAACTGCTGACCGGCGTGCCCGCCGGCGAACCCGATGCCGAAGGCGTGATTCCCGAGGGCTCGGTGAACTACCTGATCGCCCTGCAGTTGAGCGAACTCGCCCAGATGCGCCAGAGCTACGGCGGCCCGAAACGGCGCTCGCGCCACCGCAAGAAGGCGGCGCCGAAGAAGGCGCCCGGCAAGCCCCCGGTGCCGGCCGGCGGTTCCGGCCAGGGCGGATGAGCCCGTCCAGGGCCGTGCAGCCATGAGCGCGGAACCGCCGCGCGCCGGACGCATCGTCGCCCTGCTGTGCCTCGCCGAGGCCCTGAGCATGACGGGCTTCGCTGCGTACCCGGCCTTCCTGCCGGCCCTGCGCGAGACCTGGGGCATGAGCGGCGCCGAGGCGGGCTTCATCGGCGGCGCCTTCTTCTTCGGCTACATGGTGGCCGTGCCCTTCCTCTCCGGCATCACCGACCGCATCGACGCCCGCGGCGTCTTCGCCTTCTCCTGCCTGCTGGCGGCCGGCGGCAGCATCGGCTTCGCCCTGCTGGCCCGCGGCGTCGAATCGGCGGCCCTGTTCCAGGCCATCGCCGGCGCGGGGCTGGCCGGCACCTACATGCCCGGCCTCAAGGCCCTCACCGACCGGGTCGGCGGCACACGCCAGGCCCGCTTCATCGCCTTCTACACCGCGACCTTCGGCATCGGCACCAGCGTCTCCCTGCTCGCCGCCGGCTGGTTGGGGGCGCTGCTGACCTGGCCCACGGTCTTCCTGCTGCTGGCCCTCGGCCCCCTGTTGGCCGCCCCCGCCGTGTTCTTCGGCCTCGGGCCCCAGGCGCCCCACGGCGCCGGCCATGCCCACTGGCTGCCGCGCTTCGGGCCGGTGCTGGCCGAACCGGAGACACGCCGCTTCATCCTCGGCTACTCAGTCCATTGCTGGGAACTCTTCGGCCTGCGCTCCTGGATGGTGGCCTTCATTGTCTTCGCCTTCGCCGCCGGCCAGACCACCGTTCCCATCAACGCCACCGAGGCCGCCGCCGCCATCAACCTGCTGGGCCTGCCGGCCAGCATCCTCGGCAACGAAGCGGCGGGACGCCTCGGCCGCCTGCGCTGGATCGCCGCCATCATGGCCGCCTCGGGTCTGCTCTGCTGGCTCGCCGGCCTGTCCGCCACCTGGCCCTGGTGGGCCATGCTCGGCGTGCTGGCGATCTATTTCATGACCGTGATGGCCGATTCCGCCGCCCTCACCGCCGGCCTGGTGCAGGCCACGCCCCTGGCCCAGCGCGGCGCCGCCATGGCGATTTACTCCCTGCTCGGCTTCGGCGCCGGCTTCGTGGCGCCCCTGGTGTTCGGCGCCACCCTCGACGCGGCCGGCGGCAGCGGCAGCGCGACGGCCTGGACCCTGGCCTTCGGCACCCTGGGGGCCGGCGGCCTGTGGTGGGCGGCCACGGCGCGGAAATCCGCGAACTGATCCCCGGCCGGAGCTGCGGGTTCGGCTCCTACTTCCGCCCGGGCCTCTTTCCCGACGTGTCGGCGACCATAGCCCCATTCAGCCACAGCGCGCAATTCGACGCACTGAAGGTCTTGCCCGTATCGACGACACCGCCGGGGTCCGCCAGTTCGTAAGGGGCCTCGGCGGGACGGCCGGAATTCCATTGCCATCGGCGCCAGCCTTCGATGCCGGGCCCGCTGCCGGGAGCTTTCACAAACGCCGCCCAGGCCTGGTTCATGACCGTGGCCAGGGCCCGGTCCCGCCCGGTCGCCGCATCGTCCAAGGTGTCGAAAACGTATTGCAGCTCGTTGCCGTGGCAGGAATTGCCCCAGCGGTTATGCGCCGCGCAAACGCCCAGCGGGTCGTAGGCTGGTTGATAGAAGCGGGTCCCCGCGGTCTGGGTGAACTCGTACATCCAGATGTCGCGGGAGGCCTTGGGGCCCGGCCTGCGGTTTGCCGCCATGGTCGCGCACTTGACCTCGAAGTCCGCAAAGAAATTCGCATAGGCGGTCAGGGCGGCGGACGGCAGGCCGTAGGCCGGGTTCAGGGTGGCGGGGTTGTAGCTGGGATTCGCCAGAATCCTCGCCGCATTCCGGCCGAACAGCCAGACCAGATTTTCCTTGAAGTCGCCCGGAGTCAAGGCGCCTTCGCCTTCGGCGAATATGACGCCTTCGTCCTTGTTGAAGCCGTAGAGCGTCGGCTTCGGCGCGCCCCCGGCCACCGCGTCCGCGGGCTGCCGGGTGAGGAAGCTGCCGTCGACGAAGGGCGCGAACGGGATGCTGGCCGGCAGCCCGTAGTCGATCTCCTGCACATCGTATTCGGCGGCGGAGAACAGGTTCTGGGCCAGGAGTATCTGCCCGGTCGTCGGCGTGGCACGCGGGAAACGGCCGCCGCCGGACGAACAATCCTTGGCGGCGGGATTCTTCATGACGCTGTTCAGGCAGGCGACAAAGTCGGCGAACTGTTCTTCTGCCTGCAGCCGGTTCCTGTAGCGATAGCCGAGCGGATTGCTCTCCTGGATCGCCGCCCGAAAGAGCCGCTGCGAGCGGGGGCTGGCGAACAGATGAAGACCGGTGGACATGGCGCCGGCGCTTTCGCCGACGAGCGTCACCCGGGCGGGATCGCCGCCGAAGGCGCCGATGTTGTCCCGCACCCAGGCAAGCGCGTTGAGTTGGTCTTCGATGCCGAAGTTGCCGCCGTTTCTCGGGGGACGGCCCCTGGCATCCGTCCGCAGGAAGCCCAGGGCACCCAGGCGATAGTTCAGCGTGACGACGACGACATCGTGATCGCGGGCGAAGGCAGTGCCGTCGTAGTAGGGCAAGCTGCCCGCACCTTCGACGAAGGCGCCGCCGTGGATGAAGACCAGCACCGGCAGGTCCTTGCGGTCGGCCTTCCCCGTCACCGGCGTCCAGACGTTGAGATACAGGCAGTCTTCCGACATCGTGCCCTGCCCGCCGGGTTGCGGGCAGATCGGGCCGAAAGCCCTTGCCGCCTGCGGCGTCTCGCCATAGTCGGTCACCCGCCTGGATGACGCCCAGCGTTCCGCGCCGGCATAGCGGATGCCCTTGTAGACGGCCCCCTTGCCGCCGGGAAGCGGAACTCCGCACAGCGTGCCTTTCGCCTGGCCGTTGCGGCCGGACAGGGTTACGCAGGCGGACTCCTCGGCCGCGGCCCCACCGGAACCGACGGCCAGCGCGGACAGCAACGCCAGCATGGACAGCGACCCGCACCGGCGGATCGCGCCCATCGCTCCGGCGGACCACCGGATCAGGGCTCCCAAGGGAACTTCCCTTCCCCGACGTAGCGCCGGATGTTGTGCTGCACCTCCGGCTCGGCGAAGACGGCGCGATTGGCGGCGAGGGCCGCCGGTTTCGCATCCGCCAGTTGTCGGCCGGCCAGGTCGGCCAGATAGGCCTTGTAGCGCCCGATAGCCGCCGGCGACAGGCGCTGCAGGCGCAACAGGTGCTTGCGCAACAAGGCCTCGGCATCGTCGTCGAGGGCATCGACCAGGCCGCTGGCGAGCGCCTCTTCCGCCGGGAAGGGCCGCGTCATCAGCGTCATGTAATGGGCCTTCTGCAGGCCGACGCGGCGCACCAGGAAGGGCAGCACACAGGCGGGAAAGATGCCGAACAGCAGCTCCGACAGGCTGAAGCTGGCGCTGCGGTCCGCCAGCACGATGTCGGCGGCGGCGGCGAAGCCGACCCCCCCGGCATTGACCCGCCCCCGCACCAGCGCAATGCTGACGAAGGGGCCGGTCGCCAGGCGCTGCCACAGGCGGTAGAGGGGCTCGGGATCGGCGACTTCCCGGGCCGCCGCCGTCGCCTCGAAATCACCGCCGGAACAGAACACCGTCGGCGCGCCTTCGAGGACCAGGATGCCCGCCTCGCCGGCCTCGCAGCGGGCGACCACCGCATCCAGCTCGGCGATCATCTGCGTGTTGATGGCATTCCGGGCTTCGGGCCGGTCCAGCCGTGCCCGGCAGAGACCCTTGTCGAAGCTCGCCGTGAGCGTGGTGTATTCCATGTCAGTTGCTCCATGACGCTGTGCGTCTTCCGCGACGCATGAAACGTCGGTATTGCGGTGCACGCCAAGGACGGCGGGTATCCAACTCCCTCCATGTCCCCCGGGCCGAAGAAACACCGGCCCTCCTCCTTGACTTCCGGGAGTCGGATACCCGCCATCCCTGGCTGGAAGCCTCGGCGGCTTGGAACAACCGAAAACCCACCGCGGTATCGGCTCGGGCCGGTGGGGTGCCCTGCTCCGCGTAAGTAAAGAAGGAGGAGCCGGCCCCAGGCCGGCGACGGGTGACATGGAGCGGGGCAGGGCACCCCGCCGGCCCGAGCGCGCTCCGAACGTCGAGTTTCACGCTAAGCCCCCTCCTCCACCGCACCGATCACCAGAGCGCTGTCGATGCCGCCAAAGCCGAAAGAGAGCTTCAGCGCACAACGGCATCGATGGGGCCGTGCCGCACCACGCACCCAGTCGAAGCCGTCGTCGATGGGATCGTCGAGCCCCAGGCTCGGATGCAGGAAGCCCTCCCGCATCTGCAGCAGCACGGCCGCCGTCTCCACCGCCCCGGCGGCGCTGAGGCCGTGGCCGATGAGGGACTTGGTGGCATTGATGGCGGCATCGACGACGCCCGCTGCCCGCAGGGCCGCCAGTTCCGTCTCGTCGCCCTTGGGCGTGCCGGTGCCGTGGGTGTTCACGTAGTCGATGGCCTCCGGCGGCAGGCCGGCCTGGGCCAGGGCCGCAAGGATCGCCCGCGCCTCCCCGGCCAGGGAGGGCTCCGGCCCCCGGTTGCCGTTGGCCAGGTGGGCGCCGCCGAGGATGCGCCCGTAGGCCTTGCCGCCGGCCGCCGGCCGGCGGATCACCAGGGCGGCGCAGGACTCGCCGAACATGAAGCCGTCGTGGGCACTGTCGAAGGGCCGGCAGGACTCACCCGGGCTCAGGGCCCCCAGGGCCGCGAGGGCCTGGAGTTCATAGCGGGACAGGTCCTGCAGGGCCCCCAGGGCGATGCAGGCATCCACCCGGCCGCTCCGTACCGCGTCGGCCGCGTGCAACACCGCCAGGGCGCCACTGGCCGACGCGCCGCCCAGGGTGTAGGCGAAGCCGCGGATCGGGAAATGGGAACTGCACAGGCCGCCCAGGTCCGTATCGAAGCAGGTGTAGCCATAGCTGGGCAGCAGATACTGCATGCGCTCCGCATAGGCCTCCCGCGTGAGCATCTGTTCCCGCGCGTCCAGGTTGCTGCCGCCGATCACCAGGCCGATGCGCTCCGGCGCCAGATCGTCCAGGCCGGCCTCTTCCCAGGCCTCCGCCAGCACCGCCACGGCCACGCGACCGCCGAAGCCGGTGACACGCGCCACGCGCGGCGGCAGCCGTTCCGGCGGAGCGGCCAGCTCGGCGCCGCGAAAGGGCGCCGCGCGTCCGGGCACCTGGCGGCCGGGCCGTTGCAGCTCGCCGAAGACGGGCCGCGGCTCGCGCAGACCATCGACCAGCGCGGCCTTGCCGTAGCCGAAAGCCGTCGCCACGCCGATGCCGGTCACGACCGGCGCGGCGGAGTCATCCCTGCAGCTTGGCATGGAGAAGGTCGGCCAGCTCGCCCAGGTTGCGGGGCCCGAACAACTGCACCATGGGCAGGTTGAGGCCCAGGGCTTCCATGCCGAGGATCAGCACTTCCTGGCGCGACATGGAGTCGAGGCCGATTGCGGCCATGGAATCCTCGGCCTTGATTTCCTGTTCCGCCAGGGCGGGTTCGACGATGCGGATCTGCTCGATGAGCACGGCCAACACGGCATTCCTGTCCAAACTGTTCTCCTTCCGTTGCCTGTGAATGTTATTCGGCCCAGCGGTATTCCCGGTGATAGGCCGCCACCCGGTCCAGCACCAGGCGCTTGTCCGCCGCGAAGGCGGCCCAGGCGTCCGGCACGATGCGGTGGTCGAACTGCGCGTCCTTGGTGCCGAAGCGGATGACGTCGTTGCCCCGCAGCAGGGTCTCGTATTCCGCCATGGACAGCCGGTAGCGCCGATCCAGGGCCTCGCCCCAGGCCAGTTCCCGCAGGCGGCGCTGCCCCTCGGCGTCCGCCACGCCGCTGAAGAACTCGGAGCAGCAACCCGAGCCGTAGGAGAACATGCCGATGCGCCGCGGCTGACTGAAATCGCCCGTCGCCAGGGTGCCCGCCAGGGCCAGCAGCACCGAGGCGCCGGCGGTGTTGCCGACCCGCTGGCCGAAGCTGAGGCCGGGGGCCATGCGGCGCGCGAAATCCTCCTCGGTCTCGGCCGGCGTGGCGCGCAGGATTTTGCGCATCAACTGCCGATGGGCGCCCTTGACCATGCCGCCGAAGGGCGTGTGGAAGCACAGGTAGTCGAAGCTGCCGCGGAAATCCACGTCCGCCACCCGGCGCGCGTAATCCCGGTAGGCCTGCTCGCAGCAATCGAGATAGGCCATCAGGGACAGGTCGGCGTCGCCCGCCTCGTTGTCGGGGCCGGGGCGGCAGGTGTCCATCACCTCGAAGGCGTGGTTGCCGTAGGCCCCCGCATCGACGCGCCAGATCCAGGGCGTGTCGCTCACCAGGGCCGCCACGGCGCCGGCGCCGGAGCTGGGCTCGGAGTAGGCCCATTCCTGGATCGCGTTGGCGTCCGCCAGGGCGAAGCGCGAGATGTCGCTGGCGATCACCAGCGCCTTGGCGCCGGGCGAGGTGCCCGAGAGGATGAAGTTGATCGCCATCTGCAGGCCCGCCGTGCCCGAGTAGCAGGCCTGCTTGATCTCGAACAGGCGGCAGTTGGGCTTCAGGCCCAGCAGCTTGTGCACGTAGGTGCTGAGGGACTTGCCGAAGTCGATGCCGGATTCCGTGCAGGTGACCACCATCTCGATGCGGTCCCGCTCGGCCGCGGACAAGCGGTCCACCAGCGGCCGGGCGGCGTTGACGGCGAAGCTGACCGGGTCCTCGTAGGGCAGCGCCACCGTCTTCTCGCGCATCAGCAGGTTTTCGAAGCGCGGCATGTCGAGGCCGCGATGCTCGCATAGCTCGCGAACGTCGATATAGGCGCTGCCCCCGTAGAAATTGAGGGCCTCGATCCCTGCGGTGCCGGCAGCGCTCACCCGGACCTCCCCATACGCATGGGCAGGCTCGCCAGGCTGCGGGCGTTCATGCGGTCCAGCCGCCAGCGTGGCTCGCCGGCCAGCTCCAGCCGGTCGAAATGGTCCAGCAGGGCGTTGAAGGCGATCTTGCCTTCCAGGCGCGCGAAACCCGCGCCGAGGCAGGTGTGGGCGCCGGCGCCGAAGGTCATCTGCAGGTTGTTGGTGGGCCGGGCGATGTCGAAGCGCTCCGCATCGGCGAACACGCCCGGGTCCCGGTTCACCGCGCCGATCAGGCCCAGCACCATGGAGCCGGCGGGGATCACCATGTCGTCGATCGGGAAGTCCTCGATGGCGACGCGCAGGATCATGTTGCCGCCGGGCTCGTAGCGCATGCACTCCTCCACCGCGCCCGGCATCAGGCTGCGGTCGGCGCGCAGCTTCGCCAGCTCGGCGGGATTGCGCAGCAGGCACAGCATGCCGTTGCCGATCAGGGACACCGTCGTCTCGTGGCCGGCCACCAGCATGGAGACGAGATTCGTCAGCGCCTCCTGCTCGCTGAGGATGCCGGCATCGAAGGCGGCCACCAGGGTGTCGAGCATGTTGTTGCCGGGGTGCTTGCGGCGCTCGTCGATGAGGCCCTTCACGTAGGCCTTGAACTCGCGGATCGCCACCAGGGCCTCCTGGCGGTGCTCCGGCGAGACCATGATGTCGAGCACGCGGATGAAGGACTCGCTCCAGCCCCGGATGGTGTCGTCCATGGAGGCGGGAATGTCGAATAGGTTGCAGACCACGCGCAGGGGCAAGGGGGCGGCGTACTGCTTGATGAACTCCACCTCGCCGCCGTCGCCGAGCTGCTCGATCAGGCGCCGGGCCTCGGCCTCGATCATCGGCGCCAGGGCCGCCACGGCCGCCGGCTTGAAAGCCTCCTCGAACACGGCGCGCATGCGGCGGTGGTCCGGCGGATTCACGTTGATCATCTGCGGCTGGATTTCCGAGAACAGCTCGTAGGACAGCGGATCGCGGGCCTTGGCCTCGGGCGTCGCCCAGCCGTCGCGCCAGAGCCGGGTGTCGCGGCCCATCTTCGGCGAGCGGCCGATCTTGGAGAACTCCCGATGGCCCAGCACGAAATAGATGTCGGAAGCGGCGTCGTGATGGATGGCGCCCTGCTCGCGCCAGGCCTTGAGTTGCGGATAGGGATTGGTGAGAAATTCCGGGTCCTTGAGGGTTCCCCACCAACTGGCTTGCTCGGTCGCGGTATTCATCAGGCTCTCCCTTTCAGTCTCGTTTTGCGTAGATATGGAATACGGGTACGCCGCTGTTCGACAGCGGATGATGGCCGATCTGCGTGCGGAAGCCGCGGGCCTGGAGCTGCCGCTCCATGAGATCGGTCTCCTCCCGGCCCAGGTGCACTTCCACCACCATCTGCCGGACCAGCGGCCAATGGTCTTCATCGAGGCCCGCCAGCACTTCCTTCTCCGCCCCTTCGGTGTCGATCTTCAGGAGGTCGATGCGCTCCAGGCCGTGTTGCCGTATCTGGTGGGACAGGGTGTCGATGGTCGCCTGCACCTTGCAGGTGGTGAACAACTGCTCGACGAAGGCCGGGTCGGCCGCCGTGCGCTCGGCCGCGCCGGTCTTGTCGAGGATGTCGGCCACCTCGGCGTCGGCGGGCGCACCGGCCAGCATGCGCTTCAGGCCCCGCGCCATCTCGGCGCTGACGGCGCCGTGGCAGGAAGACAGGGCCGTGATGCCGGGGAAATACTCGAACTCCGCCGTGCCCGGCGCGGCGCCAAGTCCCAGGGCGAAGGCCATGCCCCGCCCCGTCAGGTTTTTCTCCAGAGCCGCGAAGGCTTCCGGCATGGGCTCGTAGGCGAACACCCGGGCGGTGGGGCAGACGTCCAGCAGGTGGAGGGCGAACAGGCCGATGTTCGCTCCCACGTCCAGGTACACGCCGTCGGCCGGCAACTCGATGCCGTGGGACTCCAGGTCGTCGTTGAAAATCTCATGCACCGAGAAATCCACCTCGTAGGTATTCACGCAGTGGATTTGCCGGCCGTCCGGCAAGGTCGCCAGTTGGGTCATCGTTCCGTTCTCCCTGAATCCATCGTCCCGTCCCTATTTCGCGAATACGCTGCCGTCGCCGAGCCAGGCGGCGAGCCGCTCGGCCACCGGCAACAGCAGGGGCATGCGCAGGATACTGTAGTGGTCGCCGGGCAACTCGGCCAAGGTCACGCCGCCCGCCGCCAGGCTCTCCCAGGCGCGCCGCCGGGCCGCCGGCGACTCCCCTTGCGGGTCCGTGCAGCACAGCAGATGCACGGCGCCGTCGTAGGGCCCGGGCGCATAGGCCTGCAGGGCGCGCCGGTTGGCCTGGAACAGGGCGAACAGCAGCGCCTCCTGCTCCGGGTCGGCGACGACGCCCGCCGCGGACAACTCGCCCAGGTCGTGGGCGAAGGCGGCTTGTTCCGCGGCCTCGCCCGCACCGGCATCCTGCGGGACCTCCAGCCGGGCCAATTCCTCCGGCGTATAGCTGTCGAGCAAAGCCACCAGCGCCACCGGCTCGCCGGCATGGCGCAACTGCCGGGCCATCTCGTAAGCCAGCAGGCCGCCCATGGACCAGCCCGCCAGGTGATAGGGGCCCTCGGGCTGGACGCCGCGCATGGCCGTCACCATGGCGGCAGCCATTTCCGGCAGGCTTTCCGCCGTGACGCGCCCCTGCTCCAGCGCCGGGGAGGGCAGGCCGAACACCGGCCGCCGGCCCTCGAAGCAGTTCGCCAGGGCGCGGTAGCAGCCGACGCCGCCGCCCACCGGATGGGGACAGAACAGGAGCGGCGCCTTGCCGCCGCCGTTGAGAGGCACCGGCGCGGCCACAGGCGGCGCCAGGGTTTCGCCGCGCAGCAGCCGGGCCTGCTGGCCGAGGGTGGGCGCCGCGTGCAGCGCCGCCATGGACAGCTCGCGGCCGAAGGTCCTGCGGATCGCGCCCAGAAGGCGCAGCACCAGCAGGGAATGGCCGCCGCACTGAAAGAAGTCGTCCACCGCCGACACCGAGTCCAGGCCCAGCAGCTCGCACCAGAGGGCGGCCAGCTGCGCCGTCACGCCGTCCATCGGTTCTGCGCCGGCGGCACGGCGCGGGCGGGCGGCCTCGGCGCCGCCCGTCAGTTTCAGCAGGGCCTGGCGGTCCAGCTTGCCGCCGGCCGTCACGGGCAGACGGTCGAGAAAGACGTAGGCGGCCGGGCACATGGCGGCCGGCAGGCGCTCGGCGACGGCACGGCGCAGTTCCGCCTCGTCGGGGCGGGCGTCCGCCGGCGCCCCCACGCAGGCCACCAGGCCCGGATCGCCGCCGGCCTGCGGCAGGGCGATCACGGCCACATCGCCGGCCCCGGCACCCCGCAGCACGGCCTCGACTTCCTCCAGCTCGATGCGGAAGCCGCGAATCTTGACCTGGTGGTCGCGGCGGCCGTGGAAGGCGATGGCGCCCCCACCGCCGGGGATGAAGCGCGCCAGGTCGCCGGTGCGGTAGAGCCGTTCGCCCGGCAGGCCGGCGGCGGCGCCGAAACGCTCGGCCGTCAGGTCCGGGCGCTGCCAATAACCGCTGGCGAGGCGCGGGCCGCCGATGGCCAGCTCACCCACCAGGCCCTCGGGCAGCGGATTGCCGTCCCGGTCGAGGATCGCCACCCAGCCGCCGGCCAGGGGCCGGCCGATGGGCAGCGCGCCGCCGTCCGCCTCCGCGGCGCAAACCTCGTGCAGCGTCGCCGTGACGGTGGCCTCGGTGGGGCCGTAGGCGTTGAGGAAACGCGCCCCGGCCAGGGGGCTGGCCTGCCACAGGCGCACCAGCTCCGGCGTCAGCACCTCGCCGCCGACGATCAGCAGGCGCGGGCAGGACGCGGTCACGGCCTCGCGGCTCCAGGCCTGCAACACTTCCCGCAGGTAGGCCGGCGGCAGGTCCGCCACGCTGACGCCTTCCCGGGTCAGCCGCTCGGCGAGGGTCGCGGGCGTCCATAGCTCGTTCTCCCGCATCACCAGACGGGCGCCGACGGCCAGGGTGGGCAGGATCTGCTCCAGGGCCGCGTCCACATGGTGGGAGGCGAACTGCAGCACCCGGTCTTCCGCCGTCAGGCCGTAGTGGTCCGTCACGGCGCTGCAATGGACCGCCAGGGCGCGGCGCGACACCGCCACGCCCTTGGGCCTGCCCGTGGAGCCCGAGGTGTAGATCAGGTAGGCCGGCGCCTCCGGGTCCGGTTCGGGCGCGGCAACGTCGGCCACGCCCACCGACAGGGGCCGGTCCGCCAGCAGCACGGGCATCTCGCCCGCCGGCAGGCGGGCGCGGGTCGCCGTCTCGGCGATCACCATTGCCGGCCCGGCGTCTTCGAGGATCAGGGCCAGGCGCTGGTCCGGCGTGTCCGGGTCCAGGGGCACCCAGACCGCGCCGGCCCGCAGCGCCGCCAGCAGGGCGACGATGCTGTCCGCCCCCCGTTCGAGCAGCACGGCGACGGGCTGGCCCGGCTGCACGCCCCAGCCCATGATGCAGGCGGCCAGGCGCTCGGCCCTCACCTGCAACTCGCGGTAGGAAAGGCGCTGCTGGCCGACCACCAGGGCTTCCGCCTCCGGCGTCGCGGCGGCCTGGCGGGCGATGCGCAGTTCGACGCCCTCCCCGTCCGCCACCGGCGGGATCGCGCGACCGCTCCACTCATCCGCGATGCGCCGGCGCTCGGCGGCGGACAGCCAGTCGAGGCGACCCACGGGTAACGCGGGATCGGCGCAGATCGCAGCGACGATGGCGAGGTAACGATCCACCAGTCCCTCGACCGTGGCGGCGTCGAAGCGGGCCCGGTCGAAGGCCGCCACGAGGCGCAGTTCCTCGCCCGCGGCGTAGAGTTCCAGCGCCAGGGGCACGTCCCCTTCCTGGCGCAGGCTCGGCAGATGATGGACCGGGATGCCGGCCAGGCCGGACAGGTCCTGGGGCGTCAGGAAACTCTGCCAGGAATAGACCACCGCCACCGGATGGCGGGTCAGGGAACGTTCCGCCAGCAGTGCATAGGGCATGGCGCCGTGGTCCAGGCCGGCCGTCAGCCGCGCCTGGGCCGCCTGCAGGAATCCGTCCGCGGCGGCGGCGCCCTGCACCGTGGCGCGCATGGGCAGCAGGTTCACGAAATAGCCCACCGACTCGCCGAAGCGGCGCTGGGGCCGGCCGAGCACGGGCATGCCCACCAGCAGGTCCTCCTGGCCGCCCAGGCGGTAGAGCAGGATTTGCAGGGCACCGAGGAAGAAGGCGGAGGGATCGACTCCGAGCCGGCAGGCGCAGTTGCGGCTGGCGGCCCACAGCTCCGCCGGCACGCACCGCTCCAGGCTGTCGCCGACCAGCTCCTGGCCCGCCGCCGGATGGCGGTCCGCGGGCAGGAAGGGCGGCGGCGGCTCGTCGGCCAGTTGCGCCTGCCAGTAGGCCAGGTCGGCCTCGGCCGCCGGGCTTTGCAGGTAGTCGGCCTCCCAGGCGACGAAGTCGGCGAAGGCCGCAGCGGCAGGTGCCGACGGCAGCGATGCCCCGGTCGCCAGGCAGCCGTAGGTCTCCCAGAGATGCCGGCTGAAATGCACGGCGGACAGGCCGTCGAAGACGATGTGATGGACGAGGACCAGTAACAGCGCCTCGTTCGTCGTCCCCTCCTCCCGCAGCAGCTCGAAGCGGATCGGCGCCTCCGCCCTCAGGTCGAAGGGCCGCCGCGCCCGCTCCCGCGCCGTGGCTTCGAGACCGCTGCCGGCGGGCAGTTCATGGACGACCAGTTCCGCAGGCGGCGCATCGGCCTGCCAGCGGTCCGCACCCTCAACCGTTGCGACGCGGCAGGCCAGCAGGGGCCAGGCCGTCGTCATGGCGCGGCAGGCGGTCGCCAGCCGGTCTACGTCCGCCCCGTCCACGCGGAAGGCCAGGGGCAGGTGGTAGGCGGCGGAATCGGGATGGAGTTGCTGCCAGTGCCACAGCCCCTGCTGGCCCGCCGAGAGCGGGAAGTCCGTCGGCGCTACCGCCACGGTCGATACGCCGTCCCGCCCGGACCGGGCTTGCGCCGGCGCGTCGGCCTGGCGCCCGGCGACGCAGGCGGCCAGGGCGGCGGGCGTCGGATGGCGCTCCAGGTCGCCGGGCGCCAGTTCGACGCCGGTGGCTTCGGCGATGCGATAGATGAGGCGTAGGACCACCATGGAATCCGCGCCCAGGGCGCGGAAGGACATGTCGGCGGAAAGCGCCGCGCGCGGCACCGACAGTTCGGCGGCGAGCTGGTCGAGGATCAGGCCCGGTACGCCGGAGGCAGCCGGCGCCGCGGCGGGGCCCGTGAGCACCGGCGCGGCAGGCACAGCAGGTGTCGCGGCAGCAGCCGGCGCCGGCAGCCAATAGCGTTCGCGGGCGAAGGCATAGCCGGGCAGCACCAGGGGCGTCAGGGCCGGGTCCGCCGGCACGGCATCGGCTGCCGGGTCGTCGGGCAGGCGGTCGGGATCGACGGCGGCGAGGCGCTCGATCAGTTCGGCCTGGTCGGCCGCCACGATGGCGCAGGTGCACTCCATGGGCTCGCGGCGGAATTCCAGGGTGGCGGCGAGCCGCGCCAGGGACAGGCCCGGATGGCGGAGCAGATGCTCGCGCAGCAGCGCCAGCCATTCGCCCAGGCGCGCTGCGTTGCGGGCCGAGAAGACGAAGCGCCAGGGGCCGCGCTGATCCGCGCTGTCGGCCAGGGCCTGGGCCGGAGCCTCCTCCAGGATCAGGTGCACGTTGGAACCGCCGGCGCCGAAGGAACTGACGGTAGCCCGGCGCGGCAGGCCGCCGGCCGGCCAGTCGGCCAGTTCCCGCTGCAGGCGGAAGGGCGAGCCCTCGACCTGGAGATGGGGGCTCTGGGGGCCGGCCACGCCAGGCACCAGTTGCCGATGCTCCAGTTGCAGCAGCACCTTGGTGAGCTGGGCCATGCCCGAGGCGGATTCGGCGTGGCCCATGTTGGACTTCACCGAGCCGAGGGCGCAGTAGCCCTCCGCCGCCGTGAACTCGCGGAAGGCCCGCGTCAGGGCGCGGAATTCGATGGCGTCGCCGAGGGCGGAGCCGTTGGCCGCCGCCTCCACGTAGCCGATGCTGGCCGGGTCGATGCCGGCCCGGCGGAAGTTGCCGGCGATGAGCCGGGCCTGGGCCTCGGCGCTGGGCACGCCATAGCCGGCCGAGTGGCCGCCATGGTTGGCGGCGCTGGCCTTGATGACGGCGATCACCGGGTCGCCGTCGCGCAGGGCGTCGGCCAGGGGTTTGAGCAACACGGCGCCCACGCCCTCGGCCGGCAGGTAGCCGTCGCCGTCGGTGAAGCTGCGGCTGCCGGGATCGCTGCCCAGCATGCCGGCCCGGGACAGGCCCACGTACTTGCCCGCCGTGAGGCTCAGGTTCACGCCGCCGGCGATGGCCAGGGCGCATTCGCCGCGCTGCAGGCTCTGCACGGCCAGATGCACCGCCTGCAGCCCCGAGGAGCAGAGGGTATCCACGGCCACGCTGGGACCCTGCAGGTCGAAGAACCAGGACACCCGGTTGGCCATGCTGGCATGGGAGGACAGGCCCACCAGGATGCGGCTTTCCTCGTCCGTCTCGACGCCGTGGTAGGGCTGGTACATGGCGCCCACATAGACGCCGACGCGGGCGCCGTAGCGCCGGCGCAGCAACTCGCGGGGATGGCCGCCCCGCTCCAGCAGATGCCAGACGGTTTGCAGGAACAGGCGCTCCTGGGGGTCCATGAGGATGGCATCCCGGGGCGAGAGACCGAAGAAACCCCGGTCGAAGCGATCCACATCCGTGAGAAAGCCGCCCCACTTGCAATAGCTGGCGCCCGGCTGGCCCTTGCGCGGCGAATAGCGTTCGTCGGCGTCCCAGCGCTCGGCGGGAATCTCGCTCACGCAGTCGCGGCCTTCCCGCAGCGCGTCCCAGAAGGCCTCGACGCTGTCGGCCCCCGGATAGCGGCCGGCCACGGCGATCACGGCGATGTCGCCGGCAGCCGTAGCCGCGGCTACGGTTGACGCCACGGAAGCGGCCGGCGCGGTTGGCGCCTCGGGCGCCGCCGGTGCCGGCACGGCTTCACGGGGCGCGGCCGGCGCGGCGAAGCGCGCCGCCAGGGCGGCGCCGTGGCTTGCCAGCAGGGCCGCGGCCAGGTCGGCCATGGTCGGGTATTCGAACAACAAGGTCTGGGGCAGCGGCCCCAGGTCCCGCTCCAGGCGCTCGATCAACTGGGCCGCCAGCACCGAGTCCACACCGTAGCGGTCCACGGCCTGGTCCGGCCGGATGTCGCCCGGCGCCATGGCAAGGATGTCCGCCAGGCATGACGTCACCCAGTCCGTCGTCCGCGCCTGGAGGTCGGCCGAGGCCGGCGCCGGGGCAGGCTGCGTCGGCGTGACGACCGGATTGCCCAGCACCAGGCGGCGGATGCCCGCAGCATCGCCGTCGAACACCAGCACCTGGGCTTCCGCCCGGTGCTGCCAGGCGCCGTCGAGGGCGCGCCAGGCCTGGACCGTGGCGAGGGGCTGCACGCCCGTGGCCGCCACCATGGCCGCCACCTGGGCGTCGGCCATGCGCATGCCGCCGTCGCGCCAGTAGGGCCAGTCGACGGACAGGGTGGCGCCGTGGCGCCGGCCCTGGGCCGCGAGGGTGTTGCGATGGGCGGCGAAGGCATCCAGCCAGGCGTTGGCGCAGGCGTAGTCGGCCTGGCCCGGATTGCCCAAGGCGCCGGAGGCGGAGGCAAACAGCAGGACGAAATCCAGCTCGCAGGCGGCGGTGGCCCGGTCGAGGAAATGGAGGCCGGCCACCTTGGGCGCCAGCACGTCCGCCAGTTCGTCCGCCGATTTGCGCAACAGCCCCTTGTCGCGGGTGATGCCCGCGGCATGGACGATGCCGTCGATGCGGCCGTGGGCCGCCAGCAATTCCGCCGTCAGCCGCTCCGCCTCGCCTTCCCGCGACAGGTCCGCCTGGTAGTAGACGGCGCAAGGCAGGCCGGCCAGACGTCCGCGCAAGGCCTCGTCGGGCGCGGAACGGCCCACAAGGCACAGCACCGGCTTGCGCACGCGGCGGGCGATCTCTTCCGCCAGCAGCAGGCCGACGCCGCCGGCACCGCCGGTGATCAGATAGACGCCCCCGTCGCGCCAGGGCACGGCCGGCACTTGCGCAGGCCAGGACAGTTCGCGCCAGGCGCGCACCTGGCGCCGGCCGTCGCCATAGCGCACCTGCCCGTCGCCGCTGGTCCGCTCCCGCCGCAGCAGGTCGGCCAGATCCGCCACCGGATCGGCCAGGGCGATCAACTGGCAGCGCAGACTCGGATGTTCGAGCTGCGCCGTGCGCAGCAGGCCTGCCAGGCCCTCCAGCAGCGCAGCCTCGCCCGCCAGGGGCACCACCACTTGCAACAGCGCGCCGGTGGAACGTTCCCGCACCAGGCCCTGGATCAGCGCCAGCAGTTCCCGGGCGTACACCGTGTAGCGCGTGTGGATGGCCGCGTCGCCGCCGGCGAGGACGCGATATTCGGCATCCGGCCAAGTCCCCAGGTCCCCAACCCCGTAGCGGTCCGGCTCGCAGAGCACCACCAGTACCCGTTCCGGCGCCGGCACGGCGGCGGACGGCGGCGCAGCGCGCCACTCGGGAGCGAACAGCAGGGGCGGCGGTTCATTGGCCTCGACAGCAGCGACCTCGACACCCGCTGCGACGCGGCGCACGCTGCCGCCCTCGACGATGGCCGGCAAGGCCGCCGGCTCGGCATCGGTCTTGCGGCCCGGCACCCAGTAACGCTGGCGGGCGAAGGGATAGGTGGGCAGGCCGATCTTGCGCGGCAGCGCGCGGCCGGTCCACAGGGGATGCCAATCCACCGCCGCGCCGGAAAGCCAACGGGCCGCCAGTTCGGCGATCTGTCGGTCGGCGACGGGTGCGGGCGCCGCCGTCGGGTTCGCCTGCAGGGCGGCCAGTTGCGCCAGCAGTTCGCGGCGATCCGCCGCCACCGCCACCGCCCGGTGCTCGAAGGCCTCGCGGCCGAACTGCAGGCCGGCGGCCACGGCCGGCAGCGCGGCTTCGTCCAGTTCCGCCACGGCCTGGGCCAGGCGCGCCAGCGTCGCCTTCAATTGTTCGGGGTCCCGCGCCGACACGGGGAAGACACCGGGGCGGCCGGCGTCGAAGCCGGGTTCGGCCGCCGCCGGCGGCGGCAGGTATTCCTCGACGATCAGGTGAGCGTTGGCCCCGCCCGCACCGAAGGAGGAGACGCCGGCGATGCGCGGCCGGCGGCGGCCCGTGGCCGGGTCGCGGGCCGGCGGCCAGGGCGCCAGGCGGCGCTGCACGACGAAGGGCGTGGCGGCGAAATCGATGTGGGGATTGAGGGTCTCGCTGTGCAGGGAGGGCGCGAGTTGGCCGTGGCGCAGTTGCAGCAGCACCTTGGTCAGCCCGGCGATGCCGGCCGCGCTTTCCGCGTGGCCGATGTTCGATTTCACCGAGCCGATGGCGCAGGGGGCGCTGCGGTCCCGGCCGGCGTAAGCCCGCGTCAGGGCGGCGATCTCGATGGGATCGCCGAGGCGGGTGCCGGTGCCGTGGGCTTCGACGTAGTCCACCTGGGCCGCATCGATGCCGGCCCGCGCCAGGGCGCGGCGGATCACGGCTTCCTGGGCATGGGGATTGGGCACCGCATAGCCGTTGGTCTTGCCGCCGTGATTGAGGGCGGAGCCGCGGATCACGGCGTAGATGCGGTCGCCGTCTGCCTCGGCCCGGGCCAGGGGCTTGAGCAGCACCGCGCCGACGCCCTCGCCCGGCACATAGCCGTCGCCGCCCTCGCCGAAGCTTTCGCAGCGGCCGGTGCTGGAAGTGAAGCGGCCCTGGGCCAGGGCCAGGTACTTGTTCGGATGCAGGGTGAGGTTCACGCCGCCGGCCAGGGCCAGTTCGCAGCCGCCGCTGCGCAGGCTTTCGCAGGCCAGGTGGATGGCCGACAGGGACGAGGAGCACATGCTGTCCACCGCCAGGCTGGGGCCGTGGAAATTGCAGAAGTAGGACACCCGGTTGGCGATGGAGGCGGCGCTGCCGCCGAGGGCCAGGGGCTCGCCGCGCAGGGTGCTCTCGGCGCCGTAGAGCTGGTATTCCTCGTACATGACGCCGACGAACACGCCCACGTTGCCGCCGGCCAATGCGCCTTCCGTCCGGGACAGGGCGTCGCGGGTGTAGCCCGCGTCCTCCAGGGTTTCCCAGGCGCATTGCAGGAACAGGCGCTCCTGGGGGTCCTGGTAGCCGGCCTCCCGCGGCGCGATATTGAAGAAGCGGGGATCGAAGCAGTCGTGGCCGTCGATGAAGCCGCCCCACTTGCTGTTGGTCTTGCCCGGCGTGCCGCGCACCGGGTCGTACCAGGCGGCATGGTCCCAGCGGCTGGCGGGCACTTCCGTGATGCCGTCGCGGCCCGCCGCCAGGTTGTCCCAGAAGGCCCGCAGGTCGTCGGCGCCCGGATAGCGGCCGGCCAGGCCGATGATGGCGATGTCGCCGCTGGCCGCGACCGCAGGCGCGGCGGCCGGGGCGGCAGGTGCCGGCTGCATCGGGGAAGCCGGTACTGCGGCCGATGGGGCCGGCGCGCCGGCCACGCCCGGCAGGCGCGCCACGGCCTCGGCATGGTGGGCCGCGAAGTAGGCGGCCAGGGCGTCGAGGGTCTGGTGATCGAAGAACAGGGTCCGCGGCAGGGGCCCGAAATGGCCTTCCAGCTGGTCGGTCAGCCGGGCGATCATGATCGAGTCGATGCCGTAGGCCTCCAGGGCCGCCGCCGGGTCGATGGCCGTCGGCGCGAGGCTCGCCTCCTCCGCCACCAGCCCGGCCAGATGGCGCTGCAGGGCGGCGCGGGCCGCCGGCGCTTCGGCGGCAGCAGCGTCGGCCGCAACGGGCTTGGCGCGGCCGGGCAGCAGGCGCACCGAGAAGCCGCGCACCTGGACGCAGACGCGGCCGGTCGCATCCGCCAGGTCGATGTCGATGCGGCGCACGGCGCCGCCGTCCGAGGGCGCCAGGCGCCCATGGGCCCAAACCTCGGCGGGCGTCGGGGCCAGGTAGTGGAGGGATTCCAGCACGAAGGGCAAGGCCGCATCGCCCTTGTCCTCGGCGAAGAGGGCCAGGCAGGCCTGGAAGACGCCGTCCAGCAGGACCGGATGGATGCCGAATTCCGCCTCGCCGCCGGCGGCGGCGGGCAGCGCCAGCCGCGCCAGGAACTCGCCCTCCCCGGCCATGAGATCGGTGACCACGCGGAAAGCCGGGCCGTAGGCCAGGCCCAGGGCGGCATAGCGGGCATAGAGTGCGTCGGGCGCGAGGCTGCTCGGACAACGCCGCGCCAGTTCGGCCAGGTCCAGCCCGGGCGCTGCCGTCGTCGGGCCGGGGCCGATCAGGCCCTTGGCATGGACCGTGGCGCCGACGCGCAATTGGAAGGTCTCGCGCCCGCCGTTGCCGGCCTTGCCGCCGGGCTCGGGCGCGAAGGCGATGGCGGCCTCGACGGGCGGCGCCCCGACCGTCAGGGGCTGGAGCCAGACCACCTGGGCCAGGCTCGCCGGCGTTTCCCGTCCGCCGCCGCTCTTGAGGGCATGGGCGAGGCGGGCCAGTTCCACGCTCATGGCGCCGGGCAGCACCCGTGCGCCCTGCACGACATGGTCGCGCAGGTAGTAGGCCCCGCCGTCGAGGGTGCAAAGGGCCTCGCCCGCCGGGCCCAGGCGCAGGGCGCAGGGCAGGCCGGCGGAAACGGCTGCTGACACCTGGGCCACCGTCCGCCCGGTGGCTGGCGGGGCCCAGGCCGGGCCGATGCGATAGGAATCCCGCGCAAAGGGATAGGTCGGCAGGTGCAGGCGCCGCCGGGGGCCGGTCGCGAGTCGCGGCCAATCCGCCTCCGCGCCGCCCACCCACCGGGCGGCCGTTTCCGCCAGGCCGCCCGTGGCCGCCGGCACGCCGGCCGCGGCAGTGCCAACGAGCACGGCGGAAGCCTCCCCGGCCAGCCAGGCGCGCAACTCGGCCGCCAGTGGGTCCAGGCCGGAGACCACCACCGCCAGCCGATGCTTCATGGCCTCGCGACCCACTTGCAGGGTCCAGGCCAGGTCGGGCAAATCCGCATCCCCGTAGCGGCCGTCGGCCAGGGCGTCCAGCAGCTGCCGGGCCTGGTCCTGCAGCCGCGCCTCGTCGCGGGCCGAGAGCACCACGCAGGCGGGCTGTCCGTCGGTAGGCGCGGCGGCCGGCTGGGGATAGGCCTCCAGCACCACATGGGCGTTCACGCCGCCGAAGCCGAAGCTGCTGATGCCGGCGCGCAGAGGCAGCGGCTTGCCGGCGGCATCCACGGGCGCCCAGGGGCGGTTCTCGTTCACCAGGTAGAAGGGACTGCCGGCCAGATCCACGTAGGGATTGCGTTCCTCGCCGTGGAGGCTGCGCGCCAGCATGCCGTGGCGCATCTGCAGCAGCACTTTGACGAGGCCGGCCATGCCCGCCGCCAGTTCCAGGTGGCCGATGTTGGTCTTGACGCTGCCGATACCGCAGGTAGGCGCGCCGCCATCGGCACCGTGAACGCCCGCCTCCCGGAGGGCCAGCTTGAGGGCGTTGATCTCCACCGGGTCGCCCAGGGGCGTGCCGGTGCCGTGGGCCTCGATGTAGCCGATGCTGGCGGGATCGACGCCGGCCCGGCGCCAGGCTTCCTTGAGCACCTCGGCCTGGGCCAGGGTGTTGGGCGCGGTCAGGGAATTGGCCCGGCCGCCGTGGTTGACGGCGCTGCCGCGCACCAGGGCGTAGATGCTGTCGCCGTCGCGGCGGGCCGCCGACAGGCGGCGCAGCACGATCATTCCAACGCCCTCGCCGCGCACATAGCCGTTGGCCTGGGCCGAGAAGGTCCTGCAGCGGCCGTCGGGCGAGAGCATGCCGGCCTTGGCGAAGTTGATGTGGGCCTCCGGCGTGACGATGGTGTTCACGCCGCCCACCACGGCCATTTCGCAATCGCCGTCGCGCATGGCCTGCACGGCCCGGTGCAGGGCCACCAGGGAGCTGGAGCAGGCCGTCTCCACGGGCTCGCTGGGCCCGTGCCAGTCGAGGAAATAGCTGGTCCGGTTGGGCCCCACCGAGGGCACCGCGCCGGTGGCCACATAGCCCTCGCCGCCCGTTTCGGCGCCGATCATTTCCCGGTAGCCGCTCGACGAGGTGGCGACGAACAGGCCGACGGCCCGGCCGGCGAAGGAACGCGGCGCATGGCCGGCGTCCTCCAGGGCCTTCCAGACGTGCATCATCAGCAGGCGCTGCTGGGGGTCCATCAGCTTGGCTTCCCGCGGCGAGATGCCGAAGAACAGCGGATCGAACTCGAACACACCGTCGATGAAGCCGGCCCAGCGGATGTTGGTCTTGGTCGGCTCCCGCTTCGGATCGCCGTACACCTCGCGCCAATCCCAACGGTCGGCGGGAATCTCGGAAATGCAGTCGCGCCCTTCCACCAGGTTGCGCCAGAAGGCCTCGGCGTCGATGGCCATGGGGAAGCGGCAGCTGACGCCGACGATGGCGATGGGATCGTCGTCCTCCGCCGCATCGGCAGACGCGGGCACGGCGCGGGCCGCGGGCGACGGCGCGGGCGCGCTTTCGGCAGCCGGCACCGGGGCCACGGGCGCCACGATGGGCGCCGCCTCGGCCGCCGCGAACGCGGGCGCACCGGCGATGTGGGCGGCCAGGCGGCCCAGGGTGGCGAACTCGAAGAAGTCGGCGGGCGTCAGGGACAGGCCCAGGGCCTCGTTGGTCTTCGTGGCGAAGCCGGTCATGGTGATGGAATCGAAGCCGTATTCGCCCAGTTCCGTGTCGGCCTCCAGCACTGCGGGCTCCACTTCGAGCACCTGGGCGGCGATGCGCACCAGGGCCGCCAGGGCGCGCTGGACGCGCGCCTCCGACGAATCCGCTGCCGCCGCCGGCTCGGGCGCCACCCGCACGGCCGGTGCGGGCAGGGCGAGATCGGCGCCGGCGGCACGGCGGATTTCCGGCGCCGTTACCGCCGTCCCAGCCGGTGCCGCGGAAGCGGCCAGCAACGCCGGCACGAGGGGCCCCGCCTCCGGCCAGCAGCGTTGGACGGCGAAGGGATAGGACGGCAGGATCAGGCGCGGCAGGCGGGCGTTCTGCGGGAACAGGGCGCGCCAGTCCACGGCCAGGCCCCGCACCCACAACTGCAGCAGGCTGTCGTGCTTGCCGCGGGCCGGCAGGCTGGCGACGGCGCGGCGCATTTCCTCGTCGCCGTCGAGGATGGAAAGGGTGTCCTTGTTGCCCTTGACGCGGCCCGCGTGGATGCCGGCCGCCGCGTCCAGGCGGCCCTCGGCGCAGGCCAGCAGGCGCTCCCGTAATTGCGCGTGGTCGGCGGCCAGGAAGGCGAGGCGGTGCTCCATGGCGTCGCGGCCCACCTGCAGGGTCCAGGCGACCTGCGCCAGGGGCATGTCGGCCGTGATGCCTTCCGCCAGCCGGCGCACGGCGGCGGCCAGCTGTTCCGGCGTACGGGCGGACAGCACGATGAGGGCCGGGCCGGCAGGCTGCGGCAGCGCTGCGGCCGGCGGCAGGTATTCCTCCACCACCAGATGGGCGTTGCTGCCGCCGAAGCCGAAGCTGCTCACGCCGGCGCGGCGCGGCAGCTCGCGGCCGGCGCCGTCGCGCATCCGGGGCCAGGGCCGGTTTTCCTGCACCACCTGGAAGCGGCTGCCAGCCAGCTTCAGGTAGGGATTCAGGGTCTCGCAATGGAGGGTGCGCGCCAGGCGGCCGTGGGCCATCTGCAGCAGCACCTTGGCGAGGCCGGCGATACCGGCCGCGATCTCCAGGTGGCCGATGTTGCCCTTCACCGAACCGATGCCGCAGGGCATGGCCGGCAGCGCGCCGTAGGTACCGGCGGCTTCCCGCTCCAGCTCGGCGAAGGCCGCCACCAGGGCTTCGGCCTCGATGGGATCGCCCAGGGGCGTGCCGGTGCCGTGGGCCTCGATGTAGCCGGCGGTGCGCGGGTCCACGCCGGCCCGGCGCCAGGCGCGGCGGATCAGGTCGGCCTGGGCCCGCGGGTTGGGCGCCGTGAGGGAGCTGGCGTGGCCGCCGTGGTTCTCCATGCTGGCGCGGATGACGCCGAGGATGGGGTCGCCGTCGCGCTCGGCGGCCGACAGGCGCTTGAGCAACACCAGGCCCAGACCCTCGCCGCGCGCGTAGCCGTCGGCGGCGGCCGAGAAGGGCTTGCAGCGTCCGTCGGGAGCCAGCATCCCGGCCTTGCTGAAGCCGACGAAGGCCTCCGGCGACAGCAGGGCATTCACGCCGCCGGCGATGGCGGCGTCGCAGGTATCGCTGCGGATGGCTTCCACGGCCCGGTGGATCGCCACCAGGGCGCTGGAACAGGCCGTCTCCACGGCCACGCTGGGGCCGGTGAAGTTGAAGAAATAGCTGATCCGGTTCGGCCCCAGGGAAGGCGCCAGGCCGGTCATGGAAAAGCCCTCGATGCCGCGACCGGCGCCCGATACCAGGCGGCCGTAGCCCGTGTCGGCAATGCCGACGAAGACGCCCGTGCGGCTGCCCGACAGGCTGCGGGGCGCCAGCCCGGCCCGCTCCAGCAGGCTCCAGGTCTCGATGAGCAGCAGCCGCTGCTGGGGGTCCATGTCCGCCGCCTCGCGCGGAGAAATGTTGAAGAACAGGGGATCGAAATCGGCCAGGCCGTCCACGAAGCCGCCCCACTTCACCTGGGTGCGGTTGGCTTCCGTGGCGGCGTCGCCCCACCACCGGCGCCAGTCCCAGCGATCCGCCGGCACCTCGCCGATGCAGTCGCGGCCGGCCTCCAGGTTGGCCCAGAGCTGCTCGGGATCGGCGGCCATGGGGAAGCGTCCGCTGAGGGCGACGATGGCGATGCCCTCCTCCACCGCTGCGGCGGCGTGCGCCGCGGGCAGCGGGGCAGCCGGTGTTTCGGCCGGCGCGTCCGGCCATATCGCCACAGGCGCGACCGCGGCGGGCGGTTCCGCCGGCGCCGTGGGCGCCGCCGCGATGCCGAGGGCCGCGGCCATTTGCGCGCCATGCTCGCCGGCCAGGCAGTCCGTCAGAGAGGCCAGGGTCGGATGCTCGAAAAACAGGGTGGGCGTGAGGTCGAGCCCGAAGCGGTCATTGATGGCGTTGGCGAACTGGGTGAAGCCGATGGAATCGAAGCCGTATTCGGTCAGCTCCACTTCCCCGTCCAGGTCGTCCCGCTCCACCTTGAGGAGCTGGCAGACGCAGTCCATGAGGGCGGCCAGCACCGGTCCGCGCAGGCGGCCGGCGGCAGGCGCATCAGGCACCGCAGCTGCGGCCGGCACCGCCGGCGGACGCTGCAGTTCGGCCACGCGGCGGCGCAGGCGCGCCCCGTCCCCGGCCATCACCATGGCGCCGCAGGCCTCGCCGGCCAGGGCATGGACCAGGGCGTCGAGTCCGGCCGCCGTCGCCAGTTCGTCCAGGCCCGTGGTCTGGCGCATGAGGCGAACCGCCTCGGCGGAAAGGGCCATGCCGCCTTCCTGCCACAGGGGCCAGGCGACGGCGAGGGTGCGGCCCCGGCAGAGACCCCGGGCGCGGCGCCCTTCCCGGTCTTCCGCGTAGCGGTCCAGGAAGGCGTTGGCGGCGGCGTAGTCGGCCTGGCCCGGATTGCCGAACACGCCGGAAAGGGAGCTGAACAGCACGAGGAAATCCAGCGATCCATCATTGCCCTGGGCCAGGGCCTCGTCCAGATGGCAGACGCCGGCCACCTTGGGCGCCAGCACGCGGGCCAGGGCGGCGGCATCCTTGCGGGCCAGGGCCTGGTCGTCGATGAGGCCCGCGCAATGGAATACGCCGGTCAGGGCGCCGTGGGCGGCGCGGATGGCGGCCACCAGTTCCCGCACCGCCGCCCCGTCGGCGATATCCGCCTGCCGGTACTCGATGCGCCGGCCCTCGGCTTGCAGGCCGGCCAGCCACGCGGCCCGCTCGCCCGTCAGCGGTGAACGGCCGGCGAGCACCAGGGTCGCACCCGGCGCATGGTCGAGGATGTCCCGGGCCAGCAGGCGGCCGATGCCGCCGGCGCCGCCGGTGATCAGGTAGACGCCGTCATCGCGCCAGGGCCGCGCCGGCCGGGGCGTCAGACCCGTGCGCTCGCGCCAGGCCGGCTGGCGCAGGCGCCCGTCCTGCCAGGCCAGTTCCGCCACCGGGGTACGGGCGGCGGCTTCCAGGGCCGCCACCGCATCGGCGCCGTCATGGACGCGCACGAGTTGCCCCCACAGCCACGGGTATTCGAGACGGGCCGTCTTCAAGAGGCCCGCCAGGCCGCAATAGGCGCCCTCAGCCGCCGACTCGACGAGCACCTGCAGCAGCACGGGCCCGGCCGGCCGACCGGGCTGGGCCGCCAGGGCCTGCACGTCGGCCAGCAGGGCCGCGGCGGCGGCGGTGTAGCCGTCCGCGGTAGCGACGTCGCCTTGTCCCAGCAGCGCCGGCTCGACGCCCGGCAGGGCCTGGGCCAGGGCCGCGCAGCGGTCGGCATCGGCCCCCACGAGCCGCACGAGGCGGCGCGCAAAAGTCGGCGCGGGCGGCATGGCGGCGGGCACGTCTTCCCATCCGGCGGAGAAGACCAGGGTCTCCGCACGAGCGGCGCCTTCCGCCCCGCCCAGGGCACGGGTGCTGAAGCCCCGCAGGGCGACGCGCACCGCGCCCGCTTCGTCCAGCAGGTCGATGTCGAGGGCGCGCGAAGAACGGCCGGTGCCGGCCTGGCGCACCTGCACCCACATGCGTTCGCAGCAGGGTCCGAAGACCTCGATGCGCTCCAGGGCGAAGGGCAGCGCCGGCCCCCCGTCGCCGCCGGCCACCAGGGTCATGCCGAGGGTGGCCTGCAACGCCCCGTCCAGCAAACCCGGATGGAGGGAAAAGGCAGCCAGGCCCTCGTTCGGCCGAGATGCCTGGGCCGCGGGCAGGCGCAACTCGGCGAGCACGGACGGACGTCCCTCGGCGTCTTCGCCCAGGTGGAGGGCCTGCAAGGCCCGGTGGCCGGGCCCGTAGGCGATGCCGATGGCGTCGAAGCGTCCATAGACCTCATCCGCCGCCACAAGGCGTGGATGGGCCGCCAGCCGCTCGGCCAGGGCGATGGCGGCGGGCGCAGCGGCGCCCTCCCGGGGCGCGAGGCGGGCCTGGGCATGGACCTGCCGGGCGCCGTCGGCCCCCGTGCTGGCGATCTCGGCTCGCGGCCAGCCGCCGGCGACGTCCTGCAGCGCGACGTCCACCGTCAGCGGCGCGCTCACCTGCAGGGGCTTCTGCCAGATAGTCTGGCGGATGCAGTAGTCCCGCAGCCCCTTGGCGGCGGCGGCCTGCCAGAGCAGCTCCAGGTAGGCGACGCCGGGCAACACGGGGATGCCCTGCACCCGGTGGTCGGCGAGGAAGAATTCCTGCCCGGTGAGCGCCAGCCGGTAGCTGCCGTCGGCGCCGGCCGTGGGCCCCAGGGCCGGGGCGACGGCCGTCGGCGCAGCAGGCGCCCGCGGCAGCGCGGCGGCCGGCGTCGGCAGCCAGTAACGCTTGCGCTGGAAGGGATAGCCGGGCAGCGCCAGGCGCCGGGGCGTGCGCCCCGGCCAGAGCCTGACCCAGTCGACGGCGGCGCCTGCGGCCCAGCGGGCCGCCAGCTCGGCGGCCGGCAACGCGGTAGGATCGACAAGGACTTCGTCGCCGCGCGGCACCGTGCCCTGCACGGCCCCGCCCGGCTTGCCGTCCAGCCAGGCGGCCAGGGCCTCGGCCAGCTCGCGGGCATCGGCCGCCGGGCAGGCCAGGCGACAGCGCATGGCCTCGCGGCCCGTCTGCAGCGTGTAGGCCAGGCGCGCGAACAGCACCGCGTCCACGGGCCCGCTGCGCTCCAGCCAGGCCAGCAGCGACTCGGCGGCGGCGCGCAGGGCCGTCTCGCTGCGCGCCGACAAGGGGATGACCGCCGCATGGCGCAGCTCGGGCTGATCGCCGTCCGGGGCCTGGTATTCCTCCACCACCAGGTGGGCGATGGAACCGCCGGCGCCGAAGGAACTGATGCCGGCGCGCCTCGGCATGGGCCGGCCGTCCACCTGCGGGCGCTCCCAGGGGGCGGCCTCGGCCAGCAGCGCGAAGGGCGTGCCCGCCAGTTCGATGAGCGGGTTGGGCTCGGCGCAATGGAGGCTGCGGTAGCGGATGCCGTCCTGCAGGGCCAGCACCACCTTGATGAGGCCCGCCACGCCGGCCGCCGTCTCGGCATGGCCGATGTTGGACTTGACGGAGCCGATCAGGCAGTGGGGCCGGGCCGGCGGCGGCAGGCCCCGCTCCCGGTAGAGGGTGGCGAAGGCCTGCTTGAGGCCGTCGATCTCGATGGGATCGCCCAGGCGCGTGCCGGTACCGTGGCATTCGATCAGGGTGATGCTGCGCGGGTCCGCGTCCGCCTGGCGGTGGGCTTCGACGATCAGCCGCGCCTGGGCGCGGGCGTTGGGCGCCGTGAGGGAACTGGCCGTGCCGCCGTGGTGCTCGGCCGAGCCGCGGATGACGGCGAGGATGTTGTCGCCGTCCCGCTCCGCCAGGTCCAGGCGCTTGAGCAGCACCGCACCGACGCCGTCGGCGCGTGCGTAGCCGTTGGCGCCGGCGCCGAAGGCCTTGCAGCGGCCGTCGCGGCTCAACAGGCCCACCTTGGCGAACATCATGTGCTGGGTCGGCGTCAGCATCAGGTTGGAGCCGCCGGCGACGGCCATCTCGCAGCCTTCATGGCGGATGCTCATGACGGCCCGGTGGATCGCCACCAGGGAACTGGAGCAGGCCGTGTCGATGACTTCGCTGGGACCGTGCACGTCTAGCAGGAAGGAGATGCGGTTGGGGCAGAAGGCATGGCCCAGCCCGGTCATCTGCATGGCTTCCATCTCGGCCTGCCGGTTCGCCAGGTCCACGTAGTCCAGCAGGTCGATGCCGAGGAAGACGCCCACCTTGCGGCCGGCGAGGCTGGCGGGTGCGTAGCCGGCGTTGTCCAGCAGATGCCAGACGCATTCCATGAACAGGCGGTGCTGGGGGTCCATCAGCTCCGCTTCCTTCGGGGACAGGCTGAAAAAGCCCGCGTCGAAAAGATCGTGGCCGGCGACGAAGCCGCCGTGCTTCACGTCGCAGAAGGCCCCCTGCTTCGGGTCGCCCCAGATGGCGCGCCAGTCCCAGCGATCCGCCGGGATTTCCTCCATGCAGTCGTCCCCCCGGCGCAGGTGGTCGCGCAGGGCCTCCAGGTCCGGGCTGCCGGCGAAACGCCCGTCCATGGCGATGATGGCCACCGGCGCGGCGGGGCTGTCGACCACGGCGGCAGGCGGCGTTGCGACGGCGGCAGCCTGGGTCGGCGTCGCGGCGGCGGCCGGCGCCGGCGGCGCAGCGCGCCGCACGCCGTGGCGGGCGAGCCAGGCGTCGATGGCCAAGGGTGCGCCGGCAGGCGGCGCCGACGGCACCGGGACGGCGACCGGCGCCGAGGCGACGGCCGGCGCGGGGGCCGGCAGCGGGGCGGACGGCGCCGCGGGCGGCTTGCCGTAATGCCGGTCCACCGCCGCCTGGAAGCGGCTGCGCAGGATCAGGCACAGTTCGTCCAGGTTCTTCGCCTCGAAGAAGGTGGTGGGGGCGATGGAGACGCCCAGGAAGCGGGAGACCTGGGCCATCAGCTCGGTGATGGCGATGGAGTCGGCGCCGTAGGTGGCCAGGTTGGCGCGGGGATCGAAACGCTCCGCCGGCACGCCGAGGGAGGCCAGGGCGAGGCGCGTCACGTCCGCCTCCAGGCGGCGGTCGGCAGGGGCAGCGGGTGCAGCGGGTGCAGCGGGTGCAGCGGGTGCGGCAGGTACGGCAGGTACGGCGGGCGCCGCGGGCGCCGCGGGCGCCGGCGCCGGGCCGGCGGCCGGGGCCCCCGTCTCCGCGTCAGCGCTGCGGGCGGCCGGCCGGCGCACCGTAGCCTTGGCCATCAGCTCCTGCTCCAGCAGGCTGCGCATGCCGTCCCGCAGGTCCTTGTCCATTCCGCCGCCTCCGCCTTGCCCGCCCATGACCGTCCCCTTCCCTTACTGCTCCAGCATGTCCCGGTACTTGCGCATCTCGGCCAGCAGCTTCCACAAATCCGCTTCCCACAGGTGGCGGTAGGACTGCACGAAATACGCCTGGCCCAGGTCCGGCCGGTCCGTGCGCTTGGCCGCCAGGAAGGACTGCAGGCCGGGCGACTTGGCCGCAAAGGCCTTGGCGTAGGCGCGCACGAAGGCGCCCTGGGTCTTGAGGCCGTCGCCGAGACCGCCGGCGGCGTTGATGAAGCCCATGAACAGCAGGTTGTCGTGGTTGCGCGGCACCGCGTGCAGGAACAGGTCCGGGATGCCCTTGCCCCACTCCAGCAGGGCCGGATCGAGGAAGGACAGGTCCCGCTCGTAACCGGTGGAATAGAGGATCAGGTCCACCTCGGCGCTGCTGCCATCCGCGAAGCGCACCTCCTTGCCGGCGAAGGAGGCCACGTCGCCCTTGGGCACGATGTCGCCGTGGCCGATGTAGTAGAGCAGCAGGGAGTTCATGACCGGGTGGGCGCCGTCCAGCGGGTAGTCGGGCTGGGGCAGGCCGTAGTCGGTGCCGTCGAAGCCGGCGAGCTTGAACACCTGCTCGATGTAGGCGAGGGTCTCTTCCTTGCTGCCGAACTTGCTGCCCAGTTCCATCATCCACTGGGGCGTCGGCTTGCCGGCGACGAACTTGGGCTGGTAGTAGTAGCCGCGCCGCGTGCTGTGCCAGACGGCGCTGGCGGCATGGACCGCATCCACGGCGATGTCGCAGCCGGTGTTGCCGCCGCCGATGATGAGCACGCGCTTGCCGCGCAACTGGTCCGGCGTCTTGTAGTCCACCGAGTGCAGCACTTCGCCGGTGAACTCGCCCCCATAGGGCTTCTCCGGGAAATGGGGCTTGTTCTGCAGGCCGTTCGCCACCACCACCAGCGGATACCAGGCCTGGTCCGCGTCATTCTTGCCCCAGCGCAGCCGCCAGCCGCCGGCCTCCGGCGTCACGCTCTCGATGCGGCGGTTGAAGCGGGCGTGCTCATAGACGCCGAACCGGCGCGCGTAGCTGCGGATGTAGTCCAGCATCTGCCGGTGGTTTGGATAGACCGGAAAGTCGTCGGGCATCGGGAAGTCCTGCACCTGGGTGTTGAACTTCGGCGAGATCAGGTGCAGGGACGGATAGGTTCGGCCGCAGGGCGCCGTGCCGTGCCAGACGCCGCCGAAATCGTCCGCCGCCTCGTAGAGGTCGTAGTCGACGCCGCCGTCCCCCAGTTCCCGGCCGATGCCGATGCCGGTGGGACCGCCGCCGATGATCGCAAGCTTGAAGGGTGTCGTCATGATGTTTCCTCGGGGTCGATATGCAAAAAGGGTAGCGCATCCAGGCCTGCGTTGACCAATCCTTCCAGCCAAACACAGGGCCGGTCCGCCGTATCCGTCACCAGGGCCGTGATGCCGGCCGCGCCGGTCCACAGCCAGATCCATCCCTCCCGCGGCGCGGCGCCCCGGCTGCGCAGGGCCTCCAGGGCCAGGGGGAAGCGGGGGCCCGCCAGGCCCGCCGCATCGTCGCGGCCGGCGGCCAGCTGGCCGATGGCGTCGAGCAGGGCGCAGGCCGGCTGCGGGTCGCCCGGCGGACAGCTCCAGCCCGCGCGCCAGACTTCGGCGCCGCAAAGCAGGCTGGCGATGCCACGGGCCCCGGGCCGGGCGTGGCGGAGGGCGAGCAACCCATCCGCGGCATCCGCCGGCAGGGCCGGCGGCGCCGGCCAGTCGCAGGCATCGTCGGCGGGCAGCAACTCGCCCACCTGGAGAAGCTCTCCTGCGGCGCCGGCGCCGGCAATGCGATAGCGCCAGCCCTCGCCGTCCTCGTCGAATTGGACGACGAGTTCCGCCGGCAGGTCGCCGGCCTGCAGCGGCGGCCCCCAGACCAGGCGGCCCAGGCCGACCGGCCGGCCGGTGGCCAGCGCGCCGGCCGCCCGCGCCAGTTCGGCGAGGAACCCTCCCGGCAGCCGCAAGCAGGCGCCATCCGATTCGCGGGACAGCCAGGCCTCGTCGCCCCGCAGGGGTACGACGAAGCGGCGGTCGCCGGCGGCGCCCCGGATCAACAGGGCCGGCGCGGCCAACGTCGGCATGGGGGCCGCCGCCTTGACCCAGTGGCGTTCCCGGGCGAAGGCATAGCCCGGCAGATGCAGGCGCCGGCGCGCAGCGGCGCCGGGCAGGCGCCGCCAGTCGAGGGCGGCGCCCTGGGCCCAGAGCTTCGCCACCCGTTCCAGCTCGCCCGCCGCCAGCCACTTGTCCAGCAGGGCGCGGGCATCGGCATCGCCGGCGAACCAGGTCTCCGCCTCCCCTGCCCGCTCACCGCCGAGATGCACGCCCCGCGGCGTCTCGCCGGCCGCCAGGGCCCGCAGCCGCGCCAGCAGTTCGTCACGCGCGGCGAAGACGAAGGCAGCCCGGCACTCGAAGGCCTGCCGGCCGACCTGCAGGGTCCAGCACAGGTCCGCCAGGTCCAGGGCCGGCCTGGCCTCCACATGGACCGCCAGCACCGCCGCCTGGGCCGCCAGCTGACTGCGGCTGCGGGCCGAGAGGACGCAGAGCAGCTCGCCGCCCGGAGCCGGGCCGGCGGACGGCGCCGGATAGTCTTCCAGCACCAGATGGGCGTTGGTGCCGCTGAAGCCGAAGGCGCTCACCGCCGCCCGGCGCCGGCCGCCCGCCTGCCAGGGCGCCAGTTGCGTCTGGATGCGGAAGGGCGAACCGGCCAGGGCCAGGTGCTCGTTGGCCCGCTCGAAATGGATGCTGGGCGGCAGTTCGCCGCGCTCCACGGCGAGCATGGCCTTGAGGGCGCCGGCCACGCCGGCGGAGGCCAGCAGGTGGCCGATGTTGCTCTTCACCGAGCCGAGGGCCACGGCGGTCCCCGGCGCCACTTCGCCGAAGCCGGCGCGCAGGCCCTCGATCTCGATGGGATCGCCCAGGGGCGTGCCGGTGCCGTGGGCCTCCACCAGGCCGATGCTGGCGGGCACGATATCGAAGCGGCGGTACACCTCCCGCAGCAGTTCGCCCTGGGCCACGGGATTGGGGGCCGTGATGCCGTTGGTGCGGCCGTCCTGGTTGACGCCCCAGCCGCGGATCACCGCGCGGATCGGGTCGCCGTCCCGCTCGGCGTCGGCCAGGCGCTTGAGCAGCACCACGCCGACGCCCTCGCCGGGCACGAAGCCGTTGGCGCGCTGGTCGAAGCTGTGGCAATGGCCGTCGGGCGACAACATGCCGACCTTGCAGGTGTCCACATACATCTGCGGGCCCAGCAGCACGCAGGCGCCGCCGGCCAGGGCCAGGTCGCTGGTGCCCAGCACCAGGCTGTCGCAGGCCGCCGCGATGGCCACCAGGGAAGTGGAGCAGGCCGTGTCGATGGCGATGGCCGCGCCCCGCAGGTCGAGCAGATAGGCGATGCGCGCCGCCAGGATGGAACCGGCCTTGCCGATCAGGCTGTAGGCGTTGGTCTCGCCCACCCGGTCGCCGTAGCCGCTGTCGCCGCTGCCGACGAAGATGCCGCAGCGGCACCCCGCCAGGGTCGAGGGGTCGATGGCCGCGTCCTCCAGGGCGTGCCAGGCGTACTGGAGGAAGAGGCGCTGCTGCGGGTCCATCAGTTCCGCTTCCCGCGCCGTGATGTTGAAGAAGGCGGCGTCGAACAGGTCGATGTCGTCGATGGCGCCCAGCCACTTGCTGTAGGACTTGCCGGGCGCCTGGGGATCGGGATCGAAATACTCGGCGATGTCCCAGCGGCTGGCCGGCACTTCGACGATGCCGTCCACGCCCGCCCGCAGGTTCGCCCAGAAGGCTTCCAGGTCGGCGGCCTTGGGGAAGCGGCCGGCGGCGCCGATGATGGCGATGGCATCCTGCGGGCCGGCACCGGCGCTGATGCGGCGGGCGGCTGCCGTCACCGGCGGCGACGGCGCAGCGGAAGTCGGGACCGGGGCGGGCGCCGGGACTGGCGCGGGCAAAGGCGCCGGAACGGCGGCAGGCGCGGCCGGCAGCAGGCGCGCCACTTCTGCGAGCAGCGCGCCCACGGTGGGATGGGCGTAGATGCAGGTGGCCGGCAGCTCGATGCCCAGCCGTGCATTGAGCTTGCGTATCCAGGTCACCGCCAGGATCGAATCCAGCCCCAGGGCCAGGAAGCCGTCGGCGTCGCGGATCTCGCCCGCGTCCATCATCAGTTCCTCGGCCAGGCTCTCCACCAGGGTCCGGCGCAGGCTGCCCCCCGGTTGCGCAACGGAGTCGGCAAAACTCGGCGCTGCCGGGACGGCGACCGGCGGCGGCGCGAGGGACGGCGCGACATCGGCAGCCGACGCAGCAACCGACGCCGCCGGCCGCAGCCGCGCCACTTCGTCGAGCAGCGCGCCCACGCTGGGATGGGCGTAGATGCAGGTGGCCGGCAGCTCGATGCCCAGCAGGGCGTTGAGCTTGCGTATCCAGGTCACCGCCAGGATCGAATCCAGGCCCAGGGCCAGGAAGCCGTCGGCGTCGCGGATGTCGCCCGCGTCCATCATCAGTTCCTCGGCCAGGCTCTCCACCAGGGTCCGGCGCAGGCTGCCGCGGGATGCCGCCGTTGCCGACGCCGCGGCAGCCGGCGCCGCCGCCTCCTGGGCGAAGCGGCTGGCGATCCGCGCCTTCACCAGGGGATTGCCGATGAAGGTCTTTTCATGCATCGCCAGTTCCCGCGCCAGCACATCCTCGATGCGTTCACGCAGGGGAGCCGCGGCGGCGGCCTTGGCGGATTCCAGCGCCTCACGGCTGCCGGCGACGAGCCGGTGGGCGACGGCCAGGGCGCGGGGCAGCACCTCCGCCGCCGGGAAGACCGGCAGGGAAGCGAAGCGCGCCGCCAGTTCCCGGCCCTTGTATTCCCGCGCGCTGAACAGCACCTCGCGCCCCAGGTCGTCGCCGAGGCGGCGCGGGAAGGCCAGGGTGGCGCCGGCGCCGGGCGTGAAACCGAAGCCCAGGTAGTTGCTGTGATAGACGCTCTCGGCGGCGAACAGGGCCAGGTCGCAGAACAGCCCGAGGGACCAGCCGGCGCCGATGGCGTGGCCCTGCATGGCGGCGATCACCGGCAGCGGGAAGTCCAGGGGCAGCGTGTAGATGCGCTGGTCGGTGAAGCGCGTGTCGCCGCGCTGCAGGCTCTCCAGCCCCTCCCGCGTGCCGCCGCAGGCGAAGTAGGCGTCGTGGCCCGTGAGCACCAGCACCTTGCAGTCCCGCTCGTGCGCCAGGCGCGCGAAGGCCTCTTCCATGCCCGCCATGAAGGCCGGCGTGAAGCAGTTCTTGTGTTCCCGCTCGCCCATGGACAAGAGCGCCACGCCGTCGGCGAACAGCGTCAGTTCCATGACCGGCGAGGCGAGTTCCAGGCGCCGGCCCGGCCCCCAGGCCGCCTGCTCCGCCGCGTCGGCCGGGCCGGTAGCGAGCAGGTCGGAACCCAGGGCCGGCGGCGGCAGCTCGTCGGGGGCCTGGGGCCCGCCGCGCATATGGCGCTTGAGTTCCACCAGGGCGAGGCGCGGGGCGGCGGCGATCTGGCGCGCCAGTTCCAGGGCACGGGTCTCCGTCGTCCCGGCGGGGACGACGAGGGCGCCGGCGGCCAGTGCGCTGCCCGTCACGGCCCCCTCGCCCGCTTGCAGGCGGCCCAGGCCGGCGGCACCGAAGCGGCGTTGCAGCAGGGCCGCGGCTTGCGCCGGCAGGTGCGCCGTCAGGCCATAGCGCCCCCCCTCGTCCAGCACGAGGAAATCGCAATGGGCCGCCAGGACCAGGGCGGCAACGTCGCCCGCCGCCAGGGCCGCGACGACGGGCACCGGGCACGCCAGGGGCGAAGAGAGGTCCGCTATCGCCGCGGCGCCCTGCCCGTCGCCAGTGAGGCAGACGGCATGGACCGACTCGTCGGCGGCGATGGCGTCCAACTCCGCAACCAGTTCGTTTGCCAGGACGCCGTCCCAGGGTCCGATGAGTTCCAGATGACGCACTCCGGCGGCGTCGGGCAGGCGGCGCAGCCGCGGGGTAGACGGCTCAGCGGATACGGCCGGCGCCGTCAGCGGTGCCAGCCGCACCGGCGCAGGCGGGGAAGTCCGCGGCGCGGCCGGCCCGACCACGCAGGCCGCCGGCGGGGCGAGGCGCAGGGGCAGGCTGGAAACGGTGCGTGGGACCGGCGCCGCCGGCAGGAAGTCCTCCGGTGGAGGCTCGGCGGCGGGAACTTCCGGCGCGGCGGCCGAGGTTTCGCCGATCCAGTAGGACTTGCCCTCGAAGACCGTCGTCGGCAGGGGCACGCGGCAGCCCCGCTCGGCGCCGAACTGCAGGGCCGGCGCGGCATCCTGGCCGCCCAGATAGGCCAGCGCCAGGGCGTCCAGGGACTGGCGCCAGGCGGCCCCGTCGGCGCCCGCCGCGTCGGGCATGGCCGGGAGCGAGGGCGGCGGCCCGTCGCCGACGAGACCGGCGACAGCCGGGCCGGGCCGGCCGGCCAGCCAGGCGGCGAGGCCCGCGGCCAGGGCCGTGCGGTCCGCGGCCACCAGGGCCAGGCGATGGAGCCCGTGGCGCCGGCCGACGGCCAGGGTGTAGGCGATGTCGCCGGCGGCCTGGGCCGGCTCCGCGCCCAGATGCTCCGCCAGCCGGCTGGCCTGGGCCTGCAACTGGGCGGCCGAGCGGGCCGAGAGGACGAACAGCCAGGCGGGCCGCGCCAGGGCGGAGGGCGCGGCAGCCGGCCCCTCCTCGATCACCGCATGGGCGTTGGTGCCGCCGAAGCCGAAGGAGCTGACGGCCGCCAGGCGCGGCTGGCCGGGCCGGGCCGGCCAGTCAGCCGGCCGGTCGTTGAGATAGAAGGGACTGTCGGCCAGGGACAGGCCCGGATTGGGCGGCGTGGCATGGAGGGTGGGCGGAATCTGCCCGTGCTTCAGGGCCAGCAGCACCTTGAGCACGCCGGCGATGCCGGCCGCCGTGGTGGCGTGGCCCAGATTGGACTTGATGGAGCCCAGGGCGCAGTAGCCGATGGCGTCGGTCCAGCCGCGGTAGGCGCGGGTGAGGGCCGCGTGCTCGATGGGATCGCCCAGGGGCGTGCCGGTGCCGTGGGCCTCCACGAGACCGATGCGGGCCGGGTCGATGCCGTGGCGCGCGTACACCTCGCGGATCAACTGCTCCTGGGACAGGGCGCTGGGGGCGGTGATGCCGTTGGTGGCACCGTCCTGGTTGATGCCGCTGGCGACGATGAGGCCGTGGATGCTGTCGCCGTCCGCCAGGGCCTGGGACAGGGGCCGCAGCAGCACCGCCGCCACCGCCTCGCCGGGCACGATGCCGTCCGCATCGGCGCCGAAGGCGGCGCAACGGCCGCTGGGAGACAACATGTTCGCCTGGTTGGCGTAGCGGTAGAAGCGCGGCGATGCCTGGACGAACACGCCGCCGGCCAGGGCCATTTCCGACTCGCCGGCCCAGAGGCTGTGGCAGGCCAGGTGGATCGCCACCAGGGAGCTGGAACAGGCCGTATCCACGGCCACGGCGGGCCCCTTGAGGTTCAGGTAGTAGGCGATGCGCGCGGGGATCAGGGAACAGGTGTTACCCCAGAAGGCCTGGCCCGGCGGCTGGCGCCGGAACAGTTCCTGATAGTCGCCGTGGGCGGCGCCGACGAAGACGCCGCAGCGGCTCCCTTCCATGTCGGCGCCGGCGTGGCCCGCGTGCTCCAGGGTGCGCCAGGCCTCCTCCAGGAACAGGCGCTGCTGGGGGTCCATGTAGGTCGCTTCCAGGCCCGAGATGTTGAAGAAGCGGGCGTCGAAGCGATCCACGTCGTCGATGAAGCTGCCGCGATTGCACCAGCTGCCGGGCGCGGCGTCCCGGTAGAAGGGGGCGAGATCGAAGCGGGTGACGGGCCGCACCAGATCGTCGCCGTCCCGCAGGTGGCGCCACAGGGCCTCGGGATCGGGCGAGCCGGCGAAGCGACCGCTGTAGCCGACGATGGCGATGGGCTCGCGCTCCATGGCCGGGGCCGCCGGCCGCGCGGCGGCGGCGATGCGGCTGGCGGTCTCGTCGCCGCCGGGCCGCTCGCAGGCGGCGGCCGCCGGTGCCGGCGCAAGGGCGATGCCCTGCCCTTCCAGGAAGCCCGCCAGCTGGATGACGGTCGGATAGTCGAAGAGGTCCGTCTGGGCCAGCCGCAAGCCGGGATGCTGGCGCAGGCGATGGACGAACTCGGCGCCGAGGATGGAATCGAGGCCGTAGTCGGCGAAGGACAGGGCCGGGTCGATGGCTGACGGCGCGAGGTTCAGGGTGGCGGCCAGGGCTTCGACGATCAGACCCTGGACGCCGCCGGTGTCGGCGACCTCGCCTGACGAGCGCCGTTGCACAGGCGCCGCCACGGGCGCGCCGACGGGCAGCTGCGGCGCCGGCAGCGGCACGGCATCGCCGGGTCGGGCGGCGGCCCAGACCTGCTGGCCCAGGGCCATTTCCGCCTCGGCGCTGGCGCCGATCCATGCCAGGCCCGTCTCCTCCGCCAGTTGCCGCCAGCTCGCCGCCGACAGGGAGGGCGTGCCGGGAATGCGCCGCTCGGGATCGGCGAAGCGCCACCAGCCCTCAAGCAGGCCGAAGGTCAGGTGGGTGAACAGGGTGGCGCGGCTGGTTTCGTTCACCAGCAGCAGGCCGCCGGGCGCCAGCAGGTCCCGCACCGTGGCGAGAGTCGCGTCCATGCGCCGGGTGGCGTGGAGCACGTTGGCGGCGATGACCAGGTCGTAGCGGCCCGGCATCAGGGCCTGCCCGGCCAGGGGCTGCTCCACGTCGAACAGGGCGGTCTGCAACCAGGGCGCCTGGGCGCGGAACGTCCGCTCGGCGTGGATCAGGAAGGCGCGGGAAACGTCGGTGTAGCGGTACTCGGCGATGGCCGCCGACCAGGGCGCCAGGGCCTGGAGCACCGGCCCGGTGGTGCCGCCGGTGCCGGCGCCGATTTCCAGGATGCGCAGGGTCGGCCCAGCGCCGGCGGCGCGGCCGGCGACGAAGGCCGCCGCGGCGGCGGCCAGGGCCGCGTTGAAGCGGTTCGCCACGGCGTTCTGCTTGTAGACGGGCTCCACCAGGTCCATGCGCCCGGCCGGGAACATGACCTCCGTGGCCGGACGGCGGCCGGCCAGGATGTCCGGCAGGGCGCGCACCACCGTGCCCACCAGGTCGATCTGGGCCAGGGGCCCGCCGGCGGCGGCGACGCGGACGCGATAAGTGTCCCAGGCGGCCCAGGCTTCCGCCGCGGATGCCGCGCTGCGCCGCCCCGCCAGAGCCGACTTTTGCAGTGGGTCCAGGGCTCCGCGCCAGGCGGGCCAGTAACCGGATTCCGGCACCGGCGGCCACTCGGCCGCCACGGCGCCGATCAGGCGGGCGAGCTGCCCTTCCAGTTCCTCCTGCTCGGCCAGCAGGGCCTCGCGGCCGGATGGGGATGCGGCGAGAACCTCGGCCAGGGCGCGGCGTCCATCGTCCAGCCGGGCCGGCAGCCAGAAGCGCTGCCGCGCGAAGGGATAGGTGGGCGCCGAGACGATGCGCGGCGGACGCGGACGCGGCAGCAGGCGCCAGTCCACCTCCAGGCCGTTGACCCACAGGCCCAGCACCCGCCGCAGGTCGCCCTGGGCGAGCCAGCGCGCCAGCAGGCCCTGCATGTCGGGCTCGTCGGCCAGGAGGCCCAGGGCGCCCTTGCGTCCTTCCACCGAGCCGCGCAGGACCTTGGCCGGCTCCTGCCCTGCCGGGGCGGCCAGCCAGGCCTTCAGGCTCGCGGCCAGTTCCTCGGGGCTCGCCGCCAGGATCGCCAGCCGCTGCTCCATGGCCTCGCGGCCGATCTGCAGGGTCCAGGCCAGGTCGGCGAGGTCAACCGAAGCGGCCGGCGCGGCCGGCATGGCGCCAGCGAGGGCGGCGGCGGCTTCGTTCAGGGTGTTCCAGGATTCCACCTCGGCCGGTGCCGGGGAGACCGCCAGGGCCTGCTCCAGGCCCCGGCGCAGGGCATGGCGATGGACGGGCTCGATGCCGTAACTGTCGAAGGGCTCGGCCGGGTCGATGTCGCCGGGTTCCACGCTGAGGATGTCGGCCAGCAGGCGGCGCAGGGTGTCGATGGGCGAGGGCTGTTCCGGTATCCCGGCAGCCGCCGTGGGCTGCGCGGCACCGGCCGTCAGGAAGGCCAACAGGCGCTCGGCATATTCCCGCAGCCGCTCCGGATCGCGGGCGGAAAGCACCACGGCCTGGATGCCCGGCGTCGCATCGGCGGCGGGCTGCTCCGCCGGCTCGGGCGCGGCCACCACCACATGGGCGTTGGCGCCGCCGGCGCCGAAGGAGGAGACGCCGGCCAACAGTCGGCCGCGGCCGGACGGCGGTTCCCAGGACGCCAGGCGGGTCTGCAGCCGGAAGGGACTCGCCGCCAGATCGAGATTGGGATTGGCGGGTTCCGCGTGGAGGGTGGGCACCAGTTGCCGGTGGCGCATCTGCAGCAGCACCTTGGTGAGCCCGGCGATGCCGGCGGCAGCCTCCAGGTGGCCGATGGACGACTTCACCGAGCCCAGGGCGCAGGCGCCTGCGGCGAGGCCTGCGCCGAAGGCCTGGCAGAGGCCGGTGAACTCGATGGGATCGCCCAGCTCCGTGCCCGTGCCGTGGGCTTCGATGTAGCCGATGGCGCCGCCGTCCACGCCGGCCCGCCGCAAGGCCTCGCGCACCACCGCGGCCTGGGCGTGGGGATTCGGCACCGTGTAGCCGGCAGTGTTGCCGCCGTGGTTGATGGCGCTGCCGAGGATCACGCCGTGGACCCGGTCGCCGTCGGCCAGGGCCCGGGACAGGGGCTTCAAGACCAGGCAGCCGACGCCCTCGCCCGGCACGAAGCCCTTGCCGCCGGCGCCGAAGCTGCGGCAATGGCCGTCGGGACTCAGCATGCGGGCGGCGCTGAGTTCGATGTAGTTGTCGGGATGCAGGTAGAGGTTCACGCCGCCGGCCAGGGCCACCTCGCACTCGCCGCGCCGCAGGTGCTCGCAGGCCTCGTGCACGGCCGTCAGGGAGGCGGAGCACATGGTGTCGATGGGCAGGCTCGGACCATGGAGGTCGAGGCAGAAGGACACCCGGTTGGCGATGCTGGCGAAGCAGGTGACGGGCCGCACCCGGCCGCCGCCCTCGGTCTGCCAGGGCGTGTGATGGGCGAACCCGGTCTTGGTGACGCCGGCGAACACGCCGACGCGACCGCCGTGCTGCCGGGCCAGGCGGGCGCGCGGATAGCCGGCGTCCTCGCAGGCGCTCCAGGCCTCCATGAGGAACAGGCGCTCCTGGGGGTCCATGGCGGCGGCTTCCCGCGGCGAGATGCGGAAGAACAGCGGATCGAAATCGGCGAAGCCTTCGATGAAGCCGCCCCGGCGCGCGTAGCTGCGGCCGGCGGCTACGGCCCGGTCCGGGTCCGCCTCGTAGAAACCGTCCAGGGGCCAGCGCTCGGCGGGAATCTCGTCGATGGTCTCGCGGCCGGCCGCCAGGTTGGCCCAGAACCCGTCCAGGTCCGCCGCCCCCGGATAGCGTCCGCTCATGCCGATGACGGCAATGGGCTCGTCGCCGGCGGCAGCGGGCGACGCCGGCGGCGGTGCGGCGGGCGGCATCAGCGGCGCGGCCGTCGCGGCGCCCGGTCCCGCCCAGGCCGCGCAGGCGTCGGGATGCTTCGCCAGCAGGTGGTCGGCCACCTGGACCAGGGTCCGGCACTCGAAGAACAGGGTCTTCGACAGGCGGCCGAAACGCTCGCCCAGAGCCTGGTTGAGCCGGTTGATCATCAGGGAATCGATGCCGTAGTTCTCCAGGGGCGCATCGGCCTCGATGGCGCCGGCCGCCAGGCCGGAGATTTCCGCCAGCAGGCCCGTCAGCCGCTCCGCCACGGCACGCCGCGCGGGCAGCCCGGTCGCCGGCTGCACGGCGCCGCCGGGGCGCGGCAACTGGGCCGATTCGCGGAAGAAGGCACGGATGCGCGCCCCCTCCCCGGCCACCACGGCCACCTCCCGCTGTCCTGCGGCAAGGCAGCGGCCCAGGGCGGCGAGGCCGTCCCGCGTATCCAGGGGGCGCTGGCCCATGCGATCGAAGAAGGCCTGCTCGCCGGCCGGGTCCACGCGCATGCCGCCCTCGCGCCAGAGGGGCCAGTCGATGGCCAGCAGCGGCGCGCCTTCCCACTCGGCCAGGGCCGCCAGGAAGCCGTTGGCCGCCGCATAGTCGGCTTGGCCCGCGTTGCCCACCGCGCCGGCCAGGGAGGAAAACAGCACGAAACCATCCAGGCTCAGGCCGCGGCAGGCCGCCAGCAGGGCCAGGGCGCCCCTTGCCTTGGGCGCCAGCACCGCCTGCAACTGCGCGGACGTCTTGCGGATCAGGGCGCTGTCCCGGTGGATGCCGGCACAGTGGATCACGCCATGGAGCGCGCCGTACTGGGCGATGCAGTCGCGCACCAGGGCGGCGACGGCGGGCTGCTGGCCCGGATCGCCGATGTCGATCTGCTCGTAGCGCAGCGTGGCGTCGCCCGACGCCACGGTCGCCAGTTCCGCCAGCCGGGCGCGACGGACCTCGTCCAGGGGCGACTGGCCCAACAGCACCAGATGGGCGCCCGACGCCCGGGCCAGGATGTCCCGCGCCACATGGCGGCCCAGGGCGCCCAGGCCGCCGGAAATCAGATAGACGCCGCCGGGGCGCCAGGAGAAAGCCGCGCCGGCGGGCAGGTCCTGCCAGGTGCGCACGAAGCGGCGGCCGTCGCGGTAGCGCACGCGCCGGTGGCCGCCCTGGCGCGCTTCCCGCTCCAGGACCGCCAGGGCTTCCGCTGCCGACAGGTCGGCCGGGACCTCGACCACCTGGCCCAGGAGCCGCGGCACCTCGGCGCCGGCGGAATCCAGCAGCGCGCCCAGACCGGCGTGGAGGCCGCGCGCCGCGTCGCGGGGGACCAGCAGCTGCACCAACAAGGGACCGTCGCCACCCTGGCGCAGCACCTGCTGCAGGGCGAGCAGCAAGGCTTCGGCGAGCGTCCCATAGCGCTGCCCCGCGTCGCCGGAAAGGGGCGGCACGGGAATCGCGTCGGGCACGCCGGCGCCCAGGTCAAATTCGCAGGACAGGATCAGGCGGCGCGGCAGCGGGGCGGCGGCGGTCGCCAGGGGCTCGTCGCGCCAGACCGGCGCCAGCAGCACCGGCGCCGAGGCGGCCTCAGCCGCGGACGGCCCTTCCCCGCCGGCCGCGGGTGCCGCGCTACCCGATGGCACCCAGTAGCGCGTGTCGGCGAAGGTCCGCCGCGGCAGCGCCGGTCGGCGGCGGACCGCCGGGCCTTCGTGGGCTTCCAGGATCACATGGGCGTTGCTGCCGCCGAAACCGAAGCTGCTGACGCCGGCACGGCGCGGCAGGGGCCGACCCTGCCCGTCCGTGGCTTCCGGCCAGGGCTGGCGACTGCGCACGAGATGGAAGGGACTGCCGGCCAGTTCGACGTAGGGATTGATGTTGGCGCAGTGGAGGGTGGGCGGCAGTTCCCGCGCCGCCAGGGCCAGCAGCACCTTGGCGACGCCGGCCAGACCCGCGGCGGCTTCGAGATGGCCGACGTTGGACTTCACCGAGCCGAGGCCGATGCGCAGGCCCCCCTTCTCCCTCTCCTCCCCCGCCAGGCGGTCGTAGGCGAGGCGCAGGCCGTTGATCTCCACCGGATCGCCCAGGGGCGTGCCGGTGCCGTGGGTCTCGATGTAGCCGATGCTGCGCGGGTCCACGCCCGCCATCGCAGCCGCCACCAGGTCCGCCTGGGCGCGGGCGCTGGGGGCCGTGAGGGAGCCCGCGTGGCCGCCGTGGTTCACCGCGCCGCCGGCCACGAGGCCGAGGATGGCGTCGCCGTCGCGCTCGGCGGCGGCCAGGTCCTTGAGCAGCAGCACCACCACGCCCTCGCCGCGCACATAGCCGTCGGCCTCGGCGGCGAAGCTGCGGCAGCGGGCCGTGGGGCTCAGCATGCCCGCCTGCCACGGCCCTTCGAAGCCTTCGATGGCCAGGGCCAGGTTCACGCCGGCGGCCAGCGCCACGCTGCAACGGCCCTGGCGGATCGCGTCCACGGCGCCCATGAGGGCCACCAGGGAGCTGGAGCAGGCCGTGTCCACCGCCTCGCTGGGGCCGTGGAGATTGAACTGCCAGGACACCCGGTTCGCCACCATGGCGAGGGAATTCCCCGTGGCGACGTAGGCATCGCCCGCCACGCCCTCGGCCTGCAGCAGGCTGGCGTAGTCGCGTCCGCTGACGCCGACGAAGACGCCGGTGGCGGCGGGCAACTCGTCGGGCCGGTAGCCGGCGGATTCCACGGCCTGCTGGGCCGTCTCCAGCAGCAGCCGCTGCTGGGGGTCCATGCGGCAGGCCTCGTGGGGCGTGGCCTTGAAGAAGGCGGCGTCGAAGCGGTCGATGTCCGCCAGGAAGCCGCCCTGCAGCGGGAAGCCGGCCGCCTCCATGCGGGCCCGGTAGGCGGGCGAATAGCGTTCCAGCGGCAGGGGCCCCACCAGGTCGTCGCCCGCCAGCAGATGGGCGAAGAAGCTTTCCGCATCGGGACTGCCCGGCAGCCGCAGGGCCAATCCAACGATGGCGACGCCGGCCACGGGGCCGGCGGCGGCAGGGGCTGCCGGTGTCGCGGGGGCGGTCTCCGGCGTGGGCGGAGCCGGCGGAACGGACGGCGCATTCGGCACGCTTGGCGCATTCGGCGCATCGACCGGCGCCGCCGCCTCCGGATGGCGGATGGCAAGCCAGCCGGCCAGGTCGTCGATGTGCTCGCACTCGTAGAAGATGGCCGGCGTCAGGCTGCTGCCGTAGCGGGCGTTGATCTCGTTGGCGAGGCGCGTCAGGGAAATGGAATCGAAGCCCAGGTCGTAGAAGGGCGAGCGGGGATTGATGTCCGCCGGCGGGAACTTGAGCAATTCGCCCGCCAGTTCCCGCAGCCCCAGGGAGAAGGCAGCGCGGGCGCCATCCTGCGGGGCGGCCGGGGCGGGATCGGTCGCCGAAGTCGCAGACGCCCCCCCCTCGGCCACGGCGGCGGCGACGCCGCCGTCCAGGCGGGCGGCGGGCATGGCTGCGGCGAGGGCACGGGCCGGCGTCGCGCGGGCCGGCTCGGGTGCGGACCAGGCCAGTTGTTCCGGCGGCGCGAGGCGCAGGCCGAGCAGGGCCGCCGCGGTCCCGCCCGCTTCGGTGAGGGCCAGCAAATCCCAGGCCGCCGCGTCGCCGGCGGCGGGCCGCAGAAGCAGGTAACAGACCTCGCCGCCGTCGAAGCGCAGGCTGTCGATGCGCGCCACCGCATGGCGCGCCGACTCGGGCCGCAGCAGCGTCATCATCTGCCAGGCCGCGCCCAGGGCCGGCGCCGGCAGGAAGACGTCGCGCTTGAAATGGTCCTGCTGGGGCGGGTTCGCCCGCAGGCGGCAGAGGGCGCCGCCGCCGGCCTGGGGCCACAGGGTCTCGATGACTTCCAGGTAGGGGCGGAAGCCCAGTTGGGATTCGGCGAGTTGGCGGTAGACCTCCGCAGCCGTCTGCAGGGGGCCGCCGGTCAGGGCGGCGAGATCGGCCCGCGGCATGGCCGGCAGCAGGTCCCCGAGTCGGACGCGGGCGAAGGGCGCCGGGGCGCCCTCCCCTTCCCTCGCGGACAACTCGATCAGGGGCCCACCGTCTGCATCCAGCACGGCGGCCGAGAGGACGGCCTTGCGGCCCCAGTCGGGCGCCCGGGCCGCCTCCAGGCCGTGGAGGGCCAGCTCGGTGCCGAAGCCGGCCTCCCGCGCCACGGCGGCGGCCATCTCGGCGACGACGACGGGCAGGAGCTGCTGCTGGCGCTTCCAGGTGAAGACGTAGTCGAGTAGTTCGCCCAGGTGGATGTCCGTGGCGTAGCGCAGGCCGTGCCGGTCCGACAGGTTGCAGCCGACGAAGGGATGGAGCTTGAGGCCGGGCCCCAGGGGCATCACCACCGAGGGCGCGTCCGGATAGGAGGCATACCAGCAGCGCACCGACTCGAAGGGATAGGACGGCAGGGACAGGCGCCGCCGCCGCTCCGCGCCGGGCTGCTTTTCCCAGGGAATGAGGGCGCCGTCGGCCCACCAGCGGGCCAGCTCCGCGAGCTGCCGACCGGCCAGGGCCGCCTGCACCTTGGCCGCATCCACGCGCGGGTCCCGGTCGAGGATGGTGGGCGTGTACACCGCGCCCTCGCCCGCCTCGCCGTCGGCGCGGAAACGGGATAGCGCCTGCCGCAGCTGCGCCACATCCTGCGCCACCACGGCGAACCGGCAGGGCAACTCGTTGCGGCCGGTCTGCAGGGTCCAGGCCAGGTCCGCCAGGGGCGCGTCGGGATGGGCAGCCAGCCAGGCGTCGAAGCGTTCCAGCAGGACCCGCAAGCGCTCGGGCGTCATGGCGGAGAAGACGCAGAGGGCCGACCCGGTCTCCGCTTGCGCCGGCGCCGCCGGCCCATGTTCTTCGAGGATGAGGTGGACGTTGATGCCACCCGCGCCGATGGAGGTGACGCCGGCGCGCCGCGGCAGGGCCCGGCCGGCGGCGTCGCGGCGCGCCGCCCACTCGGCCAGCTCGCGCTGCACGTAGAAGGGCGTGTCGGCGAAGGGAATGTTGGGGTTGAGGGTCTCGGCGTGCAGGGACGGGGCGAGCTTGCCGCGCTGCATCTGCAGCAGCACCTTGACGATGCCCGGCAGGGCCGCGGCGCCGAGCAGATGGGCCACGTTGGACTTGACCGTGCCGATCGGGCAGCCCTGGCGCGCCGTCATGTGGCGGCCGTAAGCCTCCGTCAGGGCCTTGACCTCGATGGGGTCGCCCAGGGCCGTGCCGGAGCCATGGCCCTCGATGTAGCCGATGGTTTCCGGCGGCAGGCCGCTGTCCGCCAGGGCCTGCTCGATGGCGGCGGCCTGCTGGCGCGGATTGGGCACCGTGAAGCCGTTGCGCACGCCGGCGTTGCTGATGCCCGTGCCCTTGATGACGCCGTAGATGTGGTCGCCGTCGCGCTCCGCATCCGCCAGCCGCTTCAGCACCAGGGCGCCGACGCCCTCGCCGAGGATGGTGCCGTCGGCGCCCTGGCCGTAGCCGCGGATCACCTCGGCGGTCTTGCTGGTGAAATGCTCCTGGGAGGTGGCGATCAGTTTCTGGGGATGCAGCAGCAGGCTCAAGCCGCCCGCCAGCACCATGGGCGCCCGGCCGCTGCGCAGCATGTGCACGGCCTCGTGCACGCAGGTGGCCGCCGCCGAGCACATGGTGTCGAGGAAATAGGACGGTCCCGTGAAGCCGTAGTAGTACGAGACCATGTTCGGCACGGTGCCGGTGTAGCTACCGCTCGCCAGCGCACCGCGCTGGAGCATGTTCTGAAAACCGTAGAGGTTGTAATCGTTGGTCATGGTGCCGACGATCACCGCCACGTTGCCGCCGTACTTGCGCTGCAGGGTCTCCCGCGAGTAGCCGGCGTCCTCGAAGGCTTCCACGCTGGTCTGCAGGAACAGCCGCACCTCAGGCGACATCAGTTCCGCTTCCGCCTGGGAGATGCGGAAGTAGCGCGGGTCGAAGCGGTCGATGCCGTCCAGGAAGGCGCCGGTCTGGACGACGGTCTTGCCCAGCACGTCGCGTTCCGGATGGACGAGGGCCTCGTGGTTCCAGCGCTCGCCGGGCACGCGCCGGAAAGCGTGCTGACCCTGCTCCAGCATGCGCCAGAAGCTCTCCTGGTCGTCGGCACCGGCCACATGCAGGGACAGGCCGACGATGGCGATGTCGTGGGCGCCGGCATCGCCGTCCGCCGGCCCATCGGTTTCCGACGCGGGCTGCGGCGCGGGCGGGGAAGTTTCCTCCGCTGCCGAGACGGCAGCGGGCTCCGCGCCGGCCGCCGCGAACAGGGCGGCCAGGGGCGCCGCCTTCTCCGCCGTCAGGTAGCCGGCCACGCCGGCCAGGTCCACGTATTCGAAGAACAGGGTCTTGGGCAGCGGCCCCAGGTCCTCCTCCATGCGCGCCGTCATCTCGACGATGACGATGGAGTCGATGCCGTATTCCTCCAGCCGGGCCTGGGTGCGTATCTTCGCCGGCTCCATCTGGATCAGTTCGCCCAGCAGGTCCTTGAGCCAGTCCACGGTGCGGTCCAGCAGTTCCCCGTCGGCCGGCGCCGCCTGGACGAGCCGCGCCGGCGCCACGCCGTCCGGCGCTCCGGCGGCAGCCACAGCGGGTGCGGGCGTGATCTCCGGGGCGGCGCCGAAGTCCGCCAGCACCTGGCGGATGCGGCTGGCGGCGCCGTAGTGGAGGGTGACGCAGGGATGTTGCCCGTCGGCCAGGATCGCATCCAGGGCGGCGAGGGCGACCTCCGTCGGCAGCGGCATGGAACCGAAGCGCCGCTGCAGGGCCTTGAGGGACGGCCCATCCACCGACATGCCGCCGTCGGCCCACAGGGGCCAGGCGACGGCGACGGTCAGGCCGTGGCGCTCGCCGGCGGCCACCTGCCGGCTGCGGGCCGCGGCGAAGGCGTCCATGAAGGCGTTGGCCGCCGCATAGTCGGCCTGGCCCGGATTGCCGAGAGTGGCGGCGATGGACGAGCACAGCAGGAAGAAGTCCAGCGGCAGGTCACGGGTGGCGGCGTCCAGGTTGAGGACGCCGCGCACCTTGGGAGCGAACACGGTGGCCGCTTCGCCGGCGGCCTTGTTGATGAGGTAGCCGTCCCGCAGCAGGCCGGCGCCGTGGATGATGCCCTTTAGGGGACCCAGTTCGGCGCCGATCCAATCCACCAGGGCGCGGACCTGGGCCGGGTCGGCCACGTCGCAGGAACGGTAGTAAGTCTGCGGACCATCGGCATCGCCGGAGATCGCCTCGGCGGGCGCCGCCGCCCGGCCGGCGACGACGATGCGCGCCACGCCGCGGGCCGCGAGCCAGGCGCGGAAGTGCCGCCCCAGGCCGCCCGCCCCACCCGTGACCAGGACCACGCCCGGCGCCGGGAAAGGCGCGGGCGGTACGGTAGGCAGTTCGACCACGGCGGGCCGAAGCGCGCTGCGCTGCCCGGCCGCGTCGTAGCGGATTTCGCTGTAGCCGTCGCGGCGCGCCGCCTCGGCCTGCAGGATGGCGGCCAGTCGGGCCGGCGCCAGTGCGGCGGCCACCCGGACAACGGCGCCGGCGAGCCGGGGCTGCTCGGCGGCCATGCAGCGGAACAGGACCGCCAGGGCGCTGCCCGCCGGCTCATGGGTTTCGGCCGGCAGCAGCGCCAGCCATTGCACAGGTTCGCGCCGGCCCCGTTCCGCGGCGATACGCTCCCGCAGGGCCTCGAACCAGGCCAGGGCGCAGTCGCCCTCGTCCGCTGGATCGGCGGGCTCGGGCAGAAGCTCGACGGGCAGGCCGCAGGCGGCGCGCAAGGCCTCCGCCGCCGCGGCATCGAATCCCGCCAGCAGCACACGGGTCTGGATGGTAGTTTCGGCTGCGCCGGCCAGGGGCGCGGATTCCCAGCGGGGCACGGAGACCAGGGGTGCGGGGGCTTCCTCGGCGGCCATGACGCGCAGGGCCAGGTCGTGGAAGCGCAGGCGTACGCGGCCGTCCCGGTCCGCCAGGGCGATGTCGAAACGCCGCAGGCCGCCTTCCTGGCGGCCGATGGGTTTGAGCAGGGCCCACATGGCATCGCTGCAGGCGCCCCGCACGGCCACGCGACCGCAGGAGAAGGGCACGGCGGCACCGGCCATGGCACCCTCGGCGCTTTCCAGACCGATCCAGGCCTGGATCGCCGCGTCCAGCATCACCGGATGCAGGGCGAAGCTGTCCAGGGTGGCGCGCAGCAGGCGCGGCAGCTTGAGGTGCACCAGCAGATAGCCGTCGCCGGCGTGGAGGCCGGCCACGGCGCGGAAAGCGGGACCGTGGTGCATGCCCGTCGCCGCCAGGCGTTCGTAGAGTTGCGCCGGCGTCGGGGAGGCCGCGGTGGCCTTCCCGCGCAAGGCCGCCAGGGCGAGGACTTCCGGCTCCTCCGCCGCGGCGGCGGCGATGCTGCCCTGGGCGTTGGGGCTGGCGGGCGGCGCGGCGCCGTCGAGCTGGGCGATGTCGAAATGCAGTTCCTCCGCGGCACCCGAAACCTCCGTGCCGGCGGTGCGGCGCGCCGGCTCCAGGCGGATTTCCAGGCGGGCCGGCGCTTCGCCGGCCAGCACGGGCCGCGCCCACACCACCTGGCCGATGTCGCAGGACAAGGCGGCCTCCCCCGTGCGGCCCATGGCCAGCGCCCAGGCGGCCCGCGCCATTTCCAGGCAGACCACGCCGGGCAGCACCTGGGTTGTGCCCACATGGTGGTCGGCCCAGAAGAATTCGCTGCCGGCCAGCGGCGTCCGGTAGCGCTGCTGCCCGAGCCGGGAGAGATTGCGGTGCAGGAGCGGATGGACCACCGGCTCCGGGTCCTTGGGGCCCAGGGCGGCGTCCATCCAGTGGCGCTCGCGGGCGAAGGGATAGGTGGGCAGGTGCAGGCGGCGGCGCGGCAATGGTGGCGTCAGCGGCGCGGGCCAGGCCACGCCCTCGCCCGCCAGCCAGCGAGCCGCCGCCTCGTCGTCTTGGGGCGCTTCCGCGGCAGGCCGGTGGAGGGCGGCGGAATCGGCGCCGGCGCGGATGAAATCGGCCAGTGCCGTCTTCAGGGCCGGCACATCGGCCACGCGCCACAGGGCCCGGGCCGCCATGGCCTCGCGGCCCTGCTGCAGCGTCCAGGCCAGGTCGGCCAGGTCGACGCCGGCGCCAGCGCCTTCCAGCCAGGCGAGGAGTCGGCGGACCATCTCCGCAAGCCGTCCCTGGTCGCGGGCCGAGAGGGGAATCCATTGGTCGCCGTCGGCCGGCGCGGCATCGGGTCCGGCCGGCGCTTCCTCGATCACCACATGGGCATTGCTGCCGCCGAAGCCGAAGGCGCTCACGCCCGCCCGCCGGGGCTGGCCCGGCCGGCGCGGCCAGGCGCTCAGCTCGCGCTGGATACGGAAGGGCGTGCCGTCAAGGCGGATCAGGGCGTTGACCTCGCCGAAGTCCACGTTGGCCGGCAGGGCCTCGTGCTCCAGGGCACCCAGCACCTTGACGATGCCCGCCACGCCGGCGGCGCCTTCCAGGTGGCCGATGTTGGTCTTTACCGAACCGATGCCGCAACTCTCCGCCACGGGCTCCCGGCCGGCGGCGGCGTAGAGGCGCCCGAAGGCCTGCTTGAGGCCGGCGATCTCGATGGGGTCGCCCAGCGGCGTGCCCGTGCCGTGGGCCTCGATGTAACCGATGCTGTCGGGCGCCACGCCCGCGGCCTCGACGACGCCGGCCACCAGGTCCGCCTGGGCCTGGGGACTGGTGACGGTGAGGGAGTTGGTATGGCCGCCGTGGTTCACGCCGCTGCCGCGGATGACGGCATGGATGGCATCGCCGTCGGCCAGGGCCTGCTCCAGGGGCTTGAGCAGCAGCATGGCGCCGCCCTCGCCGCGCACGTAGCCGTCGGCCCGCTCGTCGAAGGCCTTGCTGGCGCCGTCCCGCGACAACATGCCGTTCTTCGAGAAGGCGACGAAATGGTTGGGCGACCAGATCAGGTTCACGCCGCCGGCCAGGGCCAGGTCGCAACTGCCGGCACGCAGGGCCTGCACCGCCTCGTGCACCGAGGTCAGGGAGGCCGCGCAGGCGGTGTCGTTGGTGATGCTGGGGCCGCGGAAGTCGAAGAAATGGGAGACCCGGTTGGCGATGATGGAGAAGGCGATGCCCGTCGGCAGGTAGGCGTCGATCTGGGCCAGGTGCTTTTCCAGCAGCTCCGCGTAGTCCCAGTGGCAGACACCCATGAACACGCCGGTGCGGGAGCCCGCCAGGCTGCCGGCCCGATAGCCGGCATCCTCGATGGCCTGCCAGGCCAGCTCCAGGGCGAAGCGCTGCTGGGGGTCCATCCAGGCCGCTTCGCGGGGCGAGATGTTGAAGAAGGCGGCATCGAAGCAGTCCGCGTCGGCCACGAAGCCGCCCCAGATGCTGGCGGTGTTGTTGCCTTTGGCGGGGTCGCCGCGCAGGGCCGCCTTGTCCCAGCGGCGCGGCGGCACCTCGGTGATCAGCGAGCGGCCGGCCGCCAGATGCTCCCAGAACTCGGTGAGGGAATCGGCGCCGGGCAGGCGCACGCCGACGCCGACGATGGCGATGTCCCGCCTGGCGGGAGCGGCGCTCATGAGCCTAGTTCCCCCCGCTCCGCATCAAGGCGAAGCGGCGCTCCAGCAGGGCGGCGGTGGCCGTCATCAGCCGCTCCGCCAGGGCGTCCACATGGCGGGCGCGCCAGGAGGCCAGTTCCGTCCCCGCCACCCACTGGTTGAAGGCCCCCAGGGCCGGCCCGCAGTGGATCTGGAAGTCCAGCTTGTGGTCGGCGTCCCCGGCCATGGCCCAGCGGGTGGTATCGCTGAAGTAGCGCTTGAAGACGAGGGCCATGCGCTGCTTCGGGTTGCGCGCGGCCCGCTCCAGGTCGGCCGGCGCGGCCTCGGCCTGCACTTCGGCGAGCACCGCCTCCAGGCCGCGCTGGAAGTAGCGCTCCTCGATCTGCTGGCGCGTCTTGGCGTCCAGGGATTCGAGGGATTCGAACTGGCGGTACAGGGCCAGCAGCTTGTTGGCCCGGGCCGGGAAGAACACGCCCTTCTTCAACACCTGCACGCGGGAGCCCATCTCGAACATGTCGCCCGCGGGTGCGTAGTCGGTGTCGTAAACCTGCATGTCCTGCAGCATGTCCTTCGCCAGGTCGCTGGTGCCGGCCTCGACGGTGCATTGGTTGATGGAACCGGTGAGGATGAAGTCCGCGCCCATGACGAAGGCGGCGGCGGCGGCTTCGGGCGTGCCGATGCCGCCGGCGGCGCCGATGTGGAGCGGATGGTCGGGGAAGCGGTGCTGCATCTCGTCGCGCAGGGCCAGGCCGGCGGGGATCAGGGCGAAGGGCATGCGCTGATCCGTGTGGCCGGCCGAGTCCGCCTCCAGGCAGAGAGCGTCGGCCATGGGCACGGCAGCCAGCATGGCCGCCTCGTCCGCGCTCAGGGCGCCGCTAGCCAGGAGCTTGTCCACCAGCCGCGAGGGCGCCGGGGCGAAGAACTGGGCTCCCACGTCGGGCCGCGACACCTTGGCGATGATGCGGTTGCGTACCTGCAGCCGGCCGTCCGCGTCCCGCAGCAGGCCCTTGGCCCGGTAGCGCACGAGGGCCGGCGTCACCTCCATGAAGGCGGAGGCCTCGATGGTGCGCACGCCGTGGATCAGCAGCAGGTCGACGAGCTGGTCCTCCCGTTCCGGCCGATGGGTGTGGGCGATGAAGTTCACGCCGTAGGGCGCGTCGCGGGGAATGCTTTCCTGGATGCGCACGATGCCGTTCTCGATTTCGTCGAGCTTGAGGCCGCCGGTGCCGAAGAAGCCCATGAGCCCGGCGCGGGCCAGGGCCACCACCAGCTCCACCGAGGAGATGCCCCGGTACATGCCGCCGGCCAGATAGGCGTACTTGAGCCGGAACTTGTCGCGGAAGGCGGCGGAACCCAGGCCGGCCGCGGTGAAGGCCGGTGCGGCGCCCGGCGGTGTGCTGTCGGATTCCGCGCCGGCACCCGCAGACGCGGCGGCCGCCACGGCTTCGCCCGCCTCCTGCGCCGGTGCGATTGCTTCGGCTGATGCGGCAGACGGCCCCGGTACGGCAGCTTCCTGCGCCGCCAGGATGGCCTCGTCAGCCGCGGCGGTGCGGGCGGCAGCCTCCCGCGCCGCATCCTCCTCGGCCGCCAGCACGGCGGGATCGAGGGGCCCGGCCTCGGCCTTGGTGCGCATGACCATGGATTTGACGACGCTGACGCCTTCCGGCCCCACTTCCTCGAAGTCGCCGATCTCCAGGCCCTTGGCCAGCAGGTAGCGCAGGCTCTCGGCCCAGCGCACCGGCGCGGTGATCTGTTCCACCATGCGCTCCCGCAGGCAGGCCGGATCGTGGGGCCGGGCCGTGACGTTGGAGATCACCGGGATCGTCGGCGCGGCGAAGTCGAGGTCGGCGACGAAGGCGCGGAACTCCGCCTGGGCGTCGGCCATGAAGGGCGTATGGAAGGCGCCGCTGACCTGCAGCATCTTGAAATAGGTGGCCCCGGCGGCCATGAACAGGGGCTCGGCGGCGGCCACGGCTTCGCGCCGGCCGGAGATGACGATCTGGCGCGGCGTGTTGAAGTTGGCGGCATAGACGTCGGCGATGCCGTGCTCGGCGATCACGGCCTGGATCTGCGCCTCGTCGAGGCCCAGGACAGCGGCCATGCCGCCGCCGCGGGCCGCGGCCATGAGGGCGCCACGCTTTTGCACCAGGCGCAGGCCGGTGGCGAAATCCACGACGCCGGCGGCGAACAGGGCCACGTATTCGCCGACGCTGTGGCCGAGCAGGTAGTCGGGCGCGGAGGCGTTGGCGGCCCGTTGCAGGTAGGCCAGGCTGTTGACCGCGTAAAGGGCCGGCTGGGTGAATTCGGTCTGGGTCAGGCGCTCCAGCGGCCCTTCCTGGCACAGTTGCGCGATCGAATAGCCGAGGATGGCGTCGGCCTCGGCCACCTGGGCCGGAAAGGCCGCGAAGAGCGCGCTGCCCATGCCGATGCGTTGGGCGCCCTGGCCCGCGAACATGACTGCCTTCATGGCTTCGCCTCCAGTTCCTTGCCGGTCTTTTCCCATTCCACCGTGCCGAGGTCGAGCTTGATGACCCGGTCCGCCACATGCCAGTAGCGGTCGTCGTGGGTCACGGCGATCACCGTCTTACCCCGGGCCTGCAGGTCCGGCAGGATGCGGGTGTAGAAATGCTCGCGGAAATGGACGTCCTGCTCGGCCGACCATTCGTCGAAGATGTAGATGGGCCGGTCCTCCAGCAGGGCGGCGATGAGGGCGAGGCGCTTGCGCTGGCCGGTGGACAGGTGGAGGTCGGAGAAGCGGCCGTCCCGGAAGCGCAGCTTGCCGGCCAGGCCCATCTCCTCGATGAGCCGGTTGACCCGCTCCGGGTCCGTGTCCTCCATGCCGTAGAGCCGGTCGAAGAGGTGGAAGTCGGCGAAGATCGCCGAGAACAGTTCGCGGAAGCCGGCGATCTGGGCCGCGTCCAGGGTCCGGCCATCCACTTCGATCTCGCCGCCGTCGCGGGGATACAGACCGGTCATCAGGCGCAGTGCCGTCGACTTGCCGCTGCCGTTGCCGCCGACGATGAAGATCAGCTCGCCGCGGCGGACTTCCATATCGAGCGGGCCCACGCTGAATTCGGCCCCGCCCGACTTGCCGCGGTAACTGAAGACGAGGCCCCGATAACCGATGCGCGTGAAGTCGCGGAAGGCTGCCGCCTCGCGGCGGGCCGTCTGCGGGTCGACGCCGGGAGCGGCATCGAGCCGCCGCAGCACGTCCATGACCGCACTCAGGCCGACCTCGGCGCGCAGGAACATGGGCGACTGCGCAACGATGCGCGTCAGCGGGCCGATGCAGAACAGCAGGGTCGGCACGAGCTGGAAGACGATGGTGTCGTGTCCGCTGATGTAGATGGGAAACACGAAACCGACGACGCCCAGCATGAAATAGATGACGATTCCGCTCAGCAGCACCAGCGCGGCCCAGTGCTCGCCGGAGCGGGTCATCAGGCCCTGGCCGATCCGCGACAACTGGCCGTAGGCGGCGAACACGGCGTCGTTGCGCCGGGTGTTGAGCCGCATCTCCTTGGCGCCGTCGATGATGTCGCCGACGGCGTCCACCATGCGGGCCTGGCAGCGGCCCAGTTCGGCGAGCGTGTCGCGGAAGTTCGCGTTGATGCGGAGATAGCCGAGGATGCCCAGCCCCATGGCCAGCACGAACACCAGCAGGGCTGGCACGGAGAGATAGCCCAGGTAGAGCAGGGAGACGGCCATCAGCACCGCCTGCTGGAAGCTTTCCATCAGCAGCGGGAAGGTGACCGACAGGTGGTTGGTCTCCTGCGAGACCATGTTGTACAGGTCGCCCCGCCCCAGCGCATCCATGGTCGGCAATTCGGTACGCCGCAATTTGCCCGCGACCTCGACGCGCAAGCCGCGCAGCAGTCCTTCGATGGTGCGATTGGACATCAGCAGGGAGATCCGGTCGCAGAGGTAGTAGAGGACAAAGGCCGCCACGAACGCCAGCCAGAACCAGAGGCCGGGGCGGTCGCCCTCCGCCACCAGCTCGGCCACCAGGTTGACGATAACGACCAGCAGCGCGTTGGCGAAGCCGGCGATGACCGTCAGCACCAGCATGCGCCGCAGGTCCCGCCGTTCGGCGCGCCGGATGAAGTCGAGCAGGATCATGCGCGGCCCCCGCCTTCCGGAGCGACCATCTGGCCGAGGTCGAGGGTGACGGCCCGGTCGCAGAGGTGCCAGAAACGGTCGTCGTGGGTCACCACCACCACGGTTTTGCCGCGCCGTTTCAGTTCCGGCAGGATTTCGGTGTAGAAGGCCGCGCGGAAGTGGGCGTCCTGGTCGGCCGCCCATTCATCGAAAAAGTAGATCTCGCGGTCTTCGAGCAGCGCGACGATCATCGCCAGGCGCTTGCGCTGCCCCGACGACAGGTCCTGGGTGGAAAAACGTCCCGCCGCGTAGCTCACCTTGTCGGCCAGTTCCATGCGGGCGATCAGCTCGCGCACCCGTTCCGGATCGACATCGTCGAGCCCGTGCAGACGGTCGAACAAATGGAAGTCCGGAAAGATGCAGGAGAACAGTTCCCGGTATTCCTGCAAGGTGTCCGCGGTGACGGCGACACCATCCACGCGGATGGCACCGGTATCCACCGGGTAGAGCCCGCTCATCAGCTTGAGGGCGGTGGACTTGCCGCTGCCGTTGCCCCCCAGCAGATACAGTTGCTCGCCGCGATGCAGTTCCAGGCTCCACGGCCCGGTGGAGAAGCCGCTTTCCCGTGCCGGATCGCGATAGGTGAAGCCGATGGCGTCGAAGGAAATGCTGGCAAAACCGCCGAAGCGCGAAGGCGTCGCCTGCCGCGCCGGGGGAGGCAGGCCGCCCTGGTCCAGGAGTTCTTCCAGCCGATAGACATGGCCGAGCCCGATGCTGGCCTTGGTGAACAACGGGGCCGCCGAAGTGACCGCCGTGACAGGGCCGACGCAGAAGATCGCCGCAGCGGCGATCTTGTAGATGATGTCGGTATACCCGCTGAAGAAGCCGGGCAGGACGAAGATCACGATACCGAGCAGGCCGTAGAGGAAGGCATTGCTGAACAGCAGCAAGGACACCCACTTGTCGCCGATGCCGACGATCAGTGCGCGCAGATCGTCGACGATCCCCGTATAGCGCGCGAACAGGGCGTCGTTCTTGTCCGCATTCAGGCGGATTTCCTGGAATCCCGCAGTGAAATGCATCAGCGATTCGAGCATTTCGCCTTCCTGGGCATGGACGGAAATCATCGCCGCATTGAGCGCCTGGCGTTGATGAAAGTAATAGAGCAAGGCCAGCGCGGTGACGATGCCGATGACCAGAAAGGAGATCGGCGACAGGTAGGCGATGTACAGCAGGCAGAAAACCAGCAGGAACAGACTCTGGGAGGCGGCCACCAGCAAAGGAAAGGTCTGCGACAGCTGATTGGTTTCCTGGGCGACGACCGCATACAGACGTCCGCGTCCCAAGCCTTCCAGGGTGCGCAGTTCGGCGCGGCGGATCTTGTCGGCCAGGCGCAGCCGCAGTTCGCCGAGACGTTCCTGGAGGAAATCGTTGGCCCGCCGCAAGGATGCCTGATTCGCCAAGGCGTAAATGGCGAAAGCGATCAGGTAAAGCACGAACAAACGCGCTTCCACCCGCTCGCCTGACGCCACCGCTTCCGCGGCCAGGTTGATCAAACCGATCAACACCGCGTTGGCAAGCCCGGCTAGACAGGTCACGTAGAGGGCACGCAATACCCCATCGGACCTATCGGTCTTCAACAAACGCAATATATTCAGTTGCCTACCCTAGCCCTGATCAACCGCAGTCCCATCCGCCTCCGCGCGACTCGCTGAATGGCGCCCGGCATGGGACATGAAGCGCTGGTAGCATAATCCCCGTGCATACCCAGCCCGTCCAGCGAAAACTGCAGCACGCATGCCAATCGCAAACATGCCATATGGCAGATAAATTCGAATCATACTGCTCTTGGCCGATTCTAACCCCGCACAAGCCATGCCTCACAAGGAAGTTCACAGCCCGGGCCTCGAATTGAAGAGGGAGGAATGCCACGTCTGGCATGTCTCGCTGGAAGAGTCCGATGAGGACCTGTTCCGACTGGCGGCACAACTGCCGGACGACGAACAAAAGCGGGCCGGCAGCTTTCTCGTTGCGGCGCCGCGCACGCAGTTCATCGTGACGCGCAGTGCCCTGCGCCTGCTGCTCGGCGGCTATCTGGGGGTTTCCGCCGCCGCCGTCGCGTTCCGCACCAATGCCCACGGCAAGCCGGAACTGGCCCTGCCCAACGACGATCTTCGCTTCAACGTGAGCCACTCGGGAAGACACGCGCTGATTGCGCTGAGCCGGGGTGCCGACGTCGGCGTCGACATCGAGCAGCATCGCCCGCTCGACGACTGGTCGGGCATGGCGCAGATGATTTGGTGCGATGCGGACCTGGCCCGATGGCAGGGCCTTTCCGCCGCCGATCGCTGCCGCGCCTTCTATCTCGCCTGGACCCGCAAGGAGGCCGTGGCCAAAGCCGTCGGCCTTGGCATGGCGGCGGATTTCAAAAAGTTGCGGGTCAGCTTCGTTCCCGCCGCACCGGCATGCCTGAACGGCCTGGACCCGGCCTTCGGTCTTGCTTCTGAATGGTCGCTGATTGACATCGCCACCCCGGAAAACTACTCTGCGGCCCTGGCAGCGAAAAGCCCCGACGTCAGAGTCATGGAATACCGCGTCACAACACAGCAACTGCACCAGGGCGAGTGGTTCGCGCTCATTCCCCATTGCCGCAATCACTCCGCCCTCTTGAAATGATCGCCATGAAGTCAGCCATTCTCAAAATCCTGCTTTTGAGTCTAGCCATCCTCTGCCAGCCTGCCTTGGCACGCGAACTGAAGATCGTCTTCCTCAAGTACACCCCGCCCTATGTCCTCGACGAGAGCCGTGGCATCGCGATCGACCTGATGCGCGAAGCCCTGCGGCCGAGCGGCTATGAAATCGTGCCCATCGCGCTGCCCATCGGCAAAGGGTTCGACCTGTTCGCCAAAGGGCGGGCGGACGGCATCGCCAACATCATGAAAAGCACCGACCTGCCGGTCTATTACTCCGACGACTTCATCCGCTATCACAATAAGGCCTTCGCCCTGAAATCGCGTTCCCTGAGGATCAACAGCGTTGCCGACCTCAAGGGACAAGAGAGGATCATCGCCTTCCAGAGTGCGCGCAAATACCTGGGCAAGGAATTTGGCCGCGCGATGATCGGCAATTATTCCTATCGCGAGATGTCGAATCAGGAAAAGCAAGCCTACATGCTGCTGAAGGGCGATGCGGATATCGCGATCATGGACGAAAGCGTGTTCCAGTTCTTTCGCGGCAAGTTGATCGCCGAGGGGAAGGTGCCGGAGAACGTCGAAGTGGATACCTTCACGATCTTTCCGCCCACTACGTTCAAGGCCGCCTTCCTCGAAAGAGCGGTACGCAACGACTTCGACCGCGGCCTGGCCGCCCTGCGCCGCAATGGGCGTTTCACCGCGATCTATCGCGAATACGTGGAAGAGTATTTCGGCGTCAGGCAGTAAGAGCGTGTTTATATTTCCGTAGGCTGCGTGCCCCGCGGCCTACGGAAATAGGCGCTAAGGCTGTTTCGCCGTCTTGTCCTGCCGGGCCGAACCGGCGGAAGCAGCAGGCTTGCCGGCTTGGCCTTCCGTCGTCGGACCATCGGCATTCAGCAGCAGCGGCATGTTGTTCTGCCCCGTGCCCATAACCACGATCTTGGTGTTGGGCGACCGGGCCAGTTCCAACGTCGCGTCGATGCCCCGCCACTTCAGCATGGAAACCTTGCTGGTCTCCTCGAATGCCTTGATACCCTGGGCTTCGATGACCTTCCGCTTCTTCTCTTCCTCTTCCGCCCGCAGGCGGTAGTGGTAGGAAAGCAGCCGCTGCTCATACAGCAGCTTGTCGACGATGCCCTGCTGCATTTCGCGCGGCAGGGACAGGCTGAGCAGCAGCATGGTTTCGAAGATGATCGGATGGAACATCTCCATGCGCGTCCGCGCCCGGTCGTCGATCTCTTCGAGCAGGTCCTCTTCGCTCTTGGCGTAGATTTCCTCGGCGGAATACTTGCCGAATACCTGGCGCAGGGAGGAAATCACCTCGGGAACGACGACCTTGTTCGCGTAATCGGGCCCCAGGTTGCGATGAAGTTCGGGCAGATGCGCCGGATCGATCCGATAGCGCGCCGCCCAATCGACGACGATTTCCATCCCCTCCTTGGTCAGCAGGACCGTTTTGTCGCTGACCTTCATCACCCGTGTGCTGTAGATGTAGATCTCATCCCAGGGGAACTTGAGATGGGTCCCCTCGCCCAGCAGCATGTCGGACGTTCCCCCGAAGAAACGCGACCAATAGATGCCTTGCTCGCCGGGGTACTTGGGAACCAGGATGTCCCGCCACATGACGACCAAGATGAAGGCAAGAACCAGGAGCGAAAGCGTGATACCGAACCGGTACTTCAACAATCGCCCGCTCAAGCCGAGAGGAGGCTTTGCATCGACATCCGATTGCGAAGAGGAGGAATCCTCGGCCATAGAGGTCTTATCGGCCTTGTTCATGACGACATCAGGGTGCTAGCGTAGGCAACAGGCGTGAGCCGGAATCACTTGGCGGTAGGGGAAGACGAACGACCGAACAAGACGACAATCGCCAAAGAGATGACGGGGGTCAGAAACACCCCCGCCACCAGGACACCCCAGAAGCCAAGACGGGTGTCCTTGCCGATATAGGCGGCGATGATACAAAGCAACATGTAGGCAAGCCAGAAAATCACCTGACCTCTCCTAGACCGATTTAAAGATGCACCCGCAAGCAGCCATCAGGCCGCGGCCTCGCCCGCCGCCGACTTTGGCACGACCGTCGCCGCAGCCACCTTCATGCCATTGGCGAACTCGGTGCGGAAGTACTCCCGAACGCGTGCTGCATCGAAATCGAGCAGCGTTCCGCCAGCCTCGAAGTGGGCCTCGAAAATCCGGCCTATCGCATAGGTGATCGCTGCCGAGAGTGCGGGAACGGAAGCAACGGCGAAGACATACCCGAGCACGGGAATGGTCTTGAGACTGCTATAGGCGAGCATCTTGCCGAGGGTAACACTCCCCAGGCTGCCGATGAGCGACAGCACCGCAGCCTTGGCCAGATCCTTGCGATAGTCCACGCCGTAGATGTCCGCCAACTCCTTCACCAGCTTGAGTTCAACGGCAGTAACCGCCACCAGTTCCAGCGCCGGGACGGGCAGGACACCGGCGCCCGCCGACCAGAGCATGTTGCGCTTTATGGCCTCGGCGACTTTGGCATGCCTTGCCTCAAGGGTAAGATCATCCGCACCGGCCGGAGCGGTGCTCCCTTCATTTTCGCCGGCAACCCCATCCTCAACCACGGCTGCTTCCTGATCCGTCTTTTTCATTTGGCATTCCCCTCATGAAGAGATACATCGTTTCGACTATATCAACTAACATCAGGCGAGGCAATGCGGGATTGGGTCGCCGGCCATTCGGCGACATCCCCTCCCGCCCGACAAGCGGCACCCTCCTATCGTGAGTTTCCAGCACATCGTACCTGTCCGGCCCGGCTCCGGGAACACGCCGGTTTTCCTGGTCCACAGCATCGCCGGCGAACTGACCTGGATGAAGCCTCTGGCGAGCCATATTCCGCCGGAATGGCCTCTTTACGGCTTTGCGGCGCCGGGCCTCAACTCCGACGTCCCCTTCTTCTTCAGCCTCGAAGCCATGGCCGCCGCCTATCTGCAGGATATCCGCCAGCGGCAACCCCATGGCCCGTATCTGCTCGGCGGATACTCCATGGGGGGCGTCGTCGCCTATGAAATGACGCGGCAACTGCAGGCGGCCGGCGAGACGGTCGGACTGCTGGTGATGATCGATGCCTTTGCGCCGCGTCCCGACATCGCGGAAATCATCACATCCTGGAGTCGGAATGGACTGCTCATGCAGGTGATATGCAACCAGCTGGCCCTTCAATGGCAAGCGGACCAGCTCCTGCCCCCCGACGCGCTTCCCCGTCTGCCCTTCACGGAACACAGCATCTGCGCGGCAACGCATCTGCTAGGCCACTGCAGGGTTCCCCATACGCAGCAGGCGCTACAGAATTACCTGCGCCGCTGCCAGTGGCTGATGCGGGTGCACGCCCAACTGCTCGCCGATTACAGACCGCGACGACTCTCCGAGGCTGTGGAGGTATTGCTGTTCCGCAACACACTGGGACTGATCGGACGCAACAGCGCCCTCGCCCTTCCCGTGTTGCCGGATGGGCAGCGCGACCCACCCCATGGCTGGACAAACCTGCTCGAACGTCCGCCTTGCTGCGTGGATGTGGAAGAGGAGCATTTCCTGTTGAGCAGCGAGCCGGCGATGGGCCTCATTGGTCGAGAACTGGAAAAGCGCCTACAGGAAGAACCTCGGTCCTGACACGGCCCCACTCGCTTGCCCCGTCAAGACCGGAGGCCGCGAACCTACTCCGGCATAGGAGCCTGATGACGCAGGTCTATGCCCCTGACCAAGGGCGAATCCGCCCATTTCCGGATCGGGGGCGTTGCGTGCTGGACAAAGAAGCGGTGCTGAAGGGCAATGCTCAGCAGGAAAATGAAGGCCTGGTTCTCCTTGGTGCTGATCTCGGCCGGCGGACTATTGATGATTTTCTGGCCGAGGGAGCGTGCGAACTTCCCGTCCAGAAAAGGCATCTTGGCAAGCTCATCGGCACTGAGCAGCAGTTCGAGATAATCGGGACGGCAGTCCACAAAGGCGGCGCTGTCGGGCGCACGATAGGGAAACTTGCGCTTATCCACGATGGCAGGCGGCAGCTTGTCGCGAAACGCCTGACGCAACAGCCGTTTCTCGTCGTAGCCGTCATCGAAGCGCAGATTGACCGCGGCAGCCGCCTTCACAACCGCGGGGTCCAGGAAGGGACAGCGGTTCTCGACACCATGGGCAAGACTCATGCGCTCGCCTTGTGTCGATAACAGGTAGCCGGCCAGCAAGGTACGGAATTCCAGCCACTGGGCCTTATGGATCGAGGTCATGCCGGCATAGCCGGGCGCCGCAGACACGAGGGACGAGATCGCTGCGAATGGGTCGCCCGCATTCTTGATGAGCCGCGCGGCGAATCGCCCGTTCTGGAAACGCAGTTCGTGGGAAAACAGGCCCGGCATGCGCTCGCCGGAGAACTGCTGATACAGGCCGGTCAGTGCGGCGATGTCCTGGGGACCGTAATGGGCCAGATGCGGGTAAAGACGTTCCAGCCGTGCCCGGCGCTGCACTTCATCCAGGTCTGCCCAGGCCTCCCTCAGCAGGACTTCCTTGAACAAGTCATAACCCAGGAAGGCCTCATCCGCGCCTTCGCCGGAAAGCACCACCTTGATCCCGGCCTGCCGGGTCAGGGCAGACAGCAGATACATGGGAACGAAGGCGCTGCGGAAAGCCGGAATTTCCGCATGCCAGGCAGCGGCGGGAAAGTTGTCGACGATGTCCCGATGGGAAATGTTCAGGGCATGGTGCCGGCTGCCGAGGAGGGCCGCCATCTCGCGCTGTTGGGCGGACTCGTCATATTGCTGGTCGGCGAAACCGATGGAAAACGTGGCAAGCGGATGCGCGCTGAGTTCCTTCGCCAGCAGGGCGACAATGGCGGAATCGACACCGCCGCTCAGGTACACCCCCACCTCGACATCGCTGCGCAAGCGCAACGCAACGCTTTGCCGCAACTGCTGGCGGATGAGTTCCAGAGCCTCGGCTTCGGAGGCGACGGCGGTGTCGCCCTCGAAATCCAGGCTTTCGTAGGCGACGATCTCGGTCCCCGCCGGACGGCAGCGCAACCAATGGCCCATCGGCAGCTGATGGATGCCGCGGAAGCCGGTCTGCTCGGGCAAGGGGGTCCAGACGGCGACGATCGAGGCGAGCTGTTCGGGGTCATGCTCGAAGACAAAGCCGGGGAACGCCATGAAGGCCTTCATCTCGGAGGCAAACAGCAGCCCCTCACCGGAAGCGGCATAGAACAGGGGACGCTTGCCGTAGCGGTCCCGTGCCAGGATCAACTCGTCGCGATCACGGTCGTACAAGGCAAAGGCGAAACCGCCATTCAGGCGGGGAAGACAGGCGGCTCCCCACTGAATCCAAGCCTGCAGCAGCACCTCGGTATCGGAATGCGTCGCGAAGCGGCAGCCCAACGCTTCGAGTTCATCCCGCAATTCCAGATAGTTGTAGATCTCGCCGTTGTAACAAAGCCAATAGCGCCGGGTGACATCGGACAGGGGTTGAACACCGGCCTCGACATCGATGATCGACAAGCGGGTGGACCCCAAGCCGCAACGCGCATCCATGACATAGCCGCTGGCATCGGGTCCCCGGTGGGCGATGGCCTGCAACATCCCCAGCAAGGTTTCCGGATACGCCTCGATAGCCAGGGCGGGATGAAAGAAGCCGGCAATGCCGCACATGACGTGCCTAGCCGCCCTGCACGCCGTCCCCCGCCCCGGCTTGGCCCGGTGAGGTTTTCAGGAAGACATATTCCCGAATCCGGGCCAGGCTGGTCAGCACATTGCCGGTCATTTCTTCCTCGGAAAACCGGAAGCTGAATTCCTTTTCGAGGAAGCGGCACAGCTGCACGTAACCGAACGAGTCCATGACTCCCGCCTTGAACAGATCGGTGTCTTCCGGAAACGACTCATCGAACTCGATCAGGAAACGCTGCTCGATATATTCGCGGATCTTGTCACTCATTGGATGGGCGGCCTGCAAGTGGGGATCAAGGATGAGGAACCGGCGGCGAGCGAAGCTCCATGCCCGGATGATAATCTCAAACCAGCGATCCCCGGAAATGCCCCGCGGAAGATGCATCGCCCCCCCGGTCTTGAGCCAGCGGCGGAAGCGGAATTGCGTGTCGAATGCCGCCTGTGAGGTGTTTCTCCACGGCATTGCGCCGACCCCATCCATCGGAAGCCGATCAAAGTTGCTCACGGGCGCTTAAAATTGCGACCAGTGCTGGACAACAGAATGCATCCGAATCCGAATTCCACAGAAATGACCACTACTAAGATTTACGGCATCAAGAATTGCGACACGATGAAGAAGGCCTTCGCCTGGTGCGAAGAGCACGGCGTGAGCTACGAATTCCACGACTACAAGAAGCAGGGGGTGCCCCGCGAACGGCTGGTGGCCTGGTGCAAGGCGGCGGGATGGAAGACGCTGCTCAACACCCGCGGCCCCACCTTCCGCAAGCTGCCGCCCGAGCGCCAGGAGATCGCCACCCAGAGCGCGGCGGTGGCGGTGATGATGGAGTTCCCCAGCGCCATCAAGCGGCCAGTGGTGGAAACGGAAACCGGCCAGCTGCTGGTGGGCTTCGATCCAGCCATGTTCGAGAGCTTCGTCAAATGAGCGACGCCGTACACCGCTTCCTGCTCGAAGACCTGGACATCCGCGGCACCCTGATCCGCCTCGGCCCGACATGGCACGAGTTGCAGGCGCGGCGCGATTACGCGCCGGCCGTACGCGACATGCTCGGCGAACTGGCGGCGGTGACGGCCATGATCGGCAGCAGCCTCAAGATGCCGGGCCGCCTGAGTTTCCAGCTGCAGGGCCACGGACCGGTGCGCATGTTGGTGATGGATTGCGACGAGCAGATGCGGCTGCGCGGCATGGCCCAGACGCGGGAGGGCGCGTCCATCGCCGCCGGCACGGTGCCCGAACTTCTCGGCGACGGCCAGTTGGTGCTGACCCTGCAGACCGACACCGCCCCCGACCGTCCCTACCAGAGCGTCGTGCCCCTTGCCGGCAGCCGGCTGGCGGACATCTTCGAGCACTATTTGGAGCAGTCCGAACAGACGCCGACGCACATCATGCTGGCAGCCGACGAACGCTATGCCTGCGGCCTGCTGCTGCAGAAGCTGCCGGACGCCGACCGCCGCGACGCGGACGGCTGGAACCGCATCCTCCACCTCGCCGCCACGGTGAGCGCCGCCGAGCTTGCCCTGCCGGCGGAAACCCTGCTCGGCAGGCTGTTTCCCGAGGAGACGGTGCGTCTCTTCGACCCCGTTCCCGTCCATTACCATTGCCCGCGCGACGAGGAGAAGGTGCTCGACATGCTGCGCAGCCTGGGTCGCGAAGAGGTGGAGGACATCCTCGAAGAGCACGACCAGATCCTGATCCAGGACGACATCTGCAACCACGAGTATCGCTACGGCGAGGAGATATTGGAGACGCTGTTCACGCCGCCGAAGCGCACCCTGCACTGAGTGTTCATCGGATATTCACCGAATATTCACCTTGACCATTCCGCATCGACTTGCATAACATCGCCGCCAATCCCTGATGCGGCAAGCCTTCATGACGTGCGATAAGCGGCGCAACGACGGCAACACTGCCCGGGGAAGAAAAGAAAACAACGCGCGGAATTTTTCCTGCACGCTAAAATCCAGCCCAGCCATATGGCTGCAACACTCTCATCAATCGGAGGCATTTGGATGAACAAAGCTGAACTTATCGAAGTCGCCGCCAAGGAAGCCGGCATCAGCAAGGCCGCTGCCAACAAGGCTCTCGACGCCATGCTGGCCGCTGTCGTCAAGGCGGTTTCCAAGGCTGACTCGGTCACGCTGGTGGGCTTCGGCACCTTCAAGTCCGCCAAGCGCGCTGCGCGTACGGGCAAGAACCCGAAGACCGGCGACACGATCAAGATTCCGGCCACGACGGTGCCGAAGTTCACCGCAGGCGCAGGCTTCAAGGCCGCCGTCGCCGGCAAGAAGAAGAAGTAAGCAGGTTTCCTGCAATGAAAAAGCCCGCGCATCGCGCGGGCTTTTTCATTGTCGGCAGCGCCACCTCACAACACGCGGGTTTCGTAGGCCGCCGCGTTCTCGTCCACGAGATGCACGGCGCAGGCAATGCAGGGATCGAAGCTGTGGATGGTGCGCAGCACTTCGATGGGCTGCTTGGGATCATGCACGGCATGGCCCTTCAACGCCGCCTCGTAGGCACCCGACTTGCCCGCCGGGTCCCGGGGACCGGCGTTCCAGGTGCTCGGCACCACGGCCTGGTAGTTGGCGATCTGCTGGTCCTCGATGACGATCCAGTGGGCCAGGCCGCCGCGCGGCGCCTCCATGAAACCCACGCCCTGGGCCTTGCGCGGCCACGTGGCCGGGTCCCACAGGGCTTCGTTGAAGGTGGCGACGTCGCCGGCCTTGATGTTGGCGACGAGCTGGTCGTACCAGCCCTGCATGGCGTCCACGAGTATCTTGGTCTCCAGCGTACGCGCCGCCGTGCGCCCCAGCGTCGAATACAGGGCTGCCACCGGCAGGTCGAGCTTCTTCAGGGCCATGCCCACCAGTTCCTGCGTCGGTTCGTGGCCCTTGGCGTAGAGCATGAGCACGCGCGCCAGGGGGCCGACTTCCATGGCCCGGCCTTTCCAGCGCGGCGACTTGAGCCAGGAGTAGGCCTTTTCCACGGGGAGGTGGGCGAAGGGAGGCTTCGGCCCCGTGTAGTCGAGTTTGGTCTCGCCCTTGTAGGGATGCAGCCCCTGGTCCCGGCCGCCGGCGTAGTCGTACCAGGAGTGGGCGATGTATTCCTGGATCTGGTCGTCGGCGTTCAGGTCCACCTCGTGGATGCGCGTCAAGTCCCGGTCCAGGATGGCGCCGCGCGGGAACAGGAAGCTCGCCGTGTCGCCCAAGCCTTTCGCCGGCAGGTCGCCGTAGCAGAGGAAGTTGCCCAGCCCCTCGCCCTGTTTGAACCAGTCCTTGTAGAAGCCGGCAATGGCCAGGGTGTCGGGCACATAGACCTGATCCACGAAGCTCTTCATCGAGCGGATGACTTCCTGGATGCGCGCCAGGCCCGTGACGTCGAGGGCCGTGCCGCCCTGGCCGCCCCGGTAGTGGGGGCCCTTGCCGCGGCCGGGATGGTTCGGGTAGATGCTGATGGCGATGGGCGCGCCGCCGACGACGAAGTTGGGATGGGGATTCTTGCCGCCGAGGATGGCGTGCAGGGCCACCACGTCGCGCTGCCAGCCGAGGGCTTCCAGATAGTGGGCGACAGCCATGAGGTTCGCCTCCGGCGGCAGCCGGTAGGCCGGATGGCCCCAGTAGCCGTTCTGGAAGATGCCGAGCTTGCCGGTCTCGACGAAAGCCTTGAGGCGCTTCTGCACGTCGGCGAAATAGCCGGGCGACGACAGGGGATGGGAGCTGATGGATTGGGCCAGCCCCGAAGTCGCCTTCGGGTCCGCCTTCAGGGCCGACACCACATCCACCCAGTCGAGGGCGTGCAGGTGGTAGAAGTGCATCACGTGATCGTGGATGTACTGGGCGCCGATCATCAGGTTGCGGATCAGTTCGGCATTCTGCGGGATCGGATACTTGAGGGCGTCCTCGACGGCGCGCACCGAGGCGATGGCATGCACCACCGTGCACACGCCGCAGATGCGCTGGGCGTAGGCCCAGGCGTCGCGCGGGTCGCGGCCGCGCAGGATCAGCTCGATGCCGCGCACCATGGTGCCCGCCGAATACGCTTCCGCGATGGCGCCGTCCTTCATCTGCGCCTCGATGCGCAGGTGGCCCTCGATGCGGGTGATGGGGTCGATGACGAGACGTTCGCTCATATGCCTTCCTCGTCGAGATGCTCGGCCACCAGTTCGGTGAGGCCCAGCATCTCGATATCCATGTGGTAGTGCTCCAGCGCCTCCTCGATGACGACGCGGCAGTTGGCGCAGGCCGTCACCACGGTATCTACGCCGAGTTCCTCGATCTGGGCCTTCTTGCGCTTGAAGGCGATGGTGCGCAGAGCCTCGGCCCGTTCGTTGGCGGAAACGCCGCCACCGCCGCCGCAGCACCAGTTCATGGTGCCGCCGTCGTTCATCTCGCGGAACTGCGGTGCGATCTGATTGAGCAGCGTACGCGGCTGCTCATGGACGCCGCCGCGGCGCGAGATCTGGCAAGGGTCATGATAGGTGAGGGGCTTGTCGATGCTGCCCTTGAGCTTGAGGCGGCCGGCACGGCGCAGGTCGTCGAGGACTTCGAGGATATGCTTGACTTCGAAACCGAAGGCGCGGCCCATGAGATTCGGCCCCTCCCAGCGGATCGCCGTGTAGGCGTGGCCGCATTCGGGGCTGATGACGCACTTGACCTTGAGGCGCTCGGCAGCGGCGACGATGCGGCCGACAAGCTGGCGCGCGAGGTCGGAAGCGCCGATCTGGATGCCGCTGTTGGTGGCCTCGTAGGCGTCGTCGGCCAGGGTCCAGGTGGCGCCGGCCTTGGCGAAGATGCGGCCGACGGCGCCCAGATACTCCGGGTAGTTGAGGATTTCCCAGGAGGACATCAGCACCAGGTAGTCGGCGCCTTCCTTGTTGACCGGAATCTCGATGCCGAACTGGGCCTGCATGCGCTTGATCTGGGCCTGCACCGTCACCCACTTGACGCCGGCCGGGCTACCGCTGGTGATGGAACGCGCGGTCGCCGTCACCAGCCCTTCAGGGGCGTGGCCGGCCGCCGCCATGCCCTCGCGCATCTTGCGGATCATCATGGTGATGTCGTTGCCGACGGGGCAGACCATGGAGCAGCGCCCGCACATGGAGCAACTGTCGTAAACCAGGGGGCTCCAGGCCGCCAGCTCCTCGTCCGTGACCGGCTTGGCGAGACCCGCCAGCTTCGCCAGGCGCCCGAGCAGCGTGTACTCCTGCTGCCAGGTGCGGCGCAGGGGCTCCAGCTTGTGGATCGGCGCGTATTGCGGATCGCCGGTCTCCGTATAGAACAGGCAGGATTCGGCACAGAGGCCGCAATGGACGCAACTGGAGAAAAAGCTCGCCACCGGCGCGTCGATGACTTCCATGAAGGCGTTGATGCCGCGTTCGTAAGAGGCGCTCATGACGCCACTCCTTTCCGACCGGCAATCTCGCCGTTGTACCAGCGCGCCAGGAACAGGCCGACGACGTGGAAAAGCTTGCTGAAGGGCAGCACGACCAGCAGCAGTTCCACCGAAAGGATGTGCAGAGCCAGCAGCAGCGTGTAGTTCTCGGCCAGGTGATGGAAGGCGGCGTAGCCGGTGGCCAGCGGCAGAAAGGTCAGTCCCCAGGCCAGCCAGTCGCCCTTGCCGGAAAGGAAGCGCTTCACCGGATCGGTGAGGCGGCCGGCGAGAACGGCCAGCATGGCGAGAATCGCGGCGATGGAAGCGATATCCACGAACAGGTTCGGCAGCCCGCGCCAGCCGAAGCCCAGCAGGCCGCGGATCAGTTCGATATGGGGGACGAAGAAGAACACCGCGATGGCGATGCCGATGTGGAACACGTAGCCGCCAACATAGGTGAGCGGCGCCCGACTCAACATGCCCGGCGGCGGCAGGGAGCGGGACAGGAGCGTGCGCCAGCCGCTGCCCGGCGTGACGGTCCGTGCCGGCGCCAGATCCGTCTTGCGGCCGAGGGACAGGATTTCGAACAGGCGCAAGATGATGCCGAAGAGGCAGAGACCAAGGGCCAGCGCCAGACCGGAGCCGCGTGCCCAGGTGAGGAGTTCGAGGGCGCTCATGATTTCCGCTCCAGGTCCTCGACGCGCACGGGTTCGTGGGCGGCCTTCGCGGCAGTCATGGCAGCTTTGTTGCGTATGGCCATCGCAGCGCCGATGGCGACCCCGGCCCCCACGGCGGCGCCGACCGCCTTCTGCATCGATGCGGTCGGCATCGACAGGGCCTTGTAGAACGGCCCCTGGTCCCAGAAGCCCGGCTCCGAACAGCCGAGACAGCCGTGACCCGACTGGATCGGGAAGCTCACCCCGTCGTTCCACTTCGTCGTCGCGCAGGCGTTGTAGGTGACGGGTCCCTTGCAGCCGAGCTTGTAGAGACACCAGCCCTTGCGCGCCCCCTCGTCGTCGAAGGTCTCGGCGAACTTGCCCTGGTCGTAGAAGGGACGGCGGTAGCAGCGGTCGTGGATGCTCTCGCCGTAAAACACCTTGGGGCGCCCCAGGTGGTCGAGCTCCGGCAGGGTGCCGAAGGTAAGGAAGTGGGCCAGCACGCCGGTGATGACCACCGGGATGGGCGGACAGCCGGGTACGTTGATGACCGGCTTGTCCTTGATGAGATGGCTGACGGAAACCGCGCCCGTGGGATTGGGCAGGGCCGCCGGCAGGCCGCCGTAGGCGGCACAGGTGCCGACGGCGATCACGGCGGCGGCGTCCTTGGCTGTTTCCATCAGCATGTCCACGTTGCTGACGCCGGCGATGGTGGAGAAGCCGGGATTTCCCAGCGGTACCGAGCCGTCGACCACCAGCAGGTAGGAGCCGGCCCGCATCGCCTCCTCGCGGGCATGCTCGGCCGCCTCGCCGGAGGCGGCCTGCAGGGTGTGGTGATAGTCGAGAGAGACCTGTTCGAGGATCAGCCCCTCGACGGTCGGCGAATGGGATCGCGTCAGGGACTCTGTACAACCGGTGCATTCCTGGAAGGAAAGCCAGATCACCGAGGCGCGGGGCGCCTTTTCCAGCGCCGCTGCGATGGCATCAACGGCAGTGCCGGGCAGGGAATAAGCGGCGGCGAGCGTGGCGCAGAATCCGAGGAACTCGCGCCGGCTGACGCCGGCCGCCTCCAGTGCCGCACCGACCGCATTTTTCGACTGGCTCTCCATTCCCCCTCCTCGGACTGCAGCCCGTTATTCGGCGAATCGGATCAATATAGCAGCGTCGGCAAAACGGGTAATAAAACTTTCCGGGGCATGGACACCGAGCGCTTATCTCACTTCGGCAGGGCCCGCTCGGCCAGACGGACCCAATAGCGGATGCCGGTGGCGATGACGTCGTCGTTGAAGTCGTAGCGCGGACTGTGCAGCATGCAGCCGCCCTCGCCCGGACCATTGCCGAGCCAGACGTAGCAGCCGGGCACGACGCGGGAGAGATAGGCGAAGTCCTCGGCGCCCATGCTGGGCTTGAGATGGGCGAGCACTTCACCGCCGCCGCCCTGGGCGACGACCTGCCGGGCCACCTCGCGGCAGATGAAGGCAGGCTCCTCGGCATTGATGGTGGGCGGATAGCCGCGCTCGAACTGGAGGCCGATCTTGACGCGGTAGGTGCCCTCGATGCCGATGCAGATGCGCCGCATGCCCTCCTCCAGGGCATCCTGCAGCTCGGGACGGAAGCAGCGCACGGTGCCGCCGAGGACGGCCTGCTCCGGCAGCACGTTGTCGGCATGGCCGGCATGGAAGCGCGTGACGCTGACGACGGCGGCATCCTGGGGATCGGTATTGCGGCTCACCAGGGTCTGCAGGGCCTGCACCAGGGCCGCACCGGCCACCACCGTATCCACCGCCTGATGGGGCATGGCGGCATGGCCGCCGTGGCCGGTGATGGTGATCTCGAAGCGGTCGGCGCCGGCCATCACCGGACCGTCCATGACGGCGATGTTGCCGGCCGGCAGCCCCGGCCAATTGTGCAGACCGAACACCATCTGCATGGGGAAGCGCTCGAACAGCCCCTCCTCCACCATGACGCGCCCGCCCCCCTCATGCTCCTCGGCGGGCTGGAATATGAAATGGACCGTGCCGTTGAAGTTGCGCGTCTTCGCCAGTGCCTCGGCGGCGCCGAGCAGCATGGCGGTATGACCGTCGTGGCCGCAGGCATGCATGCAGCCGGCGTGGCGGGAACGATGGGGGAAGCCGTTCAGTTCGTCGAGCGGCAGGGCGTCCATGTCGGCACGCAGGCCGATGGCGCCAGTGCCGTCGCCGCACTTGAGAACGCCGACGACGCCGGTGCCGGCGATGCCGCGATGGACTTCCACGCCGGCCGCCGCCAGGGTGGCGGCGACGATATCCGAGGTGCGCTTCTCGTTGAAGGCCAGTTCCGGGTGGGCGTGGAGATCGCGGCGCAGGGCGGCGATGCGCGGCTGCAGGTCGTCAAGGAGTTCGTTGAGATACATGATCGTCGTTCCTTCCATGGACGATCATTGTGCCGGGAAGGGGCGAAGCCGGCAACGGCCGGGCGGCGGAAACAAAAATGGCAGGGGCTTGCCCCTGCCATTTTTCGCTGCGCGCGAAGCGCTTTACTGCTCGGCCACCACGGCGACGGTGATCGTCGCGATAACGTCCGTGTGCAGGGCGATCTCGATCTGGCTCTCGCCGACGATCTTCAGCGGCCCCATCGGCAGGCGGATACCGGACTTATCGACTTCGATACCGGTGGCGGCGAGCGCTTCGGCGATGTCGATGTTGGACACGGAGCCGAACAGGCGGCCATCGACGCCGGCCTTGCGGGCGATCGTCACGGTCTGGCCTTCGAGCTTGCCGGCCTTTTCCTGGGCGGCGACCAGCTTCTCGGCCTGGGCCTTCTCCAGCTCGGCACGCTTGGCTTCGAAGAACTTCTTGTTCTCTTCGGTGGCGCGCTTGGCCTTGCCTTGGGGAATCAGGTAATTGCGGGCGTAACCATCCTTGACCTTGACGACGTCGCCGAGGCTGCCGAGGTTAACCACCTTTTCCATCAGAATCACTTGCATGGCGGTCTCCTCTTACTGGTGCAGGTCGGTGTAGGGCATCAGGGCCAGGAAGCGGGCGCGCTTGATGGCCGTGGACAGCTGGCGCTGGTAGCCGGCCTTGGTGCCGGTGATACGCGCCGGCATGATCTTGCCGTTCTCGGTGATGAAGTCCTTGAGGATATCGACGTCCTTGTAGTCGATTTCCTCGATCTTCTCGGCGGAGAAGCGGCAGAACTTGCGGCGCTTGAACAGGCTGCGGCCCTTGTCGTCCTTCTTCTTGCCGGCGGTCTTACTCTTCGGTTTGAATGCCATTTTCGTTTCCTTCCAGATATTCGATTTTCGTCACGTGCAGTACGGGGGTTCGGCTCTTGACGCTGCGGGCGGCGATGAACCCTTCGAGGTTCAATCCGCTGCCGGGGCTCGCGTCCTTGAGCATCAACGCCGGGGTTCCCAGAGCGATGCAGGCCATTTCGCATTCGACCCGTCTCAGCTTCTCCGCTTCGAGTTGCTCGGATTCATGTCCGAGGCGGAACTCGATGGCGGGAACACCGGCGGGCGTGTAGCGCAATACGCCCCGCTCCAGCAGCTTCCCGGACAATTCGGTCCGGTTGGCTGCCCCGCGCTTCCCGTCAGGCTGCGGCAGCGGCTTCCGCCTTCGGCTCGGCGGCCGGAGCAGCCGTCAGCGACTTCGACTTCTCTTCCTTCATCATCGGAGAGGGCGTCGTCACGGGCTTGCTCATCTTGACCGTCAGATGGCGCAGCACTGCGTCGTTGAACTTGAAGCCGTGCTCGAGTTCGGCCAGGGTCTCGCCCTTGCACTCGATGTTCATGAGCACGTAGTGGGCCTTGTGCACCTTCTGGATCGGGTAGGCCAGTTGACGGCGGCCCCAGTCTTCCAGACGATGAACCTGACCGCCTTGTCCGGTGACAAGCGTCTTGTAGCGCTCGACCATGGCCGGCACCTGCTCGGACTGGTCCGGATGGACGATGAATACTATTTCGTAGTGTCGCATGCAATCTCCTTTTGGCTCGGTTGCGTCTTAGAGCCCCCCCGCATGCGGGTCGGGTGGGGCAAGGTGGAAAACCGCGCATTCTACCGTTCGATCCGGGATAGAGCAAGGGATTGAATAGGAACGGGAAGCCCCTCCTCCTCTGCGATCAACGCGCCCGAAAGACGGCATAATGGCCGGGTATGGACATCACGCCCGAAACCCCGTCTGTGGCAAGCATCGACACCCCGTTCCCCGATCTCGCCGGCTGGGTGGATTTCTTTCGCCAGGCCGAACTGCCCGTGCTGCGGCATACGGCCCACGAGATCGAGCGCCTGCGGGAGAACGCCGAAAACGTCAATGGCCGCGCCCTCTCCGCCGTCATCCTCCACGATCCGCTGATGACCCTGCGGGTCCTGGCCTTCATCGAGAAGCACCGCCGCGATCGCCAGAAGACCGACATCACGACCATCGAGCGGGCCCTCATGATGATCGGCATCGGCCCCTTCTTTACGACCTTCCAGAACCTGCCCCTGGTCGAAGACCGCCTGAAGAAGCACCCCAAGGCGCTGCTCGGCCTGCTCAAGGTGATTGCGCGCTCGCGCAAGGCCGCCTTCTGGGCGCGGGACTGGGCGGCCCTGCGCCACGACCTGAACGCCGACGAGATCATTCTCGCCAGCCTGCTGCACGATTTTGCCGAAATCCTCATGTGGTGCTTCGCTCCTCTGCTGGCCACCGCCGTGAAGGAGCGGCAGTTGGCCGACCGCAGCCTGCGCTCGGTGGCGATCCAGGAGGAGGTCTTCGGCGTGCCGCTCCATGAGGTAAAGCTCGCCTTGGCGCAGGAGTGGCACCTGCCGGGCTTGCTGACCACGCTGATGGACCCCACCAACGCGGAGCAACCCCAGGTACGCAATGTCAAGCTGGCGGTGGACCTGGCACGCCATTCGGCCAACGGCTGGAATGACGCCGCACTACCCGACGACTACAAGGCCATCGGCGACCTGCTCCACCTGAACCAGGAAACCACCCTCAAGCGCATCGGCGTCCCGCCCCCGGAAGATGCGGGCGCGGCTCCCGCCGCGGCAGCCTAGCCGCAGTAGCGCAGGTTGACGTAGTCCAGCAGCAACTCCGGCTGCCGGTAGCCGACGAAGGCCAGGGCGAGAAGGATCGCCAGCAACAGGAAACCCGCAGCTAGGAGCGCCCCCCGCAGCCACGGCCGGCCGTCATTTGCCGTATTATCATGGCGATGCGATGATCCCTTGTCCCCGGAGAAAATCATGAGCCTGACGAACGTCCTGTTTCTCGGTGCATTGCTGGTCCTCCTCATCTACGGCGTCATGCTCTACAACGGGCTCGTGCAGGTCAAGCACGCCGTATCCAAGGCTTGGGCAAACATCGACGTCCTGCTCAAGCAGCGGCATGACGAACTGCCCAAACTGGTGGAAACCTGCAAGCAGTATAAACAGTTCGAGCAAGCCACACTCCAGAAGGTCATCGAAGCCCGTTCCCGCGTCCAACTGGCCAGGGAACAGCAGGACGTCCCGGCCCTCGGCCAGGCGGAAGGCTTGCTGCGGGCCGGACTCGGCCAGATCTTCGCCGTTGCCGAGGCCTATCCCGAACTGAAAGCCAACGAGAGCTTCATGCAGTTGCAGAGCCGCATTACCGCGCTGGAGAACGCCATCGCCGACCGCCGCGAGCTCTACAACGAAGCCGTCAATATCAACAACGTGCGCGTCGAGCAGTTCCCCGACGCCTTGATCGCCAAGCTCTTCGGCTTCCCCGACCGCCCCCTGCTGGAGTTCGCCGCCGCCGAAAAGGCGGACGTGGACATGAAGGCCCTCTTCGGCTGACCGCTGCGCGGCAATGCTGGTCCGGCTGCGCCGCGAGTACGGCAATCTCATCACCTCCGGCAGCCAGTTGATGCTGCTGGGCATCGGCGGGCAGATCGACACCCCCGCGGGCTGGGCGGTTTCCGCCGGACTGATCGCCCTGCTAAGCCTGTTCGCCTGGATGTCCACTTTCCGGCGCGCCCGGGCCATTGCCGACATGCCGACCTCGCGGATCGCATCGGCCGCCCAGGGTTATACGGAACTGCAGGGCTCGGGCAAGCCCCTCGGCGGCCTTCCCCTGACCGCGCCCCTGAGCAATACCGTCTGTCTCTGGTACCGCTATACCGTCGAGCGGCGCGACAACGAGAACCACTGGCGCCACGAGTCCGGCGGCGAATCGGACGCCTCCTTCCTGATCGACGACGGTACCGGCCACTGCCTGGTGGACCCAGCCGGTGCGGAGATCATGACAGCGACGAAGAACTCCTGGACCCAGGGCGATCACCGCTACACCGAATGGCTACTGCAGCAGAGCGACCGGCTGTATGCCCTCGGCGAGTTCCAGACCCGCAGCCTGATACCCACCGCCGCAGACCACAATGCCGAAATGAACCGGCTGCTGGCCGAATGGAAACAGGACTCCCGCCAACTCCTGGAGCGCTTCGACCTGGACGGCAACGGCACCCTGGACATGCGGGAGTGGGAGCTGGCACGGGCCCAGGCCCGCCGGGAGGCGAACCGCAACCTGCGCCGCGAAGGCCAGGACACGGAACTCCATACCATGCGCCGCCCGGCGAACGGCCAGCTCTACCTGATTTCCAGCCTGCCCGAGGACAAGCTGGCAAGGCGCTATCGCTGGTGGTCCGTCGCCCACCTGGTGATCTTTTTCGGCGCCCTGGCCGGCGGCGTCCTCAGCCTCTTCCCGGAGACCTGAGGCCATGCCCGGATGCTATATTTCAAGGGCATCGAGGACGCCCTGAACATGGAAATCGCTACCGTCAGCCCCGACATCAGCAGCCAGACCATCGCCGAAAAAGCGGTGCGAGGGAAGCGTGCCGATTCCAACGATCAAGCCTTCGAGCGGGCAAGGGAGTTGGGGGCCCAGCAGCAGCTGGTGGCCTCGGCCCGGGTGAGTCTTTCCGCCCAGGGCGAAGCGCAAAGCGCCGTGGCGGAGGTCCAGCGCACGGGACGCGGGCTTACCGGCGTCGCCCGCACCGGCAGCGTGGTCGAGATTCGCAATGCCGCCGCCGATCTGGTGGAAGCCTACAACAAGGCCGATAGCGCCTTGGGCAAGGCCGCGCCGACGCAGGAGGCCCCCCCGGGCGAGGGAGTGCGGGAGGCAGTAGCCGCCGCCAACCCCACCGAACTGCAGAAGATCGGCATCGCCCGGAACGACACCGGCAAGCTTTCCCTCGACAGTCCAGCACTGGAAACTGCGCTGATCACGAACGTCGGCGAGACGCGCAGCATCGTCGCCCGTCTCGGCGAAACGCTGCAGACGGCGGCCTCGCGACAACTCCCGGCCGACAGTCCGCCCCCATCCCGGCAGAACCCGGCCGATGGGGAAGTCCGCCGCCAGGAAACGCAGCGCGCGCCCGAGCCCGAGCAGGCCGCGATAAGCCGCCGCAACGAAGATCAGGAATCGCGGCGCATCACCAACCCGGTGACGGGCGGCGTGGCGTCCTACCAGAAGATTTTCGGCATCTGACGGCCTTCCCGGCCGGGGCGCCGATTCAGCGCCGGCACATTAGCCGTTACAATACGCGCCGTTTGCCCTCGTAGCTCAGTGGATAGAGCGACCGCCTCCTAAGCGGTAGGTCGCAGGTTCGATTCCTGCCTTGGGCGCCATCGTCTTCCAGGCCCCCGGACACTCAGCGCAGACCATGAAAAAGCCGGAAACCGAAGAACTGGAGGCTGCCCGGGCAGAGGTGCGGGACCTGCAGCGCGCCGTGGCCGCGTTGCGCACCGAACTCGAAAGAGGCCGCAGCGATGCCGAACAGGCGGTACAGCGTGCCGTGACGGCCGGCACCGGTGAAGTCGCCCTATTGAAGAATACCGTCGGCGCCCTGCGCGACGAACTCGAACGCGCCCGCGCCGCCACCGACGCCGCCGTGCAGCAGGCGGTCACCGCAACCCACGGGGAGATCGCCCAGCTCAAGGAAACCATCGCCGCCCTGCGTCTGGAGCTGGAGAAGGCGCGCCTGGAGACGGACACCGCGGTACGTGTCGCCGTATCGGCCAGCCAGGGCGAAATCATCCAGTTGCGCGCCACCGCCGCCTCCCTGCGGGAAGCCCTGCAACTGGCCCAGATCGATCGCGAAAACGCCGTGAGCAGGGAAAAGGCCGCCAACGCCGCCGACCAGGAGCAGTTCCGCGCGACCATCCGTACCTTGCGGGAGCAGCTCGAAATCGCCAACGCCGCCCGGAGCAATCGCTGATGGATACGCCCGCCCCCCGCAAGAAGGCCGCCCCGGCCGAGAAAGGCGACCGCGCTGCCACCTCGCAGCGACGCCGCCTGCGCCAGACCGAGCTGCTGCTCGAAGTCACGCGCCGCATGGCGTCCTACGACAGCCTGGACGATGTCCTCAAGTCCCTGGTGGAAATGACGACGACGGAGCTCAATGCCGAACGCGGCTCCCTCTTCCTCAACGATCCCGAGACCAACGAACTCTATTCCCGCGTCGCCCAGGGCAACTTCCAGCGCGAGATCCGCCTGCTCAACACCAGCGGCGTCGCCGGCTACGTCTATACGGCAGGCGAGCCGCTGCTCATCAACGACGCCTATTCCGACGCCCGCTTCAACCGCAGCGTGGACGAGCAGACCGGCTTCGTCACCCGCAACATCCTCTGCGTGCCGATCAGGACGGTCAGGGGCGAAATCATCGGCGTCGCCCAGACCCTCAACAAGAAGACCGGCCGCTTCACCAAGCAGGACCTGCACCTGCTGGAAGCCATGACCAGCCAGGGCACCATGGCCCTGCAAAGCGCCCAGTTCATCGAACGCATGCAGGCGGTACGGCGCCAGGAGATGGAATTCATCGACGTCGTCTCCGAGGTCACCGCCGATATCAAGCTCGGTTCCCTGCTGCAGAAGGTGATGGGCGAGGCGACGCGCCTGCTCAACGCCGAGCGCTCGACCCTCTTCCTCAACGACGAGAAGACCAACGAACTGTGGTCCGAAGTCGGCCAGGGACTGGAGTCCATGCAGATCCGCCTGCCGAACCACGTCGGCATCGCCGGCGCCGTGTTCAGCTCCAGCAAGTCGATCAACATCCCCTACGCCTACGCCGATCTGCGCTTCAACCCGGCCTTCGACAAGAAGACCGGCTTCTTCACGCGCTCCATCCTCTGCGTGCCCATCATCAACAAGCACGGCAAGACCATCGGCGTCACCCAGGTGCTCAACAAGCGCGGCGGCCCCTTCTCCACCGAGGACGAGTCGCGGCTGCGCGCCTTCACGGCGCAGATTTCCATCGCCCTGGAGAACGCCAAGCTGTTCGCCGACGTCCAGGCGATGAAGAACTACAACGAGGCGATGCTGGAGTCCATGTCCAACGGCGTCATCACGCTGGACGAGCAGGAGCGCATCGTCACCTGCAACGCCGCCGGCCTGCGCATCCTGCGCGTCACGCCCGCCGCCATCCTCAACCGGCTGGCCGAGGAATTCTTCGGCGACGACAATCCCTGGCTGCTCGACAAGCTGAGCCACGTCGCCGAGACCCAGGAGGTCGATCTGGTCATGGATGCCGAACTGCAGGTGGGTGACGACGTGCTCTCGGTCAACGTCACCGCCCTGCCCCTGCTTTCCGTCGAAAAGCGCCGCATCGGCTCCATGCTGATGATCGAGGACATCAGCAACGAGAAGCGCCTCAAGTCCACCATGTCGCGCTACATGGACCCGGGCATCGCCGACAAGATGCTGGCCAGCGGCGCCGACGCCCTCGGCGGCCAGAGCGTGCCGGCGACGGTGCTGTTCTCCGACGTGCGCAGCTTCACGACGATCACCGAGCAGCTCGGCGCCCAGGGCACCGTGGCCCTGCTCAACGAATACTTCACGCTGATGGTGGACTGCATCCAGCGCGAGGAGGGCATGCTCGACAAGTTCATCGGCGACGCCATCATGGCGGCCTTCGGCATCCCCGTCGCCCACAACGACGACACCGACCGCGCCGTGCGCGCCGCCATCGCCATGATGCGCGAGCTCTCCTCCTGGAACGCCCACCGCATCGCCGACGGCAAGCTGCCGGTGGACATCGGCATCGGCCTCAACACCGACGTGGTGGTGTCCGGCAACATCGGCTCGAAGAAGCGCATGGACTACACCATCATCGGCGACGGCGTGAACCTAGCCGCCCGGCTGGAGTCCGCCTGCAAGCAGTACGGCGCCCACATCCTCATCAGCGAATTCACCTACAAGGCACTGAAGGGCACCTATTACAGCCGGGAACTGGACTTCGTCGTCGTCAAGGGCAAGACCAAGCCGGTGGCCATCTACGAACTCCTCGACTACCACACCGAGGAAACCTACCCCCACATGATCGATGCCCTGCACCAGTTCAAGGCCGGCCTGGTCAAGTACCGCCAGTGCAAGTGGGAGGAAGCGGCGCAGGCCTTCGAGGAAGTGCTGACCATGAACCCGAACGACAAGGCGGCAAAGCTCTATATCGAACGCTGCCAACACCTGGCGGAGAATCCGCCCGGGCCGGAATGGGACGGCGTCTGGGTGATGGAATCGAAGTAGCCGCCGCCGGCCCGTCGGGCCGTCCGGCTACTTGATGCGCGTGAGGTGGGGCCGGCCGCCGGCCGGTCTCTCGGGCGGCGCCGCCACCGGCTCGGTGGCGCCCGCGGGTTCGGCTGCCGGCGCTTCCGTCGCCGCGGTTTCCTCTTCGTCTTCCGTCGCGCCGATCTCGAAGGCCATGCCCTGGCCGTTCTCGCGGGCGAAGATCGCCGCAACACGGTCGATGGGCACCGCCACGGGGAAGGCATTGCCGCTGAAGCGGGCCTGGAAGGTGATCTCCTCGTTGCCCATCATGAGCTGATGGGTGGCATCCGGGCCGATGTTCAGGGTGATCTGGCCGTCCTTGACGTGCTCGCGCGGCACGCGCGTACGCGAGTCCACCACGACGGAAAGGTAAGGCACGAAGCCCTGGTCGACGCACCATTCAAAAATGGCGCGCACCAGGTAGGGCTTGGTGGAAATCACGACGGCAAGAAGCGATGCACCGCCGGAATCAGCGGCGCATCACCTTCTCGGAAGGCGTCAGGGCGTCGATGAAACCCTGACGCGAGAACACCAGCTGCGAGTACTTGAGCAGCGGTGCAGCGGCCTTCGGCAGTTCGATACCGTAGTGGTCGAGACGCCACAGCAGCGGCGCAATGGCCACGTCGAGCATGGAGAACTCGTCGCCCATCATGTACTTCTGCTTGCCGAAGAGCGGCGCCAGCTCCGTGAGACGGTCGCGCACGTGGAGGCGAGACTTGTCGGCCGACTTGGCGTTCTTTTCGAGCGCGTCGATGTGGCTGAACAGCTCGTGCTCCATCGTAAACAGCAGTTGGCGCGCCCGCGCCCGCGTCTGCGGCTCGGGCGGCATCAGTTGCGGATGCGGGAAGCGCTCGTCGATGTACTCGTTGATGATGTTGGCCTCGTAGAGCACGAGGTCGCGATCGACGAGCACCGGCACCCGGTTGTACGGGTTGATGACGGCAATGTCTTCCGGTTTGTTGAACAGGTCGACGTCGATCACCTGGAAGTCCATCTGCTTCTCGTACAGGACGATGCGGCAGCGATGGCTGAATGGACACGTCGTGCCCGAGTACAGATTCATCATGGTACTCGTACCCCAGGAATAATCGGCATCACGCACGACCTTGCGGACAGGCGGTGCACTCATTTCACGATGCCCCATAAATAACGTCAGTCACCAGACGGTTCAATGAATGTCTTTCCAGTACTCGCGTTTGAGCGCGTACGCAAAGACGAAAAGTACTGCAAGAGCGATGAGTACAACAACGCCGAGCGACTTGCGGAACTCGGCCATCGGCTCGCCCATGTAGGCCAGGAAGGCCACCAGGTTGCCGACCATGGCGTCGTACTCTTGCGGCGAGAGCTTACCCGGCTCTTCCAGCTTGAGCTTGTGATCCGCGCCCATGACCTGGTCGCCCTGCAGTTCCCACAGCACATGGGGCATGCCGACGTTCTCGAAGACGACGTTGTTCCAGCCGGTCGGCCGCTCGCTGTCGCGATAGAAGCCGCGCAGGTAGGTATACAGCCAGTCGGAACCGGAACCGAACTCGGACGAGCGGGCACGGGCGATGACCGTCAGGTCGGGCGGCGCGGCGCCGAACCAGACCTTGGAGTCGGCGCTCTTCATGGCGATCGTCATGGGCTCGCCGACCTTGTCGGCCGTGAACAGCAGGTTGTCCTTGATCTGCTTGTCGGTGAGGCCGATGTCCGTCAGGCGGTTGTAGCGCATGTAGGACGCCGAGTGACAGTTCAGGCAGTAATTCACGAAGACCTTGGCGCCGTGCTGGAGCGCCGCAAAGTCCCGCGAATGGTCGGGCGCCTTGTCGAGGTGGAGCTCGACGTCGCTGGCAAAGGCCAGCAGGGGTGCCGACAGCAGTACAAGCAGCAGTTTTTTCATTTGAACGTCACCCTATCCGGTTCGGGCTGGCACTTGTCCAACTTGGTATAGATCGGCATCAGGAAGAAGAAGGCGAAGTAGATGATGGTGCAGATCTGGGACACCAGGGTGCGGCCCGGCGTCGGCGCCAGCATGCCCAGGTAGCCAAGAATGAAGAAGCACACCACGAAGATCGCCAGGGCGCTCTTGTAGATCGGGCCGCGGTAGCGGATCGACTTCACCGGGCTACGGTCCAGCCAGGGCAGCAGGAAGAACACCATCACGCCCAGGCCCATGAAGATCACGCCCCACAGCTTGGCGTCGAGCCAGAAGAAGTTCACCGTATTGGCGCGCAGGATCGAGTAGTACGGCGTGAAGTACCACACCGGGGCGATATGGGGCGGCGTCTTCAGCGGATCGGCGGGGAAGAAGTTGTTGAACTCCAGGAAGTAGCCGCCGCCTTCGGGCATGAAGAAAACGATGACCGCGAAGAACATCAGGAAGACCACCACGCCGACGATGTCCTTCACCGTGTAGTACGGGTGGAAGGGGATGCCGTCCAGCGGAATGCCGTTGGCGTCCTTCTTCTTCTTGATCTCGACGCCGTCCGGGTTGTTGGAGCCGACTTCGTGCAGTGCGATGATGTGCGCGGCGACGAGGCCGGCCAGGGCGAACGGCACGGCGATGACGTGGAAGGAGAAGAAGCGGTTCAGGGTCGCATCGCCGACGACGAAGTCGCCGCGGATGAACACGGACAGGTCCGGTCCGATCAGCGGGATCGCCGAGAACAGGTTCACGATCACCTGGGCGCCCCAGTAGGACATCTGCCCCCATGGCAGCAGGTAGCCGAAGAAGGCTTCCGCCATCAGGCACAGGAAGATCAGCACGCCGAAGATCCAGATCAGCTCGCGCGGCTTGCGGTAGGAACCGTAGAGCATGCCGCGGAACATGTGCAGATAGACGACGATGAAGAAGGCCGAAGCCCCCGTGGAGTGCATGTAGCGGATGATCCAGCCCAGCGGCACGTCGCGCATGATGTACTCGACGCTGGCGAAGGCCACCGGCACGCCGGAGGCGTTCAGCGAGGCATCGGGCTTGAAGTGCATCGTCAGGAAGATGCCGGTGACGATCTGGTTGACCAGCACCAGCAGGGCCAGGGAACCAAAGAAGTACCAGAAGTTGAAGTTCTTCGGCGCGTAATACTTGGCCAGGTGCTCGTTCCACAGGGCAGTGGCCGGGAAGCGGGCATCCACCCATTCCAGCAGGCCGCCGAGCATGGAACCGTCGGACTTGAACTTGTCAGCGTTCGATGCCATCGCTTAGGCCCCCTTCTTGTCTTCGCCGATGATGAGCTTGGCATCACCAACGTACATGTGCGGCGGCACTTCCAGGTTGTCGGGCGCCGGCTTGCTCTTGTAGACGCGTCCAGCCAGGTCGAAAGTCGAGCCGTGGCAGGGGCAGAGGAAACCGCCGGTCCATTCGGGATCGATGCCGGACTCGGCACCGGTCTTGAACTTGTCGGTCGGCGAGCAGCCCAGGTGGGTGCAGATGCCGACGGCAACCAGGTATTCCGGCTTGATGGAGCGGAACTCGTTCTTCGCGTAATCCGGCTGCATGTTGCGCTCGGACTTGGGATCGGCCATCTTGTCGCTGACTTTGGCGATGCCGTCGAGCATCTCCTTGGTACGGTGGATGATCCAGACGGGCTTGCCGCGCCATTCGACGGTCATCATTTGACCGGGAGCCAGCTTGCTGATGTCGACCTCCACCGGGGCACCCGCGGATTTCGCACGCTCGGAAGGCGCAAAACTGGCGAGGAAAGGCACCGCGGCGGCAACACCCGCCACACCGCCGACCGTCGCCGTAGCAACGATCAAGCGGCGCCGACCGCAATCCACTTTTTCATCACAGCTCATGGTGATTTCCCTGACTTGGAAGGACTACAACCCGAAAGGTCGGCGATTATACAGAAGCCATTGTCTGAATTAAAGCCCGGATTAGGTCTTGCTTATGGAAGCAAGCGCTTAAATTGCACCATCCTGGTGCATTTTTCGGATTTCCTCCGCCGAAAAACCCAGCCCGGCCAAAATCTCGTCCGTATGTTCGCCGAGAGCAGGACCGAGCCATTCCGTGCTGCCCGGCGTCTCCGTCAGTTTGGGGACGATGCCGGGGATGCGGAACTCCCGGCCGTCGGGCAGGCGCGCCGTCTCGATCATGGCCCGGGCCAGATATTGTGGGTCACGGAAGATGTCTTCCGCCGAATAGATGCGGCTCGCGGGCACCTGGGCCGCCGCCGTGGTCGCCAGCACCTCCTCCGCCGTATGGGCCGCCACCCAGGCGTCGATGACGCCGTAGATCTCCGCCGCCCGGGCATCGCGCCCGGCGTTGGTCGCCAGGTCCGGCGCCGCCGCCAGATCCTCGCGGCCGATGGCCTTCATGAAGCGGTTGAAGATCGCGTCGCCGTTGGCGCCGATGATGAGGTGCCTGCCGTCCTTCGTCGTATGGGTGTTGGAGGGCGTGATGCCCGGCATCACGTTGCCCGTACGCTCCCGCAGGAAGCCGAAGACGTCGAACTCCGGCACCAGGCTCTCCATCATGGCGAACACCGCCTCGTAGAGCGCCACATCGACGACCTGACCCTGCCCGCCATTCACCTCTTTATGGCGCAGCGCCATCAACGCACCGATGGCGCCCCACAGAGCCGCGATGGAATCGCCGATGGAAACCCCCGTCTTGACGGGCGGCCGGTCGGGAAAGCCCGTGATGTAGCGCAGTCCGCCCATGGACTCGCCGATGGCCCCGAAGCCCGGCTGGCTCGCCATGGGCCCCGTCTGGCCGAAGCCCGACAGGCGCACCATGACCAGCCCCGGATTCAGGGCCGACAGCACCTCCCAGCCCAAGCCCAGCTTCTCCAGCACGCCGGGACGGAAGTTCTCCACCACGATGTCGGCACCGGCCACCAGCTTCTTCACCGCCGCCACCGCGTCGGGATGCTTGAGGTTGGCCGTCATGGACTTCTTGTTGCGGGACTGGACGTACCACCAAAGCGACGTGCCCTCGTAGAGCTTGCGCCAGGACCGCAGCGGGTCCCCCTCCCCCGGCGCCTCGATCTTCACCACCTCGGCCCCGAACTCGGCCAGGATGCGCGTGCAGAACGGCCCGGCGATCAGCGTGCCGAACTCGACGACGCGCACGCCGACGAGGGGTTTGGATTGCGTCATGAAGCTTCTCCCAAAACATTCGATGGAACCCCGCACCCGGCGGCATCCCGAATCAAGGCAGGTCGTCCGCCCCCGCGTAGCCCGCCTCCCGTTGGCTGTGGATCGCCAGCACGAACACGATGTCCATCTCCGCCACGTAGCGGTAGAGGGCCACATACCCGTGGGCGCGGCGGCCGATCACCAGCTCCCGCTTGCCGCCCGCCGCGGGACGGCCGATCAGCGGGTTGTGTTCCAGCACGTCGATGGCCGCAATGATTTCCCGGATACGCTGGGCCGGATCGGCCGCCTCATGCTGCGCCAGACGCTCCAGGATGCGCTCGAAGTCCCCCCGGACCTCGGGCGCCAGTTCGATGGCCGACACGATCAGCGCGCCAACTTGCGCGCCGCCGGCACCTTCGTCGCCTTGCCGGCGAGCCGAGCCTCCAGATGCCCGCGCATCTCGCTCCAGGGAATCGTCTTGCCCGACGCCACGATGCGGGCGTAGCGCTCCTCCGCCTCCGCGTCGAAGGCGGCGCGCTGCTCCGCCTGGGCCGTCTTCTCCGCGATGGCATCGAGGATGAACCCATGGGCCGTCGTCCCAGCCCGCTTCGCCGCCTTGGCGACGCGGGCCTTCAATTCTTCCGGCAGGCGAATGGTGGTGGTGGACATGGTCGGCTCCAAAGGCGGGATTGGGAGCCAATGTAGCACAGTGGTGCTACCGAAACTAATTCCCAAGGAATCGGACGTTGATTCTGGCGACGGCAGGCGACGGACAAACCCAAGCCCCGGCTAAAGTGGGGACAGAATCGGAAAGCCGCATCGGCGCGCTGGGTAACGCGCGAAGGCCCCGAGAAATCGAGGCCTTCGCCCTTTCCGGGTCAGGCCGGATCTGAAAGTTTCGGCCGCGGCCAAATCTTGCAGATGGCCTCACCGAGAGCCTTACCCCGTGCGGAGATCGCATCCTCGTCCCACGACGAAGATGCGTCGAAGTAGCGATTGAGCCGCAGCACCGAATTTCGATACTCGATCAGTTTGGACGCGAACGCCCCGTTGCTCGCCGCCGGGTTGAGGTGCTTGTTGAGCAGGGTCAGATTCCCCAAGGTGTGCACGGCTCTGTTGCGCGACCGGACGGCGTCGGCCAGCAGCGCCAGATCGTCCTTGGCGATGTGCGGATACAGCGCCACGTCTGCCGGGATCGCCACGCCGTTCAGCGGCCAATGGGCGTCCCACTTCTGCGGCATGACGTGCTCGATCTGCAAGCCGGCTGGGATGTCCGAGCTCTCCGTCTTCTTGTTCCGGAGATGGATCTCCAAGCGTTCCAGAATCAACCGCAGGGCCGGCGTCTTGATTTCCTTGAACACGGCTCGCGAGATCGCCTTTTCGACAACCTCGCCGTCGGTCGGCCAATGTCGCGTCGTTCCTCCGCCGACGAGCAGCTTCTTGTTCAACGCCGGAAGAACCGCGCCTCCGCTCAATCCGCGCAGGCTTCCAACCACGTCGACGAAGAGCTTGTTGTGCTCCTTCGTCTCCTCGCCGGTGAAGACGCGCCGGGCGATAAACGACTCCACCGCCGACAGGCATCCGTCGATTTGCCCCGCGTCCAGTCCCACCTCCAACTCCAAGAACATGACCAGCGGCAGTGCGGTGGAAACATCGAAGTCCAGAAGGACGCGGCGAAGATCGGTAGCGGGCAGTTCGGAGGGTTGGGCGGACTCGTAGCGCCGGTAGGCGTCGCCGTAACGCGTGAAGTCGGCCAACTCCTCCTTGACCGTCGGATACTTCGGCGGCTTGGCTGAAATCCAGCGGCGATACTCCTCATTCACGCGGCGGGCATCCACCATCTGGCCGGTCTTCACCATGAGGAAATATCGGAGGCCGAGATCGAGCCTCGAATAAGTCCGGCCTCCGCGCTTGACCTCCGCGCTCCAAAAGTCGGTTTCGAACTTGCTCCAATACTCGGCGAATATTTCGTCGCGGTCGATTTGCTCCTTTTCCGCCCGCATGAAGATGAGGCTGCGAAGAAGGTCAGACTGCGTGAGCGGTTGGCCCTGCGAGTTAAGCGAGTAGAAGATCTCCTGCGAGTCGTCGCCCTCGGACAGGGAGATTTCCACCACGCAGAAATCCTGCTGCAACGATTGGAGCAGCGCGAAGGCCGTCTCCTCCCTCGTCTTCGAAAACCCGTCGGCGGTCGCGTCGATCCACGCCGAGATCGTCTTGGAGAAATACAGGTAGGCCTCCGCGAGGTTGCTACGAGGCTCCGGCTTGCGCTTCCTCGGCAGACACACGAGCGGATGCCGCCGCGCGACCTCGTCGGGGCTCCCGGCGGACACGATGCCGCGGAAGGCGTCGCGGTTGAGCATCGTCGGCCAGAGCTTGAACAGCTCCTCGTCAGGCTTCTCCATCACATCCGGGTCGGCGTTTTCCAGATACCGCGTCACCGTCCGGTCCAGCGTCTTCCATTCGTTCTTGCGGGCGATGTCGCGGTAGGCGCAGAACAGGAGTTGGAGCGTGGTCAATCGTTGCTGCCCGTCGATGATGAGGAACCGCTTCACCTCGCGCGGGGAACTCGGCTTCACTCCCTCGATGATCAGGGCGCCGAGATAGTGGGGATTGGACTTCACGCCCTTCATCGACAGAAGGGCCTTTTCGGCAACGTCCTCCCACAGGGTCGACCATTGCGGCATCTCCTTCCACACATAGAGCCGCTGGAACATCGGCACGACGTAACGAAGTTGCGAGTTGAAAAGGGTGTCCAGCGACCTTGGGTTTGCCTGCATTCCGCGCTCCTCGATTTTTGCGGAATGGTAACCCGTTCGCATGTGGGATAATCGATTTAACTGTCGGGCATCTTCGGCGCTTCACCCGCCCTCAGCCCGAGACGCCAGCCATCGATCCAATGCCTCCTTGGTCGTATACATCAGGCTGACCTATCCTCCTCGCACGCATCGACCAATACCTTCCTCGATCTAGCCCCAATCAGTGAATAAACAAGCCAACAAATCACCACAGGAGACCGAGGCCAGCCGGGTGGCGTAATTGGCGACCGCCGCGGCGACGGCGCGTTCGCCGGGGATTTCCGGACCTGCTGTTTGAGCGAAGCGAGTTTGCAGGGCCGGCCGGCGGACGCGCTGGCGCAAGGGGACCCGCAGGGCGGTCGCCCATGGAGCCGCACGGCTGGCCTCGGTCTCCGGCCAGCGCGCCAAACGGCTCAGAACGGAATCGTCAGTAATCCCGCCGCTCGATGAACGCCTGAGCGACGGTGGCCGCGTCGGAATACTCCAACTCGCCCCCCACCGGCAACCCACGGGCGATGCGGCTGACCTTCAAACCCCGTGCGTGGAGCACTTCCGAAAGATAGTGGGCCGTGGCCTCGCCCTCGTTGGTGAAGTTGGTGGCGAGGATCACTTCCTTCACGACGCCATCGGTAGCCCGGGCCAACAGGCGCTCGAAGCCGAGTTCCTTGGGGCCGATGCCGTCCAGGGGCGACAGGCGCCCCATCAGCACGTAGTAGAGGCCGCCGTAGGCATGGGTCTGCTCCATGGTGTTGAGGTCCACGGGCATTTCGACGATGCAGAGCTGAGTCGGGTCGCGCCGCGGCGAAGCGCAGCGGTCGCAGACCTCGTCCTCGGTGAAGGTGTTGCAACGGGCGCAGCGGCGCAGCGTCTTCAGCGCATGGTCGATGGCCTGGCCGAGGCGCTCGGCGCCGCGCGGGTTGCGCTGGAGCAGGTGGTAGGCCATGCGCTGCGCCGACTTGGGGCCCACGCCGGGCAGGCAGCGCAACGCCTCGATAAGTTCATCGAGGCTGGATGGAGAGGACATCGAGGAATCAGAACGGCAGCTTCATGCCGGGCGGCAGGTTGAGGCCGGCGGTGAAGCCGGACATCTTCTCCTGCATGGTCTGCTCGGCGCGGCGGTTGGCGTCGTTCACGGCGGCGGCGACCAGGTCTTCCAGCATTTCCTTGTCGTCCATCACCGAGGGATCGATGGTGATGCGCTTGACGTCGTGTTTGCAGGTCATGACCACCTTGACGGCGCCGGCGCCGGACTGGCCCTCGACTTCCATCTGCGCCAGCTGCTCCTGCGCCTTGGCCATGTTTTCCTGCATCTGCTGCGCCTGCTTCATCAGGTTGGCAATGCCGCCCTTGTTGAACATGTCGTGCTCCTTAAACGGGTTTGATCGTGGATTCGTCGATGCTGGCGTCGAAAAGATCGATCACCTCGCGGACGAAGGGGTCCTGTTCTATCGCTTCGACGGCGCGCTCCTGGCGCTCGCGCCGCTCGTTCTTCGTGCGTTCCGCCGGCGTTTCGCCGGCCGCCTCGGCCAGTTCGATGACGAGGCGCAGGTGGCGGCCGTAATGGACCTGCAGTTCCGCATGCAGCTTGTCCTGCTGGGCCTTGCCCTGGAGATGCTTGTGGGCGGGCGGCAGGCGCAGCACGATTTCGTCGTCGGCCAGCCGGGCCAGTTCGCAGTGCTGGGCGAGCTGCTTGGCCATACCCGCCAGGGGCAGGCGCGCCACCATGGCGTGCCAGTCGGAATCGTCGCCGGCCGCAGCCGCCGGTGGCGACGCGGGTGTTGCCGCCGCAGGGGCCGACGCCGCCGCCTGGACCGGTGCGGACGGCGCCGCAGCAACGGCCGGCCTCGGCACGGAACGCGACGCGGCAGCGGGCGCCGACGCACGGGGCGCCGAACCCGGCGCTTCCGGCCGGAAGGCGTGGAGCCGCAGCAGGGTCATGGTGAAGCCGGCGTATTCGTCGGGCGCCAGGCCCAGGTCGTCGCGGCCGTGGATGGCGATCTGGTAGCAGAGCTGGAGGAACTCGGCATCGAAATCCTTGCCGTAGGCGGCCAGGCGCGCCCGCTCGCCGTCGTCCACGATGGCCTGGGGGGCGAACTGCACCAGGGCGATGCGGTGGAACAGGGTCGCCAGTTCCTGCAGGGCCGAGTCGAAGGACAGGCTGCGGGCATCCATGGCCTCGGCGGTGGCCAGCATGGCGCCGATGTCGCCGGCCCTGAGGCCGTCGAGGAGGGCGAACAAATAGTCGTCGCCGACGGTGCCGAGCATGTCGCGCACGCCGGCCTCTTCCACCTTGCCGGCGCCGTGGGCGATGGCCTGGTCCAGCAGGGAGAGGGCGTCGCGCATGCTGCCGGCCGCACCCTTGGCGATGTGGCGCAGGGCGTCGGGCTCGAAGGAAACACCCTCCTGGCCGAGGATGTTGGTCAGATGCTCGACGATGTGGGTCTGGGGCATCTGCTTCAAATTGAACTGCAGGCAGCGGGACAGCACCGTCACCGGGATCTTCTGGGGATCGGTGGTGGCGAGGATGAACTTGACGTGCTCCGGCGGCTCTTCCAGCGTCTTGAGCATGGCGTTGAAGGCATGGCCCGAGAGCTGGTGTACTTCGTCGATGACGTAGACCTTGTAGCGGCCCCGGGTCGGCGCGTAGGTGGCTTTTTCCAGCAGGCCCGTCATGTCCTCGACACCCCGGTTGGAGGCGGCGTCGAGTTCGATGTAATCGACGAAGCGGCCACCGTCGATCTCGGTGCAGCAGGAGCACACGCCGCAGGGCGTGGAGGTGACGCCGGTCTCGCAGTTCAGGGCCTTGGCCATGATGCGGGCGATAGTGGTCTTGCCGACGCCGCGCGTGCCGGTGAACAGGTAGGCGTGGTGCAGCCGCTGCTGGTCGAGGGCATGGGTCAGGGCCTTGACCACGTGCTCCTGCCCCACCAGGGTCGCGAAGGATTTGGGGCGCCACTTGCGCGCCAGTACCTGATAGCTCATAGAACGCCTATTCGAGAAGGCCCCGATTCTAGCAAACGTGAAAAGGGCGCCCCGGCTTTCGCCGGTGCGCCCCGTCGATGGCGCGGCTAAGGCTCAGCCGCGCGGCGGCTCGCCCTTGCCCTGGGGACCCTGGCCGCCCTTGCGGCCGCCCATGGGACCGTGGCCGCCGAAGGGGCCGGCCTTGTCGGCGATGGCCTTCTGTTCTGCGCTCATGGAATCGTAGAGACGCTTGAAGGTGTCGCTCATGGACTCCATGGCCGTCATGCGCTCGCGCATCATGCCCATCATCTGGGCCATGCGCTCGGGCGCCGTGGCCGCCTGGTCCTGGGCCTTGTCGCGCATCGCCTTCATGCCGGCGCCGGCTTCGGCCTTCATCTTCTCGGCATAGGCCTGCCAGAGGGGTTCCTGCTGGGGCGTGATCTTGAGCTGGGACTTCATCTGGGTCAGGCGCTGCTCGACGCGCGCCGCCGGGTCGCCCATCATCTTGCCGGCCCGGCCCTTGGGGCCATCCACGTCGCAACCCATGCCGCCGGGGCCGCCGCCGGGCATCTGGGCGTGGGCGACGCCGAACGCGATGGCGGTCGTGGCCAGCAGGCCGGCGAGGATCTTGGTGTTCAGTTTCATGCTTCTCTCCTGTCGAATGGTTGCCTCATGGCAGGACCCATTACACGCTAACACCGTAAGCCGGATGTGTCCGCCGGAACGGGATTTGTAAGGGGATATTGCGGGAGAGAGGGAAGGTGGCGAGCCTTACCCCCGGCACTTGCAGAAAATGGCTGTGGCTGCTTCCTTCCGGACCTGACCAGATTCACCACCCCGCAATGCGGGGAGACCCGCCACGGCGAATGGTAGCACGATCCCGGCGCCGGCCCGCCGCGGGCGCGGACTTTTCTCGGACCCTCAGGCCGCGTGCAGGAAGTCGCGCACCACGGCGATCTGCGCCGCGTCGAGGAAGGTGGGCGCATGGCCGACGCCCGGAATCTCCGCCCGCTGCGCCCGGGGCCCCCGCTGCGCCATGGCGGCGTGGGTCTCCGGCGTCAGCAGGTCCGACTGGGCGCCGCGAATCGCCAGGGTCGGACAGCGGATCGCGTCGTAGAGGGGCCACAGTTCCACGTCCTTGCCGGCGTTGGGCCCTTCGGCCATGGCCTTGCGGAAGGGCTCGGCGATGCCGGGGTCATAGCGCAGCTCCAGCTTGCCGTCGGCGGCGGTCTTCACCACATGCTCGGTGAGATGGCGCCACTGGGCGTCGGTGAGGGCCCCGAAGGGCGCGCTGACGAAGCGCACGAAGGCCTCCGCCTGGCCCATGTCGTCGAAGCGCGGCGCCTTGCCGACATACTCACCGATGCGGGCGATGGCAACGGCGGTGACGACCGGCCCCACATCGTTGAGGGCCAGCCGGCGGATCGGCGTCTTCTCCTGGGCCGCCAGGGCCATGCCGATGAGGCCGCCCATGGAAGTGCCGAGCCAGTCCACAGTTTCCGCATCGAGCCGCGCCAGCAGGGTCGTCATGTCCGCCGCGTACTGGGGGATGCCGTAGAGGGACTTGTCTTTCAGCCAGTCGCTGCGCCCGCGTCCCACCACGTCGGGGCAGACCACCCGGTATTCGTCGCAGAGGGTTCGCGCCAGTTCGTCGAAGTCGCGACTGCAGCGGGTCAGGCCGTGCACGCAGACGAGGACCTTGCGGTTCTTCGGATCGCCCCACTCCACGTAGGCCATGTCGTGGAAGCCCGCCGGGCTCAGGCATTGGACGCTACGCTGCTGCATGTCGGTCATGGTCGCTCCTTGGGGTGAACGGCCGAGTCTACTACCGGCCGTGCCAGTAGCGCCGCCGCTCCGCCCGTTCGGCGGCGACGGTCACGCCGCCTTGCCCGAGACGTACCGTCAGGGCGCCGTCGGCATCGGTGCGCCATAGTGCGGTGCCCGCGGCCCGGTAACGCGCCACCACCTCGTCCTTGGGATGGCCGAAGCGGTTGCGGTAGCCGACGGGAAAGATGGCCGTGCGCGCCCCCACCGCCGCCACGAATTCCGGCGTCGAGGACGTGCGGCTGCCGTGGTGCGGCACCGTCAGCGCCTCGGCCCGCAGGCGGTCGCCGTGGCGCACCAGCAGTTCCGTCTCGGAGATGGCCTCGATGTCGGAAGTCAGCAGCATGGCATGTCCCGCCGCCGTCACCTTCAGCACGCAGCTGAGGTCGTTGGTCCGGCGCAGCGGCCCGGCGTATTGCGCCGCCGCCGGATGCAGCATCTCGAAGCGCACGCCGTCCCACTCCCAGGCGTCCCCGTCGCGGCAGGGTTCCTGGACCACCGGCAGGGCGGACAGACCATGCTCGAAGGGCAGCGAACTGACCAGGCGCCCCACCGGCAGCGCCTCCAGCACCGACTCGGCGCCGCCGGCGTGGTCCTTGTCCTCGTGGCTCACCACCAGCGTATCGAGGCGCGCCACCCCCTTGGCCCGCAGGTAGGGCACGATGATGCGGCTGCCGCTGTTGGCGTCCGGCGTGAACAGGGGCCCAGTGTCGTAGAGCAGATCGCGGCTCGCCGTCTGCACATGGACCGCCAGCCCCTGTCCCACGTCGAGGACGGTGACCGCCGCCTCCCCCGCCGCCGGCCGCGGCGGCGGCACGAGCAGCAGGGGCAGGCAGGCCGCCAGGCCTAGCCAGCGGGCCGGAAAGCCCCGGGGCAGCAGCAGCCAGGCCACTCCGGCCAGCGCCAGGGCCGTGCTCCAGGGGGGCGGCACATGCTGTTGCCAGACCGCCCAGGGCGAGGACGCCAGGCCGTCGAGAAGGGCCATCAGCCAGGACATGACAAGAGCGGCCAGATGCAGCAACGGGTCCGAGTACGGCAGCAAGCCAGCCAGGGCCAGGGGCGTGACGACGAAACTCACCACGGGGATCGCCACCGCGTTCGCCAGGGGCGAGACGACGGAGAACTGCTGGAACAGGGCCAGCAGGGCCGGCACCATGCCCACCGTCACGGCCCACTGGGCGCGCCCCCAGTCCGCCAGCCAGTGGCTCCGGCCGATCCTGCCGGCCCCGACGTAGAACAGCAGCGCCACGGCGCCGAAGGAGAGCCAGAAGCCCGCCGCCAGCACCGCCCAGGGATCGAGCAGCAGCACCAGCAGCAGGGCCAGGGCCAGCACGCGGCTCGACGCGATGCGGCGTCCCGACCACAGGGCCAGGGCAACGACGCCGAGCATGTAAAGGGTGCGCTGGGCCGGCACCTCGAAGCCCGCCAGCAGACAGTAGCCGAAGGCGGCAAAAAAGCCGGCGGCGGCTGCCAACTTCTGGGCCGGCAGGCGCAGGGGCAGGCGAGCCGAGCGCCGCCACAGCAGGGAGGCCAGTCCATAGGCGAGGCTGGCGAACAGGGTCACATGGAGCCCGGAAATCGACATCAGGTGCGAGACCCCGGTGCGGGCGAATACCTGCCACAGGCCGGGCTCGATGGCACGCTGGTCGCCCACCGCCAGGGCGACGAGGATGCCGGTCTCGTGCGCTTCCCCGAGCACGCGCCGGAAGCGCTCGCGGCTCGCCTCCCGCAGGGCCGCGACGGCCAGGGACGGCCGCCACACCATGGCCTCCAGGCGGCCGTTCGTCGCCGCCGGCCGCACATAGCCTGTCGCCCGCAGGTTGCGCTCCAGCAGCCAGGCCTCGTAGTCGAAGCCGCCGGGGTTGAGGTTGCCGTGGGGGCGCTTGAGGCGCAGGGTCAGGCGCCAGCGCTCGCCGGCATGGACGGCTTGCGGGGCTGCCGGCGAATCCTCGCCCTCACGCCAGGGGCGGTACCAGGCGAGGGAAAGCCGGCGCGGCACGCCCACCGGGGCCCGCTCCACCTCGAACTCGAAGCGCTCGCCGTTCTCGAAACGCTGGGGCAGACCGGCCACGACGCCGACCACTTCCGCGTCGCGGCCCTCCAGCTCCGCCGCCAGGGCATCGGCCAGGCGGACCTGGGCCGCACATCCGGCCCAGGCAATGCCGAACAGGAAGGCGCCGATGGGCAGCAGCAGGCGCAGGGGCCGCACAAAGGCACCGCCCGCCGCCAGCGCCAGGGCGGCGACGCCCGCCTGCCAAAGCAGCGCCGACTCCGGCAGCGCGGCCCGCCACTGCAGCCACGCAACGCCGGCGGCAAAGGCCAGAATTGCAATTCGCATAAAGCCGGATTAGAGCAGATCGCCGAGGGCTTTCGATAGAATGGGCCAATGCGCAAGCATCTCCGCAAATTCCTGCCCGACCACGCCGCCGTCCGGCAGAACCGCTGGCTGGCCCCTTTCGAGAGCACCCTGCTGCACCCGCGCCTGTGGCATCTGAACCGCCACTCCGCCGCCGGCGCCGTCGCCGCCGGCCTGTTCTGCGGGCTGATTCCCGGCCCCTTCCAGATGCTGGGCGCGGCGATCTGCGCCGTGGTCTTCCGCGTGAACCTGCCCCTGGCGCTGATCGCAACCTTCTACACCAATCCCTTCACCATCGTGCCCCTCTACGTGCTGGCCTTCGGCATGGGCAAATTCGCCCTCGGCAGCGGCGGCGAGTTCGTCGCACCGCCCGAATACGGCGAGGCCGGGCTCGTCGTCTGGCTCGACGCCCTGGGAGACTGGATGGTTCATCTGGGAAAACCGCTGGTGGCGGGCCTGCTGCTGCTCGCCACCCTGCTGGCCGTCGCCGGCTACGGGGCCATGCGCGCCCTCTACCGCTGGCACCTGGTACGCGCGTGGCATGCCCGCGCCGCGGCGCGGAAGACCCCTTGAGAAGGTGAGAAGCCGCCGCGCCGGGCGCGGCGGCGGCGCTCAGACGCGGAAGCGCAGGATGTCGGCCTGGAGGACCTCGGCGAGGCGCTCCAGCTCGCTCGCCGTCTGGGCGTTGGAGCGCACGGCGGCATCGTTCTGCTCCGCCATGCGCGCCACGTTTTCGATGCCGTGGGCCACGTCGGTGGCGGCGGCGGTCTGTTCGTGGAGACCGGAGGAAATGTCGCTGACCATGGCCACCACATGCTGGGCATGCTCGCGCACCCGGTCCATGGCCTCGCCGGCGGCGCGGGCCTCCTCGACGCCGGCATTCACCCGCGCCACGCCCTCCTGCATGGTGCCGACGGCACTGCGGGTGCCGTTCTGGATGGCCTGCACCATGGCGGCGATCTCCTGGGTCGAGGCCGTGGTGCGCTCCGCCAGCTTGCGCACCTCGTCGGCGACGACGGCGAAGCCGCGGCCCGATTCGCCGGCCCGCGCCGCCTCGATGGCGGCATTGAGCGCCAGCAGGTTGGTCTGGTCGGCGATCTCCTTGATGACGCCGACGATGGTGGAAATCTGGGCCGAATGCCCCTCCAGCTCGGCAATCGAGGCCGCCGACTCGTTCACCGCCGTGGCGATGCGCTCGATCTCGGTGACCACTTCCTGCACCTTGTGGCCGCCCTCGGCAGACAGGTCGCCGGACTCGCTGGCGGCCCGGTAGGCGCCCTCCGCATTGCTGCTGATGGTGTCGATGCTGGCCGTCATCTCCTCGACGGAGGCCGCCATGCCGGTGGCCGACGAACTCTGGGCGCGGGAGGAATCGGCGATCTGCGTACTGGCTTCGGACATCTCGCGGGCCGCCTTGGACAAATTGGCGGCGCCCTGCTGCACGTTGCGGATCAGGCGGGAGACGGCCTCCGCCATGCGGTTGAGGCTTTCGCCGACCTCCTGCAACTCGTCCTTGCTGTTGAGATGGACGCGCACCGTGAGGTCGCCGCCGGCGATGGTCTCCACCTCCTGGGCCAGTTGCTTGACGCCGTCCACCACTGCGTAATAGGAACCCATGGCCAGATAGCCGGTCACCAGCAGCACCAGCAGGGAAACGGCCAGGTTCATCGCCAGGTTCCGCTGCAGCGACTCGACGCGCCTATCCAGTTCCTTCTCCAGGGCCGGCAGCAGGACATCGAAGAGCTGCTTGTAGCCGATGTCGATGACCTCGGTGGTGAGCTTGAAGTAGGCCGGCGGCGCAGTCGCGAAGGTGCCGCCGAGGATGTCCTCCTGCACCAGCTTGTCCACGTCGGCGAAGGCCTTGCCGAAGTTCTCCACGGGGCCGACGAGCGTTTCCCTCAAGTGGGGCGCATAGCCGGCGGCCTTGCCGGCAGCGATGCCCAGGCCCCGCGTGCCCATCGCGATCTCGTTGACCAGGCGGCTGACTTCCACGCGCTGGGGCTCGCTGATGGCCTTCTTGGCGAGGATGCCGGTGCCGCGGGCGCGCAGCTGGCCGAGGGGCTCCAGGGTCTCGGGCATGCGCTGGATGACCATGCCGGTAATGAAGGAGGACGCCAGGTCCGGGTCCAGCACCAGCTTGGATTCCTCGCCGACGCGGGACAGGAAGTCCAGCATGCGGCGGATCGCCGCCGTGTGGCGGGCGAAGTTCTCCGGGGCCGGCAGGGCCAGGCCGCCGCTGCGGATCTGCTCCCAGTCGGACTTCATGCCGGTCCATTCGGGCGACTGGGCCAGGCCAGGCGTCAGGGTCTTCTCCACCGCCAGGAAGACCTCGGTCACGTCCTTTTCCTTGGCCGCCCGCTTGTCCGCCAGGGAGGCGTCGCCGTTGATGACGCCGGAGGACAGGCCGCGATGCTGCTGGGCGAACTGGATCAGCTTCTGCAGGGGCTTCACGGTCTGGATGCCCGCCATCTCGGCCCGCGTCGCGGTGATGGACTCGGAAAGCTTGAAAATGAGCTGGGACAGCAGGATCGCGATGGCGATGAAGCCGACGACACCGAGCAGCATGAAGCGCGCCACATAGCGCAGCCGGTTCATCAGGGCGATGGCGGGCAGGAACAGGGATCGCATAGGGTCACCGCGAAAAATGGGAAGGGCGAAACGTACCGGGAATCCTTAGTACTTTCGCGATAAACCCTACCGGTTTCCTTGGTCCAAATCAATTTTCCCCAAGGAAATCAGGGGAATTCAGGCCAGCATCCCATCCACCAGGCGCAGGGTGCGTCCGGTCCTCTCCGCCAGACCGGTGTCGTGGGTCACCACCACCAGGCTCGTGCCCTGATCGGCGTTGAGCTCCAGCATCAGGTCGAACACCCGGTCCGCCGTCTGCCGGTCCAGGTTGCCCGTGGGTTCGTCGGCCAGCAGGCAAGCCGGATTCGTCACCAGGGCGCGGGCAATGGCCGCCCGCTGGCGCTCGCCCCCCGACAGCTCGCCGGGCCGGTGCACCAGGCGGTTGCCGAGGCCGACGCGTTCGAGCATCGCCGCCGCCCGCTCCTCCGCCTCGGCCTTGGGCAGGCGGCGGATCAGCAGGGGCATGGCGACGTTCTCCAGGGCCGAGAACTCGCCGAGCAAATGGTGGAACTGGTAGACGAAACCGAGGGACTCGTTGCGCAGCCTGCCGCGCTCCGCCTCGCCCACCGTCGCCAGATCGCGGCCCAGCAGCTGCACCGCGCCTTCGCTGGGTGCGTCGAGGCCGCCCAGCAGGTGCAGCAGCGTGCTCTTGCCCGAGCCGCTGGCGCCGACCACGGCGATGCGTTCGCCGCGGCCGATTTCCAGGTCCACGCCGACCAGCACCGGCACCTCGGCATCGCCCTGGCGGAAGATCTTCTTCAGCCCGCGGCAGGAAAGGACGGCTCCGCCGCCGGACGCCAGTGGTTCTTCACTCATAGCGCAGGGCCTCCGCCGGATTGGTGCGCGCCGCTCGCCAGCTCGGGTAGAGCGTCGCCAGCAGCGTGAGGACGAAGGAGACGCCGGCGATCACGCCCACGTCCGGCCATTGCAGGTCCGAGGGCAGGTCGGTGATGTAGTACACATCCTTGGCGAGGAACTGGACGTTGAGGGCCCGCTCGATGGCCGGCACCACCACGTCGATGTTGAGGGCCAGGGCGACGCCGCCGACGACGCCGGCGATCAGCCCGACGACGCCGATCATGGCGCCCTGGACGATGAACACCAGCAGGATGCTGCGCGGGCTCGCCCCCAGGGTGCGCAGGATGGCGATGTCGGCCTGCTTGTCGGTCACCGCCATCACCAGGGTGGACACGATGTTGAAGGCGGCCACGGCGACGATCAGCAGCAGGATGAGGAACATCATGTTCTTCTCGATCTGCACGGCGCGGAAGAAGTTGGCGTGGCTCTTGGTCCAGTCGGTGATGAAGACGTCGGCGTCGAGGAAGCGCAGCAATTCGCGCGACACCTGGGGCGCGCCGAACAGGTCGTCGATCTTGAGCCGCACCCCGGAGACCCGGTCGTCCATGCGGTAGAGCTTCTGGGCGTCGGCCACGTGGATCAGGGCAAGGCCCGAGTCGTACTCGAACATGCCCACCTCGAAGACCCCCACCACCTTGAACTGCTTGAGGCGCGGCAATACCGCCGCCGGCGTCACCAGGCCCTGGGGCGCGATCAACGTCACCTTGTCGCCCACATAGACGCGCAGGGCCCGCGCCAGTTCGATGCCCAGCACGATGCCGAACTCGCCGGGCTGCAGCAGCTCCAGGCTGCCGCCCTTCATGTGGCGGGCGAAGTCGGCCACCTTGTCCTCCGCCTCCGGGTAGATGCCCCGCACCACGGTGCCGCGTACCTGCTGGTCGTAGGACAGCATGCCCTGGGCCTGCACGTAGGGCGCCAGGGCCTGGACGCGCGGATGGCGCGCCGCCCCCTGGGCCACGTGGCTCCAGTCCGCCAGCTCGCCGTCGGCGCCGGTAATCTGCACATGGGAAGCGACGCCGAGGATGCGCGTGCGCAGCTCCTTCTGGAAGCCGTTCATCACCGACAGCACGACGATCAGCGCCGCCACGCCCAGCGCGATGCCGAGCATGGAGATCAGGGAGATGAAGGAGATGAAGGGATTACGGCCGCCGGTGCGCTTCTTGGCGCGGGTGTAGCGCAGGCCGATCCACAATTCGTAGCGGAAAGGGAGCATGGGCGCGCATGTTAACATGGCGCCATGCAGCTCACCCTCTGCCTGCCCGGCCTACTCCTGCCCGGCCAGGCGTTCCGCGACACCGTCTCCGACCTCGATCTGCCGGCCCTCGCCCGGCTGCACCGCCATGGCCGCACGACCCGCGGCGAAGCCCTCGCCGCGGACGCCTGGGCCGCCCGCCGCTGGCGCCTGACCACCCTGCCCGCCGCCGCCCTGCGCGTACTCGCCGCCGGCGGCGATCCCGGCGCGGACGCCTGGATCTGCCTCGATCCGGTCCATCTCGAAGTGCACCGGCGCGGCGTGCGTCTCGCCGATCCCCATGCCCTCGCCCTGTCGGCCGAGGAGGACCAGGCCCTGCGGGCCGACTTGGCCCCCCTGTTCGCCGGCCTGGGCGAATTGGACGCCCGGGCACCGGGCCGCTGGGAACTGCGGCTGGCCGCGGCGGCGGAACTGGAAACCCAGTCCCCCGCCCTGGCCGCCGGCCGCGACATCGATCCCGCCCTGCCCGGCGGCCGGGACGGCCCCCGCTGGCGCAGCCTGCTGGCCGAAGCCCAGATGCTGCTCCACGGCCATGCCGTGAACCGGCGCCGGGACGCGGAAGGCCGCCCCCAGGCCAACAGCCTTTGGCCCTGGGGAGCCGGCGCCCTGCCCCGCGACACAGCCGCCCCCTTCGACGCCGTCTGGACCGCCGATCCGGTGCTGCAGGGCCTGGCCAAGGCCAGCCATGCCGCCGCCGCGCCGCGCCCCCTGGGCTTCGCGACGGCCCCCGGCCGCCTGCTCGCGATTCTCGACGAGCTGGCCGCACCGGCTCTGGCCCTCGATGCCCATGCCTGGCGCACTGCCCTCGCCCACCTGGAAACCGAATGGTTCGCGCCGGCCCTGGCCGCCCTGAAGCGCGGCGATTGCGAAACCCTCACCCTCGTCGGCCTCGGCCCCGAGGCGAGCGTGGAACTGGAGGTGACGCGCCGGGACCTCTGGAAATTCTGGCGCTCGCCGCGGCCCCTGACCGAACTCGCCCCATGACCCGCATCGTTGCTCGCCCCGTGCCCACCCGCGCCAGCCTGATGCTGGAGCAGTCGGGCGTACACCCGCTGCTGGCGCGGCTCTACGCCGCCCGCGGCGTCGCCGCCAAGGAGGACCTGGACACGCGCCTCGCCGCCCTGCTGCCGCCGGACAGCCTCAAGGGCGCCGAGGACGCCGCACGCCTGCTGGCCGACGCCATCGCCGCCGGGAAAAAGCTGCTCATCGTCGCCGACTACGACTGCGACGGCGCCACCGCCTGCGCCGTGGGCCTGCGGGCCCTGCGCCTGTTCGGCGCGAACGTGGACTACCTGGTGCCCAACCGCTTCGAGACCGGCTACGGCCTCTCACCCGAGGTGGTGCGCATCGCGGCGGAGCGCAAGCCCGATGTGATCGTCACGGTGGACAACGGCATCGCCAGCGTCGAAGGCGTGGCCGAGGCGAAGCGCCTGGGCATCGCCACCCTCATCACCGACCACCACCTGCCCGGCGACGAGCTGCCGGCCGCCGACGTGATCGTGAACCCCAACCAGCCCGGTTGCCGCTTCCCGAGCAAGGCCCTGGCCGGCGTCGGCGTAATGTTCTACGTCATGCTGGCCCTGCGGGCAGAACTACGCAGGCGTGGCGTTTTCGGCGAGGGCAGCGGCCCCAACCTGGGCGCCCTGCTGGACCTGGTGGCTCTCGGCACCGTGGCCGACGTGGTGCCCCTCGACCGCAACAACCGCATCCTCGTAGCCCAGGGCCTCGCCCGCATCCGCGAGGGCCGCATGCAGCCGGGCCTCAAGGCCCTGTTCCGCGTCGCCGGCCGGGAGCCGTCCCGCGCCGCCACCTTCGACCTGGGCTTCGCCGTCGGCCCGCGCATCAACGCCGCCGGCCGCCTGGGCGACATGTCGGTGGGCATCGAATGCCTCGCCACCGACGACGAGGGCCGCGCCAACAACATCGCCCAGCAGCTGGACGCCATCAACCGGGAGCGCCGCGAGATCGAAGCCGGCATGCGGGAGGACGCCGACGTGCTGCTGGAGGAGACCGACGCCGAGAACCGCGCCAGCCTCGTGCTCTTCGATCCCGAATGGCACCAGGGCGTCATCGGCATCCTCGCCGGCCGCGTGAAGGAAAAGCTGCACCGGCCCACTTTCGCCTTCGCTCGCGGCAACGACGGCGAGGTGAAGGGCTCGGGCCGCTCCATCCCCGGCCTGCACCTGCGGGACGCCCTCGACCTCGTCGCCAAGCACCGGCCCAGGCTGCTCAAGCGTTTCGGCGGCCACGCCGCCGCCGCCGGCGTCACCCTGATGGAGGACGACCTGGCCGAGTTCGAGGCCGCCTTCGAGGAAGTGGCCCGCGCCCTGCTCTCGCCGGCCGAACTGACGCGCACCCTGGAGACCGACGGCGCCCTGGAGAGCGGCTATTACTCGCTGGAATCGGCCCGCCTGCTGCGGGAAGCCATCTGGGGCCAGGGCTTCCCGGCGCCCATGTTCTCGGACGTGTTCGAGGTGGACAAGCAGCGCCTGCTGAAGGACAAGCACCTCAAGCTCACCCTGAAGAAGGGCAACGCCCGCCTGGAGGCCATCCAGTTCAACTTCCCCGAGAGCGCGCCGGAGCGCATCCACGCCGCCTTCCGCCTGGACATCAACGAGTACAACGGCATGGCTAGCGTGCAGCTGATCCTGGAACACTTCGAGCCGGCCTGAGGTCGGCTCCATGTCTGTTGTTCCATGACGCTGCGCGTCTTTCGCGACGCATGAAACGTGGGTGTTGCGGTGCGCGCCAAGGACGGCGGGTATCCGACTCCCTCCATGTCCTCCGGGCCGAAAGAGCACCGGCCCTCCTCCTTTACTTCCGGGAGTCGGATACCCGCCATCCTTGGCTGGAGACGCCGGTGGTTTGAAAAGGGCAAACACCCACGGCGGCACGGAGTCGGGCCGGTGGGGTGCCCTGATCCGCGTAAGTAAAGAAGGAGGAGCCGGCCGCAGGCCGGCGACGGGTGACATGGAGCGGAGCAGGGCACCCCACTGGCCCGAGCGCGCCGAACGTCGAGTTTTATTTCAGGCGGGAATCGCCCCGCCCGCCGCCAGCAAGGCCGTAAACGCCTCCCGCGGCACCGGCCGGGAAATCAGGTAGCCCTGGAATTCGTTGCAGCCCTGGTAGCGCAGGAAATCGAACTGAGCCTGGTTCTCCACGCCTTCCGCTACCACGGTCTTGCGCAGGCTCTGGCCCAGGGTGATGACGGCGCGGGCGATCATCGCCAGTTCCTCCTCGTGCTCGATGCCCGTCACCAGGGAGCGGTCGATCTTGATGACGTCGAGGGGAAAGCGCCGCAGGTAGGACAGGGACGAGTAGCCGGTGCCGAAGTCGTCCATGGCCAGGGCGACGCCCAGGTCCTTGAAGTCCCGCAGGATGCCGATCACCCGCTCGCCGTCGCCCATGAAGACGCTCTCGGTGATCTCCAGCTCCACGCGCTCGGGCGCCAGGCCCGCTTCCCGCAGCAGGGCGGAGACGCGGGCGACGATCTCGTCGCCGAGGAAGAGCTTGGGCGAGAGGTTCACCGCAATGGCGATGGGCTGGGGGGAGGCGGCGTTCCAGTCCCGCGCGGCGGCGAAGGCCTGGCGCAGGATGCTGTCGGTGAGGGGGACGATGAGCCCCGTCTCCTCGGCGATGGGAATGAAGCGGTCCGGACTGATGGGGCCCAGCTCCGGGTGATGCCAGCGGGCCAGGGCCTCGACGCCGACGATGCGGCGCTTGTGGTCCACCTTCGGTTGGTAATGCACGTGGAACTCGTCCCGCTCCAGGGCCGTGCGCATGGCCGCCTCCAGGGTGAGACGGTCCTCGGCCATGCGGTTGAGCTCCCGCGTGAAGAACTGGAAATTGTTGCGGCCCCGGTCCTTGGCGGCGTACATGGCCACGTCGGCATGCTTGAGCAGGGTCTCGCCGTCCTCGCCGTCGCCGGGGTAGAGGGCGACGCCGATGCTGGCGCCCACCTGGAACTCGCGTCCCGCCAGCCGCACCGGGCGCCGCGTCTCGGCGAGCACGCGCTCCAGCAGGGAGATCACGGAATTCACGCGGTAGTGGTCGTTGAGCAGCAGCACGAACTCGTCGCCGCCCAGGCGCGCCACGGTGTCCGAGTTGCGCAGGCAGCCGCGCAGGCGGCCGGCGACTTCGACGAGCAGTTCGTCGCCGGCGGCATGGCCCAGGCTGTCGTTGATGAACTTGAAGTTGTCCAGGTCGATGAACACCACGGCCAGGTAGTAGCCGAGGCGCCCGGCCCGCAGGATGGCCTGATCGAGGCGGTCGTTGAGCAGGTTGCGGTTGGGCAGGCCCGTCAACAGGTCGTAGTTGGCCTGGCGCTCCAGCTGCTCCTGGTAGCTCCGGCGCTCGGAGATGTCCTGCACCGTACCTTCGTAGCAGATGAACTCGCCCTGGGCATCCCGCACCACATGGGCGTTCTCGGAAATCCAGATGGTGGTACCGTCGCGGCGATAGACCTGGGACTCGAAGTTGCGTACCTCGCCGTGGGTCTCCATCAGGTGGCGGAAGTCGTCGCGGCGGCTGGCATCCACATAGAGCCGGCGGCCGATGTCCGAGAGATCGGCGATCAACTCCGCCGGCGCCGCGTAGCCGTACATGCGCGCCAGGGAGGGATTGGCGGCCAGATAATGGCCGTCGGCCGTGGTCTGGAAGATGCCTTCCGAGGCGTGCTCGAAGATGTGGCGGTAGCGCAGTTCGGCATGCTCCAGGGCCTCCTGGGTCAGGTGGCGGTCCGTCACGTCCTCAATGAAGCCCTCGATCACCGGTTCGCCGGCCTCGTCCACCACGGCGACGCCGCGCTCGTGCACCCATTTGGTCTGACCGTGGGCGGTGACGATGCGGTACTGGAGCGAGAAGCGCCGCCGCGCGTGGATGGCCAGGTCGATCTGCTCGCGCACCCGGTGGCGATCCTCGGGGTGGGTCAGCTCCTCCCAGGAGGTACAGGCGTTGTCGATGAGCTCGTCAGAGCCGTAGCCCGTCAGCTCCAGGCAGCCGGTGCTGACGAAGAGCATGGTCCATTGCTCGTCGTGGCGGCAGCGGTAGGCCATGCCGTCCAGGTTGTTCACCAGGGTATCCAGCACCCGCGAGCGGTCCACCAGCGAGTCGGTCTGGAGGATCACGGGGTGCGGACGATGGAGGCGTTTGATCATGTCGGCGGATAAATTCAGCATGGCATCTCTTAGCAAGGCCCGTACCGCCCCCGGAAAAGCCCCCGGCAAGCGCCTTCGGCCCACCATACGCCTCGGCACGGTGCCTGGGCTGGGCCCCATGCACCAATGCGGGGAACACCCGCTGCCGGCCCGGCCGCCCGGCCCCGTATAATCGCGCCCTTCGCCAAACCGGATCGCCGTCGTGTCCCAGCCCGCCACCGCCCTCGAAAAAGAGATCGCCCGCCGCCGCACCTTCGCCATCATCTCCCACCCGGACGCGGGCAAGACCACCCTCACCGAGAAGCTGCTGTGGTTCGGCGGCGCCATCCAGGTGGCCGGCGAGGTGCGGGCGCGCAAGGCCAGCCGCCACGCCACCTCCGACTGGATGGAACTGGAAAAGCAGCGCGGCATCTCGGTGACCAGCTCGGTGATGCAGTTCCCCTACCGGGACAGCATGATCAACCTGCTGGACACTCCCGGCCACGAGGACTTCTCCGAGGACACCTACCGCACCCTGACGGCCGTGGACTCGGCGGTGATGGTCATCGACTCGGTGAATGGCGTCGAGGCCCAGACCATCAAGCTGCTCAACGTCTGCCGCCTGCGCGCCACGCCCATCCTCACCTTCATCAACAAGCTGGACCGGGAAGGCCGCGCCCCCATCGAACTGCTCGACGAGATCGAGGACGTGCTGAAGATCCAGTGCGCCCCCGTCACCTGGCCCATCGGCATGGGCAAGGGCTTCCGCGGCGTGTACCACCTCTACGACGACAGCATCGCCTTCTTCAATCCCCAGGCCGAGAAAGGCACCTCGGAGATCATCAACGGCCTCGACAACCCGCGCCTGGACGAGCTGATCGGCAGCCAGGCCGCCGAACTGCGCGACGAGATCGAACTGGTGCGCGGCGCCTCCCACGCCTTCGACCGGGACGAGTACCTGGCCGGCCGGCAGTCGCCGGTGTTCTTCGGTTCCGCCATCAACAACTTCGGCGTCCAGTCCCTGCTCGACGCCGTGGTGGACCTCTCGCCGGCGCCCTTGCACCGCACCGCCGCCACGCGCCAGGTGGAACCCGACGAGCCAAAGTTCTCCGGCTTCGTCTTCAAGATCCAGGCCAACATGGACCCCAAGCACCGGGACCGCATCGCCTTCGTGCGCGTCTGCTCGGGCCGCTTCGAGCGCGGCATCAAGCTGAAGCAGCTGTCCACAGGCAAGACCCTGGCGGTGAACAACGCCATCACCTTCATGGCCCAGGACCGCAACACCACGGACGAGGCCTATCCGGGCGACATCATCGGCATCCCCAACCACGGCACCGTGGTGCTGGGCGACACCTTCACCGAGGGCGAGGACCTCAAGTTCACGGGCATCCCCTGCTTCGCACCGGAACACTTCCGCCGCGCCCAGATCAAGAACCCCATGAAGATGAAAGCCCTGCAGAAGGGCCTGCAGCAGCTCGCCGAGGAAGGCGCCACCCAGCTCTTCAAGCCGCTGGCCTCCAACGACCTGATCCTGGGCGCCGTCGGCACCCTGCAGTTCGACGTGGTTGCCCACCGGCTGGAGTTCGAATACGGCGTCGACTGCGTCTTCGAGCCCTACCCGGTCGCCACGGCCCGCTGGCTGCGGGGCGACGACGCCGACATCAAGGCCCTGGCCGACAAGGCCGGCGTGAACCTGGCCCTGGACGGCGCCGGCGACTACGTCTACCTGGCGCCCAACCGGGTGAACCTGCAGATGGCCCAGGAACGCCACCCCAACATCCGCTTCCTGGAAACGCGCGAGATCCACTGATTTCCCCACCGGGCGGCCCCTCCGGTCGCCCCGGCTTCCCGCCGCGGGGCGGCGCCGTGCCGCCACGCCACGCTGCCGGACCGCCCCTCCCCCAATCCCTCCTTGCCAAAACAGCGGCGGCATCATTAAATGCCATTGCCGTACCCTTTTGTCCTACGTCGGCAACCGGGACGACATCGCCCAGACCACACAAGGAGAAAAGCCATGCGTACCCTCATCGCGGGATTGTCCGTCCTCGCCCTTTCCGGTTGCGCCTCCTACTTCTCGGCACGACCGCCGGTCATCGAAGACAAGGTCGGCCTGTCCGGACGGGAGACGGTCGGCACCCTGGCGACGGCAGCGGACTACCGCGTCATCTATGTGAAGCTGGACCCGGACGCCAAGCTCTGCGCCGAGGCCCCGGCGGATGCGGGCGCCCAGTTCAGCCAGACCTTTGCCGCCGCCCTGTCGGCTGCCGGCGCCCAGCCCCTCGGCGTCGAGGCCAAGGCCGGGCTGGCGGTGGCGATGAAGCAGCTCTTCAAGCGTTCCCAGGGCGTGCAGCTCTATCGGGACGGGGCCTTCGCCCTTTGCAACCTGTACCTCAACGGCGGCATGAGCCAGTCCCAGTATTTCACCGAGCTGCAGGAACTGCGCAAGACGGCCGCCAGCCTGATCGCGAAGGAAATCCCCTATCTCGAAAAGATCACCATCGATCCCATCGCCGTCCCGGTCGCACCGACGACCCCGGACTTGAAGATGGATGCCGGCGCCGCAGGGAAGAAATGACCAACCCCGTCGTCGCAACCGCAGGACCGCCTGCCGGGCCGCCGTAGGGCTTGCCAGCGGGCGGAGCGCACAATCGCCGCGCGCCAAGCCCTGCATGACTTCGACTCAGGAGAACTCCGATGTCGCAAGTGCCCGAACACCTCAGGACCGGCCTGCCCCTCGTGGATCACGAGCACCAGGCCTTGCTGGACCTGCTGCAGCGGACGCGGGCCGTGTGTCCGGACCGCGCCGCCCGGGATTGCCATGCCTGCCCCGCCGAGCGTTCGCGCCATTGCTTTGCGGCCTTCGAGCGGGTGCTCAACGAGAGCATCAACTACATGCTCGGGCATTTCGCCCACGAGGAACGGCTGATGGACCAGGGCGTACCGAAGGCCCACGTCGCCGCACACCAGGCGGCCCATGCAGAGATCGCCAATGCGGTGCTGCGCACGACCACCTATCTCGACAACGACAACACGGCGGCCACCTCGCGCCAGTTGGCCCAGGTCTTCGAGGACTGGCTGTTCCGCCACATCGAGGAACACGACCTGGAACTGGCGCGACACCTCCACGACAAAGCCGGCCCCGGGACCGGGACGTAGGTCCTATGCCGCCGCCGGCTCCGCCGGAATCCAGACCGTGAAGGCGGCGCCGCGCCCCGGCTCGCTGGCGACGGCGATGCGCCCGCCGTAGCGCGCCACCAGCGTGTAGCTGATGGAGAGGCCGAGGCCCGTGCCCTGCTCCGTCTTCGTCGTGAAGAAGGCATCGAAGATGCGGTCCAGGTGTTCCGGCGGAATGCCCTTGCCGGTGTCGGTCACCTCGACGGCGACGCCCGCCACGCCGGCCTCGTCCTGGTCGCGGGTGCGCAGCGTGAGGGTGCCGCCCTCGGGCATGGCGTGGATGGCATTCACCATCAGGTTGATGAGCACCTGCTGCAGTTCGTTGCGATTGAGGGTCACGCAGCGGCTGGCGGCATCTTCCCGGACCACCGCGACGCGGGCGCGGCCGAGCAGGTGGCGCACCAGCACCAGGCAGTCAGCCACCACGTCGGCCGGCACTACGCTCTCCATGTAGCCGGCGAATTCGGTGGGCCGGGCGAACTGCAGCAGCTTGGTGACGATGGTGTTGATGCGCCCGACCTGCTGGTCGATGAGGGCCAGCTCGTCCTTGACGGCAAGGGCCTGGGGGCCGAGGACTTCCCGCGCCAGGTCCAGGTTGCCCTGGATCACGGCCACCGGGTTGTTGATCTCGTGGGCGACGCCGGCGGTGATCTCGCCGATGGCGGCGAGCTTCTCCGACATGGCGAGCTGCTTCTGGGCGGCGCGCAGCAGGCGGTTGGCCTCCTCCAGGTCGTGGGTACGCGCCGCCACCTTGCGGTCCAGCTCGTCGGCCCAGGCCTGCAACTGGCGGTTGCGGTCCTGCAGCTGGTCGAGCAGTTCGTCGAAGTGGCGCGCCAGGCGGCCGATCTCGTCCCGGCCGGAAACGCCGGTGCGGGCGTCCAGGTCGCCGGCCTGGACGGCGCTCATGGTGTCGTTCATGCGCTCCAGGGGCCGGAAGATGCTGCGCGCCCAGCGCAGGAACAGGGGCGTCGCCAGCAGGGCGACGAGGGCGAACAGGGCGACGATGGCCAGCACCGCGTTGCGCCGCGTCTCGGCGAAGGGCTTCTCCAGGAAGCCGACGTAGAGCATGCCGACGCGGCGGCCGAAGCTGTCGCTCACCGGTTCGTAGGCCGAGATGTACCAGTTGTTCACCACGAAGGCGCGGTCCAGCCAGGTGCGGCCGTCGCCCAGCACCCGGTCGCGCACGGCCTGGGAGACGCGGGTGCCCAGGGCGCGGGCGTCGCCGAACAGGCGCACGTTGGTGGCGATGCGCACGTCTTCGAGGAACAGGGTGGCGGTGCCGTAGCTGCCCTCGGGCAGGGAGCCCTCCGTGTAGACCAGGTCGTTGATGTTGTCCACGAAGGCCAGGTTCTGGTTCAGCAGGGTACCGCCCACCAGCGCCCCGGCCGGACGCCCGCGGGCGTCGACGATGGGGGCGGCGGCATGGATCACCATGCCGCGGGTCTCCGCCGTGGCCCTGGTCGGCGCGGCGTTGGGCGTGACGACGAGTTCGAGGCGGGCCTGCTTCGCCAGGGCCGCACCGATGCGTTCCAGTTCGGTATCGCGGAAGATGTCGATGCCGGTGCGGGCGCGGCCGTCCAGGGCCTCGCGTACCACGGGCCAGCGGTCGGCGTCGTCGCCGAGCAGGGCGGCGCTGGAAGCGGCGACGACACGGCCGCGGCCGTCGACCCAACTGAGGAAATCGAGGCCCAGCTCGTCGCGGCGGGCGGCCAGCATGTCGTTCAGGGCCGCCGGTCCCTCGCGTCCGGCCCGCTCCAGGGCGCGGGCGAAGGCGGCGGACTCGCCGACGCGCCCCACGTCGGCGCCGACCCGGTCGATGACGCGATGGAAATACTGGCGCGCCGTCACCAGGTCGCTGCCGACGCGGGAAATAAGCAGGCGGTCGAACTGGGCGCCGCCCCACCAGAGGGTCAGCACCAGCACCGCCGGCAGCACCACGACCATGGGCAGCAAGGCCATCAGCAGCAGGCGCAGCCGCACGGGTATCGGCGGCAGGCCGCGGCTGCGCGCGTCCGTGTCCTGGGCGTCGCTCACGGGGCTTCGGCCACGGCAGCGCTACGGTACCGGGCGGAGTTCACGCGCCCCACTCGGCGCACTTGCGGTCCAGGGTCTTGCGCGAGACGCCGAGGCGGCGCGCGGCCTCGGCCTTGTTGTGGCCGCAGGCAGACAGGGTGCGCAGGATGTGGCGTTTCTCGATCTCTTCGAGGGGCAGGTCGGCCTCGGCGGGCTCGGCAGTCCTGTCGTCCGCCATGCAGCCGGCCGGGAAGGTGCCGAGGATGAGGAAGCGCTCGACCACGTTGCGCAGCTCGCGGGCGTTGCCGGGCCAGGCGTAGGCCCCCATGCGCTCCAGGGCCGCCGGCTCGATGTCCGCCGACGCCATGTTGAGCTGGGCGGCCACCAGGCGCAGGAAGTGCCGGGCCAGGGGCTCGATGTCCTCGCGGCGCTCCCGCAGCGGCGGGATGTGCAGGTTCATGACGTTGAGACGGTAGTAGAGGTCCTGGCGGAAGCGGCCGACGGCCACCTCCTGGGCCAGATCCCGGTTGGTGGCGGCGAGGATGCGCACGTCCACGGGAATCTCCCGCTCGGCGCCGACGGGGCGGATCTTCTTGTCCTCGATGACCCGCAGCAGCTTGGTCTGCAGGGCCGGCGGCAGTTCGCCCACCTCGTCGAGGAACAGGGTGCCGCCCTGGGCGTAGAAGAAGAGCCCCTCCCGCGACGAGGCGGCGCCGGAGAAGGCGCCCTTCAGGTGGCCGAAGAGTTCGCTCTCCATGAGCTCGGGGGCGATGGCGCCGCAGTTCACGGGCACGAAGGGGCTGGCCGCCCGCGGCGAGAGATTGTGCAGGGCCCGGGCCGTGACTTCCTTGCCGGTGCCGGATTCGCCCGTGATGAGCACCGTCGTCGGCAGGGGCGCCAGGCGCTGCACCACGGCGCGGATGTTGCGGATGGCAGAGGAGTCCCCCACCAGGCCGTCGCCCTCGAATTCGGGCGCGCCGCAACTGGTGAGCTCCCGGCGCAGGACGAAGTTCTCGCGCTGGAGCCGGGCCCGGTCGAAGCAGCGGCCGATGGCGTTGAGGATCTGGTTGATGCGGAAGGGCTTGAGGATGAAGTCGGCGGCGCCGGCGCGCAAGGCCTGGATCGCCATTTCCAGGTCGGCGAAGGCGGTGATGAGGATCACCTCGCTGTGAAGGCCCGCCTCCCGCATGTGCTGGAGCCAGGCCAGGCCCGTGGTGCCTGGCATCATGTTGTCGAGGACGATGAGGTCGAAGTGGCGCGCGTCGATAAGCCGGGCGGCCTCCTCGATGTTGGCCGCCGCCTCCACATGGCCGCAGCGGGAACTCAGGGCCCGGGTGAGAAAGCTGCGCATGCCCGGTTCGTCGTCCACGACCAGGGCCGAGTACTGGTGCCAGGGCCCGAAGGCTTCTTCGAGTTCGGCGGGGGAATCGACGGCGGGTGCAGGGGTCATGGCGGGACGGAGCAGGAAGCCTGGGTGAACCATTGTGGTGGCCCATGGGACATTTTGTCCACTCGCAGCGCAGCAAACCTTGATTCCATGGGTAATTCTGTCCAGGCTCGCGAGGTCAATAAAACTTACTCCATTGAAAATAAAAGACTTTAAATCCTGGCACCGCTCTTGCACTAGTCCAAACGATGGCCCCATGGGGATGGGGACATCTTGGCAATGCAACCAGAAACAGGAGGAGGTTCCTGAAATGAAACTGAACAGGCGGCAGTTCTTCAAGATCTGCGCCGCCGGCATGGGGGGGTCGTCCGTCACCATGATGGGCTTCTCGCCGACACCGGCCCTGGCGGAGGTACGAGCCTTCAAGCTCGCCCGCGCCACGGAAACGCGCAACATGTGCCCGTACTGCTCCGTCAGCTGCGGCGTGCTCATCTACTCGACCGGCGACAAGTCGAAAAACGCCAAGGCCGACATCATCCACATCGAGGGCGATCCGGATAACCCCGTGAACCGCGGCTCCCTGTGCCCGAAGGGCGCCGGCCTGCTCGACATGGTCAAGAGTCCGAACCGGCTCAAGTTCCCCGAGGTGCGCGAGCCCGGCTCCACGGAATGGAAGCGCATTTCCTGGGACGAGGCGATCAACCGCATCGCCAAGCACATGAAGACGGACCGCGACGCCAACTTCATGACCCAGAACAAGGACGGCGTCACGGTCAACCGCTGGCCGACCACGGGCCTGCTGGCCTCCTCGGCGGCGTCGAACGAGGCCGGTTACCTGACGGTCAAGACTTTCCGCTCGCTGGGCATCACCGCCCTCGACACGCAAGCCCGTATTTGACACGCCCCCACGGTGGCCAGTCTGGCTCCGAGTTTTGGGCGTGGCGCAATGACCAACCATTGGGTCGACATCAAGAATGCCGACCTGGTCTTCGTCATGGGCGGCAACCCGGCTGAAGCGCATCCCTGCGGCTTCAAGTGGGCCATCAAAGCGAAGAAGACGCGCAAGGCGAAGCTGGTGGTCGTGGACCCCCGCTTCAACCGCACCGCGGCCGTCGCCGACTTCTATGCCCCCCTACGTCCCGGCAGCGACATCGCCTTCCTCGGCGGCGTCATCAACTACCTGCTCGCCAACGACAAGATCCACCACGAATACGTCAAGGCCTACACCAACGCGCCCTTCCTCATCGACGAGGGCTTCGCCTTCGACGACGGCATCTTCTCCGGCTACAACACCGAGAAGCGCAGCTACGGCAAGGACACCTGGAAGTACCAGCTCGACAAGGACGGCTACGCCAAGGTCGACGAGACCCTGGAGAGCCCCAACTGCGTGTTCCAGTTGCTGAAGAAGCACTACAGCCGCTACACGCCCGAGGTGGTGAGCCAGGTCTGCGGCACGCCGAAGGACGCCTTCCTCAAGGTCTGCGAATACATCGCCGAGACCGCGGCGCCCAACAAGACCATGACCAACCTGTACGCCCTGGGCTGGACGGAGCATTCGGTCGGATCGCAGAACATCCGCTGCATGGCCATCATCCAGCAGCTGCTGGGCAACATGGGCATGGCGGGCGGCGGCATCAACGCCCTGCGCGGCCACGCCAACGTGCAGGGCATCACCGACTTCGCCCTCTACGCCCAGGTGCTGCCGGGCTACCTGAGCGCGCCGGGGGACGCCGATCCTGACCGCAAGACCTACCTGGAGAAGCGCACGCCCAAGGCTCTGCGGCCGGGCCAGATGAACTTCCCGCAGAACTTCCCGAAGTGGTTCACCAGTCTGTGCAAGGCCTGGTGGGGCGATGCGGCCAACAAGGACAACGACTTCGCCTTCGACTACCTCCCGAAGCTGGGCGGCGCGTCCGACGTGCTGTCGATCTTCAACGCCATGTACGAAGGGAAGATGAACGGCTTCTTCTGCCAGGGCTTCAACCCCCTCGCCTCGGTGGCGAACAAGAAGAAGGTCGGCGACGCCCTGGCCAAGCTCAAGTATCTGGTCGTCATCGATCCGCTGGCCACCGACACCTCCGAGTTCTGGAAGCCCCACGGCGAGTTCAACGAGGTCGATCCCTCCAAGGTGCAGACCGAGGTGTTCCGCCTGCCGGCGGGCCTGTTCGCCGAGCAGACCGGCAGCTTCACCAACTCGGGCCGCGTCGTGCAATGGCACTGGAAGGCCGCCGACGCGCCGGGCGAGGCGAAGGACGACACGGAGATCCTCGCCGCCCTCTTCCTCAAGCTCAAGGAGATGTACGCCAAGGACGGCGGCGCCTTCCCCGACCCGATCCTCAAGCTGACCTGGGGTTACCGCCAGCCCGCCAAGCCGGCGCCCGAGGAGGTGTTGATGGAGATCAACGGCAAGGCCCTGGCCGATGTCGTCGATCCCAAGGACGCCACCAAGGTGTTGGTGAAGGCCGGCGAGCAGCTGCCGAGCTTCGCCATGCTGCGGGACGACGGCTCCACCACCTGCGGCAACTGGATCTACTGCGGCACCTGGTCCCAGGCCGGCAACAACACCGCCAGGCGCGACAACAGCGACCCGTCCGGCCTCGGCCAGACGCTGAACTGGGGCTACGCCTGGCCGGTGAACCGCCGCATCCTCTACAACCGCGCCTCGGCGGACCCGGCCGGCAAGGCCTGGGACCCGAAGCGCACGGTGCTCAAGTGGCTGGGTGACAAGTGGGGCGGCAACGACATCCCCGACATGCGCCCGGACGCCGCGCCCGACCAGGGGGTCATGCCCTTCATCATGAACCCCGAGGGCGTGGCACGCCTGTTCTCCCGCGAGCTGATGGCGGAAGGCCCGTTCCCCGAGCACTACGAGCCCTTCGAGACGCCGCTCGACAAGAACCCCATGCACCCGAACAACCCGAAGGCCACCAGCAATCCGGCGGCGCGGGTTTACAAGGGCGACATGGAGGCCTTCGGCAAGGCGAAGGACTTCCCCTACGTGGCGACCACCTATCGCCTCACCGAGCACTTCCATTACTGGACCAAGCACGCCCACATCAACGCCGTGCTGCAGCCCGAGCAGTTCGTCGAGATCGGCGAGGAACTGGCCAGGGAGAAGGGCATCAGGAACGGTGACACGGTCAAGGTGCGCAGCAACCGCGGCTTCATCAAGGGCATCGCCGTGGTCACCAAGCGCATCCGGACCCTGGAGGTCGACGGCAAGAAGGTGCACACGGTAGGCATCCCCATCCACTACGGTTTCAAGGGGGTGACGAAGCCCGGCTTCATCACCAACACCCTGACGCCGTTCGTGGGCGACGCCAACACGCAGACGCCGGAGTACAAGGCGTTCCTGGTCAACATCGAGAGAGCCTAAGGAGGCGCACATGGCACTGCAATCGCTAGACATCGCGCGCCGCTCGGCAACGACGACCCCGTCGCCCTCGGTGCGCCAGACCACGGAAGTGGCGAAACTCATCGACGTGTCCACCTGCATCGGCTGCAAGGCCTGCCAGGCGGCATGCATGGAGTGGAACGACATCCGCGACCCGGTCGGCTGGAACCTCGGCATGTACGACAACCCGGTGAACCTGACCGAGAACTCCTGGACCGTCATGCGGTTCAGCGAATTCGAGGAGAACGGCAAGCTGGAATGGCTGATCCGCAAGGACGGCTGCATGCATTGCGCCGATCCGGGCTGCCTCAAGGCCTGCCCGGCCCCCGGCGCCATCATCCAGTACGCCAACGGCATCGTCGATTTCCACGAGGAGAACTGCATCGGCTGCGGCTACTGCATCACCGGCTGCCCCTTCAACGTCCCGCGCATCTCCAAGAAGGACGGCAAGGCCTACAAGTGCACCCTGTGCTCGGACCGGGTCGCCGTCGGCCAGGCGCCGGCCTGCGTCAAGGCCTGCCCGACCGGCGCCATCCAGTACGGCTCCAAGGAGCAGATGAAGGACTACGCCGCCACGCGGGTCAAGGACCTCAACGAACGGGGCTACAAGAACGCGGGGCTGTACGACCCGCAAGGCGTCGGCGGCACCCACGTCATGTACGTGCTGCACCACGCCGACCGGCCGCAGCTCTACAGCGGCCTGCCGGCGGAGCCGAGCGTCAGTCCGCTGGTCGGTCTGTGGAAGGGAATCGCCAAGCCGCTCGCCACCGCCACCATGGCGCTGGTCGGCATCGCCAGCCTGTTCCACTACATCACGAAGGGTCCCAACGAAGTCTCGAAAGAGACCGAGAAGGAAGTGGAAAAGGAGGACGCAGCATGATCCGCGATCCGAAAGACCTCAAGCGCTACACGGCGCACGAGCGGGCCAACCACTGGGTGGTGGGGATGAGCTTCATCCTCCTCGCCCTGTCGGGCCTGGCCCTGTTCCATCCGCTGTTCTGGCCGCTCACCAACCTGTTCGGCGGCGGCACCTGGACGCGCATCCTGCATCCCTTCATCGGCGTGCTGATGGCCTTCTCCTTCCTGGCTCTCTACCACCGGTTCAAGGCGCTCAACGAAATGACGCCGACGGACTGGGAGTGGGTGGGCCGCGTCAAGGAGATGGTGGACGGCGACGACCACAACATGCCGGAACAGGGCAAGTACAACGGCGGCCAGAAGCTGCTGTTCTGGGCCCTGGCCGTCTGCGTGCTGCTGCTGTTCGTCTCCGGCATCCCCCTGTGGCGCGCCTTCTTCGACCCGCCGGTCGGGCTGGCACGCCTCGCGGCGGTGGTCCATGCCGTCGCCGCCTCGGTGATGATCGGCCTCATCACGGTGCACGTGTATGCGGCCATCTGGGTGAAGGGCACCATCCGCGCCATGTGGTACGGCACGGTGACCCGCGCATGGGCCCGCCAGCACCACCGGGCCTGGTACCGCCAGGTGACCGGCAAGTAGTTTCCTCGTAGTGAGTTGGCCCGCGAACTCCGGTTCGCGGGCCTATTTTTGGAGTCTCCATGAACGCCACGATGGAATACGGCGCCCCGGCCGCCGGCACCGCCGAGCCGCCCCGGGTGATCGTCCCCGACCGCAGCAGCCTTTTCGCCGACCGGGCCCGGCGCTTCGCCGCCCTCGCCGACGGCCATTCCCTCGGCGACTGGCTGCGCTTCCTCGGCCGCCTCAGCCTCGCCCAGCACGGCGCCCTCCAGGCCCTGCGCCCCGTTCCCCTGCCCGATGCCGCCGCCCTGGCGCAGGCCCGCAGCCACGGCATGCCTCCCGTACCGGCCCAGCACTGGCCCCGCGACCCCGCCTGGCGCGGCACCCTCGTCGGCATCCTCGCCGCCCTCCAGTCCTCCGGTCTTACCGAAGCGGCCCAGCAGAGCTGCGCCCGCCTTGCCGCCGCCTCCGTCGAAGCGCAGGAAGCCCTCGCCGACCGGGTGCTGCGCACCGAACTCTACGGCGACGACGCCGATCTGCTGCCCTTCGTCGCCGCCGCTCTCCAAGTCTATTGGACCGCCCTCGCCGCCAGCCTGGGCACGGCCCAGGTGCGGACCCTCGACGTGCCCGGCGTCTGCCCCTGCTGCGGCAGTCTGCCGGTCGCCAGCGTCGTGCGCACGGCGGCCGAGGCCAACAACCTGCGCTACCTCCACTGCTCCCTGTGCAATACGGAATGGAACCTGGTGCGGGTGAAATGCGCCGCCTGCGACTCGACGGCGAAGATCGCCTACCGCCACATCGACGGCGACGCCGTCCAGGCCATGCGCGCCGAGACCTGCGACGACTGCATGAGCTACCTGAAGATCCTCTACCAGGAGAAGGCCCCCGACGGCGATCCGGTGGCCGACGACCTCGCCACCCTGGCCCTCGACCTGCTTCTCGACGAGGCGGGGTACTCCCGTTCCGGACCTAACTTGTTGTTTATTCCGGGACAGTGACTAGAATGGGACGCCGGTCCACAACAAAAAAGACAGCGGCCGATCCATTCAAATCACCGGGAGGAGAGCCATGTTTGCCAACACCGGAATCCGCACCCTGCTCACGTGGGGATTCGGCATCATCACTGCCCTGATCGTGGTCCAGGCCGCGATCATCTTCCAGCGCAGCAGCGCCGTCGGCAGCCACATCACCGAAGTCGGTGAGGACGCCTATCCCAAGGTGGTCGCCGCCACCGATATCCGGCTCAACGTCATGCGCAACTGGACCAATACCCTGCTGCTCCTGCAGGTGGTCGACGCCGCCGCGGTCAAGCGCATTACCGACGAAATGACCGCCAACAGCAAGGTGATCACCACCCGCTTCGAACAACTGGAAAGGATCGTCGTTTCCGAGAAGGGCAAGCAGCAACTGGCCGACATGAAGAAGGCCCGCAGCGACTACACCGAACACCGCAAGCAGTACCTGGAAATGGTGAAGTCCGGCAGCAAGGACGACGCCAACCGCTTCCTCACGGGCACCCTCAAGGCGAAGCTGGAAGCCTACGTCCAGTCCATCGGCGGCCTCATCGACCACCAGGCGGCCAAGATGGAGAAACTGAACACCGAGACCGTCTCCCTCGCCGCCGGTCTGAAGGCCATCAACCTGGGCCTTTCGCTGCTGGTCGTCATCGTCGCCGTCGTCACGGCCACGGTGGTGGTCCGCGTCGTCGGCAAGGCCCTCGGCGGCGAGGTCCAGTACGCCAACGAAATCGCCCGCGAGATCGCCGCCGGCAACCTGGGCATCCAGGTGACCACGGCGCCGGGCGACAGCACCAGCCTGCTGGCTTCCATGCGGACCATGCGCGACCGGCTGCGGGACATGGTCGCCAGCATCGGCGCCAGCGCCACCCAGGTCGGCCAGGCGGCCCGCGACCTGGCAGCCGCCTCCAGGTCCGTGGCCGAAGCCTCGAACAAACAGAGCGAGGCCACCAGCGCCACCGCCGCCGCCGTCGAGCAGATGACCGTCGGCATCGGCCAGATCGCCGACAGCGCGGCCGAGGCCAGCGCCCTTTCTGTCCATTCCGAGGACCTGTCGCGCAAGGGCAGCGCCGTCATCCACAGTGCCGCCGACGAAATGGGCAAGATCGCCGACTCGGTGGAGTCCTCCTCGTCCATCATCGCCACCCTCGAACAGCAGTCCAACGAAATCTCGGCGGTGGTCAACGTCATCAAGGAGATCGCCGACCAGACCAACCTGCTGGCCCTCAACGCCGCCATCGAGGCGGCCCGGGCCGGCGAGCAGGGCCGCGGCTTCGCCGTGGTGGCCGACGAGGTGAGGAAGCTCGCCGAGCGCACCACCGCCTCCACCCAGGAGATCGCCGCCACCATCCAGCAGATCCAGGGCGGCACCAAGAATGCCGTGCAGAGCATGGTGGCCGGCGTCGAGCAGGTCCGCTCGGGGACCGAACTGGCCCAGCAGGCCGGCGCCTCCATCGTCGAGATCGAATCGGAGGCCCAGCGCGTCGTCGGCGTCGTCAACGACATCACCAATTCGCTGAAGGAGCAGACGGCCGCCAGCAACGAGATCGCCCGCAACATCGAGAACATCGCTTCGATGGTCGAGGAAAACAATTCGGCTGCCGCCCGGGCTGCCACCGCCGCCCATCAACTGGAGGAACTCGCCGCCGGACTTTCCCGGTCCATCGGCACGTTCCGAACTTAACCGCTCGCAAGAGCTTTCTGCCCGGTCCGGGTGAGAGCCATGAACAAACTTTCGCAACTCCCTGCCGTCGACCGCCTGCTAGCCGAAGCGCAGGTGGCCGACCTGGCCGGCCGCCACGGCCGCGCCATCGCCACCCGCGCCATCCGCGACGAACTGGCCGCCATCCGTGCGGCAGCCAAGGACGGGGCGCCCGTACCCGCTACCGAGGCCATCGTCGCCGCTGTCTGTTCCCGCATCGAAAGCCTGGCGCGGCCGAAACTGCGCCGCGTCTTCAACCTCACGGGCACCGTGCTGCACACCAACCTGGGCCGTGCCCCCCTGCCCGAGGAAGCCGTCGAAGCCCTGGTGATGGCCGCTCGCTCCCCCTGCGCCCTCGAATACGACATCGACACCGGCGGTCGCGGCGACCGGGACGACGTGGTGAACGAACTGGTCTGCGAACTCACCGGCGCCGAAGCCGCGACGGTGGTGAACAACAACGCCGCCGCCGTCTTCCTGCTGCTCAACACCCTCGCCCCGCGCAAGGAAGTCATCGTCTCCCGCGGCGAACTCATCGAGATCGGCGGTGCCTTCCGCATCCCCGACATCATGAAGCGGGCCGGCGCCAAGCTCGTGGAAGTGGGCACCACCAACCGCACCCACGCCAAGGATTTCGCCGAAGCCCTGGGCCCGCGCACCGCCATGCTGATGAAGGTGCACACCAGCAACTACGCCGTGCAGGGCTTCACCAAGGCCGTACCCGAAACCGAGATGGCCGCCCTCGCCCACGGCCACGGCGTGCCCTTCGTGGTGGACCTGGGCAGCGGCACCCTGACCGACCTGGCGCAATGGGGACTGCCCCACGAACCCACGCCCCAGGAAGCCATCGCCGCCGGCGCCGACCTGGTGAGCTTCTCCGGCGATAAGCTCCTCGGCGGCCCCCAGGCCGGCATCCTGGCCGGCAGCAAGGAACTCATCGGCAAGATCAAGAAGAACCCCCTGAAGCGCGCCCTGCGCGTCGGCAAGATCACCCTGGCCGCCCTCGAAGCCGTGCTGCGCCTCTACCGCGACCCCGACCGCCTGTCCGAGCGCCTGACCACCATCCGCCTGCTCGCCCGCCCCGAACCCGACATCCGCGCCCAGGCCGAGCGGCTGTTGCCGTCGCTACAAGCAGCGTTGGCCGGCTGGCCAGTCACCGTCGCCATCGAACCGCTATCGAGCCAGATCGGCTCCGGCTCCCTGCCGGTAGACCGTCTCCCTTCCGCCGGCCTTGTGGTGCGCCCCCAGGGCAAGAAGGCCGGCATCCTGCACAAGTTAGAAGAGCGACTGCGGGGTCTGCCGGTGCCGGTGATTGGACATATCGCAGACGATGCGTTGCGGCTTGATTTGCGGTGTCTCGACGTACAGGAAGAAGCTGAATTCACCGATCAATTGTCTGGCTTAGGCCAGCCGAAAAGATAGTTTGGCGTCTGGAGAGTAGCGATGGACGTACGGTACTTCCTAAGTCGAAAGGTGAACTTCATTCGGCAGTTTTACGAAATGTCGTCTGCGCCTTTCGTCGAGCGCAAGCGACAGATCGAGGCAAAGGAGGAGCCGTATGTTCCTCCATACAGCGAAGACCCTGAACCGGCATTTCTTGAAGAATGGCTGGAGGCTGAAGAGTCTCTTCAAGTTATCGGGCGCACCTGTATCTCTATGCTCGCGGCCATTTTTCATCTCTACTTCAAGACATGGGAACGCCAAATCGGAGTTCCCGTCGATGATTCGCTTAAGACGGATTTCAAAAAGAACGGCTGGTTCAACGGCTATAAGGCCTATTTCGCTCGTCACTTCCGTATCCGGTTCGAGGACAGCCCATGCAAACTGGGGGTCCTTGAGGAAATTGTCCTAGTGAGAAATCGGGACCAGCATCCTGAGTCAATCACGATGGACAATGCGTACTACTCAGGCAGTGATTTGAAGAAACTGCCTCACCCCTTCTTCATCAGCGAAAGCGATGCATCGCTATTCTCAGAAGTAGAGGAAGGTGAACGCGCATGGCTCATAGCACCGCCAATCCGGGTTACTCCAGAAAAGCTATTTATTGCGCTATCCGAAGTGGAGAGCTTTGCCGAATGGCTCGAAACTATTGAAGTTGAACGGCATGCTTCATAGCCAGTGCTGCCCAATCCTGCCGGCGGAAGGAGTTAGGCTCGAATTGTTCAAGCCAAGACCATACGTCGGAGCGTGGCCGAATCCCTGTATTCGCGTTGCCCTCCCGCTGCTGAGAGGCGCAGATATCGGTCAACGCGAATACAGGGCTCCGGCTTGTCGGCATGGGCACGTACTCAAGCTGCAAAACCGAGTCACAGAGCGATCAGTCTTGCTTTGGCCTCAACCCAGGAAACTGCCTTGACTGCCCCAACTCGCAGAGCCGTTTGCCGTGCCATGATCTCCTGCCGCCAAGCTTCGGTAATCGAAGCATCGTCACTTCCTTCGAGGCTATCGAGCAACGCTACGGTCAAGGCCGCCCGCTCGTCGGGAGGCAATCCGAGAGCTTCGTCGAGAATGCGGTTCATGTGGGCGTGCATGCGAAGAAGTCTAGCAGCCAACCGCCACAGGATGATGACGGCCGATCCGCAAGGCTCCGGCTTGTCGGCTTGGGCACGCACCCGAGCTGAACGCGGGTGGGCGGGGTGCTCCGGCAGACCGATATCTGCGCTTCTCAGCAGCGGGAGGGCTGACGGAGTACCCCGCCCGCCCGGCGCGCCGAAGCAGACGATGCACCCACTTTGCCAAACGCAACACATGCAGCAGATGAAGCAACCAGTTACAGGCGGCTGCCGTCCCTGACGGCTCCTGCCTCGGCCGCCCGGGCCAAGCCCGAGCGACCACCAACCGCGCCGATTCATCGGCGCTTCGTAAACCCCGGGGGCTTCCGCCTCGGGGCGGTTATTGAAACGGGAGATGGAAATGACTGACGACATGCGCCCCGGGCGCAGAAACTTCCTCGCCGCCGGCGGCGGCCTCGCGGCGGCGACCCTCGCCGCACCGGTATTGAGCCAGCAGCCCGGCTCGCCCTTCCTCATCACCAGTGCCACCGACGTGCTGCTGCCCAAGGGCAAGGCCCAGCGCGTGGTCATCTGCGGCGGTGGCTGGGGCGGCCTCAACGCCGCCAAGCAACTGCGCCTGCTGGCGCCCCAGCTCGAAGTGGTGCTGCTGGAGCGGAACCCCGTGTTCTTCTCCTGCCCCATGAGCAACAAATGGCTCGTGGACGTGGTGGACACCAACTACCTGACCCACGAATACCTGGCCGTGTCGGAGAAATACGGCTACCGCTTCATCCAGACCGAAATCCTCGCCGTCGAGCGCGACAGGAAGCGCGTCGTCACGGCGGCCGGCAGCCTGGACTACGACTTCCTGATCCTCTCCCCCGGCATCCGCTACAACTACGAAGCCTGGTTCGGCAACGACCGCCGCGCCGCCGAGGCCACGCGGGCGCGCTTCCCGGCCGCCTACGTGCCCAGCGCCGAGCATTTCCGCCTCAAGCAGGCCATCCACGATTTCAAGGGCGGCGAACTGGTGATGACGCTGCCGCCACCACCCCAGCGCTGCCCGCCCAGCCCCTACGAGCGAGCCTGCCTCATCGCATGGCTGTTCAAGACGAAGAAGATCAAGGGTCACATCACCATCCTCGACCACAAGGACGCCATCCGCCCCATCGGCTACGGCTTCAAGCAGGCTTTCGAGGAACTGTACAAGGACCAGATCACCTACGTGCCCAATGCCCACGTGAAGGAGCTCGACCCCTTCAACAAACGCATCAAGACGGCGGCCGGCGACTTCAACTTCGACCACGGCATCTTCATGGCGCCCCACCAGGCCGGTGACCTGGCCTGGAAGGCCGGCGCCGTGGGCAGGAACCCCGAGGGCAAGCCCACGGGCTGGGCGGCCGTCGATCCCCTGTTCCTGCACCTGAAGGACGACAAGGACGTGTACGTGATCGGCGACGCGGTGGGCCTGGTGTCGCCCCAGTTCCTGTTCTATCCCAAGGCCGGCCACGTGGCGAACCGCCACGCCAAGATCGTCGCGAAGTACATTGCCGAGCGGGTGGCGGGACGGGAACCCAAGTACATCCTGCCCGACAACCTCTGCTACATGATGGTGACGGCCGATCCGCAACTCGACATCGCCGTGCAGTTCGACTACAAGGTCGGCCCCTTCCAGGACAAGGGTGACGTCATCCTCCAGACCCAGATCGACGACAACGAGCGCCGGCCCGAGCTGGTGCACGAGGACTTCGGCTGGGCCAAGAACATGTACGAGGACATGTTCGCATGAGGCTGGCGGCTGCCCTGCTGGCGTTGGCGCTCGTCGGTCCCGCATCGGCCGCCGACCTCGTCACCGGCATGGCCCAGCCCCTGCCGGCCGTGGCCGACGCCCGGCTGACGGAACTGCTGGCCCAGCACAAGGGCAGTCCGCTGATCGTCAACTTCTGGGCATCCTGGTGCGAACCCTGCCGCGAGGAAATGCCCTCGCTGCAGCGCCTCGCCGACCGCTGGCGCGTCCGCGGCGTTTCGGTGCTGATCATCGCCGTAGCCGACAAGCGGGACAAGGCCATCGATTTCCTCTGGGAAGCCGGCGTGACCCTGCCCCAGCTCCACGACCCGGAGCAGGCCGTCGCCCGCGCCTGGGGCGTGCGCACCCTGCCCACCACCCTGATCCTCGACCGCCGCCATCGCATCGTGGCCCGCGGACGCGGCGCCATCGACTGGGATGAAGCCGCCGTCGAAACAAAACTGCAGACCCTGCTCAAATAATTCCGGAGAAAACCATGAACCGCAGAGACTTCCTCAAGACCGCTTCCTTCGCCGCCACCACCTTCGCCGCTCCCGGCGCCCTGCGCGCCGCCCTGGCGGCCGACTTCAAGCCGACGCCGGCCAACGGCTGGCGCGTGTTCGAAGTCACCACCCGCGTCGAGCTTTCCGCTGCCGCCGGCGCGCCCCGCGTCTGGCTGCCTCTGCCCTCCGTCGAGGACGCCGCCTGGATCAAGCCCATGGGCAACCTGTGGCAGGGCAACGCCGCCAACGTGCAGGAGCTGCGCGACCCCACCTACGGCGCCCGCATGCTGGCCGCCCAGTGGGATGCGGGCGAACCGGCGCCGGTGCTGGAAGTGGTGAGCCGCTTCGCCACCCGCGACCGGGCCGTCGACTTCTCGCAACCCATGAAGGTCGCCCCCCTGGACAAGGCCACCCGCGCTCTCTACACCCGGGCCACCGAGCTGCTGCCCACGGACGGCATCGTCCGCAAGACGGCCCTGGAGATCGTCAAGGGCGCGAAGACCGACCTCGACAAGGCCCGCGCCATCTACGAGTGGGTGGTGGATAACACCCAGCGCAACCCGAAGACCAAGGGCTGCGGGCTGGGCGACATCCGCGGCATGCTGGAGACGGGCAACCTCTCGGGCAAGTGCGCCGACCTCAACGCCCTCTACGTGGGTCTGGCCCGGGCCGCCGGCCTGCCGGCCCGGGATGTGTACGGCGTGCGCGTGGCCGACTCGAAGTTCGGCTACAAGAGCCTGGGCAAGAGCGGCGACATCACCAAGGCCCAGCACTGCCGCGCCGAGGTGTGGCTCGCCGATTTCGGCTGGGTGCCGGTGGACCCGGCCGACGTGCGCAAGGTGGTGCTGGAGGAAAAGCCCGGCCTCACGCTGCAGGACGACGTGGTGGTGGCCGCGCGCCAGACCCTGTTCGGCGCCTGGGAGATGAACTGGCTGGGCTACAACGTGGCCCACGACCTGAAGCTGCCGGGTTCCAGCGGGCCGAAGATTCCCTTCTTCATGTACCCTCAGGGCGAGAATGCCGCCGGCCGCCTGGACAGCCTCGATGCGGCGACTTTCGTCTACAAGCTGAGCTCGAAGGAGATCGTCGCCGCATGATCGTCGGCACCGCGGGCCACATCGACCACGGCAAGACCACGCTGGTGAAGGCGCTCACCGGCGTGGACACCGACCGTCTGCCGGAAGAGAAGGCCCGCGGCATCACCGTCGACCTCGGCTACGCCTACACGGACGACGGCCTGCTCGGCTACGTGGACGTGCCCGGCCACGAAAAGCTGGTGCACAACATGCTGGCCGGCGCCACCGGCATCGACTTCCTGCTGCTGGTGATCGCCGCGGACGACGGCCCCATGCCGCAGACGAGGGAACACCTGGCCATCGCCTCCCTGTTGGGCATCGCCCGCGGCGCGGTGGCCCTCACCAAGACCGATGCGGTGACGCCCGAGCGGCTCGCCGCCGCCCGCGAGGAAATCGCCGCCCTGCTGGCCGGCACGCCCCTGGCCGACGCTCCGGTGTTCCCGGTGGCCGCGCCCCGCGGCGAGGGCGTCGCCGCCCTGAAGGAACACCTGCTGGCCGCTGCCCGCAGCCTCGGCGAACGGCAGGCGCAGGGCGGTTTCCGCCTCGCCATCGACCGGGTGTTCACGCTGCAGGGCATCGGTCTTGTCGTAACGGGCACAGCCTTCTCGGGCCGCGTCGCCGTCGGCGACACGGTGACCATCACGCCGCCGGGCCTGACGGCCCGGGTGCGCGGCCTCCACGTGCAGGACCGCAAGGCCCAGGAGGGACATGCCGGCCAGCGCATCGCCATCAACCTGGCCGGCGATTTCGAGAAGGCGGATCTCGCCCGCGGCATGTGGGTTGCCGCGCCCCGCCTGCACCAGCCCATCGACCGCTTCCAGTGCGAAGTGCGGGCCCTGGAACCCCTGCGCCACTGGCTGCCGGTGCACGTCCATCTGGGCGCCGCCGATGTCACCGGCCGCCTGGCCCTGCTGGAAGGGGAAGCGCTGGCGCCCGGCCAGACCATGCTGGCGGAAATCCAGTTGGACAAGCCCCTGGGCGTCCTGGTGCACGACCGCTTCGTGCTGCGGGACCAGTCGGCGGCCCGCACCCTGGGCGGCGGACGCGTCCTCGACATCTTCCCGCCCGCGCGTCACAAGCGCGCGGCGGAGCGCCTCGCCCTGCTGCACCTGATGGCCGACGACGATCCGGCGCCGGCCCTGGCCGCCGCCCTGGAGCGCCAGCCCGCCGGCGTGGACCTGGACCGGCATGCGGTCGCCTGGAACCTGGACGATCCGGCGGCCCTCTGGCAGCGCCTCGGCCTCGCGGTGGTGGAAGACGCTCCCGGCCGCACCGGCTTCCCTGCCGCCGGCTGGCAAGCCCTCGGCGAACGCCTGCTGGCGGCCTTGGCCGCCGAGCACGAACGCTCGCCCGAAATGATCGGCGTCGAGCACGACCGCCTGCGGCGCCTGACTTTGCCGGCACTGCCGCGCACCGCCTTCGACCGTCTCGTCGCCGAATTGCTGGTGGCGGAGCGCCTCGCCCAGACCGGCGGCTGGCTGCACCTGCCCGAGCACCGGGCCACCCTGGCGGCCACCGACGCCGACCTCTGGAAACTATTGCGCCAACTGCTGGACGCCGCGCCCTTCCAGCCGCCCCGGGTGCGCGACATGGCGAAGGCCAGCGGCATTGCCGAGGACACGGTGCGCAACCTGATGAAGCGGGTCGCCCGCGTCGGCCTCGTCTATCCCGTGGCCCACGACCACTACTTCACGGCCGAGGCCGTGGCCGGGCTCGCGGCCCACGTGGATGCGCTCAACATCCGCGACGGCGCGGCACGGGCGGCGGCCCTGCGCGACATCGTCGGTGGCGGGCGGAAAGTCGCCATCCACATCCTCGAATTCTTCGACCGCGTCGGCTACACTCGCCGGGTCCGCGACACCCATGTCCGGCGCGAGCCGGGCACGACGCGGCAATGGGTTTTGCAGTGAAAGGAAGAGATCGTCCCCCGGTGGGGCGCACGGTCTTCAAAACCGTGAGGGGCCGCCATGCGGTCCCTGGTGGGTTCGACTCCCACTCTCTTCCGCCAACCGGCCCCCCGCAGGACCGAACCCCGCCCGATTAGAGGCCCTGATTCTGGGTCAGGATGGCCAGGGTCCCATCCACCTCCGCCACCGACTTCACGATCTGGCGCATGCCGTCTTCGAGGCTCGAATTCATGGCGACGGTCTGCGACCTGAGGGCCGAGGTCATGCCCTCGATGCCGGCGGCGGCGGCGGTGGACTTCTCCGAGAGCTTGCGGACTTCGTCGGCCACCACGGCGAAACCGCGGCCCTGCTCGCCGGCACGGGCCGCCTCGATGGCGGCATTCAGGGCCAGCAGGTTGGTCTGATTGGCGATCTCCTTGACCTCGGCCGTCAGGGTCTGCACACCCTGGAATTCGGTGTTCACGTTGGCAAGGCTGGCATTGATCTGGGCGACGTATTCGCCGGCCGCGGCAAGATCGGTCTTGACGGCCTCGACGGCGGATCGGGTCTTTTCGATCAGCGCAGAAAGCGTATTCATTCTTTCCTGCTGTTGCGTCAGTTGAACCTCCTGCTCCGCCAGCGCCTGCCTCGCGTCGGCGAGCTGGGATTCCGCGGCCTGGGAGTCGTTGCGCCAGCGCTCGGATTCGGCCTGCTCGGCGCCTATCCGCTGTTCCAGGTCGCGCACCATATCGCGCTGGCCGCTTTCGGCGGCATGCGCCTCGGCAAGGGAGCGTTCCAGATCGCTGCAACGACGCTGCAGCGCTTCAAGATCATTTTTGAGTTGCTTGTTGCCGAACATGAACGTTTCCCTCCCTTATCGTGCTTTCTCAATCCTGGCCCAGGTCGGCCAAGGGTCTGGGCAGGACTTGCGCCGGCCGCTTCCGCAGGCACGACGCAGCATCCCTGAGGACCGCCGGCCCTCGACCGCGCGATTCTACGCGGGAAAGGATGCGCAGCGACGGCATCGCACGATAAGGTGGAGTCCCTTTGCCGGCGCGGCCGGACTACGGCGCCTCCCGTGCCTATGGCCGGCATCCGCAGGTAGAATCGGCCCGCTGTCCCGTACCAACGATCCATTGAGGTAGCCATCATGTTGAATATCGGAAGAATCGGCGAACATGTCGGCATCCAGATCACCAACGATCAGGGTGTCGTGACCGGCGAGGTCCGGCTGACAGCGGACACCGCCCATTTCGTCGCCCAGCGCATCGTCGATGCCGCCAGGGAGATCGAGAAGGATCAGCCAGCCGACGCCAAGGCGAAGCCCAGGAAGAAATAGCGGCCGGCCGCCGGAATCGCCCATGGCGAAGGAAGCCTTCCGCGGCGCCATTCCCGCCGACCGCCGCTACGACACGCGCAACGACATGTGGGTGCGCCGCGATGGCGACGGGGTGGTAATCGGCGCCACCGCCTTCGGCATCCACCTGGCCGGCAAGGTGATCGCCTTCACGGCCAAGCCGCGGGGCGCCGAGGTGGTCGTCGGCCGCGGTCTCGGCACCATCGAAAGCGCCAAGACGGTGATCGCCGTCCATGCACCGATTTCCTTCGTCCTCGAAGAAGGCAACGAGGCCGCCGAGGAACGGCCCCAGGCCATCAACGACGACCCCTACGGCGCCGGCTGGATGGCCCGCGGCCGGGCCCTGGCCTGGGAGGCCGAAGCCGCCGGCCTGGTGGATGCGGCGGCCTACGCTGCCCATGTGCGCGCCATGGACCCGGGAGCGGAGGTGGAGCCGTGAGCAAGCTCGCCATCCTGCTGTGGGCCGCCACGCCGGACAAGCCCGATCTGGCCGCCGCACCCTTCGTCTACGCCACGGCCGCCGCCGCCCTCGACGCCGAGGTGGAACTGCATTTCGCCGGCCCGGCCTGCGAGCTGCTGGTGGCCGGCGTGGCCGACAACGCCGTCACATCCGGCGGCAAGGCCGTCTATTCCTTCATGCGCGAGGCGGCGGCCCTCGACGTCAAGTTCCTCGCCTGCGCCATGGCCATCGCCCGCCACAAGGAGGCGGGCCGCGCCCTGATCCCGGAACTGGCCGGCGAGGCCGGCGCCTCCGCCTTCGTCGCCCGCAGCCTCGACCCGGAGTGGCGCACGCTGGTGTTCTGAACCCTCCCGCCGACCGTGACCGCTGGGGCGGCGCAGGCCCAGCGGGTATAATTCGCGATTCACCGAATTCGCGAGCAAACCATGGAAGCAGAACGCCTCAACGCCGTCGCCAACCGCATCGCCGACCTTTCGTCGCGCGGGCAGGAACTGCGGAGGTATCTTTGACTACGATGCCAAGGCATCGCGGCTCGAAGAAGTCTCCAAACTGATGGAAGACCCCGGCATCTGGAACGATGCCGACCGCGCCCAGGCCCTGGGCAAGGAAAAGAAATCCCTCGAAGCAGTGGTCCTCACCCTGGACGGCGTGAGCCGCCAGCTCGCCGACGCCGGCGACCTCTTCGAGATGGCGAAGGAAGAGGACGACGAGGACACCCTCGTCGCCGTCGAAACCGACATCGCCGCCGTCGAGACGACGGTGGCCGACCTGGAGTTCCGCCGCATGTTCGCCAACCCGGCGGACCCCAACAACTGCTTCATCGACATCCAGGCCGGCGCCGGCGGCACCGAGGCCTGCGACTGGGCCTCCATGCTGCTGCGCCAGTACCTCAAGTACTGCGAGCGCAAGGGCTTCAAGACCGAGATCCTGGAGCAGACCGAAGGCGACGTGGCCGGCATCCGCAGCGCCTCCATCAAGGTCGAGGGCGACTACGCCTACGGCTACCTGCGCACCGAGACCGGCGTGCACCGCCTGGTGAGGAAGAGCCCCTTCGATTCCTCCGGCGGCCGTCACACCAGCTTCGCCAGCCTCTACGTCTATCCCGAGATCGACGACTCCATCGAGGTCGAGATCAACCCGGCGGACCTGCGCGTAGACACCTTCCGCGCCAGCGGCGCCGGCGGCCAGCACATCAACAAGACCGACTCGGCGATCCGCATCACCCACAACCCGACCGGCATCGTCGTCCAGTGCCAGAACGACCGCTCCCAGCACCGCAACCGCGCCGAAGCCATGGCCATGCTGAAGTCGCGCCTCTACGAACTGGAGCTGCGCAAGCGCCAGGCCGAAGCCGACAAGCTGGAAGCCGGCAAGACCGACGTGGGCTGGGGCCACCAGATCCGCAGCTACGTGCTCGACAATTCGCGCATCAAGGACCTGCGTACCAACGTGGAAATCTCCAACACCCAGAAGGTCCTCGACGGCGACCTCGACCAATTCATCGAAGCCAGCCTGAAGCAAGGCGTCTGACCCTCATCAGGGAAACCACCATGACCGAACCGACCCAACAAGCCCCGCAGCAGGACGAGAACCAGCTCATCGCCGAGCGCCGCGAGAAGCTGAAGAAGTGGCGCGACTCCGGCGCCGCCTATCCCAACGACTTCCGCCGCGAGAACACCGCCGGCAAGCTCGACGAGCTGTACGGCGAGAAGAGCCGCGAGGAGCTGGAAGGCCTGCCCGTGGAGGTCAAGGTCGCCGGCCGCATCATGCTCAAGCGCGTCATGGGCAAGGCCAGCTTCGCCACCCTCCAGGACCTCTCGGGCCGCCTGCAGATCTACGTCACCAAGGACGGCGTCGGCGAAGGCGTGTACGACGACTTCAAGCACTGGGACCTGGGCGACATCGTCGGCGCCGTCGGCACCCTGATGAAGACCAAGACCGGCGAACTGACGGTGGCCTGCTCCCAGGTGCGCCTGCTGTCCAAGGCCCTGCGCCCGCTGCCGGAGAAATTCCGCGGCCTCACCGACGTGGAACAGACCTACCGCCAGCGCTACCTGGACCTCATCACCAACGACGCCTCGCGCTTCACCTTCGTCGCCCGCAGCCGCATGATCGCGTCGATCCGTAACTACATGACGCACCACCACTTCCTCGAAGTGGAAACGCCGATGATGCACCCGATCCCCGGCGGCGCCTCGGCCAAGCCCTTCACCACCCACCACAACGCCCTCGACATGCAGCTGTTCCTGCGCATCGCGCCGGAGCTGTACCTCAAGCGCCTGGTGGTCGGCGGTTTCGAGAAGGTGTTCGAGATCAACCGCAATTTCCGCAACGAGGGCCTGTCCACCCGGCACAACCCCGAGTTCACCATGATGGAGTTCTACGAGGCCTACGCCGACTACAAGAGCCTCATGGACTACACCGAGGGCCTGCTGCGCCACGCCGCCCGCGAGGCGCTGGGCACCGAGGTCTTCGAGTACCAGGGCCGCACCCTCGACCTTTCCAAGCCCTTCCGCCGCATGACCATGGTGGAGGCCATCCACTACCACCATCCCGGCTACAGCGTCGCCATGCTGACCGACGCCGGCTGGCTGCGCCAGAAGCTCCACGACCTCAAGGTGGCCGTGCGCCCCGACGTGGGCCTCGGCACCCTGCAGATGATGATGTTCGAGGAGACGACGGAAGCCGAGCTGTGGGAGCCCACCTTCATCATCGACTACCCGACGGAAGTCAGCCCCCTGGCGCGCCGCTCCGACAGCAATCCCGAGGTCACCGAGCGCTTCGAGCTCTACATCGTCGGCCGCGAGATCGCCAACGGCTTCTCCGAGCTCAACGACCCGGAGGACCAGGCCGCCCGCTTCCAGGAGCAGGCCAAGGCCAAGGACGCCGGCGACGAAGAGGCCATGTACTACGACGCCGACTACATCCGCGCCCTGGAATACGGCCTGCCGCCCACCGGCGGCTGCGGCATCGGCATCGACCGGCTGGTGATGCTGCTGACGGATTCGCCGTCGATCCGCGACGTCATCCTCTTCCCCCAAATGCGCCCCGAATGAGCGCTGCCTGCTGCGCTTGGCCGGGCGGCGTTGCTCGGGACCTCGCATAGCGCTGCTATGCGTCGGCCCCTCGCGCCTTGCCCGACCGGCGCTCGCGACGGCGAGTAAGCTTGGATGACCTATCAAAGGATCGTTCCAGCTGAACTCGCCTTCGCCAACGACGGCGTTCCCTATTCGGCGGCTTTCGACGACGTCTATCATTCCGCCAGCGGCGGGCTGGAACAGGCGCGCCACGTCTTTCTGGCCGGCAACCGCCTGATCGGGGAGGCACCGCGCTGGCGCAGGCGCGAGTGCTTCACGGTGCTGGAAACCGGCTTCGGCGCCGGGCTCAACTTCCTCGCCACCTGGCAGGCCTGGCGCGACGATCCGGCACGACCGCGGCGACTGCATTTCGTCTCCGTCGAGAAGCATCCCTACGCCGCCACCGACCTGCGCCGCATCTTCGCCGGCTGGCCGGCGCTGGCCGACCTGTCTTCTCAGTTGGCGGACGTCTGGCCGGCCCTGGTGCCCGGCCTGCATCGGCTGCACTTCGAAAACGGCGCCGTCACCCTGACCCTGGCCTTCGGCGATGCCGCCGAACGGCTGCCCCAGCTGGTCCTCGCCGCCGACGCCATTTATCTCGACGGCTTCGCGCCGGCTAAGAATCCGGACATGTGGTCCGACGCCGTCTTCGCCGCCCTCTTCGCCCGGGCGGCGCCGGGGGCGACCCTGGCCTCCTGGTCGGTGCTGGACGACATGATGTTCCGCCTCTCCCGCGCCGGCTTCGCGCTGGAAAAGCGGCCGGGCTTCGGCACCAAGCGCTACATGCTGGCGGCGCGCAAGCCGGGCGAGACGCCGGACGAGGCCCGGCTCCCGCAGCGCATCGCCGTCATCGGCGCCGGCGCCGCCGGCAGTTCGGCGGCCCAGCGGCTGGCCGCCCGCGGCTTCGATGTCGCCGTGTTCGAGGCCGCCGCAGAGCCGGCCCAGGGGGCCTCGGGCAATACGGCCGGCGTCTTCCGGCCCCTGCCCTCCCTCGACGACAGCCGCCTGGCGCGGCTGCTGCGGGCCGGCTTCCTCTATGGCCGCCGCCACCTGGCGGCCGTCCCCGGCGTGCGCCACCAACTCTGCGGCGTGCTGCACATCGCCCGCGACGCGAAGCACGAGGAAACCCAGCGCCGCATCGTCGCCGAACAGGTGCCGCCCGCGGACCTGCTGCGCTTCGTCGAGCGCGACGAGGCCTCCGCCATCGCCGGCTGGCCCGTGGAGATGGGCGCCTGGTGGTTCCCCGGCGGCGGCTGGATCAACCCGCCCTCCTTGTGCCGCGCCAATCTGGCGGGCCTGGACGTGCGCTACGGCGCGGCGGTGGACCGGCTGGAGGCCGTCGACGGCGGCTGGCGCCTGCTGGCCGCCGACGGCAGCCTCCTGGGCGAGGCCGACGCCGTGGTGCTGGCCAACGCCACCGACGCGCGGCGCATGATCCCGGAGCTGCCGGTGCGCGTGGGCCGCGGCCTCGTCTCCCACATCCCCGAGGCGGCCGTGCCGCCTTTCAACATCGTGGCGACGCGCCTGGGCTACGTGACGCCGGCGGTGGACGGCATCCATTGCGCCGGCGCCACCATGGCCTCGGGCGATACCGGTACGGACCTGCGTCTCGCCGACCACGTGGAAAACCTCACGCGCCTGGACATGACCCTGCCGGGCTACGGCAAGGGCCTCGATCCGGCGCAGCTTGCCGGCCGCATCGGCTTCCGCCCCATGTCGCCGGACCGCCTGCCCATCGTCGGCGCCCTGGATGCCCCCGGACTCTGGACTCTCAACGGCTTCGGCGCCCGGGGCCTCGTCTGGGCGTCCCTGTGCGCCGAATTGCTGGCGTGCCGCATCGCCGGGGAACCGCTGCCCGTCGAAGCCGACATCGCCGCGGCCCTCTCCCCGGGACGCTTCCGGGAGCGCTCCCGGCGCCGCGGCAAAGTGTAAGAATTCGTTGCCCCGGTCGTCGGCAGTACCGACCGGCGCGTTGTTGATCTCAGCAAGTCCAACCACGCGAGGTTCGCCATGAACACCCTTCTGCCGCCCCCCAAGCTCCACCCGGCCGTCCTGACCGCCGCCCTTTCCGTTTCTGCCCTGGCCCTGGCCGGCATCGGCGTGCTGACCGGCGCGATCCCCTTCGCACCGAAGACGGCGGAAACTCCACCCGCCGCCGAGCAGGCCATCCCGACGACGCCCCCCGTCGTCTCCGCCCCGGCTGCCAAGGCGCCGGTTGCCGTCCCGCGCCCGGTGTCCGCACGGGCAGTCCCGACCAAGGCCCAGGGCGGCCCCGATATCGAGGTCATCCGCAAGGGTAGCGACGAAGCCGGCCTGGTCAGGACGTCCGGCGTCGCCGCCGATCCGGCCCCCGCCCTTCCCGCTGCCTGCAAGGACTGCGGCACCATCGAATCCGTGCGCGAAATCGCCCGCGAGGGCGAGGCCAGCGGCCTGGGCGCCGCGGCGGGCGGCGTGGTGGGCGGCATCCTGGGCCGCCAGATCGGCAACGGCAGCGGCCGGGACATCGCCACGGTGCTGGGCGCCATCGGCGGCGCCGTCGCCGGCCATCAGATCGAAAAGACCCAGAAGAAGAGCGTCCGCTACGAGGTGGTGGTGCGCTTCGAGGACGGCACCAGCCGCGTGCTGACCGAAGATGCGCCGCCGGCCTGGCGCCAGGGCGACAAGGTGAAATTCGCCAACGGCGTGCTGGTGGCGGACTAAGCGCCTAGTCGACGGCCGCGACCGTGCTGCTGCCGGCTGCCGCCACCGTCGACGGCAGCAGCCAGGGCGGGCCCATGGTGATCTGGTCCAGGCGCTGCTTGGACACCAGCAACTCCTCCATCCAGCCTTCCTCCTTGAGCCGCGGCGCCGCCGCCTGGAGGGCATCGGCCACTTCCATCGGCGTCCAACCGGCGCGCACCATGAGCCGCAGGGCCAGCATGTCGGCCTCCCGCAGCTGTTCGGGACGGTAAAGGGATTTCAGCACCCGCGTGCCGGCCACCGAAGCCGCTGTGGTGGCGGCCGTTGCGGCCACCGAAGTAGTCGCCGTGGCGGTGGCGGCCGTGGTGGACACCGCGGCGGCACCCCGCAGCAGGTTGGCCATGGGCAAAGCCAGGGTGATGGCGGCCGACATCATGAGGCTGGTGGCCGAATTCTCCTCGTGGTGCTCAGCGAGCACGTGGCCCATCTCTCGGGCGACGACGAAGGCCAGGGCCGGCTCCTGGAAGTCCAGGGACCGCAGCCCGTCGAAGACGACGACGGTGCCGCCCGCGCTCGATAGGGTGCCCTGCTCTTCCTTGGCCGGCACCATGACCTGGAAATAGGGCACGGGACGACCGAGCTCCCCCCGCATGTCCCGCGCCGCGCGGCCCAGCCGGGAGCCGATCTGCTGCACCTGGCGGCGGAAAGTGACGGCCGCCTCGCAGGCCTTGTCGGCGATCTTGGCGGCGCAGGCCGAATCCGGCGCCAGGCTCAGCATGGCCTGGAGCTCGATTTCCGAATAGGCGGCGCCCACCTGCTTGGGCACGACGAACTGGGTGCGTCCGGACTGGCTGGTCGTGGTGGCGCAGGCGCCGAGGCAGGCGCTGGCGAAGACCATCAGCAAAGCGGAGGGACGCGGTCGGCGGAGCATGCGCAAGCATGGCCCTGGGGCCATGTCGGTGTCAAGCCGAACAGAAGCCCTTATACGTGCTTATCCAGCCGCTGCAGCACCGTTTCGCGCCCCAGCACCTCGACGACGGCGTCGATGGCCGGCGACTGGGGCTGGCCCAGCAGCACCACGCGCAGGGGGATCGCCACCTGGGGCATCTTCATGCCCCGGGCCGTGCAGGTCTCCTTGATGGCCTGGCTGATGGCCGCCTTCTGCCAGTCGGCCGCCGCCAGGCGTCCGCGCAGGTCGGCCAGGGCCGCCCGCGCCGCCTCGGTCAGATGGGTGGCGGTCATCTCGGCCGAGGGATGGATCTCGACGCAGAAGGGTTCCACCGCGTCGGCCAGTTCGTTGAGATTGGCGACCCGGTCCTTGTAGAGGGCGACGACGCGCTCCAGGGGCGCCCCCGCCTCCGGGTCGACGCCGCGGCGCGCCAGGCGGCTGGCGGCCTGGCCGGCGAGGCGGACGTCGTCGGCCTGCTTGATGTAGTGGGCGTTGAGCCAGGCCAGCTTCTCGGTGTTGAACTGGGCGGCGGAGGCCGTGATGTGGTCCAGGTCGAACCACTGGACGAACTGCTCCATGGAGAAGATCTCGTCATCGCCGTGGGACCAGCCCAGGCGCGCCAGGTAGTTGAGCACCGCTTCCTGCAGGTAGCCGTTGTCGTCGTAGTCGGTGACGGCCACCGAATTGCGGCGCTTGGAGAGCTTCTGGCCGTCGTCGCCGAGGATCATGGAAAGGTGGGCGTAGAGCGGCACCGTGGCGCCCAGGGCTTTCAACACGTTGATCTGGCGCGGCGTGTTGTTCACGTGGTCGTCGCCGCGGATGACGTGGGTGATGCCCATGTCCCAGTCGTCCACCACGACGCAGAAGTTGTAGGTCGGCGTGCCGTCGGCGCGGGCGATGATGAAGTCGTCGAGTTCGCTGTTGGCGATCTCGATGCGGCCCTTGACCTGGTCGTCCCAGCCCACCACGCCGTCCAGCGGGTTCCGGAAGCGCACCACCGGCTCCACGCCGGCGGGCGGCGGCGGCAGGGTCTTGCCGGGTTCGGGACGCCAGCGGCCATCGTAGCGGGGCTTCTCCTTCTTCGCCTCCTGCTCGGCGCGCAGGGCGTCGAGTTCCTCCTTAGACGTATAGCAGTGATAGGCCGTGCCGGCCGCCAGCATCTGGCCGATGACTTCCTTGTAGCGGCCCATGCGCTGCATCTGGTAGTAGGGCCCCTCGTCGTGGGCCAGACCCAGCCACTGCATGCCGTCGAGGATCGCCTGAACCGCCTCGGGCGTGGAGCGAGCTACGTCGGTATCCTCGATGCGCAGGATGAACTGGCCGCCGTGGCGACGGGCATAGGCCCAGGCGAACAGCGCGGTGCGGGCGCCGCCGATGTGGAGGTAGCCGGTGGGACTGGGAGCGAAGCGGGTGCGGACGGTCATGGGATGCGGCGGCGGACGGGAAAGGCGCGATTTTACGCGAGCCGCCCCGCCAATTGACCGGGGACGGGGCTTTATGTTCTAATGCGCGCCTTCCCGAAAGGGGCGGTTAGCTCAGCGGTAGAGCACTGCCTTCACACGGCAGGGGTCACTGGTTCGATCCCAGTACCGCCCACCAGGAACCAAAGGCAAACCCTCTGATCCTGTCCCGGGGGCCATAACCTTGCCGTTTGGCAACGTTATGCTTCCAAGCGGGGTTCGGCAAGAATATGCTTCCCGGCCAGGGGGCATACGAAGCGTAGATCCTCGGCGAGCAACTACCAGTTGGTTTCCCAGATGTCGACCACTGGTTAAGCGTTGCCGCTCAGGTTCCAATAGACGCCCGCTCAAACTGTCACTGCAACCAGCCGAAGCCGCAAAGCGAATGAATCGGCGGCGAGACCCGCTACTCGCGTCGCAGCCAAGTTGGTTGCCATCCGTACCGCCGAAGTGTAGCCTGCCCATCGCATTTCAAGCTTTCTGACGTCATACAGCAATACTAACTGCACACTTTTCGGAGTGAAACGCAATGCTTGACTGGAACAAGCTACTTTGCTCAGCCAGACGAAAAGAGTTGGCAGGCGTTTCAGGTTCCATGGGGACAGCCGCGAGCCGAACGGAAATTGAGCGCGACTACGACCGGATTTTGTTTGCGACTCCCACGCGAAGGCTTGCCGATAAGACCCAGGTGTTTCCGATGGAGGAGCACGACTCCGTAAGAACGCGGCTGACTCATTCGCACGAGGTTAGCAACCTGGCGAGAAGTATTGGCGTTAGGCTGGCGTTTGAATATCCCGAAAGGGTTTTCGGGCGGGACCACGAAGTGCTCAACGTCAAGCGAAATGTTCCACCGCTTCTGGCCGCGGTGGGCCTAGCGCATGACCTCGGAAATCCGCCCTTCGGACACCAGGGCGAGATCGCGATTCAGCAGTGGTTTCATCAAACGTTCAAGGACCAGCCAATCGAAGAAGACTTCTCGGAATTCGATGGCAACGCACAGACCTTTCGACTGCTTACGCGCCTGCAGGTCTTAAATGACCAGTTCGGACTGAATCTCACCATAGCGACACTCGCTGGGCTTATCAAGTATCCAAGCGTGTTCGGCTCGGGGCAGAAGTTCGGGTTCAAGAAGTATGGAATCTTCAAGAGTGAAGCGGAGATAATCGATGAAGTTTGGCACCACACGGGGCTGCGGGCTGGCGTCCGCCACCCGTTGGCCTATGTGATGGAAGCCTGTGACGACATAGCTTACTCAGTCATAGACGCCGAAGACACCGTCAAGAAGGGATACGCCTCCTTCTATGATCTTATGGATTTCTTGGAGTCGTCGGCAGACGGGGATACAGTAATCAAGGAAGTAACTGACGCCTCGAAAGCCAAGAACAAAGAGTTCAAGTCGGCAGAGCTGAGCTCGCGTGAGTTGAACGATATATCGATGCAGATGTTCAGGGTGAAAGCCATCGCCAAGATGGTGGAGGCGGCTACGACCATCTTCGTCCAGAATATCGACAAGATGATGAATGAGGACATCGCGCCCGGCTTTGAACTCATTAAAAACTCGGAGTGTGGGAGACTGTGCCAAGCGGTAAAGGACTTCGATTTTCGACATGGCTTCCAACACAAGGAGGTGCTCCGGCTCGAGCTCGAAGGAAACAACCGAATCAAGAGCATGATGAACATGGTTTGGAGGGCGATCGACAAGGAGGGCAATAAGAACCTGCCGTTTGAGCGCTATGTTTTTGGCGCAATCTCCGAGAATTACAGGCGCGTCTACCGGACGATGGAGAAATCCCGGTACACGCAGCTCCAACTCTTGTGCGACGTCATCTCAGGAATGACAGAGTCGTATCTAATCAAGAAACACGATGAATTTAGGTCTCTCGAAAAAGCCCACGCACAAGCCACGACCAGTCACGTCAATTGAAAGTCTCAGGCGCCGCGTAGAGCGGTTGCTGTTGTCTGCTCCTAACAAAGCCGGCGATGAAAGCCAGCTGTCGCTGGATCTTCCAGAAACATTCCGGCGCGAAGATTCGATCAGGATTCCGACAACGAGTATCGGTGATTTCTTGCAGTTCCTCACCGACGCCTTGCCTGATGGCGATCTCTACCTGTTCGGGGGAGTGCTTCGCGATCTCGCCTTACTGGGAGGGAAAAGCTTTAACTCGGACATCGATCTGGTTGTAGAGGGCGACTGGCAAAGTTGTACCAAGTACCTTGATCACCTCGGAGCACGAAGAAATAAGTTCGGCGGTTATCGACTGGAGGTGGCAGGATGGGATGTCGATATATGGAACGCACGGGAAACCTGGGCAATCAAGCAAGGCCTAGTGCCGTACAGAGGTATTGCTTCTCTAACAGAAACCACCGTTCTGAATTGGGACGCCGTCCTCATGAACTGGCGGACGCGTGCGCTTATTTTTAGGGACCGCTACCTGGACGAAATTCAGTCACGTACGTTAGACATAGTGCTTGAGCAGAACCCCGATCCGACCGGAATGGCTGTGCGCGTCTTCCGGCACCTTTGCCTAAAGGACGCCAAGTCAGTAACGCCGAGAGCGTTGGTATACCTAGCTAACTGCACCGAAATCTACAGCCTTGCCGAACTTTCGGCGAGAGAGGTTCGAAGCTATAGCACGTCGGTCATTGAGCCCCCGATGTATCGCTTCTTTCAATACATCAAGGCCAATGAAAGCTTACCCATGAATGAGCGCATTGCCGCGGCTACCGAGACTACCAAAAAAGAGCTTGGCGAGATTCCTTTGTTGGCCTGATAGTGCGGGAGCTGGCGTTCGTTGATCGACGTTCCGGCGATTGAAGACCGAGCCCGCTGCTCTCGACCGCGACTCGCCGACGCATCCCCGCTTCAGCCTTCATCCCGAGGCCCGAGCCCCCGGAATAGTCCGCCGTACCGCAATTTACGGTTCGGCTGCTCCTCGGCCTTTGCCGACGTTCAGGACTAGGCAACGTGATGCGGGCTTTCGCTACCCCACTTGGCGAACTGGGTACGGTTAGCACGGGATAACCGCCGGGGGGACGGAGCTTTCCATGCTTGGCGCCATGACTGAATGACCAGCCCTGACTAAGCAGTTGCCGAATAAGTGAGTTGAACTCCTTGCACGAACAATACTTCACGATTGGTCCTTCACGAAACTGCAGCGGTCACAAAAGCGGAAGGCGGACCTAAGGACCGCCTTCCGCGCCTGACTTACTTACGCGGCGGGTTGTTGCTGCGGCCCCCTCCAGACGGGTTACCGGTCTTGCTGGGGCCGTTTTCGAGTTGTGCGTACATGGTGTTGCTCCTTGTGGTGCCCCGGAATAAGAGCGTGCGCGGGCCCGAGGCTTACCTCGCGTACGTTTGTTGAAATCGATTTGGTGCAACGAGCCGAGCAGCTCGCGGCGGAGCCGCCGCTAAGGGGCTGTCACCCTTCGGTCACATATGGCTCGAACGTTCGGCACGGGTCGTCGGAAGTCCAGCGCGTGTCGTTAGGGTCGTCCAGCATCTTGGTGAGATCCTGCTGAAGACGTTCGATGTCCTTTTCCCGCCAAGGGACAGACGCAAACTCGTGGTTCGCAACCTCTTCTACGAGGTCGATGCTGTACTTGATACCGTGATGGCAATCTAGGATGGGGCGCTTTCTGGCGCGGTACTCATCCAGGTCGATGACCACCCGCCGGGCACCCCGGCTAACCCGCCAGCACTGCCGCGGATGTTCTGCGAAGAATGGGGCAAGTGCGCGTTTTAGGTCGCCGATAAGCCAATTCTGTACGAGAGCGTGGGTAGAGCTTTCCCGGCTGAAGGACTCAAAAGTCTGGGCATGCAATTCGTCCAGATTGCCGGAAATGACCATCCGCCCCGTTGGACGATATGTGCTGCGCTCGTATTCCGTCACCAGCAGCCGAAGGTGGCGGACGTCACCGGCTGGCGATTGATGTCCGTCGAAATCTGTCACGAAATTCGCTACCGAATACGCCCAATTTTTAAAGGCATGCTCGAACAGGAACCGGTCACGCCATGTAGCCTTTACCCAGCTGATTCCTGTACCGTCAGTGGGTGCGCAACGAACGAAATCAATTCGGATAACATCTTTTGGGTCCCAACCTCGTTCAAGTTCGACCCTGAACCATGGCTCGTCGCGGAACATACGTATCGATCCATCGCTTCCGCGCCAATGCAGCTTTTCTCCAATTTCCGTCGCTTCCCATACCACCTCGGTGGCTCCGTGAACCAACTTAGTGCGATGGATGCCCCGACCGTTTACGATGACCAACCAGTATCCTTCTACGTTGGCTGGCTTTAAAAGCTCCGACTCCGGAAGGCCTGTTAGCTCGGCAAGCTCCGCCAGTTCGGCAGGATTGCGCCCTAGTTGCGCAGCTTCGATCTGTCGGCCAATATCCTCTGCGAGCCACGAGATCGATTCGGCGGATGGTTCCCCTTTATCCGCAACCTGATGGAGGGCTCGAACAAGGGCTTCGTTGGCGCCGTTCGAAAACCGTTCCTGCAGGAGCGCGGAGATCCTGGCGAGGTAAACCACCGGTTCTGGAACACCTTTGCCTTGGAGCACTTCGACAGTAACTCCGAAAATCCCAGCGAGGGCTTCGGCGCGCTGCCTACTGGTTCTCCCAGTGCGTTCGACGCGCTGATAGTCACTGGTGAGCGTGGCATCCGTGGATGGGTGGTTCTGCTTTCCAAGCTTTTTGTGAAGCTCCTTGGCGACGGTCAATAGCGTCTTTCCAGATTCGTCGCGAAGATCGCGCAACCGCTTCCCGTCGATGGTAAATGTCGGCCTACCCATGATCCCTCCGTTTCCGTAGGACGCATGATGCCGAAGTGAATATCTGCTGTATATAGCGCTTAAATACAGCATTTACTGGTTCATCTGCAGCTACACGAGGGCCGTGCAAAAGGGAGCCGAAGATAATGACCGCGGCGACGTCGGAATCGACAGCGCCGCCGGAGCGCTTGTAGCGGAACCTGTCTTCGCCATAACAGTTGGCATCGTGACATGGCGGAAGCTGCCGTCAGAATTGGCGGCGACTTGACCATGAGCCGGGCCAACGATGATGGCGGGAACTAAGCCAGGCTGGCTTTCATCGGTTCTGCATGCCATTTAACGCCTTTCGCAGATGTGGCCGAGAAATCGTCAGTCCTTTTTCGCGCAAGAGTTGGTCAACTTTCCGACGGGAGAGCACACCTCCATTAAGACGTGTCGCGGCGACAATGTCATCAAGCACCGCGACCTCCTTGCGTTGGCGCAATGAAGATCGTTCGCGCGCGGCCTTACGGCTTTGACCAGATAATGCCTTGCACAAGACGGGGAACCAGTACCGAAGACAAGTTCTGCTTACGCCAAGGCTCTTAGCGAGTTCGCTCACACATCTGGGACTGCCGGATGCCAATTCCGCCTCTATTGATTGCTTCCAAGCCTGGCGGCGCGCAAAAGGCGGTCGCGGGCATGGTTCCCGGTCCAGTAGCCTTGCACTGGGAGCGTGACGATATGCGGAACCACTCTCCGCAGGGCACTCCGCAAACATCTCCGTTGGAAGGACTTGTAGTCCGTGGCAAAGGGCGAGGAACTGAACCATACTCGGACGTTGCTGCTTATTGATCCAGCCGCTAACGGCAAAATCACCCAAGCCGACGGCCCTGCAGAACGCGGTTCGATTGCCACCGGTATGCTTGGCGATTTGCTCCACCAGAAACCGTTGGAAGACGTCCAAACTCAGGTCCGCCGATTGGCTGCCAAAGGCAATCATGTCGGCAATCGACCTTGCGACCCATACGTGGGGAGCTGACACGTCTTGTGCGCCAGCTGCGTGCCCGAGCCAAGATTGGCAATACCGGCAGTACCCAGGATCTGGATACGATGGCAGAAAGTCCTGCTTGGCGGTGCAAACATGACATCGATCCTCCAACCGAACGCCGTGAGTTACGCAAACCTGATAGAGCTCCAGCGCCCAAGCCAGCGGTATAGGCGTACCTTGAATCCCTTGTCCGTCTTCGTACAGACAGATCGGACACCACCGTGGACGCCGTGCGAGCAGGCCCTGACCGTTGTGAGGGAACAATCCCTTCCATGGAAGCATAGTTAGCTGTCGGAGTTCGGGACGGAGCGTGAGTGCGCCAAACACATCGGTGAACGTCTCCGCGTAGGAACTGAGGCCGTTGATCGTTCCAGACAAGGTTTGGAAGAACGCCTTCGTTGCAATCTGCGCAATGCGGGGGGTATGTTCGGCTAGGACGTACTTCACCAGCAGACGTGGATTTACTCCATGGGCGTGGCTGACCCGGACTAGGTATGAAAGCAGGCTCTCCTGATGGGCTGTACCTAGGGAAGGTCTGAATAAGGTGTGAACGATTTCATCGGAGTCATGTCAGACGAACGACCTCGCACACACGGATGAAAACGATGAAACAACTGACGCTCTCGGCAGGTGGCTTTGACCGGTACAAC
>JAOTRT010000028.1 GCA_030247725.1 Candidatus Nitricoxidireducens bremensis
CCCGGATATTTCACGAGAGGAGGTCGGCGGAACAGCCGTGAGGCGCGTTAATACAGGTGTCTAAGCCAAATATTAACGGGGTTCCGCCGATGCCAAATTGTACCGCTGAGCAGATGTCGTTTGGGCGCCTTGGGCGCCGGCAAATTGAAGCCAATTTCCAGGGTGGCGCGCTCAGTTCCGATGGCGGGCTGATGCTGCTGCGGCAAGTGGATCAGCGGATTGGATTATCCCAGGCCGTGGCCACGGCACTGCGCGACCCGCGCAACCAGGATCGCATCACACACGAGTTGCGCGATCTGGTCGCGCAGCGCCTGTATGCCCTGTGCTGCGGCTACGAAGACCTGAACGACCATACGGCCTTGCGCAACGACCCGCTGATGCAAACCGCGGTGGGCACGAGTGATGAACTGGGCAGCAGCCCGACCCTGTGCCGCCTGGAGCAGCGGGCGACGCGATCGGACATCGTGGCCTTGAACCGGGTGCTGGTCGAGCAGTTCATCGCCAGCCAAACGATCTGCCCGGATGAGTTGGTGCTGGATATCGACGCCTCGGACATTCCCTTGCACGGGGAACAGGAACAGACCCAGTTCCACGCCTACTACGACCACTACTGCTACCTGCCCCTGTATGTGTTCGCCGGCAAGGCCATGCTCGCCTGCGTCCTGCGCCGCAGCCGGATCGACGGCGCCAGGCACGCGGCGGCCGTGATCAAACTGATCGTGACCCGCTTGCGCCAGACCTGGCCGGCGCTACGGATCATCGTGCGCGGGGATTCGGGCTTCTGCAGGCAACGACTGATCCGCTGGTGCGAACGTCACGGCGTCGGCTACGTGATCGGGATGGCGAGGAATGCCCGCCTGCACCGCCACGTAGCACACTGGGAGCAGGCGATGGAACAAGCCTTCCACGAGACCGGGACCAAGCAGCGGATGATTGGCCAGTTCTCCTACGCCGCCAAGAGTTGGGATCGCGAGCGACGCCTGATCACCCGTCTGGAATTTGGTGCTCAGGGCACCAATCCGCGCTTCATCGTTACCAATCTCGACCGTCCTGCCGAGGAACTGTATGACGACCTGTACTGCCAACGCGGTGAGGCCGAGAACCGGATCAAGGAAACACAGTTGGACCTGTTCGGCACGCGAGCCAGTTGCCACAAGTTCCTGGCCAATTGGCTGCGCATTCTCTTCTCGGCGCTGGCGTATACCCTGATGCAGCGCCTGCGGGAACTGGCCCTGGCGACGACCGATCTGGCCAAGGCCACGGCGGCGACGATTCGGGTAAAACTGCTCAAGATCGGCGCGGCGGTGATTCGCAATACCCGCCGCATCCGCATCCTGCTGGCATCGCACCATCCGCTGCGCGACATCTACTTCATCGCCGCCAACGCGTTGGCCTCACCTTAGTCACAACCGAGTGCGTCCCCGACACGTTGATGCTTCGGGGGTTGGGGGTGGTCCGTCTGAAATTCGTCGATTTGATCAAAATTTGATCAAATGCCTTCGCTCGCATCACGATCAACCCGTCCAGCATATCTACGCACTCAAATCATAGGGCTGGTGAAATATCCGGG
>JAOTRT010000011.1 GCA_030247725.1 Candidatus Nitricoxidireducens bremensis
TTGTTGTACCGGTCAAAGCCACCTGCCGAGAGCGTCAGTTGTTTCATCGTTTTCATCCGTGTGTGCGAGGTCGTTCGTCTGACATGACTCCGATGAAATCGTTCACACCTTATTCAGACCTTCCCTAATCCGCGTCGGGCTCGCGCCGCGCGGCGGCCTTCTGCCGCGCCCGCGAAGCGCGCTTGTCCTTGCGCTGGTGGACGCCGCCCTTCCCGAGGATGGGTGCCACAGCCACCGGATTGCGCGCCTTCGGCCGCCGCAGCTTCGCGCGTTTCATGGCTTGCCGAAGCGGACGATGGCGCGGCCCTGCTCGTCGGTGCGCGGCGCCGCCTTCCAGGCATGGCCGTACACCACCTCGAAGGTGGCAGGCAGGCGGCCCTCCTCCCGTTGCGCAGACCAGGTCCGCAGCACGCGCCGGGCGCCGCGGAAACCCATGGGCCCGAGCAGGCCGTCGCGCACGCCGAGCAGGCGCTGGTCCCGCAGCAGGCCGCGCGGACTGGCGTAGGCGAAGCGCACCATCTCCATGTCCATCACCGGATCGGCGAAGCCGGCCGCGACGAGCATGTCGCCGATGTCGTGCATGTCGGGAAAGCTCCGCAGCGTGGTGGCCCCTGCGGCGCGCAATTCCTTCAGGGTGTCCGGCCCCAGCACGGCAAACATCAGCAGGCCGCCGACGTCGAGGACGCGATGCAGCTCCCGGAAGGCCGGCAGCGGATCGTCGAGCCAGTGCAGCATGAGGTTGGACCAGGCCAGGTCCAGAGCGCCAGCCGCCAAGGGCAGGCGGCGCACGTCGGCATTCACCAGCCGCGGCCCGCGTCCCCGCAGGCGTTGCAGCAGGGAACTGCGCTGGCGCACCGCCGCCAGCATGGGGCGGGCGAAATCCACGGCGAGGGGAAGCGCAGTCGGGTAGCGCCGCTGCAGTTCGCGGATGCCGTCGCCGGTGGCGCAGCCGATGTCTGCAACGCGGCGCGGCGCGATCTTCACATAGTCGAGACGCTGCGCCATGCGCTGGCCGGTCTCCCGCGCCAGGACGGCGGCTTCGTCGTAGGTGGCGGCGGCGCGGGCGAAGTCACCCCGCATGGGAGACTCAGACCGGATGCAGCCCGAGGCGGTCGAACAGGGCCTCGTCCCGCTCGGCTTCGGCGTTGCCGGTGGTCAGCAGCTTGTCGCCGTAGAAGATCGAATTGGCGCCGGCCAGGAAGCACAGGGCCTGCAGCTCGTCGCTCATCTCGTGGCGGCCGGCCGACAGGCGCACCAGGCTGCCGGGCATGGTGATGCGGGCGCAGGCGATGGTGCGCACGAACTCGAAGGGATCGAGGGGCGGCGTATCCGCCATCGGCGTGCCGGGAATGGTCACCAGATGGTTGATCGGCACCGACTCCGGCGGCGGGTTCATGCGCGCCAGCTGGGCGATGAGGCCGGCGCGCACGCGGCGCGCCTCGCCCATGCCGATGATGCCGCCGCAGCAGATCTTCATGCCGGCGCCGCGGGCCTTCTCCAGCGTATCCATGCGGTCGCCGTAGGTGTGGGTGCTGACGATGGTGCCGTAGAAGTCCTCGGCGGTATCGAGATTGTGGTTGTAGAAGTCGAGGCCGGCTTCCTTGAGCTTCTCGGCCTGGCCTTCCTTGAGCAGGCCCAGGGTCACGCAGGTCTCCAAGCCGAGGGCCTTCACCGAGCGGATCATGTCCAGCACGTGGTCCAGGTCCCGGTCCTTGGGGCCGCGCCAGGCGGCGCCCATGCAGAAGCGCGTGGCGCCGCGGGCCTTGGCGGCCTTGGCGGCCTCGATCACCTGGTCCAGTTCCAGCAGGGATTCCCGCTCCAGCTTGGCCTCGTGGCGGGCCGACTGGGAGCAGTACTTGCAGTCCTCGGAGCAGCCGCCGGTCTTCACCGACAGCAGGGTGGAACGCTGCACGGCATTGGCGTCGTGGTGCTCCCGATGCACCCGCTGGGCGCGGAAGAGCAGGTCGTTGAAGGGCAGCGCGAAGAGGGCTTCAACCTCTTCCGTGGTCCAGTTGCGGGCGGCGGGCTGTTGTGCAGCCTTGCCGGCAACGTTCGTGGCAAGCGCGGTCGGCATGGGTAACACCGGTCGGTAGAATGGGAGGGGCGCATCATCCGGGAAGGAGCATGGGTTGTCAATTTCGACCGCAGTCCGTAGGGTTATTCACGCCCTGCTGCCGCAGGAGTGCCTGCTCTGCGGCGCCGACGCCGGCGACGCCCAGCTCTGCGCGGCCTGCGCCGGCGAACTGCCGGTCCTGCCCGAAGCCCGCTGCCCGGTCTGCGCCCTGCCGGCGCCGGGCGGCGGCCCCTGCGGGCAGTGCCTGAAATCTGCCCCGGCCTTCGACGCCACGCTGGCCCTCTGGCGCTACGACTTCCCGCTGGACAAGCTCGTGCAGGCCCTCAAGTACCGGCACCACCTGTCCATCGCCGGCTTCTTCGCGGAAGCCATGCTCGCCGGCCCGCATCCGGCGGGCGAGCTGATGATCCCCCTGCCCCTGTCGCCGCGCCGGCTGAAGGAACGGGGATTCAACCAGGCCGTGGAAATCGCCCGTCCCCTCGCCCGGACCGTCGGCATGCCCCTGGTCCTCGACGCCTGCCGCCGCGTCCTCGACACGGCGCCCCAGGCCAGCCTGCCCTGGAAGGAACGGCGGAAGAACGTCCGCCATGCCTTCGAATGCGGCATCGACCTGGACGGGCGTTCCGTCGTCGTCGTAGACGACGTCATGACGACTGGGGCGACACTGGAGGAGTTCGCGCGCACCCTCAAGCGGCACGGCGCCGCGAAGGTCCGCAACTGGGTCGTGGCGAGGGCGCTGCGTGACTGATCCGGGCCGCTACGCCGAACGTTTCTCGCTGTGGATGCTGGGGGCGATGGCCTGCCTGCCCTTCCTGGTGCCGATCCACATGGCCCCCATCAACACCTTCTTTCCCGAGTGGGCGGCCTTCATCCTCGGCCTGGCGGCGACGCCCCTGCTGTACGCCGGCGCCAGGCCCGTCCGCTACCCGCGGGTCGCCCTGCTGCCCCTGCTGCTGGCGGCCGTCCTGCTGGCCCAGATGATAGGCGGGCGGCTCGTCTATGCGGAAGCCGGCCTGTCCGCCCTCCTCTACCTGCTGTGGGCCATGCTCCTGATGGCGGCGGCGACCACCCTGCGGGACCGGCTGGGCCTGGACGAAGTCGCCGACCATCTCGCCGCCTGGATCGTCGTCGGCGCCCTGATGAATGCGGTGGCGGCCCTCGCCGCCTACCAGGGCCTGCGCAGCCCGCTCCTCATGCCCCTGGACGGCCGCCAGGCCATCTACGGCAACCTGGCCCAGACCAACCAGTTCTGCCACCACCTCTGGCTGGGCATCGCCAGCGCCCTCTACCTGTCGGCCCGCGGCCGGCTGCCGGCCTGGGCCTGGGCCGCCGCCTGCGTCATCCTGGTCCCGGCGGCGGCCTTCTCCGGCTCCCGCGCCGGCATGCTCTACGCCGTCGCCGTCGCCGCCATCGCCTTCCATTGGCGCGGTCTCGGCAGTCCGCGCCGGGCCCTGGCCGTCGCCGTCGCCTACATCGCCTGCGCCAACCTGCTGCCCCTGCTCGCCGGCATGGCGCAAACCCCCGTCGACCGCATTGCCGCCGACGTGGCGGCGGGGGGCGGCATACGCCCTATCCTGTTCCGGATCGGCTGGGACATGTTCCTGCGCGCCCCCCTGCTGGGCCTGGGATTCGGCAGCTATCCGCGCGAAAGCTTCCGCTACGGTCTCGACCTGCCGGCCTGGAACGGCCACGGCGAACACGCCCACAACCTGCTGGCCCAGTTGTTGGGCGAAATGGGCATCCTCGCCACCGCCGGCCTCTGCCTGGCGCTGGCCTACTGGGGCCACGGCCTCGCCCGCCGCCGCGACGCGCCGGCCGCGGCCTGGCTGGCCGCCCTGGCCGCCGTGGCGCTGATCCATTCCATGGTGGAGTACCCCCTCTGGTACGCCCATTTCCTCGGTGTCTTCGCCGTGGTCCTCGCCCTGGGCGACGAGCGCACGCGCGGGCTCCGCCTCGGCAGGACGGCCATCGCCGCTCCCGTGGCCCTGGGCGCCGTGGTCGCCGGCCTGCTGCTGCAGGACTACCTGGAACTCCAGAAACTCAGCCGGCCGGTCGTCGCGCCGGCCCTCTCGCTGCCGGCCCGGCTGCAGGAACGCAGCGCCGCCATGCTCGAACTGCGCGGCAACAGCCTGCTCAAGCCCTACGTGGATACGGCCTTCCTCGCCACGGCCATGCCGACCGCAGAGGCCCTGGAGGCGAAGGCGACCCTCTGCCGGCACAACCTGGGTTTCCGGCCGACGACGCCCGCCGTCTTCAACTGCGCCCTCATCTACGAACTGGCGGGACGGCACGAAGAGGCCGGTCAGCTCTGGCGGCAGGCCCGCCGGGCCTCGCCCGAACTGCTGCAGGAACACGTGGCGACACTGATGAAGGTTCTCGACCCGACCGAAGCGGAGCGCCTGCGTCCCTTCATCGGGAAGATGGGGACGGAACCGCTACTTTAGCTTCTGATCCACGGCCGCCGCCAGTTCGGGAGACAGGTTGCCCGTCTCCTTCGCCTTGAGGAAGGCCTCCCGCGCCTCCTGGGGCTTCTGGTCGGCGTCCAGCACCAGACCCAGGCCGTACCACCAGCGGGATTCCGCCGGCTTGAGGGCCAGGGCGGCGCGGTAGCGCTCGGCGGCCTCGCGCCCGCGCTTCTGCTTCTGCAGCAGCAAAGCCAGGAAGGCCTGGTAGTCGGCGTTCTGGTCCGCATGGCGGGCATGGCGCGCGAGGGTGTCCACCGCTTCGGGCAGCTTGCCCTGCTCCAGCTGCAGCCGGGCCAGGGCCATGGCCCAGGAGCTCTGGGCCGGATCGGCGGCCAGGCCCTCCTCCAGCAGATGGCGGGCCTCGTCCCATTGCTGCTGCTCCACCAGAAGGCTGAGCAGGGCCTGGCGGGCCGAGACGTGGTGGCTGTCGAGTTTCAGGGCGGCGCGCAGGCCGTCGACGGCTTCGGCCACCGCACCCCGCCGGACGGCCGCCATGGCCTTGCGGTAGGCGCTCTCGGCTGCCTCGCTCGTGGGGAGCGAGCGCGGACGCTTGTCGATGCTGACGGGCTCGGCCTCGGCAGCGGCGGCCGAACGGCCCGCCGCGGGAGACGAAGGAGCGGTGCCGGTCGCCTCGGCGGCCGGTTTGCCTTTTGGTACGGGAGCAGCCGGGGCCGGCCTGGACTTTTCCGCCGGCGGTTCCTGGCGCGGAACCGGGGCGCTCTTGGCGGCGCTCGCCTTCTGGGCCGGCGCAGCTGCCGCCTTGGCGGCAGGCGCCGCCGGCTCGACGGCCGCCACCGGCGGCGCAGGCGGCGGCAGTTCCAGCTTCGGCGGCTCGGGCAGGATGTCGGCAGCTTTCTGCTCGCCCGGGACTTCCGGCTTCTGCTCGGGCGCCGGTACAGCGGGCGGCGGTTCCACCGGCGCCGCGGGCAGCGCGACGGGCGGCGAGGGAACCGGCGGCGGCTGGATGGGCTTGGGCACCGGCACCGGAACGGGAGCCGCCGGCGCCGGGCTCAGCTCCGCGTACCAGTAGAAGGCGCCGGCCGCACCGGCGACGGCAACCAGGGCCAGCAGGGCGACGGGCCCCCAGGAACGGTCCGGTGGCGCCGGCAGCGCATGGATGGCGGGCGGCAGCCCGATGCGATCCACGGGCGGCGCGTGGCGCTCGTCCAGGTCGCGAAGCATCTTGTTGATGAGGCTCATCGGGATTCCACCCTAGAACCAGCCGCGGCGATAGGCGCTCTCGGTGTCCTGGCTGGCGCGGCGCACGTGCTGGTAGCCGACCCGTTCCGCCCCTTCGCCGAAGGCGGCGATCAGGGCCTTGTGGGCCAGCACGTTCACCAGCCGCGGCATGCCGTTGGAGTGGCGATACAGCGCCCAGCGGGCCGCGCGGGAAAACAGCGACGGTCCCCGATAACCGGCGATGCGCAGGCGGTGCTGCAGGTAGATCGCCAGCTCGTGGCGCTTCAGGCCCGGCATGCGGTAGTGGAAAGTGATGCGCTGGAGCACCTGGCGCGCCGCCTTTTCCGCCAGCAGCTCGTCCAGTTCGGGCTGGCCGAAGAGCACGATCTGGATCAGCTTGCGCTTCTCCGTCTCCAGGTTGGACAGCAGCCGCAGGGTCTGCAGCGTCAGGGCGGGTATGGTCTGGGCCTCGTCGATGCACAGCACGGCCGTCTTGCCCGCCGCGGCGATCTCCAGCAGCCGGCGGTTGATGGCGCGCACCAGCATGGCGGCATCCTTGCCGTCCTCGGCGCCCAGCTCCGTCGCCACCTCCGCCAGCAGGGCGCGCGGCTCCAGCTGGGGATTCGGGATGTAGGCGGCCAGCCTATCCTCGCCGAGCAGGGACAGCAGCTTGCGGCACAGCAGGGTCTTGCCGGCACCCACCTCGCCGGTGATCTTGACGAAGCCCTCCCCGCTGTGGATCGCCAGCAGCAGGGTGTTGAGGGCCTCCTCGTGGGACGTCGCGTTGTAGGCGAACTGGGTGTCCGGCGTGATGCTGAACGGATACTCGTCGAGGCCGAAATAGGTCAGGTACATGGTGGCCCGATTCTACTTCCCGTCGGCGGCGAACTGGCGCGGATCGAGGCTGCGGATGCGCTCGCCGGCGGCGTCGATGTCGCGCACCCAGGTGCGGTCGTCCTGGATGATGGTCGGCTTGAGCAGGATCACCAGTTCGCGCTTCGTCATGGTGTTGCCCTTCTGGCCGAACAGGGCGCTGGCGGCGCCGGCGCCGGAGGCGCCCGGCAGCTGGTTCACCATGCCGGACTGCTCCTGGCGCATGAGGCCGCCGATGGCGATGATGTTGCCGTCCCGCGCACGCACGATGCTGTCGGTCTCGTTCACACTGCTGCTGGCCAGGGGCAGGCGGAACTGGCCGAGGGTGGTGCCGAGGTCGATCAGCTTCTCCTTCTCCTGCACCACGCTGACCGCCGGATGGACGTGGAGGATGATGTTGTCGTCCTGGTCGATCTGGGGCGTCACGTCGAGGGAAATGCCCGAGAAGTAGGGCTGCAGCGTCAGGCTCGGCGTGCTCACCGACCCCGACGAGGTGGCCGTCGTGGAGGTGGTGACGTTGGTGACGAACAGCTCGTCCGTACCCACCTTGAGCACCGCCTTCTGGTTGTTGAGGGTGGCGATGCGGGGGCTCGACAGCACCGACACGGAACCCTGGGTCTCCAGGAAATTCAGCAGCGTGGCGAAATTCGCCGTCTGGAAGGCGAGGCCGAAGAAGCCCTTGCCGAGGGAGGCCGCCACCACGGAACCGAGGGCGCCGGGGGTGACGGTCGAGGTGGCCGCCGAGGCCGCCCCCTGGGTCGGCGTGCCGCCGGCGATGTCGATGGGCGTCGAACTGGCGGCGGCCATGGACTGGGACGCGCCGGTGCCGCTGATGGTGCGCAGGGAAGTACTGGCGCCGGACACGCCGACGGCGACCCGGCTGTTGCCGCCGCTGCGGAAGGCCGCCCAGTTCACGCCCGACTGGAATTCCTGGCTCAGGGTCACGTCGATGATCTTCGCCTCCAGCATCACCTGCCGCTCGACGATGGTCTGGGTCGCCTTCAGGTAGTTCTCCACCGAACGGATTTCCTTCGGCAGGGCCTTGACGACGATGATGCCCGACTGGGCGTTGATGACCACGCTGCGCCCGTCCGCATCGCCGACGATGGCCCGCAGGGCCGTCGACATGCTGCCCCAGAAATCGTTGTCCGTCTGGGTCTGAACGCGGCTGGTGATGTTGCCCCCGCCGGTACTGGGAGACCCCGTACCGGTAGGCACCTGGGTCGCCGTGCCGGCCGGGGAGGCCGTGCCGCCGGTCGCCGTGCCGGCGCCGGCAATGGCGCTGGAGGTGACGCGCAGCTCGGTCGCGCCCTGGCGGCGCGAAGCCAGGTAGTTCAACTGGAACACCCGCGTCTGCAGCGTATTCGGCTGGATGGAGATGCGGTTGCCCTTGATGACGAAGTCGTAGCCGTAGAGCTCGCGGATCGCCTCCAGGGCCTCGATCACGGTGACATCCTTCAGCCGCACGGTGATCTGTCCGGTGATCTCGGGCGTCACCAGCATGTTGTAGCGGGTGCCCGTCACCAGGGCCATGAACACCTGGGCGGCGGGCGCATTCACGACGGAAAGATCGAAGCGCGGCTCGGTGTCGCCGCCCTTGGGCATCTCGACCGTCAGGGGCGGCATCAGGGCCTTTTCGTCCACCTCCGCGCTGCGGCGCTCCGCGGCGGCCTGCTTGAGCTCGTCGCCGATGCGGTCGTAGATGGCGGCCGGCTTGATGTGGGTCGGCGTGCAGGCGGGCAGGACGCCGGCCGCCAGCGCAAGGGTCAGGGCGCGCCGGATCACTTGGCCGCCCCCTTTCCGCTCTTGCCGCCGTCGGCGGGCTTGCCGGCCGCCGCCGTTCTTTCGATGCCGGGCGTCAAGGTCAGGACTTCCTGGCTGCCGTCGCTCCTGAGGGTCACCGCGGCATCGGTGATCCGCACCACGCGGGCATCGCCCACACGGCCGCCGAGTTCCACGTATTCCCCGTTGATGACGGCCGCCGGCCGCGCCCCCTGGCGCTGGATGATGGTCTGTACGCTCGCCGCCGGCACCGGCTCACCCTTCGCATCGGACAGGACCTCGATGGCCGCCGCCGGCGGCCGTGTCGGGTCCGGCAGCCCCTGGGCCTGGGCCACGGTCATCACCGCCAGCAGGGCCAGCCCGCAGGCGATGAACACGGCGGTATCCCCCTGGCGCTTCATCTCAGCGACTCCATGACGCTGGGCGTCTGCCGCGACCCATGAAACGTGGGTGTTGCGGAGCGCGCCAAGGACGGCGGGCATCCGACTCCCTCCATGTCCTCCGGGCCGAAAGAGCACCGGCCCTCCTCCTTGACTTCCGGGAGTCGGATGCCCGCCATCCTTGGCTGGAGACGTCGGTGGTCTGAGATGGCCAGACACCCACCGCGGCATCGGCTCGGGCCGGTGGGGTGCCCTGCTCCGCGCAAGTAAAGAAGGAGGAGCCGGCCCCAGGCCGGCGACGGGTGACATGGAACGGGGCAGGGCACCCCGCTGGCCCGAGTGCGCTCCACAGCCGATGCGTGGAAGTGTTTCATCTCAGACCACCATCCATGTCGGGTCCAGACTCAGCGTATAGACGGTCAGGGACAGCTCGCTGCGCGGATAGGCGGTGACCTCCAGAGACATGGCGCCCCAGAGCAGCTTCTGGGGCAGGCCGTCGAGTTCGGCCACATAGGCGAGCAGATCGAGGTAGTTGCCGGCCATGCGGATCTCGATGCCGTGCTTGTGGATGTTGCTGCCCTTCGCGGCGGGTACGGCGGGCGCCTTCGCTTCCGCAGGTTTGGGGTCCGCGCCCTTGGGCTCCTGGGCCTTCCCGTCGGCCTTGCCCTCCGGCTTGGCGGGCGCCAGCAGGGGCTGGGGCGGCAAGGTTTCCAGGCTCAGCAGTTCCAGCCCCTTGTGGCGCGACACCAGCGACTGGAGCAGTTGCGGCATGCGCTCCGGCGCCACCAGGGTGTTCTCGTAGCCCCGCAGGGACCGGTCCACGGCGTCGAGGCGGCCCTTGATCTCCTTCAAGGCCGCCCGGTTGGGGGCGTCCGGGTCCCGCACCTGGGTGCTCATGACGACCAGTTGGGCCTGCAGGTTCTGCATGTCGGTCTTCTGCTGGGCGATCTGCTTGCGCAGGGCCGCCGCCCGCAGCATCGGCGGCTCGGCCCAGAGGGTGTAGCCGCCGAGGCCGATGACGGAAACGCTGGCCACGGCGATGAGCGCCTTCTCCCGCTGCTGGAGGGCGGCGAACTTGGCGCCGAGGGCCTGGAGGCGGGCCTTCATCGCCTGGCCTCCGCCGCCGCGCCCGTACCCGTGCCCGCAGCCTCGGACAAAGGGCCGCCGACGGGGATGAGGACGAAATCGAAGTAAGGCGCCTTCCCCGGCCTGGCCGCAGGCGGTGGGGGCTTGGCCGGCGCCGGTGCCGGTGCCGCCGTACCGGCCGCCGCCGTCTCGGCCTGGGCCGGCTTCGCGGGGGAAACCTTGAGGGCCGAGAAGGCCCGCCCCTGGAAGACCCGCTCGCCGTTGAGGCGGCGGATGTATTCGGGCAGCAGGGCCGGATCGCTCATGCGACCGCGTATCTCCAGGGCCGCGCCGGCCTCGCCGATGATGAAGCCGGTCAGCCAGAGCCCGCTCTGGGCCTGGCGCGCGAAGCCGCGCATGTATTCGGCGAAGCTCGGCGTGTCGCCGCCGAAGCCCTTGCTGAGGGCGGCAAGGATTTCCTCCCGCAGTCCGAGGCGCGCCCGCGCCGCGGCCAGTTCGGCCTCCAGTTGCGGACTGGGCTTGGCTTCCGCCAACTGCCGGCCGATGGCCGTCATCTGGTCCTGCAGCAGCTTGGCCTGGGGAGCGATGGCGCGGCTTTCCGCCTCCAGGCCGGCCAGCTTGGCGCGCTCCCAACCGCCCAGGGCGCCCACGGCTGCAAAGAGGGCGGCCGAGACGATGGCCACGTTGGCGGCGGTCAGCAGGTCCCGCTTGCGCAGCAGAACCGGATCGTAGAGGTTGATCTGCTGGGTCACGGGGCCGCGTCCTCCCGCAGTGCTGCGCCCAGGGCCAGCAGCGCATCGGCCTGGTGCTCGGGTTCGGCCAGGGCCGGGATGGCGCCGAACTCCAGGCCCTTGGCCAGGTCCAGCAATTCCACCGGCTGGTAGAGGTTGCCCTTCAGGTATTCGACGAAGGCCGCCGCCCCCGGAATGGGCACCACCAGCAGGCGCGACAGGGTGACGTGGCTGTAGTTGCGGTCGAAGTTGTCGAGGGAGCGCTGCACGTCCAGCAGCACGCGCTCGAAGACGCCGCCGGCCGCCTCGCCGCCCGGCGTCGCCAGGTCCTTGCGCGTCACGTCCACGTGGCGCGTGGCGAAGAGTTCGCCGCCGAAGGTGAAGGTGAGCCGCCCGCCGTCGTCGTCGAAGGCCAGCAGCGCCAGGCCGCGGTTCTCGTCCTCGAACAGGGCCGAGACGTTGCGCTGGGCGGTTTCCGGAACATCGATGGCCGCCAGCGCCAGCTTGGCGTCCTGGAACAGATGCACCCGCGGCGCCAGCACCGCATGGGCAGCCGCCACGGCGAACACCTGGGGCGGCCGGCCGGCCCCCGGGCTGGCGGGAATGTCGAGCAAATCGACGCTCGCCTGCTCCACGGGGAAATCCACCATTTCCTTGATGCGCCAGCGCACGGCGTCGCGGCGTTCCTCCGCCGGCACCTGGGGCGCCTCCACCTGCAGCATCTGGTACTGGCCGTGGCGCAGCAGGGTCGTGCAGCGCCCGCCCAGGCGGGGACGCAGGCGCTTGAGGGCATCCAGCTCGCTCCCTTCGAGAGCGTAGGACTCCCACGTCTTCACCGCAGGTCGCGCGTCGGTGCGCCGTAGCACTTCCGCTATATCGATCCTACCTTTGGAGAAGACGACGGATGTCCAGTTTTCGCTGTTCGGGCGGCGTCGCGGCCACATCGCGGGAGGCAATACCCATGTCTATTAGGATAGATGGCACTCTATCCGCGACGGCGTGTAGGGTTTCCCTGAACACAGGGGAAAAACCCGGCCAACTACGGCCTTTTCTGCAGAAGCGCCCCTGGGCGACCGGGGGCGAGCCCGCCTCCCTTAGTAGCTCTCCCGGATGTAGATCGGCCCCCGCCGCTGGCTGCTGCCGAAGACGCCGAAGGTGGCGCGGGCGGTGGGGTCCCGGTCCCATGCGGTGCCATACCAGCGGCTGCGCAGCCAGGGGCGCTCGGCACCCGTGGGGCCGTCGTTCGGGTCGCGATTCGCGGCATTCAGGTCCGTCCAGGTAGTGGCGATAGCCGGGGTGGTCGTGGCGCCGAGATTGACCACCAGATCCACGCTCCCGGCCACATTGGCGAGATTGCCTCCCGTCGTGGGGGGCGTGAGCGTGATCGTGCCGCCGCCGCCCGTGTTGGCGATGCTGGCCGGCAGATTGTTGGCGACCGTCACGTTTGTCTCGGACACCCCGCCCAGATAGTTGAACAATCCGATGTTGGCCCGGGCAATGGTGGTGCAGGTGTCGCCGGTGTTCTTCACGAAGGCGTTGCCGTTCCAGTATTGCAGCTCGTAGGGAATGGTCAGGCTCCTCTGGTCGGAACCGAAGGCATTGCCGAGCCACAGGCGGCCTGCACGGATATCGATGCCGATATCCGTGAAAGTATCGGCGGTGGAAGACACGGTGTCAGCGTCCTCCGCGTGCAGAACGATGGGAGTGGAGACGGTAGGATAGGTCGAGAACACGAAGGAGAGCTTGCCCGTGGCATCCGTATGGGCCGCCGTCCCGACACCCTTGGCGAACTTGGTCGCGGGTATCGCGCCGTTACCACCGGCATCAGTATCGACATACAGGGTACCGGCGGTGGTACCCGTGGTGACACTCAGGTTCACCGGTTTGGCATAGCCGCCGACGTAATTGACCGTTGTGTTCCCGGCCGCGTTTTTCGCCGTCGCAACAACGGTGAAGGGCTGGCCGGTCACGACCGTGGTCTCGGGCCGCCCGGAATAGGCGAAACCGCCGCACTGCCCAGTTGAGGTGGTATTAAAGTGGTCAGGATAGAAGCGGCCGACGTACCGCGTACTTGAAACACTATCGGTACCTAGGTACTTATCGTCTTCGTAGGCATCCTTGCCGACCGCTACAGTGGCTGAAAGGATGCCCACCTCGTTCCAACTCAAACCCGTGGCGGCATAGGTGCCGGTGAAGTTACTGCTATCTCCGGTGTAGGCGAAAGCCACATCCGGCGGCGACCCTGGATTGGTTTCTGTTCCCGTCGGTGCATAGCGTTCCCACGCTACGGAAATCGTCTCCGGCGTACTTTCGCGTCCATAGTTCGGGGTCGTCGCCCCGCCGCTAGTCACTGCTGTCGCCGCAGCGCTGAAGGCTCTACCGGCACGGCAGAACTTTGGACCGCTCGCGCCGGGAGAGGACTGACTCACGGCATTCGCCACGCTATCCGCCGTGCAGGTGGCAGCAAGCGTGAAACCGGCAGGCTTCGTGACGAACGCGTTCGACGATCCGCTGATCGGCCCTAGCAGGCCTCCACCCGCTGCCTTTTTCATGTGAAGTCGAATCTGCCCGACATCGCTGTAGTTGAAGCGGAAAGGCGCATTGCCGTTGTTGTCGAAGGTCATGTCGACCTCGGTGTAGTTCGTTACGCTGCCTGCGGCATTACGGGCAATGGTCGTGTCGGTACCACCGTTTACTTTCATCAGGTTGCTCGTGTAGCAGGTCGCTGGATTCAGGCATTCGTAGGCAAAGTTCACCTTCACCGGATCGGGCCCCACTAGGGCTGCCTCGCAGACCTTGGTCTTCTTGTCGGTCTTCACCGCCCGCAGGTAATAGTCGCCGGAAGCCGTGCCGGCTGTCTGCGTAGGTACTGTCGTTTCAGCCTCATCTTTGTTGGCGGCGATGACAAAACCAGCATCGGAAAATACCAGACTGCAGTTCTGCGTATCCCCGACATAGCACTTGACGCCGTTGGTCGCCGCCGGCGATACGCTGCTGGCCGACAGGGTCACCGTTCCTATCGCCGTCTTCTCGAAATAGCGGGTCGCGTTACCCGTGAAGGTCAGGGCATCCGACGAAGTGCCACCGGTGGCCGCAGCGTACCAGCCGCCGCTCGGCGAAAGGTTCAGCGCCACGCTCGCCGTGTATTGGGTCGAGCAGTCCGCCGTCTGGCAGGCCTTGATGGTCAAAGCCTCGCGCAGGCAGGTGACGCCGCTGCCACTGTGTTCAATGCGGATGTGATCGAGGCCGCTGGAGCAGGTGGTCCCCCGCGTCGTGCCGTCCCAGTTCTTGCCCGCCGCTTCGTTGGTGCGCAGGTTGCCGATCTGCCCGATGCTCAGGGCGTTGGCGAACACCTTGAACTCCTCGATCTGCCCCTGAAAGCCCTGGGCGCTGGCGAAGCCGCCGCCGTAGGAGGTTTGCTTCTGGCCCGTCACCAGGGCATTGGCGTTGGTGATCGACAGGGCGTTGGAACTCCGGTTGTTGCAACCCAGGGAAGTGGCATCGAGATAGACGCAGACCTTCTTGCCGAATCGGGATACCGCCAGATGGTGCCAGGCGCCGTCGGTGAAGGAAGTGGAGGCACTGTAATCGTTGCCCTTGTTGCGGAGATTGACGCGAATCTTGTTCGAGTTGATGAGGTAGATTTCGATCTCGTCGTCGGTAGTGCTGGAGCCCAGGCCGTGGAGAATCTCCTGCTGCGCCTTGCTGACGGAGGTCTTGAACCAGAGGGCGACGGTGAAATTCGTCCGCCCGTTCAGAATGCCGATCGGCCACTGGAGGTAATCCGAGGCGCTATTCGCCGACAGGTCGGCGGCGCGCTGGACAACGCCGTTCGCGGCGGTCGTAACGCTGTAGGGCGTACCGTTATAGCCATTGCCGCTGGAATCGGCGACTGCACCGGCGGTACCGCTGGTCCAGGAGCACTCGTCGAACCGGTAATCCGCCACCGGCGGCGTCACGGTCGCCGCATAGCAGCTCGTCACCGGACAGCTCGCCAGGGTACCGTTGTCCCGCACGTTTCCGTCGCTGTAGCTCGTGCCGCCGGCCACCCCCTGCCAGAAATTGCCGTTGAAGGTGTGGGTCGTGCTGTTGCTGTAGGCCCGCGGGGTCGAAGACTTCATGAAGCAACTGCCGCTGACCACGGTCTTGTAGGAAGGGTTGGCGCTGGTGGACACGCCGTGACTGGTGGTGGTGAACTTCGAGCCGGTAATCGCGACATTGCGGGCGTCGTACTGGGTGATCCGCACGCCGTATTGCCCGCTGCCCACGCAGATGTTGCTGATGGTACTGGACGAGACGGCGGATTCGAAAAGGATGCCCGAGCCGCTGGCATCCAGGGCCAGGTTGTTGAGGACATGGGCGCCGGAAGCGCTGTAACCCAGATACACCGCGTCGCTGCCGCTGCTGTAGAGGGAGGAATTCTGCAGCGTGACGGCCGCCGACCGGTCGATGTAAAGGCCCTTGTCCGTCGACGTCACGTTGAGGCCGGAAAGGTTCAGGGCATAGGTGCCGCTTGCCCATCCCATATAGATGCCGTAACCGCCCGTCGCTGTGGCAGTCACGTCGGTGAATGTCGTGGCCGAGGATGGCCGCAGGTAGATGGCATCGCCGTTCGTGGCCGTCGCCGCGATGTCGGAGAAGGTCGTCCCGCCGTTGTAGGTATACAGGCCATAGCTCCTGCCCGTGGCCGCGATGTTGCTGAAGGTGTGCGCGCCGACGCTTGAACTGCTCAGGTAGATGGCGGCGCTATCGCTGCTGGTGGCATTCACGTCCGTCATGGCCACTTTCGCCGAGCGTTCGACGTGGATGCCCTTGTCGTCGGCCGTGACGGTAACGTCGGTGAATGTGAAGTTCTTGTCGCCCGGCGACCAGGCCAGGTAGATGCCGTCCCCTTTTTCGGAGCTGGCGACGACGGTGGTGAACGTGGTGTCGTAATTGGGCGCCATGTAGATGGCGTAATCCTCCTCCGTGGAAACTTCGACATTCGAATAGGTCGCCCCCCCGTAGGAACCGATATAGATACCGCTTTTCTTCGCGGTGACGGTGACGGTGTCGAACACATGTTCGGCGACGGTATCCCACCCCAGCCTAATGCCGTCCTCCTCGCTGCTGGCGACGGTCAGGTTGGTGAAGGTGAGCTTTCCGGACACCTCCACGTAGATTCCATCGTTCTTCGCCGTGATGGCGAGATTCTCGAAGGTATGGGCGCTGGGACTGCCGGTCCATTGCCGGTGGATGCCTCTGCTGCCGGAGCTGGTAACGGTCATGTCCTTCAGGACGGTGGCCGAGGCGGTGATCGTGAAGACGGTGTTGCTGTTGCTCACCGTCACGTCCGTCCGGTTGCCGGTGGCGGAGCGTATGGTCAGGTTGTCCTTGTTGACGGTGACGGCCTCGTTCCAGGTTCCGGAACAGACGAGGATGGTGTCGCCCGCCGCCGCCGCGGCGATGGCGGCGGTGATGGTGGCGCTGCTGGGCGCCCCGCATCCGCCGGCATAACGGGTGGCGGCGAAACCCGGCAGCGATGTCAGCGCCAGGAGGACTGCGGCTATCAGGGAAATCGGTGATCCGTTCATGGCTTCTCATCCCGGGAGAAACGTCTATAGGCGTTCAATACTCTATTGACGATAGCATTTGCCTTGCCCATTTGCATGCACCGCCGCCGGCCATCAAGTCGGAAACTCGACGAAGGCATTGACCCGGCGCTCCACATAGCCGATCCCGCCGACCGCGCCGCCGCGCGTGGCCGTAGACTCCAACCAGTAGATGAAACGCTCAACTCCGCCCTCATTGTAGGCATCGGCATTCCTGGTACAGGTCACGCTTACGCTGTAGCCTTCCACGGTCATGTCTTTCGGGAACGACGCCGAGCAGGCGGCATCCACCTTGACCTTGGCGATCCCCCATTCCAGGCCCGTACGGGCCGCCCGGAACGCCTGGGAGCCCTGCACGTCCATGGCCGTCGTCACCTGCTGGGTACCCGATAGCATCAGCATGAAAGCGCCGAGCATCGCCAATACGACCAGCAGGAAAATGGCGGTGACGATGCTGAATCCCGATTCGCGGCGGTTCATGGCGTGTTGCTCACATTGACCTGATGATAGAGCTGTACCGCCTCCCCCTCGCGGGTCGCCTCCAGGATCATGGAAACGATGCCCTGGCGTCCTGCGCCGGTACCGCTGCCCGGAGGTTGGTAGCGCAGGCTGCATCGCGTCAGGCCATTTGCGAGCGTGGCGGAGGAACTTGCCCCCGAAGTCATGTCATTGCAAGTCGCCGGATGCGCCCAGCCATCGCTATTGTTAGCAGAAGTCAGGGTCCGCGCATACCGCATCAAGGTATTTCCGACGCAAGCATAGCTAACGATCTGCGCTCCTGCCGGTACGACCTGGAAACGGTAAGACGGCGATTCGGCTGGCAGGCGCTTGAGCTGGAACGGCTTTTCGGAATTGTCGGCGTCCACGAAGGTGATGGTGGCAGTCGGCGGGGTTTCAGAGCTATTGTTGGCCACCTGCTTGACTCTGATGGCATTGGTACCCAGGTAGGCGTTGCCTGTATAGCCGTCGTTGTAAACCACCACAATGTCCCCGGTCTTGATTTCGTTTGTCCCTAGGGCGCTGTTGAGCCAGAGCATGTCGAAGGCGCCGTCCTCGGCGGTGAAATCGAGGATATTCCCCGTTCCCGTGGCAGTCTGGGCTACCCGGTAGCGTCCCCCGATCTTGGTCGGCATGAACTCCAGGCACTGATCCACTCCATTCGTCGGATTGCGCACGCTGTTGGGCAAGGCGACGCGGATGTCCCTGCCGATACGCCGCAAAGCGGTGTCGGCTACGTCCGTCAGTTGGGCACGGCGGGCGGCACTGGTGTAGGCGTCGATGGGGCTTTTGATGAAAACGGCCACCATGGCGCCGACGATGCCGGTGATCATGATGGCCATGATGGCCTCGATCAACGTGAAACCGTCCATGCGGCGAACTGGCTGCATGGTCAGTAGTCCGCCTTGTAGGCTGTCAGGGCAAAGGCTCGCCCGCCCGGACCGGTGACGGTGACGGTGATCCGCTTCATGGTCACGCCCTCCAGAGCGGCGGGAGCCTCGACAGTCACCTGTGCCCGATAATCCGCCAGAAAACCCAAGAGGGCACTAGCCCCCAAGGGCTCGGTGCCGGGAATGGAAGCTGTCCCGTTGCAGTTGGCGTAATCGTCCACATCGTCGGCCAGCGAGCGGTCTGGACAGGTGTTGGCGGCCGGCTCGGGATAAGTTGCGTTGGGCGTGTAGTCCTTGGCCATCACCTCTTCGAGGATGGCCTCGGCCAAGGCGACCATCTGCTTGTGCGCCACCGGATCGGCGCTCGACCGCACCGTCACGTTCATCACCGCCAGGATGCCGGCGATGCCGACGCCGACGATGACGATGAAAACGATGAGTTCCACCAGCGTGATACCGCCCTGGCGGGCCGGGTGACCGATGGCGGCGGATCGGTCAGTGCACATAACCCGTTTCCGCCTCCACGGTGACGGTACCGCCGCCCAGGACGACGATGGTTTGCCCTGCGCTTGGGCGGCCGACGGCATCGAAGTAGAAGACGGCCGGCGTTGGGCTAAATCCGCTGGAGGTACCGGCAGTCACCGTAAAAGGGGCAACGCCGTTAGGGCCGGTGAGCAGCACTTCGTCATCCGGGGCGCCGGCGCCCGGCGTCTCGTGGGTGCCGCAGGCCGTATCGCCGGCGGCGCTGCGCATGGTGAGCCAGGCTTGATTGGCGCTGAAACGTACGCAGACCGTACGGCGCTGGGCGATGGCCGCCTTCTGGCCGTAGCGCAACAGGGCCTGGGTTTCATCCAAAAAGCCCCGGCCCTCGAACACCCCCCGGTCGGAGAACCGGGACATGACGGCAACACCCATGATGCCGGCAATCAGGATGACGACGATCAGTTCGATGATGGTGAAGCCGCGTTGGGCGTTCATGTTCCTAGTGGCAGGGCGGAAAGACAAGGGCGGCCGGAGCCGCCCTTCAACTTGGGGCGGAGCCCCGGTTGTCCTTAACTGACGCTTTAGCCGGTGCAGATGACGGTGGCGCTGGCGGTGTAAGGAGTACCACCTTGAGTGGCCTTAATAATGCAAGTTTTTGTCTCGCCGGAGGCTGTGCTAGCGCAACTGACATCGGTGTCAATGGTGTAGCCCGCAGGCAGAGCACCGCCAACAAGCCCAGTCTTCCCTTTAATCAGCGTGTCGCAAGCTGCGGCATCGTTTATCGCAGTCGCCCGCCCCGTGCTGATCTGATAGGTCGAATAGTTGATCGTCGCCGCCGAGGTCACGGCACCGGCGACCCCCTGGATCGCTGCAGCAGCCGCATCGGCCTGGAAGTTCACAAACCGCGGCAGCGCCGTCGCCGCCAGGATGCCGAGAATCACGATCACCACGATCAGTTCGATGAGGGTAAAGCCTTGTTGCCGTTTCATTTTCATACTCCTTCTGCAAACACTCGAATTCATCCTGCCGCTAGCAGCCCGTGGTCGTCACCGTGATCACCGGGGCGACGATCACCGATCCGTTCAGCATCGCTTCCTGATAGCTGATGCGGCAATTGGGCACCGTGCCGCCGGCCACGTCGAACATGCGGGTGGGGGTGCCGGTGCCGGTGTTGGTGGCCGTAAGGCCGTCGGCCGCCAGGTTCAGCTGGGCGGCCTGGTCCACACCGAGGGAGGTGGCGGCGGGGTGGCGGTTCACGATGGCCACCGAGTAGCCGTCCATATTCACCACCGGGGGCGTGGAGGCGCAGTTGGATGCCGTCGGGCTGGAGCTGACGCCCGACAGGTCGAGTTCGCAACGGGATCGTGCCAGCACGACCGCGGAGCGGATGGAGCCGTAGATCGCGTTGGCCTTGGCGATACGGGCATCCCGCTGGGCGTCTATCAGGCGGGGCATGGCGACGGCAGCGAGGATTCCGATGATGGTGATGACGATCACCAGTTCGATCAGCGTAAAACCCGCATTGGCAAGGGGGGCAGAACGTCGATACATGACCATGATCGTTCCAATAACGGACGGCGTAGGGTTTACCTTAGTACTAATTGTAGCGCTAACCCCACTCACAGGCGCTCAATCGGGCAGGCGCTTCAATTGTATCCCGGCGACGCGGCCGGCGATGAGGCCCTGGGCATCCATTTTCCAGCGCAGTTCCGCGCTTCCGCCGAAGGCTTCGGGCTGGCGCGGGCGGTAGCTGAGGGTGCGGGTCGCCGGATCGAAGCGCCAGCTGCCGGCCCCGGCCTCTGCCCCGCCGGCGACGTAGCCCCGCGGCAGGCGGCCGAGGAAGCTCACCGGGTTGGCTTCCAGCAACTCGGGCAGGCGGTCCTCCTGCCCGCGCATCAGCCGCTCGCCGACGGCGAGGCGCAGGCCGACCCCCATGTTGCGTACGGCCAGGTCCACCTCGGTACGCTCGCCTTCCCGCTCCAGTGCCACCAGCCGGTCCAGCAGGGCGTGGGCCAGGACGCCGATGACGGCCACCAGCACGAGGAATTCGAGCTTGCCGATGCCTCCCTGGCGGACTCTTGGCGCCTGGCCGGTCACTTCTTCATCGCCACCTTGCCCAGGTCCCAGATCGGCAGGAAGATGCCGAGGGCCAGGATCAGGACCATGACACCGAGCATGACGATCATGATGGGTTCGATCTGCTGGGCCAGGGTCTTGAGTTCGTATTCGACCTCGCTCTGGTACATGCCGGCGATCTCTTCCATCATCTCGTCCAGGGAGCCGGACTCCTCGCCGACGGCGATCATCTGCAGCACCACGGGGGTGAAGGCGCCCGTGCTGATGGCGGCCCGCAGCACGGATTCGCCGCGTTCCACGTTGTCGCGCATGCGCTCGACCTTCTCGGCGATGTAGGCGTTGTCCACGGTGAGGGCGACCGTGGTCATGGCCTGGATGATGGGCACGCCGGAGCGGGTGGCGAGCGCGAAGCTGCGGGCGAAGCGGGCCAGGGTGGCCTTCTGCACGATCTTGCCGGCGATGGGGATGCGCAGCTTGACCTCGTCCCACTTGAGGCGGCCGGATTCGGTGTGGGTCCAGGCGCGGAAGCCGAAGGCGACGGCCACCAGGCCGCCGATCATGGCGTGCCACCAGGCCACCATGAAGTTGGAGGTGGCGATCAGCACGCGGGTGAGGATGGGCAGTTCGGCGCCGAAGCCCTGGAACACCTTGGCGAAGGCCGGGATCACCCAGATGTTCACCACGAACATGGCGATGCCCATGGCGATCATGACGAAGCTCGGGTAGCGCAGGGCCGATTTCACCTGCTCGCGCATGAAGCGCTCGAATTCCATGTGGTCGAACAGGCGCAGGAAGATTTCCTCCAGGCGGCCGGTCATCTCGCCGACCCGCACCATGGAGAGGTAGAAGGGCGTGAACACCTTGGGGTGGCGGGCCAGGGACATGGAGAGTTCGCGGCCGGCGTCGAGGCTTTCGCGGATCTGGCCGAGCACGGTCTTCATGGCCGGGTTCATGCTCGATTCCTGCAGGCCCGCCAGGGCGCGCATGATGGGCACGCCGGCCTTGAGCAGGGTGTAGATCTGGCGCGTGAATAGCAGCACGTCCACGTGGAGGATCTTGGCGCCGAAGAGATGGATGCCGCCGCCACCGGCGTCCTTCTTCTTCAGGGCGCTGTCGGGCGCCGACTTGATCTCCAGGGGCGTGACGCCGGTGCCGAACAGCATGTCGGCAACCGCGGCGGCCGTGGCGCCTTCCAGCACGCCCTGGACGATCTCTCCCGCGGAATTGCGGCCCCGGTAGGCGAAGGCGGGCATGGCGTCGTTTTATTCTTCGAACTGGTTGGACAGGCGCATGGCCTCGTCCACCGTGGTGCGGCCGTTCACCACGAGGCGCACGGCGTCGCGGCGCAGGGTGTTGCCGCCCATCTGCTCGCGGCCGATCTGGATGAACTCGTTGGGGTCGCCGTGGTTGGCCGCTTCCACCAGGGCGTTGGACATTTCGAGGAATTCGTACACCGCCTGGCGGCCCATGAAGCCGGTGTTGGCGCAGTGGGCGCAGCCGGCGCCGTGGCGGTACTTGAAGTTGTCCACGCGCTCGCCGAGTTCGTACTTGAGCCATTCCCGCTCGTGGGGGGCGGGCTGGTAGGGGGCTGAGCAGTTCTCGCAGATGACGCGCATCAGGCGCTGGGCCAGCACCATCTGGATGGACAGGGCCACCATGTAGCGCGGCACGCCCATGTCGAGCAGGCGGATCGGCGTGGACAGGGCGTCGTTGGTGTGCAGGGTGGAGAGCACCAGGTGGCCGGTCATGGCGGCGCGCATGCCGATCTCGGCGGTTTCCTGGTCGCGCATTTCGCCGATCAGCACGATGTCCGGGTCCTGGCGCAGGGCGGTGCGCAGCACGCGCGAGAAGGTGAGGTCGATCTTCTCGTGCACCTGCACCTGGTTGAGGCCCGGCAGGCGGTATTCCACCGGGTCCTCGACGGTGATGATCTTCTTCTCCGGCGTGTTGAGATCGTTGAGGGCGGCGTAGAGCGTGGTGGTCTTGCCCGAGCCGGTGGGGCCGGTGACGAGGACGATGCCGGAGGGCCGCGTGATGGCGTGGCGGAACCGCTCCATGACGCGGGGCGGCATGTGCAGCTTGTCGAGCTGGAGCAGGCCCGTGTTCTGGGCCAGCAGACGCATGACCACCGATTCGCCGTGCTGGGTGGGCATGGTGGAGATACGGACGTCGATGTTGCTGCCGCGGAGCTTGATGTTGAAGCGGCCGTCCTGGGGCAGGCGCTTTTCCGAGATGTCGAGGCCCGACATGAGCTTGAGGCGCAGCACCAGGGCGGTGGAGATCTTGTTGTCGGCCTCGGTCTGGATGTGCAACACGCCGTCGATGCGGAAGCGGATGACGAGGGCCTTTTCCTGGGGCTCGATGTGGATGTCCGAGGCGCGGGTCTTCTGGGCTTCCTCGAACACCGTCTGCAGCAGCTTGACGACGGGGGCGTCCTCGGAGCCGGGGCTGATGCCGAGCACGGCGCCGAACTCGACGGGGATGTCCCCCATTTCCTGGGTGAGTTCCTTGGCGAGGCCGGAGATTTCCTCGGTGCGGCGATAGACCCGGTCCAGCAGAGGCATCAGCTGGCTTTCGGTCACCACGGCCAACTCGATGTCGCGCTTGACGATGCGCGCCACCTCGTCATACACGGCCAGGTCGGTGGGGTCGGCGAAGCCGATGCGCAGCATGCCGTCGTGCTCGTCCAGCACCAGGGTGCGGAAGCGGCGCGCCTGGGCCTCGGGAATCAGCTTGATGAGTTCGGGTTTCGGCTGGAAGCCCCGCAGGTCGATGAAATCGGCCTGGAGCTGGCGGGCCAGGGCCTTGCCGATGCCTTCCTCGGTGACGTAGCCGCTGTCGACGAAGATGCGGCCCAGCTTGCGCCCGCTGCGCTTCTGCTCGCCGAGGGCGAGCTTGAGCTGCTCGTCGGTGAGCAGGCCTTGTTGGATCAGCAGGTCGCCGAGGCGAATCCGTTCGGGCGGACGGGGCATCGGTCACTCCAGAAGGAAGGTTAAGGTCCGGCGCATGGCATTATCGGGGACTCCCCGTCACGCCGTTCGGACTAATAGGCCGTATTTTCCCCCATGTTCCATGTCGTCCTCTACCAGCCCGAGATTCCGCCCAATACCGGCAACGTGGTGCGCCTGTGCGCCAACACCGGTACCACCCTGCACCTGGTGAAGCCGCTGGGCTTCAGCCTCGCCGCCCCGGCCCTGAAGCGGGCGGGCATGGACTACGCCGAGTTCGCCGCCGTGGCGGTGCATGAAAGCTGGGCGGATTGCCGCGCGGCCCTGGCCGGTTCCCGGCTGTTCGCCATGACAACGAAGGGGACGCTGCGCCACGATGCGGAGCGCTACCTGCCGGGGGATGCCTTCGTCTTCGGCCCCGAGAGCCGGGGCCTGCCGCCGGAGGTGCTGGCGGAATTCGCCGCCGAGCGGCGCCTGCGCCTGCCCATGGTGGCGGGCAACCGCAGCATCAATCTTTCCAACGCGGTGGCGGTGACGGTGTTCGAGGCCTGGCGCCAGGCGGGATTCCCCGGCGCGGCCTGAGAGCTTACTCGGCCTTGGTTTCCCGGCTCATCAGCCGGTCCACCACTTCGGCCGGGCCGATACAGCCTGCCAGGATGTCGCAGACGGCGTCGGTGATGGGCATCTCCACGCCGAGTTCCCGGGCGCGGCGGCCGACTTCCCGGGCGGTGGGCACACCCTCGGCCACGTGGCCGAGTTCCCGGGTGATGGTGTCCAGCGGCTTGCCGCTTGCCAGGGCGAGGCCGACGCGGCGGTTACGCGACAGGTCGCCGGTGCAGGTGAGGATCAGGTCGCCCAGGCCGGTGAGTCCCATGAAGGTCTCGCGCCGGGCGCCCAGGGCGATGCCGAAGCGGGTGATCTCGGCCAGCCCGCGGGTGAGCAGGGCGGCGCGGGCGTTGAGGCCGAGGCCGAGGCCGTCGCAGATGCCGGTGGCGATGGCGAGGACGTTCTTGACGGCGCCCCCCACTTCGGCGCCGACCAGGTCGTCGTTGGCATAGATGCGCAGGCGCGGTCCGTGCAGGCGGTCGGCGCATTCGCGGGCGAAATCGGCGTCGCGGGAGGCCAGGGCGACGGCGGTGGGCTGGCCGCGGGCCACCTCTTCGGCGAAGCTCGGGCCGGTCAGGGCGCCGCAGCGGACGTCGCCGAGGGTCTGCTGCACGACCTGATGGGGCAGCAGGCCCGTATCGGCTTCGAGTCCCTTGCAGACCCAGACGAAGGGCAGGCCGGGCGCCTGGCGGCCGAGGGTTTCCAGGGTCGGCCGCAGGCCCGCCATGGGCGTGGCGATGAGGGCCAGGTCCGCATCGGCGAGGGCGGCGGCGGTCTCCGCCCCGATCCCGATGCCGGCCGGCAGCGGATGGCCCGGCAGGAACTGGCGGTTCTCACCGTCGGCCGCCATGGCCGCGGCGTGGGCCGGGTCCAGGGTCCACAGGGCGATGCGGTGGCGCGGGGCGAAGGAAAGGGCGAGGGCCGTTCCCCAGGCGCCGGCGCCGAGAATCGCGATCTTCATGACGGAGAAACTAGAGGCCCCAGACCTGCTGGGCCTTGACGAAGCCGGCCTGGCCGTCCCGGTGGCGCACGCGCGCCCAGCCGAGGGGACCGGCCTCGACCCATTCGAGGACCACGTCCTTTTCCGCCTCGAAGACCAGGGCGGCCTTTTCGTCGGCCTGGACGCGCACCTCGGCCCGGTCGGTACGCACCATGACCATGCGCTTGGGACTCAACAGACGCTTTTCGATCCAGGCCAGTTCGCCCTTGGCGTCGCGCACCTTGACCCAGGCGTCCAGGGTCACCACCGCCTCGACGGGCGTACCCGCAGCGATGGCGAACAGGGGATGGGCCTTCTGGGAGGGGGCATCGTACATGGCCGCCGCCTCGGCCACCGACAGGTAGTCGATGGCCCAGCTCGCCGGTGCGGCGAGCAGCAGGGCCAGGGTGGCGGCGGCGCGGCGCATGGCTTACTGAATGGGGATTTCGTGGGCGCCGGCGGCCTGGCTCTGCTCGGCCATCTGGCGCTGGCGATAGACGTTTTCGAAGTTCACCGGCGCCAGCAGCACCGGCGGGAAACCGGCGCGGCCGATGGCATCGGCGATGCCTTCGCGGGCGAAGGGCAGCAGCATGTTGGGGCAGGCGATGGCGACGATGGGCTCGATCTCCTCGTCCGGCACGTTGCGGATCTGGAACAGGCCGGCCTGGGCGACTTCCACCAGGAACTGGGTCTTGTCGGCCACCTTGGCGGTCACCGTCACCGTCAGCGTCACGTCGAAGATGCCGTCGCCGACGCCGGTGCCGGTGGTCTGCATCTGTACCTCGATCTCCGGGGCTTCGCGCTCCAGGAAGCACTGGGGCGCGTTGGGCACCTCAAGGGAGAGGTCCTTGACGTACAACTTCTCGATGGTGAAAACGGGGGCTTCCTGCTGCTCGCTCATGATGAATATCCGGCCGGGTTGAAACGGACGGGCATTCTAACACCGGCCCCGGCGGGACACCCCGGGGCCGGATCAAGGCATTTCGAGGGCTGTTCGACAGGCTTGCCGGGCCTGCCGGATCGCGGTTCTCAGGCGGCGAGCAGGGGGTCGAGCTTGCCCTGGCGGTCCAGCTCGTGGAGGTCGTCGCAACCGCCGACATGGAAGTCGCCGATGAAGATCTGCGGCACGGTGCGCTTGCCGTTGGACTTGGCGAGCATCTCCTCGCGGCGCTCGGGCTCCAGGTCCACGCGGACTTTTTCGATGTCCGTTACACCCTTGCGCTTGAGCAGCTGCTCGGCGCGAATGCAATAGGGGCAGACGGCGGTGGCGTACATGAGAATTTTGGGCATCGCAAACCTTCAGTGCTTGGTGGTGACGGGCAGACCGGCTTCGGTCCAGGCGCCGATGCCGCCGTTGAGGTTGAACACCCGCTGGAATCCCGCCTTGCGCAGGGTGCCGCAAGCCGACGAGGAGCGGTTGCCGCTGGCGCAACAGACGATGACGGGACGTTCCTTGAACTTTTCGATCTCGCTGATGTGCGTACCCAGATGGCCGAGGGCCATATGGCGGGCGTTGGGGATGTGGCCGTTGGACCACTCGTGGGTCTCGCGCACGTCGAGCACCAGGGCGTCCTCGCGGTTGATGAGCAGGGTGGCCTCGGCGACCGAGATGCCGGCGCCGCCGCCCTGGAAAAAGGAAAAGAGCAACATGCCGCCGCTCAAGGCGGCAAGCAGGACCCACATGATGTTTTGCTGAACGAACTCCATTGTCTTCCTTCAGGAACGCGGCATCGGCACGCCGCAAAAAACCTCGCGCATCAGCGCGATCAACTGGAGCGTGCGCTGGTCGGCGACGCGGTAGAAAACCCGGTTGGCATCCTTGCGCGTCTGCAGCACGCCCTTGTCGCGCAGGATGGCCAGATGCTGGGAAATGTTGCTCTGGGAGGTGCCCACGGCATCCACGATGTCCTGGACGCAGACCTCCTGATCGCCGACGACACAAAGAATTTTCAGCCGCAGGGGATGGGAAATCGCCTTGAGCGCCCGGGCGGCGGTCTCGATGTGTTCCTTCTTGTCGATCATGTCCAGGATCGCGGTGTTCATAGGGGCTCCGGGATGCAATTCCGAATATTATAGAATACTGCTTTTCTGGCCCGACATATCGATCCACCTTATCATTCGCTCTTTGTTTCTTATAAAACCGCCTCCCATCATGTACAAGATTGTTCTGCTCCGCCACGGCGAATCCACCTGGAACCAGGAAAATCGATTCACCGGCTGGACCGACGTGGGTCTGACCGAAAAAGGCCTTGCCGAGGCCAAGGCCGCCGGCCAGTTGCTCAAGAAGGAAGGCTATGCCTTCGATCTGGCCTTCACCTCGGTGCTCAAGCGCGCCAACAAGACCCTGTTCACGGTCCTGGAGGAAATGGACCTGATGTGGATTCCGGTGCGCCATTCCTGGCGCCTGAACGAGCGCCACTATGGCGCCCTGCAGGGCCTCAACAAGGCCGAAACCGCCGCCAAGTACGGCGAAGCCCAGGTCAAGATCTGGCGCCGCGCCTACGACACGCCGCCCCCGCCGTTGGAGGAGGGCGATCCCCGCATCGAGGATCGCGATCCGCGCTACGCCGACATGGCCCCCGGCGAGTTCCCCCGCACCGAATGCCTGAAGGACACCGTCGCCCGCTTCCTGCCCTATTGGCAGACCGAGATCGCGCCGGCCGTGAAGTCCGGCAAGCGCGTCATCATCGCCGCCCACGGCAACAGCATCCGCGCCCTCATCAAGTATCTGGACAACATGTCGGACCAGGACATCGTCGAGCTCAACATCCCGACGGCCCAGCCCCTGGTCTACGAGCTGGACGCGGAGCTGAAGCCGATCCGCCATTACTACCTCGGCGACGCCGAAGCCATCCAGAAGGCGCTGGACGCCGTTGCCAACCAAGGCAAAGCGAAGTAAGGGCCCGACGGCCGTCCTCGTCGCGGCGGCGGCCTGGGCCGCCTTCGCGGCGACTGCGGCCCCCGTTGCCGAAAAAAAAGCCGAACTCAAGGAACTCCAGGGGCGCATCGACACCCTGAGCCGCGACCTCGCCAAGACCGAGGAATCCCGTGCCTACGCGGCCGACCAGTTGCGGGACACCGAGTCTGCGATCTCCGACGCCAACCGCCGCCTGCGGAACCTCGGCGAATCGCGCCGCGAAGTCCAGTCCGAATTGTCCCTGCTCGAACAGCAGACCCAGCGCCTGCTGAAGCAGACCGAGTCCCAGCAACAACAACTTTCGCGGCTGATGTTCCGCCATTACGTCAGCGGCGACACCGACGCCCTGCAGTTGTTGATCGCCGGCCGGGACCCCAATCAGGCGGCCCGCGACTACCATTTCCTCACCCTGCTCTCGCGAGCCAAGGCCGACCTGATCGGCAGCCTACGGGAGGCCGCCGCCGAAAAGCGCCGACTGACCGACGCGGCGCAGGAGAAAAGCGCCCGCCTGGCCGAGATCGAGAAGAAGCAGCAGAGCGAACGCAGCGGCCTGCTCGCCCAGCGCCAGCAGCGGCAGACCATGCTGGCCAAGGTGGCCGACCGCATCAAGGCCCAGCGCCGCGAGATCGACACCCTCAGGCGCGACGAACAGCGGCTGGGCAAGCTGATCGAGGGACTCGCCCGCCTCGTCGCCGCGCCGTCCAGGAAGACGAAGCCCGCCAAACCGGGGGAAGGCAGACCGGCCATCCACAACGAGCGCACGCCGGACCCGGCCGCGGCCAGCGGAACCTTCGCCACCCTCAAGGGTCGCCTGCGCCTGCCGGTGAAGGGGGCGATCGCCGGGCGCTTCGGCAGTCCGCGGGCCGAGGGCGGCACCACATGGAAGGGGCTGTTTATCCGTGCCGCCGAGGGAACCGAGGTCCATGCCGTCGCCCCCGGGCGGGTGGTGTTCTCCGAGTGGCTGAGGGGCTTCGGCAACCTGATGATCCTGGACCACGGCGACGGCTTCCTGTCCGTCTATGGCAACAACGAATCCCTGCTGCGCCAGGCCGGCGAAACCGTCAAGGGCGGCGACGCCGTCGCCACCGTGGGCAACAGCGGTGGCAACCCGGAATCGGGTTTATACTTTGAACTCAGGCATCAAGGGCAGGCCTTCGACCCCCTCAAGTGGGCGAGTCTGCGATAGCCAGTTCCCCCGGAGATTTCATGCGCAGCAAACTGCAACAAGCCGGCCTCGTCTTCATCGGTCTCGTCGCCGGCATCCTCGTCAGCGTCAATTTCTCCGCTGTCGCGCAAAAGGATGTTCAGACACCGTTGCCCATCGAGGAATTGCGCTCCTTCGCCGACGTCTTCAACGCCATCAAGCAGGGTTACGTCGAGCCCATCGAGGACAAGAAGCTCATCACCCACGCCATCTCCGGCATGCTGTCCAACCTGGACCCCCATTCCTCCTACCTGGACCCGGACGCCTTCAAGGACCTGCAGGTCAGCACCCAGGGCGAATTCGGCGGCCTCGGCATCGAGGTCGGCATGGAGGACGGTTTCGTCAAGGTGGTCTCCCCCATCGAGGACACCCCCGCCCACCGGGCCGGCATCAAGGCCGGCGACCTCATCATCAAGCTCGACGACACGCCGGTGAAGGGCATGACCCTCAACGACGCCGTCAAGAAGATGCGCGGCAAGCCCAAGACCTCCATCAAGCTCACCGTCGCCCGCAAGGGCGAGGGCAAGCCGCTGGAGTTCACCATCGTGCGCGACAAGATCAAGGTCCAGAGCGTCAAGTCGAAGCCCCTCGAACCGGGTTACGCCTATGTGCGCATCACCCAGTTCCAGGAAGAAACCATTCCCGACCTCGCCAAGCATTTGGACAAGCTCTTCCGCCCCGCCCCCCCCGCCGCCGACGCCAAGGGCAAGGAGGCGAAGACCAAGGACGACAAGACCGAAGCCAAGCCCGAAGAGATCAAGGGCCTGGTGCTCGACCTGCGCAACGACCCCGGCGGCCTGCTCCATGGCGCCATCGGCGTGGCCGCGGCCTTCCTGCCGCCCAAGGTCGTCGTCGTCTCCACCGACGGCCGCACCGAGGATGCGAAGCGCAAGTACATTGCCAGCACCGAGGACTACCAGCGCGGCCAGAAGGAAGACCTTCTCAAGAACCTGCCGCCGGCCGTGAAGACGGTGCCTCTGGTTGTACTCGTGAACGGCGGTTCCGCGTCGGCTTCCGAGATCGTCGCCGGCGCCCTGCAGGATCACAAGCGGGCCGTGGTGATGGGGACCCAGACCTTCGGCAAGGGCTCCGTCCAGACCATCCTGCCCCTGTCCAACAACACGGCCATCAAGCTGACGACGGCCCGCTACTACACGCCGAACGGCCGCTCGATCCAGGCCAAGGGCATCGTCCCCGACGTGGTGGTGGAAGAAACGCCCAACGGCGATACGCGGGAACGCATCCGCGAGGCCGATCTGGACCGCCATCTGGACAACGACAGGGAAAAGGCCCCGGCGAAGGATGCCGACAAGCCCGCCGCCAAGCCCCAGGGCAAGAACGGCAAGGGCAAGCCCGGCAGCAAGGAGGATGAAGAGGAGGCCGTCAAGCCGCCCCCCTTCGAAATCGCCTCCAAGAACGACTACCAGCTCGGCCAGGCCATGAACCTCTTGAAGGCCTGGCAGATCATCAAGAAATAGGAGCCGCGGGCATGGATGTCGAGCGCGCCAGACGATTGCGGGACAAGGAGCGCGGGCTCCATCGTCCCCATGCGCTCGCCCCCCAGTCCGGTACCCGCAAGCACCGGGAAATCCGCTTCAACAAGCTGCGCCTGTGGCAGGTCGATCATGCCAAGGCCCTGCTGGAAAGCCTGGAGAACCTGGAAGTCGCCCCCGGGGTGATGCCCAACAGCCTGTCGGTCTGGTACGAAGTCACCGACTACACGATGGAAGGCCTGGAAACGGCCCTGGTCAACCAGGGCTTCCATCTGGAGAACACGCTCTACTGCAAGATGATCCGGGCCCTGGTGTACTTCTGCGAAGACACCCAGTTGCGCAACATGAGCCAGCCCGAGCGCCTCATCAAGAAGTCCCACGAGGTCTACTCGAAGGCCTGGGAGCACCACCCCCACGGCGACCACGACGACACGCCGCCCGAGCTGCGTCGTGACTGACGAGCAACTGCTCCGCTACAGCCGCCACATCCTGCTGCCGGAAATCGGCGTCGAGGGCCAGGAAAGGCTGGTCGCCGCCCGCGTGCTCGTCATCGGCGCCGGCGGCCTGGGTTCGCCGGCCGCCCTCTACCTCGCTTCCGCCGGCATCGGCACCCTGGTGCTGGCCGACGGCGACCGGGTGGACCTGACCAACCTGCAGCGCCAGATCCTCCACCGCACCGACGCCATCGGCTGGCCCAAGGCCGAGTCCGGCGAGCGCAGCCTCGCCCAGATCAATCCCGAATGCCGCGTGATCGCCGTCACCGACCGCCTCGAAGATGGCCAGCTCGCCGCCGAGGTCGCCCAGGCCGACGTGGTACTCGACTGCAGCGACAACTTCGCCACCCGCCACGCGGTGAACCGGGCCTGTGTGGCCCATCGCGTGCCCCTGGTCTCCGGGGCAGCCATCCGCTTCGACGGCCAGGTGGCGGTTTTCGATCCGCGCCGGCCCGGCGCCCCCTGCTATCACTGCCTGTTTCCGGAAGCCCAGGACGTGGAGGAAATGCGCTGCGCCGTCATGGGCGTCTTCGCCCCGCTGACGGGGATCGTCGGCGCCATGCAGGCCGCCGAAGCGCTGAAGCTGCTCATCGGCTGCGGCACCACCCTGGCGGGGCGTCTGCTCCTGCTGGACGGCCTCGCCATGGAATGGCGCTCCATCGCCGTCCCCCGCGACCCTTCCTGCCCAGTCTGCTCCGCCTGAGGCTTTCCCCGCACCCACGGGAAACCGTGGCCGAAGACGGGAATCCGGCTACTTCTTTTTGGCCCGCGGGTGTGCCGCGTCGTAGACCTTGGCGAGATGCTGGAAATCCAGATGGGTATAGATCTGGGTCGTGCCGATATTGGCGTGGCCGAGCATTTCCTGCACGGCCCGCAGGTCCCCCGAGGACTGCAGCACATGGGAAGCGAAGGAATGGCGCAGCATGTGGGGATGCACATGTACCTCGCAGCCGCTGCGCAGGGCCCATTGTTCGAGGCGGCGCTCGATGGAACGCGGCGTCAGGCGGCCACCCCGGTTGTTCACGAAGAGGGCGGGTTCCCCCGGACGGGCGACCGCCTCCCGCCGGGCCAGCCAACGCTGCAGCGCGGCGACGCCCTTGTCGCCGACGGGTACGATGCGCGTCTTGCCGCGCTTGCCCGTGACGGTGACTTCGCCGTCTTTTAGGTCCAGCCCCCCCTGCACGTCGAGGCTCGCAAGTTCGGAAAGGCGCAGGCCGGAGGAATAGAACAGCTCGAACATTGCCTGGTCGCGTATCTCCAGGTCGGTGTCGGCCGGGGCCTCCAGCAGGGCCTTGGTCTGATCGACGGAAAGCGCCTTGGGCAGGCGCCGGCCCTGCTTGGGCGCCCGCAGGCCATCGCAGGGATTGCGCTCGATCTCGCCGCGGCGTGCCAGCCAGCGGTACCAGGCACGCCAGGCTGAGAGGGTGCGGGCGAGGGACCGCGGGGCAAGACCGCGGCCATGGAGCTGCATGGCCTGACGGCGCAGTTGGAAGGGCTGGAGGCCGCGGGCATCGGTATCGCCGACGAGTTCCAGCAGCGCTTCGAGGTCGCTCCGGTAGGCCTTCAGCGTATGGGGGCTGGCACGGCGCTGGTGGGCCAGCTCGGCGAGGAATTGCTCGACCGAGTCTCGCCCCGTCATCAGGCCCGGGTGCGGACCAAGGCGGCCGACGCCATTTCGCCGATCTGCTCGACGTAGAGGGTGCCCATGCCGGGATAGAAGCGCTGGGGCTCCTCGCTGCCCATGACCATGAGGCCGAAAGTTTCGCCTCCCTCGCGCAGGGCCAGCAACGCCAGGGAACGCACGTGGGCGCCGGCTTCGCCGAACCAGGCCATGACGTCGGGACCGGCGCCGGGGCCACAATAGGGTTGGGCCAGGGTTTCCGCAAAGCGGCGCGCCTCATCGCTGACGGGCGCGAACTCGACCGCCGTGCCGCTGCCGGCGGCCCCCCACAGGCGCACCGCCACGTGGGGCACGGCGAAGGAACCGCCGAGGTGGTCGTAGAGAGTTTGCAGCACGGTGCCGTTGTCCCGGGCCGCCAGCAGGGCGACGGCCAGCTTGTGTACCTTGGCGGCGATGCCGTCGTTTTCCTCGCCGAAGCGGATCAGCTCGGCAAGCTTGCCTTCGAGCTGCTTGACCTTGTCGCGCAGGGCGCCCATCTGGCGCTCGGTGATCGAAATGGCACGGCCGCCGTGGGGACTCGGAATGGCGATCTGGGCCAGCAGGTCCGCATACTGCTCGAAGAACTCCGGATGGTCCTGCAGGTAGCGGGCGACTTCTTCGGCTTTCATGATTGGAGATCCTCGGGAATATCGATTTCGCCTTCGAATACGGTGGCGGCCGGGCCGGTCATCAGCACCGGACTGCCGGCACCGCTCCAGGCGATGGTCAGCTGGCCGCCCCGCGTCTGCACGGCGACCGGGCTGTCCAGCAGGCCCCGGCGGATGCCGGCGACGACGGCAGCGCAGGCACCGGTGCCGCAGGCCAGGGTTTCGCCGGCACCGCGCTCATAGACGCGCAGGCGGATGTCGTGACGACCGACGGCCTGCATGAAGCCCGCGTTGACCCGCTGGGGAAAGCGCGGATGGGACTCGATGCGCGGCCCGTCCCGATCCACCGGCGCGGCGTCCACGTCATCGACCACCTGCACCGCATGGGGATTGCCCATGGAGACGACGCTGATGTCGATGAAATGGCCGGCGATCTCCAGCTGGTGCTTCACCGCGTCTTCCTGGGCGACGAAGGGAATCTCGCCCGGCGAGAAACGCGGCACGCCCATGTCCACGGTGACCAGACCGTCGTCCTCCAAGCGCGGCGCGATGATGCCGCACTTGGTTTCGACGCGGATTTCGCGCTTGTCGGTAAGGCCGCGCTCATGGACGAAGCGCACGAAACAGCGGGCGCCATTACCGCACTGCTCCACCTCGCCGCCGTCGGCGTTGAAGATGCGGTAGCGGAAATCGGCATCGGGCCGCTGCGCCGGTTCGACCACCAGCAACTGGTCGCAGCCGACGCCGAAATGGCGGTCGGCGAGGAAGCGCACCTGGGCGCCGTTGGGAACGAAGGCCTGGTTGATGGCGTCGAGCACGACGAAGTCGTTGCCGAGGCCGTGCATCTTGGTAAAACGTATTCTCACGATAGCAGCGCCCGATGTTCCTTCCAGATGCAAAGATCCATCACCACGGTGATGCCCGCCGCCCGCGCCCGCTCGGCGGCGGCCTCGTTGACGACGCCCTCCTGGAGCCAGAGTCGCTTCGCGCCGATGGCGATGCATTCGTCCACCACTTCGTCGACGGCATCGGCGGCACGGAACACATCGACGATGTCAGGCGGCGCGGGCAGATCGGCAAGGCGCCCGTAGGCCTTCTCGCCGAGCCCGTCGGCCAGCAGCGGACGCACGGGAATGATGCGGTAGCCGAGGGCCTGCATGGCGCGGGCGACACGATAGCTCGGCCGGTCTTCCTTGGGCGAGAAGCCGACGACGGCGATGGTCTTCGCCGTGCGCAGCATGTCGCGGATTTCTTCGGGGGCGGGATTCTTAGCCATCGGGGAATCATACTTCAGCCCGCGGCCGGCAATGGCCGAATAGGCGCCTCAATAAACCCCTTTTTCGCCGGCCGGCCGGGTCTTGAAGCGCTTGTGCAGCCAGAAGTACTGTTCGGGCATCTTCAGCACCTCGGCCTCGATGAAGGTATTCATGCGCCGGGTGTCGGCCTCGATGTCGGGGCCGGGGTAATCCGCCCAGGGCGTACCGATTTCCACGACATAGCCGCGGTCCTCCATGCACGTGATGACGGGCACGACGGCAGCCTCGCCCATGCGGGCCAGGCGCGACAGCCCGGTGATGGTGGCGGTGGGAAAGCCGAAGAAAGGGACGAAGATGGTGTCCCGCTGGCCGTAGTCCATGTCGGGCAGGTAGTAGAAGGGCTTGCCGGCCTTCATGGCCTTGAGGGCCTTGCGGGTGCCCTCCTGGCGCGACAGCAGTAGGGAATCGCCGAAACGGGTGCGGCCCCGCAGCAGGGCGGCGTTGAACAGCAGGTTCTTCTGGTTGGCGTAGATGCTGACCATGCCGAGTTCCAGGGTCAGCCGCGTCCAGCCCATGTCGAGGCCGACGAAATGGGGCACCAGCAGAATCACCGGCCGGTCGCCGAGGGCGGCAAGCCGCTCCAGGCCCTCCACCCGCACGATGGAGCGGATGCGCCCGGCGGAGGCCCACCACAGCAGACCCCGCTCCAGGAAGCTGCGGCCGAAGGCTTCGAAGTGTCGGCGCGCCAGGGTCTCGCGCTGCGCCGCCGTCATGGCGGGAAAGCAGAGCTGCAGGTTGGTGAGGGCCACATGCCGGCGCTCCCGGCCGAAGGCATAGAGCAGGCGGCCGAAGGCGCGGCCGAGGGCGGCCAGGGCCGGCAGGGGCAGCCAGTGGCACAGCCACATGAATGCAAGGGCAAGGCGCGTCATTGGGGAATCGGGGCGCCAGCCGGCACCTTGTAGCGGTTGTAGCCCCACAGGTATTGCTCGGGACATTGGCGGATCAGGGCTTCCAGCTCGGCGTTGATGGCGGCCACCCGTTCCGGGAGTTCCCCCGCCAGCGGCTTGGAGAGGGGAAAGAGCTTCAGGTGGTAGCCGGCGCCGTAGTGCAGACGCTCCGCATAGGCCAGCAGCACCGTGGCGCCGGTCTCGGCGAGACGCGCCGCCAGGGTCATGGTGTAGGCCGGCTTGCCGAAAAAGGGCGCCCAGATGCCCTCGCCGGCGCCCGGCGCCTGGTCCGGCAGCATGCCGGCGGCCTCGCCGGTCTTCAGGGCCTTGATGAGGCGGCGCACGCCCGACAAGTCCGCCGGCGCCAGCCGCAGGTTGGCGCCGCGGCCCTCCTCGATGAGGGGGGCGAGCCAGGCCTGCTTCGGCCGGCGGTAGAGGACGGTCATGGGCCGGAAGCTCGCGTAATACTGGGCCGTGATCTCGAAGCAGCCCAGGTGGGGCGTCAGGAACAGGATGCCGCGGCCCTCGCGCCAGGCGGCTTCCACCAGTTCCCAGCCGGTCACCTTGACGACAAGGCCGACCACCTCGTCGTGGGGGCGCAGCCAGATCTTCGGCAGTTCCAGAACCCCCTTGCCGGCCTCGGCGACCGATGCGGCGGCGGCCCCCTCCACGCCGGCCAGGGCGGCGTTCTCCCGCAGGTGGCGTCGATAGGTGGGGGAAAGCAGATAGGCCAGCCAGCCCAGGATCGCCCCCAGGTTGTGGAGCAGGGGCAGGGGAAGACGGGAGAGGAAGCGGAACAAAATACCCATGAAGCCGCCGTGTTTGACCGGCAGAAGCATAAAAGACTAATATTATCGCCTCCGCCGAGTTAATCAGGACAACTTGCAGGGCGGAACCGCAGCCGATGCGGCAAATACTGCTAAAGCGTCGCCTGCTCTCCTCCCCGGAGCCGGTTGCGCCGGGACAAGGGGAGTTCGCAAGGAGCAGGTTCCATGAGTCAAGAGTATTTCTTCACGTCCGAGTCCGTTTCCGAAGGTCACCCGGACAAGGTTTCCGACCAGATTTCCGACGCCATCCTCGACGCCATCCTGGCCCAGGACAAGCACTCCCGCGTCGCCGCCGAAACCCTGTGCAACACCGGTCTCGTCGTGCTGGCCGGCGAAATCACCACCACCGCCAACGTCGACTACATCCAGATCGCCCGCAACGTCCTCAAGCGCATCGGCTACGACAACACCGAATACGGCATCGACTACAAGGGCTGCGCCGTGCTGGTGGCCTACGACAAGCAAAGCCCCGACATCGCCCAGGGCGTAAACAAGGCCTACGACGACAACCTCAACCAGGGCGCCGGCGACCAGGGCCTGATGTTCGGCTACGCCTGCGACGAGACGCCGACCCTGATGCCCCTGCCCATCTACCTGTCCCACCGCCTCGTCGAGCGCCAGTCCATGCTGCGCCGCGACGGCCGCCTGCCCTGGCTGCGCCCCGACGCCAAGTCCCAGGTCACCGTGCGCTACAAGGACGGCAAGCCCGACGCCATCGACACCGTGGTGCTGTCCACCCAGCACTCCCCCGAGATGTCCGACGGCCCGAAGATGAAGCAGGCCGCCATCGACGCCGTCATCGAGGAGATCATCAAGCCGGTGCTGCCGAAGGAACTCATGAAGGGCGACATCAAGTACCTGGTGAACCCCACCGGCCGCTTCGTCGTCGGCGGTCCCCAGGGCGACTGCGGCCTCACCGGCCGCAAGATCATCGTCGACACCTACGGCGGCGCGGCCCCCCACGGCGGCGGTGCCTTCTCCGGCAAGGACCCGTCCAAGGTGGACCGCTCGGCCGCCTACGCCGGCCGCTACGTGGCGAAGAACATCGTCGCCGCCGGCCTGGCCAGCAAGTGCCTGGTGCAGATCTCCTACGCCATCGGCGTCGCCGAGCCGACCTCCGTGTGGGTCACGACCCAGGGTACCGGCAAGATCTCCGACGCCACCATCGCCGAGCTGGTGAAGAAGCACTTCGACCTGCGCCCGAAGGGCATCGTCCAGATGCTGGACCTGCTGCGTCCCGTCTACGAGAAGACCGCCGCCTACGGCCACTTCGGCCGCGACGAACCGGAATTCACTTGGGAAAACACGGACAAGGCGGCCGCGCTGCGCGCGGACGCAGGCCTGTAAGGCCTTGGGGCCGCAAGGCCCCGTCCGTGTTTCGTCGCAGGCTAACCTCGCGGAGCGAGGTTAAGGCGCGAAGCGCCGGCCGAAGACAAAATCCGTTCTCGACCGCGCTTCGCGCGGATGCGGGCCTGTAAGGCCCAAGGCCACAGGCCCTTGTCGGTTGCTCGTCGTAGGCTAACCTGCCAAGCTTTTCGGCAGGTTAAGGCCCGGAGGGCCGGCCGGAGACAACGTCAGTTCTTCGCCGCGCTGCGCGCCGACGCAGGGCGGTAAGAAGGCCTCTGCACCGGATTCACGGCCGGCCTTGCGCCGGCCGTTTTCTTTACATCACCGCCCCCACCAGCACGGCGACCCCGAACAGGGCCAGCACCACCCCGCCCAGTGGCAGACCGAAAATCCGCGCCGGCAGCCCCATGCGCAGCAGCCGCCAGGCGCCGAAGCCGGCAAAGGCCACCGTGAAGGCCACGGGAATCAGCAACTGTCCGAATCCCGGCGGCCAGGCGGCCGGCCCCGCCGCCGCCCGCAGCAGCCGGATCGCCCAGCCGCACATGGAAAGGGCCAGGACCAGCAGCGCAGCACCGGTGCCGATGGCGACAAACCGCTCGACGGCGCCGCCGGCGTCCTTGGTCGGTACCGTTTCCTGCTCAACATCGCTCATGCCGTTCCCCTGCGCGCGGCGATGAAGGCGCCGAGCTTCTTGTCCGTGTTCAGGATGTGATTCACCAGCCAGCCGTTGAGGAAACCGAGGAGATCCTCCGGCGCCACCGGCGTGCCCTGCTTGATGCCCTCGCGCACCTGCACGACCTTGGCCGAGAAGGCCCGGTGCTGCTCCAGATGCTGGGCGGCATCGGCGCTGCTGTCCTCCGGATAGCCGTAGGTGTGCATGAGCTGTTCCTCGGTCTCGAAGTGATAGAGGGCGTAGCTCAGCAGGTCCTGGGTGATGCGTTCCAGGGATTCGAGGCTGGCGTCATTGGCCAGCCGCACGGAAGCCTCGTTGAGGGTGTGCACGAGGATCATGTGCTGCTCGTCGATCTCGGGCACACCGGTGGCGAAGCTGTCGTTCCAGGCTAGGGCTGGGGCCGTCATGGGATTCTCCTTTCGATGTCGCCGCCGCATCAGCGGCGGACGCCCTCGGCACCCGCCAGGGCGATACGGAAATTGTGCAGCTTGCCGACCATGGCCTCGTTGGCCTCGGCCAGCGAGCGCTCGGTTTCTGCGATCAGGCGGTCCTGCCGCGATTCGACGCAGGCGCGCAGGGTTTCCGCCAGGCGGTGCACCTGGCGGTGGGCCGCCTCGATCTCGCGAAACTCGGGCAGGGTGCCGAAGCGTCGCCCGCCGGCCCCGCCGTACCACTGGGCGAGGCGGCAGCTGGCGTAGTCCACGGGCGGGAGGTCCTCCACGCCGCCGCGGCGCGCCAGCACCTGGCGCAGGCGTTCCACCCAGTGGCGATGGGCAACCTCCATCAGCAGCAGTTCGAAGTCGCTGCGCAGGGGGAAATTCGTTTCCGCCAGTTGCCAGCGCGGGTCGCTGCGGAAGTCCCGCAGCCAGGCGGCGACGCGGTCGGCCGGCAGGGGCCGGGCGATGGCGAAACCCTGCATGACATCGCAGCCGAGCTCCAGCAGCATGAGAATCTGCTCGATGGACTCGACCCCCTCGGCCACCACCTGGGCCTGGAAGGCCTCGGCCAGCCCGATCACCCCCTGGACGATGGCCAGGTCACCCGGATCGTCCAGCATGTCGCGCACGAAGGTCTGGTCGATCTTCAGGGTATGGGCGGCGAGCCGCTTGAGATGCACCAGGGACGAATAGCCGGTGCCGAAGTCGTCGAGGGCGAAACCGATGCCCAGGGCCTGGTATTGGTCGATGAGGGCGGCGACGGCGTTGATGTCCTCCAGGGCCGCCGTCTCGACGATCTCGATTTCGAGCCGGCGCACCAGCGCCGGCGGGTAGCGCTCCAGCATCTCGCCGAGGCGGCTGGCGAAGTTGCCGCGCAGGAACTGGCGTGCCGAGACATTGACGCTGATGCCCAGGTCGAAGCCGGCCAGGGACCATTCCTCCAGCTGGGCGAGAGCTTCCGCGATCACCCATTCGCCCAGGCGCACGATGATGTCCTCGTGCTCGATGAGCGGCAGGAACTCGCCGGGGGCGCGCAAGCCGAGCACCGGGTGATCCCAGCGCACCAGGGCTTCGAAACCGACCACCCGGCCGCGGCGGCAATCCACCTTGGGCTGGTAATGGAGCTTGAACTGGCCCTGGTCGAGGGCATCCTCGATGCGCCGCAGGATGCCCTGGTTGGCCCGGGCGCGGGACTCGAAGGCCGGATCGTAGATATGGAAACGGTTTTTGCCCGCCTCCTTGGCCTTGTACATGGCCTGGTCGGCGTGGCGCAGGAGCTGGTCCGGGTCGCCGATGTCGTTGGGGAACAGGGTGACGCCGATGCTCGCTGACACCCGCACCGCCTGCTCGCCGACGGCGAAAGGGACGGCAACGGCGTCGAGGATGCGTTTCAGGGCCTGCTCCCACTGGCCGGGCGACTTGAACCCGCCGAGCAGCAGGGCGAACTCGTCGCCGCCGAGGCGGGCGGCCGTGTCGTCGGCGCGGATGGCATCCTGCAGCCGGCGGGCAATCTCCTGCAGCAGGCGGTCGCCGGCCTTGTGGCCCAGCAGATCGTTCACCGGCTTGAAGCCGTCCAGGTCGAGCAGGCAGACGGCGAGAATCTCGCCGCGGCGCTGGCAGTAGGCCAGGGCCTGCTTCATGCGGTCCGCCAGCAGAAGGCGGTTCGGCAGGGCGGTCAGGACGTCATAGTGGGCCTGGTGCTGGAGCCTGTGTTCCTGTTCGACGAGGGCCGTCACATCCACCGTGGAGGTGATGATGCCGCTTGCCGCACAGCCGGCCGCGTCGGTGAGCGGGCGGGCATTGATGCGCAGCCACAGCGGCGCGGCATCGGCCCGCGGCACCTGCACCAAGGTATCAAGGCAGGAAGCCGCACCGGCGATCACCCGTGCGACCGGAAAACGGTCGGCCGGCAGCGGCAGGCCGTCCTCCGTGAGGCAAAGCCCGGCCATGCGGAAGTAATCCCAGCTGCCGTCCTCGCCGAGACCGGGAAACTGCTCGAAAGTGGCGCGGTTGCCATAGACCAGACGGCCGTCCGCCGTCCACAACTGGATGCCCTCCTCCACCGCCAGCAGCAGGGAGCACAACTGGAGTTCGGAGCAACCCAGATGGGCCAGGGCGCGGCCGGCGGCACCCTGGGGGTCGGCGGGTGGCGGGGTTTCCGCCGCCGGGCCGCGAGGGGCGAACGGCGGCACCGCGGTAGGCGCCGAGGCGCCCTGGGGAAATTCAGCCATTCACACTCTCTGTCGGGATGGGACTGTACTTTGGATATATTTTTTTGCGCGCAGCATACCATCCGCCCAGCCCGAATCCAACCGGACGGCCGGCAATCGCCCCATTAAGGCGAGGGCTTCGGCACCCGCAAAAAAACTCATCCACGGCCGGGAAAAATCCGAGTAACTTTGTCGGAAATTTTCAGCGTGAAGGAGGCCACCATGCTCTGCATGCAACAGTGCATCGACCTTTGCGATTTCTCCCCCGAGGAAGCCGAAACCATCCGCACGGGCCATTCCCTGCCGGAAATCCTCGCCGTCCAGGCCGAGTGTCCCCACATCAAGGCGGCAGTGAGCGGCCGGCTCGTGGACCCCGAGGCCGTCGCCCGCTGCTCGATGCTCGACATCCGCGACCAGTTGCTCGAAGAGCTTTGGGCCGCCGACGAATTCGCCGAACTCCAGCGGGTGGTCATCCGCTACCGGGCCTACGCCATCGCCCAGGCCGCCGAGGGCGGCGGCGCCGACTTGGCGGACTGAGGGCGTCTCAGGCCCGCTCGGCCAGGAAGGCCCGCCAGGCGACCACGGCCGCCTCCAGCCACGTCCGGAAATCCGGCAGGTACCGCCGGGCCTCGCCGCGGGCATTCCCGCCCGATTCGGCGGCGGAAATCCAGGTCCGGCGTCGTGAAATCCGCCCCCCTTCGGAATTCCGGTATCGGACGGAGCCAGTATCGCTATAATCTCGCCACCGAGGAGCGCTGCAAGGCGCGACGTCAGTCGCCCCCAGGCTCGGTGATCCATGAGAACCGCGCTCACCTGACCAACCCTGCCGGGTTCGGGATCACGGGTGAGCCGCACGCAATCCCCCTCCCTCCCGGTCGCAAGTTCAAGGAGTTCATATGAACGCTGTGACTGACTACGTTGTTGCCGACATGGCGCTGGCCGACTGGGGCCGCAAGGAAATCCGCATCGCCGAGACCGAAATGCCCGGCCTGATGGCGATCCGCGAGGAATTCGCCAAGAGCCAGCCCCTCAAGGGCGCCCGCATCACCGGCTCCCTGCACATGACCATCCAGACCGCCGTGCTGATCGAGACCCTGACGGCCCTGGGCGCCGAAGTGCGCTGGGCCTCCTGCAACATCTTCTCGACCCAGGACCACGCTGCCGCCGCCATCGCCAAGGACGGCATCGCCGTCTTCGCCGTCAAGGGCGAGACGCTGGTGGACTACTGGGACTACACCCACCGCATCTTCGAGTGGCCGGACGGCGGCTACTCCAACATGATCCTCGATGACGGCGGCGACGCCACCCTGCTGCTGCACCTGGGTAGCCGCGCCGAGAAGGACCTCTCCGTCCTCGACAAGCCGGACAGCGAGGAAGCCACGGTGCTGTTCGCCTCCATCAAGGCCAAGCTCAAGCAGGACCCGACCTGGTACTCGACGCGCCTGGCCAAGATCAAGGGCGTGACGGAGGAGACCACCACCGGCGTGCACCGTCTCTACCAGATGCACGAGCGCGGCGAACTGAAGATTCCCGCCATCAACGTGAACGACTCGGTCACCAAGTCCAAGTTCGACAACCTCTACGGCTGCCGCGAGTCCCTGGTGGACGGCATCAAGCGCGCCACCGACGTCATGGTGGCCGGCAAGATCGCCGTCGTCTGCGGCTACGGCGACGTCGGCAAGGGCTCGGCCCAGGCCCTGCGCGCCCTCTCGGCCCAGGTGTGGGTCACCGAGATCGACCCGATCTGCGCCCTGCAGGCGGCGATGGAAGGCTACCGCGTCGTCACCATGGACTACGCCTGCGACAAGGCCGACATCTTCGTCACCGCCACCGGCAACTTCCACGTCATCGACCATGACCACATGGTGAAGATGAAGGACCAGGCCATCGTCTGCAACATCGGCCACTTCGACTCGGAGATCAACGTCGCCTCCATCGAGAAGTACCAGTGGGAGGAGATCAAGCCCCAGGTGGACCACGTCGTCATGCCGAGCGGCAACCGCATCATCCTGCTGGCCAAGGGACGCCTGGTGAACCTGGGCTGTGCCACGGGCCATCCGTCCTACGTGATGTCCTCGTCCTTCGCCAACCAGACCATCGCCCAGATCGAGCTGTTCACCAAGAACGCCGACTACCCGGTGGGCGTCTACACGCTGCCCAAGCACCTGGACGAGAAGGTGGCGCGCCTGCAACTGCGCAAGCTCAACGCCCAGCTGACGACGCTCTCCGCCGACCAGGCCGCCTACATCGGCGTGCCGGTGGAAGGTCCGTACAAGACCGAGCACTACCGGTATTGATGCGATGGCGATGCGCTCCTTCCACGCCCGCACGCGGAAAAGCGAGATGCACTACGAAGGCATCCCGCGTGCACGGCCGCCGGAGGAGCCGCGCGACCGCCACGGCCTCGTGCGCGTAGATGCGCTGCTGGTGACGCGGGGGCTCGCGCCCTCGCGCACAGCGGCGCAGCGCATGATCGCCGCCGGCCGCGTCAGCGGTCCGGATGGCCGCATCGACAAGCCATCCCACGAGCTCACGGCCGACACTGCGCTGCAGGTGGCGGCGGACGACGAAGACCGCTACGTCTCCCGCGGCGGGCTCAAGCTCGCCGGCGCCCTGGCGCATACCGGCATCGACGTGCGCGACCGCGTCTGCCTCGATGTCGGCCAAAGCACCGGCGGCTTCACCGACTGCCTGATCCAGGCCGGCGCGGCGCGCGTGGTCGGCGTGGACGTGGGTCGCACCCAACTGCATCCGCGCCTGCGCGGCGACGCGCGGGTGACCTGCATCGAGGAACTCAACTGCCGAGCCCTGGACCGAGACGATCTCGGCGGCAAAATGCCGGAGGGCGGTTTCGGCCTCATCGTCGCCGATGTCAGCTTCATCTCCCTGACCCTGATACTCCCGCAGCTGCCGCCGCTGCTGGCCGCGGACGGCGAGATGATCCTGCTCGTCAAACCCCAGTTCGAGGTCGGTCCGGAGAACGTCGGCAAGGGCGGCATCGTACGCGACGCCGGCCTCTACCCGCAGGTCGAGGCCAAGCTGCGGGCGGCCTGCGCGGCAACCGGCCTCACGGTGCACGACTGGTTCGACAGCCCCATCACCGGCGGCGACGGCAACCGCGAATTTTTCATCCGGATTTCAAAATGACCACCGAACTGTCCATCGAATTCTTCCCGCCCCAGACCACCGAAGGCCTGGAGAAGCTGCGCGCCGTGCGCGGTCAGCTGGCGCAACTGGGTCCGGCCTTCTTCTCCGTGACCTTCGGCGCCGGCGGTTCCACCCGCGACCGCACCTTCGACGTGGTGATGGAAATCGCCGCCGAGGGCCGCGTTGCCGCGCCCCATCTCTCCTGCGTCGGGTCGACGCGGGAAGGCATCCGCGACATCCTGCAGAGCTACAGAGACCACGGCATCAAGCGTATCGTCGCCCTGCGCGGCGACCTGCCCTCGGGCATGGCCGATACCGGCGCGTTCCGCTACGCCAACGAGCTGGTTGACTTCATCCGCCAGGAGACCGGCGACTGGTTCCGCATCGAGGTGGCCGCCTATCCCGAGTGGCATCCCCAGTCGCGGAGCCCCCGCGACGACCTGCTCAACTTCAAGCGCAAGGTGGATGCGGGTGCCGACTCGGCCATCACCCAGTTCTTCTTCAACGCCGACGCCTACGAGCACTTCGTCGCCGAGGCAAGGGCCCTCGGCGTCGCGATCCCCATCGTGCCGGGCATCATGCCCATCGCCTCCTTCTCCAAGCTGGCCCGCTTCGCCGACACCTGTGGCGCGGAGATTCCGCGCTGGATGCGGCGCAAGTTCGAGAGCTACGGCGACGATGCCGCCTCGATCCGCGCCTTCGGCCTCGACGTGGTGACGGAGCTGTGCGAGCGCCTGATCCGGCGCGGCGCGCCGGGCCTGCATTTCTACACCCTGAACCAGGCGGGGCTCACCGCCGAGATCGTCGGTCGCCTCGGCCTCAAGGCCAGCACCGACTGACAGCCGGCGACCGGCCTACTGCTGGCCGCCGCCCTGGGTCAGCAGATGCTGGAGCATGGCCCGCAGCTTGCCGGGCCGCACAGGCTTGGCGAGCAGGGTAAAGCCCCGGCGCGCGGCGCCAGCCACCAGTTTCTCGTCGGCGTCGCCGCTGATCAGCAGGATGGGAATCTGGCCGAAGCGCCGCCGCAGGGCGATGCCGGCGGAGATGCCGTCCTCGCCGCCCTGGAGGCGGAAGTCGCAGATCGCCAGATCGGGGTTCAGGCCCTCCTCGTCGAAACGCCGCACCGCTTCCGTCGACGTCGCCGCGGCGAAGACGTGGCAGCCCCAACCCGTGAGCAGTTCCACCATGCCCGCGGCGGCGAGGGGATCGTCCTCCACCAGGGCCACCGTCCCCGCCAGCAGGTTGCCGGCCAGGGGGTCCGCCGGCTCGGGACGGTCGCTCTCCCGCGCCTGGCCCAGGGGCACCTCGATCCAGAACACCGAGCCCTTGCCGGGCCGCGAGCGCACCCCCAGGGGCAGGCCCAGCAGCTGGGACAGGCGGTCGCAGATGGCCAGGCCCAGGCCCAGGCCCTTGGCGCGGTTGCGCTCGGGGTTGTCCAACTGCACGTACTCGCTGAAGACGTGCTGCAGGTGCTCGGCGGGAATGCCGACGCCCGTGTCCCAGACCTGGATCAGCACCCTGTCGCCGCGGCGGCGGCACCCCATGAGGATGCCGCCGCGCGGCGTGTAGCGCATGGCGTTGCCGAGGAAGTTCATGAGGATGCGTTCCAGCAGGCGCGGGTCCGTATGGAGCCAGACCGGGCATTTGCGCACGCGGAAGGCCAGCAGCTTCTCCCGCGCCGGGCCGTCGTGCTCCATGGCGAGGCGGGCAAACAGATCGTCGAGGGGGAAGTCCGTCGGCTTCGGCGTCACCATGCCGGCGTCCAGGCGCGAAATGTCCAGCAGGGTGTCGAGCAGGTCCTGCAGGGCTGCCACGGAGTGGTCCACATGGCCGATGAGGGTCTTCGTCTCCCGGTCGTGGGGCAACTGCAACAGCCGCGAGACGAATAGTCCCAGGGCATGCAGGGGCTGCCTGAGGTCGTGGCTGGCGGCGGCGAGAAAGCGGGACTTGGCGGCGTTGGCCGATTCGGCCTCCTCCTTGCGTTCGCGCAGTTCGGCCGTGGCGGCGTCGATCTGCTGGAGCAGGAACTCCTGCGTATAGCCGATGCGCAGGGCCATGGCGTTGATGCCTTCCTCCAGGCCCGGCATGGCGCCGGAGGGATCGGGCACCACGCGGGCCGCCAGATCGCCCTCGCCAATGCGCTGGACCACGTCGCTGATGTGGAGGATCGGCCGCGTCACGCCGCGGGCGATGCGCAGCGCCAGCCAGCCGGCCAGCAGCAGTCCCGCCAGGGTGACCACGGCGCCTATCCCCATCTGACGGGCGCGCTCCTCCTCCAGGCGTTCGCGGGACATCTCGATGACCACGGCGCCGTCGATCTGCCCCGATGTCGGCGGTTGCTCGATGCCGGAATAGACATCATCCACCGGAATATGGGGACGCTTGATCGGCGTGCTGACGACGAGAACGGAGCCGCTGTCGAAGATCTGCTCCTCGCCGGCCACGGCCGGCAGGGACAACAGGACCGAGGCGCCGGTTGCCGCCAGCAGTTCGCCGCGGGCGTCGAGGATGGAAACCGCGCGGATATCGCCGTCGCCGGCCTGGGCGCCGCGCGCCAGGGCCAGCAGCGCCTCGCGGCTGCCGGCGAAGACGCCGAACTCGGCGGCGCCCGCCAGCTGGCGCGCCTCGGCCCGCGCACGCGCCTGCAAGGCTTCCTCCAGCCCCCGGTACTGGCGTTCCAGCAGGATGCCCGCCAGGGAAAGGGCCACCAGCACCGCCGGCAGCAGGGCGGCGACGAGGACGCGGACGCGGATGCCGGACAGCAGCTTCATGGCGCGCGCTCCCGGGTGCGCAGGAAGTCGGTCAGGCGGCCCGCCGAGTCGCCGTCGAGGGGAACACCGAGGGAGCGGGCGACATCCGTATTGACGCCGACGGCGAATTCCCGCGGCCATTGGGGCGGGGGCAAGGGCTTGCCGGCGAGCGCCGTCCGGGCGATCTCGCCGGCCTGGGCCCCCACCTGCGTCGGCGTCGAATACAGGGCCAGCAGCGCCCCCGCCTTGACATAGGCGGCCGAGAACCCGATCAGCGGCAGTCGGCGCCGGTAGGCCGCCGTCAGGATGTTCTGGATCGTCGAGCTGTTGTAGATCTGGGGATCGGGCAGGGCCAGCAGGACATCCGCATCCTCCAGGGTCCGCTGCAGGGAAGTCGGCACCTGCTCCCCGCTGTAGGCATGGGCCGCCACGATATCGAGGCCGCGCTCGCTGCCGGCCCGCAGCAACTCCTGCTCAAAGAGGCGCGAGTCGGCGCCGAACAGTACGCCGACGCGGCGCCGCTCTGGCAGCGCCAGGCGCAGCAGCTCCATCTGCCGGACGACGGGCTGGTCCAGCCAAACCGCCGTCACGTTCCGCCCGCCGCCGCCCAGGCTGTCGACGAAACGCTGGTAACTGGCGCGCGGCACCAGGGTCGCCACCATGGGCACCTTGAGGCCGCTGTCGGCGATGCCACGCATGGCCCCCACGCCGACGGCCACCACCAGCCGCGGCGGCGCGCCGCCGGCGGCGACCAGCTCACGCCAGGACTTGACGAGGGGCTCACCCCGACCGCCGCCGCGCATCAGCTCCCCGCGGGCGGCCTCCGCGGCCTCGGCATAGGGGCCGCCGGATTCGCCGAGGGCGATCCAGACCCTACCTTCGGTCGCCAGCGCACCCCCACAAAATGTATATGTCATTAGACATATGAACACGAGGACCAGGGAGTGGCACAGACGGATCATCGTCAGAAATCCACCCGCAGGGTGGCGAAGGCGCGCCGGCTCGAATACTTGAAGTTCTGGAATTCCTGGCGCCCCCCCTCGGCCGCCTGCATGGTGACGGCGGCCTCGCAGCGGGTGGCGCCGATGCGGAAGCTGCGGGCCAGACGCAGGTCGAGTTGGTGCGAAGCGTCCAGGGCCTCGGTGTTGGTCGTCAGGGTCACCGGGCCGGAATCGGCATAGATCACGCTGAGGTCGAACTCATGGGGCAGACGCTGGAACCAGGCCAGAGTGGACATATGGGTCGGCGCGGCGCGGCGGTCCGAGAGTTGTTCCGCCTCGATGGTGAGGACCGTGTGGTTGAACAGGAACTGGGTGCCGCCCCAGGGCTGCCAGCGCAACTGGGTCTCCCAGCCGCGGCGCCGGGTCGGCTGCTTGTTGATCAGGTCGTAGGGACGCGCATTGCCATGGCGACGGATCATGCCATCTTCCATCTTCTCCTCGAAGCCCCGCAGGTCCACGGTCAGGCCGAGGGAACGGAATTCGCCCAGGTAACCCCATTCGTTGGCCACCAGGGTCTCGGGCTTGGCCTGGCCCGTGACGCGCAGTTGATGGATCAGAAGGGCCGGCGTATACCAGCGCACGTCGCCGCGCATCTCGTAGAGGGTGGGCAGCCGGGACGACTTGGTGGTACCCAGCCGCAGGGTATGGCCGGGCGCCACATGGTAGTTGAACATCAGGCGCGGCGACAGGCGGGCGCCGGACACGCTGTGGCGCTCGAACATGCCGCCGGCGTTGACGAGCCACTTCTCGTGGGGCCGCCATTCCAGATTGCCGAAGGCCCGCCACAGATGGTTGCTCAGGGTGTTGGGGTCGTAGAACAGGGCCATCGACTTGACCTCCTCGCGCCGATAGCCGCCGCCCCAGACCAGGCGCGCTTCCCTGCCCCAGGAGAAGCTGTGCTGGGCCTCCATATCCGTGCGCGTACCCTTGCCGCCGGTGGAGACCAGGCCGCTCGTAAGACCCGTGCCGCCGACGAAGGCATCGTGATAAATCTCCTCGTCGTAGCTGCCGGCGAAACGCAGTTCCCCGCCCTCGGCCAGCTGGCGCTTCCAGGCGCCGTGGGCGTAGGCGTTGCGCCAGGTGGTGGTGCGGGCGGCGTCGCTGGTGGAGCCGACGAAACCGTCGCCGGCCGAATGGACGATGGTTCCCGCCTGGACCATGACCTCGTCCTGCAGGGACGGCCGCAGGTCGCCGCGCAGATGCACCTGGCTGACCTTCTTGTCGTCGTACTGGTTGTCGAGGCCGTCGTCGGTACGGCGGGCCGTCGTCAGCCGGAAATAGGCGTTGTCGCCGCCCCAGCCGATGCGCGCCACGTTGTCGGAGATACCGCCCTGCCCCTCCGTGACGGACACCATGCCGCCCTGGCTGTCGGCGGCGTTGCGCGTCACCACGTTGATGACGCCCAGGAAGGCATTGGCGCCGTAAGCGGCCGAGTTGGTGCCGCGCAGGACCTCGATACGCTCGATGTCCTCCAGCACCACCCCCATCATGCCGCGATGGACATCGCCGGCATAGAAGGTCGAATAGACCGAGCGGCCGTCGACGAAGACCTGGAGCCGCCGGTTGATGGAGTCGAAGTCGCCGTGATAGGTGGCGAAGGGGTTGGCGCCGTTGCGTTGGGAGACGATGAAGCCCGGCACCAGCTTCAGCACGTCGGCCAGTTCCCGCGCGCCGGACCGCCGGATCATGTCCCGGTCGATGACGGTCACCGCCCCCGGCGTCTCGTTCAGAGGCTGGGCCAGGCGCGATACCGACAGCACCACCGGCATCTCGCCGAAGAAATCCTGCTCGCTGACCGCCGACCCGTCCTCGGCAAATGCGGCGGCCGCCCCCAACCCGAAGGCAAGGACGACGGCATAGGACGGCAGCGGACAACGGGAGCGCTTCATCGACAACCCTGACGGCGAGCGGGGGATTATATGCGCAAGGACATAGCCGGAAGCGCGCTTAAGCCATGAATCGACAGGAATTTCAGCGCCGACCGACCAGTACGACGCCGGCCACCACCAGCCCGGCGCCGCCGATCTGCCAGGCCGACAGGCTCTCGCCGAGTATCCACCAGCCCAGGACGATGGTCGCCAGGGGGCCCACGGTGCCGATGAGGGCGGCACGGCCCGAGCCGATGCGCCGGATGGCCGCCGACTGGGCGAACACGGGGATCACGGTGGACAGCACAGCCATGCCCAGGCCATAGGCGTAGATGGGCAGGGGCTGAATCAATGCCGCCAGGGGCTGGGTGGCGAAAAAGTGGATCAGGGTCGCCGCCGTGGACACCAGCATAGCCAGGGCCGTGAAGCGGGCGGCGCCGAGCCGGGCGATCATGCGGGCGCTGCCGGCCAGGTAGAGCGCGTAGGAAAGGGAGGAGGCGAAAACGAAACCGCCGCCGACCCAGACCGCCGCCGTGTCGGCGCTGACACCCAGGTCGTGGGCGAAGGCGGCGGCGATGCCCAGGTAGCACAGCACGATGGCGCCGGCCTCCCGGCGGCCCACCCGGTGGCCGAAGAACAGGGCAGAGATCAGGATGGTCAGGGTCGGATAGGTAAACAGGATCAGGCGCTCCAGGCCGGCGGAAATGTATTGCAGGCCGAGGAAGTCGAAGATGCTGGCGCCGTAGTAGCCCAGCAGGCCGAGCATGACGACGACGCCCCAGTCGCGCCGCGTCAGGGGCGCGGCGTTGCGGGATGCCCGCAGGCCGACCCAGACGAACACCGGCAGGGCGAAGACCATGCGCAGGGCCAGCAGGGTCACCGCCGCCACGGGCGCCGTGGCATAGGCGAGCTTGACGAAGATGGCCTTGGCCGAAAATCCGAAGGCGGCGAGGATGGCGAGCCAGAGGCCCGCGCTGTAGCCGGGCTTCAGCGCTTCCGCCCGCCGAGGATGGAACCGAGCACGCCGCGCACGATTTCGCGGCCCACCTGGGAGCCGATAGACCGGGCCGCGCTCTTCACCGCCGCCTCGACGGCCGACTGGCGTCGGCTGCTGCCGCCGCCGAACACGCCGCCCAGCATGTCGCCGAATCCTCCCAGCAGGCCGCCGCCCGCCGGGGCGGTAGCAGCGCGATCATCGCCGGCCGGCTTGCTGTCGGTACCGCCGTTGGCCGCACCCTTGAGCTTCTCGTAGGCCGACTCCCGGTCCACAGCCTTTTCGTAATGGCCGAACAGCACCGAGGACTCGACGGCGGCCTTGCGCTCGGTCGCCGTCAGGGGGCCGATGCGGGAGGACGGCGGCAGCACGAAGGCCCGCTCCACCACCTGGGGCCGGCCCTTCTCGTCGAGGAAGGACACCAGGGCCTCGCCGACGCCCAGCTCGGTGATGGCGGTCTCGGCGGAAAACTTCGGATTGGCCCGCAGGGTCTCGGCGGCGCTCTTCACGGCCTTCTGGTCCCGCGGCGTGAAGGCGCGCAGGGCATGCTGGACCCGGTTGCCGAGCTGGGCCAGCACCGTGTCGGGCACGTCGAGGGGATTCTGGGTGACGAAATAGACGCCCACGCCCTTGGAACGGATCAGGCGCACCACCTGCTCCACCTTCTCCAGCAGGGCCGGCGGCGCCTCGGCGAACAGCAGATGGGCCTCGTCGAAGAAGAACACCAGCTTCGGCTTGTCCAGGTCGCCGGCCTCGGGCAGTTGCTCGAACAGCTCCGCCAGCAGCCAGAGCAGGAAGGTGGCGTAGAGCCGCGGCGAGTTCATGAGCTTCTCGGCCGCCAGCACGTTGATAACGCCCCTGCCATCCTGGGCCTGCATGAGGTCGGCGATGTCCAGCATGGGCTCGCCGAAGAAACTGTCGCCGCCCTGGTTCTCCAGGGTCAGCAGGCCCCGCTGGATGGCGCCGATGGAAGCGGCCGACACATTGCCGTACTCGGTCGTGTATTCCTTGGCGTGCTCGCCCACGTGCTGCACCATGGCCCGCAAGTCCTTCAGGTCCAGCAGCAACAGTCCCTCGTCGTCGGCGATCTTGAACACCAGCTGCAGCACGCCTTCCTGGGTGTCGTTGAGTCCCAGCAGACGGGCAAGCAAGAGGGGCCCCATGTCGGAAATGGTCGCCCGCACCGGGTGGCCCGCCGTGCCGAAGACGTCCCAGAACACCACGGGGCAGGCGGCCGGCCGCCAGTCCGTGACGCCAAGCTGTTCCATGCGCTGCTTGAGCTTGTCCGACGCAACGCCCGCGGCACCCAGCCCCGAGAGATCGCCCTTAACGTCGGCCAGGAACACCGGCACGCCGATGGCGGAAAACTGCTCGGCCAGGCGCTGCAGGGTCACCGTTTTGCCGGTGCCGGTGGCGCCGGTGACGAGGCCGTGGCGGTTGGCGAGGGCGGGCAGCAGGCAGAGGTCGGCGGCGTCGAAGCGGGCGATGGGGAGCGGTCGGGTCATGGCGGGTCGGGGCAAAAATGACGGTGCCGAATTATTCAGCAATTTCCATCCCTTGGGCGAAGGAGCGCGGAAACCGGCGGGAAATCCCGTTTGCATGGATGCCCCTGGCGCTCCGGCTTTGTTACACTCGGCTCCTTCCCGCGACGACCTCGTCTTCCATGGCCCGCCCCCAGGACAACCCCATCCTCAACTCGCCCTACGAGGAACCGGTTCGGCACTACGCCACCGACACGCAGGGGAACCTGAGCTACCGAGACGTGCGCAATGGGCGCCGCGTCTTCGCACCCGACGTGCCGCAGGTGCCTGTCGGTCAGCAGAAGCAGGGCGAGTTCTTCGACATCAACGATCTGGTCGCCGACTTCCAGGAACATCTGGTCAACCGCCTGCGCGAGCTGGTCCGCGAATGGCGCCAGCAAGGCTATCGCGGCGTCACCAGCCGGGTCACCCGCGATCTGCTGCAGCATTGGTTCGCCAACCCGGAGCGGGCGCCCCACCAGAAACTGTTCTTCGCCCAGCAGGAAGCCGTCGAGGCGGCCATCTGGCTCAACGAAATTGCCGAAAAATCCAATTCCGGCACCCACTTCCTTAGTCGCCTGCGCCAAGCCCAGGCCAGCGTCGGCGGCGAGACCACGGACCAGCTTCCCCGCATTGCCTTCAAGATGGCCACCGGCACCGGCAAGACCGTAGTTCTGGCCTGCCTGATCCTCTACCACTACCTGAACCGCCGCGAATACCGCAACGACACCCGCTACACGGACTACTTCCTCGTCGTCGCGCCGGGCATCACCATCCGCGAGCGCCTGAACGTCCTCTTTCCCGATACGGCAAGCGAAAATCCGCACGAAGCCAAGGACTACTACCGCCAGCGCTATCTAGTGCCGGCCGCCTATCGCGACACTCTGGGCGAACTATCCCACCGCCTGGTCGTTACCAACTACCACGAGTTCCTGCCGCGCACGTTGTCGGGCAACAAGCGCTCCCCCTTCGACGGCAAGCTGTCGGCGGAGGGTGGCAAAACAGAAGCCCGCGAAGACGACGCCCAGGTGCTGCGCCGCGTGCTCGGCCAGTTCAAGCCCGGCCGGCGCCTGCTGATTCTCAACGACGAAGCCCACCATTGCTACCTGCCCCGCGCCAAGGGCAAGGACACCGAACTCGACAACTCCGAAACCGAAAACGCCCGCGCCGCCGTCTGGTTCTCCGGCATCCGCGCCTGCGCCCGGCGCTTCCAGGTGCGCGCCGTCTACGACCTTTCGGCCACGCCCTACTACCTCTCCGGCTCCGGCTATCCGGCCTACTCCCTGTTCCCCTGGGTGGTCACCGACTTCGGCCTCATCGAGGCCATCGAAGCCGGCCTGGTGAAGATTCCCTTCCTGCCCGTCGACGACAGCACCCACGCCATCGAAGAACCCCTGCTGCGCAATCTCTACGAACACTGCAAGGACCGCCTGCCCAAGAAAGGCCAGCGTACCCAGCGGGCGGAGGCGAAGGAAAGGAAAGCCAAAGGCGAAAAACCCGCCGGCGAACTGCCGCCGGACCTGCCGCCCGAAGTGCGCACCGCCCTGGACGCTTTCTACGCCCACTACGTCAATTACGAAAAGGGGCTGCGTAAACGCGGCGAAGCACGGGCCGACTTGTTCACCGAACCACCCGTCTTCATCGCCGTATGCAGCAACACCGCCGTTTCCCGCGAAGTCTTCAAACATATCGCCGGCTACGAACTGGAGGACGAAAAGGGCGAACGGCAGGTCGTCCCCGGCATGTTTCCCCTGTTTTCCAACTTCGACGAACAGACAGGCCAGCCGCGCGTACGGCCGCCCACCCTGCTGATCGACAGCGACGCCCTGGAAAACTCCGGCCAGATCGACGACAGCTTCAAGAAAATTTTCGCCCCCGAGATCGAGCGCTTCAAGCGCGACTACCGCCTGCGCCACCCCGGCCGCTCGGTGGAAGACATCACCGATGCCGAACTCCTGCGCGAAGTCGTCAACACCGTCGGCAAGCCCGACGCCCTCGGCTCCCATGTGCGCTGCGTGGTCTCGGTCGCCATGCTCACCGAGGGCTGGGACGCCAACACCGTCACCCACGTCATGGGCCTGCGCGCCTTCGGTTCCCAACTGCTGTGCGAGCAGGTCGCCGGCCGGGCCCTGCGGCGGCGCAGCTATTACCTGGACCCCAAGACCGGCCGCTTCCCGCCCGAGTACGCCCACATCATCGGCATCCCCTTCAAGATGTTCGCCGCCGGCCAAAGCGCCTACGTCGAACCGCCGGAATACCAGACCCTGCGCGCCCTGCCCGAACGGGCGGCCCTCGAAATCCGCTTCCCCAACCTGATCGGCTACCGCCTCGCCACCGACGCCGCCGCACTGGAAGCCGACTTCAGCGGCACCCCCAACTACCGCCTGGATGTCACCAAACTGCCCATCGACAACACCCTCGGCAGCGCCTTTTCCGCCGACACCCAGGAAATGCGCGTGCGGCTCGAAGACAAGCGCGACCAGGAGGTCATCTACAAGCTCACCGCCGAATACCTTAAGCGCCACCAGGGCGATGCCGCCGGCCGCGCCGACCTGAGGCTCTTCGCCGCCGCCCGCCGCATCGTCACCCGCTGGTACGAGGAAAAGCTCGAACTGGTGGGCGAAGCCGACCCCATCTACAAGCGCCTCGTCGTCTTCGAGAACATGCAGGCCGTCACCGAGAACATCGCCCTGGGCATCGTCGCCCATGCCGCCGAGCGCGAGCGCGTGCTGCCGCTCTTCAACCGCTACCAGCCCGAGGGCTCCACCCGGTACGTGCATGGCCAGACGGCGAAGAAGACCTTCCCGACGAAGAAGAGCCACGTGAACCTGGTGGTCGCCGACACCGATACCTGGGAACAGATCGCCGCCAAGACCCTGGAGAAGCTGCCCGCCGTCGAAAGCTACGTCAAAAACGCCTTTCTCGGCTTCTCCATCCCCTATGTCCAGGCAGGCAAGGAGCGGCACTACGTTCCGGACTACCTCGTCCGCCTGCGCACGCCCAAGCTGCGCGAAGCCTCGCTGCTGCTGGAAATCACGGGATTCAACAAAGACAAGGAACTCAAGCGCTGGTACGTCAACGAACGCTGGCTGCCGGCCGTCAACAACGCTCGCGAGAAGCAGGGACTGCCGCCCTGGTACTTTGTCGAAATCACCGACATCGACAACATCAAGCCGACCTTGGAGAAAGCCATCCGCGGCATCGTCGAAAGCATCGACGCCGCGCCGGACACGATAGGCGAAGCTCTGCGCCTCCTGTCCAGCCTGCCCGACGACTTCTACATCGAGGGCCGGGAAGATCCTCCCGCCCCCCCTATCGCCCCTCTCGACCTGGACTGATCCGCCTATGTCGATCCGCTATCTTCTCGACACCAACATCTGCATCTTCATGCGCAAGCGCCAGCACGCCGCCCTTAACGACCGGGTCAACGGCATTCCGCCGGGAGCGCTAGCCATGTCCGTCGTTACCTGGGGCGAACTGGTCACGGGGGCAGAGAAATCGCAGCAGCGTGATCGCACGCTCGCCAACCTGCATCGCTTGCGGGAGATCGTTCCCGTGCTTTCTCTCGACGAGGCCGTCGGGGACCACTACGGCGCAATCCGCGGCACCTTGGAACAGAACGGGCAGCCCATCGGCGTCAACGACAACTGGATCGCTGCCCACGCGCGGGCCCTGGGGCTGACCCTGGTAACCGACAACACCCGCGAATTCGACCGTGTGCCCGGCCTCGCCGTCGAAAACTGGGCACGGGGAGATGCGCCATGACCGCCCTCGCGCCTTTGGATGAAATTGCCCACCGCATCGTCGTCCTGCGCGGCCACAAGGTGCTGCTGGGCAACGACCTGGCAGCGCTCTACGGCGTCGAACCCCGAGTCCTGATGCAGGCGGTGAGGCGCAATGCCGCGCGCTTTCCCGCCGACTTCATGTTCCAGGTCGACGCCGCGGAGTGGGCGCACTTGAAATCACAATTTGTGATTTCAAGTTGGGGCGGCATCCGCAGTCGGCCCCACGCATTCACCGAGCAGGGCGTGGCGATGCTGTCCAGCGTCTTGCGCAGCGAGCGAGCGGTCCTGGTCAACATCGAGATCATGCGGGCGTTTGTCCGGCTGCGGCAGGTCTTGTCGGAGCACAAGGAACTCGCGGCCCGGCTGGACTCGCTGGAACGCAAGTACGACGCCAATTTCAAGGCCGTGTTCGACGCCATCCGGCAACTCATGGCCCCGCCCGAAACGGCGAAACGCCCCATCGGTTTCACCGCCGACATCGAGCGAAAGAAGTCACCATGACCGCCAAGAAGATCGACAGTCTCAAACACGACAAGGCCAAGCGCGCGCGCATTCCCTCCCGCGAGGAAGCCGGCTGCGAACAGGACTCCGCCGCGGCGGCCAAGCCCAAGGCCCAATTCCCCCTCAATCCCGTCGTCCATCGCGGCCAGGACCCGGAACTCTGGTGGATGCACAAGTACGGCCCCGAGGACGCCGCCGCTGAGGGCCAGCGGAACCTGGACGTGGACATCCGCTCGCTGTACCGCCACGAACACATCGCCCCGGAAAAGCTGATCCAGCGCCTCTACGACCTGCGCCGCCAGCAGGCCCACCAGGACGATATGTTCGTGGACGACCTGTTCGCCAACTACAAGGACGTGGACGAACTGGACAAGCCGGCCTACTACTACAAGCAGGCCGACAAGTGGAGCAACCGCCTGATCCAGGGCGACAGCCTGATGGTCATGACCAGCCTGCTGGAACGGGAAGGCATGGCGCGCCAGGTGCAGTGCATCTACATCGACCCACCCTACGGCATCAAGTACAACAGCAACTGGCAGATGCGCATGAACGACCGCAACGTCAAGGACGGCGACGATGCGAGTCTTTCCGGCGAGCCGGAAGTCATCAAGGCCTTCCGCGACACCTGGGAACTGGGCATCCACTCCTACCTGAGCTACCTGCGCGACCGGTTGCTGGTAGCAAAGGAACTACTGACCGACAGCGGATCGTGTTTCGTGCAGATTTCCGATGAAAACGTCCATCTCGTGCGCTGCGTGATGGATGAGGTGTTTGGGAGCGAGAATTTTGTTTCACTGATTACGTTCAAGAAGACGGGCGGACATACACCGAAAACGCTTGCGAATATTTGCGACTACATCATTTGGTACGGAAAGAAGAAAGACGAGATTAAGTATCGCCCACTTCATTTGGTGGAGGCTGCACCGCCAATTGACGATCCATACTACGTATTCATCGAACTGCCAGATGGTTCGCATAGGCGGATGACAACCGAGGAGCGGACTCGCCAAGCTCCGCTCCCAGCAGGAGCAAGGATATTCAGGCATGGTCCTCTTCAATCGCAGGGGGAATCCTCAACGCCTCAGAAGTTCACCTTTAATGGTGAAGTGTTCTACCCAAGCAAGAATCGACACTGGGCAATCTCGCCATCTGAACTTGAAATAGTGGCTGCAAAGGGATTGATCTTCAAGTACGGGAATCTTCCATATTCAAAACTATTCTGGGACTTCAATCCAGCCACCAAGTTATCCAACGTATGGCTCGACACGCAATCTGGAGGATTCTCTGACTCAGGGCTGTACGTTGTCCAAACAACTACTACAGTGATTCAACGCTGCCTCCTCATGACCACCGACCCCGGCGACTTGGTCCTCGATCCAACCTGCGGTTCTGGCACCACAGCCCATGTCGCGGAAACCTGGGGCCGACGCTGGATCACCACCGATACCTCGCGCATCGCGCTCAACATCGCCAAGACGCGGCTGATGACGGCGAGCTACCCCTGGTATGTGCTGGAGGACGAGAAGAAGGGCCTGCCCCGCGAGCAGTGGGACCTGCGCCACGGCTTCGACTACAAGAAGGTACAGCGCGTCACCCTCGGCTCCCTCGCCAACGACGAGCCGCCGGAGGAAGTGACTCTCTACGACCAGCCCACCGTCGACAGGAAAAAGCTGCGCGTTGCCGGTCCCTTCACCGTCGAGACCCTGCAGAGCTTCGAACCCCTGGCGCCCGAGGCGATGGACGAAGCCAGTCTCGATCACGAACAACTGGAAAACTTCCAGGCCCGCGTTTTCGAGCATCTGAAATCCGCCGGCATCAAGAACGGCGACAGGAACGAAACGGCCGTCTTCGCCCGCGTGGATGCCCTGCCCGAGGACACGCTGCACGCCGAGGGCTACTACGACACGCCCCAGGGGGAACGCAAGGCCTATATCCACCTGGGTCCCCAGTTCGCGCCGGTGACGAAGCAGGCGGTAAATGCCGCCGTGAAGGAATGCCGCGCCCGCGGCGACGCCGACTGGCTGCTGATCCTCGGCTTCGCCTTCGAGAGCGACGTGGAGAACTCGACCCAGAAGCAGAAGGCCGGCAGCTTCGAGGTGACCAAGGTGCGCATGCACGACGACCTGCTGCAGGCGGGCCTGACCAAGAAGGACAAAAAGGCCGCCACCTTCGTCACCATCGGCGAGCCGGACATCGCGCCGGTGCGCGAGGGCGACAGCGTGACGGTGGAGATTCGCGGCCTGGATATCTACGACCCGATCAAGGACGAGGTGAAGCCCCGTTCCGTGGCCGACATCGCCTACTGGATGGTGGACGATGCCTACGACGGCGCCAGCTTCATGGTGCGCCAGGTGTTCTTCTGCGGCGGCGACCACGACGAGTTCGACAAGTGGAAGAGAGGGCTCTCCGACCTGGCCAAGTCGTCCACCAGGAAGAAGGCCGAACAGACCCTGAAGATCGAGATCGACGACGAGGCCTTCGACCGCATCTACGGCCACCGCTCCCATCCGATTCCCTACGCGAAAGGCAAGAAGGTGGCCGTGCGCGTGGTGAGCCAGTTCGGCGAGGAATGCACCAAGATACTGACGCTATGACCGCCCCAAAGAGCGCACCTGAGCGCCTGCAACTCAAGGTCGTCCTCGACGGACTTAAGCCGGCCATCTGGCGGCGGGTGGCGGTCAACGGGGACATCACCTTCCTGAAGTTGCACCGGGTTATCCAGGCCGCCATGGGCTGGTGGGACGAACATCTGCACGAATTCGAGCTGACGTCGCCACGCATCCGCATCGGCACCAATTCCCCGGATGGCTTCGGCGATTTCGGCGGCGGCCCCCAGCTGCTGCCGGAGCGGACCACACGGCTGGCGCACGTGCTCGGCGGCAAGAAGAAGTTCCGTTACTGGTACGACTTCGGCGACAACTGGACCCACACCGTCACCATCGAGAAGCGCCTGCCGGCGGACCCGGCGGCGCCGGCCGCCCAGTTGCTGGGCGGCGAGTTCGCCTGCCCACCGGAGGATTGCGGCGGCCCGGTCGGCTACATCGGGTTGATGGAAGCCTATTTCGATCCCGCCCATCCGGAACACAAGGAAACCATGGAATGGCTGGGCGGCTTCGACCCCGAACTCTTCGATTTCGACTGGCACGCGAAACGTGTGACCGCAACGGTCAAGCCGCGCAAAGGGAAAGCCGCCAAGCCTGTGGCCGGGTAAAATCCCGCCTTTCGCAATTCATCAGAGGGATTCATCATGGCCGGCCACTCCAAATGGGCCAACATCCAGCATCGCAAGGGACGCCAGGACGAAAAGCGCGGCGCCGCCTTCTCCAAGATCGCCAAGGAAATCACCGTCGCCGCCAAAATGGGCGGCGGCGATCCCGGCTTCAATCCGCGCCTGCGGCTGGCCGTGGACAAGGGCAAGGCGGTCAACATGCCCAAGGACAAGATCGAGAACGCCATCAAGAAGGGCACCGGTGAACTTGAGGGCGTGAACTACGAGGAAATCCGTTACGAGGGCTACGGCATCGGCGGCGCCGCCATCATGGTGGACTGCCTCACCGACAACAAGGTGCGCACCGTCGCCGAGGTCCGCCACGCTTTCAATAAATACGGCGGCAACATGGGCACCGACGGCTGTGTCGCCTTCATGTTCAAGCACTGCGGCCAGATGATCTTCGCGCCGGGCACCGACGAGGCCAAGCTCATGGACGCCGCCATCGAGGCCGGCGCCGAGGATGTGGCGACCAACGACGACGGCTCCATCGAGGTCATCACCGGTCCCGGCGACTTCATCGCCGTCAAGGAAGCCCTGGAGAAGGCCGGCTTCACGCCCGAGTTCGGCGAGGTGACCATGAAGCCGGACAACGAGACCGCCTTCACGGGCGAGGACGCGGCGAAGATGCAGAAGCTGCTCGACGCCCTGGAAGGCCTCGACGACGTGCAGGAGGTCTACACGACGGCGGTCATCGAGGAATGATCCTCGCCGGCCCGGCCACCGCAAGCGGCGCGCGAGCGCCGCTTTGCTTTTGGGGCGCCCCTTGAGCCGCTGGTATCCCCTGCTGTTCGTGCTGCTGTGGAGCACGGGCTTCATCGGCGCCAAGTACGGCTTGGCGCACGCGGAGCCCCTGAGTTTCCTGCTGGTCCGCTACCTGCTGGTGATCGCCCTCATGACGGCCCTGGCCCTGGCGATGCGCGCGCCCTGGCCCCGGGACGGGCGGCAGTGGTTCCATATCGGCATCAGCGGCCTGCTGGTCCATGCCACCTATCTGGGCGGCGTCTTCGTCGCCATCCACAAGGGCCTGCCGGCGGGCGTCACCGCCCTGGTGGTCGGCCTGCAGCCGATCTTCACGGCCCTGGGAGCCGGCGGGCTGCTGGGAGAGCGCGTCGCCGCCCGCCAGTGGCTCGGTCTCGCCATGGGGCTGGGGGGTACGGCCCTGGTGGTCTCGGGCAAGCTCGGCGGCGGCTTCGGGCTGGAGGCCCTGGCCCCCGCCGTGGTGGCCCTGGCGGGCATCACCGCCGGCACCCTCTACCAGAAGCGCTTTTGCCCCAGCTTCGATCTGCGCACCGGGTCCGTGGCCCAGTTCATTCCCGCGGCGGCGGCAACCCTGCTGGCGGTTTCCCTGACCGGGGAATTCCGCATCGAGTGGACGCCCGCCTTCGTCTTCGCCCTGGGCTGGCTGGTGCTGGTGCTGTCGGTGGGCGCCATCAGTCTGCTCAACCTGCTGATCCGCTCCGGCTCGGCGGTGAATGTGGCGAGCCTGTTCTACCTGACGCCGGCGACGACCGCCCTCATCGCCTGGGCGGCCTTCGGCGAGATCCTGCCGGGCGCGGCCCTGGCGGGCATGGGCCTGGCGGTCTGGGGCGTCTACCTCTCCAGGCGCTAGGGCCTATTTCAGCAGGTCCTTAGTTCAGGCGGAAACGGGACACCAGCACCTGCAGCTGGTCGGCCAGCTGGCGCAGGTCCCGCGTCGACTCGGTGGTGGTGCCGACGGCGGCGCTGTTGTCCGCCGCCATGCGCGCGATGCTCTCGACGCGGCCGGAAATCTCGCGGCTGGTGGCTTCCTCCGCATGGGTGGCGGCGGCGGCCTCGCGGATCATCTCGGCCACGCTGCGGATGCTGTCGTTGATGCTCTGCAGGGACGCGCCGGCCTGCTCGGCCAGCTCCAGGCCGGCGCCGACCTGGCGGTTGCCCGCTTCCATGTTGGTCACCGTATCCCGCGTCTCGCCCTGGATCGCGGAGATCATGGTGGAGATTTCGGCCGTGGCGTTGGCGGTACGTTCGGCGAGCTTGCGCACCTCGTCGGCCACCACGGCGAAACCGCGGCCCTGCTCGCCGGCCCGCGCCGCCTCGATGGCGGCGTTTAACGCCAGCAGGTTGGTCTGGTCGGCGATCTCCTTGATGACGTCCACGATCTGGCCGATCTGCTGGGAACGCTGGCCGAGGGCATCCACCAGCCGCGCCGCCTCGTTGAAGGTCTGGGCGATGTCGCGGATGCCGGACGCCGCCTGGTTCACCACCTCCTGGCCCTGGGTGGCGAGGCCGCGGGTCTGCTCGGCCGCCGCCGCCGCCTGCTCGCTGCGGGTGACCAGTTCGCCGATGGTGCGGTTGAGGCTGTCGGACGAGGCCGCCGCTTCCGCCGCGGCGCCGGACTGGTCGTGGGAGGCCTGCAGCACTGTCGCCGCCGTCTCGGAAACCTCGGCCGAGGTGCCGGCCAGCCGCGCCGCGGCCTGCTGCACCTGGGCGAGGATGGCGGAGAACTCCGCCGCCATCTTGTTGAAGGCCTGGGCCACCTGGCTCAGTTCGCAGCCGCCGGCCAAGTCGATGCGCACCGCCAGATTGCCTTCGGCCATGCCGGAAGCGGCCTCCACCAGCTTGCCGACCCCCTGGGTGATGGCCCGCGTGATGACGAGGCCGGCGGCGATGGAGAGCACGAGGCCAACGACGATGCTGCCGATGGAGATGATGCGCACCTTGGTCGCGTAGGCGGCAGCCTCCTCGTACTCGGCCTTGGCGGCATCCACCTGGTACTTGAGCAGGGCGTCGATGCCCGCCGCCGCCTTGGCGTAGGCCGGCTCCATGACCGACTTGCGCAGCGTGTCGGCCTCGGCGAACTTCTCCCCCTGCAGCAGATCGATCATCGGCATGACGCCGGTGCGGCCGAAGTTGAGGCGCGCCTGGACGAAGGCGTCGAACAGCTGCTTCTCCTCCGGCGCCATGGTGCGCTCGCCGTAGGCCTTGAGCAGGTTCTCGATGCGGAAGATGAAGCCGCCGATCTTGTCCGTATGGGCGACCACTTCGAAGGCATCGGTCTCCTGGCGCGCGGCGGCCAGGGTGATGTGCATCTGCATCTGGTTGTTGCGGATCTCGCCGAGACGCTCGATGGCTACGAGGCGGTTGTTGTAGACCGAGGCCACGGCCCCGTTCGACGCATTGATGCCGGAAAGGCCCGTCGCCCCCACCCAGATCAGCATCAGCGCCGAGAAACCGATCAGGATGTAGAAGCGGGTCTTGATGTTCATGTGGTTCACAGCCTTCTCCTCCCTTGCAGCACGGGCAAGGCGCCCTGCCCCCCGGATCGCCGGCGCGGCGGACGCTTCGTTTTTTCGAACGGCGGAAGTTTCGCGACTCTTGCCCCCCTTCCGCCAATCCATACTTTCGATATACCGATCAGGTGAAACGATACCACCGACATCGCCCGCCTGCCGGGCCCCGATTGGCTTCCGCCCGCCCGGACGTGTATCTTTCGCCCCAGCCATGAAAAAGCCTTCCCGTCCTCCCGGCAGCGCGCCATGAGCGAAACCTTGCGCATCCTCGGCATCGACCCGGGCCTGCGGATCACCGGATTTGGCGTCATCGAGAAGCGCGGCAGCAAGCTCGCCTACGTGGCGAGCGGCTGCGTCAGGACCGTGGACACGAACTCGCTGCCCGAGCGCATCAAGACCCTGCTGGACGGCATAGGCGAAGTCATCGGCACCTACGGCCCCCAGCAGGCGGCGGTGGAGAAGGTGTTCGTCAACGTGAATCCCCAATCGACATTGCTGTTGGGCCAGGCCCGCGGCGCGGCGATCTCGGCGCTGGTGTCCGCCGGGCTGCCGGTGGCCGAATACACCGCCCTCCAGGTCAAGCAGGCGGTGGTGGGCCACGGCAAGGCCGCCAAGGAACAGGTGCAGCAGATGGTGATGCGCCTGCTGCAGCTGCCGGGCACGCCTTCGCCCGATGCCGCCGACGCGCTGGCCTGCGCCATCTGCCACGCCCACGGCGGCCAGGGCCTGGGCGCCCTGGCGACGGCGGGCTTCCGGGTGCGCGGCGGGCGGCTGGTCAAATGAGCCGCATCGCCTACGCCTGGGAGTTCGGCGCCGGCCTGGGCCACATCGGCGCCTTCCTGCCCATGGCCCGGGCCCTGCGGGAACGGGGGCACACGGTCGAATGGATCGTCGCCCAGGTCAGCGCCACGGCGAGGCTGATCGCCCGCGAGGACTTCTCCTGGCTCCAGGCCCCCGTGGCCCAAGAGACGCCCCGCGGCGGTCCGCCCCTGACCTACGCCGACATCCTGCTGCGCTTCGGCTACGGCAACCCGACGGACTTGCTGGGCCTCGTGGAGGCCTGGCGCCGCCTGTTTCTGATGACGGACGCCGAACTCGTCATGGTGGACCATGGCCCCACGGCCCTGCTGGCGGCCCGCACCCTGAACCTGCCCGCCGTCCTGTTCTCCAGCGGCTTCTGCGTACCGCCGCGCAAGGTACCGACGCCCAACATGCGACCCTGGGTGCCTTTGCCCCCGGACCAGTTGATGGCCATCGAGCGGGAGACCCTGGCGTCCATCAACGCTGTCCTCGCCCACTACGGCGGCGCCCCCATCGACGGCGTCGCCCGCCTGTTCGACGTGGCCGAGGACACCCTGCTGGGCTTCCCCGAACTGGACCACTACGCGGAGCGCGGCGCCGCCCGCTACTGGGGCAACCTGCCCGACGCCGGCGTCGGTGCGCCGCCGCTCTGGCCGGCCCTGCCCGGCAGGCGCCTGTTCGCCTACCTGCGCAAGGACTGCGTGCACCACGAAAAGGTATTGGCGGCCCTGGTGGCCCTGGGCCAGCCGACGGTCATCTTCTTCCCCGACGCACCGGCCCAGACCCTGGAGCGCTTCGCGGCACCCAACCTGGTTTTCTGCCGCACGCCCCTGGACCTGGAACAGACGGCCGCCACCGCCGATGCTGCCGTGACTTATGCCAGCCTCGCCACCACCACGCGCTTCCTCCTCGCCGGCAAGCCGTTGCTGCTGCTGCCCTTCCACCTGGAGCAGTACCTGATGGCCCGCCGCGTCGAGGAAATGGGCGCCGGCCTGCTGGCCGATCCGGAGCGCCCGGCCGACGACCTGCCGCAGAAGCTGGAGCGCATCGTCTTCGACCCGGTCTGCGCCGGCAACGCCGCCGCCTTCGCGGCAAAATACGCAGCCTTTCCCCAGGCGGTGGTGGTCGGCAACCTGGCCCGCCGCATCGAAGAAATTCTTGGAGCTCAGCAATGATTGGACGACTTGCCGGCATCCTGCTGGAAAAGAACCCGCCCCAGATCACCGTCGACGTCCAGGGCATCGGCTATGAAGTGGATGTGCCCATGAGCACCTTCTACAACCTGCCGGCGACCGGCGAGAAGGTGGCCCTGGTCACCCACCTGCAGGTGCGGGAGGATGCCCACTGCCTCTACGGCTTCCTCACCGAGGGCGAACGGGCGACCTTCCGCCAGTTGCTGAAGATTTCCGGCATCGGCGCCCGCACCGCCCTGGCGGTGCTCTCGGGACTGTCGGTCAACGAACTGGCCCAGGCCGTGGCTCTGCAGGAGGCCGGCCGGCTGGTGAAGATCCCCGGCATCGGCAAGAAGACCGCCGAGCGCCTGCTGCTGGAACTCAAGGACAAGCTGCCGAAGGCGACGCTGACGACCGCCGCAGCCACGGCCGCCGCCCCCGACGCCGGCAGCGACATCCTCAACGCCCTGCTGGCCCTGGGCTACAACGAGCGCGAGGCGCTGGGCGCCATGAAGAGCCTGCCCGCCGGCGTCGCCGTTTCCGACGGCATCCGCCAGGCCCTCAAGGCCCTTTCCAAGGGGTGATGTCCGGGCTTTCCTTTCGCCCCCGTCCCCCGTCGGATAAACTCGCGGGATCATGACCGTCCAGAACGACCAGTTCGGCGACCGCCTCATCGCCGGTGCCAAGGAATCCCCCCAGGAAGACGCCATCGAGCGCGCCCTGCGCCCGAAGAAGCTTGCCGACTACGTGGGCCAGCAGAAGATTCGCAGCCAGCTGGAAATCTTCATCGAGGCCGCCAAGCGGCGCGGCGAGGCCCTCGATCACGTGCTGCTGTTCGGCCCGCCGGGCCTGGGCAAGACCACCCTGGCCCACATCGTCGCCCACGAGATGGGAGTGAACCTGCGCCAGACCTCCGGTCCCGTGCTGGAGCGGGCCGGCGACCTGGCCGCCATCCTCACCAATCTGGAACCCCACGACGTCCTGTTCATCGACGAAATCCACCGGCTCTCGCCCGTGGTGGAGGAAATCCTCTACCCGGCCCTGGAGGATTTCCAGATCGACATCATGATCGGCGAGGGGCCGGCCGCCCGTTCGGTCAAACTGGACCTGCCGCCCTTCACGCTGGTGGGCGCCACCACCCGCGCCGGCATGCTGACCAACCCGCTGCGGGACCGCTTCGGCATCGTCGCGCGGCTGGAGTTCTACACGCCGGAGGAACTGACCCACATCGTCGGCCGCTCGGCCCAGTTGCTGAACTGCGAAATCGCTGTCGAAGGCGCTGCCGAGATCGCCCGCCGTTCCCGCGGCACGCCGCGCATCGCCAACCGCCTGCTGCGGCGCGTGCGCGACTTCGCCGAGGTAAAGGCCGACGGCGCGGTGACCCAGGACGTGGCCGACGCCGCCCTGTCCATGCTCGACGTGGACAGCCTCGGCCTCGACATCATGGACCGCAAGCTGCTCGGCGCCATGCTGGAAAAATTCGGCGGCGGCCCCGTCGGACTGGACAACCTCGCCGCCGCCATCGGCGAAGCACGCGACACCATCGAGGACGTGCTGGAACCCTACCTGATCCAGCAGGGCTACCTGCAGCGGACGCCGCGGGGCCGCATCGCCACCGCGTCGATCTGGCGGCATTTCGGGCTGGCGGCGCCGGCCTCCGGTCCTTCGCTCTTCCCGGACGAGTAGGGCCCGGTGCAGGCCTACCACGTCCTCATGCCCGTCGAGGGCACCCTGGAGCGCAGTCCCTTCGCTCCCGTCATCGAAACCCTCGTCTGGGGTCTGCGCGAACTCGGCCTCGATGCCTCCTATGCGTTCGGCACCTGGCGCGCCGATGCCACCAACATCGTCCTGTGCCCCAACCTGCTCGATGCGGAGACACGCCGGCGGCTGCCGCCGGAAACCATCCTCTACAACGTGGACCAGATCACGCCGGCTTCGCCGATGCCGCCGAGCCGGATGTGGGACCTGCGCCATTGGCGCATCTGGGATTTCAGCGAGCGCAACCTGGCGGCCTGGGATTCCCTCGGCATCGCGGCGACCTTTGCGCCCTTCGGCTGGTATCCCGGCCTCGACCGGGTGCCCGGCGATGTCGAGCAGGATATCGACGTCCTCTTCTACGGTGCCCGCAACCATCGCCGCGAAGCCGCCATCGCCCAGTTCGCGAAGCGGGGTGTCCGGCTCACCGTCATCGATGGTGTCTTCGGTCCACGACTCGACGCCGTCCTCGCCCGCGCCAAGGTTGTGCTCAATATCCATTACTACTACAGCCGGATTCTCGAGATGCGCGTCTTCTACGCGCTGGCGAACGGCAAGGCCGTCGTCTCGGAACGCGCGCCCCAGACCGAGGTTCCCGCCGTCTACGACGATGCCGTCCGCTGGTCGCCCTATGAGCGCATGGCCGAGGCCTGCGCAACGCTGGTTGCGGATGCCGAGGCCAGGGCGGCCCTCGGCGCGGCGGGGCGCCGAGCCGTGGAACGCACGCTCATCACGCCCATCCTGGCGCGAGCCCTGGGGGAACAGGCGGTGTCCGCATGATTCCGCGCCTCTTTCATTTCGTCTGGATCGGCGACGAGTCGAAGCGTCCGGACCACTACATCGAGACCTGGCGCCACCACAATCCGGACGTCGCCATCCGCGTCTGGGGAAACGACGAACTACGCGAGCGGCCGTGGATCAATGCGGCCCACATGCGCGATTACGTCACCAGGGAGTTGGCCGGCGTCGCCGATCTGATGCGCTGGGAGATATTGCTGGACGAGGGCGGCATCGCCCTCGACGCCGACAGCGTATGCCTGCAGCGCCTGCCCGACTGGCTGTTCGAGTGCGAGATGTTCGCCGCCTGGGAGAACGAACTCGCCCGGCCGGGACTCATCGCCACCGGCGCCGTCGGCTCCATGCCGGGCAATCCCTTCATCGCCCGACTGGTGGAGGACCTGAGCGCTATCCCCAGCCTGGCCGGCCGCATGGCCTGGCAGGCCACCGGCCCCCTGTGCCTGACGGAAGCCCACCGCCGCCACAGCTACGCGAACCTGACCCTGCTGCCCAGCCATTTTTTCCTGCCTCGCCACTACACGGGCACCGTCTATGCCGGCGGCGGCCCCATCTACGCCGACCAGTGCTGGGATTCCACGAAGCTCCTGCTGGCGGCGGGAGAAAGCACGCCCGGCGCCACCTCCTGATCCGATGAAACCGAACCCTCATACCGAGACGTCCACCGCTCCGGCGCGCCCGCGCTTCCTGCTGCCCATCCGCGTCTATTACGAGGACACCGACGCCGGCGGCGTCGTCTATTACGCCAACTACCTGCGCTTCATGGAGCGGGCCCGCACCGAGTGGCTGCGCGCCCTCGGCCACGAGCAGCGGGCCCTGATGGACGAGGGCATCGCCTTCGCCGCCCGCTCCGTGACGGCGGAATATCTGAAACCGGCGCGCCTTGACGACGAATTGACGGTGGTCTCGACCATCGAGAGCCTGGGTCGCGCCCAGGTCGTGTTCCTTCAGCGCGTCGAAAGGGCCACGGAACTGCTGGTGGATGCGAAAATACGCATCGCCTGCTTCGACCCGGTCCGCGGCAAGGCCACGGCGATGCCCAAGGCAATCTACGAACAATTCAAGGCCCTCCTATGAATGTCACCCAGGATCTCTCCATCATCGAACTGGTCATCCAGGCCAGCCTCGTCGTCAAGCTCGTCATGGGGCTGCTCACGGCCGTCTCCCTGATGTCCTGGTACTGGATCTTCCGCAAGTGGTTCGCCATCCGCGATACCCGCATCAAGACCGACAAGTTCGAACGCGACTTCTGGAGCGGCGGCAGCCTGGACACCCTCTACCAGAGCGCCGTGAACGACCGCCACCACACGGGGGCGCTGGAACGCATCTTCGAGGCCGGCTTCCGCGAATTCACCAAGCTGCGCGGCCAGCGCACCCTCGACCCCTCGACGGTCATCGACGGCGTGCGCCGTGCCATGCGCGCCACCTACCAGCGCGAGATCGACGACCTGGAGGCCCACCTGGCCTTCCTCGCCTCGGTGGGCTCCGTTTCCCCTTACGTCGGCCTGTTCGGCACCGTCTGGGGCATCATGCATTCCTTCCGCGGTCTCGCCAGCATGAGCACCGCGACCCTCGCCGCCGTCGCCCCCGGCATCGCCGAGGCCCTGGTGGCCACCGCCATCGGCCTCTTCGCCGCCATCCCCGCGGTGCTGGCCTACAACCGCTTCGCCCACGACGTGGACCGGGTCGCCGTCCGTCTGGAGAGCTTCATGGAGGAGTTCTCCAACATTCTGCAGCGGCAACTGAAGTGAGCGCCATGACGCCGACGCCAGTCCATTTCGCCGCGCCAGGCGCGCGCGGGGGCCGCCCATGAGACAACGCCGCCTGATGAACCAGATCAACGTCGTGCCCTACATCGACGTGATGCTGGTGCTGCTCGTCATCTTCATGGTCACCGCGCCCATGATCCAGCCCGCCAGCGTGGACCTGCCCAGCGTCGGCAAGAGCACCCAGCCGCCGGTGGCGCCCATGGAGATCATCGTCAAGCCGGACGAAAGCCTCGCCATGCGCGACCGGGCGCTGGGCGGCCAGGAAGTCACGGTGGGGCGCATGGAGCTGGCGGCGAAGATCAAGGAAGCCCAGGCGAAGAACCCCCAGCAGGCGGTGCTCATCGCCGGCGACAAGAGCGTGCGCTACGAGGCGGTGCTCAACGTCATGGATGAACTCCAGCGCCAGCAGGTGGCCAAGATCGGCCTGCTGGTGCAACCGACTAAGCCGGCAGGAAAATGAACGAACGCCCCCCGGAAAAGCTCCAGCCGCCGGGGCGGCGGGCGTCCATCGCCCTGGCGGTGGCCGTCCATGTCCTGCTGGCGGCATTTCTGATCTACGGCGTCCACTGGCAGTCCGAGCGGCCCGAGGCCGTGGAGGTGGAACTGGTGCGGGCCGTACCGACACCGGCCGCCGAACCGCCGCGCCCGGAGCCGCCCCCGCCCGAGCCGAAACCAGAACCCAAGCCTGAACCAAAGCCGGAACCCAAGCCCGAGCCCAAGCCGGTGACACCGCCCAAGCCCGACATCGCGATCAAGGAGAAGGAAAAGCCCAAGCCGCCGCCGAAGGAGGAGCCGAAGCCGAAATTCGACCCGGCGGCGGAAATGCTCAAGCGCGAGGAACAGGAACTGGCGGCACGCCGCCAGAGCGCCGCCGCAGACAGGGAACTGGCCGAGCTCAAGTCCGCCCAGGCCGCATCCGCCCGCAACAAGGCCGTTGCCGATTACCTCTCGAAGATCCGCGCCAAGATTCGCGGCCACATCGTGCTGCCGCCCGACGTGAAGGGCAATCCGGAGGCCATCTTCGACGTCACCCAACTGCCAAGCGGCGAAATCCTCAACGTCAAGCTGCGCAAATCCTCCGGCCAGGGCTCCCTGGATAGCGCCATCGAGCGGGCCATCCTCAAGTCCAGCCCATTGCCGAAGCCCGAGCGGAGCGAGCTTTTCGAGCGCAACCTGGAGATTCGTTACCGGCCCCTTGACGATTGACCGGGTATAATTTTGCCCCCATGAGACTCCATCGCCATATTGCCGGCCTCGCCCTCGGGGTGGTTGCCGTTTCCGCCTACGCGCAGCTCGCCATCGAGATCACCGGTGCCGGCGCCAACCGGCTGCCCGTGGCCATCGCCGATTTCCCCGGCGAGCGCATCGTTTCCCAGGCCCTGACGTCGGTGGTGCGCGGCGACCTGGAGCGCAGCGGCCTCTTCAAGCTGGTGGATACGGGCGGCCAGGCGCTGCCCGAAAACGCCAGCGTCGCCTACGGCGACTGGAAGGCCCGCGGCGCCGACGCCCTGGCCGTCGGCAGCGTCGCCATGACTTCCGAGGGCCGCTACGAAACCCGCTTCCGCCTCCACGACATCCAGAAGCAGGCGGTGCTGGGCAGCCAGGGCTACGCCCACACCTCGGGCCAACTGCGGGCCACCGCCCACCGCATTTCCGATTTCATCTACGAGAAGCTCACCGGCGAACCGGGCATCTTCTCGACGCGCATCGCCTACGTGGTCAAGAGCACCGGCCGCTTCGAACTGCAGATCGCCGACGCCGACGGCGGCAACGCCCAGACGGCCCTGGCTTCCCGCGAGCCGATCATCTCCCCGACCTGGTCGCCCGACGGCTCCAAGCTCGCCTATGTGTCCTTCGAGGCGAAGAAGCCCGTCGTCTATGTGCACGACCTGTCCACGGGCCGCCGTCATGTGGCCGCCAACTTCAAGGGCTCCAACTCGGCGCCGGCCTGGTCGCCGGACGGCCGCAAGCTCGCCGTCGTGCTCACCAAGGACGGCAGCTCCCAGCTTTACCTCGTAAATTCGGACGGCAGCGGCGTGACGCGCATCGCCTCCTCCTCCGGCATCGATACCGAACCCCAGTTCTCGCCCGACGGCCAGTCCATCTATTTCACCTCCGACCGCGGCGGCAGCCCCCAGATCTACCGCATCGGCGCCACCGGCGGCGACGTGCAGCGCATCACCTTCGACGGCAGCTACAACGTGACGGCGCGGCCGTCGCCCGACGGCAGAAGTCTCGCCTACGTGTCGCGCAGCGGCGGACGCTTCCAACTGACCCTCATGGACCTGGCGACGAAGCAGACCCAGATCCTCACGGACTCGGCCAAGGACGAATCGCCGAGCTTCGCCCCCAACGGCCGCATGATCATCTTCGCCACCGAAGTCGGCGGACGCGGCGTCCTCGCGGCGGTCTCGACCGACGGCCGCGTCAAACAAAAACTTTCCATCCAGGCTGGCGACGTGCGGGAGCCCTCCTGGGGTCCCTACGTCAAATAACGTTTTCCGGAGATTTCACCCATGCGTCATTCCATCGCCCTACTCGCCGCCCTGCTGCTGGCGGCCTGCGGTTCCCAACCGCCCTCCCCCGAACAGAATCCGGCCGGCGTCGAAAGCCGTTCGCCGAGCGAAGTGCGCGCTGAACCGGTGGCGCCCCAGGCCATCGATCCCTTCGGCGTCGCCGCCCTCAAGGACCCGAAGAGCATCCTGTCCAAGCGCTCGGTCTACTTCGACTACGACAGCTTCGTCGTCAAGGACGAGTTCAAGAACCTGATCGAGGCCCACGCCAAGTTCCTCGTGAACAACCCGAAGTTCAAGATGCTGATCCAGGGCAACGCCGACGAGCGCGGCAGCCGCGAGTACAACCTGGCCCTCGGCCAGAAGCGCGCCGACGCGGTGAAGAAGGCCCTGCAGCTGCTGGGTGCCCGCGAAGACCAGATCGAGTCCGTCAGCCTGGGCGAAGAGAAGCCCGTCTGCGGCGACCAGACCGAGGACTGCTGGGCGAAGAACCGCCGCGGCGACATGCTCTACTCCGGCGAGTTCTGATCCATGAAGGCGCGGCTGGCGATTGCCCTGCTGTGCTGCGCGGCGGCCCTGCCCGCCCGCGCGGGCCTCTTCGACGACGCGGAGGCCCGCGAGCGCATCGAGAAGCTGCGCACCGATTTCGACGAGCTGGCAAAGCGCGTCGACGTCACGGCGAAGAACCAGATCGACTTCGCCAACCAGGCGGAGCTCCTGAAGGCCGAAGTCGCCAAGCTGCGCGGCCAGATCGAGGTGATCGTCTATGAGATGGACGCCACCCAGAAGCGCCAGAAGGACTTCTACGTCGATCTGGACACCCGCCTGCGCAAGCTGGAGACCCCGCCGGCCGAGGCCCCGGACGCCAAGCCCGGCGAGGCCAAGGCCGATCCGGCCAACGAGATGCGCGACTACGAGGCGGCCCTCACCGCCTTCAAGGCGGCCAAGTACAAGGACGCCCTGCCGGCCTTCCAGGCTTTCATCAAGAACTACCCGGCCAGCACCCTGCTGCCCTCGGCCCACTACTGGGCGGCCTCCTGCCTCTATCAGGGCAAGGACTACCTGAAGGCCGGCGAGTTGTTCGGCCAGTTGGCGACGCAGTGGCCCAACGACGCCAAGGCGCCCGACGCGCTGCTGGCCCAGGCCAATGCCCTGTTCGAGGGCGGCGACGCCAAGGGCGGTCGCAAGGCCCTGGAAACCCTGGTCGAAAAGTACCCGTCCAGCAGCGCCGTCCCCTCGGCCAAGACCCGCCTCAAGGCCATGGGGTCCGCGAAGCGCAAGTGAAGTCCGTACCCGCGCGCGGCGAAATGCTGCGCGTCACCGAGATATTCCATTCCCTCCAGGGCGAGTCCACCCGCGTCGGCCTGCCGACGGTCTTCGTGCGCCTGACCGGCTGCCCGTTGCGCTGCGTCTGGTGCGACACCGAATACGCCTTCGCCGGCGGCGAGGCCATGACCGTCGCCGACATCCTGGCCCGCGTCGCCGCCTTCGACTGCCCGACCGTCTGCGTCACCGGCGGCGAACCCCTGGCCCAGAAGGCCTGCCTTGATCTTCTCGCGGCCCTGTGCGACGCAGGCTTTTCCGTGTCCCTGGAAACCGGCGGCACCCTGGACATCGCCGCCGTCGATCCCCGCGTTTCCCGCATCGTCGATCTCAAGGCTCCCGATTCGGGCGAATGCGCCAAGGTCCGCTGGGAGAACCTGGCCCTGTTGACGCCCCGGGACGAGCTCAAGCTGGTCCTCGCTTCGGAAAATGACTACGCCTGGGCGTGCGAGCAATTGCGCGCACACCGTCTCGATGCCCTCTGTCCCGTGCTGTTCTCGCCGGTCCAGGGCAGCCTTGCCCCGGCGCAGCTCGCCGAATGGATACTGCGGGACCGTCTGCCGGTGCGCTTCCAGCTCCAGATGCACAAGCTGCTCTGGGGCAGCGAGCGAGCGCGCTAAGGGCTTGGATAGAATCCGTTCCATGAAACCTGCTGTCGTCCTGCTTTCCGGCGGCCTCGATTCCGCCACCACCCTCGCCATCGCCCGCGCCGAAGGCTACGACTGTCATTGCCTCTCGGTGGATTACGGCCAGCGCCACGTGGCGGAACTGGCTGCCGCCGAGCGCGTCGCCGATTCCCAGGGCGCCCGGGACCGCCGCGTCATCCACCTGGACATGAACCAGTTCGGCGGTTCGGCCCTCACCGATGTCTCCATCGCCGTGCCCACCGGCGGCGTACAGCCGGGCATTCCGGTCACCTACGTGCCGGCCCGCAACGCCATCATGCTGTCCCTGGCCCTGGCCTGGGCCGAGGTGCTGGGCGCGCGGGACATCTTCGTCGGCGTAAACGCCGTCGATTACTCCGGCTATCCGGACTGCCGGCCGGAATTCATCCGCGCTTTCGAGGCCATGGCGAACCTGGCGACCAAGGCGGCGGTCGAGGGCCACCGGCTGGCCATCCACGCGCCCCTGATCGATCTGTCGAAGGCCGACATCATCCGCAAGGGCAGGGACCTGGGCGTGGACTACGGTTTGACCGTCTCCTGCTACCAGGCCGATGCCGAGGGACAGGCCTGCGGCGCCTGCGATTCCTGCCGCCTGCGCCGCGAAGGATTTGCGTCCGCCGGCGTGGCCGATCCCACCCGCTACCGGCCCCGATAACAAGATCGCACCCCTCCATAGAGACGGGTTATCCACGCAAAAAAACTTTGAGTTTTCGCGCCGGGACCTTTGGCAGACAATCGCCCCCCGCCCCTTAAAACTCTCATTCGAGCGGGAAGTGAGGAGATATGCCTGAGATGCAAGCATTAGCCAAGACCGTCGCCTGGTGGGGATTCGGCCTGGGCGTCATATTCGGCTTCTTTGCCAACAAGACCAACTTCTGCACCATGGGCGCCGTCTCCGATGTCGTGAACATGGGCGACTGGGGCCGCATGCGCGCCTGGCTGCTGGCCATCGCCGTCGCCATCATCGGCACCAACTACCTCGCCTACAGCGGCGCCTTCAACATCACGAAGACGATCTATACGGGCCAGACCCTTTCCTGGGGCGCCAACATCGTCGGCGGCATCATCTTCGGCATCGGCATGACCCTGGCCTCCGGCTGCGGCAACAAGACCCTGGTACGCGTCGGCGGCGGCAACCTCAAGGCGGTGGTGGTCTTCATCTACATGGCCTACGCCGCCAACCTGACCCTGCGCGGCGTCTTCGCGCCGATCCGCGTCAATTTCCTGCAGGCGCCGGCCCTGACCTCCCAACTGCCGACCAACCAGACCCTGCCCCACCTGCTGCAAGGCATGCTGGGCACGGGCCTGGAACAGGCCCAGCTGATCCTCGGCCTCGTCATCGGCGCCCTGATCATCGCCTTCGTCGTCCTCAACAAGGACTTCTGGGAGAACAAGGACAACTTCCTCGCCGGCCTGGTGCTGGGTGCCGTCGTCGTCGCCGGCTGGTACATCACCGGCAAGATCGGCTTCGCCGAGGACCCCGAGTCCCTGCAGGAAATGGCCTTCGGCACCAACTCCAAGCTCGCCGAATCCATGTCCTTCATCGCCCCGGCCGGCTATACGCTGGAGCTGTGGGCCATGTGGACGGACACCAGCACGGTGGTCACCTGGGGCATCGCCACGGTATTCGGCGTCGGCATCGGCTCCTTCCTCTACGCCGTCGCCACCAAGGCCTTCCGTTGGGAGCACTTCGTCTCCGCCCAGGACATGTTCCGCCACATCATCGGCGGCACCCTGATGGGCTTCGGCGGCGTCACCGCCATGGGTTGCACCATCGGTCAGGGCCTCTCGGGCATCTCCACCCTGGGCGTCGGCTCGATCCTGACCTTCGTCTCCATCGTCGCCGGCTCCGCCGCCTTCATGAAGTACGAGTACTGGAAGATGATGCGGGAAGCCTGAGTCATAAACCCACAAACAGTGTGGGTTATCTCCCGATAAAAACAACTTCCACAAGCCGCCTCCGGGCGGCTTGTATTATTTGATCGCAATCAAAAAAGCGCCACGGCCATGTCCCGTCGCGCATCCGCTCGGCCCGTCCCATTCCGGTTCGCCATTCGTCATTTTCCTGGAGGAGAAGAAGATGCATGCTCGTAAACACCTGATGGCCGCGCTCATCGCGGCTGCGCTGCAAGTCCCGGCCTTCGCCGCCGACGTCCAGATGCCGGCCATGGACGGCTGGACCAAGGGCATGGGCGACTGGATGACCCAGATGACCGATCCCAAGATGATGGGCTCCATGGTCAATATGATGGACCCCAAGATGATGGCCCCGTGGATGACGGCCATGACCGACCCCAAGATGATGGGCCAGATGATGGCCATGGGCGATCCCAAGGTCTGGATGCCCTGGATGACGGCCATGACGGACCCCAAGCTCATGAATTCCATGATGGCCATGGGCGATCCGAAGATGTGGACGCCCTGGGTCAACGCCATGACCGACCCGAAGATGATGAACTCCATGATCGCCATGGGCGACCCCAAGGTGTGGACGCCCTGGATGACCTCCATGACCGACCCGAAGATGATGAACTCCATGATGTCGGTGGTGGACCCAAAGGTGTGGACGCCCTGGCTCACCACCATGACGGACCCCAAGTTCATGAACTCCATGATGGGCATGGCCGATCCGAAGATGTGGACGCCCTGGGTCGCGGCCATGTCGGACCCCAAGCTCATGAACTCCATGGTCGGCATGGCTGATCCGAAGATGTGGACGCCCTGGATCAACGCCATGTCCGATCCGAAGATGATCAATTCCATGATGGCGATGGCCGACCCGAAGGTCGTCACGCCGTGGATGACCTCCATGACCGATCCCAAGATGATCGGCTCCATGATGAGCATGGCCGATCCCGCCGTGTGGACGCCATGGATGAACGCCATGACGGACCCGAAGATGATGAACTCCATGGTCGCCATGGCCGATCCGAAGGTCATGACGCCGTGGATGACGGCCATGACCGACCCGAAGATGATGAACGCCATGATGCAGATGGTCTCGCCCGAGGTCATGAACCAATGGGTCGGCGCCATGACCAATCCGCAGATGATGGACGCCATGATGAAGTCCATGAATCCGCAGCTCATGGTCCAGATGATGAACGCCATGGCCGTCGCCATGACCGCCATGCCGAAGATGGCCGAGGACATGAACAAGTCCATGGGCGGCGCCGCCAAGGCCGGCAGCAAGGCCATGAAGTCGGGCGCCAAGGCCGGCAGCGACATGGCGAAGACGGGCTCCAAAACCGCCGCTGGCATGGCCAAGACGGGGGCCAAGACCGGTGGCGATATGGCCAAGGCGGGCGCCAAGGCCGGTGCGGATGCTGCCAAGGCCGGCGCCGCAGCCGGCAGTGAAGCGGCGAAGGCCGGTGCGGAAGCCGCCGGCAAGGCTGCGGAAGCCGTCAAGAAGTAAGGCATTCCGCATCGCCGTTGCAGCGGGGAGGGCGCGTTCCTTCCCCGTCTCACCACCTTTTGGAGGATGGTTCCCATGCCGCGGAACATCGCTAAACTTCTCGCCGCCCTGCTGCTGGCCGCGAGTTTCGGCGTTCACGCCGACGAGCCGATCAAGCGGGACAAGTCGCCCAGCAAGCTGCCGTCCCAGGACCTGCGCCAGGCAACACCCCTGCCCTTCAACATCCAGCTGCCGCCGACGCGGCCGGCGGAGGAGCACGTTCCAAATACCGTCCAGCCGTCCATCAGTCCCGAGGCCCGTGCCAACGCTATCTCCAGCATGATGGCGGTCAACCCCCTCTCCTTGCGGGACATGATCTCGATGATGGCCGTGAAGTACCAGGCCAAGGAAGGTCTGTCCTACGACGACGTCGTCGAGGCCATGAAGCTCAAGGCCAACGAACTCAACTTCAAGTACGTCGGCATGAACCCGCTGTGGAAGGACGTGGTCGCCATCGGCGGCGACAAGAACACGCCGCGGGTCGAGTTCTACAGCTTCTGCGACGCCATGGTGGCGCGGGAGATTCTCGACTACGTGCTGGAGTTCGCCATCTTCCTGCCCTGTCGGGTCGCCGTCGTCGAGGACGCCGACAAGAAGATCTGGGTCATGACCCTCGACTGGGACGTGCGCTGGCTCGACACCAGCAAGAATCCGAACAAGATCACCGCCAAGATGCGCGAAAACTCCATCATGATCCGGGAGGCCCTCGACAAGATCATGCGCGCCGGCGCCCTCGGCGAGTTCTAGGGCAAAGCTGCAGCCGGGCCGCCGCGATGGCCGGCCGGGCTGCCCGAACCGGGAAATCGCCATTGCGCAAAAGGCCACGGGGCGGGTTGCGCAGTGCTGGGTGACTGGTTATAATCGCGCGCTTCCTGCGGGTGGTTAGCTCAGTCGGTAGAGCAGCTGGCTTTTAACCAGTTGGTCACAGGTTCGAATCCTGTACCACCCACCAAGCGGAACACCGGGGGTATAGCTCAGTTGGTAGAGCAGCTGACTCTTAATCAGTAGGTCGTAGGTTCGAATCCTACTGCCCCCACCAATTTCCCCAAGCGCAACGGATCGCCCGGGGCGCGGTTCTCGGTGATGTAGCTCAGCTGGTTAGAGCGACGGATTCATAATCCGTAGGTCGAGGGTTCAAGTCCCCCCATCACCACCAATACCTAAGCCGGTTTCCTGGATTCCTCGGGGACCGGCTTTTCTACAATTCCACCCCCGTCTTCTACAATTCCTCGGCTCAGGGGCTTCACAGCCTCGCCCCGGCGCGAGCGTACGTAGCGATCCGTCATCGTCGGTTGCTTGTGGCCAAGCAGCTTCTGGGCGTGGCGCAAGTCGCCCACGTCGCTGGCCGCCTTGGCCCTCAAATCGCGAAACTGGAAATCGACGCCGGCCGCGTCCCGCGCCTTCTCGAAGCGGCAGCGCAAGGCATAGTAGGTCAGGCGCTGCCCGGCCTCGTTGCGGATCAACGCCTGCCCATCGGTTCCGCAGGGGCGCCCCAGGACCCGGTTCAGCACGTCCGCCAATTCGCCTTCGACGGCGATGCGCAGTTTCTTCCCGGTCTTGTTCTGCGTCACCAGCAAGGCGCCATCCACGATGTCGGCACGGTTCATCTTGAGCACGTCGGCCGGTCGCTGTGCGGTCAGCAAGGCCAGGTCCATGGCGTCCCGCACGGCATCGTCGGCCGCCTGCCAGACGGCGCGATATTCGTCGTCGCTGACGTAGCGGTCCCGGCCGGTTTCCCTGTGGCCTTTAATGCCCGTGCAGGGGTTCGGCGCACTGGTGTAGCCCCAGGCACGCGCTTGGTTGAAGATGTGCGAGAGCAGCGCCTTCTCCCGGTTGGCCCGCGTCCGCGCCTGCTGCCCCCGGACGTCCATGTACTCGCGCACATCCGCCGGCCGGATGGCGTCAATGGGCACCAGGCCGAAGACGGCTTCCAGCTTTTCGAGTTCGCGCTCATTGTCTGCCCGGGTGCGCGGCGCTTTCAGCGGCATTACCTCCCGGCGGTAGCGGCGGGCGATCACAGAGAAGGTGCGGTCGGCCGGGTCTTCGACCGGGCCTTCGAGGACTGCCCACTGGCGCCGTGCTTCGTTGAGATCGGGGCCCAGCGGAACCCACTTGCGCGGCCGGGTGCCGGTGACGTAGTAGAACTGGCCGCCCTTGCGATGCATGCGCGGCGGTAGATCGTGGTTGCTGGAGCGGCGGCGTCCCATCAGGTGCGCAGGATCAAGCGGCAGGCTTCAAGGCCGCAAAGTTGGGACGCGGTGTTGCCGCAGTGTCGGCATTCGCGGCGCCGGCCACGGCAACGCCCAGGCGGGAGAGCAGGTAGTCGCGGGCGACCTTCGGCTGATTATTGGCATTGACGGCATACCGGTAGCCATTCGTATCGAGCCACTTTCGCTGGCTACGCGGTGCCGTGTAGCCGGTGAGCTCGGCCAGCTCGTCTGGCGTGAGGAAAAGCGCGGCGCTCATGGTCAGGCCGGCCTCCTGAACATCGGGCGGCGCCGTCCGTTGAACGGTACACGGTTTCGAATCCTGCGCTCGAATCTCGGCACCAAGCGCACCTTGCGCCCATAGGTGCGAATCCATCGCGATATGCGGACGATGTTGAGCTGATCCGACAGGTCCAACCTCAAATGGAATTCACGTGGCTTCATTCTGTAGAACCTCCTCACGCTGTGAAGGAACGGCAAGCCGGATAGCTGGCGGCACGCCGTGATTGAGTCCATTCAGGAGGGCGCCTATCTTCTCTTGCATGCCCTCCAGTTCTCGGGTGACGCCGTCTATCTGGCGCAGAGTGCGCAGACGTTCCACCTCATCCTGCATGGCCTTCATCTGCTGTTTCAACCGGTGATTCTCAGCAAGGACACTACTGGCCTGTGCATATGCATAACGGATCGTGACTATCTCGCCGGGGGAGAACATTTCGCCGGTTCGCGTATCGAGCAACTTGCCGACATCCGGACCGCTGCCGATGATCTTGAAGTCCGCCCATTCCTTGATGCTGTGCGGCAAGTATTGAAGCTCGCCGGCCATCCGCAGCGCAAGGTAGGCAGCGTAGGGGATCGCCTCAAGCCCAGCCTCCCAGGCGGCGACGTTGGCCGCACCAACGCGCAGAAATGCGGCGCACTGCTCCAGCGTCATGGAGAGGACGTGCCGGCGAAGATGCTCAAAGTTCACCGGCGCAACGCGAACGGGCTTTTCGGCATCGCGAAGCCAGTCCGGACGGAAGCCCGCCCATTTTGCATTCGTCGGATTGACGCGCTTATCGAAGGGGCTTGGTGGGTAGATCGTGTCCCGGCCCTGACGACGCGCCGCATTCACCCGAACGGGCAGGGCACGCGGATTTGTGGGCACGTCCTCAAGGATGAAGAAACGCGAGCCATCCGCAAGGCGGCCGGCCGGTGCCCTGGCATCGGCCTTGGTGCCTTGTGGCTTCGTGGTTTTGTGGGTCTTCCGGGTCCGGCTCATGATAAAAATCCCCCGACTTCCCGGCCTGATCCTGGCCCCGGTGTTGGATTAGGTCCCGGCCGTGGAAAAGGGATGATGTTGGTACCGACATGCGGATGATCATCGCCTGCAAACCCTTGTGCGGCGGGCGCCGCACAGTTATTGACACGAGTCCAAGGGCGGTAGGCTGCGGCCGGATCGCCAGCAAAACGCCGCCCAAATTCGCCGGCTCGCATGCGCACTTGCCATGCCTTGCGCTCGGAGCGATAGACATGCCCCGGTTTCGGGGTGTGGTAGATGCCCACCGGCTTGGTGGTAGTCGTCCAGCCATACCGGCCGGGGCGTTCATCCGTGGCCGTCGCCAACTGGATGGCCTGCTCAGTGCGCTTGGCTGTGGGGCCACCTACTGCGCGAATCAGGCCGGCATAGTCTGCTTTTCTGTCTTCGGTCTTCTGGGCCGCCCGCCAGGCTGCGCCAATGACTTCGGGGGCTGCCGTGATGACGGGCTCTTTGATGCGGCGCAGTTCGCGCCATAGCCCTACCGGCGGTCCTCCGATGAAGTTGAATTGGTGGATGCCATGGATGCGCGCCCAGGCCGTCACGCGGGCGATGGACTCTTCGGCCGGCACGCCGTTCTCGTCAATGTCGATGCCGCTGCCGTCGATGTTCTTGCCGATGTACTTCGCCACGTAGTGGGTGGCGCCGCCCTTGGTTGGGTCGATGTCCTCGAAGGTGACGCGGCGCGCCTGGGCACCTCTTTCGTCCGGCGAGTCTTTCAGCGCATAGCGGCGAATGGTGTTCTTGACGGCGTCGACGTGAAGCGGCGACACGAACAGGAGTAAGTGCCAGTGCGGGGTAGCGTCGTGATGGGGCTCGGCAATGCGCAGGCCGTAAGGGCTGGCGTAGCTGTGCCTCAAGCTGGAGCGAATTCGCGCCCACAGATCCACGAGGTACGCCTGAGCGCGCTTCGGCGTAGTGCCGTCATAGGAAGAGTTCGGCATCCCGCTCGCCTCCAATCGTGCGTGCATTCTGCTGGGGCAAGTAAGGGTGACGAAGATGCCGACATGCCCAGCCTCGTTGGCAACCTCCTCGAAGCCCTTGATACGGACCATGAGTTCATTGCGCCGCAGGGTTGGGTTGGAGAGGCTATGTTCCGCCAGGTCGGCGAGTGTGAAGACTTCGCCGTCTTCGCTGATGGCCTCGGTCGCCTCCAGAATGCGGGTGTTGCGCCGCAGCTTGTTTCGCTCCGCATCAAGGGATTCCCGACTGACGTAGATGTCCCGTTTGGAATGGACGCGCCCCAGTGCGATGGCGACGTTTTCCCGCTCGCGGCCTTGCTGATTGCGTAGGCGACGGCGCCACCATAGGGGATCGGTCAGCCGCGCCAGTGCCTGCGGGTCGTCGTACTCTTCGCCGGGGGGCTCAATGCCCCACTCGTCGCACAGTTCGGCCACTTGGCAGCGCATCTTGAGCATGCCGCGCGGCGCCCAGCGCTGGGCGCGGTCGGTGGCACGCTTCGCTTGTTTCGTGGCGATGGCGAGAAGGTCATCATCGGTTGCGTTCGGCGCGATCTTGCAGGCGCCGATCTTGTCGGCCTGGTCCAGCAGCCAGGTATTGGCTGCAGCAATGCCCTGGCCTGATAGCCGATGGGCATGCTGGCTAAGAGCATCGCGCTTCCAACTGGCGGGCCATCCCTCGGTCACCTTCTCTATCCAGCTCTGCTGCCGGGACTCGAAAGGATCATGCCGGCTGCTGGCGGCAAATGAATGGCGTGCCCCCATGGTCAGGCCATCCCCCCGCAAAGCGGGCAAACCGGCTGCATGACGAGCCAGGGCCGCGCTGAGCCCACCAGTTTGCGGCCGAGTACGACGGCCTGGGCCTCGAAGTTGAACACCGCAGCCTTTCCGGCGTCCTCGGTCATCGGCTGCAGGGCTGGATAAGGCGTCGCCCACTCATTCGCCAGTGGGTCGAAGACGCGGAAGCGGTCCGCCGTCATTTCGACGGCCTCGCTGGCATGCGTTGCGGAACGCTGCGCCGCACTTCGCGGCGCAGGGCCTCACGGCGTTGGGCTGGAGTCATACGCGCCCCAGCTCAACGGTTGGCAATCTGTGACGATTGTGCCTTCTGAGCGAGCCAGGCGGCGACGAGGAGGCCGACGACCAGCAAGGCAGGGCCGCTGCCCTTGCCGACGAGCATGGAAACGGGAGCGGCGATGTTCATTGCAGGCCCTCCTCGTCATCCTGCGCGACTTCCGGCGGTTCCGTGCCGGCGAGCGATGCGATGGGACTTTGGGCGACCCACTGAGCCAGCAGGTCGGCGATGGTGCGCTGGCCATCATCGGTCGGTTTCGGTGCGGCGAGGCTACGGCCCTGCAGGAACCGGAACGCCATGTAGTTGGCGGCCATCAGTCCGAAGAGTTCGCGCAGCAGGGCATCGGTGCGCTCGTCATGGTCGGAGAAGAGGCCAGCAGTCGCCGGCTCCCGGAGGATAGCGGCAATGCGGTCGTCGCCGACATCCATCTTTTCCAGGGCGGCATCCACTTGCTCGGGCGTCAAAGCCGGCGAGATGCGGAAGGCCATCTGCATGATGGACTGCACCATCTGCGCACCGGGCTTCGGGGCGACGGCGGCAGCGGCGACCGGCATCAGGCCATCGCCTTCCTTGAGTTCGGCCAAGTCGATGCCCTTGCCCTGGTAGTAGTCGCGCAGGCCTTCGAGGAACTTCATGTCCGGGATCAGCCGGCCGGTCTCGAACTGCTTGAGCTTGTGGCCGGGAAGATCGGATTCCTCGATCACGTTCGCTTGGGTGAGGCCAAGCTGATAACGGGCCGCCTTCGATTGAAGGGGGGTAACGGGTAGTTGCTGCGGGATGTTCATTGTTGCTCCTCTAAATCACGTTGATCGCAACTCGACTATTTTTAGTCAAGTTGCGACCAGAATTATCGGAGCAACAAATGGGACTGTCAAGTCCCGATCGAACTTAGTTCGAAACTAAACAGACCGCCTAGCCGGCGCCACTATTCCACGATTCGATTAGTGGAAGCACAGCCTGGAGAAGGTTCGCCTCCTCGTCCCCATGGCGCTTTCGCATTTCCGCAACTGCATCAAGCAGTACCTTACGGATGGCTTCTGTGCTTACGTCATTTCGTTCCATCAGGTCGGAAAAGGCGTCCTGAACGGTGTCGGCGAAGTCCTCGATAAACGCCTTCATAGAGCGAAATTTGACTTCTCCGATCTGCAACCGGTACATGGTTTCGATGATGCCTGCAACTTGCTGCTTCTCCGCGCCGCCTAGCTGCGTGTAACAGAGCAAGGGAAAGGACACCTTGGCCCATCGCACTTTGGGCTTGCCAGAGGCCGCCGCCTGATCGGCGGCCGGCGCGTCCGGGTCTTCGCCGAAGATCAGGAATGAGGGGGACACCTTGAGCGCCAGACTCAATATCCGCAGTTCCCTTGCGCCTGGCTTGTAGGTACGGAGTTCGTATCCGCGAATTGTTGTCCGTGAGATTCCGCGCCCCGCCTTATCCACGACCTTCGTCAGTTCGCTTAGGCCGTCATGGGTCAGCCCGAGCTTCTCGCGGATAGTTCTGATCCTTTCGCCGAGCAGGTATTCTGGAGCCTCAGAATCCTGAGTGTCCGCCCAGCTAGGTGATTCCAGCCCAAGCGTGACTGATGCTGGAGTTAGCAGCTCATCCAGCTTTTCTTCCTCGGTTTTTTTTGTCTTACCCATCAGTTCAACCGCCTCGACTACCGCGTGGTTGCTTGGTTTTCGCCAGTTGAGAGACAACCGGCCAGGATGGGGTAAAGAGGGGGCTTAACATCGGGCCGGATGATACCCCGCCAACCCTCGGAGCGTCCAACCCGCGTACCCACCGGCCTGCCTTCGCCTGCCATAGAGGGGCGCTTCGGCAGGCCCGTGGATAACGCTCGCGGTGGAGGTTTCCGGACCTGCCTGCAGCCACGTGGCACGGCTACGACAGGGCTTCGATGATGGCGCTCTTTTCCCCAGCGCTCAGGGTGACGGCGAACTTCACGGCGGCTACGATCTGATCGCGTACCGCCTGGCTGATCTGGCCCTTGATACCGTCGAGGTTGCCAGACAACTCCCGGACAACGTCGGTACGTTTCAGGGCCAGGACCTCATGGCAAGCGACCTGCGAGTCATGCCGCAGGAAACCGTGATTCGCTGCATCTATAGTGACCTGGCATTGCGCCAGGTGCGGACGCTTGGCGACAAACTGATTGACTTCGGAATTGACGATGAAGGTCAGGTAATCGGGATCGCGATCCCCGACGAGAATCAGAAATTTCGGCTTCGTGACTTGCGGGAAGGCGACTGGGATGCGGATTACGCACCCCGGCACCAGCTGCTTGGCGACATGCTCCTTGACCTTGTCGGCCGGGAAATGATCCCCCAGGGGCGCCATCAACGCGCGTCGAGGTAGGCGATCAGCTCGTCAGCGTTCGGGAGCGTGCGGACGATGGCCGACAGGGCGATGGGTTGATTCTCGTCGGTGGCATCCCAGGCGGCATCGTGCGTCAGGTCGGTAAGCTGTCCGAAGCTCTTGCGGCCGTGCTCTTCAATGGCCGCATCAAGGCAGGCGATTTCCGACTCTGCCAGCAGGGAGGTATCCGCCTCGCGCTTGGGGACGACGGTGCGGCCGTGGGCGATATCGAACGCTTCGACAATGATTTCATCCACATCGGGATCAATGCGGCTACGGCCGGCAGGAACCTTCATCATGTCGTAGATCGCGGACGGCACCGGGCCGTACCCCATCGCGATGTACCGGTCTCCGCAAATCAGGCGGCCGTAATCCTGGAGGTGTTTCTTGTCGGCCAAGTAGAGCATCTTGGCGATGCTGTGCATGGTCGGCTGCTGAAGTTTTCGGGCGATAAAAAGGATCGCCTCAAGCGCCTTTTCTCGGTTGAACAAGCGCGCATGAACTGCCATTTTGGGGGCCTCCCGCTTGTGAGCCTCACAGCGCCCACATGGGCACACGTGGTTATACGGTGGTATCACGATGATATCAGACAAGCCATTTACGGCGCCGTTCCGATCTTCTGAACACCGCCACCAATAGGGGGTACTTGTCGCGCTTCGCCAACGCCCAGGGCCTCAACTTGGTATCATTGCGGCCTCTACAATTCCGAAAGACCCCATGTAACCATGCGGGTTTCGGAGCCGTGGCTAAATGGTGGTTGTAGAAGCGCGATGCGCTATGCAACTGATTAAGCGGGTGTTCGGTGGGGCTTCATAATCCGTAGGTCGAGGGTTCAAGTCCCCCCATCACCACCAACATAAACGGCTTCCAGCGATGGAGGCCGTTTGTCTTTCGACCGGAGGTGCCGGTGGATTTCGATGTCGTCGTCGTCGGTGGCGGACTCGCGGGCCTCTCGCTGGCCGTGGCGTTGCGCACGAGCCGGCTCGCCGTCGCCGTCGTCGAAGGCAGTGCGCCGGTCCCGCTTTCCGGATGGGACCCGCGCGTGTACGCCGTGAGTCCCGGCAACGCCCGCTTCCTGGAATCCATCGGTGCCTGGCGCCATCTCGATGCCGCCCGCATCGCCCCGGTAGAGGCCATGGAGATCCATGGCGATGCGGGAGGCCGCCTGGACTTTTCCGCCTACGACAGCGGCGTCGGGCAACTGGCCTGGATACTCGAAGCCTCCCTGATGCAGCGCGAACTATGGGAATCCGCCAAGCGCCAGGCGAACCTCACCCTGCTGTGCCCCGCCAGGCCCCAGGCCCTGTCCTTCTCCGCCGAGCGCGCCCGCCTCCGGCTCGCCGACGGCCGCGAACTGACCGCGCGGCTCGTCGTGGCGGCCGACGGCGCGGATTCCTGGACGCGCAAGGCGGCCGGCATCGATGTGGCGTTCCGCCCCTATGGACAGCTCGGCGTCGTGGCCAACTTCGCCTGCGGCAAGCCCCACCGCCACACTGCTTTCCAGTGGTTCCGCCGGGACGGCGTGCTCGCCTATCTGCCCTTGCCGGAGAACAAGATATCCATCGTCTGGTCCACGCCCGAAGCCCACGCCCGGGAATTGCTGGCCCTGTCGCCGGAAGAGTTCTGCGCCCGGGTCGCGGCGGCCGGCGAGCATCGCCTCGGCCACCTCGAACTCGTCACGCCGCCCGCCGGCTTTCCCCTGCGCCTGATGCGCCCGCCGCGCAGCGTCGCGCACCGCCTGGCCCTGATCGGCGATGCCGCCCACGCCATCCATCCCCTTTCCGGCCATGGCATCAATCTCGGCTTCAAGGATGCGGAGGCCCTGGCCGACATGCTCAATACCTGCCCCACCCACGCCGACTGCGGCGACGAAAGCTGGCTGCGCGGCTACGCGCGCCGGCGCCGGGAGGAAGTCGTCGCGCTACAATCGGTCACCGACGGCCTGCAAAAGCTGTTCGCCCACGCCAGCCCGCCCGTTGCGCTGTTGCGCAACTTCGGGCTGAACCTGACCAACCGTTTGCCTGTCCTACGCGATGCCCTCGTCCGCTACGCGATGGGCTGAGAGCTATCCACCGGAGTCTCCATGATCAAACAAGTCCTGATGGGCAGCATGGCTGCCCTGCTCGCCTTCACTGTCCAGGCCGACAACGGCGAGGCCGAAGTCAAGAAGGCGGTCGAAGCCTCCCTCGGCAAGACCGTCAAGGTGGACAACGTACGGGAGGCCGGTTTCCTCGGGCTCTACGAAGTCCAGGTCGGCGGCGACCTCCTCTACACCGACCGGAAGGCGAGTTACCTGCTGATCGGCGATGTCGTGGACGCCAAGTCGCGCCGGAACCTGACCGAGGAACGCAAGAACCGGCTGGCCCAGATCAAGTTCTCCGACCTACCGCTGGAACTCGCCGTCAAGCAGGTGCGCGGCAACGGAAAGCGCGTCGTCGCCACCTTCGAGGACCCCAACTGCGGCTACTGCCGCAAGCTCGCCCAGGAACTCCAGGGCGTGAACGACGTGACCATCTACACCTTCCTCTACCCGATCCTCTCGCCCGATTCCGCCGACAAGGCGAAGTCCGTCTGGTGCGCGCCGGACAAGGCCAAGGCCTGGAACGACCTGATGATTGCCGGCACCGCCCCCGCCTCCGCCGCGGCTGGCTGCGACGGCGGCACCATCGACAAGGTCACGGCCCTCGGGCGCAAGCTCAACATCCGCGGCACGCCGACCCTCTTCTTCAGCGACGGCAGCCGCATCCCCGGCTACGTGAACGGCGCCCAAATCGAGCAGCGCCTCGGCAAGCCGGCCGGCTGACGTCCCACCCCTGCCGCCCGGACGGTTGCCGGCGATGTCCCTCTTCGTGAACCTCCGCAGCGTCGTCCATGCCCTTTCGGATTCTCTCGATCTGGTGGGTATCAACGACGTGCATCACGGCAAGCGCGTCGGCATCATGGCCGTGGATATCCTGCGGACCCTCGGCCGCAGCGGCGAAGAGCAGGCAATGGCGTTCGACGCCGGCCTGCTCCACGACATCGGCGTCTCCTCCTCCGACCTCCATCGCCAGCTCGTCGAGGACTTCGACTGGGAAGGCTCCCAGGGCCACGCCGAGTACGGTGCCCACATGCTGGCGGGCTTCCCGCCCCTGGCCCACCTGGCGCCGCCGATCCGCCTCCACCACACCCACTGGACCGAACTGCGCGACCGCTACGGCAGCACGGAACGGATGGCCAACCTGCTCTTCCTGGCGGACCGCATCGACGTGCTGGCGGCGGTCGCCATGCAGGAGGACCGGCTGCTGGAGAAGGTGCCGGTCATCCGCGAGCAGATCGCCGGCCACGCCGGCGACATGTTCGACCCGGACCTGGTGGCCGCCTTCCTCGACGTATCGCGCAAGGAGTCCTTCTGGCTCGCCCTGGAGTCCGGTCCCGTCCTCGACTACATGGAACATGTTTCCCGCGACGCCCCGCAGACGGAAACCAGCTTGGAAGTCCTGCAGGGCGTGGCGACCCTGTTCTCCCACGTGGTGGATGCGAAGAGCCGCTTCACGGTAGAGCATTCGGAGGGCGTCGCCCGCATCGCCCGCTACCTGGGCGGCCTGCTGACCGAGAGCCGTCACCTGGACGCCGAGGATTGCGCCAAGCTCGAACTGGCGGGCTACCTGCACGACCTGGGCAAGCTGCGCATCCCCGACGCCATCCTCGACAAGCCCGGCCCCCTGGACGAGCGTGAGCGCCGCCTGATCGCCAGCCACGCCTACGAGACCTTCCGCATCCTCTCGCGCATCCCGGGCTTCGAGGACATCGCCCGCTGGGCCGCATTCCATCACGAGACGCCGGACGGCGAAGGCTATCCCTTCCACCTCAAGGGCGACGAACTGCCGATCCAGGCCCGCATCCTGCGCGCCGCCGACATCTTCCAGGCCCTCGCCCAGGAGCGGCCTTACCGCAGCGCCCTGCCGGCCCACGTGGTCCTCGCCCACATGCGCCAGATCGCCGACAAGGGAAAGCTGGACCGGGACATCTACGACGCCATCGCCGGCCATCTGCAGGAGGTCTACCGCCTCGCCCGCAGCCTGCCGCCCGAAACCGGCCGGCCCGCCGCCCAGTCCGACTGAACGGCGCCGCCGCACCCAAGAGCCCTTAAGGAAGGCTCTGGCGCATGGCCTTCAGGGTTCCCAGGAATCCCGCCAATTCCCCGCCGGCCTCGACGGCGCAATGCCGCGCCAGGGTTGTCGCCAGGCCGTCCAGCAGCCAGGGGTTGTTACGCTCCGAGCGCTGTTCCGCCTCGGGCCAGTCGGCAGGATCGATACCGCGCGCCGCAGCCGCCGCCCTGTCCGCCGCCTGCAGGGCTTCGAGGAAGGGTTTGACGAAGCGGACGCCGCACTGCCGACGGCCCGGGGACACCCCTTCCGCCGCCGACCAGGCGCAGCCGGGATCGCACAGCCCCATGAGCCGCTGCCAGAAGGCGCCGGCGCCGTAGGAGCGGCCCAGCAGCCGCTGCAGGGTAGGCCCATCCTGGGGCAGCGGCTCCTCGCCGCCCCGGCGGGGGCGGAACGACGCCTCCAGGGCGTTGGCCATGCCTTCAAGGAACCAGGGGTTCTTGAAGAAGGTGTAGCCGTACTGGTAGGCATGGAAGACCTCGTGCTCGGGGGTGAGATTTCCCGGCGCCCAGCGGCTGGAAATGCTGATGGTGATGGCGGGTCCCCGGTCGGGGAAATGGCGATAACGGTAGACGATGGGCTCGTCCCCGGTGGAGCCCTTCTTGCCCTCCATGGCCAGGACATGGACATCGACGGCCAGCAATCCCCGGTAGCGCGGATTCGCCGCCGGCGGCGTCAGGCCCAGCACCTCCGCATAGAAGCGGTGGCCCCGTTCGAGCTGCTCGCCGAGCCGCAGCGCCAGGCCGGCGGCACCTTCCGCGCCGGCCGCCGCGCCGACGAAGGCATCCGGCCCCGACGCCGTGTAGTGGATGCGGAACATCCCCACCCCGTGGCGCTGATCGAGGGCCTCCCGCGGTTCCCGCCATCCCGCGGCGGCCACCTGCGGCAGGATGGCCGCCAGCAGGACGAGCATGCACAACCGCTGCCTCACGATGGGCCTCCTGCCGCGACGGCGGACAGTTCCTCGATCCGCCGGCGCGCACGCGGATGTCCCCGCTCCGCCGCGGCATCGAAGTACTTGGCGGCCAGGGCCCGCCCCGATTCCGTCTTTAAGTCCATCAGGCGAGCATAACGATACTGGGCGCTGCGGTGGCCGGCATCCGCCGCCCGCCGCAGCCAGCCGGCCGCAGCCTCCGCCTCGCCCGCCTCCCGCAGCAGCATGCCCAGCCGGTAGCAGGCGTCCGTGTTGCCCCTCGTACCTGCCGTCAGCAGAAGTTCCCGGGCGCGGGGTAACTCGGCCGCGTCCCCGCCGTCGAGCAGCACCGCTGCCAGGCGGCCGGCCGCCCGGCCGTAGCCGAGTCCGGCCGCCCGTTCGAGCCAGTGCATGGCCTCTTCGCGTCCACCGTCTTTCAGGGCCCGCAGGGCAAGCTCGTACTGGGCGTAGGGAACGCCCGCCTCGGCCGCCTGCCGCAGGTAAGCGCTGCTGCGGCCCATGTTGCGGCGGTCCATCAGGCCGGGGGACGCGGCCGGCGGTATCGCCGCCGCCCGTGCCAGCAACTCGTCCAGGTCGTAGCCGATCAGGCGTTCCGCCGGCGCCTTGGCGATCCAGTGGCCCACCAAGGCCCGCCATTCCGCCGGCAATCCGGCCGGCAGTTCCGGCCGCTCCAGGCAGTGGGCGGCCACGCGGTAGTCCCGCTCCCGGTTGGCGGCGAAGCCATAGGGTAGTTCCCCCGTGGCGGCGTGGACGACCAGCCAACCCAGGGCATAGAAATCGGTCGGCACGCCGTGGCGCCCGTAATAGCACTCGGGGGCGACGATGTCCTGCTTCGCCCGGATGCTCTCGGCACTGCCGTCGCCGACCGGCTCCGCCACGCCCCAGTCGATCAGCGTGAAGCGCTCGCCGTCGGCGAGCAGATTGGAGGTCTTGATGTCCTTGTGCAGCAGGCCGCGGCCGTGGGCGACCGCCAGCACGGCCAGCATCTGCCTCACCAGGGCCGCCAGGGAATCGGATGCCAGCCGCGTCCCCCCGGCGATCAGGCGGTCGAGACGGCGGCCCGGCGCCAGCGTCATGGCGATGCAGAGGTTGCCGTCGCCGTCGCGGCCGTGGTCCAGCAGGCGCGGCGTGCCGGCAGCCCCGTCCATGGCCATCAGGGACGCCACTTCCCGTTCATAGGTGTTGACGTAACTAGGGTCGTCGAAGACCTTGAGGGCCGCCTCGTCCGGCCGGTTGCCGTGGCGGGCGCGGAACACCTGGGCGTAGCCGCCGCCGCCTAGCCGCTCGGCGCGCGTCCACTCGCCGAGCCGGCGCATCATCCGCCTTCTCCGGCGGCGGCCTCCGCCCGTTCCCAGTGGGGCAGCAGCTTGGCGTAGAAGGACGCCACGTGCTGGATGGTGTCGATGCGGAACCACTGGCGCGTGTACTTGAAACGGATGCCCCCCAGCGCCAGGTGCGGATTGCGCGCGAAATAGATCGACTCCTCGGTGTTCACCAGGTGCATCACCGCCCACGCCGCCAGGCGCAGGGCCTGCCAGAGCTGGCGGGCCTTTTCCGTCTCGCCCATCTTGAGGGCCAGTTCGTAGGCGCCGAGCAGGCCCTCGCAGCGGGCGCCGTCGGCATAGGGAAAGTCGCCGAAGGCATAGAAGAAGGCCCCCGCGTAGTCGGGCCAGGGGGCCTCGTCCACCTTGTAGATGTGGTCGATCATGCGCGCCGCGTCGGCGAAGACGAAGTCGGCGTAGCGCGGATCGCGCATTTCCGGAAAGTCCCACAATTCCATGATGCCCATCATGAGCCAGGCGTCCGAGGGCACCGCCGTGTATTGGGCGGCATGGACCGTCGGCCGCACCTCGATGAGGAAATGCAGGGCCCGCCGCAGCCGCTCCCAGGCCTCGTCCCGCTGGCCGGCGTCGACCAGGTGCAGATACTTGGCAAGGCCGCAGACCGCCTCGCCCGGGTAGTAGAAGGAGAAGTGGCTGCCGTTCTCCTCCTCGGTGACCGGCCGGTCCAGGTAGATGTTGTAGTAGATGAACTCGCCGCTCGCCGTGATCTGGTTGAGCAGATGCCAGGCTAACCGGTCCGCCCAGACGCGGTAACGGTCGTCGCCGGTGAGCAGCTGGTACTCGGCCAGCAGGTAGAGGGCGATGCCGGAGCCGCCGAGCTTGGCCTTCTTCTCGTGGTAGACGTAGGCGCCCTCCCGGCCGCCGTAGTCCTGGATGCGCATCTGGGCGACGAGGAAGTCGATGGCGCGGCGGATATTGTCGAAGGTGGCGCCGCTGCGGGCATGCTTCTCGAAGTAGGCGCAGGTGAGGCCGCCGCCGCCGTGGCGCAGGATGTTGTAGAAAGGGTTCCGGTCCGGATGGCGCCGCGGGTGCTCGTGGTCCCAGCGCGAGTCGGTTGCGGCATCGTAGTAGTAGAGGAAGCGGCCCTCCGCCGTCTGGGTGCGCTGGATGTGATCGACCGCCAGCCGGACCGCCCGTTCCACCTTGTCCTTGCTGAGTTCGCCCACCAGCGGGTGGCCCCGGTAGAGGCGGCACCAGCCGCCCGCCGCGGAGACATAGCTTTCCGTCCGGAAGCGCTCGAATTTCGCCGTGCGCAGCGTCTCCTCACCGTGGATGCTCGCCAGGTAGTCGCGCAACTGGCCCATGGTCATCGCCGAGCGGACGTAGCCGTCCCCCGGCGGGAAGAGGTGGAGGTGGCCGGCGCCGTCGCGGAACATCAGCCCGTCGATGCCGATCTCGAAGTGCTGCTCGCCGGTACGGGTGGTTCCCACGGCATACAGGTCCATGGGACGGGGCGGCTCGACGAGGAAATCCATCTGCAGGCGGAAGGCCAGTGCCGCCAGCTCGGCTCGCCGCGGATGGGCCAGGAGCCGCTCCAGCACCGCCGAGAAGGCCAGCGGACGGTCCCCGGCAGCGGCCCGGCTCACCAGGATGCGCTTGCATTGGGGGGCATACAGCACCAGGATCAGGCGCCCGCAACGCTGCGGGAAACCGGTGAGGCCGAACAGGCGGTCGATCTCGCCGGCATCGGCGGTTCCGGCGCGGATCGCGGTTTCGACGGCCTGCTGGAAGTCGATGTCGGCCGCCCCCGGCCCATAGTCCGCCAGGCGCCGTTCGGGATGGGCGTAGTGCCGCGCCTCGGTGTGACGGATGGCCAAGCCTGTCATGGTTTCATCGGCTCCTGCATTCCCCATGGTCAATAGAGGCACTCCACCGCATCGCCGCCGACCGCCCGCAGGGCGTCCGCCAGCCGGTCCAGGCCCGCCGGCGGGTCCGCCCGCAGGAACACCATGTCGTCGGCCCGCACCGTCGCCAGCACGTCCTCGAAGATATCCTCCGTCCCGGCGCCGTGCAGGCGCCAGTTCACCGCGGGCGGCAGCGCCTCGCCGTGCTGCTTGAAATCGCCGATGGTGTAGAGGATGTCGATGCCGGCCTGCTCCATTGCCGCACGCATGCGTTCGTAGTCGACTTCCACGCCCGGATTGTCGGCGATGTCGAAGAACTCACTCATCACCACAATCTTGCGTCCGCCGCCTTCGGGACGGAGGCGCGACATCAGTTCGAACATGGACTCGAAACCCTTCAGCTCCGCCCGCACGCTCTGATCGTACAGCAGGAAACTGCCGCTGCCGCAGGGAACGCGATAGAGCTTGCCGCTGCTGCGATAGTTGCGATAGTCCCCGTAAGCCGGGACGCAGCGCGCCAGATCGGCGCCGAGCAGCCGGGCCTGGAGCAGGACGCCGACCGAGGTCAGCGGGGCATAGCGCTCCAGCAGGGGCAGGTCGTATTCGATGGGCTCGCCGAGTATCTCGGCGCGCACGCGCCAGCGGTGTCCGTTGAAATCCGCGGCGAGGAGCCGGCCGTCGCACTCGGCCGTCGAACCGAAGCTGAATATCTCGCAGGCGGCGGCCTCACGCACGGCATGGGCCAGGGCAGCGAAATGGGGATCGTCGGCCGGCAGGAGGCAGCAGCCTCCGGGGCGCAGGCCGCGCACGACGCCGGCCTTGTTGCGGATCAGCCTGTCCATCGACTTGTGGGAACTCAGGTGCTCCGGGGCGATGCCCGTGATGACGCAGTAGTCCGGCCTGACGAAGAAGGCGCGCTCCTCGCCGACACCGCGCCCGGGCACCGCCACCTCGACGACGACGACGCGGGTGTCCGTGACGATATCCACGAGGGCGCGGTATACGGGGATCTTCTTGTTCGCGCTGCCGAGATAGGCGCTGACGGGAATCTGTTCCCGGATCAGGTGATGGAGCTGGGTCTTGAAGGCCGTCTTGCCATGGGAGCCCGTCACCAGCACGCGGGTGCCGTCGAACTTCAGGCTGCTGGCCAGGGCCATGTCCTGCAGGGCCTTGTTGGGATCGGCCACCTCAAGGACGGCATAGCGGCTGTTGTCGAGCGTCCCCTGGCGCACCAGGGCCGCCACCGCGCCGCGGTGGAAGGCCTTTTCCACAAAGCGGCGGACCGCCGTCTCGTCGGTCTCGTTGCAGAAGAAGAGATCGCCCGGCTTCACGCGCGGCAGGAAGAAATTGATGCCGGTCGGCCGCAGGCCCCCGTCCGCGGGCAGATGGCGCCAACGACCGCCGGTGACCAGTTGCATCTCGGCCGGGGTCAGCAGGAGCGGGGCGGGCTTCGTCATCGCAGCGAGCGCAGGCGCCTGATGAGTTGATCCAGCCTGTTCGAGTGGGAACCCTTGACGAACAGGAAATCGTCGGCGGCCAGGTACGCGCTCACCTCGTCGAAGGCCGCATCGGCCGTGTCGAACTGCCGGACGCCGCGGGAGGGCAGCAATTCGACCATGGCGCGGGTCTCCTCGCCGATCAGGAAAATGCCGGCGAAAGGCAGGGCCGCGAGCTGCGCGGCGAGGTCCCGGTGGGCGCGTTCCGTGAGGGTACCCAGTTCGCGCATGGCGCCAACGATGGCGACGTTGCGCCGCCCCCCCTTGGCGGCAATGGCGCCGAAAGCATCGAGGTCCGCCGCCATCGATCCGGGATTGGCATTGAAGTGGCTGTCATAGACGAGAACGCTGCCGCCGCGGAACGGCAGCGGATAGACCTCGCCCCGACCCTTGGGCAACTGGAACTCGCCCAGGTCGGCGGCAGCCTGCGCCGTGTCCAAACCGAGAATACGACAGGTGGCGAGGGCGGCGGCGGCCAGTTTCGCCCAATGCCTGCCGTGCATGCGCAGCCTGACCGGGAGCAGGATGTCGTCGACGGCGATCTGCGCCGCCGTCCCGGACTCGTCGATGGCGATATCGGCGATGCGGATGTCGGCCTGGGCGTGGAAGCCGAAGCTCATTGCATTCCCGACGCCATGCTCTCCGGCCAGTGACCGCATCAGTTCGTGGTGCTCCGAATCCCTATCGATCAGCAGATGGCCGTCGGACTGGAGATGGCGCGCAATGTCCAGCTTGCGGTGGACGATCTGGTCCACCGAATCGTAGCCACCGGCATGGGCCGGATGCACCGCGGTGACGATGGCCACGTGGGGCCGCAACAGTCCGGAATGGTCGGCGATGCCCGAGCCGGCCTGGCCCAGGCCGCTCTCGAAGACATAGTGGCCGGCATCCAGCGGCGCATTGATCAGCTGATAGCAGATGGCCATCAGGCTGTTGCCGGTGCCCGGCGTGGCGACGACCTTGCCCTGGCGGCCGATGAGGAAGGCAAGCATCTCCTTCGTCGTCGTCTTGCCCGAGGACCCGGTCACTGCGACCACCCGCCCCGTCACCTCCTTGCGCGCATGGCGCGCGAGGCGGAACAGGGCCCTGCGGATGCGCGGCACCCGCAGCACCGGCAGTGTCGGCACGACGCCGGGCCGAAGCCTGTCGACCATCAGCGCCGCGCAGCCGGCCGTCGCGTACTGGCCCACGTGGTCCATCGGATCGTAGGGTGCCTCGGGCTGGGTGGGACCGATGACGAAATCGGCCGCCCCGCACTGGGCGGGCGGGTGACACTTCACCGCCCGGCGCCAGGGAATGCGCCCGGGCTCGCCGAAGACCCACTCTCCTTCGGCAATTTCCGCGATCTCCGCCGCCGCCAGGTTCGCCAGGATGTTGTGCGATTCCATGTATCCGCCTCGAACGCCGCCGGGACCGGCCGTCCGGAGAAGCCATCGATATGAAAAAGGCGGGGTCCCCGTGAGGAACCCCGCCTGGACCCTAGGCCGCTAGCTTACCACTCGATCTTGTCGATATTGTCGAGGTCGATGGTGCCGTGCTCGGTGGTGATGGTGCCGTGCTGGTCGTCGCCCAGCGTGATGGAACCGTGCTCCCGGCCATCGACGATCTGCTCGCCGTCGACTTCAAGGGTCCAACCGCCGCCACCCGTGGAAGTCCCCGGTCCGTGGCCGAAGTCGACCTCGACCACATCGGTCCAGTTGCCCGTCCCGCCGCCATCCACCTGGGTATGGCCGGAGATGTCGCCGAAGATGAAGAGGTCGTGGCCGGCATCGCCGAAGAGCATGTCGTCGCCGCCGGAACCATGGATGGTGTCGTTGCCCTTGTCGCCATGGATCACGTCGTCGCCGGCGGAGCCGTGCAGCGTATCGGCCCCCTTGCCACCGTCCAGGGTAAGCCCCGGCTGGGAACCGCCGCCGCCCGCATTCTCGGCGTTGTTGTGGGACCCGGAATTACCGGGAGCGTCCTGGTCGCCGTTGCCGTGGCCGTTGTTGCCCTGGGGACCATTATCGGAATCGTTGTCGGAGTCCGCGTCCGAATCAGCGTCGCTGTCCGCATCGCTGTCGGCATCGGAGTCCGCATCCGAATCGGCGTCGCTGTCCGCATCGCTGTCGGCATCGGAGTCCGCATCCGAATCGGCGTCGCTGTCCGCATCGCTGTCGGCATCGGAGTCTGCATCCGAATCGGCGTCGCTGTCCGCATCGCTGTCCGCGTCGGAGTCCGCATCCGAATCGGCGTCGCTATCCGCATCGCTGTCGGCGTCGGAGTCCGCATCCGAATCGGCGTCGCTATCCGCATCGCTGTCGGCGTCGGAGTCCGCATCCGAATCGGCATCGCTATCCGCATCGCTGTCGGCGTCGGAGTCTGCATCCGAATCGGCGTCGCTGTCCGCATCGCTGTCGGCATCGGAGTCCGCATCCGAATCGGCGTCGCTATCCGCATCGCTGTCGGCGTCGGAGTCCGCATCCGAATCGGCGTCGCTATCCGCATCGCTGTCGGCGTCGGAGTCTGCATCCGAATCGGCGTCGCTGTCCGCATCGCTGTCGGCGTCGGAGTCTGCATCCGAATCGGCGTCGCTGTCCGCATCGCTGTCGGCGTCGGAGTCCGCATCCGAATCGGCATCGCTATCGGCATCGCTGTCGGCGTCGGAGTCTGCATCCGAATCGGCGTCGCTATCGGCATCGGAGTCCGCGTCCGAATCCGCATCAGAATCGGCGTCCGAATCCGCGTCGCTGTCCGAATCGCTGTCCGCGTCGGAATCGGCATCGCTGTCGGCATCCGCATCCGCGTCGGCATCCGCATCCGCATCCGCATCCGCATCCGCATCCGCATCGGCATCCGCATCCGCATCGGCATCCGCATCGGCATCCGCGTCAGCATCCGCATCCGCATCCGCATCTGCGTCAGCATCTGCATCTGCATCGGCATCGGCATCGGCATCGGCATCGGCATCGGCATCGGCATCCGCATCCGCATCGGCATCCGCATCGGCATCCGCATCGGCGTCCGCATCGGCATCCGCGTCAGCATCAGCATCCGCATCCGCATCCGCGTCAGCATCCGCATCCGCATCCGCGTCAGCATCCGCATCCGCATCCGCATCAGCATCCGCATCAGCATCAGCATCCGCATCAGCATCAGCATCCGCATCAGCGTCGGCATCAGCGTCGGCATCAGCGTCAGCGTCAGCGTCAGCGTCAGCATCAGCATCAGCATCAGCGTCGGCATCCGCATCCGCATCCGCATCCGCATCCGCATCCGCGTCAGCATCTGCATCAGCGTCGGCATCCGCATCAGCGTCAGCGTCAGCATCGGCATCGGCATCCGCATCCGCATCCGCATCCGCATCGGCATCGGCATCGGCATCCGCATCAGCATCCGCATCAGCATCCGCATCAGCATCCGCATCAGCATCCGCATCAGCGTCGGCATCAGCGTCGGCATCAGCGTCAGCGTCAGCGTCAGCATCAGCATCAGCATCAGCGTCGGCATCCGCATCCGCATCCGCATCCGCATCCGCATCCGCGTCAGCATCTGCATCAGCATCAGCGTCGGCATCCGCATCAGCGTCAGCATCGGCATCGGCATCGGCATCGGCATCCGCATCCGCATCAGCGTCGGCATCCGCATCCGCATCCGCATCCGCGTCAGCATCAGCATCAGCGTCAGCATCTGCGTCAGCATCTGCGTCAGCATCTGCGTCAGCATCTGCGTCAGCATCAGCATCAGCATCAGCATCTGCGTCAGCATCAGCATCAGCATCAGCATCAGCATCAGCGTCAGCATCAGCGTCAGCATCAGCATCAGCATCAGCATCAGCATCAGCATCAGCATCAGCGTCAGCGTCAGCATCAGCATCAGCATCAGCATCAGCATCAGCATCAGCATCAGCATCAGCGTCAGCATCAGCATCAGCATCAGCATCAGCATCAGCATCAGCATCAGCATCAGCATCAGCGTCAGCGTCAGCGTCGGCATCCGCATCCGCGTCGGCATCAGCATCAGCATCAGCATCAGCGTCGTCGTCCGTGTCGTCATCGCCAGCTTCTGCCGGCGCCGAGGGGGACTCCGAACGTGACTCAACTGGAGGTTCGCCCTCGGCTTGGCTTGTTCTCGGGCCAGCAGCAGACTGTCCCTGGCCGCCGCCGAGCGGCGTCACGACACCCGGGGCGGGGGTGTCCGGGGTCTCGTCCCCGCCTTGCGACTGGGGATCGGCACCCAAGCCGGCGGCAGGCAGCGGCTGGTCAACGGGAGGAACCGGGTCCTGGTGGCCGGTGCTTTGGGTTTGCTGTTCGGGGACGGCGATCTCGTCGCCCGTCTGGTAGCGCGCGACGGCTATGCTTTCGTCCCTGAGGACGCCTTCGTCTCCCCGGGCTTCCTGCTTTTCTTCATTGACGCGGACGTCGGTCTGGACGTTTTCGTTGCCGGACCCATCGATGCGCTCGGGCGCCGCGGTATTGTCCTCGGCCTTTTGGGCCAGCTTGCCGTCCTGTTCGCGACTGAGAACGGTAAGATCGTCAAAGATCTGGGCTTCCTGGTTTTGCGCGTTGGAGTTGCTGCCCTCAGAGCCTTGATTATTCTGGGAATCCGGCGAGTTCGTAGCCATGACCGCGTCCTTTGTTTGCAGAATTTTCAGTGGGACCATACTAGTGACTCCCCTGCAATGCCAATAGACGGTCAGAGGTTATAGGCCAGGGCTGGGCTGACCCCGGGTTGCCGGTCGCCGCTGCCAGCAGGCCTATGCTGGCAGGGCGCACACCGCAAGCGTTCAGCGTTCCTGGAAGGAGCGGGAAACCACGTCGATGATGGGCTTGGTGAGGTAGGACAGCAGGGTCTTTTGGCCAGTGACGATGTCGGCTTCCAGGCTCATGCCGGCCTGAAGCGTATACCGGCCGGGCACGGTCCCAACATAGGGGTTGTCCAGGGTGACCCAGCCCCGGTAGTAGGGCTTGTTGTCCTCGCTGGCGACGCTGGAGGCGGAAACCCGCTTGAGCTTGCCGGTGGCGTAGCCGAAACGGGTGTAGTCGTAACTGGTGATGCGCAGATTGACCTGCTGGCCGACGCGCACGTGGCCGATGTCCTTCGGGACGATGCGGATCTCGGCTTCCAGGGGCGCCTGGTCAGGAACCACCTGCATCAGCAGCGCCCCCGGCTGGATCACCTGGCCGACGGTCTGGACCTTGAGGTCCTGGATGTAGCCCCGGTGGGGAGCGCGGACCACGAGGCGGTCCACCCGCGCCTGCAGACGCTGGATCGTCTCCTCGACTTCCGCCATTTCGGCCCGCACGCTGCCCAGTTCGTTGAGGGCGTCGCGCCGCATCTGGTTGAGGGTATCGGCGCGCCGGCTGCGCACTTCGGCGAGTTCCTGGCGGTTGACGTCGATCTCCTCCTCCAGGCGGGCCACTTCGCCGGCCGCCGTCACCATGGCCCGCCGCGTCTCCAGCAGCACGGTGCGATTGACGAGGCGGCGCGCGGCCAGGTCCTCGCGCATGCGCGAAAGTTCTTCGGTGAGTCCCTGGTGTTCGCGGGCGGCGCTGAGGGACTTTTCCTGCTGGGAAAGCCGGCGGGTGCGCTGATCGATCTGGTGGTCGAGGATGGAGAGGGTGGAGTTGCGTGTCAGGAGCTGCTGGTTGTAGATCTCCTGCTGGTCGGCGAGCAGGTCGTCGTGGGGGCCGGCCAGGGGGGCGAGATTGGGCTTGCGGCCTTCGACGAAGGCACTGAGCCGCTCGGCGCGCAGCTTCAGGGACACCTGGCGCGCTTCCATCTGGCGCAGGTCGGCCATCGCCTGGCTGCCGTCGATGCGCAGCAGGATCTGCCCTTCCTCGACGAGGGTGCGCTCCTCGATAGGAATCTCCGCCACCACGCCGCCGTCGAGATGCTGAACCACCTTGATCTTGCCGACGGGAATGATTTCGCCCTGGGCCCGCGCCACTTCCTTGATATGGGTGAGACCCGCCCAGAGGATGAAGACGATGACCGTCGCCGCGGCCACCGCCAGCATGGGGCGGACGAAGGCGGGAAGCAGCTCCTCCTCGATCTGCACCGTCTCGGAGAGGAGGCTGCGCTCACGGCTGCCGAGGGCGAGGGTATCGGTATCGGCGACCGCCTTTTGCTTCTTGCGTCTGAAGATCATTTGCGTATTCCCGACATGAGCTTGTCCTTGATGCTGTCGAAGGGCCCGATGGCCGCGACGGCACCATGTTCCATATAGACGACCGTATCGGCCAGGCGCATATGGCCGGGACGGTGGGAGACGATCAGCAGGGTGGAACGGCCCCGCAGCCATTCTATGCAGCGCAGCAGCGCCTCTTCGCCGGCATCGTCGAGACCGTTGCCGGGCTCGTCGAGCATCACCACGGCAGCGGGCTTGAGCAGGGTGCGCGCCAGGGCCAGGCGCTGCCGGAAGCCATTCGGCAATTGCTCGGAGCGGCTGTTCGAAATGCGCGTCTCCAGCCCCTGGTGCAGGGCGGCGACGTCTTCCGTGAGTCCGGTCATCTCCAGCGCCCAGGCCACCTCCGCGTCGGTGGCGGCGGGATGGGCCAGGCGCAGGTTCTGGGTCACCGTGCCGTAGAACAGGTCGCAGTTCTGCGGCATGTAGCTCAGGCGCGAGCGCAGGTCGGCCACCGGGAGCTGGCGGATGTCCAGATTGTCGAGGCGGATGGTGCCGGCCTGGGGGACGAAGGAACGGGCGACCAGTTTGAGCAGGGTGGACTTGCCCGATCCGTTGGGGCCGGTGAACACGACGACCTTGCCGGGCGGAATGCTGAAGCTGACGCCGAGCAGGGCCGGGTCGGCGTCGTTGGCGTAGCGGAAGGAGACGCGCGTGAAGCTGAGGGCGCCCTCGAAGGGCGGCCGGATGGTCTGGCGCACGCCGCCGTCGTGCTCGCCGGGCAGATGCATCAGCTTCTCGATCTGCGCCATGCTGCTGCGGATATGGGCCAGCGAAGTGGCGGCGAGGAAGAAGTTCTGCATCGGGCCGGTGATGCGCCAGATCAGCATCATGGTGGCGATCATGGCACCGCCGCTGAGGTCGCCCCGGATGGCGCCGACCGCCGAGATCGCCAGCGCCGTCAGCCCGGTGACGGTGTTCAGCACCTGGGCGGCGCCGCTGACGCGCGCCTGGATCTGATGGCTGCGGTAGTTGTTCATCACCGCCTTGCCGCTGCGCTGGCGGAAGCGCTCCATCCAAATGTCGCGGCAGCCGGCGCTGCGGATCAGCCGCATCTGGGTGATGGTCTCGTTGAGGAATTCCCAGCGCTCCACGGAACCCCGCGTCGCGCGGGCGGCGGCCCGCTCGCTGAGACTGCGGGTGCCCCAGGCAAGGAGGAAATAGGCGACGGCCGCGACGGCCACCGCCGCCAAGGCCCAGGGATTGATGAGGGCGACCACGGTGACGACGATGAGGTTGGCCGGCAGGTCGAAGACGATGATGGTGAGGGGGCCGAGGAAGAAGTCCCGCAGGCTCTCGAAATTGCGCAGGCGGCCCACCTGGCGGTTCACCGAGGCGGCTTCGGTGGACGTGGCCGGCAGGCTGATGACGCGGGAGAAGAGCGTGGTGCCGAGGATGTACTCCGTACGTCCGCCGACATGGGCGATGACCCGGCTCTTCAGGCGCCGCAGCAGGAAATCGAGCCACAGGGCGATGGCGGCGCCGATCAGCAGGTAGGTCTGCATGGGTATGTCGCCGGAAGGCAGCACATAGTCGTACATGGACTTGACGAACAGCGGCGGCGCCAGGGCGAGCAGGGTGCTGAAGATGGTGAGGGCGAAGGCCAGGCCGATGTGGCGCCGGAAGCGGTGGGCGAGGCCGATGAACCAGGAGCCGGGGCGCTGGGCGGGCCGGTGCAGGGAGTCCGGCGCACGGAACACATAGACCTGGGCGGTCTCCGACGTCGGTTCGATGAGCCTCTCCTCGCCGCTGCCGCCGTCGAAACAGCGCAGGCGGCCGTCGTCCTGCCGCGCCAGCACGACCATGGCCGGACGGTCGGTGGGGATGAAGAGGCAGGGCATCAGGCGGCTGTCGAGCCGCGCCAGGCTGGACTCGAAATGCCGCGGCAGCAGGTCCAGGTTGGCCATGACGTTGCACAGCCCGGAAATATCCAGGGCGCGCAGCATGTGGGGCATCGCCTCGGCCAGGTCGCGACCGCGGCCCTGCCAGCCACAGGCCTCCAGCAGCGGCAGCAGGCAGCGCGAGAAATCCGATTCCTCGGGGTAATGCTGGCGGACGATGGCCGCCAGCTGATCCACGTGCTGGGGCCGTTCCACCGCCGGCGGCAAGGCCCTGGCGGCGGCAGCGGCAGCGCCGGCACCGGCGGCACCCTCCGTCAGGCGGCCGGCCGTCAGGGTCAGGGTCCGGTCCGCCAGGGAGAGCAGCGACGGCCGGTGGGTCACCAGCACCATCGTGCACTCGCCCTTGCGCGTCGCCAGGTAGTCCCGCAGCAACTGGTCGGCCGCCATGTCGAGGGAGATGTTGGCCTCGTCGAACAGGATGACGCTGGGACTGTGGGCCAGTTCGCGCACGATGGAGATCAACTGCCGCACCCCGGCCGGCAGGGTTTCCGCATTCGCCTCGCCGAGGCGGGTCTCGTAGCCCAGCTTCATGCCGGCGACGACGCGATCGAGTCCCATCTGCTTGGCGATGTCGAGCACCACGGCATTCAGGCTCTCGTCGAACATGGTCATGTTTTCGAGGATGGAGCCGGTGATGATGGTGCCGGTCTGGGGCAGCAGGGCGATCTGGCGCTGCACGCTGTCGGCGTTGAACTCGTCGAGGGAGTGGCCGTCCGCCAGCACGGCGCCGGACTCCGGCCGTTCCAGGCCGTTCATCAGGGACAGCAGGCTGGTCTTGCCGCTGCCGCTGTCGCCGCGGATGGCGATGCACTCGCCCGCCTTGACCTGCAGGGAGACGTTGTCGAAGAAGGGCTTGCCGCCCTCGCGGGAGAGGGTCACGCCCCGCAGCTCAAGGCCCTCGCGCAGGGGCGGCATGGCGGGCATGGCGCGGTCGTCGATGCAGGGCATTTCCGCCACTTCCCGCAGGCGGGCCTGGGCGGAGACGAAGGCCTGGTAGCGCAGCCAGACCGTCAGGCTGCGTCGCAGGGGCTGCAGGGCGCGCACGGCGAGCATCATGCAGGCGGCGAGGCCGCCCGGCGTCATCTGGCCGTCCAGCACGGCCCAGGCGCCGGCGAAGACGACGCCGACGACCATGATCTGGGAGAACAGCATGCCGGTGGCGGACGCCATGGCGCTGCCGTAGGCGAGACGCTCGCTCATCTCGGCGTTGGTCGCCTGCAGGCGCTCGTAGCGGCGCTCCATCTGGGACTCCATCGTCATGGTCTTGACGGAGTGGATGCCGGACAGGACTTCGATGAGGAAGTTGATGCGGCGGTCGTCCATGATGTGGCGCTGCTCCACCTGGCGCTTGAGCCAGCTGCCGAAGCGGGCGATGACGAGGGCGAAGGCGCTCAGCAGGACGATGGGCACCAGCACCACCCAGCCGCCGATGACGTGGATCATGAGCAGGAAGACGAGGGCGAAGGGCAGGTCGAAGAGCACCAGCAACGCCTGTCCCGAGTAGAAGTCCGCCACCCGGCCGGCGGCGTTGATGCGCTCGGCATGCACCCCCGGCTCGTCGCGCTGCAGGCGCCGCAAGGGCACCCGCATGAGCCGGGTAAGAGCGTTGATGCTGGCGGTGTGCTCGAAGCGCGCCCCCAGCCAGCCCGTCACCAGGCCGTTCACGGCGCGCAGCAGCTCTTCGAGGATCAGGCCCGCCAGCACCCCGATCACCAGCAGCACCAGGGTCTCCAGGGACTGGTTCACCACCACCCGGTCCATGATCTGCAGGATCGCCATCGGCAAGGCCAGGCCGAGAACGTTGTACAGCAGGGCGGCCAGCAGCAGGCCGGGCATCACGCGGCGCAGGTCGGTGGAGCGGAACACGTCGCGCAGGGGGCCCCCGGTCATCTCCCGCGCCCCCGCCAGCATGTCGTTGAGGAATGAGGACATGTCGCTATTCCACCTGTGCCTCGGCCACCGCCTGCTGCAGCAGGGGATGGGTAAAACTGAAGCGGCCCTTGTCGTCGCGGCGGAGGACACCGCCGGCCACTGCCTGGGTCAGCGCCGCCGCCAACACCGGGGGGGCCGTATCCATGGCCGCGGCCAGTTCTGCCGCACTCACCGGCTTCGCCGCCCGGGCAACGCAACGCAGCAGCAGGCGGTCGAGGGCAAGCTTGTCGATGCGTGCGCCGATGACGAAGCGCAGGGGCAGCGGCAGGGGCGTGCGTTCCCGCTGGCGCGCCAGCTGGAGGACGAACAACGGAACGCCGGTGGCCATGCGCGCAATCGTCGGCGCCAGGGCCGCCCCGCCGGCGCCGAGGGTCCGGTTCGCCAAGGCTTCGGTGGCGTCCTGGCTGAGCCGCCCCAGGCGCAGGGTCTCGGCCGCGACGGCCGCCGCCTCGGGGAAGCGGCGGCCGCTCAGGAGGACCAGGCGTCCCGCCGCCTTTGCCGCCCGCTGGGTCAGCTCGACAAGAACCTCGTGGGGCAGCAGGTGGCAGTCGTCCACGATCACGGCCGGCCCCTCCGGCCCGTCTGCAAGGGCCTCCAGGACGGCCTCCAGCGCCGACGGACGGCCGTCGGGCAGGGTATGGATCAGGGCGCTGCCGTTGTCGGGAGCGCAGACGAAACGCCGTACCGGGCCCCGGCGGCGGGCCCATTCGGTCGCCGCGTGGTGGCAGAGGCTGGACTTGCCCATGCCGGTCTCCCCCTCCAGGTAGACCAGGCGTCCGGCTCCGCCCGCCGCTGCTTCGATCAGGGCATCCAGACGGCCCTGCTCCGCCTCGCGGCCGACCAGCAGGAGCGGCTCGTCGGCAGGCTGCCAGGGCAGGCGATCCAGTCCGGCGATGTCGAGTTCGCCGGGTGCCCTTGCCGGTGCGCAAGGACTCAAGGCCTGCAGCAGTTCCCGAGCCGCGGCATCCAGTTGGAGCCTGCCGGCACCTGTCCGGGCCGCCAGATCGCGGGCCTGGGCAATGGCCGGACTGGCGATGGCCTCGCCGGACCAGCCGCCGCGGCGCTCCATGCTGGCGATGACCATGCCGGCCGTCAGTCCGCCCTGCAGGCGGGACGATGACAGACCGTCATGGGCCGCGAGGGCGGCGTAGACGATATGGGCCGCCCGCAGCACGAGCAGCAGGTCGTGCTCGGTCGGACGCTGGATGCCGAATATCAGGTCGCCGGCATTGCCCTTGCGGGCGAGGAAGAGGGCGTCATGGTCGAAGGCGTAGGTGGCCAGGGTCTGGTGCAGCAGCCTGCCCGCGTTGCCGGGTACGGCATCCGGCAAGGCCAGGCTGAGGACCACGCAGGGCCGGCGCTCCAGCATGCCGTCGGCCACCCGTAGCGGACCGGCGCCGGGCGCACGCCCTGCCGCAGCGTCCTGGCCGCGGGAAACGGCCATGGCGCGGTTGCGCACCTTGAGCTTCTTGAAGATCGCCACGACATGCTGCTTGACGGTGCCCAGACCGATGCCGAGTTCGTTGGCGATCTCCTTATTGACCTTGCCGGCCCGCAGCAATTCGAGGATCTGGCGCTGGCGCCCGGTCAGCACCGGCGCCTCCCGCTCCGGGACGGCGGCGGCCTGGCCGGGAAGAAGCGGATCGTCGGGGTGCTTGGGATCGACCATGGGGCTCACTTGTCTGCCGGGGCTGCCGGCCCTTCGGCAGCGGGAATGGCCGGCAGGGATACCGGCGACACTTGGGCGCCGGCGTGTCCCTGGGCCCCGTCGTCCGCCGCCCGGGTGATCGGCGGAATGAGCTCGCTCAGGCGCGGCGGCTCGAAGGGCAACGACGGCAGCTGCTTGACTTCACGGAAGGCGTCGCTGCGGGACGAGACGGGCCGGCAGCGCTGCAGTTGCTCCATCAACTGGCCGCAGAAGGCTTCGGCCGCCGCGCTGGAGGGGAAGCTGGCGACGAAGACACGATACCAGGCGGTTCGTATCTGCTGCTCGTTCGCCACGTAGCCCTGGGCCCGCGGCTGCAGCATGCGTCCCGCCATGAGCTCGGGGAAACGCTTGTTGAGGTCGCGCCAGACGTGGGCGATGCCGCTGCGGTCCTGCAGTCCGACCACCTCCGCCAGCCAGTATTCCTCGTCGCCCGCGGGATGCGGGTCGTATTGCTGGATGTCCGTCTTCTCGCCCACCTGGTCCGCCGCCAGGGCCGCGTCGGCCTTGGCGGCGGCCTCCGCCACCGGACGCCGGCCGTCGCCGGGCAGGACTCCGCCATTGGGCACGCCGCCGCCGAGGGCACCGAACAAGGAGACCAGGCCCTTGTGCCGTTCCATATTGACGCGATGGAGCTCGTCCAGGTTGCGGTGGTAGGTCCGCTGGGTGTCGAGCAGGGTCAGGTAGTCGATGGCGCCGGCGGCATAGGACTCCATGCTGAGTTCCCAGGCATGCCGCGCCGCATCGGTCGCCGAGCGCTGGGCATCCAGGCGCTTGCCGTTGTGCTGGATGGCGGCGATGGCGTCCTCGGTTTCGCGGATGGCGGTGTAGAGCACCCGCACGTAGGTCTCGACGAGTTCCTCGTGGAAGGCGCGGGCAAAATCCACCTCGCGGGAACGCTTGCCGTTGTCGAAGATCGTCGCCGAAAGATTGGCGATGGCGTTCCAGAAGATGTTGTGGCCCTGGATCAAGCGCGAGAACACCAGGCTGCCGTAGCCGACCTGGGCTGTCAGGTCCAAGGGCGGCAGCAGGCGGGTGCGCGCCACGTCGATGTCGGCATCGGCCGCCAGCAGGCGCGATTCGACGACCCGCACGTCGGGACGCCGCAGCAGCAGGTTGGACGGCACGCCGGGGAGGGCGCGCGGGAAGGCAACGGAATCGAGGCCCCGCGTCGACAGGGCCAGGGAGGTCGGCGTCACGCCGAGCAGTTGCGCCAGGCTGTTGGCGGCGTTCTCCCGCTGCAGTTCCAGGCCGGGAATCGTCGCCTGCACCGAATAGACGGCCGCCCGCTGCTGCTCCAAGTCCGTGATGGTGGCGTCACCGATTTCCATGCGCCCTCGCACCGAGTCGAGCATGCCGCGCAAGACCGTTTCCGTCTCGCGGGCGACCCGGATACGGTCGTTCAGGGAGAGGTATTCGACATAGAGGGAGACGACGTTGGCGATCAGCGTGCGCCGGGTATCGTCGCGCTGGTAGGTGGCCCGCCAGAGCTGCATCTCGGCGGACTCGGCGAGGGAGCGGCGCTCGCCCCAAAGATCGGCCCGCCAGTCGGCGCGCAGGCTCAACTGGTAGGTATGGGACGATTTGACGGTGCCGCCTTCGCGCACCGAGCCGATACCGCCCCGCGGCGCCTCGTTCTTGGCCTGGTAGGGGGCGGTCAGCACCGGCAGTTCGTCGGCGACGGCCTGCTCGGCGCGGGCGTTCGCCTGGACGATGCGCAGGGTGGCGATGCGCAGGTCCGTGTTGTTGGCGATGGCCCGGTCCACGAGGGCATTGAGCTCCGGGTTGGCGAGGCTGCGCCACCATTCGACCAGTTGGGATTCGGCAAGGGCCTCGGCCTTCGCCTCGGATTCCCGCGACCCGCCGCCCGGCTCGATGACCGCGGCCATGGAAGTGGCCTGCTTGAACTGCTTGGGGACGGGAATGGGGGGGACATCGTAGGCGGGACGTTTGGCCGCACATCCGCCGAGAACGAGCCCGGCACAGACGAGGGCCGTACGCACGCAAACCCAGTGCAGGTCTGTCCGGTCCCCGTCCGTCGTTTGTCTCATTCCATATGCAATCGCTTAGTCGTGGCGATCCATCCAGGCCCCTCGTCATGGCGGGGCAGCCCATTAACGTTACTTTTGCATTTTATTTATGACATTCATTTTGACACCCATCGATAACCCGCATATTCCAACCTCTATTCCATTGATGCAATGGAATTTGTGGCTTGACAGACGTGAGGAATCAGGGAGTTGGAAGCGAGTTTTTGCAGAAAACTCACAAAGACCATTCAGGCAGGGTCTGGGAGGACTCCGGAAGTCCAGGGGGAGAACTCAAGAGGAGAAGACCTCGGCATCACTCCGGAATCCACCCGGCTACCGGCAGGCGCGTGCGGCAAGGCCTTCCCGGCGACTATGCCAGCCGGGGGAGAGCCGGGATATCCGGAACAAACCGGGTTTCCGGGCCCATATGCCGTCGCTCCCCGGAAGACCGGGGCGGCATCGGGCCGGAACGGCGAAGAGCCGCAAGCCACCCCGCCCCACCGCATTGCGCGGTCGGCGTAGGTCAGAACAAGTTCCGGGTGCCGGGTTGCGGCAGAAGGAGGGCGCGGCGGTCGGGAAAGCCTGGCTCACGGAGAGCCGGCTCCTTCCCGGGACACTATTTCTTCTTGGCTTTGGCCAGGGCCTTTTTGGCGTCTTCCAGCATCGCGTCGTCGATCTTTCCCGCTTCGTACAGGGCAATCAGCAACTTGAGGGGAGTCGGCATGTTGCGACCCGATTCGTAGCGGCTGCCGCCGGACTGGGTGACGCCGAAGCGGGTCCAGAACGCCGTCTGGTTGAGCCCTGACGTGCGGCGGGCGGCGTGGATGTCGGACAGGAGCGATGTCTTTTTTGCCATGGTGTTCTCCTAAGTCTGGGGAGATGGGCCGTTCTTTTATGACCCGGCGCTATCTTCTCACAACTCGGGCCGGGAAAGCACGCCGAACCCCATGCGGCCGTACACCTAAAGGCGTACTACCTACGATAGAGGGCTTCCCGTGCCCCCCGGACCGGCTTCGCCCTCAGGAATTGCCCCGTCCTGCCGTTGACCCGAGTTCCGAGGGAATTGGAGACTGCCATGGATTTCGTCGTCACCCTGAAGGGGTTCCGCTGCTTCCTGGGGAAATTTTCCGACGCCTGCGAATTCATCCGGCGCCACTGGGGGTCCCAGGAAACGGCAGCCGAACAGGGCGTCAGACTTATGCCGGCCAACCGCTACCGGCTGGACTGAGATGGATGCGCCTGCCCCGCCGACCGCTGATCGTATCGATGGCCGATGCCGCATTTCCCTGACCGCAGACGGTCTGTCGGCGAGCCTGCACATCGAGCCCCCCCAAAACGGCGGCACCCCGGTGACGCGCGACGATGTGCTGAAGGCGCTGGCCGAGAACGGCATCGGCGAAGGTGTTCTCGAAGAGGCTGTCGAGGCGGCCGTGGCGGCCGGTGCGGCCGATGGCGTTACGGTTGCCCGCGGCCGGCTCCCGATCGACGGCGACGACGGGAGCATTGTTCCGGTTTTGCCGGAAACGCGCAGCCGCGTACCGCGGCTCGACAAGACCGGGCACATCGACTACCGCGACTTGGGCGAGATTCCGATGGTCCATGCCGGCGACCCGCTGTTGCGGCGCAAGCCGCCGACCAGCGGCATACCTGGCCGTAGCCTGCTCGGCGAGGAGCTGCCCGCCAAGGCGGGCAAGGACGTGGCTTTTGCGCCCAACCTGGCGGGCACGTCGTTTTCCCCGGACGATGCCAACCTGCTCATTGCCGCGATCGGCGGCCAGCCGGTGACCGTGCGTGGCGGCATGATCGTGGAGCCTGTCTACAAGGTCGATGCGGTCAGCATGTCTTCCGGCAACATCGATTTCGATGGCAGTGTGGTGGTGCGTGGCGACGTTGCCGCAGGCATGACGATACGCGCGACCGGCGACATCGAGGTCGGCGGCGTCGTCGAAATGGCGTCGCTGGAGGCCGGTGGCAATATCGTCATCAAGGGCGGCGCACTCGGCAGCCTCGGTCGCCAGGCCGCCGCCGAGGAGGCCACGCTTCGCTGCGGCCAGTGCTTCACCGCCGCCTACGTACAGCAGGCGCGCGTCGAGGCCGGCGACAGCATCTTCATCGACGACATGGCGATGCAATCCGAACTGATGGCGATCAACCACATCCGCGTCGGCAACAGGAAGCGCGGCCACATCGTAGGCGGCAGCGCCCACGCGACGCTCTCGATTACGGCGAAGGTGATCGGCGCACCAACGCGCGTCAAGACCCATCTCGAAATCGGTGTCAATCCGCTGATGCATAAGCAGCTGCTGGAGATGGCGAAGCAGCGCGATGCCCGCGAAAACCAGTTGCTCGAAGTCGGCAAACTGCTGACGCTGGCGCAGCAGCATCCGGGGAGGATCAGCGCGGAGCATGTCGCGCGGGCGCGCGCCACGGCCGCTGCGCTTTCCACGGCGATCGCCGAATTGCGCGAGGAACACGATCTGCTGATGACGAAGATTGAGCTTTCCCAGCAGGCGCGCGTGACTGCCGAGCAGGCGATCTACGAAGGTGTCGAAGTCGTGATGGGAAACCTGCGCTACATGCTTGCCGGAGAACACGGTGCCTGCGCCATCGGCATGATCCAGTCCTCGCTTGGCCGTATCACGCTCGACGACACATGATCCGATAGCCATTCCGCGGCCGTCGCAAGGTCACCGGGCAGGTCAGCCCGGCCGTTGCCGGGCTGACGGTGTCCGACAGACGCTATTCCTTCCTATCGATCACCAGAGCGTTTCCCGCTCCGCCGACGCCGTGATCTGATGGATCGTCAGGTCGGCGCCGTTGAATTCCTCTTCGGGATCGAGACGGATGCCGACGGCCTTCTTGATGAGGCCATAGACCGCAAAGCCGCCGGCGAAGGCGATGACGACCCCCATCAGGGTGCCGGCCAGCTGGCTCATGAAGGCCACGCCCCCCATGCCGCCCAGGGTCTGGGCGCCGAAAATGCCGGCGGCGATGCCGCCCCAGGCGCCGCAGAGTCCGTGCAGGGGCCAGACGCCGAGCACGTCGTCGATCTTCCAGCGGTTCTGGGTCAGGGTGAACATGACGACGAACAATCCGCCGGCGATGCCGCCGGTGACCAGGGCGCCGAGGGGATGCATGAGGTCGGAGCCGGCGCAGACGGCGACGAGGCCCGCCAGGGGGCCGTTATGCACGAAGCCCGGGTCGTTCTTGCCCATCACCAGGGCCACCAGGGTACCGCCCACCATGGCCATCAGGGAGTTCATGGCGACGAGGCCGGACACCTTGTCCAGGGTCTGGGCGCTCATGACGTTGAAGCCGAACCAGCCGACGATGAGTATCCAGGCGCCGAGGGCGAGGAAGGGGATGCTGGAGGGCGGATGGGCGCCGGCGATGCCGCCGTCCTTGTGGTAGCGGCCACGGCGCGCGCCGAGCAGCAAGACCGCCGCCAGACCGATCCAACCGCCGACGGCATGGACCACCACCGAGCCGGCGAAGTCGTGGAACTCCTCGCCGAAACTCGCCTTCAGCCAGGCCTGGATGCCGTAGGCCTGGTTCCAGGCGATGCCCTCGAAGAAGGGATAGACGAAGCCCACGAGCAGGAAGGTGGCCGCGATCTGGGGATTGAAGCGTGCCCGCTCGGCGATGCCGCCGGAAACGATGGCGGGAATGGCCGCCGCGAAGGTCAGCAGGAAGAAGAACTTGGTGAGTTCATAGCCGCTTTTCTGCGTCAGCACGTCGGCGCTGGCGAAGAAGCTCACGCCGTAGGCGATGCCGTAGCCGATGAAGAAATAGGCCAGGGTGGACACCGAGAAATCCACCAGGATCTTGACCAGGGCATTGACCTGGTTCTTGCGACGCACCGTTCCCAATTCGAGGAAGGCAAAGCCCGCATGCATCGCCAGGATCATGATGGCGCCGAGCAGGATGAACAACACGTCGGCGGAAGTTTTGAAATTCTCCATTTCGGGGCTCCGTAGGCACTATCCCGGCCCATGGAGCAACAACCGTTCCCGATCTATACCCCGTATCAATTCATGGACTTAGAAAATTCAACATCGAAACACGCCCGATGCGGGCACCCTCTTGGTGCTAGCGCGCCCCACTGGAGTGCGGTCCAATCGATGCCGTCCTACTTCGGTGCATATCCCAGGGGCATCAATGCCCACATGCGCCCCTTCTGCTTCATGCGTCCGGCCAGGGCGCCGGCTTCGGGTCCGCTGCCCCAGTAGAAATCGGCCCGCACGGCGCCGCGGATCGCGCCGCCGGTGTCCTGGGCCACCATCAGGCGTTGCAGGGGGCGGGGGTCGTCCGGCCAGGTGGTGGCGAGGAACACGGGCACACCCAGGGGCACGGAGCGCGGGTCCACGGCGATGCTGCGTTCGGGCGTCAGGGGCAGTCCCATGGCACCGGGCGGACCCGAGCCTTCGGCCGGCAATTCGCGGAAGAAGACCAGGCTGGGATTCGCGTTCATGAGTTCCTGGACCCGCCGGGGATTGGCCTTGGCCCAGGCCTTGATGCCCTGCATGGAGGCCTGGCCCGACTGCAGCTCGCCCTGGTCGATGAGCCAACGGCCGATGGAGCGGTAGGGATGGCCGTTCTGGTCGGCGTAGCCGAGCCGCAGGCGGGAGCCGTCGTCGAGCTGCACCTGGCCGGAACCCTGGATCTGCATGAAGAAGAAGTCGAGGGCGTCGTCGAGCCAGAGGATCGCGTCCGTCGCGCGCCCTTCCTCCTGCTGGCTCCATTCGGCGCGGGACCAGTAGGGCACCAGCTTGCGGCCCTCGATGCGTCCCCGCAGCCGCATGTGCTTGAGCTCGGGATAAAGGTCGGCCAGTTCGACGGTGATCATGTCCCCGGGCGGCGCGAACACCGGGTGAACGTAGGGCTTGCCGAAGCTCCGGCTGCCCCGCAGTACCGGTTCGTAGTAGCCGGTCACCAGGCCCTCCCGGTTGCCGTCCGGGTTCACGAGCTGCCAGGGGCTCAGCCGCGCCTCGAACCAGGCCTTGAGGTCGATGCCGTTCGCCACGCTGCGGGCATCGGCGCAGACGGCGCGCCAGATCGCCTGCTTTTCCAGCCTGACGCAGGAAGTCCTGAAGGCCTCGAAGGCCGGCCGCAGATCGTCGGCCTCCCAGCCGGGCAGGTCGCTCCAGGCTGCGGGTTGCAGGGGTTTTTCCGGCGGCTTGGCGGGTTCGGCGCCGGGGCAGGCCGCACAGGGCGCGCAGGGGGCGCAGCCCTCGCCGCGGGGTGCCTGGGGTGTCGACGCACAGCCGCCGAGGGCCAGCAATAGAAGGGAAAAGAGGAGGGTGCGCAATCTGATACATTCCGGGTTGTGTTTCGAACCCCAAGCTTAACCGAGATGCGTCATGTGGGCATGGCTGCTGGAACTGGGAATTCCGCTCGTTCTCCTGCTGATCCTGTGGCGCGTCTGGCCCAAAGACAATGACCGACCTGACTAGGCTCATCGAACGCGCCGAAGCCGTCCTGGCGCGGCTGGAAGCGACGCTGCCCGCCCCGGCGCCGGCCCCGGACTGGCAGGCCCAGGCTTTCCGCTGGCGCCGCCGCAACGGCCGCGGCTTCCTGGAAGCCGTGCACCATCCCCACCGCATCCGCCTCGAAGACCTCTGCGGCATCGAGGAGCAGAAGGAGCGCCTGGAACAGAACACGCGCCAGTTCGTCGCCGGCCGCAGCGCCAACAACGTGCTGCTCACGGGGGCCCGCGGCACGGGCAAGTCCTCCCTCGTGAAGGGCGCCCTGAACCGCTTCGCCGCCGACGGCCTGCGCCTCATCGAGGTGGACCGCAACGACCTCGTGGACCTGCCGGAGATCGTGGAATTGATCGCCCCGCGGCCGGAACGCTTCGTCATCTTCTGCGACGACCTGTCCTTCGAGGCTTCCGAACCCGGCTACAAGGCCCTCAAGTCGGCCCTCGACGGCTCCATCGCCGGCACGCCCGACAACCTGCTGATCTACGCCACTTCCAACCGGCGCCACCTGATGCCGGAATCCATGGCCGAGAACCTGGAAGTGCAGCGGGGCGGCGGCGGCGAGATCCACCCCGGCGAAACCACCGAGGAGAAGGTGTCCCTGTCGGAGCGCTTCGGCCTCTGGCTCTCCTTCTACCCCTTCGACCAGGACCATTACCTGGAAATCTGCTGCCACTGGCTCCAGGTCTTCGGCCTCACCCGCCGCCAGGCCCTGGCAGCCCGCCAGGAGGCCCTCCAGTGGTCCCTGATGCGGGGCGCCCGCAGCGGACGCATCGCCTGGCAGTTCGCCCGCGACTACGCCGGAAAAAAGGCGAAGCGGAAATGAGGAAGGTCGTCGAAGTCGCCGCCGCAGTGATCCTGCGGCCGGATGGCGCCTTTCTGCTCGGCCAACGGGCCCCCGGCACCTTCTATCCCGGCTACTGGGAGTTCCCCGGCGGCAAGGTGGAGCCGGGCGAAACGCCCCGTGACGCCCTGGTACGGGAACTCCACGAGGAACTCGGCATCGAGGTGCGGACGGCCTACCCGTGGGTGGTGCGCGAATACGTCTATGAACACGCCCATGTGCGCCTGCATTTCTTCCGCGTCCCCGAATGGCGCGGCGAACTGCAAGACCACGTGCACACGGCGCTGGAATGGCAGCAGCCGGGCCGCACCAGCGTGGCGCCCATGCTGCCGGCCAACGCCCCGGTGCTGGCGGCCCTGGCGCTGCCGGACTTCTACGGCATCACCCACGCCGGCGAGATCGGCGCCGCCGCCCAACTGGCCGCCCTCGACCGGGCCCTGGCCTCAGGTCTGCGCCTCGTGCAACTGCGGGAACCCCTGCTGGCGCCGGCGGAGCGGAGCGCCTTCGCCCGCGCCGCCATCGAACAATGCCGCCGGGCCGGCGCCCGCGTCCTGGTGAACGGCGACGGCGAACTGGCGCGGACCAGCGGCGCCGACGGCATCCACCTACCCGCGGCCCTGCTCATGCAAACGGCCGCCCGACCCGATTTTCCGCTGGTGGGGGCCTCCTGCCACACGCGAGAGGAACTGGAACACGCGGCAAGCCTGGCGTTGGATTTCGCGGTGCTCGGTCCCGTGCAGGCGACGACCACCCATCCGGGCCGGGCAGGCATCGGCTGGCCGGCCTTCGCCGCGGCCATCGCCGACTGTGCCGTGCCGGTCTATGCCCTCGGCGGCATGGCTGGCGCCGACCTGCCGGCTGCGCTGGCGGCGGGCGCCCAGGGCATCGCGGCGATCCGCGCCGCCTGGGATCAGGACTCCTGATCGGACAGCTTGTCGGTATCCTCGACCGCCGCCACGCGATACTCGCCCGCCGCCCAGGCGCCCAGGTCCATCTGCCGGCAGCGTTCGGAACAGAAGGGGCGGTAGCGGTTCCCGGGAACCCAGGCCACAAGCTTGCCGCAGGCCGGGCAGGCCACCTGGGGCGGCGATTTCCTTTCTTCCATGCTAGGCGATGCTCGACATGGCGCGCTTGTCGATGACCTTCTGCAGGATGCTGCGCCCCTTGCCCTTGAAGTTGAGGAAATGGATGCCGCAGCGGAACTGGCATTTGCCGGCAGCGAGGACCGTATAGACCATCTGCGCCTTCACCTCCACCAGGGGCTTGCGGCCGTTGGGGCGCTCGGTCGGCGTCGACAGCAGGATGGTGACGGGGACATCGGAGAACACGTTGTGATCGGTGAGGATGGAGCACCCCGACATGGACAGGTCGTGGGTGATCCCATGATAGGTCTGCTGATGCTCCGTGGCATCGAAGACGATGGCCACCGGCCAGTGGAAGGGGAAGCGTTTTTCCTTGCGTTGATCGATGTTGTCAGCCATGGGAGAGTCGTGTGCCCGCGGGTGTCGCGAACCGGAAAATGCCAGCGACATGAATTGTCGCAGATGCGGCCGCCAATGGGCCGCGCGAAGACCGCAATCATACACGCCGACCATGGCGGTTTTCTTGCGGCGCAGCGCTTGACCGCTCAGGGATGGCAGAAGGCGAGAAGTAAAACAGCCGCGATCGACTGTGCCGCAAAGTGCCGAGTTGTCATTTATCCGCGTCGCCTTGCCGACGCTCAGGCGGTGACCATCACGGCGCGGCGCACTTTCGGCTTGCCGGCCTTGCGCGCCTGCCATAGATCATAGGCGGCCTGTTGCGCGATCCACAGATCGGCGCGCCCGCCGTTTTCCACTCCCAACCAGCCTTCGAGACGTAGCGCCATTTCGGGAGAGATGGCGGCCCGGCCATTCAGGACACGCGACAGGGCGGCGCGGGTAACGCCTAGCTGGTCCGCCGCGTCGGTAACGGTCAGGCCCAGCGCCGGCAATACGTCCTCCCGGAGCGTTTCGCCGGGATGCGATGGGCCATGAATGCGCGTCATGTTCATTGCTCCTAGTGGTAGTCCTGATAGTCGACCAGCACGGCGTCCGTACCCTCGAATGTGAAAGTCATACGCCAGTTGCCATTCACCCAAACCGACCAATGCCCATTCGTCAGGGGGTGCAGCTTCCAGCCGGGCAGGTTCATGTCGTCGGGACCAGCCGCCACATCGAGGCGGACCAGTTGCCGTTTCAGTCGTTCCGCATGATGAGGCTGAATACCGGCCTTGCTACCCGTCTCGAAAAAGGTTTGCAGTCCTTTATGGCGGAATGTCTTTATCACGGGGGCAAGTGTATAGCGTTACGCTACAGACAACAAGCTGCTTGCAGGCATACCGAGGCACACAAGCCCCGCAACAGCCGGGCTCCCGGCTTGTTCCGGCGCCGTCCTGCGACGCCCCGAAAATCGCTACAGATTACAGAAGGTGAGCTCGAAGGCCACATCCGCCTCGGCCAGCTTGGGCCGCAGGTCGGTGTCGGGCGTGAGGAAGCGGATATTGAGGGCGTACTTGTTGGCGCCGATTTCGGGCACGTAGGGATCGGTGCGCCGCAGGCGCAGGCGGATCATCTGGGCCGTGCGGCCGGCCAGCATGAGCTGGTAGTTGCCGCGTGCCGCCATCTGGGCCTCCGGCCGGCCCGAGGCCCGCAGCAGGCGCAGCACGATGGCGATACCCTGGCGGATCGGCAGCATGGGCCCGACCCAGCCGGACAGGTCGTTCTTGCGCAGGGCGGCATCCCGGTTGAGCCAGAAATGGTAGGAAGGCAGGTCGAACTCGCAAACGCCGCCGGGAATGCCGGCCCGGTTCTTGATGCTCATCAGCCATTCGTTTTCCCGCAGGTAGTGGCCGATCTTGCCCTGCATCGCCAGCATGGCGGCGGAGGCCTGCTCGATCTCGTAAAGGGCGCCTGAGAGGGCCTCTTCGGAAATCTCGGGATTGTTGCGGAAGGAAAGCAGTATCTGGCGCTGGCGTTCGAGTTCCTGCACAAGATCGAACTTGAGGTCGGCGCGGCCGGCAACTTCAAGGATTTCGAACAGGGTGACGAGGGCCACATGATGGTCCTCGGGGTCGTCCGCCTCGACGAAGTGCATGACCTTGTCGAACAAGTCCTCCAGGCGCAGCAGTGTGCGGATGCGCTCGCTCAGGGGGTACTCGTATGTGATCACGCGCCGGCCCTTGGAAAAATTCGGGCAATTCTGAACGATTCCCCGGAAAAGCTCAACTTGCTCTATGAATTCAGGCTAAAGACAGGTAGCGCCGGTGCAGTTCATCCACCTGCCGGCGCAGCCCGTCCAGGTCGCCGCCGTTGTCGATGAGGTCATCGGCCGCCCGGCGACGGGCCTCCGGGCTGGCCTGGGCGGCCATGATGCGGCGGACCTCGCCCGGCTCCAGGCCGCTGCGGGAGACGACCCGGTCGATGCGGGTCTCCTCGTCGCACTCGACGACGACGACGCGACCCACCCGCTGCCGGTAGTCGCCGGACTCCACCAGCAGGGGTACCACCAGCACCACGTAGGGCGCGCCGGCCGCCAGGGCGGCGGCCGTCCGCCGCTCGGCCTCGGCGCGGATCAGGGGGTGGAGGATGGCCTCCAGGCGATGGCGGGCGGGCGGATCGGCGAACACCAGGGCGCGCATGGCCGCCCGGTCGAGCCGGCCGTCCGCGGACAGGATGCCGTCGCCGAAGGCGGCGCGCAGGGCGGCCAGGCCGGCGCCGGCGGGGCCGGTCAGTTCATGGGCGATGGCGTCGGTATCGACGACCGCCGCGCCGAGGGCGGCGAACCGCTCCGCGGCGGCGCTCTTGCCGCTGCCGATGCCGCCGGTCAGGCCGACGACCAGGCCGCTCATTTGCAGTCGACCACCGTCGCCGCCGAAGTGCCGAGCAGAGCGGCCAGCCGCTTGTGCAACACGTCCTCGGCGCCGCGGGCTTCCAGAACGGCCGTGGCCGGTGTTCCGGCCAGCGGGTCCACGTGGGCCGAACGCACGCCCTTCCGGTTGAGCTTCTGGAGCAGGTCGTTCGCCCCGGCCTCGCTGTCAGCGGCGCCCAGGTGAAGGGAGAACGCCCCCGCCTCTCCCGACACCACCTGAAAATCGGCAACGCCGAGCTGCTTCAGCTCGCCGGCCTTCTTGTCGGCCAAGGCCTTGTTGGGCAGGGGACCGATGCTGACGCGATAGCTGGTTTCCCCGGCAGCGGTCACGACGGCCGCAAGGCCGCTGTCCCCTTCCTGAAGCCCTTTCTGGAGTCCCTCGGCTTCCGCCTGGGCCAGGCCCTCCACCCGCAGGCAGACCTGGCGGGCGGGCGGTTTGGCTGCCGTGGGCTGCTGTCCGATCCTGAGCTGCTCCGGATTCAGTTGCTCCTGCAGGCGCTGGGGTTCCCGGCCCTCGCTGCGGGCGCCGAAATAGCCCTGGCCCCAGGCGAACAGGACGAGGTTCACCAGGACCAGGAGGAAGAACAGGGCCCGCGACAAGGGCATCGGTCAGCCGACTTTCGGCAGGTGGGCCAGGGAGGCTTCCACGGCTTCGCTCGGATAGTCGAAGTCCTCTAGCTCGCCGGCGAAGTAGCGGTCGTAGGACGCCATGTCGAAGTGGCCGTGGCCCGACAGGTTGAACAGCAGCGTCTTCGGCTCGCCGGTCTCTTTGCAGCGGATCGCCTCGTCCATGCAGGCGCGCACCGCGTGGCAGGACTCGGGCGCCGGGATGATGCCCTCGGCGCGGGAGAAGGCGACGCCGGCCTCGAAGGTGGCGAGCTGGGGCACCGCCACCGCCTCGATGAGTTTCTCGTGGAAGAGTTGAGACACCAGGGGCGAGTCACCGTGGTAGCGCAGGCCGCCGGCGTGGATGCCCGGCGGCATGAAGTCGTGGCCCAGGGTGTACATCTTCATCAAGGGCGTGAAGCCGGTGGCGTCGCCGTAGTCGTAGGCATAGACGCCGCGGGTCAGGGTCGGGCAGGACGTCGGCTCCACGGCCACCAGGCGCACCTGCTTGCCCGCCGCCTTGTCGGCAAGGAAGGGGAAGGCGATGCCGGCGAAGTTGGAACCGCCGCCACAGGGGGCGAAGATCATGTCGGGATATTCGCCCACCTTCGCGAGCTGTTTCTTGGCTTCCAGGCCGATCACCGTCTGGTGCAGCAACACGTGGTTGAGCACGGAGCCCAGCGCGTACTTGGTGTCGGCGCGGGAGGCGGCCTCCTCGACGGCCTCGGAGATGGCGATGCCGAGGGAGCCCTGGTTCTCCGGGTCGCGGGCGAGGATGTCGCGGCCGGTCTTGGTCATCTGGCTGGGGCTGGCGAAGACCTCGGCGCCCCAGGTCTGCATCATGGAGCGGCGGAAGGGCTTCTGCTGGTAGCTGATCTTCACCATGTAGATGCGCACGTCGATGCCGAACATCTGGCCGGCGAAGGCCAGGGACGAACCCCACTGGCCGGCGCCGGTCTCGGTGGTCAGGCGCTTGATGCCGGCGATCTTGTTGAGATAGGCCTGGGGGATCGCCGAGTTGGGCTTGTGGGAGCCCGTGGGCGAGACGCCCTCGTACTTGTAGTAGATCTTCGCCGGCGTGCCGAGGGCCTTCTCCAGGCGCACAGCGCGGATCAGCGGCGTCGGCCGCCAGATGCGGTAGGCCTCGCGCACCTCTTCGGGGATCGCGATCCAGCGCTCGCCCGACATCTCCTGTTCCAGCACCGTATCCGGGAAGATCACGCCCATCTGCTCCGGCCCCACGGGCTTGCCGTCCGGACCCAGCGGCGGCAGCGGCGGGTTCGGCATGTCGGCGACGACGTTGTACCAGTGGGTGGGGATCTCGTTCTCTTCGAGGTTGATGCGCGTGATGGTCATGCTGCTCTCCCTGAGCCTGGAAATGCAAAGGGGGCTACGTTAGCGCAAACATAGAGGGATTTGAAGCCTCCTTCATCAATCCTGATTTGCCCGGGAAGTCCCGGCCCTCTATGCTCCCCGCCACAAATCAAAAGACACAGCGAGGAGACAGCATGCAATCCGGACCCAGGGAAATCGTCACCCCCTTCCGCCCGATTCCACTCGACGTCCCCGAGGGGATGGCGCCCAACGAGTTCTTCAACAGCGCCGAGAACCTGGCCGACCTGGTGAACAACAACGGCCTGCTGCAGAACCCGGAAGGCCTGCTGCTCTACCGCAAGGCGCTGGGCCACAGCAACGAGTTCGACTGCTCGATCATCTACAACACGTCCCAGACCATCCTCGACCCCCTCGGCCGCCCGGTGCGCCGCACCCAGGTACCCGACGGCGTCAAGAACGTCTGGAACCGCATGAACCAGATCATCATCGAATACATGCTGGAGCGTTACCCCGACCCGGCGGCCCACCTGGTGCTGGCCGGCGAGGCCAGCCTGGACGCCACCTGGCCCCTGACCTCGCCGGGCGTGCCCAGCATCCGCATGTTGCACAACCACTTCATCGTCTTCGACAAGGAAGGGCTGCGCACGGCCCCCCTCGCCGACGAGGCCAACCCCAACCTCACCGACGGCGGCCAGCACTCCCTGTTCCAGGCCCACATGCGCGATGTCTATCGCGCCTTCTTCGACGAACTCGACCTGGAAATCCTCCAGCCCTGCCAGCAGGGCTCCTGCCGTCTTGCGCTGACGGGCTATCCGCAGGGCCTGCCGAGCTGGGAGATCGTCGGCGGCGCGAAGATGCTCAAGGAAGTGCGCTTCTGGAAGGAATACGACATCATCCTCAAGGGCTTCATCGACTTCTACCGCACCTTCTTCAGCCAGGTATCCACGCGCAATGCGCCGCTGCCGCGGGACATCCACTTCCCGGAGCTGGTGGAGGCGAAGCTCCAGTTCAACAACGATTTCCTGAAAGCCGCGAAGATGGTGCGCGACCGCTGCATCAAGGACGCCAAGTACGCCAACGCCATCCGCTGGCAGCCGGCCTTCAAGCAACTGATCTACCGCAACGACGCCGGCAAGCTCATCGTCACCATCAGCCAGAACTCCATCGGCAACGCCATCACCGAACTGCTGGGGGTCGTCGTCAAGCGCAAACCGGACGCCGAGGCCTATGGCCGCACCGAGCCCGCGTTGATCGAGAAGCTGCTGGAGGTGCGCCGGCGCCTCGTCGAAGCCGACCTGGGCAGCGGCGTGGCGACGGCCCAGTGGGACGCCGCCTAGTCCGCAGGCCGCCCTATGCCCCCGCCTCGGCGACGACGGCGAGGCCTTCCAGAACCAGGTTGGCGACGCGCCGCCGGGGAATCCGCAACCAGGGCTCCAGCGCTTCCGCCGCGCCGCCCGACAGCAGGCAGCAGGCGTCGGCGCAGTCGGACAGGGGCGCGAACATGCGTTCGATGGCCCCCAGCGTCGCCTGCCGGGCGCCGCTGGCGATGGCGTCGTCGGTATTGCGCGGCAGATCGCGAAATGCGCCGCGGGCCAGGGGCAGGCCGGCGGTGTTGCCGGCCAGCGCCGCGACCATGAGTTCCAGGCCGGGCAGGATCAGGCCGCCCTGGAAGACGCCCGCTTCGTCGAGTACATCAACGGTCGTGGCCGTGCCGCTGTTGACCACGAGACTGGCGCCGCGATGGAGGCCGCGCGCACCGATCAGGGCCGCCCAGCGGTCGGCGCCGAGCTGCTGCGGATTGTCGTAGCCGTTCGTCACGCCGCACTGGGCGGCAGCCGCGCGCAGCCAGACGACTTCGGCGCCGGCCGCAGCGGCCTCCACCTGGGCGCCGACGCGTTCGCCGGCCACGTTGCAGGCGAGGACGCGCACAAAGCGCATCGGCAGGGCCGCCGGCAGCTCTCCGGCCTCGGCGATCGGCAGGGCGCCCTGGGCCAGCCAGCTGCCGTCCTGCCGCAGCCCCCATTTCAGGCGCGTGTTGCCGCAATCGACGCAGAGCACCGGCCCGCTCATGGCATCCGCAGCGAAACGTCGCCCGACAGAATGCGCTGGATGCAGACGGCGGTCTCCACCATCAGGGCGCCGTCCACGTCCACCCCGATGCAACGGCCTTCCAGCGGCGGCGCGTGTTCGGAAAGGATGCGCACGGCCACGTCGCGATGGACGCAACGGGCCAGCCAGCGCTCCCGCAGGGCCGCGAAGCCGCCGCTGCCGAAATCCGTGAGGGCGCCATGGAGACCCGCCAGCAGGCGGGCGAGGATTTCGGCGGGGGAATCCTCCAGATCGAGGCCGGCGGCGGCCACGTCGTCGGGCAACCCGGCGGGCAACGCCAGGTTGAGGCCGACGCCGATGACGGCGGCGCGCGGGTCGCCGGGCACGAGTTCCACCAGCACGCCGCCGCACTTGCGGCCAATGCGCAGCAGGTCGTTGGGCCACTTCAGCGCGATGTCGGTCACGCCCAGCCCTTCCAGCGCCTCGGCGAGGCCGACGCCCACCGCCAGGGACAGGCCCGCCGGCCAGGTGCCGGGCGGAAAACGCCACAACAGGGAGAAGACCAGGCTGGCATCGGGTGCGGCGATCCAGCTGCGGCCGAGCCGGCCGCGGCCCGCCGTCTGGCGCCGCGCGGCGATGACGGTACCCGAGGGGGCGCCGGCTTCGGCCCGCGCCATCAATTCGCTGTTGGTGGAAGTGCAGTCGTCGAGCACGTCCACGTCGAAGCGCACGGCGAGGCCGCCGAGGGCGGCGGCGACGGCGGCGACGGACAGGGATTCGCGGGGCGCGGGCATGGGCGGATTATGACCCATCCGCCCGGGAACTCAGCCCGACTCTTCCATCCCCAGTTCCTGGATCTTGCGCGTGATCGTATTGCGGCCGATGCCGAGAAGCTGGGCCGCCTCGATGCGGCGTCCGCCGGTGGCGGCCAGGGCGCGACGGATCAGGGTGCGTTCGAACTCCCGCGTCAGGCGCTCGAAGACCTCGCCTGGATGGGCGGCGATGAGGCCGTCGGTCTCCCCGGCCAGGGCCGCCACCCAGTCGGAGGCCGGCGTGCGCGCCGGCTCGTCCCGCAGCTCGGCGGGCAGATCGGCGATCTCGATCATCTGGCCCGGCGCCATCACCGTCAGCCAATGGCAAAGGTTTTCCAGTTGGCGCACGTTGCCCGGGAAGTCCTGGCTCTGCAGGTACTTGAGGGCCGCCTCGGAGAGGCGCTTGGGCTCCACGCCCAGGTCCTGGGCGCTCTTGCCGAGGAAGTGCCGCGTCAGCAGGGGGACGTCCTCGCGGCGCTCGCGCATGGGCGGCAGGCGCAGGCGGATGACGTTGAGCCGGTGGAACAGGTCCTCGCGGAACAGGCCCTGGCGTACCCGGTCCTCCAGGTTCTGGTGGGTCGCCGCGATGACGCGCACATTGGCCTTGACCGGCTGGTGGCCGCCGACCCGGTAGAAGTGGCCGTCGGAGAGCACACGCAGCAGCCGCGTCTGCAGCTCGGCGGGCATGTCGCCGATTTCGTCGAGGAACAGGGTGCCGCCTTCGGCCTGCTCGAAACGGCCGCGGCGCTGGCCCGTGGCACCGGTGAAGGCACCCTTCTCGTGGCCGAACAATTCCGACTCCAGCAGGTCGCGGGGGATCGCCGCCGTGTTGATGGCGATGAAGGGCGAATCCTTGCGCGGACTGTGGCGATGCAGGGCGCGGGCCACCAGCTCCTTGCCGGTGCCGGATTCGCCGTTGATCATCACCGTGGCGTGGGACTGGGACAGCCGGCCGATGGCGCGGAAGACCTCCTGCATGGACGGCGCCTGGCCGAGGATCTCCGGCGTCAGGGGCTCCGACGAGGACGCACCAATCTGGTGCGGCGTCTGTTCCAGGGCCCGGCGCACCAGGGCCACGGCCTGATCCACGTCGAAGGGCTTGGGCAGATATTCGAAGGCGCCTCCCTGGAAGGCGGCCACAGCCGAATCCAGATCGGAATAGGCCGTCATGATGATGACCGGCAGTTCCGGAAAGCTGGTCTTCACCATCTTGAGAAGATCCAGGCCCGAGGTGCCCGGCATGCGGATGTCGGACAGCAGAACGCGGGGACATTCGCCGGTATCCAGGGCCGCCAGGGCCTCGTCGGCGGAGCCGAAGCTCCGGCAGGGGATGTCCTCCCGCCCCAGCGCCTTTTCCAGCACCCAACGGATCGAGCGGTCGTCGTCGATGATCCAGACGGGGTTCATGGCGTTTCCTTGTGCGCGAGCGGCAGCCTGACGATGAAGCAGGTGCGCCCGGGGCGCGACTCCACGTCGATGCTGCCTTGATGCTGATGAATGAAGCTCTGGGCCAGCGTCAGGCCGAGCCCGCTGCCGCCTTCCCGTCCCGACACCAGCGGATAGAAGATCTTCTCGCGAATCTCCTCCGGGATGCCGGGACCGTTGTCGATGACTTGCAATTCGAGTGCCAGGCGGTAGCGCTTCTTCGCCACCGTCACCTGGCGCACGGCGCGGGTGCGGAAGACGATCTCGCCCTGGCCGCCCATGGCCTGGGCGGCGTTGCGGGCGATGTTGAGAATGGCCTGGATCAGCTGCTCCCGGTCGCCGGTCAGGTCCGGCAGGGAAGTGTCGTAGTCGCGGCGCACGCGCACACCCGCATACTCGGCATGGATCAGGCGCCGCACCCGTTCGAGGATTTCATGGATGCTGACCAGGGCCGGCTGCATGGCGCGATGGGAGGACAGCAGGCGCTGCATCAGGTCCTGGAGGCGGTCGGCCTCCTTGATGATGACCTGGGTATATTCGCGCAGGGCCGGGCTGGTGAGTTCCCGCTCCAGCAGCTGGGCCGAGCCGCGGATGCCGCCGAGGGGATTCTTGATCTCGTGGGCCAGGTTGCGGATCAGTTCGCGATTGGCCTGCTGCTGCATGGCTTCCCGCTCCTCGCGCGCCGCCTTGAGTTGCTGGTCGATGGGTCGGCACTCCAGCAGCATGCGCACGCCGCTAGCCTCCACGGGCGAAACGGTGCAATCGAGATGCAGGGGATCGGCATCGGCCCGCACCACGACGATGTCGTGGCCCGTATAGCTCCAGTTGTTCTTGAGGGTACTCTCCACCGCTGCCGCCAGGGACGGCGACACGCCGAGCAACTGGATCATGGGGCGCCCCAGCCAGGAACGCTGGCTGACGGCGAAGAGGTTTTCCGCCGCGGGATTCAGGTGCCGGATCAATTGCCGCCCGTCGAGCAGGACAATCGCCGACGAGAGCAGGTCGAGTCCGGCGAAGGCCGATTCCACCGGCGCAGGTTGGGGGGCTTGCTCGGTCGCGTTCATAGCCGTCGTCCGAGCAAGAACCAAGCCATTACTTGAGGTTTCCGATTTCCTTCTTGAGCGCCTCGATGTTGCGCTCGTGGAGCTGCAGCTTGTCGCGATGGGACTTCAGGCGCTCCTGGACCTTGGGCTGGTTGATCGTCCCGCCGACGTTGCGCTCGGTGGGCTCGATGCGCCCCTCCTGTTCGGCGAGCACCTTGCGGGCCTCGTCGGCATTCCTCTGCTCCGTCGCCAGCTCCTGGTCGAGGATGGCGCGCCGGTCGCCGTCGCGGGCTTTCTGTTGGTCGCTGCTCACCTTGGGAAAATCCGTCGGCGACGGCGTGTTGGGCTTGGCCCGCGGCGGCGGCGCGAAGGTGGAGATCGGCAGGTCGCGGGACAGCACCACGCAGTTCTTCCCGCCCCCCTTCTGGTTCGTATACAGCACCTGGCCACCTTCGTCGGTGCATTTGTAGAGGGTGTTGGCAACGACGGCCGTCGAAGGCGTCAGCAGAACCAGTGCGGCAAGCATGCGGGGCGTCATGTCATGGACCCAAATCGTCGATGGCGCGAGTGTATGTCAAAGGGCGGCGAAAATGAATCCGGAACCGGCCGCTCTCCCGCCACGGGACCGGCACGAAAAAAAGACGGAGCCGAAGCTCCGTCTTTGCGCGATCCCGGCAGGCGCGGACGCGCCGCGCCCTGCGGGCATCAGATGCTGTAGTACATGTCGTACTCGACCGGGTGGGTCGTCATGCGGTACTTGGTGACTTCTTCCATCTTCAGGTCGATGAAGGCATCGATGAACTCGTTGGAGAAGACACCGCCGCGGGTCAGGAACTCGCGATCCTTGTCCAGGTACTCGAGGGCCTGATCCAGGGACGAGCAGACGGTCGGGATCTTGGCATCCTCTTCCGGCGGCAGGTCGTACAGGTTCTTGTCGGCGGGCTCGCCCGGGTGGATCTTGTTCTGGACGCCGTCGAGGCCGGCCATCATCAGGGCCGAGAAGGCCAGGTACGGGTTGGCCGTCGGGTCCGGGAAGCGGGTCTCGATGCGGCGGGCCTTGTCGCTATGCACGAACGGGATGCGGATCGAGGCGGAACGGTTGCGGGCCGAGTAGGCCAGCTTGACCGGGGCTTCGAAGCCGGGCACCAGGCGCTTGTAGCTGTTGGTGCCGGGGTTGGTGATGGCGTTGAGGGCGCGGGCGTGCTTGATGATGCCACCGATGTAGTACAGGGCGAACTCGGACAGGCCGGCGTAGCCGTTGCCGGCGAACAGGTTCTTGCCGTCCTTCCAGATCGACTGGTGCACGTGCATGCCGGAGCCGTTGTCGCCGACGATGGGCTTGGGCATGAAGGTGGCGGTCTTGCCGTAGCTGTGGGCCACGTTGTGCACGATGTACTTGAGGACCTGGGTCTGGTCGGCGCGACGCACCAAGGTGTTGAAGACGGTGCCGATCTCGCACTGGCCGGCGGTGGCGACTTCGTGGTGATGGACTTCGACCGGGCAGCCGCAGGCTTCCAGCGCCAACACCATGGCGGCACGGATGTCGTTCAGGCTGTCGACCGGGGGAACCGGGAAATAGCCGCCCTTGACGGTGGGACGGTGGCCGGTATTGCCGCCTTCGAACTTCTCGGCGGTGGCCCAGGCGGCCTCTTCGGAGAACACCTTGCAGTAGGAACCGGACATGTCCACCTTCCACTCGACGGAGTCGAAGATGAAGAATTCGGGCTCGGGACCGAAGTAGGCGGTGTCGCCCACGCCGGAGCTCTTCAGGTAGGCCTCGGCGCGCTTGGCGATGGAGCGCGGATCGCGGTCATAGCCCTTGCCGTCGGCCGGTTCGACCACGTCGCAGGAGAGGATCAGCGTCGTCTCGTCCATGAAGGGATCGATGAAGGCGGTGGAGGGATCGGGCATCAGCTGCATGTCGGACGCCTGGATGCCCTTCCAGCCGGAGATCGAGGAGCCGTCGAAGGCATGACCGTCCTCGAACTTGTTGAGGCTGAAGGCGGAGACCGGCACGCCGACGTGCTGTTCCTTGCCGCGGATATCGGTGAAGCGGAAGTCGACGAAACGGACTTCACGCTCCTGGATCATCTTCATCACATCTTGAGGCGTCATGAGGTGCTCTCCTAACAGTGGTATCGGTTGAGGGCCGGCATCATGCCGCCCCGGAAGAATCTTCGCCGGGAGGGTTTAGCAGTTTGCATGCCAAACCCGAAATTGAGGGGGAGGATTGTGCCACAAAGAACTTGCCCGGTTTATTCCGTCGAATACGCACCCATTCGGTGCATACATTCGCCTGAATTCCCTATTTTGGTGCGATACGGCAATGCAGGGAAATCGCCCCCAGGACCGGGTCCGTCGCCAGACCCTGCTCCACCCGCTCCCGCAGGGTCGCCAGGCGCACCAGATCGCCCGCCAGTCGGGGCGACAGGAACACCTCGGCCTCCACCTTGCGACCCAGGTAGTGGAACAGCACCTTTTCCATTTCCCCCGGCGCCAGGTCGAGGAGGAGCGCCAGACGCTCGATCAGGGCCTCCCGTCCGGGCAATTCGATGGGCGAGAAGCCGCCGGGGCGGGAATCGTCCTCGGCATCCACATGCACCAGCACGTCCAGCACCTGGGGGCATTCGGCCAGCACGCGGCGGCGGGCCGACTCGGCGACCCGGTGGCCTTCCGAAACGCTGATGCGCGAAGCCACGCGGATGTGGGCGTCCACCAGGGCCTTGTGGGCCATGCGGCGCGTGCGCAGGTCGTGCAGGTCCACGACCCCCGGCGTCTGGGCCAGCACACGGCGTATCGTCGCCACTTCCTCGACGTCCAGGCCCGTGTCGATGAGTTCGCGGATCGCTTCCCAGGCGAAGCCGGCACCGGCCTTGACGATCATGCCGCCGACGACGATGGCGGCCACGGCATCGGCATAGGGGAAACCGAGCACCGATCCGCCGACTCCGGCGGCCACCACCAGGGAGGACAGGGCGTCCGCCCGCGCATGCCAGGCATTGGCCACCAGCATGGGCGAACGCAGGCGCTCCGCCGTCGCCAGCATGTAACGGAACAGGCCCTCCTTGGCTGCAAGCGTTGCCAGGGCGGCCCAGACAGCCGCCACGCCGACGGCAGGCGCGTTGCCCAGGTCCTGCAGCCGGCCCGCGGCAGCCAGCAGGATGCCGGCACCCGTCGCCATCAGCAGCAGGCCGAGCACCAGGGACGCCGCCGTCTCGTAGCGACCGTGGCCGTAGGGATGGTCGGCGTCGGCCGCCTCGGCGCTGCGCCGGTTGGCCCACAGCACGAAGCCGTCGGCCACCACGTCGGACAGGGTGTGCATGGCGTCGGCGATCAGGCTCTGGGAGTGGGCGACGACGCCGACGACGACCTGCATCGCCGTCAGGATTACATTGACGACGACGCTGACCCAGGTGATGCGGCGGCCCTCGGCGTAGCGTTCGCCGGACTCCGTACGGGGATGGTGATGTTCTGCGCCCATGGCCGGATTCTACCGGCTGGGGGCGGCCTCAGCCGCCGAAGAAACCCTGCAGGCCGGTGTAGGCGGCGGCCACGGTGGTGCCGGCCGCCGCGAGGGAGCCGCCCAGTTCGTTGAGCTTCTTCACCGTGCCCTGGATCTTCTCGGCGCTCTCCTGGCCGGTGGCGACCATGCGCGCAATCTTCAGCGCCAGGCCGCGGGCCTTCTCGATATCGAGGGCGGCCTGCCGGCGCTGCCAACGCATACGGCCCAGGACCATGCCGGTCATGAAGCTGAAACCCACGCTGGCGGCGTATTCGACGAACTCCTTCCATTCGCGCCGGTCCTGGGGCAACACCGGCGTCTGGTCCACCAGGCCGGTGATCCAGCTCATGCCCAGCACGGCGCAGGCCGCCATGGCGAAGGCCGCCAGGCTCCAGAAGCCGAAATGGCGCCGCTGTCGGCCCATCAGGGCCAGGCCGAAGGGCAGCGGGATCAGCAGCGAGACGATGCGCAGCCACAGGGTGTTGGCGTCGTAGATGACCGTGATCAGCACATGGGCGAGCAGCAGCAGGACCAGGGGCAGGCCCCACAGCATCACCGCCTCGGCGGCCGACGGCGGCGCCGGCGGCGGGCCGGATTCCTCAGGCGCCTCGGGGACCGCCGGCGCCGCGGCCGTCGGCGCCCGCTGCTCCAGCTCCCGCACGCGCTGCTCCAACGCCTCGACCTGCGCCTGGAGGGGCTTGATCAGGTAGAGATCGCGGGTGCAATGGGGACAGACGACGGCCTCGTCGGCGATCTCGCTGCTGCAATAGGGGCACTTCACTATTTCGCGACCGTGAGGCGGATCACCGTGCTGGCCTTGCGGCCCTCGGTGTCCTGCACGCTGACCTGGATCTGGTGGTCCCCCGGCGGCACCTCGGCGCCGGCCACCTCGATACCCGCCTCGCTGAGACCCGGCTTGACGCGGTCCAGCAGGTCCACCGGCGTCGCCTTCAGGTAGGTCACTTTCACACTGGCCGGATCGATCTTCGCGCCGCCCCGCGGCTCGAACGCCACCTTGAGATTGAAGGGTGCCTTCACGACGGCAGCGCCCGGATCGGGGGAAACCAGCTTGATGCCCGGCCCCCGCGTGATGCCGCGGGTGGTCATGGCGGCGGCGGCCGGCAGTGCCGCCTCCTCGTCCTTGATGAGCTTGAACGCATGGCTCGAAGCGCTGAGGGACAGCAGGCCCAGGCCGAGGAACGCAGCAACGATCTTCATGGAAAACCTCCTTCTCAATCCCCAACCACCACGAACGGTGCCCAGAACAGGGGGTGGGCATAAAAATAATCCGTCTTGCCCGTTCTCGGGTCCGCCGCCCCCGGCCCCGCCATCAGGGCCAGCATGGACTGGCGCAGGGCCTCGGCCTTGGGCATGTCCGGCGCCGCCGTCTGGCGGCGGAACAGATCCGTCATCAGCAGGCGGGCGGCCACCGTCTCCACCGGCCAGTTCGAGGCCAGCAGCGCCCGGCCGCCGGCGTAGAAGAAGGCCCGGCCGAGGCCCGAGACCGCCTCCGTGCCGGCGCCGTCGCCCGACGCCGTATTGCAGGCGGAGAGTACCACCCAATCGGCATCGAGCTTGAGGCCGAGGACCTTGTCCAGGGTCAGGAAACCGTCACCGCCGCCGGGCACCACCTCGGGGGAGGTCAGGGCCAGGGCCGGCTGGGTCAGGCCGTCCAGGTCGCCCGGCACCAGGCCGTGGGTGGCGAACATGACGACGCGGCGCTGGGACAGGTCGGTCTCCAGCACCGTCTTCTCGGTCGCGCGCGTCTGGAGGAAAAGATCGGCCTGGGGATCGGCGCCGAGGACCTTGCCGATCTCGCGGATCTCCTCGTTGGTGTCGGGCAGGCGCGGCAGCAGGGCCAGGCCGGCCGAGTCCATGCGGGCGGTATGGGGCGAGTTGCGCAGCCACACGCGGCCACGGGTCGCCACCTGGGCCGCGGCCACGGCGACGCCCGCCTCCCGGGCCTGGGCGGGGCTGAACAGGGGATCGCCGAAGCCGATGAAGGGCCGCCGCGCCGGATTGCCGGCCGGCAGCTTGCGCAGGCTCGCCAGGGCCGTGACCGAAGGCAGCTGGGCGATGGCGATCCGGACCGCGAGCCAGGGCAGCGACCGGTAGGCCTCGAAGGGCACGGCCGTCTTCGCCGGCGGCGCCACCGCCGCCGTGGTCAGCAGGGCCAGGGGCAGCTGGCCGAGCTCCCCGTGGGGCACCGCCAGCATGACCTTGGCGTCCCGCCAAATGGGCTCCACCGGCTGCAGCAGGCCCTCGTAGAGCCGGTGGGCCGCCGCCACGTCGAAGGCAGGAATCTCCTCGATGGTGGCGGCGCTGGTATCGAGGGCCTGGCGCAGGCCGCGCACCTCCCGCGCCAGTTCCGCCCGCGTCAGCCGGACGGCCGCGAAGGCCGCGTTGCCTTCGGCCTTCAGCGCCCAGACGAAGCCGACCTGCTCGCCGAAGTAGAAGGCCAGCAGCGCTTCGCCGGATCGCAGGCTTTTCGCCGCCTGGGCCACGGTGGCCGGCTTGGGGTCCACCAGGTCCGCGTAGTCGGGGTACTTGGCAGCGATCTCCCTGCGCAGGCCTTCGCGCTCCCGCTTGAGGGCGTCGATGTCCTCGCGCATCTTCGCCTGCACCTTGGGCAGCTGCTGCTCGGGCGGCGCGCCGAGCAGCTGGGTGAGCAGCTCGGAGAGGGTGACGATGCGGCGCTGGGCGTCCTGCTCGCGGCGGGCCAGCTCCGCCAGCCGGGGGTCGCCGATGTTGGCGCGGGCCGCGCTGGCCGTCAGGGCCCGCTGCACGGCGCTGCTGCGCGCGATGTCGGCGATGCGGAAGGACTCGTCCGCCGCGGCGCCGACGGTATAGGCTGCGGCGGCGCCCGGATCGGCCAGCAATTGCAGATAGCTCTCCAGGATGGCGACGAGGCGCTGATGCTTTCTGAAGGTTCCCGTCTCACCTTCGGCGTCGTCGCGGGCCTGCTCGATCAGGACGGGCACCGCCGCCCGGAAGAGCTGCAGCGCGGTCGCCCGTTCGCCGCGGGCGGCCAGTGACATGGCGTAGAAGGCGCGCACCGTCGCCGTGCGCGGCGCCTGCTCGCCGAACTTGCGGACGGCGTTGTCGAGCATGGCCTTCGCCATGCGCTCCGCCCCGGCCGGGTCGCCGGTACGCAGCATGGCCAGCACCCAGTCCAGGTCGCCGGAACCCACCTTCTGCCGGAGCACCGGGTCCTTGCTCAAAGCCGCCTGCATGGCGCGGAACACCGCCATCGCCTCGGCGTATTTCCCCTGGGCCACATGGGCCGCCCCCAGGGCCCGGCGCGCATTGGCGAGGGGCAGGGACTCGGGCACGGTGCCGGCCAGCTCGAAGCTGCGGATGGACTCCTCGGCGAGCCGGGCGGCCTCGGCATTGCGGCCGTACTCGCCGATGATGCGGGCCAGCAGCCCCAGGCACTGGGCGGTATCGATGGAGCCGCGGCCGACCCGCTCCAGCGCGTGCCTGAGCGCTTGCCGGGCGAAAACCTCGGCCTCGACGATCTTGCCCTCGGCGAGCAGGGTCGCCGCCAGGGAACGCTCCATGCCCTCGCGGAACTGGAGCGCACCGTCGAACACCAGGTTCGCCTCCGGGGTGCGCCTGCCCGCGCCGGCCTTTTCGAGATGGAGCTCCATGTGGCGCAGGGACTTGCGATAGGCCCCTTCCGCCTCCACCAGCCGGCCTTCGGCGGAGAACACCTCGGCCCGGGCCCGCTCCATGAGGGCCGTCCAGTTGTCGCCGAGTTCCGCCCAGCGCGGCGAGCGCCGCAGCAGCGTGAAGGTGGTCTCCGCCTCCCGCAGGTGCCGGCGCGCCGCCTCGAAATCCCCCAGCAACACGTACTGGCGCGTCAGCAACTGCTCGGCCGCGAGCATCTGGCCCTTCTGGTCCTGGGGCGTCTGGCGCCAGGATTCCTCGGCGATGCGGGCGCCGTTGAGCAGGTTGCCGCCCTGGGTCTCCGCCGAGGCGAGGCTGCGCAGGGCGCGCACATGGTCCGCGGTCCCCTGGCTGCCGAACTCCACGGCCTTGCGCAGGTCGGCGATCTGCTGGTCCAGGCGTCCCGCCTTGCCGGCCGCCAGGCCGCGCATCCAGTGGAAGCGGAACAGGGCATCCCGATCCTCCGTCGCCGGCGGCGTCGCGTCGGCCTCGGCCCGCACGCGGGCCGCCGCGGCGGGATCGGGCTTGTAGTGTTCGAGCAGGCGGGCGACGTCGTCGATGCTGCGCGGCGGCGGGCGCACGGCGGCTTCCGGGACCGCCGCCTGCGGCTCCGCCGCCGGCCACGCCGCACCGGCCCAGGCCAGCCCGGCCATCAGCAGCGCGGCAAGGCGCCACCGGCCCGGATGATAGAATCGACGCTCGTTCATGACCTCGCCTCCGTCCTCGCCGCCCAGCGGCAGGTAGGCCACCAATACCACCACTTCCGCCGGCCATGCAAGTCGCTCCCATCGCCTTCGACCAGTTCAACGCCCTTGCCGACCAGGACGCCCAGGCCCGCATCGAGGCCGCCAAGGCCCGCCTCGGCAAGCGCGCCGTGCTGCTGTGCCACCACTATCAGCGCGCCGACGTCTATCGCCACGCCGACATCACCGGCGATTCCCTCAAGCTCTCGCGCCTGGCCTCCCAGACCGAGGCCGAGTACATCGTCTTCTGCGGCGTGCACTTCATGGCCGAGGTGGCCGACATCCTCTCGCGTCCGGAGCAGATTTCCATCCTGCCCGACATGGCCGCCGGCTGCTCCATGGCCGACATGGCGAGCCGCGCCAAGGTGGAACGCTGCTGGCGCGAACTGGCCGAGGTGCTCGATCCCGACGAGAAGGTGACGCCGGTCACCTACATCAACTCCGCCGCCGACCTGAAGGCCTTCTGCGGCGAGCACGGCGGCATCGTGTGCACCTCCAGCAACGCCCCCAAGATCCTGCAGTGGTCCTTCGCCCGCCGCGAGAAGGTGCTGTTCTTCCCGGACCAGCACCTGGGCCGCTGGAGCGGCCACAAGATGGGCATCCCGCTGGACGAGATGGTCATCTGGAATCCCGATCTCGAAATGGGCGGCCTCACGCCCGAGCAGATCCGCCGCGCGAAGATCATCCTCTGGCACGGCTACTGTTCCGTGCACCAGATGTTCCAGAAGTCCCAGATCGACCGCTTCCGCGCCCAGTGGCCGGACGGCAAGGTGATCTCCCACCCCGAGTGCAGCTTCGAGGTCTGCGCCGCCTCAGACTACATCGGCAGCACCGAGACCATCCTGCGCACCGTGCATGACGAACCCCACACGCGCTGGATCGTCGGCACCGAACTCAACCTGGTGGACCGCCTCGCCGAGGAGGTGAAGCCCCAGGGCAAGACCGTGCAGTTCATGGCCGGCACCGTCTGCATGTGTTCCACCATGCAGCGCATCGACCCCCAGCACCTGGCCTGGACCCTGGAAAACCTGGTGGCCGGCAACGTGGTGAACCGCATCAGCGTGCCGGCCCACGAGGCGGGCCTCGCCAGGATCGCCCTGGAGCGCATGCTGGACGCCTCGTAGGACCCCGGCCATGGCGCACGCCCTGCACATCGCCACCTACAACATCCACAAGGGCTTTTCCCAGTTCAACCGCCGCATGGTGGTGCACGAACTGCGGGACCGCCTGCGGGCCCTCGACGCCGACCTGGTCTTCCTGCAGGAGGTGCAGGGCCTGCACCTGGGCCACGCCGAAAAACACGAGGACTGGCCCGAGGAACCCCAGCACGAATTCCTCGCCGAGGACTTCTGGCATTCCACCGCTTACGGCCGCAACGTCATGTACGACCACGGCCACCACGGCAACGCCATCCTCTCGCGCTTCCCCATCATCGCCCACCACAACCAGGACGTCACCCACATGCGCTTCGAGCGGCGCGGCATGCTCCACTGCGCCCTCGACGTGCCGGGCCTGGCGCGCCAGCTCCATTGCGTCTGCGTCCATCTTTCCCTGTTCGGCCGCTCGCGCCGGCGCCAGCTCGACGCCCTGGCGACGCGGCTCGAAGCCATCGTGCCGGCCGATGCGCCCTTGATCGTCGCCGGCGACTTCAACGACTGGCGCAACCGGGCCCACGACCTGCTGGCCGAACGCCTCGGCATGATGGAGGTGTTCGCCGGCGTCGCCGGCCGGCCGCCGCGCAGCTTCCCGAGTTCCCTGCCGGTGCTGCGCCTAGACCGCATCTACGTGCGCGGCTTCGGCATCGAATCCGCCCAGGTGCACTTCGGCGCCCCCTGGTCCGGCATCTCGGACCACGCGGCCCTTTCCGCCAGCCTCGTCCCGGTGCCGTGAAAAGCGGCTTCCTTCCGGGCAACCAGGTCACCCTGCTGGAATCGGGGAGCGAGTATTTCCCGGCCCTGCTGGCGGCCATCGACGGCGCCGTGGTGGAAATCCATCTGGAGACCTACATCTTCGCCGACGACGCCACCGGCCGCCGCGTCGCCGCCGCCCTGGCCGCGGCGGCCCTCCGCGGCGTCGTCGTCCATGTGCTGGTGGACGGCTTCGGCGCCCGCGGCTTCGTCGACGGTCTGGGCCGCGGCCTGAGGGAGGCCGGCGCCCACGTGCTGGTCTACCGCCCCGAGGTGGCCGCCTTGCGCCTGCGCCGTCACCGCCTGCGCCGCCTGCACCGCAAGCTCGCGGTGGTGGACGGGCGCATCGCCTTCGTCGGCGGCATCAACATCATCGACGACCAGGACGCTCCCGGCGCGGAGCCGCGCTTCGACTACGCCGTGCGCATCGAGGGACCGCTGCTGGCGCCCATCCATGCCGGCGTCCATCATCTGTGGCAGCTGGTGCGCTGGGCGGCCCTGCAACGGCGCCAGTTCGAGCCGGCCTGCGTCGTGCCGGACCTGGCCCCGCGCGGACCGGTGGGCGCCGCCTTCGTCATCCGGGACAACCTGCGCCATCGCCGCGACATCGAGGACGTCTACCTGGAGGCCATCGCCACCGCCCGCGAGGAGATCGTCATCGCCAGCGCCTACTTCCTGCCGGGCCGCCGCTTCCGCCACGCCCTGGCGGAAGCGGCCGGACGCGGCGTGCGCGTGGTCGTCCTGCTCCAGGGGCGCGTCGAATACGTGCTGCTGCACTACGCGACGCAAGCCCTCTACGGCGCCCTGATCGGCGCCGGCGTGCGCATCTTCGAATACCGCCGCGGCTTCCTCCACGCCAAGGTGGCCGTGGTGGACTGCTGCTGGGCAACGGTAGGCTCCAGCAACATCGACCCCTTCAGCCTGCTGCTGGCGCGGGAAGCCAACGTCGTCATGCGCAGTGGCGAATTCGCCGGCCGGCTGCGCGACAGCCTCCAGCGCGCCATGGACGCCGACGCCGCCGAAGTGCGGGCCGAAGACATGCGCCGCCGCCCGCTATTGGCGCGGGCCGTGAGCTGGCTCGCCTACGCGGCGGTGCGGGCGATGATCGGCTTCACGCGTTACGGCGGGCGGGATTATCGGGAGTAAGTGGCCGGTCGGTCCGCGCTGAATCTGCGACACGCGAGGCGGCGGCGCCACCGGCAGGAACGCTGCTCCCGCCACGCGCGCCCGCTAAGTTGGCCGCATCGCCCCTGCCGCCGTCACCGCCGCCTCGATGGACTTGGGGTGCGTATGCATCCGGGCTATCGCGTCTCGTCGCTGGCGTACCGGGCACGCGGCCGGCTTATCCGCCGCGGGCAACCATGGCCAGCGCCCCATCATGCCGCAGACTCCTTCACCTTCCCGTCCTTGCCCGTTCGGCATCATGCCAAACGATTGACTCCCGCCTCGCTGTCCTTACAATCCCCTAGGGAAGGCCTGAACAAGTAGCAACAGATGAAGGCGACGAGCGCGATTCCTGCCGAGGGCTTTGAAATGGCGGCGAAATTCGCCCCACGGGGCGCAACTCGCAGGCCGTTTCCGGCCTATGGG
>JAOTRT010000029.1 GCA_030247725.1 Candidatus Nitricoxidireducens bremensis
CTGATCGCCCATCTGAAGCTCCAGATCGCCAAGCTCAACCGCGAGCGTTTCGGGCAACGCTCGGAACGCAGCATCCGCCTTCTCGATCAGCTCGAACTGCAACTGGAAGAGCTGGAGTCATCGGCGACCGAGGATGAACTGGCCGCCGAGACCGCCACGACCAAAGCCACCAATGTTGCCGCCTTCACCCGCCAGCGCCCCTCGCGCAAGCCGTTGCCTGAGCACCTGCCGAGAGAGCGGGTTGTCGTTCCCGGCCCCACCTCCTGCGCCTGCTGCGGTTCCACGCGCCTCGCCAAGCTGGGCGAGGATATAACCGAGACCCTGGAGGTCATCCCCCGCCAGTGGAAGGTCATTCAGCATGTGCGCGAGAAGTTCTCGTGCCGCGATTGCGAGACCATCGCCCAGCCGCCAGCCCCCTTCCACACGATCCCGCGCGGCCTGGCCGGCCCCAGCCTGCTTGCCATGATCCTGTTCGAGAAGTTCGGCCAGCACCAGCCGCTGAACCGCCAGGCGGAACGCTATGCGCGCGAAGGCGTCGATCTCAGCCTATCGACGATGGCCGACCATGTCGGCGCCTGCTGCTCGGTTCTGGATCCGCTGTTCAGGCGCATCGAGGCGCATACCTTGAAGGCCCAGCGCCTGCATGGCGACGACACCACCGTGCCGGTGCTGGCCAAGGGAAAAACCGACGTCGGGCGATGCTGGGTCTATGTGCGCGACGACCGCCCCTTCAAAGGCCAAGCCCCGCCATCGGCTGTGTTCTATTACTCGCGTGATCGCGGGGGAGAACACCCGCAGGCCCATCTGGCCAACTATGCCGGAATCTTGCAGGCCGACGCCTATGCGGGCTATGGCAAGCTCTATGCGCCGGATCGCAAGCCAGGCCCCATCGCCGAGGCTTTGTGCTGGAGCCATGCCAGGCGCAAGTTCTTTGAACTGGCCGATCTTGCCGCTTCGGCCAAGCGCAAATCAAAAGGAAGAAAAGCATCTCTCATCTCGCCGCTGGCGCTGGAAGCGGTCAAGCGCATCGACGCCCTGTTCGCCATCGAGCAAGAGATCAACGGCCTGGGCGCGGACGAGCGTTTGGCGGTCCGCCAAGAACGCAGCCTGCCCTTGGTCGCCGCTCTCGAATCCTGGATGCGTGAAGAACGCGCAAAGCTCTCGCGGCACGCCGACGTGGCCAATGCCATGGACTATATGCTGAAGCGCTGGGACGCCTTCGCCAGATTCTTAAGCGACGGACGAATCTGCCTGACCAACAACGCGGCGGAACGAGCCCTGCGCGGCATCGCGCTGGGGCGCAAATCCTGGCTGTTCGCAGGTTCGGATCGCGGAGGCGTTCGCGCCGCCACCATGTACAGCCTGATCGTCACCGCCAAGATGAACGATGTCGATCCCCAGGCTTGGCTGGCCGACGTGCTGGCTCGCATCAACGATCACCC
>JAOTRT010000012.1 GCA_030247725.1 Candidatus Nitricoxidireducens bremensis
CCGCCCAGGTCCGCGCCCTCGAAACCGAGGATGTCTTTGCGCTCTCCACCGACGCCGTCTCCGCCTTCGAGACCGCCGACATCGCCGCCCTGCTCACCGCCCAGGTCCAGGCCCTCACCACCGCCCAGGTGGCCGTCCTCTCCACCGAGCAGCTGCGCGCCTTCATCACCGCCGATGTCGTCGCCCTCACCACCGAGCAGGTCGCCGTCCTCACTTCCGCCCAGGTCGACGCCCTCAGCACCGCCCAGGTCCGCGCCATGGAGACCGAGGATGTCGCCGTCCTCTCCACCGACGCCGTCGCCGGACTGACCACGGCGGGCATCGCCGCGCTGACGACGGACCAGTTCGCCAACCTGACGACCGCCCAGGTGGCTGTCCTGACGACCAGCCAGATCCTGGCCCTGACGACGGCCGACATCGTCGCCCTCACCACCGCCCAGGTGGAGGCCCTCACGGGCGAACAGCTCCAGGCCATGACGACCGCCCAGGTGCGCGCCATGGAAACAGCGGACATCGCGGTCATCCAGACCACGGACATCGTCGCGATGACCACCCACCAGCTGGAGTCCCTCTCCATGGCCCAGGTGGATGCCCTGAGCACGGAGCAGATCACCGCCCTGGCCAACAACGACCCGGCCCAGCTCAGCGCAGTGAATAGCGTGGTAACGCCGCTGGTCCTCGACCTGAACGGCGACGGCGTCCAGACCATCGGCATCGAGGCCGGCGTCCGCTTCGACCTCACCGACTCCGGCAGCGCCGATGCCGTCGGCTGGATCTCCGCTTCCGACGGCTTCCTCGCCCTCGACCGCAACCGCGACGGCGCCATCAACGACGGCTCAGAACTCTTCGGCTCCGCCACCCGCCTCGCCGACGGCTCCCGCGCCGCCGACGGCTTCCAGGCCCTCGCCGGCCTCGATTCCAACCTCGACGGCGTCATCAACGCCCAGGACGCCCTCTTCCAGGAACTCCAGGTCTGGTCCGACGCCAACCAGGACGGCCTCTCCCAGGCCTCCGAGCTCTATTCCCTCGCCGATCTCGGCATCACCCAGCTCAACCTCGCCGCCCACAAGACTTCCGTCTTCCAGAACGGCAACTGGATCGGCCTCGAATCCTCCTACGTCACCAACGACGGCATCACCCATGCGCTGGCCGACGTCTGGCTCCAGATCAACCAGGGACAGAACCAGGTTCTCGACCTCTCCCAGATCGATCCCGCCACCGTCCAGCCCGGCACCCTCGCCAGGATCGACCTCTCCGGCAACGGCGGCCACGGCGATGTCCTCTCCGTCTCCGCCCAGGATGTCCAGAACTTCGGCCTGCTCGATCTCGTCGTCAATGACCAGACCGGCGCCGGCCATGTCCAGATGATGATCCAGGGCGACGATACCGATGCCGTCCGCCTCCTCGACGCCCAGGGCGGCCAATGGACCGACGGCGGCACCACCGTCGTCGATGGCCAGACCTTCCAGATCCTCAACGATGGCAATGCCCAGTTGCTCATCGGTGTGCGCATCCACGACATCACGACCTGACGCCGGTCGCGCACGGTCCCAGGGAACCTTCGCTCCCCGGTTTCACACCTCGCCTGAATGCGTCAGCCCCCTATCGGCGGCCGGGATCTCCGGTTGCGCCCAATTACCCTAAAGATTCAAAAATCCCGGCCGTAATAGAGTCCAAGGGAATTCAGCTTGCGCGACAAAGCCGGAAATTCGCGCTATGAATCAATCACTTCCAGCAGAAATTCCCTAAAGTTCGCCTCCGCTTCTCCGATAACCCCTCTGTAGGCGGAAACATCCCGCCACCGGACCGCAGACGACTCCGCACTTCCGCTCACGGTGTCGACGGGGATAACTCTCTGATAGGAGAAGCAAAATGGCACAAATCATCAACACCAACATTCAGTCGCTGAATTCCCAGCGCAACCTGAATACCTCCCAGTCCTCCCTGTCGATGGCCCTGCAGCGCCTGTCCTCCGGCCTGCGCATCAACAGCGCCAAGGACGACGCCGCCGGTCTGGCGATCTCCGACCGCATGACGTCCCAGATCCGCGGCCTGAACCAGGCCGTGCGCAACGCCAACGACGGCATCTCCCTGGCCCAGACGGCCGAGTCCGCCCTGTCCGAAGTGGGCAACCTGCTGCAGCGCATGCGCGAGCTGTCCATCCAGTCGGCCAACGCCACCAACTCCGACTCGGACCGCCAGTCGATCCAGTCCGAAGTCAGCCAGCTCAAGCAGGAACTGACCCGCATCGCCAACAACACCACCTTCAACGGCCAGAAGATCCTCAACGGTTCCCAGCAGAACATCGCCTTCCATGTGGGTGCCGAGGCCAACCAGACCATCGGTATTTCCATCGGCGACTCGCGGTCCACTTCGGTCGGCTCCAACGTGATCTTCGCCAACAACACCGAGACGGGCGCCGCCAAGGCCACCAGCTTCAACCGCTACAGCACCGACGGCACCAAGTCCGGCCTCGCCATCGCAGCCGCCGCCAGCGACTACTCCGCTCAGACCAACAACCTGTCCGCCCAGACCCTCACCATCCGTGATGCCTCCGGCACCGTGATCCAGGGCGGCGCGGTCGGTGTGCTCGCCAACGAGCAGGTCAGCGACATCGCTACCCGCCTGAACCGCCTCGAAGGCGTGACGGCCACCGCCTACACCCAGGTCAAGCTGAGCAACTACGACGCCAACACCGGCGTCGCCGGCGACACCTTCACGTTCAACATCTCCTCCGGCGCGACGACCCAGGCCCTGACCCTCTCCGGTGTCGATGCCGCCAGCAGCCAGAGCGCCATCTTCACTTCGCTCAAGAACGCCATCAACAACAACGCCGCCCTGCAGAGCGCCGGCGTGACCGCAGGTCTCGATACCAGCGGCAACCTGGTGATCCGCAACAACACCGGCGCCGACATGGGTGTCGAGCTGCAGGCCAGCGCCCACGCACCGAAGGTGGACGTCACCGGTACCGATTCCGCCAACACGGCGCGTACCCTGACAGCCGGCGCCAACGATTCGACTCGCGTCAGTGGTCAGCTCAACGTCTTCCTGGCCAACGGCTACACGATCGAATCGAGCGCCGCCACCGCCGCTACCAGCTACTTCAATAGTGCCGCCAACACGGCCATCACGGCCAAGGAAACCAATGTCGGCATCGCCGACGTAATCAGTGGTCAGGATACGGCCAACCGATTCCTGAGCACCGGCTTGGTTCTTGGTCGCGCCCTCGACGACACTGTCGAAGCCAACAACGGTATCGGCGGCCTTGCCGCCGGTACACCCGCCGCCCAAACCATCAAGATTCGCGATGCCTCCGGCAACGTGGTCGGCAACAGCTCGGGCATCACGGTCAGCTCGGGTGCCACCGTCAAGAGCATCGTCGGCCAACTGAATTCCATCGCCGGCGTAACCGCATCCGGCTCGAACACCATCACGCTGAGCAACTACACGACCAACGGCACCAACGCCGAAAATATCCAGCTGCAATTCGTCGGTGCGGCCACCACGACGGTCACCGCCAGCGGCGTCACCACCAACACGACGGCCGCCAATGCGGGTAGCGTCTATGCCGCCCTGCGCGACGCCATCAACGGTAACAGCACGCTGACCAACGCCGGCATCAGCGCCAAGCTCAATGCCAGCGGCAACCTGGAAATCAGCAACAACACCGGCGACGACTTCCACGTCAAGCTGGCTGGCACCACGGCCGACACGATATCCATGAAGCTCACGGGTACCGACCAGGCTGCTACCCAGGTGACGGTCGATAGCACGGCCGGTACCTCCACCGTTGGCGCCTTCGTGAGCGGACAGATGTCCATCGCACTGCCGGGCGGCTACACGATTGAGTCCAGCGTGGATGGCACTACTGCCGTCAATGGTGGCATCTTCAACGCCGCCGCCAGTTCCAAGGCCACCGCCGCCACGACCAGCGTGGCCTACGGCAACAGCGTCGCCGCCCAGACTCTGACGGTCAATGGCACCGCCGGCAAGGCCGAGGTTTCGGTCTCCCGCGACGATTCGGCAGAAACCATCGCCGCACGGGTCAACGGCTATACCAGCACCACCGGCGTCACGGCCGAAGCCCGCACGGAAGCCAAGCTGTCCGGCATCTCGGCCGCCGGTACGGTGACCTTCTCGCTCTACGGCTCCAACAGCACGGCAGCCACCATCAGCGCCTCCGTCACCGGCAGCGGCACGCTGGCAGACATGTCGGCCCTGGCCAACGCCATCAACCAGAAGGCCGAGACCACCGGTGTGCGCGCCACGCTGACGGACAACAATGCGTCCATCCTGCTGATCCACGAGACGGGCGCCAACATCGTCATCTCCGACTTCACCCACAGCGCCGGCAGCGTGCCGAACTCCAGCAACATCTCCGGCACCGACGCTTCCCTCAAGGTCACCGGCCTCACCAGCAAGGTGGATGGCTCGGGTGCGATCTCGACGGTCGCCACCACCGCCACCACCCTGCACTACGGCGGCGTGGTCGCCAGCGGCGCCGATTCGACGGTGGTCGGCGGCACCCTGTCCTTCAAGGGCTCCGGTGCCTTCGACGTGATGTCCAGCATGGGCGGCAGCAGCGTCAACCTGAAGGGCGGCAACAGCTCCCTGTTCAGCAACGACGCCAACGTCACCAACGCTTCCGCCTTCTCCAGCATCAACGGCGTGGATGTGAGCACGGTGGCCGGCGCCAACAACGCCATCTCGGTGATCGACGCGGCCCTGACTCAGGTCAACAGCATCCGCAGCGCCCTGGGTGCCGTGCAGAACCGCATGCAGACCACGATCTCCAACCTGACGGCCGGTTCCGAGAACATCACGGCCGCCCGCAGCCGGATTCAGGACGCGGACTTCGCCCAGGAAACGGCGAACCTGACCCGCGCCCAGATCCTGCAGCAGGCCGGTGTCGCGATGCTCGCCCAGGCCAACCAGCTGCCGCAGATGGTCCTGTCCCTCCTGAAGTAATAGGAGACGCGGCTTAGGAAAGCGGGCGGGAAAGCACCCCCGCCCGCCCCCAGGCCGCCGACAGCCCCAGGCAAAGGAGACCCAAAATGAGCATGCAGATACCGCAGAAGCTGCCGAACGATCCCGGCGTTTCGCCGTCTGCCGGTACGGGCGGAGTACGGCCAGTCCCGGCCGCCGCAGCCGCCGCCGTCCAGCAGTTGGAACAGCTCCAGGCCCAGCACAGACAACCCACGTCCGAACAGGTGCAAAAGGCGGTGGAAAATCTCCGGCAGGCCGTGCAGTCCTCCTCGGCGAACCTCCAGTTCTCCGTGGATGGCGACACCGGCAGGACCGTCATCCGCGTGGTGGATGGCGACACCAAGGAAGTGATCCGCCAGCTTCCCTCGGAGGAAGTGCTGCAACTGGCCAAATCCCTCGACAAGCTTTCCGGCTTGCTGTTGAAGCAGAAGGCGTAGTAGCTCTCCGGAGAATTCCCGGAAAAGAGGCCCCGCTAGGACTTGTTCTAGCGGGGTTTTTCTTTTCGCTGCCCTTCAAGCTATCGTAGTGGGGAGCAGCCTTGGGACACGGCCGTCGGAACTCAAGACGATGGCCGGCAAGGCACCCACGCTACGCCATTAGGCGCATCCCACAATGCTTGGCCGCATCGCGGTCAAATGTCGTCGTATGGCTGCATCCGGCCTCGTTTGCCAACCGCTCGATCAGGCAATCGGCAAAGTCTGCATTGCCCTCCCTGAACAACCGCAACGCTTTCCACACGATATCGGCATGGGCCACGACGATTCCTTTGGCGCGCAACAGGGTTTCCAGCACCTCGCACAGCTCCGCCTTCGTCGAGGCGTAACAGCCCGTCAGAACCCACACTAATTCCACTACCGAAACCACGCTGACATAACCGGGCGCTTCCGCCGTGAATGACTCAATCAGGCGTGTCGCCTTGGGCGATTGCTTGGAGTCGTCCTGTGCGATATAGCGGACGAGAACGTTCGTGTCCAGCCCGATCATCGCGCCTTCGCTCCATGAGCGGCAATGGCTTCGTTCATCGATGCAATCGATACCGGCGAGGCCGGCTTGCGTACCAATCCTTTCAAGGCAGTCACCGATTGCGTTGCAGCAACGAGCTCGAACCGTCCGGGCTCCACTTGGACAAACTCCACCCGGTCGCCGGCTTCAACGCCAAGCGCCGAACGCACGAGGGCGGGGATGGTGATTTGACCTTTACTGGTCAAGGTTGCGGTTGACATGGCGGTCTCCTGATCGACGCCCTTACCTTATGGTAAGGAATATATGAAGTCAAGCTCGCCCCCGCCAGCTCGCTCTTGCGTCGCCGCCCGGCATCGGGTCAATCACACCGATACGGATGTCCCATTTTTTGCCGCCCCCTCCCCGTTCCCACGGCAACATTTGCCGATCATGCTTCCCGGCAGGCCTTCCGGCGCCGAGAACGCGGGGTTTTTCCCGCCAATTTCCCCGTTTCGACCTTCCTGGCACGCGCCCTGCTTAGAGAGGCTCGTGAAGGAAATCCGAGTGCGTTGAGTCAGAGCACTCAAATCGCACCTGCGACGTGGACGCCACGTCGCATTTACGACCGGAAGGAGATCGATCGTGCCGCAAATCATCAACACCAACATTGCCTCGCTCAATGCGCAGCGCAATTTGAACAACTCGCAGTCGTCCCTGCAGACTTCGCTGCAGCGCCTGTCCTCCGGCCTGCGCATCAACAGCGCCAAGGACGACGCCGCCGGCCTGGCGATTTCCGACCGCATGAGCTCCCAGATCCGCGGCATCAACCAGGCGGTACGGAATGCCAACGACGGCATCTCCCTGTCCCAGACCGCGGAAGGCGCCCTCTCGGAGGTCGGCAACATCCTCCAGCGCATGCGCGAACTGTCGATCCAGTCGGCCAACGCGACCAACTCCGATTCGGACCGGGTGTCGCTGCAGGCGGAAGTGAGCCAGCTCAAGCAGGAGCTGACGCGCATCGCCAACAACACCACCTTCAACGGTCAGCGCATCCTCAACGGCTCCCAGCAGAACATCTCCTTCCAGGTGGGCGCCGAAGCGAACCAGACCATCGGCATTTCCATCGGCGACTCCCGCTCCACCTCGGTGGGCTCCAACGTGGTTTTCGCGAACAACACCACCAACGGCATGGCGCGGTCGACGAACTACAACCGGTTCGTTACGGACGGCGTATCCATGGGCAAGGTGAGTGCCCTGGGAGCGAGTTTCGAGACCCTCGGCATGCCGGCGGGCGGCACCGGCAACAACTACCAGGCTCAGACCCTGACCATCCGCGACGCGTCGGGCAACGTCATCGAAGGCGGCGCCGTGGGCATCTCCCAAGAGGCAACCGGCTCAGATCAGGCCAGCGACATCGCCGCCCGGCTGAATCGCCTGCAGGGCGTCACCGCCAGCGCCTATTCCTCGGCCAAGCTGGCCAACTGGTCGCCGAACGGTTCCACTGCCGTCACTGTCACCATCAGTTCCGGTACCGTCAGCCAAGCCCTCGTGCTGAGCGGTGTGGATAGCGGCAGCGGCCAGGCCGCCGTGTTCACCGCCCTCCAGAACTCCATCAACAACAGCGCGTCCCTCCAGGCCGCCGGCGTCACCGCCGGTCTCGACGCCAGCGGCAACCTCTTCGTGCGCAACAGCAGCGGCGCCGACCTGGGCGTTCAATTGCGAACCGGCGCAGACACCGCCACCGTGGAAGTCTATGGCTCGGACATCGGCAACAACAAGGACACCCTTACCGGCGGCGTGGCCGGCACAAGCGCAATCCGCGTCGGCGGCCAACTGAACATCTTCCTCGCCAACGGTTACACCATCGAGTCGAGTCTGGCCGGTACCACGGGTAACGCGGGTCTGTTCAACATCGCCGGCAGCACGTCGGCCAGCGTGAAGGAATCCAACGTCGGCATTGCCGATGTGGTCAGCGGCAACGACACGGCCAACCGCTATCTGGGCAGTGGATTGATTCTCGGCCGAGTGCAGACCGCACAAGCGGCCCCTGCCCCCAACAACGGAATCACCGCCCAGACGATCCGCATCCGCGACGCCAGCGGCACGGTGGTCAGCGGCGGCTCCATCGGCGTGCTGGTCAACGCGACAGTCAAGACCATCGTCGGCAACATCAACGCCGTCGGCGGTGTTGCGGCGACCGGCTGGAACCAGGTGACCCTAAGCAACTGGACTACCGACGCCGCGCAGGCCGACCCCATCCAGCTCACCATCGGCACCGTCACGGTCACCGCCAGCGGGGTGGACGCCACCACGACCTCTGCCCATTCGGTCTTCGCCGCCCTGCGCGACGCCGTCAACCAGGATTCGACGCTGACGGGCCAGGGCATCAGCGCCGAGCTCGATGGAACCGGCAATCTCGTCGTGAAGAACAACACCGGTGACGATCTCAAGGTCGCCATCGGCGGCTCGGCCGGCGCGGCTTTCAGTGTCATAGCGACGGGCACCGATCAGGCTGCAACCCAGGAGAAGATCGAGAGTGGCGGCGGCGGACTCAACGCCACGACAATCAGCGGCCAGATGTCCATCTCGCTGCCCGACGGCTACACCATTGAATCCAGCATCGCGGGCACCACCGCGGCGGCCGGCGGCATTTTCAACGTGGGCGCCAACACCAAGGCCAATGCGGCCGTCACCAGCGTCAATTACGGCAACAGCACCGCCGCCCAGACCCTGACGATCAACGGTCCGGCCGGCAAGTCCGACGTCGCGGTCTTCCGCGACGACCCGGCCGACGTGATCGCCGCCCGCGTCAATGCCTATACCGCCGAAACCGGCGTCACGGCCGAGGCGCGCACCCTGGCCAAGCTGTCCGGCATCTCCGCCGCCGGCACGGTGACCTTCTCCCTCTACGGCAGCAACGGCTCGCCCGTGACCATCAGCGCCGCCGTCACCGGCAACGGCAGCCTGGCCGACATGTCGGCCCTGGCCAACAGCATCAACCAGAAGGCCGAGACCACCGGCGTGCGCGCCAAGCTGACCGACAACAACGCCTCCATCATCCTGAACCACGACGGCGGCGCCAACATCGTCATCGCCGACTTCGTCCATAGCGCCGGCAGCGCGCCGAACACCGCCAACATCGCCGGCGCCGATTCCTCCATCAAGGTGACCGGCATGACGAGCAAGGTGGATTCCTCCGGCGCCATCTCCCTGGTGGAAACCACAGCCACGACGCTCCATTTCGGCGGCATCACGGCGGCGGGGGCCGACTCGACGGTGGTGGGCGGTACGCTGAAGTTCATCGCCTCGGGCGCCTTCGACGTGAAGTCCAGCATCGGCGGCGGCGGCGTCAACCTGAAGGGCGGCAACAGCTCCCTGTTCAGCGCCAATGCCGACATCACCAACGCCAGCGCGCTTTCCAGCATCAACGGCGTGGATATCGCCACGGTGGAAGGCGCCAACAACGCCCTTTCGGTGATCGACGCGGCCCTGACCCAGGTGAACGGCATCCGCAGCGCCCTCGGCGCGGTGCAGAACCGGATGCAATCGACCATTTCCAACCTTTCGGCCGGCGCCGAGAACCTCAGCGCCGCCCGCAGCCGGATTCAGGACGCGGACTTCGCGGCAGAAACTGCCGCCCTCACCCGCAGCCAGATCCTCCAGCAGGCGGGCGTGGCCATGCTGGCCCAGGCCAACCAGTTGCCGCAGCTGGTGCTGCAACTGCTGCAGAACGGTTGATCGCTCCACCCGGGGCGGCCGGAACCCGGGTTCCGGCCGCCCCGATTCGCTTCAGCTTTACCGCCCGCTGCCGTAAACTCGTCCACACGGGGTGATTCACGGCCCATAGGGAACAGACGATATGGCCACTTCTTCGATCAGCAACTCTTCCGCCCTTTCCGGTTCGGGGACCCTGTCGTCCGCCGGCCTGGGCTCGGGACTGGACGTCACGGGCATCGTCAGCAAGCTGATGGCCATCGAGCGGCGGCCCATCGACCTCATCGACACGAAGTCCACCGTCGTCCAGGCCCAATTGACGGCCTACGGCAGCCTCAAGGGTTCCCTTTCCTCCCTCCAGACCGCCGTCACATCCCTCACCAGCAAGTCCACCTATTCGGCCACCAAGGCCACGGTGGCGGACACCGAGCAACTGGGCGTCACTTCCGACAGCACGGCGGCGGCGGGCTCCTATTCGGTCCAGGTGGTCAATCTCGCCAAGGCCGAAAAGCTCAAGTCCGCGGCCTTCAGCAGCGCCAGCGACAGCGTCGGCACGGGCACGATCACCTTCGATTTCGGCACCTACAGCACGACGGGTGGCGTCACCGGCTTCGCCCTGAACACCAGCAAGAAGCAGGTCTCGGTGACCATCCCCTCCGGCTCCGACTCCCTGGCTTCCATCGCCGATGCCATCAATGCCGCCAAGGCGGGCATCAGCGCCACGGTGCTCAACGACGGCACCAGCAGCTATCTCTCCTTCTCGCCGACGGACCCGGGGGCCGCCAACGCCCTGCGCATCCAGGTGGACGACAACGACGGCAACGACGCCGACAGCAGCGGCCTTTCGCGCCTGGCCTTCGACAAGAGCACGGGCCATACGGCCGGCAGCGTGGATCTCACGTCGGCGGTGAACATCGCGGCGGCGTCGGACAACAACAAGTTCATGATCGCGGTGGATGGCGGCACAGCCACCGAAGTCACCCTGGCGGACGGCACCTACGACAACACGAACATCGTGGCGGCCATGCAGGCCGCCGTGGATAGTGCCGTCGGCGCCGGCAAGGCCGTCGTCTCCCTGAATGCCGGCAACCAGCTGGTCGTGGCCTCGGCAGCGACCGGCGGCCTTTCCAGCATCGCCATCAGCGGCGTCACGGGCAATATCGGCCTCAACACCCTGTTCGGCGCTTCCGGCACTTCCGTCAGCGCCATCAAGAACCTGACGGAAACCGTCGCTCCCCAGGACGCCAAGATCATCGTGGACGGCGTCACGGTGATCAAGTCCACCAACACCATCACCGACGCCATCCGCGGCGTCACCCTGAGCCTGACGAAGGAATCCGCCGAGGCCACCACCGTGAAGGTGGCGGCCGACAACAGCGCCCTCAGTTCGGCCCTGGAGGCCTTCGTCAAGGCCTACAACTCCACCTCCGGCACCCTGTCGGAACTGCTGGCCTACGACGTCAAGACCGGCAAGGCCGGCGCCCTGCAGGGGGAAGGCACGGTGCGTTCGATCCAGGCCCAGCTGCGTCAGGCCCTGCAGTCGATCACCAAGGGCGGCGGCCTCACCGGCCTTTCCGAGATCGGCGTTTCCTTCCAGCGCGACGGCACGCTGCAGTTCAGCAGCGACAAGCTCAACACGGCCCTGTCCGACCCGACGAAGAACGTCAAGTCCCTGCTCATCGGCACGGACGGCACCAGCGGCATCGCCAACAAGATCGACAACCTGTTGAGCACCTTCCTCGACAGCGACGGCACCCTGACGGCCCGTACCGACGGCCTCAACAGCCAGGTGACGCTTTACGAGAAGCGCAAGGCCGAACTGGAGGTGCGCATGAGCTCCATCGAGGCCCGCCTGCGCAAGCAGTACAACGCCCTCGACTCGCTGATCGCGAGCATGAACCAGACATCGTCCTACCTGACGCAACAGTTGGCCAACCTGCCCAACAACAACTCCGACAAGTAATCGAGCGAGAAAGGAAAGCCCGTGTTCGCCACCCTGTCCAATCCCGCCGCCGCCTACCGCAAGGCCGGTATCGAGGCCAGCATCGAAAGCAAGTCGCCCCACGAGCTGGTGCTGATGCTCTACGAAGGCGCCCTGTCCCAGATCGCCATCGCCAACATGTGCATCCAGCAGAACGATGTCCTCCAGAAGGGCAAGGCGATCGGCAATGCCATCAACATCATCGACGGCGGCCTGCGCGCCTGCCTCGACTACAACAGCGGCGGCCAGCTCGCCGAGCGCCTTGCGGCCCTCTACGAGTACATGTGCAACCGCCTGCTGCACGCCAATCTGCACAACGACCGGGCCACGCTGGACGAGGTGGCCGCCCTCCTCGGCGAGTTGAAATCCGCCTGGGAAGAAATAGCCAATGATCCCGCAGTACTTTCCGCAAACAAATCCGCCGCCTGACGCTACCATGATCGCGATGTCTTCACAGATCGAGATTTTCCAGGAGATGAGCGCCCTTTCGGCCCGCATGGTCGAAGCGGCGCAAGCCCATGACTGGGACCAGCTGGCGAGCCTGGAGGAGTCGGTAGCCTCCCTGCGCGACACCCTCATGGCCGACGGCACCGGCCCGCGCCTGGCGCCCGAGCAGCAGAACCTCAAGGCCGCGCTGATCCAGCGCATCCTCGACGACGATGCGGAAATTCGCCGCCACACGGAACCCTGGATGGAACACGCGCGGCAATTCCTCGGCGACAACAACACGCGGCGGCGGGTCCAACAGGCCTACGGCGCCTAAGCGCGAGGGTCGTCCATGGCCCTGATCCCCCCCGATGCCGGCATGGGCCTGCGCATGCAGGCGGCGGCGGACCTGCTGCAGCCGGTCACGCCGGTCCAGGAGATTCCTTCCGATCTGCCGGAGCTGCGCCAGGGGCAGATGTTCTCGGCGCGCATCCAGGAAGTCCTGCCGGAGAACACCTACAAGGCCCTGGTAGCCGGCAAGCAGATCACCCTCCAGTTGCCCCAGGGCGCCAACGCCGGCGACACCCTGGAACTGGTGGTCATCGACCGTACGCCTAAGGTCGTCATCGCCCAGCTGGCGGGACAATCGGCCACCCAGGCGGCCGACGACGCCTATCCCTACGCCACCTTGTCCAAAGCCGGCCAGATGATCGGCAACCTGCTGCTGCAGGAAGGCGAGACGCCCGAGCCGGTGCCGCTCAACCGGGGCCAGCCGGTGCTCGGCCATCCGCCCGCCGCCCCGGGCGAGCTGGCCCCGGCACTGGCGAAGGCCGTGTCGAGCAGCGGCCTGTTCTACGAATCCCATCTCGTCCAGTGGGCCCTGGGTAAGGTGCCGACTGAACAATTGCTGCAGGAACCCCAGGGCAGCAAGTCCTCGCCCGCCGCTTTCTTCGCCCATGGCCTGCTGCCGGCGGAAACCGGCGAAGAGGCGGCGCCCAGGACCGCCGCCGAGCAGGCCGCCCAGGGCGGCGGCAAGGCACCCGCGGGACCGGCCGCCACGTTGATGCGCAGCCTCTTCGGCGGCGAGGAATCCCCCGGCCCGGCGCCCGCCGCCGCGCCCCAGAGCGGCGCCCTCGCCCAGGCCGCGATCCCGGACGACCTGCGTCCCCTGGTGCAGCAGCAGCTCGACGCCGCCGGCACCCAGCGCATGATCTGGCACGGCGAGGCCTGGCCCAACCAGCAGATCAAGTGGGAAGTCGCCCAGGAAGAGGAAAAGCAGGCAGCGGACGGTACGGTGGAGCCCGCCGCCTGGCGCACCCACCTGAGCATGGAGTCCCCGCGGCTGGGCCGCGTGGACGCGGCCGTGCAACTGACGCCGGCAGGGGTGCGCATCGCCCTTGCCACCCCCTACGGCACCACCGCGGCCGACCTGAACGGGGCGGCGCCGACCCTGGCCGCCTCCCTCGAAGCCGCCGGTGTCGCCCTGCTGGGCTTCCAGGTAAGACATGAGTCCGGCGAACAAGCCGCCTGAAACCGAGGAACGGGCGCTGGCCGTCGCCCTCGCCTACGCTCCCGGAGAATCCGCGCCGAAGGTCGTGGCCAAGGGACGCGGACTGGTGGCCGAGGAAATCATTTCCCGCGCCAAGGAACACGGCGTCTTCGTCCACGAGTCCCCCGACCTGGTGGCCCTGCTCTCCCAGGTGGACCTGGACGCCCGCATTCCCCCCGAACTCTACGTGGCCGTGGCCGAACTTCTGGCCTGGCTCTATCGCGTCGAACACCAGGACGGCTCCCCCGTTCCGCCGCCCCCGTGAGTTTCCAGAGAGCCCCTGTCCCACGGTAGAATGCCCGCATGGTCGAAAACGAAACCCCGGAACCGGAACAACCCGTCGCGGCGGCGCCTGACGCCGAAAAGCCGGTCGAGAAGCCGGCCGAAAAAAAGCCCCCGCTGCTGGAACCCGGCGAATATGCCCAGTACATCCTCCGCTCCAGGGCCGAGGTGCTGTTCGTGCTGCGCTCGCTGCTGGATGCGGTTTCCCAGGTCACCATCTTCTTCAACGAAGGCAAGGAGATGCTGCTCACCACGCTGGTCGCCCTGGAGGACGATGCCGTGGTGCTGGATTTCGGCGCCAGTTCCGAGACCAACCGCAAGGCCCAGGAGGCGGAAAAGCTGTTCTGCGTCGCGGTGCACGAGAAGGTCCGCATCCAGTTCCTGCTGCGCGGACTGAAGCGCATCGAATACAAGGGCCGGCCGGCCTTCCGCGCCGCCCTGCCGGACGAGGTGCTGCGTCTCCAGCGGCGGGAGTTCTTCCGCCTGACGACGCCCATCGCCCGCCCCCTCAAATGCCTGATCCCCTTCGGCGACAGCGAAGGCACCGTGCAGATGATGGACATGAACGTCGTGGACATCAGCGGCGGCGGCCTCGCCCTGGCACTGCCGGAAGGCGTCACCTTCGAGACCGGCGCCGAGTTTCCCAACTGCAAGGTGGACCTGCTGGAGGTCGGCACGGTGACGGCGACGCTCAAGATCCGCAACCAGTTCGAGATCACCCTGCGCAGCGGCGGCCGGGTGAGGCGGGCCGGCTGCGAGTTCATCAAGATCGCGCCGGCGATGCTGAACCTGGTGCAGCGTTACATCATCAAGGTGGAACGGGAACGCAAGGCCCGCGAAAGCGGCATGATCTGAGCGGCGAGCCGCCGCCGACGGGGCTTACGCCCCATCTCCGCAACGTCCCTTAACCTTTCCTGGCCTTCTCGTAGAGCGGCATCACCGCGGGCAGGTGCTTTTCGATTTCCTGGATGCGGTTCTTGCCCGACGGATGGGTCGATAGCCACTGGGGCGGCGCGCCCCGGTTCGCCGCCGCCATCTTCCGCCAGAGGCTGACGCCGGCGCGGGGATCGAAGCCGGCGCGGGCAGCCAGATCCAGGCCCACCAGATCCGCCTCCGACTCGTCGTCCCGGGAGAACTTGAGGGACAGCAACTGCCCGCCCACATCGAAGGCGCCGGCATACTTGCCGCCGCCGACGAACTGCCCGAGCAGCGAGGCACCGAGATGGGTCAGCTCGCTTTTGGCGATGCGCTCGCGGGCATGCTCGCGCAGGGCGTGGGCCACTTCGTGCCCCATGACGACGGCCACCTCGTCGTCGCTGAGCTTGAGGGTTTCAAGTATCCCGGTGTAGAAGGCGATCTTGCCGCCCGGCATGCAGAAGGCGTTGATCTGCTTCGCGCCGATGAGGTTCACCTCCCACTGCCACTGGCCGGCGCGCGGGTTCCAGCGCGACACGAAGGGAACGATGCGGCCGGCGATGGCCCGCAGGCGCTTGACCTGGGGATGGTCGTCCGCAGCCAGGGCGCGCTTGTCGGCGGCCTGGCGCAGCATCTGTCCGTACTCCTGGGCCGCCTGCCGTTCGAGCTGCTGGGCGGGCACCAGGTTGCGCACGGCCGAGGGCTTGCCCACCTCGATGCCGTCGGCGGCAAGGGCACAAAGAGAAACGGCCACCGAAGTGGCCGCCGCGAGGCTGCGTAGCAAAGCGCCCATCACACCGGCATGTTCATGATGTCGTGGTAGGCGCTGACCAGCTTGTTGCGCACCTGGACCATCTGCTGGAAGGACAGGTTGGCCTTCTGCAGGTTGATCATCACATCCTGCAGGTTCACGTTTTCCTGCCCGCTGGCGAAGTTCTGCGTCATCTGCTGGGCCTGCTCCTGGGCCTGTCCCACCTGGTCGATGGCAGACTTGAGCACCTGCGCGAAGTCGGCGCCCTCGGCGGCCTGGCCGCCCTGGACGGGCTTTCCTTGCGCGAGACCCGACGTCGAGCGCAGCTCGGCGAGCATCTGTTCTATGTTCCGCGTTTCAATAGACATGTCACACCCCCGGTAGGACTATCCTACGCTGGTCGTCATTCTAATAGCAAGCGGTATGCCTGAAAACATCACTCGGGCTCATCGAAGAAACCTTCCTCACGATACTGTTTGAGCTTGTAGCGCAGGGTTCGTTCCGAAATACCGAGAATCTCGACCGCCTTGCGCCGCGAGCCGCCGACTTTCGCCAGGGTTTCGAGGATGTGCTGACGTTCGAGATCCTTCATGTTGGAAGGGTTTACGGCAGCCGGCGATGCATCTTGAATGACGGGGGCCGGCGCTTCCGCCACGGCCTGCGGCGCCGCAGGCTGCGGTGAGGCGGAGAGGGTCAGCAGCAGATGCTCGGCTTCGACCCGGTCCTCGGGCGCCAGGATCAGGGCCCGCTGCATGACGTTCTCCAGTTCCCGCACGTTGCCCGGCCAGGCATACGCGGCAAGTTTTGCCGAACCCGAGGCTTCGATGCGGGCAGTTTTGCCCAGCCGCTCGCCGTGGAGGGCGAGGAAGTGGTTGGCGAGGGGAACGATGTCGCCCGGCCGCTCCCGCAGGGCGGGGATGCGCAGGGGGAAGACGTTGAGTCGGTAGTAGAGGTCCTCGCGGAAGCGGCCGGCGGCCACTTCCGACGCCATGTCCCGGTTGGAGGTGGCGAGCACGCGGATGTCCAGGGGAATCGGCTTCTTGCCGCCGACCCGCTCGACCTCGCGCTCCTGCAGTACCCGCAGCAGCTTGGCCTGGAGGGACAGGGGCATCTCGGAGATTTCGTCCAGCAGCAGGGTGCCGCCGTTGGCCTGCTCGAACTTGCCGGCCTGGGCCGCCTGGGCGCCGGTAAAGGCGCCCTTCTCGTGGCCGAAGAGGGTGGCCTCCAGCAGGTTGTCGGGAATGGCGGCGCAGTTGATGGCGACGAAGGGGCCGCGGGCCCGGTTGGAGCGGTCGTGGATGTAGCGGGCGAAAACTTCCTTGCCGGTGCCGGATTCGCCGGTGAGCAGCACCGTGGCGTCGGTCTTGGCGACGCGGGCGGCCAGCAGCAGCACCTCCTGGGTCGCCGGATCGGCGCTGACGACGCCGGCGGCGCCCTCCGCCGAGGCCGGCTGGGCATACTGGGCGATCTGCTCGATCAGGGCCTTGGGCTCGAAAGGTTTGAGCATGAAGTCGCAGGCGCCGCCGCGCATGGCGGCAACGGCCTTGTCCACATCACCGAAGGCCGTCATCAGCAGCACCGGCAGGCCCGGCTTGCGGCGGCGGATCTCGGCCAGCAGTTCCAGCCCGTCCATGGGCGACATGCGCAGGTCGGAGACGACCATGCTGAAGGAGTCCCGGGCGATGAGCTGCAGCGCGGACGGTCCCCCGTCGGCGCCGCTGACGCGGTAGCCGGCGGCTTCCAGGGTGACCAGCAGGGCGTCCCGCAGGGCCTCGTCATCCTCGACGACGAGTATGTTCATAGGTTTCATGGTTTCAGCTTTCCGTGGATTCGCCCGCAAGGCCGAGCGATACCGTCATTGCGAATTCGGTGCCCTCGCCCAGCTTCGAGGTGACGTCGATGCCGCCGCCGTGGGCGCGGGCCACGCCGCGGGCGATGGCGAGGCCCAGGCCCGTGCCGTCCGTGCGTGTCGTGAAGAAGGGCTGGAACAGGCGCGGCACCACGTCGGGGGCCATGCCGCGGCCGTTGTCGCGCACCGTCAGGAGCCAGTGGGTGGCACCGCGGCAGATCGAGAATTCGATGCGCCCGCGCCCCGGCTCCACCGCCTGGAGGGCATTCTCCAGCAGGTTGGTCAGCGCCCCGGCAATGGCCTTGCGGTTGCCGGTCATGGTCTCCCCGTCGTCGTCGGCGGCGGCGACGCGGAACTCCACGTCGCGGCTGCGCGCCAGGGGTTCGAAGGTATGGGCAAGGTCGCCGACCAGGTCGCGGATCGGGAAGGTCTCGCGCCCCAGGGCCTCGCCGCGGGCGAACAGCAGCATGTCCTGGATCAGGCGTTCCAGATGCTTGAGGCGCGCCACGGTCTTCTGGGCGATGCTGACCCGGCTGGCGGCGGCCAGGTCCGGGTTCTCCAGGTTGCCGGCGTAGAGCAGCGCCGCGGCCAGCGGCGTGCGCAACTGGTGGGCGAGCTGGGCCGCCATCTCGCCCATGGCGGCGAGGCGCTGCTGGCGCTCGGCCTGGCTCTTGAGGCGATGGGCCTCGGTGACGTCGTGGAGCAGCACGATGCGTCCGCCGGCCGAATCCAGGGGCGTGACGGTGACGGAAACCCGCCGCTCGCCGGCAATGGACTCGCCCGGCGTTTCCGTCGCAACGAGGGTGCCGCCTTCGGCATCTGCCCAGGCCATGCCGGAAACCAGGCCGAGGGCGGTGGCGGCCGGGTTGGCTTCGACCACCCGGCCGTCGGCATCCAGCACCACCACGCCGGCCGGCAATGCGTTCAGCAGCAGGGTCAGGCGCTCCGTCAGGGCGGCCTTCTCCAGATACTGCTGCCGCAGGGCGCCGTTGGCCGCGGCAAGCTCGGCCGTCAGCTGGGCCACCTGGGCCTGCAGCACCTTGTAGGTACCGGCCAGTTCCTCGGACGCCTCGTTGAAGAGACGGAAGGCTTCGGCAAGCCTGGCGCTTTCGGCGGGCGAGGCCGGGTCGACGATGTTTTCTGTAGTATCCATGCAGGGAGGATGATCGCAGATTCCCAGTGTATCAACGGCTTCCGAATTGGCGGCAAAAATTGCCGCTTCTTGATGGAACCTCCCTTGCTTGCGACAGCCACAATCCCGCAGCGGTCATAATGACCCGATCACAAGGAAAACCATGGCAGAGCAGGCCACCGCACTACCGATCAACCTGGAGCTCTTCACGCGCCTGTCGGCGCGCCAGAAGATCGGGGGCATCGTGGCCGTCGCCTTCGCCATCGCCCTCCTGGCCGGTGCCTGGCTGTGGACCAAGGAGCCGCCCTACAGCATCCTGTTCTCCAATCTCTCCGAGAAGGACGGCGGCCAGATCGTCACTTCCCTGCAGCAGCAGAACATCCCCTACAAGTTCTCCGAAGGCGGCGGCGCCATCCTCGTGCCCGCCATGCAGGTGCACGACGTCCGCCTGCGCCTCGCCTCCCAGGGCCTGCCCCGCGGCGGCCAGGTGGGCTTCGAGCTCATGGAGAACCTCAAGCTCGGCACCACCCAGTTCGCCGAGCAGATCGCCTACCAGCGCGGCCTGGAAGGAGAGCTGGCGCGCACCATCCAGTCCCTCGGCGCCGTACGCGGCGCCCGCGTGCATCTGGCCATCCCCAAGCAGACCGCCTTCCTGCGCGACGAGCAGAAGCCTTCCGCCTCCGTGATGGTGAGCCTCCACGCCGGCCGGGTGCTGGAACCGACCCAGGTGGCCGGCATCGTCCATCTCGTCTCCGCCAGCGTGCCCCAGCTCGCCACTTCCCAGGTCAGCGTCATCGACCAGGACGGCAACCTGATCTCCCAGACGCCCGACGGCCTCAAGCAGGCCGGCCTCGACCCCTCCCAGCTCAAGTTCGTGCGCGAACTCGAAGCCAATTACGTGAAGCGCATCGAGACGATCCTGGCGCCCATCGTCGGTTCATCCAACGTGCGCGCCCAGGTCACCGCCGACGTGGATTTCTCCCAGATCGAGCAGGTGGCCGAGTCCTACAAGCCGAATCCTTCCGCCGACAGCGCCATCCGCAGCCAGCAGACGGCCGAGACCGGCACCAGCAACCCGTTGGCCGCCGGCGTGCCCGGCGCCCTCAGCAACCAGCCGCCGGTGCCGGCCACGGCCCCGGTAACGGCCCCGGCCGCCCCCGGCACGACGCTCGCCACCAACAACCAGAACCTGAACTTCACGCGCAACGCCACCATCAACTATGAGGTGGACAAGACCATCCGCCACACCCGCGGCGTGCCCGGCACGGTGCGCCGCCTGTCCGTGGCCGTGGTGGTGAACCACAAGAAGGGCCCCGAAAAGGACGGCAAGCCCGGCAAGGCCCTGCCCCTGAGCGAAGCCGAGATGCGCCAGGTGAACGCCCTGGTGCGCGACGCCGTCGGCTTCGCCCAGGATCGCGGCGACTCCCTCAACATCGCCAACGCCCCCTTCGCGCCGGCCGACAAGGAAGTGGTGCCCGACACGCCGATCTGGAAGAACCCCGACGTGATCGCCTTCGCCCGGGAAGCCTTCAAGTACCTGGCCTTCGCCCTGCTGGCCTTCCTGCTCTGGACCAAGATACTCAAGCCCCTGTTCGAGATGTTCGCTGCCGCGGCCAAGCGCATCGAAATGGAGGAGGCCGAAAAGGCCGCCCAGGCCCAGGAAGTGATCAGCCACGACGGGCATCACCACGTCAGCTACGATCAGAAGCTCCAGGCCGCCAAGAGTCTTGCCAAGCAGGACCCGAAACTGATCGCCAACGTCATCAAGGAGTGGGTAGGTGGCGGCGAACCCCGATGACGGCGTAGAAAAGAGCGCCATACTGCTCCTCTCCCTCGGCGGCGACGAGGCGGCGGAAGTGCTCAAGCATCTCGGCCCCAAGGAGGTGCAGAAGCTCGGCCACGCCATGGCGGCCCTCAAGGCCGTGCCGCGGGAGCGCATCGAGAAGGTCCTCGACGACCTCGAAGAGCACGCCGCCAAGGGCGCCCCGGTGTCGGTGGACGAAAACGCCATCAAGGCCATGCTCACCAAGGCCCTCGGCGACGACCGCGCCGCCAACCTGATCTCGCGCATCATGCAGGGCGGCGACACCGCCGGCATCGAGAGCCTCAAGTGGATGGACGCCGCCACGGTGGCGGACCTCATCAAGAACGAGCATCCGCAGATCATCGCCACCATCCTCGTGCACCTGGAATACGACCAGGCCGGCGAAATCATCAAACTGTTCACCGAGCGCCTGCGCAACGACGTGCTGCTGCGCATCGCCACCCTGGACGGTGTCCAGCCCATCGCCATCCGGGAACTCAACGACGCCATGACGCGTCTACTCGCCGGCGCCTCATCGAACGTGAAGAAGGCGGCCATGGGCGGCATCCGCCATTCGGCGGAAATCCTCAACTTCGTCGGCCAGCAGGCGGAGACCTCGATCATCGACAACGTGCGCGAGTACGATCCGGACCTGGCCCAGAAAATCCTCGACGAGATGTTCGTCTTCGAGAACCTGATGGACGTGGACGACCGCGGCATCCAGCTGCTGCTGCGGGAAGTGCAGTCCGACTCCCTGATCCTCGCCCTCAAGGGGGCGCCGCCGGAGCTGCGCGAGAAGATATTCAAGAACATGTCCCAGCGTGCCGCCGAAATGCTGCGGGAAGACCTGGAGTCCAAGGGTCCGGTGCGCTTGTCCGAGGTCGAGGCCGAACAGAAGGAAATCCTCAAGATCGCCCGCAGGCTGGCCGACGAAGGCCAGATCCAGCTCGGCGGCAAGGGCGGCGACGACCAGCTGATCTAGGATGAAATACTTCCACTTCCTCGAATCGGCTGTGGTGCGCGCTCGGGCCGGCGGGGTGCCCCGCCCCGCTCCATGTCACCCGTCGCCGGCCTACGGCCGGCTCCTCCTTCTTTACTTGCGCGGAGCAGGGCACCCCACCGGCCCGATCCGGTGCCGCGGTGAGCATTTGCCCATCTCAAACCACCGACGACTCCAGCCGAGGATGGCGGGTATCCAACTCCCGGAAGTCAAGGAGGAGGGCCGGTGCTTCTTCGGCCCGGAGGACATGGAGGGAGTTGGATACCCGCCGTCCTCGGCGTGCACCGCAACACCCCGTTTCACGCGTCGCGGGTGTCACGCAGCGCGGTGGAGCCACTGACATGGCCGCCACCACCGAAGAAGGAAAACTCACCGCCTGGGAACGCTGGGAACTCGCCGCGTTCGAGGAAGCCCCCGGTCAGCAGAGTCCCCACAAGAAGCCCGGTGCGGCGAAGAAGGCCGACGAGCCGCCACCCCCGCCGCCCGAGCCCGAAGTCGTGATGCCGACGGCCGAGGAAGTCGAGCAGATCCGCGAGCAGGCGCGGCAGGAGGGCTATCAGGCGGGCTACCGGGAAGGCCAGGCCAAAGTCCGCGGCGAAGCCGAGCGCCTGCATCGCGCCGCTGGGCGCCTGGAGGAATCCCTGGTGGCCATCGACAGCGAAGTGGCCGAAGAACTCCTCAATCTGGCCCTCGAAGTGGCCCGCCAGGTGGTGCGCCAGGAACTCAAGGCCGATCCCCAGACCCTGCTGCATGTAGTGCGCGAGGCCCTGGCCCAACTGCCCCATCAGCACGCCTCCATCTTCCTGCATCCCGAAGACGCCTCCCTGCTGCGCTCCCACCTGGGCGACCAGCTGGCCCATGCCGGCCACCGCATCCACGAGGACACGAAACTCGCCCGCGGCGATTGCATCCTTGAGGCCGGCGGCAGCCATCTCGATGCCACCGTCGCCACCCGCTGGCGCCGGACGCTGGAGAGCCTGGGCATCCAGGACGTCTGGGCGCCGCCGGAGGACAAGGCATGAACGCCGGCGCCCAGGGTTGGCGCGATTTCCTCGCCGGCTGCCGCGGCCGGGTCGTGGACACGCCGCCCTACCAGCTCTCCGGTCGTCTCACCCGCATCAACGGCCTGGTCATGGAGGCGGCCGGACTCAAGCTGCCCCTCGGTTCCGGCTGCCGCATCGAGATTCCCGGCGACGGCACGGTGGAAGCCGAGGTGGTGGGCTTCCACGGCGAGAAGCTGTTCATGATGCCCACCGAGGACGTCTATGGCCTGGCGCCCGGCGCCCACGTCACGCCCCTCGAAAGCCTGCTGCCGCCGCCGCGCCTCGGCCATACGGACACCCGGAACCGGCGCGCCTTCGACCGCGCCAAGCACCTGCCCGTCGGCGTCCAGCTGCTGGGCCGCGTGGTGGATGCCAACGGCCGCCCCCTCGACGGCCTCGGCCCCCTGGACGCCAAGGATGCCCGCTCCCTGGTGAGCCGGCCCCTCAACCCGCTGCTGCGGGAACCCATCTCCCGCAGCATGGACGTGGGCATCCGCGCCATCAACAGCCTGCTCACCGTGGGCCGCGGCCAGCGTCTCGGCCTGTTCGCCGGTTCCGGCGTCGGCAAGAGCGTGCTGCTGGGCATGATGGCCCGCTATACGGCGGCCGAGGTCATCGTCGTCGGCCTGATCGGCGAGCGGGGCCGCGAGGTGAAGGAGTTCATCGAGCAGAACCTGGGCGAGGAAGGCCGCCGCCGCTCGGTAGTGGTGGCCGCCCCCGCCGACGTGAGTCCCCTGATGCGGCTCCAGGGCGCCGCCTACGCCACCACCATCGCCGAGCAGTTCCGCGACGAGGGCAAGCAGGTGCTGCTGATCATGGACTCCCTGACGCGCTATGCCATGGCCCAGCGCGAGATCGCGCTCGCCATCGGCGAGCCGCCGGTGACGCGCGGTTATCCGCCTTCCGTCTTCGCGCGCCTGCCCCAACTCGTGGAGCGGGCCGGCAACGGTCCCGAGGGCGGCGGCTCCATCACCGCCTTCTACACGGTACTGGCGGAGGGCGACGACCAGCAGGACCCCATTGCCGACTCGGCACGCGCCATTCTCGACGGCCACATCGTGCTGTCGCGCCAGCTGGCCGACGCGGGCCACTACCCGGCCATCGACATCGAGCAGTCGATCTCCCGCGCCATGACCAACCTGATCGATTCGAACCACCTGGAGGTCGTGCGGCGCTTCAAGCAGCTCTATTCCCGCTACCAGCGCTCCCGCGACCTGCTGGCGGTGGGCGCCTACGTCCGCGGCTCGGACCCCATGCTGGACCAGGCCATCGCCCTCTATCCCCAGCTCGAACAGTTTCTGCAGCAGCAGATCACGGAACGCTCCACCTACCAGGACAGCCTCAACGCTCTGCGTGCCATCTTCGGCGCCGGGGCGTAGAATCGCCCTCCCGACTGAGACGTACGCAAAACCATGGCCCGGGAGTTCAGGCTTCAATCCCTGCTCGACCTTTCGCAGATGCGACTGGAAGACGCCACCCGCCAGCTTGGCACCCTTATCGCAAGCCAGGAGCAGGCGGCCGACCGTCTGGCCGTGCTGATCCAGTACCGCGACGAATACCAAACCCGCTTCATCGAGGCCGCCCGCGGCGGCCTGGGACGCGACGCCTGGCAGAACTACGGCGCCTTCATCGACCGGCTCGACGCCGCCATCGCCCAGGCGCGGGAGCTCGTGGCCGCCTCGGAACGGCGCACGGCCGCCGGCCAGCAGGAATGGCTGGCGAAGCGCGGCAAGGTCAAGGCCTTCAACACCCTGGCCGAGCGGCACCAGGCCCGGGAGCAATACACGGAGCAGCGCCAGGAACAGAAGGCCCTGGACGAGCACACCTCCCAGCGCTTCAAGAAGGAAGAGACTTCCTGACTGGCACAACCCTTGCATTGGACGTACCAACCATTACGGTCATGCAAAGGATGCCGCCATGTCGCCCGAACTGAACGTCGCTCCGTCACCGAGCCCCGTCGCTCCCCAGCCGTCCGCCAACACGCCGGCGCCCGCCGGCAACGCGGGGCGGGACGCTTCCGCCGACGCGGCCGGCGCAGGGGCCCAGGCCACGGAGAGCCAGCCCTTTGCCAACGTCCTGCAAAAGCAGATGAAGCAGTACGGCGAGAACCACGCCGCCGCATCCGCCGCCGCCAAGAAGGCCAGGGACGCCCTCCTCGACCTGCCGGTGGCCGGCAACCAGGCGATCCAGGAAGATCTGCCCACGGATGAACTTGCCGCCCTGCTGCCCATGCTGCCGGCCATGGGTCCCCAGGCCGCCGCTGGCGCCGAGGAGACGCTCGGCGAAGACGCAACGACGGTCGATCCGGCCCTGCTGGCCGGCGACGGCAGCCAGGCCATCGTCGTCACCGCCGCCCCCGTGACGCCGGTGACCACGCAACAGGCCACGATAAAGGCCGGTGAAGGCGAGACGGCAGAGATCCCCCTCCCGACCGATGCGGCGAAGCCCGCCGCCACGCCGGCAATTCTTGCCGAGGAGGCCGCGGTTACGGACGAGGTCGCCACCGCCGGCGCCAAGAAGGCCACCGGCCAGGAAAGCTTCGAGTCCGTGCTGACCCAGATGCGCGACATGCCTGCCCAGGCGCGAACCCAGCACAACGAGGTGAAGAACGCCGATGCCAACGCCGCCCGCGTCCAGTCCCAGGTGGGCACGCCGGCCTGGAACACCGAGATAGGCGACCGCCTGACGTGGATGGCCGGCAACAAGGAAACCAAGGCGGAACTCGTGCTGACGCCGCCCCAGATGGGCCGGATCGAAATTTCCATCACCCTGAACGGCGACCAGGCCAACGCCAGCTTCGTTTCCGCCAACCCGGCGGTGCGCGATGCCTTGGAGAGTGCCCTGCCCCGACTGCGTGAAATCCTCAACGAGGCCGGCATCAGCCTCGGCCAGGCCCAGGTGGGCGCCGAGTCCTTCCAGCAGTCGTCCAACGATAGTCAAAAGGGCGATAATGCGTCCCGCGGCCAGAACGGCACGGCGAACGCAGCGACTGCCGACACGGCGGGCTTCGTCGCCGCATCCCCCCGCCAGTGGCTGCAGCGCGGCAACGGGCTGGTTGATCTTTTCGCCTGACCGTCGTTAACCACGGAACAGGGACCGAACAGGGAGTAAGGCATGGCTGAAGCAAAACCCGCTGGCGACGAAGGCGCACCGCCGAAAAAGAAGAAGCTGCTGCTGTTCATCATCATCGGCGTCCTCGTGCTGGTGCTGGGGGGCGGCGTTGCGGCCTTCCTGCTCCTGAAGAAGAGCAACCACGCCGAGGATGAGGAAGGCGACGAGCCGCCGGCCAGAACCGCGAAGAAGTCCAAGGGCGAGCCGGAAGCGCCGCCCGTGTTCGTCAAGCTCGATCCCTTCACCGTCAAGCTGCAGACGGAGCAGCAGGAGTCCTATCTCCAGGCGACGCCGGAGCTGCGCGTCGTGGACCCGAAGACCGCCGACAAGGTGAAGGCCTATACCCCCGAGATCCGCCACAAGGTGCTGCTGCTGATGTCGGGCAAGAAGCCTTCGGAGATCTCCACTCCCCAGGGCGTGCAGAAGCTGGCCAACGAAGTGCGCGTCAGCATCAACCTGACTATCGACGGGCCGAAGATCAAGAGCAAGAAGAAGGGCAAGGCGAAGGAGGTCGAGGAGGAGTCCACCGCCGAAGCAGGCGATCACGGCGATCCGGACGACTCCGTCCAGGCCGTACTGTTCACCTCCTTCATCATCCAGTAGTCGCGACAAAGGAAACGACGGGACACGCTGCATGAGCCAGGACTTTCTCTCCCAGGACGAAGTCGACGCGCTGCTGAAGGGCGTCACGGGCGAGGTCGACGAGGAGCCGACTCACGAAGAGGGCGGCGGCGTCAAGGCCTACGACCTCGGCCGCCAGGAGCGCATCGTCCGCGGCCGCATGCCGACGCTGGAGCTCATCAACGAGCGCTTCGCGCGGCTGCTGCGCATCGGCCTGTTCAACTATATGCACCGCACCGCCGAAATCTCGGTGGGACCGATCCGCGTGCAGAAGTACAGCGAGTTCATCCGCAACCTGGTGGTGCCGACCAACCTCAACCTGGTGACGGTAAAGCCCCTGCGCGGCACCGGCCTCATCGTCCTCGATCCCAACCTGGTCTTCCTCGTCGTGGACAACCTCTTCGGCGGCGACGGGCGCTTCCACACCCGCGTCGAGGGCCGCGACTTCACGCCCACCGAGCAGCGCATCATTCAGGGCATCCTCGGCGTCTTCTTCAGCGAGTACCAGAAGGCCTGGGCGCCGGTGTACGAGATCGAGTTCGAGTACGTGCGCTCGGAGATGAACACCCAGTTCGCCAACATCGCGACGCCGGCCGAGATCGTCATCGCCGTCACCTTCACCATCGAACTGTCGGGCAACTCGGCGGACCTGCACGTCTGCCTGCCCTACTCCATGGTGGAGCCGATCCGCGACGTGCTCTACAGCACCATGCACAGCGAGCAGGCCGGCTCCGACCGCCGCTGGACCACCACGCTGACACGTCAGCTGCAGCTCGCCGAAGTCGAACTCGTGGTGCCCCTGGCGAAGACGGTGGCGACCCTCGGCGAGGTCAACAGCTACGAAGTCGGCGACATCATCCCGATCACCATCGACGAGGAAGTGACCGCCACGATCGACGGCGTCCCGGTTCTGCAATGCCGTTACGGCATCCAGAACGGGCAATACTCTTTGAAGGTCGAGAAATTCGTTTCCCTCGACACTGACTGACAGGACCCGCATATGAGCGAAGACAACCAGATCGCCGACGACGATTGGGCCGCCGCGATGAACGAGCAGGCCGCCGCCGATGCGGCCGTGGCCGCCGCCGCCCAGCCGGCCGACATCTTCGAGAACCTGACGGGCAGCGCCGAAGCGGTCGGCCAGCCGCCCGGCGGCTTCGAGCGCATCCTCGACATCCCGGTCAACATCACCGTGGAGTTGGGCCGCACCAAGATCTCCATCCGCAACCTGCTCCAGCTCGCCCACGGCTCCGTGGTGGAGCTGGACGGCCTCGCCGGCGAGCCCATGGACGTGCTGGTGAACGGCACCCTCATCGCCCAGGGTGAGGTCGTGGTGGTCAACGACAAGTTCGGCATCCGCCTGACGGACGTCATCACGCCCCAGGAACGCATCCGCAAGCTGAACCGCTAGCCGGCGCCCGCCACCTCCCCTGCCGCCGGCCGATCCCGCATCCGCCGGCGGAATTGCCTTTCTTTTTCCCGCCTATTCGCCGCATCGGGCCTCCGGCACCGACTTATGCTCAGCCGCATCGTTTCCGGAGCGGCCGATGTCCCCTTCCCGCCTGCTGATCGCCCTTGCCGCCCTGCCCGGCCCCGCGCTGGCCGAGGGTGCCCAGGCCATTCCCGACGCCGGTACCAGCATCCTGCAGATGATCCTGGGCCTCGTCGTCGTGCTTGGCATGCTGGTGGCGACCCTGTGGGTGATGAAGCGCCTGGCGGCGCCGCGCGGCGCAGCCTCCAACCTGCTGCGCGTGGTGGGCGGCACAGCCGTCGGTCCCCGCGAGCGCGTCGTCGTCGTCGAGGTCGGTGCCAACTGGCTGGTACTGGGCGTGGCGCCGGGCCGGGTTTCCGCCCTGGCCGAGATGCCGCGCCAGGAAATGGCGCCGCCGGCCGCAGCCGAGACGCCGAAGGACTTCCAGGGCTGGCTCAAGCATGTCATGGAGCGCCGCAATGCGCCGCCTCGCTAGGCTCGCCCCCCTCGCCCTGGCGCTGCTGCCGGGTCTGGCCCTCGCCCAGGCCCTGCCGGCCCTGACCAGTTCGGCGGCGCCCGGCGGCGGCACCCAGTGGTCCCTGTCCATCCAGACCCTGCTGCTGCTCACGGGACTGACCTTCATCCCGGCGATGCTGCTGATGATGACCAGCTTCACGCGCATCGTCATCGTCTTCGCCCTGTTGCGCCAGGCCCTCGGCACCCAGACCTCGCCGCCCAACCAGGTCATCATCGGCCTGGCCATGTTCCTCACCTTCTTCATCATGGCGCCGGTGGGCGAGAAGATCTACGCCGACGCCTACCTGCCCCTGTCGGAAAACAAGATCGGCTTCGTCGAGGCCCTGGATCGCGGCGCCGTACCGCTGCGCGCCTTCATGCTCAAGCAGACGCGAGACGCGGACCTCGCCACCTTCCTCAAGGTGGCCAACCAGCCCAAGCCGGAGTCCGCCGACAAAGTGCCGATGCGGGTGCTGATCCCGGCCTTCGTCACCTCGGAACTGAAGACGGCCTTCCAGATCGGCTTCATCGTCTTCATCCCCTTCCTCATCATCGACATGGTCGTGGCCTCCGTCCTGATGTCCATGGGCATGATGATGATGTCGCCGGTGATCGTCGCCCTGCCGTTCAAGATCATGCTGTTCGTGCTGGTGGACGGCTGGAACCTGCTGATCGCCTCCCTCGTCAGAAGCTTCGCCTGAGGTCCCCCGCGCCATGACTCCCACCACCGTCATCGACATCGGGCGCCAGGCCATCGAGATCACCCTGATGATCTCGGCGCCCATGTTCATTGCCGCCCTCGCCACCGGCCTGCTGGTCAGCATCTTCCAGGCCGCCACCCAGATCAACGAGGCGACCCTGTCCTTCGTGCCCAAGCTGGTGATCATCTTCCTCGTCATGATCGTGTCCGGCCCCTGGATGATCGCCACCATGACCGACTACATGCGCCGCCTGTTCGAGGCGATCCCCGGCCTGATCGGATGATCTCGGTCACTTCCGCCCAGCTCGACCTGTGGCTGGCGGCGTTCATCTTTCCCCTCGCCCGCATCGGCGGCCTGATGATGGCGGCCCCCGTCCTCAGCAACGCCGCCGTGCCCCAGCGCATCCGCCTGGTCTGGAGCCTGGTGGTCACCCTGGCCCTGGCGCCGGCCCTGCCGCCCATGCCGGCGGTGCCGGCCGGTTCCTGGGTCGGCCTGGCGATCCTGGCCCAGCAGATGCTCATCGGCGTGCTGCTCGGCTTCACCCTGCGCATCGTGTTCACCGCCATCGACGTGGCCGGCCAGTTGATCGGCCTGCAGATGGGCCTGTCCTTTGCGGTGTTCTACGATCCGATCAACGCGTCCCAGACCCCCGTGGTGGCCGAGTTCCTCAGCCTGCTGACCACCCTGCTGTTCCTTGCCATGAACGGCCACCTGCTGATCTTCTCGGCCCTGGCGGAGAGCTTCAAGATACTGCCGGTCTCGACCGCTCCCCTCGCCGCCAACGGCATCGCCGTGATGCTGTCCTGGTCGGCCACCATCTTCATCGCCGGCCTGCTGCTGTCGCTGCCCCTGGTAGCCGCCCTGCTGATCGCCAACATCGCCATGGGCGTGCTGACGCGGGTCGCCCCCCAGCTCAACCTGTTCGCCATCGGTTTTCCCGTCACCCTGGCGGCCGGTTTCATGGTGATCCTGGTGTCCTTGCCCTACTTCGGCGCCGCCATGGAAAAGCTCTTCGACCAAGGCTTCACGGCCATGGCGATGGTGATGCGCGCGGGCGCCGGCGGCTGATCCCGGAATTTGCATGGTGGGAGCGCGGGACCGCAGAGCGCCCCGCCGTTCCGGTCAAGCGACCTGGCGCCGCTGCCTTGGCGACGGCGTACGCTCCTCAGTCGAGATTGCGCGACAGCCGCACCACGCCGGCGGCGGTGCGCTTGGAGCCGAGCACCGAGGACTCCATGCCTTCCGAGTATTCGAGCACTTCGTAGCTCGAGTAGCCGCCCGCTTCCATCAGGGCCTTGGCCCGGTTGTGGAACACCACCCGCGCCTCGCCGGCGCCGCCGGCATAGAGGCGCTTCATGTGCAGGGACATGTGATAGCGGTCCTCCGGGAACTTGGCTTCCTCGATCTCCCAGTTGGGTGCCAAGGGATCGAGGATCAGGTAGGCGACACCGATGTAGGTTCCCCAGAACACCAGCTTTTCCAGGGGATAGGTGATCGAAGGCGTCAGGTGCAGGTTGGTTTCCGGCACCACGGTACCCTTGGCGGGAATCTCGCCCCCCAGGCGCGTCGGCATCTTCCAGGCGCCGCAGCCGGCCAGGGTGGTCGCGACGACAAGCAGCGCAAGCAGGCGTTTCATCTCAGTTGCTCCATGACGCTGTACGTCTTTCGCGATGCATGAAACGGGGAGCCGCGGTGCGCGCCAAGGACGGCGGGTATCCGACTCCCTCCATGTCCTCCGGGCCGAAAGAGCACCGGCCCTCCCCCTTTACTTGCGGGAGTCGGATACCCGCCATCCTTGGCTGGATACGCCGGTGGTTTGAGATAGGCAAACACCCACGGCGGCATCGGATCGGGCCGGTGGGGTGCCCTGCCCCGCGCAAGTAAAGAAGGAGGAGCCGGCCGCAGGCCGGCGACGGGTGACATGGAGCGGGGCAGGGCACCCCGCCGGCCCGAGCGCGCACCGACTGCCAATGCGGATGCCTGTTTCATCGCAGGTAGTCGAACAGCGAAAGTTGGGACATCTTCGAGAAGGACATCTGGGCGGCCTGGAGTTCCGCCTGCTCCCGCGTCAGTTTGGTGATGGCGTCCGCGTAGTCGATGTCCTGCAGCCGGGAGAGGGTCTCGTCGTACTGCAGGCCCAGGTTGGCGCCGACGGAATCCAGGTCGTCCACTTCCGCCAGGCGCGAGCCGATGGAAGCACGGATCTTGAGGAAGTTGTCCTCGATCTGGCCGATGTTGGTCAGCATGCCGGACAGCTGGTTCGCCAGATGGGTGTTGCCCGAAGTGCCCGCGGGCTTGCCCGACTCCAGGTCGGTGATGAGCTCCGCCATCGTGTCGAAGACACTGACGCTCTCGCTCGCCCGCAGCTTGAAGACGTCGCCGCTCGACGGCGTGCCGTTGACAATGACGCTGACGCCGAAGTCGGTGACGGTCGTCGCCGGCGGGCCCGCATAGGCGACCTTCAGGCCGGTGAAGGGGATCGCGTCACCTTCGGTGAATTTGTGGGTGTAGGTGTTGGAAGTGCCGCCCGCGGACGACGTGGTGTCGGTGAACAGGGACTTCTCGGTCTCGGCATCCACCAGGTCGTAGTACAGGGTCGCCGGCGTCGTCGATGGGTCCTTCCAGAAGCGGACTTCCAGGTTGCGCGAATTGGCGGGATGGTTCCATTGGGAGATGTCGGTCACCTCGCCGGTGCCGATGATGCCACCGCCCGCGTTCAGGGTGGCGGCGGTCTTCGCCCCGGTGACGAAATAGCCGTTGCCGTAGTAGGCGCTGCTGGATTCGATGACGAAGGCGTCGCCGCCTGCCGGGATGCCGGTGATCTTGACCGAGGCGCCGAAGTCGAAGGTCTGCTGGCCGGGACCGCCGGCGCTGGAGATCGGGATCGAGGCACCGCTGGTGTAGGCATGGGTGTAGGTGTTCGAACCGCCGCCGGCGACCGAATTGGCCCCGGTGAACAGGCTCTTGCCCGTGGTGCCGTCCACCAGGTCGTAATAAGTCGCCCCCGCGGTGCCGGTGATGCCGGCGGTGGCGGTGGGCGTGCCGAACAGGCCGGCGAGGCCGCCGTTGCCCTCGCTCAGGGCCACCGACGAGGTCGCGCCGCTGGTCGCGGACGTGATGACCAGGCGGTTGGAGGCGTCGAGGGAGACGGTGGCGAGGCCGGCGCCGAGGGCGGTATTCAGGTCGGTCTGCAACTGGCTGGCGAAGGCCGCCGGCGTCGTATAGGTCCCCGGCGTGACGGTGACCGTCGTCGGGCCGGCGCCGTCGAGGGTGATGTCGAACTGGTTCGCCGCCCCCACCGTCAGGGCCGGCGGAATCGCCACGGAGCCGACCGCCTGGCCGGGCGTGGCGACGACGCCCTCCAGGTCCACCCAGAAGCGCACCTCGATGTTGCCGCTGTTGGAAGCCTTGGTCCACTTGGTGTGGTCGCTGACCGTACCCGGGTCGATCACGGCGCGGGCCGCCTCGGTACCGAGGATCTTGGGCGTCACCGTCAGCTTGCTGGAAGTACGGTCGATGGTGAAGGTGTCGCCGGTCTGGGGCGTACCGGTCAGGATCACGTTGGCGCCGTAGTCCGTCGCCGTGGCCGGCGGTATGCCCGGGTTGTAGAGGGAGATCGGCTGGCCGCTCACATAGGGACGGGTGTAGCTGCCGCCGACGCCGGTGGTCGAGCCGGCGCCGGTGAAGACGCTCATGCCGTTGGCGTCCACCAGGTCATAAAAGGTCTGCCCCGGCACGCTGGTCATGCCTGCCGTGTAGGTCGGTGTGCCGACGAGGGGAGTGGCGGCGCTGCCGCTGAGGACGACGCTGGAACTGGAACCGCTGGAGGCCGAGGTGACCACCAGGTGGCCGTTGGCGTCCAGCGACGCCGTGCCCGCCGCACCGATGCCGGCCTGGATCGCATCCACCACCGCCTGGGCGTCGGCGTAGGTGGTGGTGGGGCCCATGGGGTCCAGGTCCACCAGGATGGGGGCGCCGCCGTCGAATTCGACGATGAACTGGTTGTCCACCCCGTTGGTGAAGGTGAGGGGAACCGCATTGGCGCCGACGGCCTGGCCCGGCGTGGTAACGCCGCCGACGGTGTCGACCCAGAAGCGCAGTTCCACCGAACCGGTGGAGACGGCCGGCACCACGAGGCTGTTGTAGCCCTCGTACTTCATCTGGGTGGCGTTGGCGGACTTGGCGTCCTGGGTGCTGGTGGTGAAGACGCCGTTGCCGTTCTTGATGTTCATGAAGACATCGTTGCCGGAGTTGCTGATGGCCAGCTCCCGTGAACTGGAAACGCGCAGGGTGCGGGCGCCGTCGTCGCCGGCATAGACGACGCCGTTCTCGACGCTGCCGGCGAAGGGCGTGTTGTTGGTCTGGTAGCCGCCGAACAGGTACTGCCCCTGGCCATCGCGGCTGTTGGCCAGGGCCACCATTTCCTGGAAGCGGGCGCGCAGTTCCGTGGCGATGCTCTTGCGGTCGGAATCGGATAGGGCGGCGTCGCCGGCCTGCACCGTCAGTTCGCGCACGCGCATCATCAGCGTGCTCGCCGATTCGAGCTGGCCGTCGATGATGCCGAGGGTGCTCTTGACGTTGTTGCGCGTCGTCGCCTGGCTGTCGTTGATGGCCTGGGCCTGGGTCACTTCCAGGGCGCGCGCGGCGGCGACCGGGTCGTCCGACGGCGCCAGGATGCGCCGCCCGGAGGAGATCTGCTGCTGGGTACGCAGCAGGCTGGATGTCCGGTCCTGCATGGAAGCCAGGCCGGCGTCGTAGATCATTCCAGTGCTGATTCGCATGATGTCTTCCCGTTCCCGATTAGCCGCCCAGGCTCGTGATGAGGTCGAACAGCTTGCCCGACATGTCGAGGATCTTGGCCGAAGCCTGGTAGGCCTGCTGATAGCGGATGAGGTTGGCGGCCTCCTCGTCCAGGTTCACGCCGGAGGCCGAGTCGATGGCCTTCTGGGCCTGGGTGACAAGGTTTTCCTGGGCCGTCAGCGTCACCGCGATCTCGCGCGCCTTGTTGCCGATGGTGCTGACGATGGCCGCATAGGCGGACTGGTAGGTGGCCGTGCCGTCGCCCATCACGTTGGAGAGCTGCAGGGCGCCCACCGCGAGGGCGTTGCGGTTGTCGCCGGTGGCCGAGGTGTTGGGGCCCAGCGTGAAGGTGTCGCCGTCGGCGGGATTGCCGCTGATGCTGAAACGCATGCCGTTGAAGACGATGGTCGCACCGCTGGTGAAATCGACGTAGTCGGAGAAGGCATCGGCGTCGCCGTAGCCGTCGGCCGAGTTCATCGAATATTCGCGCGTGGTGCCGTTGGCCTGGATCACCGTCACGGTGCTGCCGGCCGGGAAGCCGGTCAAACGCACGGGCAGGCCGGCGGTGGTCGCCTGGCGGTAGGTCAGGGTGATGGGGGCGGCCGGCAGGCTGCTGGTCTGGGTCACCTGGGCGGCGGCGATGGTGGCGCTGCCGCTGTTGGGATTGGCGGCACTCAGGGCGATGGAGCCCGCCCCGTTGTTCGAGGTGACCACCAGCCGGTTCGTGCCGTCGAGGGTCACGGTCACTGCCGTGCCCTGGGTGGCGATGGCGGCGTTGATCTTGGTCTGGATCTGGCTCGCCAGGCTGCTCGGCGTATAGGTGCCGGCCGGCAGGGTGACGTTCGCCGTGGCGCCGCCGTCCACGCTGATGGCGAAGTTGTCGTTGGTGCCGGCGACGACGGTCAGCGGCGACGTGGCGGTGGCGGGAGTAAGGCTGCCGGTCGCCGCCGGCGGCGCCGAGACAGGAGTGCCAAAGAGGGCGGCGAAGCCGTTGTTGCCGGCGGTAGGCGTGCCCGGCGGCGGATTGATGATGAAGCTGTCGCCGTTGGAGGGCGTGCCGCTGAGCATGAAGCCCGTGCCGTTGAAACTGTAGTTGTAGCCCGCCTGGTAGGGCACCCGCTGGGTGGTCGAGGTGACGTTGTAGACCGTGCTGCCGAGCAGGACCTGGCTGCCGACCGGGAAGCCGACCAGGCTGTTGGTGGCGGAGTCGTAACTCAGCTTGACGGGAGTGGACAGGGGCTCGTCGGTCTTGACGACGCTGCCCGCCGAGATGACGCCGGTGCCGCCGTTGGTGGCGGCGGCGGCAGTACGGAAACCTTGGGCGAGGGCGATGTCGCGGGGATCGGTGACGGCGACGGCGATGTCCCGCGCGGCGTAGCGCGTGGGACGGATGAGGAAACTGTCGCCCACCTCGGCCTGACCGGTGGACAGGGAGATGGAGAAGCCCTGGGGCGCGATCTGGTTCATCAGGTCCGCCAGCGCCAGTTCCTGGGTGGCGCCCTGGCCGGTCCAGGTGGTGCTGTCGGAAATGCGCGTCAGGGTGAAAGTGCCGACGGTGGCCCGGGTCAGACGAAAGTCGCTGTCGCCCAGGGTCTGGAGATTGGAGCCCGTGGTGGCCAGCATGGCGTCGCTGGCGGACTCGATCTTGCTGACCCGCTCGCTCGGCAGCGCGCCCGGCTTGATGAGGAAGACGTCCCCGGCCTGGGGGGTGCCGGCGGCGATGGAGAACTTGATGCCGTCCACCACCAGCGGGATGTCGGCCGTGGACTTGACGAGCTTGCTGTCGGACAGGCGCGTGACGTTGTAGTTGGTGCCGTCGTAGCTGACCTTGTAGTCGCTGATGGTGATGTTGGCGGCGATGATGGCCGTGCCCGCGTTGGCCGGCGCGCCCTGCACCGCCGGCGTCAGGGTCTTGAAGAAATTGCCCGCCGCCGTGCCGTCCAGGTCCTGGCCGCGCAGGTGCTGGGCGTTGATGGTCGTCGCCATGGCCATGGCGACGCGGCCGAACTGGTTCTGGGCCGTGTCGAGGGTGCCGGAGCGGAAGCGCAGCAGGCCGCCGAGGACGCCGCCGGTGACGAGGGACTCGGGGATGTTGATGAGCTGGCCGTTGGGGGAGGTGAGGGCCACTTCCATCTCGGTCAGGTCCTCGGCCGAGGTCCTGGGCGTCAGGCTGTAGGTCTGGCCGCCCACCAGCAGGGGCTGGCCGCTGCCGAAGAACAGGCTGTAGCTGCCGTCGGTCTCGACCTGCACGGAGACCTGGATTTCCTTGTTGAGGTCGGAAACCAGCTTGTCGCGCTGGTCGAGGAGGTCGTTGGCCGGCTGGGAGGCGGCGGCGGCCTGGGCGACGATGATGCGCTGGTTGATGTTGGCAACCTGCTGCACCAGGGAATTGATGGTGCCGATCTCGTTGACGACCTGGCTGTTGACGCCGCTGCGGATTTCCCGGAGTTGCTGGTCCAGGCTGTTGAAGCGCGCCACCAGGGACTGGGCGGCGGACAGCATGGCTTGGCGCGCCGGGATGGAGGCCGGGCTGGAGGCCGCCGCATCGGTGGCCGAGAAGAAGCTCTGCAGGGCCGGCGACAGGCCGGCGCTGGGGTCCGCCAGCAGGCTGTCGAGCTGGTTGATCTCGTCCGTGTAGGTCTCCAGCTCGGCGACGTTGGTTTCGGCGATGCGCACTTCCTTCTGCAGGAACTCGCTATAGACGCGCTTGACCGTCTGGATGCTGGTGCCCTGGCCGAGGAAGCCGGAACCGGTGAACATCGGCGTATTCGTCGTCTGGACGACGTACTGCCGGTTGTAGCCCGCCGTCGAGGCGTTCGAGATGTTGTGGCCGGCCGTCAGCAGGCCCGCCTGGGCAGCGTTGAGACCGGTGACGCCAACGGTGAAGAATCCGCTCGACATGAGTACTTCCTTTACGGCAAATCTTGCCGTGGTTTGAGATGTCGGGGATTAACTTGCAACGACCGTGCCAAGGCCGGCACGGCCGGGAAAACTCAGGCGGCAGGCATGCTGCCGATGATGCGGGTCAGCTTCTCGGCGTATTGGGGATCGGTGGCGTAGCCGGCCCGCTGAAGGCCGTAGGCGAAGCCGACGGCGTCCCGGGTGCCCAGCACGCCGGCGTAGCGGGGACTCGACTGGAGCACGCTGGCGTAGTCCCGGAAGGCCTCCGCATAGGAGCCATAGGCACGGAAACGCTCCACCTGCCTCTGGGCCACTCCATCCACGTACTCGGTGGTGGTGGCCTCGGCGACGGGACCGTTCCAGCTGCGGCCGGCCTTGATGCCGAAGACGTTGTAGCTGGGACGCCCGTCCGCCAGGCGCGGCTCGGCGCGGCCCCAGCCGGTCTCCAGGGCCGCCTGGGCGATCAGGAAGGGGGCGGGAATGCCGGTCGCCCGGCTGGCTTCGGTGGCCTGGGGGGCGACGCGGGCGATGAAATCCCGGGCGTTGCCGGGCAGCGCCGCATCGCTGCGCGGCGCATTCGGCGCCGCGTCGAGGGGCATCTGCAGCGGCGAAGGATTCTGGAAGGGCAGCCCGGGCACATTGGGCGACAGGGGAAACTGCCGGGACGCCGGATTCAGCGGCAGGCCGTCCTCGAATTCCTCGGCCCGCGTGTTTCCGCCGGACAGCTGCTTCTCGATCATGGCCGCCAGCCCGGTGCCGCCGCGGGCGGCCATCACCTGGGACAACTGCTGGTCGAGCAGGGATTCGTACATGCGCGACTGGTCCGAGCTGAACAGGCCGTCCTGGGGTGTGGCCTCGCGCATGGACTTCAGCACCATCTGCAGGAACAGGGCCTCGAACTGCTGGGCCGCCGACTTCAGGGCCTTGGGGTCGTTCTTGGCCACGGCCGCCTTGAGGCCGGTGAGCTTGTTGGTGTCGAAGACCGACGGAACGGCGACGGGAGGAGCGCTCATGGTCTCGTCAGCATCGCATTGCGCAGGCGCGGCAATCGCCGGAAAAACCCGGCAATTCCTGCCGAATTCAGATGATCTCCAGTTCGGCCCGCAGGGCGCCGGAGGCCTTCATGGCCTGGAGGATGGCGATCAGGTCCTGGGGATTGGCGCCGATGGCGTTCAGGGCCTTCACCACGTCGGCCAGGTTGGCGCCGGCCTTGACGGCCATGAGGGCGCCGCCTTCCTGCTTGATGTCCACCTGGCCGCCCGCCCCGCCGCCGGCGGCGTTCTCGGCGCTGACCGAAACCGACAGGTTGCCGTGGGCGACGGCGCAGTATTCCAGGGTCACGGCCTGGTTCATGACCACCGAACCGGAACGCGTGTTGACGATGACCTTGGCGACCCCCTGGGCGGGCTTGACGTCCAGGTTCTCGATCCTGCCGATGAAGGCGACGCGCTCGTCGGCACCCACCGGTGCGCGCACGCGCACCTGGCGGCCGTCGGAGGCCGTGGCGAGGGGGCCGACCGTCCTGTTGATGGCCTCCACCATGCGCTGGGCGGTGCCGAAGTCGGACTGGTGGAGATCGAAGAAAACGAAGTCGCCTTCGCCCAGGGGCGTCGGCACCTCGCGCTCCACCGTGGCGCCGTTGGTGATGCGGCCGACCGACAGGTGGTTGATGGTGACCTTGGAACCGCCGCCGGAGGCACCGGCGCCGTTGACCATCAGGTTGCCCTGGGCCATGGCGTAGACATTGCCGTCGGCGCCCTTGAGGGGCGTCATGACCAGGGTGCCGCCCTTGAGGGACTTGGCGTTGCCCATGGACGAGACCGTGACGTCGATCTGCTGGCCCATGCGGGCGAAGGGGGGCAGGGAGGCGGTGACCATCACCGCGGCGACGTTCTTGAGCTGCAGGCTCTGGCCGGGCGGCATGTTGACGCCCATGTTGGAGAGCATGCTGATGATGCTCTGGACGGTAAAGGGGGTCTGGGTGGTCTGGTCGCCGCTGCCGTCGAGGCCGACGACGAGGCCGTAGCCCACCAGCTGGTTGTTGCGCACGCCGGTGACGGAGGCGATGTCCTTGATGCGTTCGGCGCGGGCGGCGTCGGCCACCAGCAGGGCGGCGAACATCCACATGACGGCGACGATGACTTTCTGGATGCGGCTCATGATGCGTCTCCGTCAGAAGGGCAGGAAGGAGAGGAAGAAGCGCCCGAGCCAGCCCATGACCTGGGCCGAATCGAGGAAGCCGTTGGCCTTGTATTCGATGCGGGCGTCGGCCACCTGGGTGGATTGCACCGTGTTGGAGGCCGTGATGTTGCGCGGGTTCACCACGCCGGAGAAGCGGATGAACTCCTCGCCCTCCTTGAGGCCGATCTGCTTCTCGCCGGACACCAGCAGGTTGCCGTTCGGGTACACCTCGATGACGGTGACGGTGAGGGTGCTGGTGAAGTCGTTGGTCGAGTTGTTCTGGCCCTTGCCGCCGAACTTGTTGGAGTCGCTGGCGCTGACGATGGTGCCGGTCGTGCCGGAGCCCTGGAAGGTCTTGAAGGGGATGCCGCTGATGGTGGGCACATCCACCTGCATGGTGTGGGTGCGCTCGGCCTTGTTCTCCGAGACCTTGGAAGCGGCGGTCTTCTCGGCGACGTTGATGGTGAGGGTGTCGCCGACGAAACGGGCGCGCCGGTCCTCGAACAGGGGACGGGCGGAGGCCACGTTGTAGATGGCGCCGTTGTTCTGGGCCACGTAGTTGCGCGGCTCGGGCCGCACGGTCATGGGCTGATGGACGGCGGTGGGCGGCACGGAGTTGACGCAGCCGGCCAGCAGGGCCGAGAAGGATGCGATCAGGAGGGCTTTTTTCATGGCTTTATCCACCCAGTTGGCTCAGGCGGCCCAGCATGTTGTCGGAAGTCTGGATCGCCTTGGAGTTCATTTCGTAGGCGCGTTGGGTCTGGATCATCGTCACCAGTTCCTCGGCCACGTTGACGTTCGAGGTCTCCACGTAGCCCTGGTTGAGGACGCCGGTGCCGTTGGTGCCCGGGGTGTTGGGCGTCGGCGTGCCGGAGGAAGCGGTTTCCACGAACAGGTTCTCGCCGGCGCTCTGCAGGCCGCCGACGTTCACAAAGCTGGCGAGCTGGATGTTGCCGACCTGGGTCGGCGCCGTCGAACCCGGCACGGTGACGGAGACGATGCCATCGCGGCTGATGCTGATGGTCAGGGCGTTGGAAGGGATCGTCACGGCCGGCGAGAGGGGGAAACCGCTCGACGTGACCACCTGACCGGTGCTGTCGCGCTGGAAGGCGCCGTCCCGCGTGTAGGCCAGGGTGCCGTCCGGCATCTGGATCTGGAAGAAGCCCTGGCCGTTGATGGCGATGTCCAGCGGATTCTGGGTTTGCTGCAGGCTGCCCTGGGTGAAGATGCGCTCCGTGGCGACGGGACGCACACCGGTACCCAGCGTCAGGCCCGAGGGGATCATGGTCTGCTGGGAGGAGGCGGCGCCCGGCTGGCGCAGGGTCTGGTAGAGCAGGTCCTCGAACACGGCGCGGGAGCGCTTGAAGCCGTTGGTGCTGACGTTGGCCAGGTTGTTCGAGATGACGTCGAGCTGGGTCTGCTGGGCGTCGAGGCCGGTCTTGGCAATCCAGAGCGAACGGATCATGTTGTTGTTTTCCTATCAGCGGGACTGGAGCAGCTGGGTCGCCGATCTGTCGTTGGCTTCGGCGCTGCTCACCACTTTCATCTGCATGTCGAACTGGCGCGCCAGAGAGATCATCGCCACCATCTGGTCCACCGGGTTCACGTTGCTGCCTTCGAGAAAGCCCGAGGCGATGCGGGTCCGCTCGTCGAGGGGAGCGGCACCGCCGGCGGCGAGGCGAAACAGGCCGTCGGGACCGCGCACCAGGTCGCCTTCGGGCGGATTCACGAGCTTGATGCGGCCGATGTTGGCCACCAGGGCCTGGGAGCCGGTTTCCGGCACCAGGGAGACGGTACCGTCGGGCGCGATGGAAATCTTGTTGTCCGGCGGAATGGCGATGGCGCCGCCGTCGCCCATGACCGGAACGCCGTTGCGCGTCTGCAGGACGCCGCCGACGTTGAGCTCCAGGCTGCCGTTGCGCGTATAGGCCTCGGTGCCGTCCGGCATGGCCAGGGCGATCCAGCCCGGGCCGGTGACGGCCACGTCCAGGGTACGTCCCGTTTCGTTGAGGGGGCCGGAAGTGAAGTCCGTATGGGTACTGGCGTCCACCACGAAGGCGCGGGTCGGTAGCGCGGTGCCGCGGGACAGTCCCTGGGCCTGCACCTGGACGGCCCGCAGGCGGTGCTCCTCGGCCCGGTAGCCGGTGGAGGTGGCGTTGGCGAGATTGTGGGCCACGGAGGCCTGGCGTCCCATGGTCTGGGACGCTCCGGTCATCGCGGTGTAGATCAGGCGATCCATGGCTCAGTCCCGATTCCGCTTAGCGCAGGTTCACCAGGGTCTGCAGCACCTGGTCCTGGGTCTTGATGGTCTGGGCGTTGGCCTGGTAGACCCGCTGCTGGGTGATCATGGCCACCAATTCCGCCGTCAGGTCCACGTTCGATTCCTCGATGGACGCCGACTGGATCACGCCCAGGCTGCCGGCGCCGGGGGTGCCCGGGATCGGCTGGCCCGACTCCGAGGACTCGGCCCACTGGTTGCCGCCCAGAGACTGGAGGCCGTTGGGGTTGTTGAAGTTCGCCAGCACCAGCTGACCCATGTTGCGCGTCTTGCCGTTGGAGTAGCGGCCCTGGATGATGCCATCCGCCGACACTGACAGGCCGGAGAGGCGACCCGAGGTATAGCCGTCCTGCAACAACTGGTTGACGCCGAAGGCGATGCCGTACTGGCTGGTGCCCGTCAGGTCCAGGGTGAAGGCCAGGGGCGAGGTGGCGCCGTTGCTCAGGGTGTAGCTCTGGTTGATCGGCATGGCCGTGGAGAGGGCACCGGCCGGGGTGAAGCTCAGGGTCGTCGCCGTGGGCGTCAGGGTGGTGGTGGAAGCCACGCCCGGCGTCGCCGTGGGCGTACCCGTGCCGAACAGGTTCGTCAGGGACAGGGTCTGGGCCGTGCCGTCGGAGACGGCGGCGATGCCGCCGGAGGGCACGGTGTCGATGGTGACGGTGCCGCCACCTTCGGTCACGGCGATGACGCCGGCGCCAAAGGCCTGGTCGGCGGCCGTCTGCAGCGCTGCGGCAAATGTGGCGGCATCGTAGGTGCCGGCGGGAATGGTGACCGTGGCCGTCCCCGCCGCGCCGGCGTCGATGGTCATGGTGCCGCCCAGGTCGGCTGCGCCGTTCTGGTAGTCGCCGGTATACACGCCGGCACCCAGGGCACCGGTGCCGCCGAACAGGGCCGCCGTCGTCAAGCCGCCGAAGCCCGCGCCAGCCGCCATGGTGACGCTGGAGCTGCCGCCCGTGGAGTCCGAGGTGACAACGAGATGGCCGCCGGAGACGGAAACCGTGGCCGTCGGCGCCGGGGCCGGCCCGGGGAAGGCGGTATTGATGGCCGACTGGAGGGCCGTCGCCAGGGTGTTCACCGTATAGGCCGGGTTGGCCGGCAGATAGACGTTGGCAGTGGTGCCGTCGACGGTGACCGTCAGGTTGCCGCCGGCATTGACGTTGGCGTTGGCGGCGAAGCCCGTGCCCGCCAGGGTGCCGGCCGTCGCCGCCGAGGTGGTGGTGTTGCCGGTGAAGGTGCCGTCCAGGGAGGTATACATCTGCCAAGTGTTGGCCTGGGAGCCCTTGACGAAGTACATCGTCAGGTTGTGGGGGTTACCGAGGGAGTCGTAGACGGTCTGGGCCGTGGAGCCCGTGTAACTCAGGGTGTTGGTGCCGGAAAAGTTGTCCACACCGGATACGGCGGTCGGCGCCGCGCCCATCAGGTCCGTCAGCCCGGTATCGCCGGCGACGGCGGTCAGGCTCACCGACGAGCCCAGGCCCTGGCTGCCCAGGGTGCCGACGCTGCGGGAGGTGACGATGAGGCGGCCCGAGGTGCTCAGGGTCACGTCCACCAGGGTGTTCTGGGCGGCGATGGTCGGATGGGTGTTGATGGCCGTCTGCACCGCCGTCGTAAGGGCGGCGGCAGACGTGTAGGTGGCGATCGGAATGTCGATGGTCACCGGGCCGGAGGTCGGGTAGCCGTCCACCTGGATCTGGAAGGAGTTGTTGCCGGCCGTGATGTCGAGGGTGGATGGCGCATCGCTGCCGGTGATGGAGCCGTGGGTCATGGAGGTCGGCGCCGTGGAGCGGGAGTCCAGGTTGAGCTGGACCGTGCTGGCCGTCGTCGCCGCCGGGGCGATGTTGGTGGTCAGCATCTGCAGGTCGACGAAGTTGCCGGGGACGATGGCGCCCGTGGCGTCGGCCGCATAGCCGGTGAGGCGCACGCCGTTGCCGTTGACGATGTAGCCGTCCTTGTCCACCTGGTACTGGCCGTTGCGGGTGTAGGTGATGTTGCCGTTGTTGGACAGGCGGAAGAAGCCGTTGCCGTTGACCGCCAGGTCGAGGGCATTGCTCGTCGAGGTGACGTTGCCCTGGGTGAATTGCTGGGCGATGGTGCTCACGGAACCGCCGATACCCACCTGGGAACCGCCGCCGCCCGCCAGGGAGGCCGCATAGACGTCGGCGAACTGCGCCTGCGATGCCTTGTAGCCGACGGTGTTGGCGTTGGCCACGTTGTTGCCGATCGCGTCGAGCGCCTTGGAGGAAAGATTGAGGCCGGAAAGACCTTGCTGGAAGCCCATGTGCTGTCTCCGTCTGGTACTCGTTGATTACAGAATCTGCTTGATGTCGTTCATGGCGAACTTGCCCAGCGAGCCGAGGTTGGCGACCACGCCGGTGGCGCTGCCGGCCACCGAGTTGACGATGCCGTATTGCAGCTTGGTGGTCTTGACCTTGTCGTTGCCCTGGGTGGCGGTCACGTCGAAGCTGTATTCCCCGTCGGCCAGGACGGTGCCGTCGTCGTTCTTGCCGTCCCAGGCGAAGGGATGGACGCCGGCATCCACGTCGTCCATGGTGAGGGTCCGCACGGCGACGCCGTTGGCGTCCTTGATGGTGATGCTCACCTTGTCGGCGCCGCCTTCAAGTTCGAAGCCGGCCACCGCGGTACCGTTGGCGAGGGGGAAGGCGTTGCCGGCCACCAGCACGCCGTGACCGACCAGGGAGGCGGCCTGGAGGGCCTGGCTCTGGGCCTGGCCGTCGATGAGCTGGGACAGGGTGGTGTTGAGCTTCTCGATGCCGTTCACCGTGCTGATCTGGGCCAACTGGGAGGTGACCTGGGCGTTGTCGAGGGGGTTCAACGGGTCCTGATTCTTCATCTGGGTCGTCAACAGCTTGAGGAAGCGGCTCTCCGCCTCGCCCATGGAGTTGGCGCTGTTGGTCGTCGTCGTGCTCTTGCCGTTGAGCGAGCTGTAGATGTCTGCCGCAGGATTGGTGTTCGTCGAGGTAGCGGTGGTGGCCATGTCAGGTCTCCTTTACTGCGGTTACTGTCCGATCGCCAGCGTCTTGAGCATCAAGGACTTGGCGGCATTCATGACTTCGGTGTTGGTCTGGTAGGCGCGCGAGGCGGAGATCATGTTGACCATCTCCTCGACGACATTCACGTTCGGCATGGCAACGTAGCCCTTGTCGTCGGCCGCGGGATTCTTGGGGTCGTAGGTCATGCGCAGGGGGGCGGCACTCTCCACCACCTGGGTGACGCGTACGCCCAGTCCGCCGCCTTCCACCGGGGTGGCCTTGAAGACGACCTGCTTGGCGCGGTAGGGCTGGCCGTCGGCGCCGACGACGCTGTCGGCGTTGGCGAGGTTGCTGGACACCGCATTGAGACGGGCCGACTGGGCGGTCAGGGCGGAACCGGCGATGCCGAAAATGTTGAACATGGCGTCTTACCTCACTGGCTCTGGAGGGCCGACTGCAACTTCTTGAAGTTGCCGTTGATGAAGGTCAGCAGGGCCTCGACCTGGATGGAGTTCTCGGCGAAGGAGGCCCGCTCCACATCCATATTGACCGTGTTGCCGTCCACCGCACTCTGGTATTCGGTGCGGTACTGGGACAGGGCGCTCAGGGCATTGTTCTTTTCGCCGTTCAGATGGGCCGGCGCCGTGGTGGCGAGGCCCAGGGGCGCCTGGGGCGTCTGGCCGGACAACACCTTGCCCAGGGCCGACTTGAAGTCGATGTCCCGCGCCTTGTAGTGGGGCGTGTCGGCGTTGGCGATGTTGGAGGCGATCAGTTCCTGCCGATACACCCGGAGATTCAGGGCATTGCGGGAGAAAGCGAGTTCGCGGTCGATTCGGTCCAGCATTTTGGCCTCAAGTTGATTCTGCACCTTCCGTTTAGCAGCATTCGTGCCAATGGCGCCGGGGCCTTGTTTCCCGTCCGAACCGGCGGCTTCCGGGCGCGGCGGCAAGTCAGTAGCGGCAATTCTTGCCGTCAATTCCCCCTATGCCGGAACGGATCGACGTGGTTCAATCGCCGCAGCCATGAAAAAGCTCGCCGCCCTCTGCCTGACCCTTCTGCTTTCCTTCGGGGCCTTCGGCTACCAGGACCCTATCCCGGTGAAGAAGGCCGTGGAGGATTTCCTGCTTCCCCAGACGAAGGATTTGCCGGGACGGGTCAGCCTTTCCATCGGCGGGCTTTCGCCAAACAACAATCTGGCCCCCTGCGCCGCCTTCGATGTGAGCCAGGCGCCCGGTGCCAAGGCCTGGGGACGCACCAGCGTCAGGGTTCGTTGCACCCAGGAAAGGGGTTGGACCATATTCGTGCCGGTTCACATCAAAGTGGCTGCTAACTATCTGGTCGCTGCCAGGCCCCTTTCCCAAGGCCAGGCGATCAACGATGAGGACGTGGGATTCCAGACCGGCGAACTCTCCGAACTCCCCAACGGCATCTTGACGGACCCGCGCCAGGCCGTGGGCCGCACGGCCGCCATGCAGATCCCGGCCGGCCGGCCCCTGCGCAGCGATATGCTCCGGCAGGTTCTCGCCATCCAGCAGGGACAGAACGTCAAGGTGATATCCCAGGGGGCCGGCTTCCAGGTGGCCAATGAGGGCAAGGCCCTGAACAACGCCGCCGAAGGCCAGGTGGCCCAGGTCCGGCTCAACAACGGCCAGATCGTCAGCGGCATCGCCCGCCGCAATGGGCAGGTGGAGATCGCCTTCTAGGGCCGGCCCGATGCCGAATGAGAAGGGCTGATTGGAATTACTGTAGAATCGCCGCGCTGTTATTCGCTTTGCTGGCCTCAAGTTTGCTAGATGATTGCCGATATACCGGTCAGTGAATCATTGCCAAGGGGAATACGCCGTGAAGATCAATAGCGCCGTTGGATCAGTCGGAAAAGTCGCCGACGGCGGTTCTCGCCCGGCCGCCCAGCAACGTCCCGCCGCCGCCCCCCAGGGCGCCCAGGTGGCACAGGTGGATATTTCCCCCCTCTCTGCCCGGCTTCAGGAGATCGGTTCGAGCGCAGCCACGGCCCCCATGGTCAATGCCGAGCGTGTCGCCGAGATCAAGCAGGCCATCGCCGAGGGGCGCTTCAAGGTGAATCCCGAGCGTATCGCCGACGGTCTGCTGGAGAACGTCCGCCACATGCTCGCGGGCAAGCGCTGATCCGGCCTTGGCCGCCCTCCCCCCCTCCGCCGTACTCACCACCCTCCTGACAGACGAAATTCGGGACATCGAGAACTTCATCGATGTCCTCAAGCAGGAAGAAGCGGCCCTGGCCGCTGCCGATCTCGATTCCCTGTTGTCCCTGATCGACCGCAAGAGCGAAATCGCCACCCGGCTCAACGCCCTGGTCGAACGCCGTGAAACCGCCCAGAAGAACGCCGGCATGCCCCCGGGGCGCGAAGGCATGGGCAAATGGACCGCCCGTGTGGACCCGTCCGGCAAGGTGGCGGGCATCTGGGCCCGCCTGCTGACCCTGGCCGGCCAGGCCCGCGACCAGAACCAGATCAACGGCAAGCTCATCGCCCTGCACTTCCAGCACAACCAGCGTGCCCTGGCGACCCTGATGGCCGCCGCCGACATGGCGACCACCTACGGCAGCGACGGCCAGCAGAAAGGCGGCGGCACCGGCCGCCTGCTCGGCAGCGCCTGAAGCGCCGCCTCCCCTTCCCGACTACTGGATGTTCAGCTCCACCGGCGTGTCCGGTGTCTTCGACTCGATGGTGATGGCGACGCGCCGGTTGCGCTGCCGGCCGTCCGGCGTGACGTTGTCGGCCACGGGCCGCTGATCGGCAAAGCCCATGGCCGTCAGGCGCCGCGCGTCGATCCCGACGTCGATGAACAGGCGCACGACACTGGATGCCCGGGCGCCCGAGAGTTCCCAGTTCGAGGGGAACTGGGGGGTGTTGATGGGGATGTTGTCGGTGTGGCCTTCGACGGTGATGGGGAAATCCGTCGGCGCCAGGACTTCGCCCACCGCCGACAGGGCCCGCACCGCGGCCAGTTCCAGCCGGGCCTCGCCGGGCGCGAAGAGCACATTGGCGTTGATGTCGATGGTGATACCCAGGGCTCCTTCCGTGATCCTCACCTGCCCCTCGCGGACGAGGGGGGAGAGGATTTCGCTGAGTTCCTTGGCCATGTTGCGCAGCTTTTCCTTGGTCTTGCGCCGCTGTTCCTCGATCTTGGGGTTTACCTGGGGCTTGCGCAGGGGCACCGCCACCGGCGTCGGCGCGTTGGGATTGATGGCGGTCATGGCACCGATGGAGGTCCCCGGCATGCTGCGGAAGGCCGATGCCAGCGTGTCGGAGAGGATGCGGTACTTGCCCTCGTTGAGCTGGGAAATGGCGTACATAACGACGAAGAAGGCAAACAGCAGGGTGATGAAGTCCGCGTAGGAGACGAGCCAGCGCTCGTGGTTCTCGTGCTCCTCTTCGACTTTGCGGCGTGCCATGGCGTGGGGCCTAGGGGAAATACCCCAGCAGGCGGCTTTCGATGATGCGCGGGTTGTCGCCGTTGGCGATGCCGACGAGGCCGTCCACCAGCATTTCGCGCAGGGTGACGAGGCGTGCGATATGGGCCATGAGCTTCTTGCCGACGGGCAGGAAGATCAGGTTGGCCGAGCCGACGCCGTAGATGGTGGCGACGAAGGCCACGGCGATGCCGGCGCCCAGCTTGGACGGATCGGAAAGGTTCTCCATCACATGGATCAGGCCCATGACGGCGCCGAGAATGCCGATGGTCGGCGCATAGCCGCCCGCCGATTCCCAGATGCGGGCCGCCAGTTTCATCTGCTGCTCGAAGGCGCCGATCTCCACGTCGAGGACGTCCCGCAGCCGGTCGGGCTCGGCGCCGTCCACCAGCAATTGCAGTCCCTTGGCGGCAAACTTGTCCTTCAGCAGCGGCACCTGGGCTTCGAGGGCGAGCAGGCCTTCCTTGCGCGCGATGTGGCTCCACTGGTCGATCTGCTCGATCAGATGGGCGGGATCGACCTTGGGCGGGAAGAAGACCCACTTCACCATGCCCAGGCCCGCCATGAAGGTCTTGAAGGGGCTCTGCACCATGACGGCGCCGACGGTGCCGCCGATGACGATGAAGAAGGCGGTCGGCTGCACCAGCGACCCCACATGCCCACCCTCCATTACCTGGCCGCCGACGATGGCCGAGATGCCGAGCAGCAGTCCGACGATGCTGATCTTGTCCATGGCCCCTTATCCCTGGGCGACCGCCTTGGGACGCCGGCCGCGCTTCTTCTTGGCCAGCGGTTTGTCCTCGCCTTCGCCGACGACTGAAGTCCGCAGGCGCGCGATGGCCTGGGAATGCAGCTGGCAGACGCGGGATTCGGTGACGCCGAGCACCTCGCCGATTTCGCGCAGGTTCAGGTCCTCTTCGTAATAGAGGGCCATCAGCAGCTTCTCGCGCTCCGGCAGGTTCTCGATGGCCTTGACGAGGGCGCGGCGCACGCTCTCTTCCTCCAGCATGGCGAGGGGATTGGTTTCCGGGCCGACGGCATGGCGGTCGAGATAGCCCTCGTCGTCCGCATCGGTCAGGTCCTCCAGGTAGATCAGCTGATGACCGCGGGCTTCCTGCAGCAGCTTGCGGTAATCCTCCAGGGGCATGTCGAGGGCTTCGGCCAGCTCCTTTTCCATCGGCGGTCTGCCGTTCTGGTGCTCCAGCTGCTGGATGGCGGCTTCGACGCGGCGCATCTCGCGGCGCACGCCGCGGGGCAGCCAGTCGTTCTCGCGCAGGCCGTCGAGCATGGCGCCGCGGATGCGCTGCACGGCATAGGTCTCGAACTGGGCGCCGAGGCCCTCCTCGAAACGCCCCATGGCGTCGAGCAGACCGAGCATGCCGTTCTGCACCAGGTCCTCCACCTGCACGCTCGCCGGCAGCCTCGCCATCAGGTGGTAGGCGATACGCTTGACCAGGGGGGCGTACTGGATGACGAGCTGTTCCTTCTCGATGGCGCCATGAGCGGTGTACATTGCGTCTGCTATTTCTTTCCGATGCGGCCAACTATACCACCGGCACGCCGGCCCCGGTGCCGCGCTGGGCCGGGCGCCGTGTGCCACGCGGCCTGTTACGGGGCACGTCCGCCGAGGGTACGCGGCATCAGGCCCGGCTGTCGCAGGCCGAAGACGAAGCCGCCGGTGTCGGGATCATCCAGCGTCGGCGGCAGCCGCGTCACCAGCGCATCGCCGATGTGCTCGGTGACGGGCACCATGGAGGCGCCGAGAAAATCCAGCCGCACGCCCAGGCTCTCGTGGGCGAGGCGCTTCATGTTCTCGAAGATGGCCCGCGCCTCCTCCTTCGCCCGCGCGCGCGTAATGACCACCTGGAAGCCGTCGCGGCCCCGCTCCTGGGCCATGCGCTTGATGAGTTCGTAGGAATGCTTGATCGAGCTCGGATGGGCGGCGACGATGATGGCGAGGTGGCGTGCCGCCAGGGACAGGGCGGACAGGTGGCCGCCGCGGCGCGGCGCGCTGTCGATGAGGACGAAGCCGGCGCCGGTCTGGATTTCGCGCAGCACCGCATCCAGGCGCGCGCGGGTCTCGCCGTCCGCGTGATCGAGGTCGCGGGCGGCCCGCGCAGCGGGAACGATGCGCACCAGGGGCGCCGCCTGCAGGCTGATCTGCCGCAGGGAGCGGTCGCCGTGGAGCACGTTGATGAGGTCGTAGCGCGCCGTCAGGCCGAAGGCGGAGACGGCGTTGTTGGGCGCCGGGTTCTCGTCCACGATGACGACGCCGTAGCCGGCCATGGCCAGGGCCGCGGCCGATTGCACCAGCAGTGTGGTACGGCCGCAGGCCTCGCGCCCGGAAGCGAAAGCCACCACCTGGGGGGCGCGGGCGCCGAACAGCCGGCGCAGGCCCGCGGCCTGGTCGTTCGAAAGATCGATGGCCGCCATCTCAGACCAGCGAAACGCCCTTCGGGGTCGCCGCCGCGGCGTGGGGCGACATGACGAGGCCGATTTCGTCCTCACTGAGACGGTGGGCCGACGTTTCCGCCGGCTGCTTGAAGGCCCGGTGCAGTAGATAGTTGCGATTGGGCAGGTGCAGGTCCTCGGGCACGCGCTGACCGTTGGCGACATAGGTCAGCAGCAGGCCGTGGCGCACGACGGCGTCCAGCGCCGGCGCCAGGGAGGCGGCTTCGTCGATCTTCGTCATGATGCAGCCGGCCAGGTTTTCACCGGCATAGGCGCGGATCACGTCGTCGAGGGTGTCGCCGCGGGCCGTGGAGTTCAGCAGCAGCAGGCGATTGACTTCACCCGCCCGCATCAGCATGGCGGCCTGCTCCGCCACCATGCGGTCGCGCTGGCTCATGCCGACGGTGTCGATGAGCACCATGTGCTTGTCGCGCAGGTCGGCCAGGGTGCGGCGCAGGTCTTCGCTGTCGCGCACGATATGCACGGGCACGCCGAGGATGCGGCCGTAGATGCGCAACTGTTCGTGGGCGCCGATCCGGTAGCCGTCCGTGGTCAGCAGGGCCAGGCGGTCGGCGCCGTAGCGGACGACGCAGCGGGCGGCCAGCTTGGCCGTCGTCGTGGTCTTGCCAACGCCGGTGGGGCCGACCACGGCGAAGACGCCGCCGCGGTCGATGATGTCGTTCTCGTCGGTCAGGGTGCGCAGGCGGCGGTTGATGCTGCTCTTGAGCCACTTGCGGCCTTCCTCGGCGGAGAGTTCGCCGGGCATGTCGTCGGCCAGCTTGCGCGCGAGGGCGCCGGAAAAGCCGGCTTCCAGCATTTCCGCGTGCAGCAGGGCCTTGGCCGGCGTCTGGCGCGCCATCTCACCCCAGGCGAAGCCCGCCAGCTGGCGTTCCAACATGGCCTTGATGGTCTGCATCTCGGCCATCAGGTGGGCCACCTGAGGGGAAGATTCGGCGGCGGCCGGCTCTTCGCGGACGACTTCGGTCGCCACCTTCTTCAGCGTCGCCGCCACCTGGGCGCCCGAGGGGATGCCGCGCTCGTTGCGCGGCGGCAGGGGCCGCAGGGGCGCGCGATCGGCGGCGGCGGGCTGGGGCGCAGCGGCCGGCTGCTGGACCGGGGGCTGCCAGGTCTGGAAGGGCGAACGGGCCTTGGAGGAAAGGCTGACCGTGTAGTCGTCATCGGCGGCCGGCGCGGCCGGGCGCGGTGCCGGGCGGCGCTGCGGCTCGGTCCGTGCGGCCGGTGCCGGATTCGGCGCCGCGGCCTGGGACAGGGCATCCAGGCTGTCCGACGACATGGCCATGATCTCGACGCCCCCGGCCACGGCCTTGTTCGAGACGACGATGGCGTCCGGGCCCAGTTCCTCCTTGACGCGCCTCAGGCACTCGCGGGCGGTCTCGGCAAAATAGCGTTTAACGGTCATGTTGGCACCTTGGTGTCATGTGTCATTGCTTCGCCCCGATGATCGCGGTGACTCGGATCGTGCGGGATTCGGGTATTTCGGCGTTCGCCAGAACCTTGAGGTTCGGCCAGGCGCGCCGCAGGAAACGGGAAAGCAGCCAGCGCAGGTGGCCGGGCACCAGCAGCACTGCCGGCAGGCCGAGGTTTTCCTGGCGCTGGGCGGCGGCGGCGGTCTCCCGCAGCAAGGTGTCGGCAAGACCCGGCTCGATGCCGGACATCTCGCCGGAGCCTGCCGGGGCGCCGCCCAGAGCCTGGGCGAGGATGCGTTCGAGGCCGGGCTCCAGGGCGATGACCTGCATTTCCGCATTGCCCGGATAGAGCTGCTGGACGATGGCGCGGCCGAGGGCCACGCGCACCTGGGAGGTGAGCTCCATCGGGTCCTGGCTGCGCTGGGCATGCTCGGCCAGGGTCTCGATGATGGTGCGCATGTCGCGGATATTGACGCCCTCGTCGAGGAGATTCTGCAGCACGCGCTGGACCACGGAGAGGGAGAGGGCCTTGGGCACCAGGTCCTCCACCAGCTTCGGGGCATCCTTGGCGATGTGGTCCAGCAGAGCCTGGGCTTCCTGGCGGCCGAGCAGTTCGGAGGCGTGGGAGAGGATGACGTGGTTCAGGTGGGTCGCCACGACGGTGCCCGCATCCACCACCGTATAGCCGAAGACCTGGGCCTGCTCGCGCAGGCCGGCTTCGATCCAGATGGCCGGCAGGCCGAAGGCGGGATCGGTCGTTGCGGTACCGGCCAGCTTGCCGGTGACGCGGCCCGGGTTGATCGCCAGGTAGCTGCCCGGATAGGCCTCGCCCTGCCCCACTTCCACGCCCTTGAGGGTGATGCGGTAGGCGTTGGGCTTGAGTTCCAGGTTGTCGCGGATATGCACGGGCGCGGAAAGGAAGCCCACTTCCTGGGCGAACTTCTTGCGCAGGCCGCGGATGCGCTTCAGCAGGTCGCCGTCCTGGCCCTTGTCCACCAGGGGGATCAGGCGGTAGCCGACTTCCAGGCCGAGCACGTCCACGGGCGCCACGTCGGACCAGGAGGCTTCCTTGTTCTCGGCCGGCGCTTCCTCTTCCGCCGGCGCCTTCTCCGCCGTTTCGGCCTCCACCGCCTGGCGCTTCAGGGTCCACCAGGCCAGGAAGCCGATGCCGCCGGCCAGCAGCAGGAAGACGAAGTTCGGCATGCCCGGGATCATGCCCATGATGGCCAGGATGCCGGCAGTCAGCACCAGCACGGCAGGATTGCCGAACACCTGGCCGATCACCTGCTGGCCGATGTCGCGCTCGTCCTCGCCGACGCGCGTGACGACGAGACCGGCGGCGGTCGAGATGATGAGGGCGGGGATCTGCGCCACCAGGCCGTCGCCGATGGTCAGCAGGGTGTAGTTCTTGGCGGCCTGGGCCACTTCCATGTCGTGCTGGAGGACGCCGACGATGAGGCCGCCGATGACGTTGATGAGCAGGATCAGGATGCCGGCGACGGCGTCGCCGCGCACGAACTTCGAGGCACCGTCCATGGAGCCGTAGAAGTCGGCTTCCTCGGCGATGGTGGCGCGGCGCTTGCGGGCCTCGTCCTCGCCGATGAGGCCGGCGTTGAGGTCGGCGTCGATGGCCATCTGCTTGCCGGGCATGGCATCCAGGGTGAAGCGCGCTCCCACTTCGGCGATGCGGCCGGCGCCCTTGGTGATGACGACGAAGTTGATGAGGGTGAGGATGATGAAGACGACGATGCCGACGGCGTAGTTGCCGCCGACGAGGAAGTGGCCGAAGGCCTCGATCACCTTGCCGGCGGCGCCCGGGCCGGTATGGCCTTCCAGCAGCACGACGCGGGTGGAGGCGACGTTGAGGGACAGGCGCAGCAGCGTCGTCACCAGCAGAATCGTCGGGAAGACCGAGAAGTCCAGCGGCCTGATGGCATACATGGCCGCCAGCAGGACCATCACCGACATGGCGATGTTGAAGGTGAAGAAGACGTCGAGGGCGAAGGGCGGCAGCGGCAGCACCATCATCGACAGGATGATGACGATGAGGCCCGGGGCCGCCAGGGCCTTGAGGTTGCCGCGCGAGAGCAGCGCGCCGAAGTCGAGGGTCTGGGCTTGGGCCATCAGTCAGCGGCTCCCGGGTCCAGATCGGCCGGTACCGGCAGCGTCCTCGGCACGTCGGGCGGCAGCTTGGCGCCGCCGGCGAGGTACTGGTTGAGCTGGTAGACGTAGGCCATCACTTCGGCGACCGCCGTGTACAGGGCGGCGGGAATCTGGTCGCCCACTTCGGCATGGCGGTACAGAGCACGCGCCAGGGGCGGCGCTTCCAGCACCGGCACGTTGTTGGCACTGGCCAGCTCGCGGATGTTCTGGGCGATGAGGTTCATGCCCTTGGCGACCACCTGGGGCGCCCCCATGGCGCCGCTGTCGTATTTCAACGCCACCGCATAGTGGGTCGGGTTGGTGACGACCACGTCGGCATTCGGCACTTCGGACATCATGCGCTTGCGGGACATCTCGCGCTGCTGGGCGCGAATGCGCGCCTTCAGCTGCGGGTCGCCTTCCATTTCCTTGTACTCCTGGCGCACCTCCTCCTTGGTCATGCGCAGCTTCGCGTAGTACTGCCAGAGCTGGAAGGGCACGTCCAGCATGGCGATGATCGCCAGGCCGCAGACCAGGGCCAGGGAGGCGAACAGCAGCATGCGCACGAAGGACACCAGGGCGGCATCGACGGGCTGGGCGATGAGGGCGAACAGGTGGTCCATCTCATGGCGCACCACCCACCAGATGACGCCGCCGATCAGGAGGGACTTCAGCACCGCCTTGACGAGCTCGCCGACACTCTGCATGGAGAACATGCGCTTGATGCCGGAGAGGGGATCGAGACGCTCGAAATTGAGGGCAAGGGATTTGGGCGAGAACAGCCAGCCCCCCAGCAGGAAGGGCGTCAGCAGGGCGGCGGCGACCGTCAGCAGAAAAATCGGCGACAGCAGGGTCAGCGCTTCCCAGGACAGGTGGGCGAAGGTGTTGCCCATGGCGTTTTCGTCGAAGGCGGCATCGCGGCCGAAGGTCAGGCCCTCGCGCATGATGTCGGTGGCGCGCTTGCCGATCCAGGGACTCAGCGCCCAGAGACCGGCGACGCCAGAAGCCATGACGAGGAAGGCCATCAGTTCCCGCGAATGCGGAATCTGGCCTTCCTCACGAGCCTTTTCTATGCGTCGGCTCGATGCTGGTTCTGTCTTTTCGAGATCGCTGTCTTCAGCCAAGGGCGTTCCCCTCCATGCCGGCAATTATTGCCGCCGGCATCAAGGGGAAAGCGGGGAACAGGGCCGGGATTCGGCCCCTATTTGCTCAGGCCCGGATCAGGCCGCGAGAGCGTCGTGGATGATGAAGGAGGAACGCGGCACGCCGCGGCCTTCGCCGAGACCGACGAGGAGTTCCTTCATGTCGAGGATGAGAACGATCTGGCCGTTGGACAAGGTCGTCACGCCGGCAACCCCCTTCGGACGGAAGTCGTCGAGGGACTTGATGACCGCATCCTCGCGGCCCATGAAACCGTCGATGGCGAGAATGAAGGTGTGCTCGGCCGTCTGCATCAGCACGCCGTACTCGGCCACCTGTTCCGGCGCCCAGCCCAGCAGGTAATGCAGCGGGTAGATCGGCATCACCTCGCCGCGGACGACCATGGTGGCACGACCGCCGACTTCCTGGACCTGACTGACCTCGATCGGCAGGATTTCGCGCACCATCGACAGGGGCACGGCGAAGGGCTGCTGGCCGAGCTGCACCAGCAGCACCGGCAGGATCGCCAGCGTCAGGGGCAGGGAAATGACGAATGTCGAGCCCTTGCCCGCCACGCACTTGATCTCGATCTGGCCGTTGAGCTTCTGGATGTTGGTCTTGACCACGTCCATGCCGACGCCGCGGCCGGAGACGTCCGAGGCCACATCCTTGGTGGAGAAGCCGGGCAGGAAGACCAGGTTGTAGCTCTGGCGCTCGTCCATCGTATTGGCCTCCTCATCGGTGATGAGGCCTTTTTCGAGGGCTTTGGCGCGCAGCTTTTCGGCATTCATGCCGCGACCGTCGTCGGCGACGATCAGGACGATGTGATCGCCCTCCTGGCGCGCTTCCAGGCGCACCTGGGACTTTTCCGGCTTGCCGGCGGCGAGGCGGTCGGCCGGCGTCTCGACGCCGTGGTCCACCGCGTTGCGGATCAGGTGGATGATCGGGTCGGACAAATCCTCGATCATCGTCTTGTCGATTTCGGTCTCCTCGCCGGCGAGGACCAGCTCCACGTCCTTGCCCAGGCTGCGGGCCAGATCGCGGGCGATGCGCGGATACTTCTGGAACAGGCGGCCGATGGGCTGCATGCGCGTCTTCATGACCGCGTTCTGCAGGTCGGAGACCAGCAGATCGAGCTGGCTCACCGCCTGGTCGAGGGCGTGCAGTGTGTCGGTATCGGAACGGCCGTTGAGGATGTCCGAACGCAGGGAGGTCAGGCGGTTCTTGGTGAGGCCGATCTCGCCCGACAGGTTGAGCACCTGGTCGAGGCGAGAGGTATCGACACGGATCGAATTGTCGCGGGTTTTCTCGGTGTCGCGGCGGCCCGGAGGCTGGCCCTGGAAGCCAGGCTTGTCGCTGGTGCGGCGGCCAACCGCCTGGTGGATGACCTCGTCGGGGGACTTGCCGGCCACCTGGGTGTGATCGACCGGCCCCGCAGCCGGAGCCTCGGCCACTGTCGGTGCTGCGCCGCCGGCGACGGCGTTGTAGAGATTGTCCCAATTCGGGCTGGTGGCGGGAACGCCGGCAGCGGGCTCCGCGGCAGCAGCCGCGGGGGCCGCCGGCGCGGCAGCGGCGACGACGGCCTCTCCGGCAATGGCGGCCTTCAGGTTGGCGATGAGGGCGCCATCGGCAGCGGGCGGCTGCGTGCCGCGTTCGAGGAATCCGAACATGTCGCGCACCGTTGCCGTCGCGGCCAGGATGGAATCCATGATTTCCTTGGTGACCGCGATCTCGCCGTTGCGCAACTTGTCGAACAGGTTTTCCGTCAGGTGGCAGAGGGTGACGAGTTCCGTGGCGTTAAGGAAGCCGGCGCCGCCCTTGATGGTATGAAAACCGCGGAAGATGTCGTTGAGCATCCCGCGATCGTCGGGACTCTGCTCCAGGTCCACCAGTTTGTTGTCGACACCGGACAGCAGGTCGGTGGCTTCAACGAGGAAATCCTGCAGCAGATCTTCCATGCCCTGAAAGTCGCTCATCGTGCTCTCCTTGGTCCCGGATCAGTAGCGGGACGTCATCAGAAACCCAGGCTTTCGAGCAGGTCGTCCACCTGCGCCTGGGTCGTCACCACATCGGAACGGCCTTCGGCATTGATTACCGGGCCGTTCATCAAACCTTCGGGCGCAGCGGCTTTGCGTTCCTCGGGCATTACTTCAATCAGGACTCCCACCAGTTGGGTCTCCAGCTTCTGGACGATATCGACGACCTTCTTGATGACCTGGCCGGTCAAGTCCTGGAAATCCTGCGCCAGCATGATCTCGTTCAGCTGGGTGTTGGTAGTGACGATCTTGTCCTGGGCGTTATGGAAGAAGGCGCGCGTATCGGACGCCAAGGCCTTGAATTCCTCGACCGAAAGCTGGTTGGCGAACATCCTGTCCCAGCGCGACGACATGTCCTGGGACGCTGCCAGCAGCTGGTCCTGCAGCGGCTTGGCAATGTCGGTGGCGTTGAGGACGCGACTTGCCGCCTGCTCCGTCATCTGGGCGATATAGGTCAGGCGCTGGGTCGCATCGGGAATCTGGCGGGCGGAATCCTCCAGCATGCGGTCGTAACCCAACTCGCGCATGGAATCATGGAGCTGGCGCGCCATGTGGCCGATGCGATTGAATGCCAGTTCCTGGCCCGAGGCGGCTTCGCCATCGCCAGCGGCGGCGGAACCGCTTGCCGTATCGCCTTCGCTGACATGGTCGACGACGGAGTCGAACAAGGCCTGCAATTCGTCGGAATCGCCGGAAGGGTCGGGACCGGCGGCGGGGGCGACGGGAGCGGGGGCAGGCGGCTTGGCGACGGCAATGCTGTCGAACAGGGCCTGCAGATCGTCGGAATCGCCGGATTCGTCGAACTTGATAGGTTTCGCCATTGCTCTTTCTTCTAGACCGAGGGGCTCAGAGGCCCATCTTTTCGAAAATCTTGACCAGTTTCTCGTTGAGCGTCGCCGCCGTGAAGGGCTTGACGATGTAGCCGGAGGCTCCCGCCTGGGCCGCCGCGATGATGTTTTCCTTCTTCGCTTCGGCAGTGATCATCAATACCGGCAGATGCTTGAGTTCCGGATCGGCCCTGACGGTCTGCAACAGCGTCAAACCGTCCATGTTGGGCATGTTCCAGTCCGAGACGACGAAAGTAAAGCCGCCGCCCTTGAGCTTCTGCAGGGCGACCGCGCCGTCCTCGGCCTCATCGACGTTGGTGAAACCCAGTTCCTTGAGCAGGTTGCGGACGATGCGGCGCATCGTCGAGAAATCGTCAACAACGAGGAACTTGACCTTGTTCGGATCGGCGGGCATGAATGGCTCCGGCTCAGTCCCGCTGCGACTTCATCAGCAAGGGGCGCAAGGTTTCCGCCAGAGCATCGGCATCGAACTTGGCAACATAGGAATCGACGCCGACGCTCTTGCCCATGGAACGGTTGGCTTCCGAGGACAGGGAAGAGTGCATGACCACCGGGATGCCTTCGAAGCGGCTATCGGACTTGATGTTCTTGGTCAGCACGTAGCCGTCCATTTCGGGCATCTCGGCATCCACGAGGATCAGATTGACCTCTTCGCGCAGGTCGCGTCCCGACTGCTGGGCATGGGCCGCCATGCCGGAAAGGCGCGTCCAGGCTTCCAGGCCGTTCTGGGCATGCTTGTGCTTGACGCCGAGTTTTTCGAGCACTTCAACGATCTTCTTGCGGGCCACCGCTGAATCGTCCACGAAGAAGACATTGAGGTCGTCGCCGGACGCCATGCGCTCGATCTGGCCAATGATGGCCTCGCCGAAGGTGTTGGCCATGATCTGCTCGACATCGACAATGGATACGAGCTTGCCGTCCGGCAGTTCCGTGATGGCCGTGATATAGGCGTGGGACCCGCTGGTCACGGACTCGGGGGCGCGCACCTTGTCCCATTCGACGCGAATGATGCGATCAACGCCATGAACCAGGAAACCCAGCGTGCGCTTGCTGTACTCGGTCACCATCATGGAGCCGCCGCGTTCGCTGGGGGCATCGGCGAGCCCCATCACCTTGGAAAGAGAAACGCAGGGAATGACGTTGCCGCGCAGGCTGATCAGTCCTTCGACGCCGTCCGGCATGTGGGGCGCCTTGGTGATGGAGGGCGTCTTGCTGACCTCGCGGACCTTGAAGACGTTGATGCCGAAGGTCTCGTGGGTGCCGAGGGAAAACAGCAGAATCTCCATGCGATTGGAGCCGGCCAGCTTGGTACGGGCATCCACGTTCTCCAGCAGGGAGGCAGGTGCGGCACCTTTGGAAAACAGCGACTGGGTGGCGTTCATCGGGCTTATCCTCGACAGTCAATGGGCCTCGGCAACTTCGCCGGGGCGGAGAAGCAGGCGAGTAAGCGTTTCGGCAAGCCGCTGGGGCTCGAACTTCGGCACGTACTCATCCACCCCGACCGACCTGCCGAGTTGCTGGTTCGACATGGAAGACAGGGACGAGTGCATGATCACCGGAATACCGGCGAAGCGCGGATCGGACTTGATGGACTTGGTGAGAATGTAGCCGTCCATTTCCGGCATTTCCACATCGGTGAGCACCAAGTGCACGATGTCCTTCACCTTACGCCCGGTGGAATCGGCGTAGTTGGCGATCTTCTGCAGTTCGTCCCAGGCGACACGGCCGTTGACGGCGCTGATCGACTTGACGCCGAGCACATCCAACGTCTTCTGGATCTGCCCGCGGGCCACCGACGAATCGTCTGCATAGACCACCGTCAGGTCCTGTCGATTCAGCGGCGCAATGGCATTGAACTGGTAGCTGTCGTCCGCCTTTGCCGTCTCGGCCAGCACGCGCTCGACGTCGAGCATCATGACCAGGCGGTTGTCGGCCAGTTCGGTGACGGCCGTCACCAGGCCACCCAGGTTGGCAGTCAGCATTTCGGGCGGCACCCGCATCTGGGCCCAGTCCAGGCGCAGGATGGTATCCACGGCCTCGACCAGGAAGCCCTGGGTGTGGCCGTTGTATTCGGTGACGATCATGATGTCGCGGGGCGAGTCCGGCTGCATGCCGATGTACTCGGCCAGATCGACCACCGGAACGAGGACGCCGCGCAGGGAAACCATCCCCTTCACCGAGGACGGCATGTCCGGTGCGGCCGTAATCGGCGGCGTCCGCATCACCTCGCGGACCTTGAAGACGTTGATGCCGAACGTCTCGCGCCGGCCGTTGCGGTTATCCACGCCCAGGGAGAAAAGCAAAATCTCCAGCTTGTTGGTGCCAGCCAGACGGGTACGCGCATCGATGTTTTTCAGCAAATCGGACATTTCCGGACCTTTCCGCTAGATGTCGCTAGACACTAGTAACTGCCAATATTACGCCATTTTCGGCGAAGTTTTAGAGCTTGAAGTGCTCCAGAGCGCCTTCCAGCTCTTGTGCGAGCAGTTCGAGGCGTCCTGCTTCATCTGCCAATTCGGCGACCGCCGCCTGGTTCGACTCGGCCATCTGCGCCATGCTCTCAATGTTCTGGCTGATGGCTCTGCTGGCGCCGCTCTGCTCACGGACCGAATCGGTGATGCTCTCCATCCCCTCGGTCGTCTGTGCCACCGTCAGGTTCGCCTCGCCGAGGGCCATGGCCACCTGTTCGAGATTGCCCTGGCTGGCCGCCAGGGCATCCAGGCCCCGCTGCAGGGACGACTCGACGATGTCCGACTTGCTGCTCAGCGTCTTGGTGACGGCATCGATCTCACTCGCCGTGGCAGCCGACTTCTCGGCAAGCTTGCGTACCTCGTCGGCCACGACGGCGAAACCGCGCCCCTGCTCCCCCGCCCGCGCCGCCTCGATGGCCGCATTCAGGGCCAGCAGATTGGTCTGGTCGGCAATGTCCTTGACCTCGCGGGTCATGTCGGTGATGGCTGCGGCGCTCTCGATGAAGGCCTTGGAGGTGACGACGACATCCTGCACCGCCTCTTCCACCTCGCTCAACTGGCCGATCATGCGCGACAGGCTGACATTGCCTTCCTGCGTCTGGGCCATGCTCGCCCGCGCCAGACCGCTGACGTCGGTCGCCTTGCCGGCCACGCCGTCAATGGAGGCGCTGACCTGCTCCACCACCCTCACGGTTTCACCGGCAACCTGGCTTTGCTCGGCCGTACCCTGGCGTATCCCCGTCGTCGTGGTGGCGAACTGATGGGCAGCGCCGCGCAACTGGCCGGCAGCGGAACGCAACTGCCCAGCCATGCCGCGCAAACTCCCCTGCAGTCCGGCAATCGCCGCCAGCAGGCTCTGACGATCCGCAGGCGCGATCTCGATACCGAAGGCAAGGTCACCGTCCGAAATCCGCTTAACGACATCGGCGGCATACTGCGGTTCGCCGCCGAGCAGGGAAAGCAGTATACGCACCAGCTGCACGAAGGCAGCCAGGCCCACGACGGAAGCCAAAGCCGTGACACCGAGTATCCACCACTTGGTTTCGGTGGCCGCCTGAAGCAGCTTGGGATCGGCCTGGCCGGCGGCATCGGCCAACCGGGCGAACATCAGAAAGCTGAACCCGTTGGCGATTGCGGTGACGACCGCCAGGACGACGAGAACGAGGATCAGGCGCTGGCGGAGTGTCATGGCGTCCGGACAGGTACGATGGTCATCACTCGGTCCGGTAACCGATACGGAAGCCACCCCAATGGCGGCCCTTCACATAAACCGGCGCGGAGATATCGTGCATGATCTCGCCGGTATCGCGCCGGTAGGTCTGCAGCAGGAACGGCAATTCATGGGAGCCGCAACGCTTGCCGACCGGATCGGAGAATACGCGCTTGGTGCGGTTGCCGACGAAGTCCTTCTGCTCGTCACCGGTCAGCGGCTGGCAGAAACGGGTGTTGTGGGTCGGCACATAGCCGCCGACATTGCAGCTGATGGCGTAGGTGACCTCCTTGTTCCGTTCCAGCAGGGGCTCCTGGATGGCGGGCAGGAGCTTGTCGCAAAGCCCGTCGAAGCGGGTGTTGAATTTCTGCGGCTTGGTATTGGCGATCGGCACGTAGTTCTGGTCGAACAGATCGTCCAGCTTGACGACGCCCTTGTCCACGGCCGCCTCCAGAGCGGCGGAAACCTGGCGCGCGGCTTCCTTCACGACACCGGGCATGCGCTGATGGACCTTGCGCGCATCCTCGCCGGCTTGACCCAGCTTGAAGACGGTACCGATCTCTTCCAGGTTGATGGCCAGGTAGTCCAGTTGCGTCGCTTCCGCCAGGGTGTTGCGCGCCCCGTCGGTATTGCGCGCCGCCGATCCCATGATGCTGGAAACGTGCTCCGCGATGTTCTGCGACTTGGCGTTCTGCTCGGCCATGGCGCGGGCGATCACGTCCACTTTTTCCATGGTCTCCTGGGCGCCCTGATTGATCTGTTCCAGGGCTTCTGCCGCCTGGCGGGCCAGATTCGCCCCATTGTGGGCCAGGTTCGAACCTTCCTGGATGGTGGAGATGGCGCTCTGGGTTTCGCTCTGGATCGCCGAAATCACGGCGCTGATCTCGCCCGTCGCCGCCGTCGTGCGCTCCGCCAGCTTGCGCACCTCGTCGGCGACGACGGCGAAGCCGCGCCCCTGCTCACCGGCCCGGGCGGCCTCGATGGCGGCATTCAGGGCCAGCAGGTTGGTCTGGTCGGCAATGTCGTGAATCGTCTTGACGATGCCGGAAATGGCTTCGGAACGCTCGCCGAGGGCGGCGATGACAACAGCGGACTGTTCCACCGAGCGGGCGATGCGGTCGATCTCCGCCGATGCCTCGCCGACGATCTTGGCGCCGCGGGAGGAATGCTCCCGGGCCGATTGCGCGATCACCGCCGTGTCGTCGGCATTGTGGGCCACCGCGGCGATGCCGCCGGACAGTTCGGCCACCGCCTCGGCCGCCGCCTCGGCCGCCGAGTTCTGGCTTTCCGAAGCGCCAACGGTTTCCTTGGCCTCTTTGATCAGCGTCTCGGCAGCATCCGCCACCTGATGGGCGTTGTAGACAATCCGCGTCGAAATGCCCTGGAAACTCGCGATGAGTTCGTTATAGGCCTGCGCCGTCGGCGCAATGGCACAGCCGGGAGACACCGTGGCGCGCCGCGACAAGTCGCCGTCGCTGCGCGTGGCCGCGATGGTTTCCCGCAGATGCTCCAGCGGCCGGGCGAAGGAACTGGAAATCACCATCAGCGGCAGCACCGCTACCACCAGGCCAAGCGCCACGTACAACACGATGACAATCGGGGTCGGCGTTCCGCCCGAAAGATAAACGCCGCCGATTCCTGCACCCGCCAGAATCAAACCCGCCAGCCCGTGCGCTATTCGCGCATGGGTCATTACTTTTCCTGATGCAGCCTTGCTCATTGAACTTCCCTCCTCCAGCCCCGATTTTTATTTTGAACTTAAGTTATATCCCCGTTGCGGATGGAGCGCGGTGTATCCCGCTCTGGTGCCACATCCCGGGCTTTTCATATAGCGAAGCGGACTTTAAGTCTTTCCTCGCCCAAAGACAAGTATATAGACCGACTAATCCCTTAAATGACGGGGCTTTCGTCGTCCCGCCCATGACCTAGGGATAAGATGGCCGTCACCGCGTTGCCGGTATCGTTGAGTTCGAAACTCGAAGCCAGGGACCGCACCAGTGCCAAGCCGCGTCCGAAGGGAAGTTCGCTGACCTGGGAAGGCACGCCGAGAACACGGGCGTGGTCGAATCCCGGCCCCGTATCGCGGCAGACGATGCGCAGCCAATTGCGGCCGGCATGGGGAAACAGTTCGATTTCCAGTTCGATTTCCCCCTCGTTCAAGGCCTGCAACCGCTCCTCGCGCTGGTTGAGATAGACCTCCATGCCGTCCGGATCAAGCTTCCTCCTGGAGTCCAGCCGCAACAGTCCGTGATCGAGGGCATTGTTGAACAGTTCGGAAAGGATCACGAACAGTTCTCCGGAACGGTGACGGGCGCCGTCGAACTGGTTGACCAGACCGAGCAGCAGTGGCACAACGTCCACCTTGCGGACTTCCATGGCGCCGAGACGGAGGCCGAACTTCCAGTTGCCGGGCTCCGGAATCGGCTCGCCGTTCCCGCCATCCCCTGCCGTCGTGTCGGCAACCGGCGCGTCGCTGCGGGAGTTTACGACCAGCAGGGAAATGTCGTCGTGGGCCGCCCGTGTGCCCATATGGGCGACAACGGCGGCAACCGCCTGCTTCAGGCGTTCCTCGGGAGCCGCGCCGTCCATGGCCGCGGCAAGCCGCTCGAAACCGAACATTTCGCCGCCCGGACTTTCCGCCTCGATGACGCCGTCCGAGTAAAGGGCGAGTTGGGCGTCATGGCCGAAAGCGTGGGTTTCGGTGAGGGTCTCGAACTCGTCGTCTTCGAGAATTCCGAGCGGGGTGTGGCGCAATCCGAACATATGCTCGGCCCTGCCCGTCGGGCCCAGCAGGATGGGCTCGGGATTGCCGCCATTCCAGACCCGGACGTAGCCCTCGCGGAAATCGATGGCCGCCAGCGTGGCGGCGACGAAGCGATCCTCGGGCAGGAACTGGCGCACCTTCTGGTTCATCTCGCGGGCAATGGCATCGATGCCGAAGCCCTTTTCGGTCATGCGGTAGAAAGGCGCGATGATCGGCAACACGTTGATCGAGGCCGACAGGCCGTGGCCGGTGCCGTCCGCCAACAGCACATGGAGCACATGGGCCGGGGTACGCGCCGCGGCAATGAGGTCGCCGCTGAACAGGGCGGCTGGCGATATCCAGTAGTCGATGGCGGGATCGTTCAGCTTGTCGGCATTCACCAGGCGGCGGATGAGATGCTCGGCGACGCGCTTTTCCTCCTCTTCGGCCGCGTAATAGCTTTCCAGCTCCCGGGCGCGCTCCTCCGCCTGGCGCTGCATGATGAGCAGGCGCTCGATAACCTTGAGGCGCGCATCGAGCAGTTCGGCCGATACCGGCTTGACGACGTAGCCGTCGGCGCCCACCTGCAGGGCCTTGACCTGGAGTTCGTCGTCCCGGTAGCCGGAGAGGAACAGCACCGGCTGCCAGCGCGGAGCGGCGCGCTGCTGCACGGCACGGGTGAGGGTGAACCCGTCCATGCCGGGCATGTAGATATCGGTGATGACGAGATCCGGGCGCTCGCTGTCGAACTTCTCCAGGGCGCTGGCGCCGTTGTCGACGCCGATCACCATGTGGCCAAGCTTGCCCAGCGCATGCTTGGCGAAGAGGAGATCGTCCGGATTGTCCTCGACCAGAAGAATCTTCATGGCCGAGGGAGTTCTTGCGAACTCACGAAATCTGGAACAGTTTGCCGAAGTTCGCGATCTCGATGACTTGCTTGACGGCCCCGCGGCAATTGGCGAGGGAAACGTTCTTGCCGGCTCCACGGGCCTTGTCGCGCAACATCAGCAACATGCCCAGGGCAGAACTGTCAAGATAGTCGACGGCTCCGAGGTCGACCTGAACTTCCTGGACGCTGCCATCTTTCAATGCCTCGTCCACGACATCGCGGAATTCGCGATGGGCATTGAAGTCGAAGCGCCCCTTGAGGCGGATAACGGCACAACCGTTGGTGGTGGCAACGTTGGCTTCCATGAACTGCTCCCTTAATGGCTCTTGCGGTGTGGCTCTTGCGGTGCGTTGGCGAAGTATAGCCTAGCGGAAGCTGCCCCGGTCCCACTGCCTGAGCCTCGCCAGAATACGCTGACCGATCTCGGCCAGCGGCGCAACCTCCTCGACGGCGCCGACGTTCGCTGCCTCGCGCGGCATGCCGTAGACGACGCAACTATCCTTATCCTGGCCGATGTTCCATGCCCCCGCCCTGCGCATCTCCAGCATGCCGAGGGCGCCGTCCTTGCCCATGCCCGTCAGGATGACGCCGACGGCATTCTGCCTGGCGTGCTGGGCGACCGAGTTGAACAGGACATCCACGGACGGACGGTGCCGATTGACGGGCTCCGCCTGGGACAGCTCGGTCATGTAAGCGCTGCCCACCCGCTTCACCAACAGGTGGGAATGCCCGGGCGCCAGATACGCCGTGCCGGGCTCGATGCGCTCGCCGCCCTGGGCCTCGACCACCCGGATGCGGCAGAGGCTGTCGAGGCGCCGCGCATAGGAACCCGTGAAGGCCTCAGGCATGTGCTGGGTCATGACGATGCCGGGAACCTCCTCGGGCAAGGCCATGAGTACGTCCTTGATCGCCTCGGTACCGCCGGTGGAAGCGCCGATGGCGATCAACTTCTCCTGCAGCAGGCGGGGGGAAAGTCCCGCGGCGGCGGTCGGCGCCTCGCGCTGGGCCGGGGATCTCGCCGCCGGCGCCGCCGAGCGCTTGCGCAGATGGGCGCCGGCGGCGGCGCGGATCTTGTCGCGGATCTCGTCCGCGTAATTCTGCAGCAGGGACGCACTTTCCGCACGCGGCTTGGCGACGAAATCCACCGCCCCCATTTCCAGGGCCTGCAGCGTCACCTCCGACCCCCTCTCCGTCAGCGACGAGATCATCACCACCGGCATCGGCCGCAGGCGCATGAGGCGGTCGAGGAATTCCAGCCCGTCCATTTTCGGCATCTCGACGTCGAGGGTCAGTACGTCGGGATTGAGGACCTTGATCATTTCGCGCGCAGCAATGGGGTCCGGCGCGCTGCCGACGACCTCCAGGTCCGGCGCTCCGCCAATGATCTCGGTCAGCAGCGCCCGCATCAGCGCGGAGTCGTCGACAATCAGTACTTTGAGAGCCACGGTCTTCTCTACAGGGGTCAGGTAAACAGTTCGATTTCGCCGGCCACGGGTGCTTCGACCAGCCTGGCTGCATATTCTTTTTCCCGCCGCATCAAGGTGTCATTGTGCATGCGTACCAGCTTCTTGACCAGCACCCGGCCGGTATCGGGAAAGTAGTACACCTTGCGCGGATAGACGTCGAGCAGATCCTGCGCCGCCACGGGAATACCCTCGGTGGCGAGGAAATCCATGACGAACCGAGCATTGCGCTCGCCGACCTGGGAGCTCGTCAGGCTGGCCATCACGCGTCCACCGCCGAAGACCTTGGCTTCGAGGGCGCTCTTGCGCGCGCCGATCTTCAGCAGGTGGTTGATGAGGATTTCCATGGCGTAGGTGCCATAGCGCGCCGACGCGGAGAGTGCGCCGTTGTCGCCGCTGTCGGCGAGCATGAAGTGGTTCATGCCGCCGACCCCCTTCTCGCGGTCGCGCACGCAGGCGGAGACGCAGGACCCGAGCACCGTCACCAGCACCATGTTGGATGCCGTCACGTAGTACTCGCCGGGCAGCACCTTCACGGCCTCCACCTCGAACTGGCGGTCGAAGTAACGGTTGCCGGCAAGGTGCTCGACGAAACCGAGCTCGGCCGTGCCGTTCATGGGTGAAGCCTCATGTCCCGCGAAGGTCCCTTGCGGTCGGCGCGTTCATAGACGGTGCGGCCGAGGGAACGCACCAGGGCGGCGGCATGCAGGAAGCTCTCCGAATGGCCGGCGAACAGCAGACCCTCCTCCCGCAGCAGGGGCACGAACTTCTTCAAGATCTGAAACTGGGTTTCCTTGTCGAAGTAGATCATCACGTTGCGGCAGAAGATCACGTCGAAGGGTCCCTGTACGGGCCAGCGGGCATCGAGCAGATTGACGCGCGTGAAACTGATGAGCTTCTGCAGTTCCGGACGCACGCGCACATAGCCGGCCTGGGTGCCCGCCCCCTTCAGGAAATAGCGCCGCAGCAGTTCGGCATCCAGCTTCTCGACCCGCTCCACCGGATAGACCCCGCGCTCCCCGGTGGCCAGCACATTGGTGTCGATGTCGCTGGCGACGATGGTCACCGGCGGCGTCGTGGAACCGAAGGCCTCGCAGGCGGTGATGGCGAGGGAATAGGGCTCTTCGCCGGTGGATGCCGCCGAACACCAGATGCGCACGGGCCGGGTGGTCAGCGTGAGCATGTACTTTTCGAGAATCTTGAAGTGGTGGCCCTCGCGGAAGAAGGAGGTCAGGTTCGTCGTCAGGGAATTGACGAAGGTCTCCCACTCCTTCTCGTCGCCCCCTTCGAGCAGGCGCAGGTACTCGCGGAAGGAGGCAAGCCCCAGGGCCCGCAGGCGGCGCGCCAGGCGCGAATAGACCATGTCGCGCTTGATCGGCGCCAGCGAGATGCCGGCGTGGTCGTAGATCAGCTTGCGGACCCGGTCGAAGTCCTCCTGCGTGAACTGGAATTCACGCTGGGGAACGATGGAAGGCACCTCGATGCGGGGCCTTTCTGGTGTCGTCGCCATGTCGTTTACCTGCCGCGGCGGTACGCTTCTGGCTGCGCCGGCCGCGGCTGTCGGGGTTGGGGCTGCCGCCTAGAACTCTTCCCACTCTTCGTCGTCGCCGGCGACGTGGGGCGGCGCGATCCGCTTCGGCTTCGGCGCTCCGCGCGGCTTCTCCGGACTCGCCAGTTGCCGCGGCTCCTGCAGCGTCCGCAGCGGCTCGCCCACCGCCCCGCCTTCCGCCAGCTTGAAGCTCCCCACCGCCTGCACCAGCCCGCGTGCCTGTTCCTCCAGGCTCTCCGCCGCCGCCGCCGCTTCTTCCACCAGCGCCGCGTTCTGCTGCGTCACTTCGTCCATCTGGCCCACCGCCTGCGTCACCTGCTCGATCCCCGAGCTCTGCTCCCGGCTCGCATTCGTGATATCCGTCACCAGCGCCGCCACCCGCTGGAACGACGTCACCACATCGTCCATCGTGCTGCCCGCCTGCTGCACCAGCCGCGCCCCGCCTTCCACCTTGTCCACCGACTCCGCGATCAGCGCCTTGATCTCCTTCGCCGCCGTCGCACTCCGCTGCGCCAGGTTGCGCACTTCCGTCGCCACCACCGCAAAACCGCGGCCCTGCTCGCCCGCCCGCGCCGCTTCCACCGCCGCGTTCAGCGCCAGGATGTTCGTCTGGAACGCGATGCTGTCGATCACCCCGATGATGTCCGCAATCTTCCGCGAACTGTCCTGGATGTCCCCCATCGTGCTCACCACCCGCTTCACCATCTCGCCGCCGCGACTGGCGATCTCGTTCGAGCTGTGCGCCAGTTCGTTCGCCTGCCGCGCGTTCTCCGCGTTCTGCTTTACCGTCGCGTTCAACTCTTCCATCGAGCTCGCCGTCTCTTCCAGGCTCGACGCCTGCTCTTCCGTCCGGCTCGACAGGTCCTGGTTCCCCGCCGCGATCTCCTTCGCCGCCGTGTTGATCGCGTCCGTCGCTTCCTTGATCCGTCCCACCACCTCCCGCAGCCGCTCCACCGTCGTGTTGGTGTCGTCCTTCAGCTGACCGAAAGTACCCTGGTAGTCGCCTTCGATCTTCTGGGTGAGGTCGCCGCGCGCAAGGGCATTGAGGACCTCGGCCACGTCGGAGAGCCCCCTGGCCGCCGTTTCGAGGAACTGGTTGAGGCCGATGGCAAGGCCTTCGAAGAAGCCCGTCTTGCCCTCCATGCTGAGGCGCTGGCTGAAGTCGCCCTGGGCCGCCGCGAAGACGATGCTCTGGACTTCCTTCTCGACAAGCACCTCGGCGGTGCGGTCGCGCCACTCGGCGACGGCGCCGAGGCGCTCGCCCTGGTCGTTGATGACCGGATTAGCGGCCACCGTCAGGTAGCGACCGCCGATTTCGAGATCGGCGGTGTGCACGTCCTTGAAGGTATTCAGCAGATGGGCCTGGTGGGCCGGGTTCTTGTGGAAGCTGTCGATGTTGGCGCCGACGAGGTTCGCCGCATCGAAATTCGGCAGTTGGCTGCGGATGGCCGCTTCGGCGCCCTTGAGGATGCGCACCACCGACTTGTTCGTATAGATGATGTTGCGATCCGGGTCGGCAATCATGACGCCCGTCGACACGTTGTCGAGGGCGATCTTGATGCGCGTCATCTCGTCGGCTGTGCGCTTGGTCTCCGCCACTTCGAAACCCAGGCGAGTCTGCATGGACTGCAGCCCTTGCAGCGTCTTGCCGAGCTCGTCGTTGTGGGTGACGTCGATGCTGTTGGAGTAGTTGCCCTGGGCCACGTTCTGCAGCGTCGACAAGACCTCGGCGAGGGGCCCTTTGACGGAACGCACCAGCCGCACGGCGCCAAAGACGGCCAGGCCCAGCACGGCCAGCATGCCGAAGAGGGTACCCGTGCGCACCAGCTCGAAGCGCTCCTGGGACGCCGCGAACTCGCCGCGGGCCTTCTCGGTGTGATATTTGAACAAGTCGTCCGCCTTGCCCGCCGCTTCGGCGTAGAGCGGATTGATCTTCTGCAGCAGGATCAGGTTGGCGTCGTGGAAGCTGCCGTCCAGCATCGCCTGGCGGGCCGTCAGCAAGCCTTCCTGGACGAATTTCTTGCGGGCGTCGGCATAGGCCTGGGCCAAGGCGCGATGATCGTCGTTGTGGATGGCCTTCTGGTATTCCCCCCAGAGCTGGGTGATTTCCTCGATATTCGCCTTCACCGCATCGGTATGGCGGTCGAGGCCGTGATCGTGGTACTTGGCGAACTCACCGCTCGGATCGTGCTGCAGACCCAGCAGGATCTGGGCGCGGTTGTCGGCCATCAGCTTGCCGATGCGGCCGATGATGCGGGTCGTCTCGGTACGGCGCTCGAACATGTCCTGCACCAGGGTGTTGGTGGACGACACCATGAACAGGCCGAGAATGCCCTGCGCCACCAGCATCGCGCAGAGGAAGCCGAAGACGATGGCCATGCGCGCCGCCAGGGACATGTTGCCCCAGACGCTTTCGCCGCCGCTGACGGCCTTGCCGTAGCGGATCTTCAGGCCGCCCTGGCGTTTCTCGCGGAAGCGCCGGTAGACGTCCTCGTGGGCGGCGATGGCTTCCGGAGTGGCCTTGCGGCGCACCGACATGTAGCCGGCAACCTGGCCGCCCTCCCAGATCGGCGTGGCATTGGCCAGCACCCAGTAGAAATCGCCGTTCTTGCAGCGGTTCTTGACGTAGCCGGTCCAGGGGCGCCCGGCCTTGAGGGTGTTCCAAAGATCCTCGAAGGCCTCCGGCGGCATGTCGGGGTGACGCACGAGATTGTGCGGTTCGCCGATCAGCTCCGCCTCGGTGAAGCCGCTGATGCGCAGGAAGTCGCGGTTGACGTAAGTGATGCGTCCCTTGAGATCGGTCTTCGAGACGATCAGGTCGCTGTCCGTCAAAACATATTCGTTTTGCGTGACCGGCAGATTGGTTCTCATGGCATCACCTCGTTGTCAGCCTCGATACGGGTCGATACGACCGCTGCGTTTCAGAACTCTTCCCACTCTTCGTCGTCGCCGGCGACGTGGGGCGGCGCGATCTGCTTCGGCTTCGGCGCTCCGCGCGGCTTCTCCGGACTCGCCAGCTGCCGCGGCTCCTGCAGCGTCCGCAGCGGCTCGCCCACCGCCCCGCCTTCCGCCAGCTTGAAACTCCCCACCGCCTGCACCAGCCCGCGTGCCTGTTCCTCCAGGCTCTCCGCCGCCGCCGCCGCTTCTTCCACCAGCGCCGCGTTCTGCTGCGTCACTTCGTCCATCTGGCCCACCGCCTGCGTCACCTGCTCGATCCCCGAGCTCTGCTCCCGGCTCGCATTCGTGATATCCGTCACCAGCGCCGCCACCCGCTGGAACGACGTCACCACATCGTCCATCGTGCTGCCCGCCTGCTGCACCAGCCGCGCCCCGCCTTCCACCTTGTCCACCGACTCCGCGATCAGCGCCTTGATCTCCTTCGCCGCCGTCGCACTCCGCTGCGCCAGGTTGCGCACTTCCGTCGCCACCACCGCAAAACCGCGGCCCTGCTCGCCCGCCCGCGCCGCTTCCACCGCCGCGTTCAGCGCCAGGATGTTCGTCTGGAACGCGATGCTGTCGATCACCCCGATGATGTCCGCAATCTTCCGCGAACTGTCCTGGATGTCCCCCATCGTGCTCACCACCCGCTTCACCATCTCGCCGCCGCGACTGGCGATCTCGTTCGAGCTGTGCGCCAGTTCGTTCGCCTGCCGCGCGTTCTCCGCGTTCTGCTTTACCGTCGCGTTCAACTCTTCCATCGAGCTCGCCGTCTCTTCCAGGCTCGACGCCTGCTCTTCCGTCCGGCTCGACAGGTCCTGGTTCCCCGCCGCGATCTCCTTCGCCGCCGTGTTGATCGCGTCCGTCGCTTCCTTGATCCGTCCCACCACCTCCCGCAGCCGCTCCACCGTCGTGTTGGTGTCGTCCTTCAGCTGACCGAAGATGCCGGCATAGTCCTCCTCGATCTTCTGCGTCAGGTCGCCGCGGGAAACGCGGTTGAGGACCTCGGAAGTGGTGGTCAGGGCCTTCTGGGTAGTGTCCAGCAACTGGTTGATGCCGTGGCTGAGGGAGGCGAAGAAGCCCTCCTTGCCCTCGGTCTGGATGCGCATGGTGAGAACGCCCAGCGAAGCGCCTTCGACGATCTCGGCGACTTCGCGCTCCACCGCCACTTCCGCGGTGCGGTCCAACCACTCGGCGACGGCGCCGAGGCGCTCGCCGTGGTCGTTCACAACCGGGTTCGCCGTCACCGTCATGGAGCGGTTGCCGATTTCCAGCTTTGCCGTGTACGGTTGGGTGAAGGTGGCCAGCAGGTTCGCCTGATGGGCCGGGTTCTTGTGGAAGCTGTCGATACAGGTGCCGACCAGGTTATCCGCGCTGAAGTTCGGAAGTTGCTGGCGGATGCCCTCCTCGGCGCCCTTGAGGACGCGTACGACGGCCTTGTTGGTATAGATGATGCGGCGCTCGGGGTCGGCGATCATGACGCCCGTCGACACATTGTCGAGAGCGATCTTGATGCGCGTCATCTCGTCGGCCGTGCGCTTGGTCTCCGCCACCTCGACGCCGAGACGGTTCTGCATGGTCTCCAAGCCCTGGATCACCTGGCCGATCTCGTCGGAACGGCCGACGTCGAGGGGATTGTCGTATTTGCCGCCGGACAGGGCGCGGAACGCCGGCAGCACCTGGTCCTGCAACGGATTGCGGATCAGGGTGCGCACCAGCCAGAAGATCACGCCGATCAGGACCAGCACGACGACGGCGGCCGTCAGCCACATGAAGCGTTGCATGGAACGGGAGAGAGCCTCGAACTCATCCACGTAGGTGCCGCCGCCGATGGTCCATTGCCAATCGGGGAAGGTGTCGAAGACGACGACCTTCTCGCGCGGGCGGGTGTCGCCCAGTTCGGTGTTGGCCCAGGGATAGCGGATCACGCCCTGCTTCTGGTCGATGATTTCCCGGATGAACTCGCGTCCTGCCGCATCCTTCGCTTCGAGCAGGTTGGCCCCTTCCTTCGCCGGATGGACCAGCAGCATGCCGCGCTCCTTGCCCGGCCGCGCGTCGAGCACGTAGAAGTAGCCGGTCTCGCCGACCTTGACCGCCTTGATCTGCTGCTTGAGGGCCGGAATCTCGGCGGAAACGTCGACGCCGATGAATAGGGCGCCGATGACCTGACCCTCCTTGTCCTTGATCGGCGTATAGGAAGTGTAGAAGTCCTTGCCGAACAGCTTGGCGAGACCGACGAAGCGCTCGCCCGCCAGCAGCTTGGCGCGGCCCGGATGATCCTGCGCCAGCAACGTACCCACCGCGCGCTCGCCCTTCTCGTTCTTGACGGAAGTGGCGATGCGGACGAAATCCTCGCCCTTGCGCACGAATACCGTGGACACGGCATTCGTCACGCCGGTGAAGCGATCCACCTCGTCGTAGCGATGGGTCAGCACCGTCTTGCCGTGCCTGAGCACGGGCAGATCGGCGCCGTCCTCGCGGCTGAAGCCTTCCGGAAAGCTGGCCGCGAAGACGTCGTTGAGGCGCATGGCTTCGCGGCGCATGGCGGTGGCGCGCACCTCGATCATGCCGCGAATCAGGCCGAGGTTCTGCTTCAGATCGGCGATGCCTTGGGCTTCGAGCCCGTCGGCAAGATGGCGGCCGAGGAAGAAGGTCGTCGCCACCATGATGGCGACCGCGCCGAGGGCGCAGCCGACCATCATCTTCGTGGACACGGACGCCTTGCCGACCGCCCGGCTCATGCGCGCCACCAGGCCCGTGGACTCGACCCAGCCGTCCTTGATGCGCAGACTGCCCTGCTTCCCTTCCCGGAACAGCCGATAGGCGCCTTCCGCCGCCTCGACCTTGTCCCGTGCCGGCTTGCGTCGCACCGACATGTAGCCGACGACCTGATTGCCCTCCCAGATGGGCGCGGCATGGGCCTCGACCCAGTAGTAGTCGCCGCTCTTGCAGCGGTTCTTGACGTAACCGACCCAGGGACGACCTTCCTTCAGGGTATCCCACAGGTCCTGGAAGGCCTCCGGCGGCATGTCCGGATGACGCACGATGTTGTGGGGTTCGCCCAGCAGTTCCGCTTCCGTGAAGCCGCTGATGGCGAGGAAATCCTTGTTGACGTAGGTGATGCGGCCCTTGAGATCGGTCTTGGATACGATCAGGGTGGCGTCGTCGAGGAGGACTTCGTTCTGGGTGACGGGCAGGTTGGTTCTCATGGCTGCGGGTTCTTCGGTTGGGTGCTTCCGGCCGTGGGACGGTGCGGATCAGCTGGCGGCAGCCTCGTCCACGAGGGCCATTTCGGAGGAGAGCATCAGCTTCTCGATATCGACGACGATCAGCATGCGCTCGCCGAGGGTGCCGAGACCGGTGATGTAGCGGGTATCCACCGTGGCGGCGAACTCGGGCGCCGGCCGCACCTGGTCGGCGCGCAGGGCGGTAACGTCGGACACGCCATCGACGACGATGCCGACGACGCGGCTGCCGATATTGAGGATGATGACGACGGTAAAGGGTGTGTATTCGGCGGTGCCGACCCCGAACTTGATGCGCAGGTCGACGATGGGCACGATGGTGCCGCGCAGGTTGATGACGCCCTTGATGAAGGACGGCGTGTTGGCGATGGAGGTTGGATGCTCGTAGCCGCGGATTTCCTGGACCTTCAGGATGTCGATGGCGTATTCCTCGGGACCGAGGGTGAAGGTCAGATATTCCTGGGCAAATCCGCCTTCCCCGGCGTCGGCCGCCTGCGGGTTGACTGTGTCCTGGACCATGGTGGGCTCCTGGTGAATTAGGCGGCTGCCGGCAGCGCGCTGCGCGCCATGCCGATCAGTGCCGTGACGTCGAGGATCAGGGCGACGTGGCCGTCGCCCATGATGGTGGCGCCGGAAATGCCGCTGACCTTGCGGTAGTTGGATTCGAGGCTCTTGATCACCACCTGCTGCTGGCCGACCATGGCATCCACGAACAGCGCCGCCTTCACGCCGTCGGCTTCGAGGATGACCATGATGCCGTCCTCCAGGTTGGCGATAGCGCCGGGTATGCGGAAGACTTCATGGAGGGCAACCACCGGCAGGTATTCGCCACGCACCTGCAGCAGCCGCTCGACGCCGGAGACGCTCTTCACCATGCTGCGGTCGGCCTGCAGGGACTCGATGACGTACCCGAGGGGAACGATGTAGATCTCGCGCCCCACCGCCACCGACATGCCGTCGAGAATCGCCAGCGTCAGCGGCAGCTTCACCGTCATGCGCGTGCCGATGCCGGTCATGGACTGGATTTCGACGCGACCGCCCATGGCCGTGATGTTCTTCTTCACCACGTCCATGCCGACGCCGCGGCCGGACACCTCGGTGATCTGGTCGGCGGTGGAGAAGCCGGCCTCGAAAATAAGTTGCCAGACCTCCTGGTCGGTCATCTGGTCGTGCACCGGCAGGCCGCGCTCCTTGGCCTTGCCGAGGATCTTCTGGCGGTTGAGGCCGGCGCCGTCGTCGCCCACTTCGATGACGATGTTGCCGCTCTGGTGGTAGGCCTTGAGGGTGATGGTGCCCGTCGGCTGCTTGCCCTTGGCGACCCGGTCCTCCGGCATTTCGACGCCGTGGTCGAGGCTGTTGCGCACCAGGTGGGTGAGCGGGTCGGTGATGCGCTCGATGAGGCTCTTGTCGAGTTCCGTATCCTCGCCGATCATCTTCAGCTCGACCTTCTTGCCGAGCTTCTGCGAGAGCTCGCGCACGACGCGCGGGAAACGGGAGAACACCACCGACATGGGCATCATGCGGATGGACATCACGCCTTCCTGCAGGTCGCGGGTATTGCGCTCCAGTTGGGCGAGACCGTCGATGAGGCGCTCGAACTTTACCGGATCGACGCCGGAGGCCGACTCGGCCAGCATGGCCTGGGTGATGACGAGTTCGCCGACCAGGTTGATGAGCTGGTCCACCTTCTCGACGCCGACGCGGATGGACGCATCGCCGCCGGCCTTCGGCGCCACCGGGGCGCGCTTGGCACCGACCTCGGGCTTGGCGGCGGCTTCCGGGACGGCAGGCTTCGCCACCGCCGGCACGACGGCTGCGGGCGCTGCCTCCGGCTTGGGGATATCGCCGAAGAAACCATAACTCCCGTCGCCTTCCGCCGGCTTCGCAGGCACTGCCGGCGCCGCAGCGGGAAGCTCGGCGAAAAATCCGTAGGCGCCATCCGCCGCGTCGGCGGCGGATGCGACAACCGGCGGCGTGGCCGTCCCGGCGGGCAGCGGTTCGAAGAAGCCGTAGGCACCATCGGCGGAATCCGCCGTCTCGGCCACCGGCGGATCGAAGAAGCCGTAAGCCTCGCCGTCGCCCGCTGCAGTAGCCGTCTGGGGCGACAGGGGTTCGAAGAAGCCGTAGGCATCGTCGTCCTGCCCGCCGGCGGCAGGGGTTTCGCTGTCGAAGAAGCCATAGGCACCGTCGGCATCGGCCAGCGTCGCGCCGGGGGCTGCGCCGAGAGGCAGGATGCGGATGCTGTCGCTGCGCGCCAGGAACTCCAGGGCGCCGCGTACCGTGTCGGCCTCCACGTCGCCCACCAGTTCCACATGCCAGGGCTGTTCCGGCGCCGCCGGGCGGGTGACGATGCGCGCGCTCCCCAGGCTGCCGAGTTCGGTCATCAGGCTATCGAGGGATTGCCCGACCGCCGTTTCGTCACCGTCGAGTACGAAATACAGATCGAAGCCGGCCGGCTTCGGCAGGGGTTCGGCCGCCGGCGCGGGCTCCGCCGCCGTTGCTGCGGGTGGCTCCGGCGTTGCCGCCGCTGTACCGCCGGCGACAGTCAAGTCGCGCAGACGGGCGCAGATGGCTTCCACGTCGCCCGCATCGGCTTCGCCATCGCCCTTGTGGGCGGCCAGCAGGACTTTGAGCACGTCGCCGGCATCGAGAAAGGCGTCGATCATTTCCTCGCGCAGGGCGAGTTCGCCCTTGCGGATGCGGTCGAGCAGATTCTCCAGGATATGGGTGACGTCGGCCAGATCGGTGAAGCCGAAAGTGCCGGCCGATCCCTTGATGGAATGGGCGGCACGGAAGATCGCATTGAGCTGTTCGCTGTCCGGATCGGCCACGTCCAATCCGAGCAGCAGGGTTTCCATGTTGGCCAAGTGCTCACCGGCTTCCTCAAAGAAAACCTGGTAGAACTGGCTCATGTCGATGGCCATGTTGCCTCCGACCGCTGATTGGACGACGCGACCTTAACCGATCACCTTCTTGACGACTTCGATGAGCTTCTGGGGATCGAAGGGCTTCACCAGCCAGCCGGTGGCGCCGACGGCGCGGCCCTGCTGCTTCATGGCGTCCGACGATTCGGTCGTCAGCATCAGGATCGGCACGGTCTTGTACTGGGGCATGGCGCGCAGGCTCTTGATGAGCGTGAGGCCGTCCATGCGCGGCATGTTCTGGTCCGTGAGAATCAGGTTGAAGGTCTTGCCCTTGGCCTTGTCGAGCCCGTCCATGCCGTCCACCGCTTCGACGACCTCGTAGCCCGAGCTCTTTAGGGTGAAGGCAACCATTTGGCGGATGGAGGCCGAGTCGTCGATTGCGAGGATGGTTTTTGCCATGGTGGGCTCCTAGAACAGTTCGATGTCGCCCTGGGTCATAGCGCCCTGGCCGACGGGATTGTTGGTGGTTTCGGTGGCGAGAGACTTGAGGCTGGAAGAAATCTTGGCGGTTTCCCGCCGCAACGACTCCACCGCCGCCCGCGAGTTCATGGCTGCGGCATCCGCCTGCAGGACGTCGCCGAGTTCGCCGAGATGGTCCACCACGGCGTGTAGGGCCTCGACGCGGCGATGCACATGGGCGATCAGCTGGGAAACCATGTCCTGGAACTGCAGGGCGGTGATGGCCACGTTAACCCGCCCCTCCATCTCCTGGGCGGCCGTCCCCAACTGGCCGATCGCCTCGATGCGCTGGCGGTTCTGGTCTTCCATGGTCAGGATGATTTCCTCGACCCGCTGCTTGGATTCCAGGGCGAAGGTCATGTCCTGGCTGGCCATGCGCTGGATGGCGTCCTCGGTCTGCTGCACCGATCCCTGCATGCCCTGCATCAGGCTGCTGATCTGCTGACTGAACTGGGTGGTCCGCGCCGACAGGTCGCGCACCTCGTCGGCCACCACCGCGAAGCCGCGGCCGGCCTCGCCCGCACGCGCCGCCTCGATGGCGGCATTGAGGGCGAGCAGGTTGGTCTGCTTGGCGATGGCGCCGATCTCCGACAGGATGCCCTGAACATTGCGCGCCCCCTGGGCAATGCCGTCGGTCAGTTCGACCAGCTCCATGCCCAGCTTGCTGTTGGATACCACGCTGTCCACCACGCGCTGCATGACATCCGAGGTGTTGCGCACAAACTGGTCGAAGCGGATGCCGGAGTCTCCCTCTTCGGCCCCGCCGGTCACGGAAACGGCCAGGCGGCGTTGCTGGTCGGCCTGCTCGTGCATGCCCTGGAAGCTGGTGGTCAGTTGCTGGATGGCCTCGGAAAGCAGCCCCTGCACCCGGTCGATCTCGCTGCGGATGGCATCGTACTGAGCCGAAAACTCCCGCACGCACTCGGCCAGCAATAGATGGAACTCCGCCATCAAGGCCTTTTCATCGGTACTGTGATGCGGATCTGAGGGAACACCCGGGGTACCGCCGCCACGGCTCAGATAGGCGGCCACATGCCACCCCAGGCCGACCAGCACCATTGCCGTCACGGCGGCCACCGCAGGCTGGCCAAACGGCGAGAGCAGGAGGAAGGCGCCGCCGACCAACAGCGTCCAGGCGATCCCGCTCCAGAAAGACTTACCGAAAAAGTCCATAGGTCCCCATCTTCGACGGTCGGGCAGGTATCGTGGCCCGGCCGCAATTTTTTCGATTTTACCCCACCGACACCACCGTCTGACGGCGGTTCGTCACTTTGATTGCGGCGGCTGGGAAACGCCGGTGGAGACCTGCTGGGCCGTCTCCTGGCCATTGGCCTCCGCGGGGGGAGCACCGTCGCGCAGGATCGCCTCTTCCGTGCGCTTGTTCATGACCACGATGCTGATGCGGCGGTTGATCGGGTTGTAGGGGTCATCCTTGTCGTACAGGACGGTGGAGGCCAGGCCGACGACCCGCATGATCTTGCCGTCCTCCATGCCGCCGGCGAGGAGCTCCCGCCGCGATGAATTGGCCCGGTTGGTCGACAACTCCCAGTTGCCGAAGCCTTTGTTGCCGCCGGCATAAGGCGTCGCATCCGTATGGCCGGAAAGGGAGATCTTGTTCTCCACGTTGTTCAGCGTCCTGCCGATCTCGCGCAGGATTTCCCGCGTATAGGGCTTCACTTCGGAACTGGCCAGATCGAACATCGGCCGGTTCTTCTCGTCGACGATCTGGATGCGCAGGCCTTCGCTGGTGAGGTCCAGCAGCATCTGGTTCTTGAACTGGCTCAAGGCCGGGCTTTGATCGATAAGACGCTCCAGTTCCGCCTTCAGGCTGGCCAGCATCTCCTTCTCGCGGCGCTCGAACTCCTCCTTCTGCCGCTGCAGGTTCAGGGTGGTGCGCTCGGCCTTGACATCGCCCTTCTTGATCTGCCCGTAGCTGCGCGACAGGTCCTCGCCGCCTCCCTGGATGATCGACGTGGCGTCGCCGGAACCCGAGCCGCCGAACATGGCGACCTTGAGGGGAGTCTGGAAGTAGTCCGCAATGCCCTTCAAATCGCCCTTGGTGGTGGAGCCGAGCAGCCACATCAGGAGGAAGAAGGCCATCATGGCCGTCACGAAGTCGGCGTAGGCGATCTTCCAGGCGCCGCCATGGGCGCCGCCGCCGCCTTTCTTGATCTTCTTGACGACTATTGGCTGTTGGGTATCGTCGCTCATGGCGCTGCCTGGATGACGGAAAGAAGCCTCTTACTTGCCTTTGCGGGCCTTCAGGTCTTCCTCAAGCTCGCGGAAGCTCGGCCGATCCGACGAGTACAAGACCTTGCGGCCGAACTCGACGGCCACCTGGGGCGCGTAACCGTTCATGCTGGCCAGCATCACGACCTTCATGCACTGGAACATCTTGGTGCTTTCGTGCAGCTTGTGTTCGAGGGCCGTGGCGATCGGCGAGACAAAGCCGTAGGAGAGCAGGATGCCGAGGAAGGTGCCGACCAGGGCGGCGGCAATCAGCTTGCCGAGCTCGGCCGGCGGAATACCGACGGATTCCATGGTGTGCACCACGCCCATGACGGCCGCGACGATGCCGAAGGCCGGCAGACCGTCCGCCACTTTGGCCATGGCGTGGATCGGCACCTCGCCTTCGTGGTGGTGGGTTTCGATCTCGTTGTCCATGAGGTTTTCGATCTCGAAGGCGTTGAGGTTGCCGCCCACCATCATGCGCAGATAGTCGCAGAGGAATTCCATCGCGTGGTGATCGTTGGCGATGGCCGGGTACTTCGAGAAGATCGGACTGGACTCGGGGTTCTCGACGTCGTTCTCGATGGACATCAGACCTTCCTTGCGCACCTTCGAGAGAATCTCGTAGAGCATGGCAAGGAGATCCATGTACAGGGCCTTGTTGAGATGGGACCCCTTGAGCACGGAGGGAAGCGCCGCCAGGGTGGCCTTGACCACGTTGGGCGGATTGGCGACAAAGAACTGACCCAGGGCGGCACCGCCGATGGTCAGGAACTCGGTCGGCTGGATCAGTGAATGAACATGACCGCCGGCCAGGATGAAGCCCCCGAGAACGGAGCCGAGAACGACGACATAACCAATGATGACGAACATGCGCCGCCTCCCCGCGGTCCGCTAGCATCAGGCCCGAATGATAGCGGAAATCCGCGGCAGTCCTAGCGCGGGAAGCGATTTCGCACGCCGATCAGGTGAGAAACCAGTGAGATTGGCGCTCCGACCGGCTCACCGGCAACGCCAATCCCCGATACGGCGTCAAGCGGCGGCTGCGATTGCGGCGGCACGACGGGTTTTCCCCGCCCGCGCCGGCATGTGGCACAAACCGCACACATAGCCTTTGGTGGGCTCGTGAGCGTGGGTCACGAACTCGCCGCCGCACTCCTTGCAGGTGGCCATCTGCAGCATATGCGCATCGAAGAAGCGCACCATGGTCCAGGCTCGCGTCAGGGAAAGGACGATTTCCATGCCGCTGCGATGCACCTGATCCAGGTACATCCGATAGCCCTTGATGATCAGTTCGAGGCCGCGCAGGTCCGTATGCTTTTCGAGGAAGCGGTAGTAGGCCATGAACAGGGAGGCATGGACATTCGGCTGCCAGGTCATGAACCAGTCGGTCGAGAAAGGCAGCATGCCTTTCGGGGGGGACTCGCCCTTGACTTCCTTGTAGAGCTTTAGCAGACGCTCGCGGGACAGTTTGGTTTCCGCTTCAAGCAGTTGCAGGCGGGCACCGAGCTCGATCAGTTCGATTGCCAGACGAATATCTCTCGCTTCCGAGATGACGGACTTGTTGCGCATAAGACCTCCGCAGATAGGGTTGCGACGACTGTCAGGCGACGGTTTCGACCCGCTTGCCGGCGGCCAGAATGGCAGCATGCACATGGCCCACGCCACGATCACGCTCGTGGTTGGACAGCAGGTTCAACAGCAGGGTGTCGTCGAAGCGGAAGTTGCACAGCAGCATGTCGGAGCCGGCCATCTTCAGGATCTGCCCCGGGGTGAGGCGATCGAGGATGTCGGCAATCTCCCCGCTGATGCCGAGACGGAAGATGGCCGATTCCCGATCGGAACGGACCATGCTCTGCGCCAGCATCAAATAGGCAAGATTGACTTCCTTTATATCGTTGTAGGTGTCAGTCGATTTCATCATGAACTCCTTGCATTCTCGTCATCGACCACACGGGAAAAATTCCACGCATCAGCCAGATTGACGGCAGTGGCATTATCGAGCCACCTTAGGCAAGGAAAAAATCACTGGAAAAACGTTTCTATTGTAAGAAACGGATAGGGAAGCTTTGTAAGAAAAAACCTTACAAAAATATAGCAACGCAATGTTTACGCTGAGATTTTCCCATTTTTCTCTGTCTCCAGCCTGGCATTCATGGCCTCGACATCAATAGGCCGGCTGAAGAAATAGCCCTGAAAACGGTTGCAGCCGGCCCCATCGAGGAAGGTCCGTTGCTCGCCGGTCTCCACCCCCTCGGCAACCGTGGTGAGGCGCAGGGAGCGCGCCAGGGCGATGATGGCCCGCACGATGGCGGTATCTTCCTCGTCCTCCGGCAGATCGCGGACGAAGGATTTGTCGATCTTGAGAATGTCGATCGGGAAGCGCTTGAGATACGAAAGGGACGAATAGCCGGTACCGAAGTCGTCCACCGAAATGCGCACTCCCATGCCCTTGAACGCCCGCAGCATGCCGATGGCCGACTCGGCGTCCTGCATCAGGACGGATTCGGTGATTTCCAGCTGCAGGGCTTCGGGTGCCAGACCGGTTTCGGCCAGGGCGCGGCTCACCACTTCGAGGAGGCGGGGCTGGCCGAACTGTACGGCGGACACGTTGACGGCCACGTAGATGCCGTAGCCCTTGTCGTTCCATATCTTCGCCTGCGCGCAGGCCTGTCGCAGCACCCACTCGCCGATGCCGACGATGAGACCCGACTCGTCGGCAATGGGAATGAAGCGATCCGGCGGAATCAGGCCGCGGGTCGGATGCTGCCAGCGCACCAGGGCCTCCATGCCGACAGTGCGGGCGGTACCGGCATCGATACAGGGCTGATACTGAAGGAAGAGCTCGTCGCGCTCGACGGCGTGGCGCAGATCGGACTCCATGGCGACGCGTTCGCCGGAGTTGGCGTTCATGTCGCGGCGATAGAACTGGAAACCGTTGCCGCCGAGGCGTTTGGCGTAGGCCATCGCGGTCTCGGCATTCATCAGCAGTTCATACACCTCGCCGCCGTCCTCGGGTAGCCGGGCGATACCCATGCTCGCCGTGACGTAGAGCTCGAAACCCTTCTTCTCGAAGGGCGCATCGAAGGCCTGCTTGACCCACTGGGCGACGCTGTTGAGGCTGTCGATGGCCTCGTCCTCCGGCAGGAAGATGCCGAAGGCGTCGCCGGAAAGCCGGGCCACCAGGGCCTTCTGGTCCACCGATTGCTTCAGCCGCTCGGCAATCTGGCGCAGGATCTCGTTGCCGGTGTCGTAGCCGAAGGAACTGTTGATGCGCAGGAAACGGTCGAGGTCGAGATAGAAGATCGCCCCGCCCGGCGTCTTGCCGCGCTTCTCCGCTTCGAGTATCCACTCCGTCACCCGGGCGCAGAAGAGGGTGTGATTCGGCAGGCTGGAGAGGGTGTCGTAGTAGGCCAGCTCCTGAATCCGGTTGTCGGCCTGCCGCACGGCGCGCCGGGAAGCGGCATTCTTCAGTTCCCGCTCGATCACGGGCATCAAGCGGGCGTAATTACCCTTCTCGATGTAATCCTGCACGCCGTCGTGCATCGCCGAGACGGCCTGCTGGTCGCTGATCTGCCCGGAATAGATGATGAAGGGAATGTCCTTGCCGCTTTGCTTGACGATCTGCAGGGCGGCGAAGGAATCGAAGCCCGGCATGTTGTGGTCGCAGATGATGATGTCCCATTCACCCGCCGCCAGCACCGCCGTCAGGTCGCGCGCCGTATCGACGCGCTTCCAGTCCAGGCGCACGCCGCGGGCGTTGAGTTCCGAATAGAGCAGGAAGGCCTCGTCTTCCGAGTCCTCCACAATCAGCATGCGTATCGGCAACTCGCGGACCACTGGCTATTCCCGTTTTGATGGACTCTGCAGCGCTGCGAGCCGGTTGCGCCCCGTCTGCTTGGCGACATAGACGCCCTGATCGGCCACCTTGATGAGGGCATCCGCATCGACCATGGAGTCGTCGCGCACCGCCACGCCGACGCTGATGCTGCCGCGGTAGCGCTCGGCACCCGTCTCGATCTGCATCGACTCCATGGCCTTGCGCATACGCTCCGCGCAGACGAGGGCTGCCGGCAGGTCCGTATCCGGACAGATGACGAGAAACTCGTCCCCCCCCACGCGGCAGAGCAGATCCTGGGCGCGCAAGGCGCCCTTCAATGCCTTGGCGCCCTCCCGCAGGACCGCATCGCCCACATCATGGCCGAAGTTGTCGTTGATCTTCTTGAACTCATCCACGTCCACCACCATACAGGCGAGGGGCCGCTTGCTGCGGCTGGCAGCCGCCCATTCCTGCTGGATGCGCTCGATGGCATGGCGCCGATTGGGGATGCCCGTCAATGAATCCGTGAGGGCCGCTTCCTGCAGCCGCCGGTTCGTCACCGCCAGTTCGGCGGCGAAATGCCGAATCTCCTCCCGGTCGCGCTCGATTTCCTGCTGCAGCTTGACCACCCGCTGGCCGGCACGCAAGCGCGCCGCGAGGACGCGAGGCTTCAGCGGCTTGGTCATGTAGTCGTCGACGCCGGCCTCGAAGGCCTCCACTAGCTTGTTGTCGTCCTCGATGCCGGTGAGGATCAGAACGTAAACGTTGCGCCCGAGCTTGGTCTGCCGCAGGGAGCGCGTCAGAGCGATGCCGTCCAGTTCCGGCATCATCCAGTCCACGATCATGATCTGGGGCCGAACGTCGAGGGCCATCTCGAAGCCTTGCTGGCCGTTGATCGCCTCGAAAACCTCATGCCCGGCGCCGACCAGCAGCGCCCGCAGGATCGCCCGCATGCTCGGATCGTCATCAACGACGAGAACACGCATACGATAGGGACTGTCGAGGCCCACCACCGCGTCATCGGCCCCGATCTGGGGTGGTGGCGGCGCCTTGGTCATTTCCTCGAACGGCGGAATCAGCGCCGTCTCCACATCGAGCAACGCCCCCCATTCCTGCCAGTCGCGCGCCACCTTGTCGCACAGCGTGTTGAGCGCATCCGCATCGATCAACAGGCGGCTGCCCAGGCGGATCAACTCGGGCATCAGCGCTCGTCGTTCATCGTCCGCCGCCAGGCAGATGTCGGCGATGCGGTCCGCCAGCACCAGGGACCAGAGCATCGCGTACTGGCGCGACCCCTCCGGCATCTCTGTCCCGTCCGGCTGCTCGTGGTGGAAAACCGGCTCCGTGAAGACCTTCGGGAGTCCCCAGTCCATCAGCATGGCTGCCGTCAGTTCGTTGTGCGTCATGACGAAGGTCTGCCGTTCCAGTTCCAGCAGGTCCGTGGCCGGGCCTTCCTTCAGCTTGCCGAGCATCCCGGAATAGTCCTCGGGGAAGATCGTCGCCAGGGCCAGTTCGCCGATATGGGTGAGCAGTCCGACGCTGAAGGCCTCGTCCGGCGGCGCCGCATGGGTCCGTGCCGCAAGGGCCTGCAAGGCCACGGCAAAGACCAGGGAGCGGGACCAGTACCTCTGGTAGTCGAAATTCCGGCAGCTGCCGCTGCGAAAGCCCGAGAGCAGCGAGAAGCCCAGGGCCAGGGAGCGCACGGCGGGAACTCCCAGCACGATCAGTGCGTCCTGGATGGAGGCGATCGGCCGCCGGCCGCCGGCATGGACCGAATTCGCCGTCTTGATGAGCCGTCCGACGAAGGCCGGGTCGGATTTCACCACATGGGCCAGGTCGGCGAGCGACGTGTCATCCCGCTGAGTCAGTCGAATGATGGCGAGGGCGACGCCCTTGGGCGACGGCAGGTCGCCCGATGCTTTCAACTGCTCGAATTTGGCAAGGTCGATGGTATTCATCGCGACAGCGACGCGGCATCTCTTTAATCTGGCCGGCAAGCTTAGCGCATCTTGGGGCGGCCATGGGAACGGCAGCACGCTAGAATCGCCCGTTATGGACTCGGCCATCAACTATTGCAGCGTCTGCGGAGCCCCTGTCAGCCTACAGGTGCCGCCGGGCGATTCGGTGGAGCGGCATGTCTGCGTGAGTTGTCGCGCCGTGCATTACCGCAACCCCAAACTCGTTGTCGGCGCCCTGCCCGTCTGGGAAGACAAGATTCTGCTGTGCCGGCGCGCCATCGAGCCGCGCTACGGCAAATGGACCCTGCCGGCCGGCTTCATGGAAAACAACGAGACTGTGGCTACAGCCGCAGTGCGGGAAACCACCGAAGAAGCCGGCGCACATATCGAACTCGGCGATATGTACACGATGATCTCCGTGCCCCATATCAGCCAGGTCCATGTGATCTACCTGGCCCGCCTGGTCGACCTGGATTTCGCCCCCGGCGAGGAATCCCTGGCGGTGGCTCTTTTTCGCGAAGAAGAGATTCCGTGGGACGACATCGCCTTCCGCACCATCGGTCTGACGCTGCGGCATTTCTTCGCCGACAGGGCCGCCGGGCACTTCTCCTTCCGCAGTTGTGCCATAGAGGCGCCGCCGCCCGCCTGATCCGCCCGGGAATGGGGCACGGCAGTCCCCGTCACTCGGCTGCCAGATCGAAGACCACCGGCAGGCTCACGACGAAGGAGCGTCCCCGCAACGGCTCCGGAATGGCCGTGCGCGGCACCGCCTTCCGGATCATGTCGAGAGCCGCCTGGTCAAGCAGATCGTATCCGCTGGTTTTCGCCATGCTGACATCCTGTGGAAAGCCGCTGGGTGCCACGACCACCCGGACCTCGGTGGTACCGCTCATGCCGGCTTCCATCGCTCGCGCAGGATAGCGCTTGAACTTGCGCGCCTGGGCCGCCAGGGACAATCGATACTGGCGAATGCCATCCACCTGAGGCCCTTCGATGCTCGCCGTCGGCGCTGATGAGGGCGCGTCTGCGCCGCGGGAAGCCTCGACAGGAGGCGGCACCGGGCTTGGTGGCGTATCGGGGGCAGAACGTCGGACAGCTTCCGGTGTCGAATCGGATACAGGCTTGGGCGGCGGCTCCCGCGGGACCGCGAGCGGACTTTGGGGAGCTGCCAGGATCTCCGGCCGAGCCGGGGGTTCCTTGCGCAGCGGGGCAGCCGGCTTGGGCTCGGGTGCCGACGGCGCCGGGACCGGCGGCACAGGCGCCGGACGCAAGGTCGCCTCCAGCCGGCGCGCCACTTCGCCGACCGGCATTTCGGGGTGCACCGACCAGAGCGCCAGGCCGTGCAGCACCAGTGATATCGCCAGAGCAGGCCACAAATTCCCCCTGTTCGGCGCGCTTTCAAAAGTCACATCGTTCTGCTAACGTTCGGACACTGACGATTCTAGACGAGATGAGTGCACACCCTCTGATTCTCACTCTCGACCAGCATGGCATCCCTCACCGCTGGGTGAGCTGGCAGCATGCATGCTTTTACTACGCCAAGGATCTCGTCGCCTGGTCCATCGGCGAAGTCAGTTTCGTCTTCTACGGCGGCGTCAATCGCGTCACCGGCGAACGTTCCGAAATCGAGACCAACAGCATCATCGCCATCAAGGGCAAGGCGCTGGCCTCCAAGACGATGCACCAGACGCCCCCCCTCTCCAATCGGGAACTCTTCCACCGGGATCGCCAGATCTGCGGCTATTGCGGCTGCAGCCTGCCGGGCAGCCGCCTGACGCGGGACCACATCATGCCCGTCTCCCAGGGCGGCAAGGACTTGTGGATGAACGTCGTCACCGCCTGCCGCCCCTGCAACCAGAAGAAGAGCGGCCGTACGCCCGAACAGGCCGGCATGGAGTTGCTCTATGCGCCCTACGTGCCCAACAAGGCCGAATACCTGATCCTCTGCAACCGCAGCATCCTGGCCGACCAGATGGACTTCCTGGCCCGGCACGTGCCTTCCCAAAGTCGCATCAGGCTCGCTGCGTAACCTCCCGGGGCGTCCCTGCCCCCCCGCCATGAACACCCCGAAATCCCTGACCTCCTATCGGCCCTATTGGGCCAAGCGCTTCGGCGTCGCACCCTTCCTGCCCATGACCCGCGAGGAAGTCGAACGCCTCGGCTGGGACTCCTGCGACATCATCCTCGTCACCGGCGATGCCTACATCGACCACCCGAGCTTCGGCATGGCCCTGCTCGGCCGCCTGCTGGAAGCCCAGGGCTTCCGCGTCGGCATCATCAGCCAGCCCGACTGGCACTCGGCCGCCGACTTCCGCAGGCTCGGCAAGCCCAAGCTGTTCTTCGGCGTCACCGCCGGCAACATGGATTCCATGGTCAATCGCTACACGGCCGACCGCAAGATCCGCTCCGACGACGCCTACACGCCCGGCGGCGAACCCAACCGGCGGCCCGACCGGGCGCTGGTGGTCTATGCCCAGCGGGCGCGGGAAGCCTATTCCGACGTCCCCATCGTGATTGGCGGCATCGAAGCCAGCCTGCGCCGCATCGCCCACTACGATTATTGGTCCGACAAGGTACGCCGCTCCGTCCTGCCCGACAGCAAGGCCGATCTCCTCTTCTTCGGCAACGCCGAGCGCGCCCTGGTGGAACTCGCCCACCGCCTGGCCAAGAAGGTTCCCATCGCCGAAGTCCGCGACCTGCGCGGTACGGCCTTCATGACGCCGCACGGCTGGACGCCGGGGCCCGGCTGGGCCGAGGCCGGCGCCGGCCGGGATGTCGAGCGGGCCCACACCTATGTGCGGCTGCCCGCCTACGAGGCGGTGGCAAAGGATGAAACCCTGTACGCCGAAGCCTCCCGCAGCTTCCATCTCGAATCGAATCCCGGCAACGCCCGCTGCCTCGTCCAGGCCCACGGGGAGCGGGACGTCTGGCTCAACCCGCCGCCCATCCCCCTGACGACGCCGGAGATGGACCACGTCTACGGCCTGCCCTACGCGCGGGCGCCCCATCCCTCTTACGGCGACGCCAAGATTCCCGCCTGGGAGATGATCCGCTTCTCGGTGAACATCATGCGCGGCTGCTTCGGCGGCTGCACCTTCTGCTCCATCACCGAGCACGAGGGCCGCATCATCCAGAGCCGTTCGGAGGAATCCATCCTCCACGAGATCGAGGAAATCCGCGACAAGACGCCCGGCTTCACCGGCATCGTCTCGGACCTGGGCGGCCCGACCGCCAACATGTATCGCATGGCCTGCGAAGACAAGGCCATCGAAGCCGCCTGCCGGCGGCTCTCCTGCGTCTATCCGGACATCTGCCCCCACATGCGCACGGATCACGCGCCCCTGATCCACCTCTACCGCAAGGCCCGCAGCCTGCCCGGCGTCAAGAAGGTGCTCATCGGTTCCGGCCTGCGCTACGACATCGCCGTCCGCTCCCCCGAGTACGTCAAGGAACTCGTCACCCATCACGTGGGCGGCTACCTCAAGATCGCCCCCGAACACACCGAGGCCGGCCCCCTGTCCAAGATGATGAAGCCGGGCATCGGCGCCTACGAAAAGTTCAAGCGCATGTTCGAGCAGGCTTCCCGGGCGGCGGGCAAGGAACAGTATCTGATCCCCTACTTCATCGCCGCCCATCCGGGCACCACCGACGAGGACATGCTGGAACTCGCCCTCTGGCTCAAGCGCAACGGATTCCGGCTGGACCAGGTACAGACCTTCCTGCCCACGCCCCTGGCCCTTGCCACCGCTATGTACCACACGGAGAAGAACCCCCTGCGCCGTATCGGCCCCGACTCGGAGCATGTCGCCGTCGTCCGCGAAGGAAGAAAGCGCAAGCTGCACAAGGCCTTCCTGCGCTGGCACGACCCGGCCAACTGGCCTCTATTGCGGGAGGCCCTCAAGAAGATGGGCCGCGCCGACCTCATCGGCAACGGCAAGAAGCATCTGGTGCCGGCCTGGCAGCCCGCCACAACGGCCTGCGGCGCCGAGCGGCGCCCCGCCCCTCCCCCCCGCAGGGCAAGCCGCAAACCCTAGTCGGCAGCCCGACGTCGAGCAGGGCTAATGGCCGCCATCACTATCCCTTATCGTCCAACTTCTTGATCTGGATTAACATTTCGCCCCAACAGCCTCTTTCCAGACCTTCTCAAGGAGATAACCCAATGACTATCAACGCCGGCACCGGAGAAACGCGCTTCATGCCCTTCTCCCTCGCCCTCATCACCTGGTCGGGCTTGGCCCTGTTCTTCCTGCTGGTTTCCTGGGCCGCCGGCGGCGACCGCTTCAAGGACAACAACTACGGCGACTTCGGCCTGTATGCCCCTCTGGTCACCCTGGTGATCGGCCTGGTCCTCCACTTCGCCAAGCGGGACCGCTGAAAAAACCGGCCGGCAAAGCCGCGCCTGAAAAGCAAAAACCGGCCAGTGGCCGGTTTTTTTGTTTGGCGGAGAGGGTGGGAAACTCCGCCGATGCAACAACAAGTCAATAAAACAATTAGTTACATGTTTGCTTGGTTCTTGCATGTACCATTAAAGTGTACCACAATTCCACAACGGTTGCTTATATTGTAATTCCGCTCATCGGCCAAAGCCGCCTTAACACCGGCGTAACCAGACGACAGGAATGTATCCAATACCGGCCACAATCAAGCAATCTGAAGTGCGTTTCAAAGTAACAGCCGGTAGTGGCGGTTGTCCGCATCCGTTGACTTGATGATCTGGTACTCCATGCCGCTGGCCACTGCGATCTGCTGGGCGAAGTCTTTCTTGGCCTGCACTACCGCGTCCTCGATCTGGTTGTCTGCCTTCACCTCGACGATGACGTACTTCAGGCTCCCATCCGGCTCTTCACGCTGAAAGATGAAATCAGGGTAGTAGCTGCGCACCGTGCGTGAATCGGGGTCGATGTATTGGATAAAGAAGTCCGACTGGCCGTGCGTCAGCATTCCGGTGAAGTAGATTTTCTTCACGCGCTGCTCACGCAACAAGTCCCAGAACAGTTGGTTCTCCGAGCCAGAATCGAAGCAATAGGTATCGAGGTGGAAGCTCTTGGCGCGTTCATCGTCCTTGATGACGCTGTCCGCTCTGCGGACGATCTTGTCTTTTGCCGCTGTGACCTCGTAGTAGCCATTCGGCGGCATCTTGATCAGATCGACTTCGTGCTCCTCGGTTTGCTGTGATTCGTCCAAGTCGTAGAGCTGGCGGAACAGGCGCGGGATGATCTCGTCGTACAGCAACTCGTTGAACTCGTTGGCCATCGCAACCAGCTCATTGGTGCCTTCCTTGGTGGAATCGAGCAGTTCCTCGATTTCCAGCGGGCTGCGATTGAGGTAGCGCGACACTTCCGCAACCAACGTCATCCGCGAGAAAACACGCTTCACTCGGCGAGTCGTCAGGTCAAAGGTTCTGCTGGATGAGGCTCGCGCTGCATCGGCAGCGGTAAGGCCATCCTGCTGTGTCTCGATCAGCCGGTATTTCTCGACCAGGGTGCTCCAAGCCTCCCTCTCTGTGCGGTCAAGTCCGAGCGTCTGTCCTGGCGAGAGCTTCTTCTCACGCATCTCATACTGCTTGCGCACCCTTACCAGCTTGATCTTGACTGGTGGCTCAACAACACGAATTTCCACACGCTCCTTGTCGCTGGCCGTCTTCTGGAGTTCATCAGCGCTGATTCGGAAGTTCTGTTGCAACTCGTCGTTGAGCGTGTTGAGGTTGTCGTCCGAGAGGAAGACGTGACCAGTGTGCTGGGCTTGGCCGATGGCGCGCAGGCAGCGCATCGTGGCTTGCAGCACAAACACCTTGGACTTGGGCTCGCGGAACAGTCCGACGCCGAAAAGCGAGCGGCAGTTCCAGCCCTCGCGGCCCTTGTTGACCAACAAGATGAACTGCTTTTCCGAGCCCTCGGTGTCCAGCCGATTGAACTCCCGAATGTCGTCGTTGGTGGTGAGCTTGTCGTCACCCACGTTGACCAAAATGCGCGAGGTCGGGATGCCGTGTTTGAGAAGCGCGCGCTCCACGGCCGGCTTCAGGTCACCGGTCAGCTCGTCGATGGTGGCGGCGAAGAATGCCAGTTTCGGGCAAAGTCCTTCGGGCCGTAGTCCGTCCGTTTCCTTCAGGAAACTCTCGATGGCAATGTCGACAAACTCATCAGTGCGCGTATTGGTGTAGCCGTGCAACGTAACTTTCTTGAGGAAGCCCTTATCGATGGACTCCTTCAAGCCGTAGGCATAGACCACCTCTGGAAGCACTTCGCGCCCGACGTAAGGAGTGCCCGTGTAGTTGTAGCAGGCCACAACCCGTGTTCCAGCTGCGTTGAGCTTGCCTGCCAACTCATCGATTGTTGTGCGTAGGCTGGTATCCGTTTCCTTTGCACCCACGCCCATGTCCTTGGCCAGCGCTTTGCCGAAGGCATGGTGCGCCTCGTCCACGTAGATGCCGAGTTGTTCGAGGCGGCACAACTTCTCGAACCGCTGGTTGGTAGTCAGTTCGCCTTCTTCTTCCGGCTGGTCGAAGCTGTAGAGATCGGCAGCATCGGCGTACACGCCCGTAGCTGTCAGCGTGTTGCCGGTCACCCCAAAGAGCTGGTCGATGGGCGTCTTCTCCTTGCGCTGACGCTTCAGGATGATCTTCTGCGTGTTGGAGACGATAATGTTGAAGCGCGAGCGATCCAGCGTGTCGAGTGAGGTACCAGCCTCCTCAAGGTAGTGGAAGCGCAGGTGCGTGGTCAGGAAATTCACGTACTCTGGCGGCACGACGCGAGTTAGGTCGAAAGACTCGATTTCCTTGAGCGATTGCAGCACAGTCTTGTCAGGCGCGAACACGAGCGCGTTGTGACAATAGCGCGCGTCCTTCTCGAACTTGTTGCCCAGCAGGAACTCGTAGAAGATGCAGGTGGCCATGAGGATGGTTTTGCCCGTCCCCATCGTCAGTGCGAAGATGTAGTTCGGATAGACGCGCGAGTTTTTGCGCATCTTTTCGAACAGCACCTTGTACGAGTTCAGTTCCAGCTCGTCCGTTTCGCCAAACTGGAACATCTCCTGCCCGGCAGTACCGAGGAAGGAGCCGAACTTGCGCCCCTCGAACTTGCCGCTGCGCTCGTACCAAGCCCTGAAGACTTCCTCAACCTTGGCGTTGTTGAGAAACTCCTTCAGGAAGACGTAGGTTTCCAGCGCCTCGAATTGTGGCTGGCGCAGAAAGGCCTTGGGATTCCGTTTTGGGTTGTTGAAGTCGAGGAACTTACGGGTCAACTCCTTGTAGTGCGAGCGGATCGCGCCCCTGTTGTCCTGGTGAAACTGCCACAGAAAGCGGAAGAAGGCGAAGTCCAGCGACGCGCCGGAGGTGCTGACCGACTTGCTGCTGCCCTTGGTTGTGGTGCGGTTAGTCGCCATTGCTGATGCTCCCTTCCCACGATTCCGAGAGCAGGTCGGTAATCTTCACGCGGATCGTGCCCGCATCCTCCGGCACCTTGTAAGCTCCCTTGACCAGATCGTTCTTGCTTGGGATGTCCACCACCGCAGGTTGCAGCACCGCGCCATCGTAATTCCAGTCGACTAGCACCGACTCGACTAGCTCCTTCCAGTCATCAACCGCCTCTTTTTGCAGTGAGAGCTTCTGCAGCAAGTTCATTGGGTAGAACTTCTCGATGACCAGCTCACCCTTTTTGATGGCGACCTTGGCCTGCGAGTCTCGCTTGAACTCAAGATCCGCCTTGTCGCGCAGAATATCCACCACCTCCACGTCGATCTTGAAGGGTTTGGCAGCCAGTTCCAGTTGCGCGGCCAGATCCGGCTCGTGGCCCATGCAGACGAGAGTGATCTTCTCGACAGCGCGGTTCGGGCTTTCGGCTTGTCGACGCTCCCAAGCCTTGTAGTCGAAGCCGGCGATTAGTTCATTCAGGTCGGCGCGCGTCGCAATGCGGTTGACTGGCATGATCTTGACCATGCGGCTGTCTTTCTCGCCGTCGAAGACCGAGCTCATTTCCAGCTTCTGCACCTCCAGTGCTTCTAGCAGTAAGTCCTTTGCCTGCACCGGATTGCGGAAAATGTCGTAGTGGTTGACGTTGTAGACCTCAAGTCCAGTGTACAGCCTCGCTCCGTCCAACGGCTTCTGGCGCAGCTCGTTGGCAATACCAATCAGCCGCCTGGTCGTGGTCTGAATAGCGCCCAGATTGATGTCCGCCCCAATGAATCTGCGCCCAAGCTTCATTGCCGCAGCTTGTGTTGTGCCTGCGCCCATAAAGCAGTCAAAGACGAGCGCACCTTTCTCGGTAGATGCGTTGATGATTCGCTCCACAAGAGCCTCGGGCTTCTGCGTGGGGTAGTCTTGGCGCTCTTTTGCCACCGGGTTTACCGGCGGAATGTCGTCCCACACAGAGTCGATGATGTCGCCCTCGATTTCATCCAGATAGATGATCCGCGTCCCGCCGCCTGTAGGGTTTACGTCATCGCGGTAAAGGCGGCCGTTCGCATCCTTCTTGAATCGCTTGATGTAGTCCTCGCCATGAGGGCGGTATTGAACCTTCCAGTAGTAATCATCTGATCTCACATACGACAGAATGGTGTCGTGCTTCTGCGGAAACTTGCGAGACGTAGATCGCTTGAATCCAAAGTAGCTCCAGATGATCTCGTTCCTGAAGTTCGTTGGTCCGAACACCTCATCGAGAATCATTCGGATGAAGTGGTTTTTGTGCCAGTCGCAGTGAACGTAGATGCTGCCCTTTTCTGAAAGCAACTCGCGGGCGAGGACGAGACGTTCGTATATGAACTGGAGGTACTCATCGTTCGTCCAGATGTCGGTGTACTGCTTTTCTTCAAAGACCGTCTGCTCCGACTCTGTTTGCTTGCCTTGCAGTTTGATCTTCTTTTTGTAGTCGGCTTTGGAGTCGAATGGCGGATCGATGTAGATCAAATCGATCTTCCCGCGATACTCTCTGAGCAGATGGCTCATGACTTGAAGGTTGTCGCCCCAGAAGATCTTGTTACGCCAGCCATCTACCTCTTCGCCGTGGACTTCCTTTAGCTGCGCTGGGTAGTAATGGGTGGACGTAAAGGGGCGCTTACCGCGCCAGTTCAGCATCGGGTATCCCCTGATCGGCTCGAACTCGTACTTCTCGACATTGGTTACGCTGGTATCAGGCGTAGCTAGTTGCAGGGATTCCTGTGTAGGTTGATCTTTTTTCATTTGTCTGTTTTCCTGAAAGTCCAATTCTTGTTATCGCAGTAGGCGCGCATATCGCAGTTCGGGCAGAGCTTGGCGGGGCGTGCAGTCATCTGGTAATCCTGCCGCTCGATGCGTGACACGATGCCATCGAACTGCGCGATGGTCTTGCCAATGGCGCGGTCGTCCTTGGTGAAAGACACGTAGGGATTCCCGCCGTCCTCGCCGGTATAGTACAAGTGCATCCGGCTGACCTTCTGGCCAGTACGCTCCTCGACCAAATGGGCATATACCTCCAACTGGTGCTGGTACTGCTTGAGGCGATCCCGATCCTTTTCCATGTCGGGCTTCTTCTCCGACTTGAAGTCGATGATTTCGACCGTGTTGTGCTCACCCCGGATCAGGTCGACGCTGCCCTTGAGAATGTATTGATCCTTGACCAGTGAAATCTCGACCTCGGCCTCCTTGATGCGATCCCAGTTGCCGTTCTCGCGCTCGTAGTAACGAAGGACGTGCAGAAGTGCTGCGTGCTGCGAGCTGGGAGCGAGGTAAACGCGTTCCTTCTTCGAGAGCATCGCGTAGTTGGCCGAGAACCAGCCTCGAATGGCGTCAAGGGAGATGGTGCCCTCTTCGCCACGCAAAACGGTCTTGTGAATGTCCTCGATTGTCTGATGCACCAAGGTACCGAAGAGCATCGGGCTCTCGCGGATCGGTGCGAATTCCAGCTCCTTGAAGAACCGGTACTGCTCGGCACAGTTCTCGAAGACCGTGATGTGCGACGTGAATGAGTACTCGCGCTTGAGGTTGATCTCCTTCACCGCCTCAAAATTGAGGGCAGAGAGATCGACATCCCGCCAGCTGGGCAGCTCGTAAAACAGGCGCTCAAAGTATTTCGACGGCGACTTGCCCAAGCCCCGACCGTGTCGCTCCTGAGCGGCCAGCACCAACAGGTTTTGGGCCCGGGAGAAGGCTGTGTAGAACAACCGCCAGAAATCGAAGCGCTTGATGTGGTCGAGTGGCTCGAAGCGGGGCTTGGAGAGGTAGCCGCCATCTTCCAGCAGCTCGTCCAGAGCGGTGTGCTGCTTGCGCGGCACTGCCTCAAGCGAACCGCAAACGACGACCGGGAATTCCAGTCCCTTGGATTGGTGGATGGTCAGGAACGAGATGCAACCCTTGGGCGCGTACTCGGCCTCATCCTCGTACTCGCCGATGCCGCCTTCAAATAGGAAGCGCAGGAACTGGTTGAACAGGTCACGCAGGTTCTTTTCCAGATACTGCGGGTTCAACACGCTGACGTAATGTAGGTACTCGAACTTTGTCAGCAACTTGGAGAAGGTGCCGAGATTGCGCGCCGCGCGCCCCTTGTCCACACCCTGTAGGGCATCCTCCGACAAGAAGCGTGCAAATAGCGGGAACTGCAGCAGCTGGTAGAACAGCCCGGAGAAGGCGTAGTCGGTGTTCTGGGCCAGCACAGCATGTTGCTTGGCCAGCGGGCGTGCCCAATCGAGCAGGCGCTTGTTCTCCGGCTTGCGCAGTTCGTTGGCGAAGGCCGCGAAGCACTGGTGATCGTAGTAGCCCCATATGTCAAGCGTGACGCCCTCGGCCCACTGCCGCACTTTGGGGAACTGTGGAAAAAGGAAGATCAGCGCCCCGATCATCAGGCGAATCTCCTCTCGCTCGAAGAACATGTTCGAGCGTGGCGAATAGACTGGAACGCCCTCGGCCTCAAGGAAGCGGGCCAGCGCCACCACCTTGTCGTTCTTGACCGAGCGGAATAGGAACGCGACTTGGTTCCAGTCCGACAGTCGCTCGGACTCCTTCAGGCGGTTCAGGAACGCCAACACCTCGGCGTGCCAGTGGGTGGTGTCGTCCTTGGCATCCGTCGCGGCCAGACGCACCGCCGTGGGGACGTCGGGAAAGTCATCGTTGCGCGGCACGATCTGCTTGGGGTAGCGGAAGTTGCGCGTGCCGTCGTCCCAAGTCTGCTCGCGCATCCACTCGTTGTAGAAGCGAATGATGTCGGGGTGCGAGCGATAGTTGACTGTGAGTGTGACCCGCTTGCACAGGCCCTCGTCGAACAGTGCGGGAAACTCCAGGATGTTGCGGATGGTGGCCCCGCGAAAGCGGTACAACCCCTGGTCGTCGTCGCCGACCACACAGAGATTCCGGCGCTCGCCTGCCAATAGAAGAAGGATGCGCTCCTGAATGGTGTTGGTGTCCTGGTACTCGTCCACCATCAGGTAGGAAAATTTCTCGCGCAGTTGCGCCAGTACCTCGGGGCGCTTCTCCAGCAGTTGCAGCGCCTCGTACTGAATACCGGAGAAGTCGAGAGAGTTGTGCTCGTGCAGCAACTCCTGATACTTGCGGAAGCAAGTGGCCAGTGCGCGTACCTCGACATCGGGGGCGGCCTCCAGCGTGGTGATATCGAGCGCTTCCTCGGCGACCTTGTTTAGCCACTTGAGCAGGTTCTCCGACTGCGCCCAGCGGCCCGACTGGTCGTCACCCATGACGAGCTGGGCATCGGGGAGCTCGCGGAAGTCCTTGATGTGCTGGTAGAGAAAGTATTGCTGGTCGAACTGGTCGAAGAGCGTGAAGCTGCGCTTGAGCCGGGTGAACTCGCGGAAGTCTTCCAGTAGCCGCAGGCAAATTGAGTGAAAGGTACCAAGGTACATCTCGTTCAAGTTGAACTTGATACCCAAATCGGTCAGCCGGTTCGAGATGCGGGTGGTCAGCTCGCGTGCAGCCTTGTCGGTGAAGGTAACAACAAAAAGCGACTCGGGGGCGACACCCTTCTGTGTGATGAGATAGACGATGCGCTCGACCAGCGTGAATGTCTTCCCAGAGCCGGGGCCGGCGATGATCAGCACCGGGCCATCGGTGGCCAGGATGGCTTCGAGCTGTTGGGGGTTGGCCTTGCTTTGCAGCGCGGCAGCACTTCCCGTCATTCTTTACCCCCCTCTTGTTCTTCATCGGCTGCCTTGCCGATGCGGCTGGCAATCCACTGATCCAGTTCACCTCGCCGGAAGCGCCAGGTGCCGCCGAGTTTGAACGCCGGGATCTGCCCGCTGGCCGCGAGCCGGTAAACCGTGCGTTTCCCTGCCTTTAGGTAGGCCGCGACCTCATCAATCGTGAGGATTTCGTCCCGCTGGTCATTCATTTGGTCACCCTTGGCCGGCTGCTCGTCTTGTTTGCTGGAGTATCTTGTCATAAGGTGGCATGATTGAGCAAACTTGAGCAAACCTGGCACTGAAAGTAGTGCCTGTTTGGAGGCCGTCAAACCAGGGGGAGGAACGGTGGCATCAAACTACGAGGCGATTTGCGCCGAGAACCGGCAGCGGTACGGCACGGACATCGGCCGGATTGGCCCGATGCTGCTGGCCGACCGTTACGACGACAGAACCCACTTCATCTTCGAGTTGCTTCAAAACGCCGAAGATGCGCTGAACCGGCGCGGCGAGTGGAAGGGGCAACGGCACGTTAGCTTCACTCTCGAGCCTGGAAGGCTGACGCTCTCGCATTTCGGCCGACCATTTGACGACGCCGATGTTCGCGGTATCTGTGGTATTGCCCAGAGCACGAAGGATCAGTTCTCCATTGGTCGCTTCGGGATCGGCTTCAAATCCGTCTACACCTTCACCGACCGTCCCGAGATTCACTCGGGCGATGAAGAATTCGCTGTCGAGAACTACGTCTCGCCAGTAGGCGTCCCACAGGCTTCAAGACATCCCGACGAAACCCTCATCGCATTGCCGTTGAAGGATAGCGACCGCACGGCGGTGCAGGAGATCGTCGACGGCTTCAAGCGCTTGGGGCCTGGTGCATTGCTTTTCCTGCGGCAGATCGATGAGATCAATTGGGCCGTGCAGGGCGGTGCATCAGGGTTCTATCAGCGCAGCGCACCAGAGCCCCTGGGAGACGGCGTCCACCGTATTACGGTGATCGGCCAAGAGAGTGGCCAACCGGAAGTCGATCAGAACTGGTTGGTGTTTCACCGAGATGTATTCTCCGAAGGGCAGGACAAAGTCGGGCGTGTCGAGGTTGCGTTTTCACTGCAGGCCGTCAAGGATCAGCCTGACCGGTGGGTCATCGTGCCGGTCGCGGCTTCGCCACTGGTCGTGTTCTTTCCCACAGCAGTGGAAACCAATCTCGGTTTCCTTGTTCAGGGGCCCTATCGGACGACTCCGAGCCGAGACAACATCCCACGTCATGACTCGTGGAATAAACACCTCGTTGAACTGACGGCTGACTTGCTGGTCGAGGCGATGCGCTGGTTGCGTGACCAGGGAATGCTCGACGTCTCAGCACTTCGCTGTCTGCCGCTTGATCGTGAGAAATTTTCGGATGGGGCGATGTTCGGGCCGGTGTTTGCAGCTGTGCGCCGGGCTCTCACCGAAGAGCCCCTGCTGCCACGGTTTGATGGTGGCTACGTCGCGGCGTTGGGCTCAAAGCTGGCGAGGACGCAGGAGTTGCGCGAGCTGTTTAGCCCAAACCAGGTGGCGCAATTGTTCGGTACCGAGGAAGCCGCCTGGCTGTCTGGTGATATCACGCTAGACCGTACACCGGAGCTTCGGCAGTACGTCATGCGCGAACTTGGGGTGACGGAAGTGACCCCGGAGGGCATCGTTCCACGTCTGACGCAAACTTTCCTGGAAGGACAGTCGGACGGCTGGATTTCAAGCCTGTACGAGTTCCTGAGCGGGCAACCCGCTCTCAGGCGACGGCTGGACTCTGTGCCGTTGGTCAGGCTCAGTGACGGTCGCCACGTGGTCGCTCGGGTCGGTGGCGACCCGCAGGCTTTCCTCCCGAGCCACCTTGAGACCGGGTTCCCCACTGTGAAGCGTGCCGTCTGTGCAAACAATGAGTGCAGGACGTTCCTGATCTCGCTGGGTATCACAGAGCCCGATCCAGTGGACGACGTGATCCTGAACGTATTGCAGAAGTATCGCAGCGATTCAGTCGAAGTCGATGATGACCAGTACGCCAAAGACATAGAGCGCATCGTTGCGGCGTTCAATACAGACTCCAAGACGCAGCGGGATAAGCTGCTGGGCGCACTGCGTGAGACTACCTTCGTGATGGTTGTCGATGCAGGGGATGGGACGGGGTACGTCGACAAACCCGGGAACGTCTACATCGCCACTGACCGGCTGAAGCAACTCTTCGCCGGTGTGCCCGACGTCATGATTGTTGATGATGCCTACGATTGCCTCCGTGGCGAGGACGTCCGTGATCTCCTTGTTGCGTGTGGCGCAAGCCGCTACCTTGACCCTACTGCAATCCCCTCAGGCCTTGATGCAGCGGAACGAGCACAAGTCAGGAGAGACGCGGGGTTGGAACGAGCAAGTTGGGAAAATCCCCCGGAAGATTTCACCCTACGGGGTCTTGCCCAGCTTCTGGAACTCTTGCCAACTCTTCAGGTAGATGAGGCAATGGCTAGGGCTAAATTGCTATGGGACTCACTGGCTGACCTCGAGACACGCGGATCTGGTGCCTTCTACGGAACTTACAAGTGGGGATATTTCCACGAGACAAAGATGGCTCGGTTTGATGCGGCCTTTATTCGCACACTCAATGAGTCAGCTTGGATTCCAGACGCGAGTGGCGAACTCCATCCCCCGAGGCTAGTAGTCTTCGATAGCTTGGAATGGAAGCCCAACCCTTTCCTTCTCACGAAAATCAAGTTCAAGCCGCCGATCATTGACCAGCTGGCCAAAGAGGCAGGGATTGACCCAGCGGCCCTCGATCTGCTTCGGAAGCTCGGTATTACGAGCGTGGATGACCTTACATCACGGCTTGGCATTACAAGCCCGCCGCCCGAAGCAGAAACGGAACAGGAATCGGACTCGGGAACTGAAACGGAAGGATCATCTGGCGGCGACGTCTATGACGATGCGAAAGATCTGTACGGCGACGACATGCCAGATATACAGCCAGGAACTCCCGATCCGGACGGTGGGGACGGCGCGACGGCTGGTGCTGGACGTGGTGGTCAAGGGCGCTCTGGAACTGGTGCGCCACGCGGCGGCGGTCAGGGCAACGGTGGCGCACACGCTGGTTCAGGTGGCCACGGCACCCCCGGCGGTAAGGGTAGCGGGAGCGGTGGCGGTCAGGGGAAAAGGTCGCCCGGCCAATCCGGCACACGTCCCTTCATTTCCTACGTTGGCACCCATCCCGACGAGGATGAGTCCGATCCAGATGGCCTCGATCAGACTGCTCGGATGCAAATCGAGGAACAGGCCATCGTACTGATCACCGCAGCCGAGCCAGCGTTGTGTCGCACGCCGGAAGGAAACCCCGGTTTCGACCTCTACGAGACCGACAGCAGCGGCAAGCAGATTCGATGGGTCGAAGTGAAGTCGATGACGGGCAGTCTGGTAGATCGGCCGGTGGGACTGTCTCACACGCAGTTCGACTGTGCCCGCGAAAAGGGCGAGGCGTATTGGCTGTACGTAGTCGAACACGCGACCGACCCGGCACAAGCCCGTGTGCTGAGAATTCAGAACCCCGTCGGCCACGCACGGACGTTTACGTTTGACCGTGGCTGGACTGAAATTGCCCAAACGGAGCCGCCACACTGATTGGCTTCGCGGCCTACTTTCAATTCCACACGCCATCCCGAAAACATTGTCATTAAGGCGGTATCCGCATAATCAACGTCACCAAACCTGGCGATACCGGTCATTCAGATGAACAATGCGAGTGACCGCAATGGCCGATCACCAGACTGATGCTGGGTTATGGCAGGAACTCGGCCATAGCTGCCGTTGCCAGATCTGTCCTTGTCGGGCGGCAAAATATTGGTAAGCTGCCTCACATCAGCAAAGTGGCCCGTACGTCAGCTTTCTACTCGGCGGAACACAAACTCCCACCCTTGAACTGCCGATCAACCCATCGGAGCTTCTTTGACGGGCAACAAAGAGCATCAGCCAGTCACCTAAATTGCCCACAACAAAACTCATGACCGACTAATGCTTCGCCGTCCCGCCAACGCCGACTTTTGCTCCCACACCATGTTTTGGCCGGGCGCCCATACGAGCGGCATGGGTACTTCTTAAGTAATACAGCACGCTATACTCAAAACATGTCAAAAGTAAATCGTGCCGTCCCCTTATCCCGCTACGCGATCGAATGGCTGTTTCTCGGCGGTGCCTTGCTGCTGGTCGCGCTGATTGTCGGCCACTTCCTCAATGCGATGCACGAAGAAATCGGGATTCGGGAGCGGGACCGGCTCGCCACCCAGGCAAGCGTGATCGACAAGAGCCTCGGTCGCACCCTGCATGTGATCGACCGCACACTGACCGGCATTCGCGCCGATCTGCCCGGCTGGCAGCAGGAAAAGGACGGCATGGCCCGCGCCAGCCGTCGGCTACGAGCCTTCGGCGATGCCATGCGCAGCGTGCGCACCCTCCTGATCCTAGACGCCAAAGGCGATGTCATCGCCGCAAGTCGCTCCGAACTGCTCGGCAAGAATTTTGCCCAGCGCAACTACTTCCAGACGGCGCAGACCCAAGCCAATCCCGATGTGCTCTACGTCTCGCCGCCCTTCGAGACTTCGCTCGGCGTCTGGGCGTTGAACGTGGTACGCGTGATCACCACCCCCGACGGGGGCTTCGCCGGCATCGTCTCGGTCACGCTCGACCCCGACGAGCTGCGCGCCCAACTGGGCGCCGTACTCTACGGGCAGGACATGTGGGCAGCCATCGCCCATGGCGATGGCCTGCAGGTCGTCATGGAGCCGGACCGTCCCGGCCAGTCCGGCAAGAACCTCGCCCAACCCGGCTCCTTCTTCTCTCGCCACATGGCGAGCGGTCGCCCAGCGGAGGTGCTCGAAGGGATTGTCGAGGCGACCGGCGAGCATCGCCTGATGGTACTGCACACCATCACGCCGGCCGACGTGCCGATGAACAAACCTCTGGTTGTCGCCGTCGGCCGCGAAATCGACGCACTCTATGGTGCCTGGCGACGCCAGGCCTGGATGGTGGGCGGCTTGTTCGCCCTGCTCGCCGGGTTGAGCCTGCCCGGCCTGGCGCTCACCCAGCGCCGCCGGCTCCGCGCCGAGACGGAACGTGAACAGGCGGCCGCCGCGCTGGCAAACAGCGAGCATTTCATGCGTGCGCTGATCGACATCATCCCGGGCATGGTCAGCTACTGGGATGCCGACCTGCGCTGCGGCTTCGCCAACATCGCCTACCGGGAATGGTTCGGCAAGACGCCGGAACAGATGCTCGGCATCCGCATCCAGGACCTCATGGGTGAAACGCTGTTCAAGAAGAGTGAGCCCTTCATGCGTGCGGCGCTGGGCGGCGAGCGCCAACATTTCGAACGTACCCTCACGAAGGCCGACGGCAGCACCGGCTACACTTGGGCGCACTACATTCCCGACGTGGTCGACGGCCGGGTGCGCGGCTTCTTCGTGCTGGTGTCGGACATCACGGAACTCAAGCTTGCGCAATTGCAACTGGAGGCTACCAACGCCGCCCTCGAAAAGCGCAGCGTCGAAGCCGAGGCGGCCAGCCGCGCCAAGAGCGAATTCGTCGCCAACATGAGCCACGAGATCCGCACGCCGATGAACGCCGTGCTGGGCCTGCTGCAACTGCTGGAGCTCACCGGGCTGGATGCGCGCCAGCGCGACTATGTCCACAAGGCCGAGGGGGCGGCCCGTTCGCTGCTGGGCATCCTCAACGACATCCTCGACTTCTCCAAGGTCGAGTCCGGCAAGCTGGAGCTGGACGACACGCCGTTCCGTCTCGACGAACTGCTGCGCAACCTTTCCGTCGTGCTGTCCTCCGCCTTGCAGCGCAAGGAGGTCGAGGTACTGTTCCAGCTCGACCCCGAGGTGCCGCGCGCCTTGCGCGGCGACGGCCTGCGCCTGCAACAGGTGCTGCTGAACCTGGCCGGCAACGCCATCAAGTTCACCGAGCGCGGCGAAGTGGTGATCGCGCTCAAGATGCTGGAAGCCACGCCGGACACGGTGCGCATCGAATTCTCGGTGCGCGACACCGGCATCGGCATCGCCGCCGACCGCCTCGCCGCCATATTCGACGGCTTCACGCAGGCGGAAGCCTCGACCACGCGGCGCTTCGGCGGCACCGGCCTGGGGCTGGCGATCAGCCGGCGGCTGGTGCGCCTGATGGGCGACGAACTGGCCGTAGAGAGCACGCCCGGCGAGGGCAGCCGTTTCCATTTCGCCGTCGAATTCCGCCGCGATGCGGAAACTCGCGTGCTCGAACGCGCGGCCGCGGCGGAAGATGCCAGTCAGTCTTCCCTGCGCGTGCTGATCGTGGATGACAACGCCACCGCCCGCGAGGTGCTCGCCGCCATGGTCGCCTCCTTCGGCTGGGAGGCTGAAACGGCGTCGGGCGGTGCGGAGGCCATCGAGCGTCTGGAAGCGGCGACCGCCGCTGGTCACTCCTTCGACATTCTCTGCGTAGACTGGATCATGCCTGGCATGGACGGCTGGGAAACCATCCAGCACATCCGCGCCCGCCACACGGGGCGCCTGCCGGCCATCCTGATGATCACCGCCCACGGTCGCGAACTGGTCGCCGAACGGCTCGGCGAGGAACTGAATCCGCTCGACGGTTTTCTCGTCAAACCGGTCACGCCATCGATGCTGTTCGACGCCGTGGCGCAGGCCACGCGTGGTGCATCGGTGACGGTGGATCGTCGCGTCGCGTCGCGGCTAACGGCCGGCCAGCCACTTGCCGGCCTGCGCATCCTCGTCGTCGAAGACAACACGCTCAACCAGCAGGTGGCACGCGAACTGCTCACCCACGCCGGGGCCGAGATTGAGGTTGCCAGCGATGGCAGGCAGAGCATCGAGCGCGTCCGATACACACCAACACCCTACGACGCCATCCTGATGGACATCCAGATGCCGGGCATGGACGGCTACGCCGCAACCCGCGCGCTGCGCGAGGATATGGGGGTCGCCACACCGATCATCGCGATGACCGCCAATGCACTGCCGGCCGATCGTGCGGCCTGTCTCGCCGCCGGCATGTCCGATCATATCGGCAAGCCCATCGACAGCGGCGAGTTGATCGCCCTGCTGCTGCGCCATTGCCGTGGCGTGACAGCGGGGGAGGATACTGTCCTGTCGGTGCCGTTGCCCGAACTGCCGCCCCAGCCGGAAGGCTTCGATTTGGCCGTCGCGCTTGCCCGTCTCGACGGCAATCGCACCCTGTTCGCCAGCCTCACCCGGCGCTTCGGGCAGGATCGCGCCACCATCGTTGCGGCCGCAAAAGCCGCGCTCCAGCAGGGCGACCGCGCTGCCGCCGCGCGCGAAATGCACACGCTCAAGGGGCTGGCGGCGACGCTGGGCGCGCTGGCGTTGGCGCGGCAGGCCGCTGAAGTGGAAGCCGCTTTCAAGGCGGACGGTGCTGCCGACAACGACGACGCGGAACGCCTCGCGCGACTCGATAGCGAGCTCGATGCGGGTGCTGCCGTCCTGCGCGCCGCCGCCGATGCGCTCGACCCGCCGGGCGCCACCGGCGGCGCACCGGCCGACACAGAGCGAATGCTCGAACATCTCGACGAACTGGATGCCTTGCTCGCCGAGAACAACATGCGTGCGCTTGATGTCTTCATCACCATCAAGCGCGAGGCGGGCGATGCGCTTGCCGAGAGCCTGACGGCCCTCGACGAAGCGTTGTTCAAGCTCGATTTCGCTGCCGCGCGCGAGAAAGCGGCCAACCTGAAAGGGGTACTGTCACAATGATGCCCGCCTACAACCTCCCGCCGGAGTTTCGCGCGCTGGCGACGCTGCCGGAGCGTCCACGACTGCTGGTCGTCGACGACCAGCCGATCAACATCCAGACGCTCTACCAGATCTTCCACGCCGATCACGAGGTATTCATGGCCACGGGCGGTGAACAGGCGCTTGCCTTTTGCCGCGACAACCCACCGCCCGACCTGATTCTCCTCGACGTGGTCATGCCCGGAATGGACGGGATCGAAGTCTGTCGCCGCATCAAGGCCGCCCCGACCCTCGCCGATATTCCGGTGATTTTCGTCACGGCCCGCTCGGAACCGGCCGACGAGACCGGTGCACTGGAGGCGGGGGGCGTCGATTTCATCGCCAAACCGGTCAATCCGGCCGTGGTGCGCGCCCGCGTCAAGACCCATCTCACGCTCAAGGCGCAGGCCGACCTGCTGCGCTCGCTGGTCTTCGTGGACGGACTGACCGGCGTCGCCAACCGCCGCCGCTTCGACGAAGCCTTGCAGATCGAATGGCGACGTTGCCGGCGCAGTGGCGCCCCGCTCACGCTATTGATGATCGACATCGACCATTTCAAGCGCTACAACGACCATTACGGCCACCAGACCGGCGACGCCTGCTTGCAAAAAGTTGCCGCCGCCATCAAGGCCGGCCTCAAGCGCGTGCATGACTTGGTGGCACGCTACGGAGGCGAGGAATTCGTCTGCCTGATGCCCGAGTGCGACCATCCGGCCGGTCAGAACAAGGCCGAGGAACTGCGCGCCGCCGTCGCCGCGCTGGGCATACCCCATGACGATTCGCCGACCGCCAATTATGTGACGCTGAGCATCGGCATCGCCGTCATGCATCCCGATGGCGAGAGTAGCCCGGAAGCCCTCGTCGCGGCAGCCGATATGGCGCTCTACGAAGCGAAGCTCGGCGGTCGGAACAGGGTATTTGCCGCATCTTCAGCGTAGGGCTGCTGCCCGCTCTGGTCGATGCGTGTGAAGTGATCCATCAGTAGGTCACGAAGTTCAGCATAGCGGCCAGTCCCGCTCGGAGCCGGAAATTTCTAGTTAAGACTGGTACGAAAATCGATGCAGCCTCATTCAGCTTGATTTTCGGCTGAACGCCTGTTGACCAGCACATTGCCGCCCTAGTCTGGTCAGTGGCCCAATGACGGCATTGGCCGAGGACCGGAAGTCGGCCTTTGCTGCCTACTTCTTGGACCCCTTCAGCTTGGTGTTTCCAGCGCGATCGTCGATGTCCCAAAACTCAGAAATGACGTCTTCAACCTCGCGCGTCTGGTCTGCGGTAAAAGTCGGACGCCGGCTCGATTCGGTGGCATCAGTAAAGTAGGCGTCCAAATGGCCGGCGCGAGCAATCCTATTCCAAACCAATTCCTCGTCCGGGTTCAACAGCTCCGGTGCATGGAGCACCATCTTCAGCAGGCGCTGCCCACGATGCGGTGACCATAGCCGGTCAATTACCACTGCGATCTCCTCGCCCTTGTAACGTAGAGGGACGAAAGACGTACCAGAGAGCAATTTAGCAATACTCAACTCGACCGTCTGCGCAACAGATCGATGCTCCATGCGTGCCGCCAATTCCAGACCAAATTTCACCTTGGCATTGAGCCGCAAGGTAATGACTTCGGTCTTGCCGCGCGAACTGATGTCGACACGATCGACGACGGGGGGCTTTTTCATAGGGCATCAAGGTGGTGTCAGCAAACGCATTGTACAGAGTGTAATTATTAGTTGACATTTTTCTTTATGTGTAATACAATGATTACATACTGATGACCAGACCACGCCGTCAGTCACCGATCAACAGAACGAATTTTTTGGAGAGAGCCATGTCGATGTTTGACGCCTACACCACCACCGAAGCAGTAGAAATCAAGCGTCAGTTCCTTGGAGCGCCGAAGAAGGACTTTCTGCGCAATGCAGGGTTAGTCCCCAATGTTGCCAAGCGCCACGTCGGTCGCCATCGTCGGTACGACGAGTCGGCCCTGAAGCTGCTCGACGATATGATCAATGCAAAAGCTGTCGCAGCGGAAACAGCTCGCACGATCGGGGAGCGCATTCAGTTGGCCATCGACTATCAATTGGGTACGGACGCGCATGTCGGCCGAGAAATGGGCGTCAGCCGCGAATTGGTTCGTCAGTGGCGTACCGGAATTGCCATCCCCCGCGATACCGCGAAGCTTGCCGCCACCTTGAAGGTACCGGAAGCCTGGCTGGTTCACGGCGGCGAAGAGAACTTGCCTGCCGACAGCCATATCGGTGTGCGCGTCGGCAATGAATCAATGAGGTATCGGACCATTTTGCGCGAGCAAACCGAGGCCTTACTCGATGGAGCGCAGAAGGGGGGAGCGACAGCCGACATCCAGGCGTTCATCGAAGCGAAGATTCGAAGCGACGCCCGGTTGATGCAAATCGCGCGCCGAGCCGGCGGGCGCTGGCAGCTCAATCCGCTGGCACGGCACGACGATGTCTTCGTCTTTGCTCCATGGCAGCCCATTCACGAGCATGGTTTGACCAAGCGCTACTGGTCTGACGACGTCGAAGCATTGATAGCCGCAAAGATGGCATCAGGAAAGACGGTATATGCCATCGCACGGGAGTTAAAGCACGAATGTGAGGCGAATGGTTGGAAGTACCCGACAAGGTTGGCGCTCTACAAACGAATCAGCACGATGCGTGAGCGTATTGTGAAATTCGGCGTCGATCTCAATGACGTAGTTGCAATGGCTTGCGCCACCTTCTGCATGAAAACCTCAACGGAGAATTCCCTCTGACCTTCACCGGCAACGCGACCCAGCATTTCAATAGGGCCATTGCACTGTCGGTGCAAACAGAACCCTCGGTTACTTACCATTGCAAGAGGAGCCACTCATGTCTGGCGACATCACACCCGACAAGATTCTCGACGCCATCACCGACTACCTGTCGGCCGCGTTGGCGGAGAACATCATCACCCTCCACGTGAGCGGAAATCCGCAATCCGATTCCCTATTGAATCAAAAGCCAATTGCGGACACGCTGCGGGCGTTTGCAATGGCACATCCACTTTTCAAAGAGTACGGCATAGTTGTCGAAGTGCCGACGTCATCAAGATCGTGGTGCGACTTCATCATCCGCAGCCTTGATGGACGTTTGTGGTTGCCCATCAACCTGAAAGTGTCGTCCTGCGACGGGCGCGACGACCTGTCCTCGAAAGACGGCCTGTTCTTTGCGTTGACCGGCCTTGATCCGGAGGTAATGGCAATCCGCAGTTGGGAGGCTTACTGCAAAGCCCTTGCCAGCAACATCAGGCACAACGATTGCGCTGCGGACTACTACTACCTCGTGGTCAGAAAGAATCGCACTGGGGATGGCAATGTGGAGGTGTTCTGGACGAGTTTGCTCAATCTGTGCCACGTCCACCCCAACGGAAACCGGCCGCCATTCCAGTGTCGATGGGCGGAGAACAGGGAACGGGCGATCCGGACACGGTCAGAGGCAATTGCGTACTTGCTGGGAACGCTGGAAGTGACGCTGATCCGGCGTGCGAATGCGCTCACCTCATTCTCCAACCATTTGTCGCCATTGCTCCGGAAGTGGGAAGCCGGGGTGACAATACGCCGCCACCGCACAGGAGGCGCTGACGTCGCTTCCTTGGATGACTCGACGAAACCCAAAGTGCCTAAGCGCCGCCCTGTAAAACGGAATCCGGCAGAAATCGAAGTCAGAACTCGAAAAGGGGACGGCACGATTCACGATCGGCGACGACACCCATCCCAGTCAAGCCGTCGCATCGGGTAACTCCCCTGACTCCGAAGAGCCATCAGTCTAGTTACCTGAATCAAGTCACTCGCTTCGCCAGGAGTCAGCATCCTCGGAGACATATTGTTGGAGCGAGTCACGTCTCCGGTTATGTACCCAGCAAGTCACTCGGCAGTTCCCGATCTCGGCGTAGCGACAAGTGCTTCACGAGAACGTCGAGTCGAAGAGGCTCCGGCGTGTGATAGCAGGCAAACCGCTTGTCCAGATAAGGCACCCGCTCGGGCCACGGATACGCCAAAGTCGCATCGTGTGTTCGCTGCCAGATGTGATGACCAAGGCGGAGCAATTCCATCTGCTGCTGCCGTATCCCGTAGAAACCCGGCATGCGCATGATGGCTGCTACCAGCGCATCCAGATCGTCCGTCCGTTCGGGCATCCGGCCAGAAGCCGCCGCATGCCGCCGTATCGACGCCTCAAGGAACGCATATCGGGATTCCGTCAGCGACCACGTCCAGGATCGCCCACCGCCGTGTTCGGCAGGCCGCTGAACATGCTGCAACTGGTACTGGTCCGACCACATCAGAAGTTGCCGACTGTGGTGCGCATCCAGGAGCTTCTCGCGTTCATGAATCAGCCCGTCGCCGGCAGTGGCAAGAAGCCAGTAGCGGATGTCACCGGAGTCGTCGTCAGGGTACATCAGCAAGGTCGTGTTCGCCTTCCCATTCTGCTTCGCATAAGCACGTTGCCCCTGATTCCGGTCGGTACCGTACAGGGTGGCCATCTTGTCGGCAAAGGCGAGCGCCTTCCCGGCAGCTATGACGCCGCCAGTCCAGAATCTTGAACCGCGCTGGACTGTTTCCAGCAGGATGCGCATTGCGGCACGCTTGCTAATCGGAATGCGGACATAGGATGAGCCGGTCGGGATGAGCTTGGGCAACAGCATTTTGGTATCTCCAGAGGATGCCGCGCAAGGCGGCGATTCTCCGTATAGCGCGTCTCCGTCGTGGCGGAAACGGTGTTCGCGCTTCCGGGAATTCCCCACGCGGAAATCCCCTAGTGTTTAGGGTGTGCTTCGAAGGCATTCGAAGCACACAGAAAGATGTTCCGAGCGGAAGAAGGTGCGGAGGAAACCGGCACGGTGTCCTCTGCGACGTTCGGCGTGCATGCCGATGCCTATACTCGTTCAGGACAAACCATCAACGAGAATGCATCGGGACGCGCCAACGTCTGCTTCGCCATGGGCGGAAGGGGACGCGCCAACGTCCCCCTGTCAGTGACTCTCTCGCCCGGATCGCCAATCCGGACGAGCTTGCCTCCCGTCGCGCAGTGCCTCTAATAGGGCTCGCTGCGTGGCAACGGGCGCTGGGGGTTGCCAACCCCCTTCGACCCAATCCAAGGGGTGAGGTTGGGCGACACGGACACGGGCCTCCAGGCAACTGGAGCAACCCTGCGTGAAGCGAAAGCGGAAGCGGCCGATAGGCCGCGTGAGGACCGCCTCGGGGCGGCGGGAAACCGTCGAACCGATGCCCGAGACGTGGGCTGCAGCATCGAAGGCGACTTCGGTGAGCCGGCAAGGAGAAATCTGGAACCGGTGGTACCGGGGGGCGCAAGCCGCCCGGATCGCAGAATAGCTCAAGCGTCTAACGGCACCCGATTGGGGGTGCTGTCGGGAGTCATTTGAAGCCATGGCGCGACATCAGTTCGCGCCGACCAAAGCTGGAAACACTTCGACGAGTACGGGAGCCGCTCTGGAACATCGAGCCCCGGAAATCGCAACGACAACGTCGTTGGAAAGCCCGAAGGGCTAGTGGAAGTTGTGAGGCGGTGGCGTCAAGTGACGCAGTAGCGACACGCTAACGTGGGAACCTCTGGGGCGGCAACGGGTGGCACCGTTGCATCAACGCCAGTCCGCGACAAAACGGATGTACCAGAGGGGGAGCGCTGTTGAGTAGGCATCGGAAATCTTCATGCGATTTGGTCGAAGCATGGAGGTGACGACCGGGTTTCCCGGCGGCTGAAAGACGGCAGGAGGTATTGAGTTTTAATGCGCTTGGCAGCGCGATGGCTTGTATGGATGCACCGCTTGGCGGCGGTCTGCATCAAGGTGAGAGAGGCTTGGCGGCCGATCTCGAACATCAACCTGAAGGACAGAAAAGGGAGGTCAGATTTCTCGGGGGAGCGGGTTCGCTCGCACCCCTTCTTGTGGCGTGGCCCCGGCCTGACGGGGCGCTTTTACCCTCACCAGCAACTCTGGCTGCCAGCGGTGTTCGACGCAAGAATCGACATCTTCTGGATAACCTCGTGGATTGCATATAACCCGGCCTTTCGCCTGATCACCGATACGGTAATCGGCAAAGGTATGCGTATGGCCGTGAATCCATAGATCCGCACGGGCAACCCACTCGTCGAGTGCGCCGGCGAATGCTGCACTGTTCAGGTTGTCGCGCCACCGCGGCGCGATGGATAACCTGCTCGGCGCATGATGAGACACCACGATGGTGGGGCCGTTGAATGGGATGTTCAGTTTCCCGGTCAGCCATCGCCGGCTGGCCTGATGGAGCGCGACGCTCTGCTCTGGACGGAATGCCCCGGCATCGGTCTGGATGCAATGAAAGTCGTGCAGATACCCGTGCGCCGAACGCATCGCTGCGGTTTGTCGGTCCGCGCCAAAAAGTTGGAAATCGGTCCACAGGGTTGTGCCGAGAAAGCGGATGCCGTCGAGGATGACTTCGTCGTTGGCGAGATAGTGAATGCCCAACTGTTTGGCCACCTTGCGCAGTTGCCCGGCGACTCCGCGCAGGTGCCCGCCGTAATACTCGTGGTTGCCCGCCACATAGATGATCGGCTTGTCGCCGAAGCGCTCGCGCGCCCAACGCAGTCCATGGGTGTGCTCGTGGATATCGCCGGCCAGCACGACGACATCCGCAGCAGCAACCACCTCGGCCGGTGGCCTCCAATCTGCAAACTCCAGATGCAGATCGGACAGCGGGTAGAGGGTCATGCCGATACCTTGGCCCTGGCCTTACGGCCGGGCCTGGAGCTGGCGGCGGGTACCGGAATCGTCGGCACCGTGAGCCCTGGATACTTCACCTTCGCGATCGCTTTGGCCAGCGTCCGCAGGGAATGGCCCCGGCCATAGTCGCGACCCACTGTGCCACCGACGTGCCCGGTCAGCGCATCGTGGACGTCCTCGGGCAACCCGGCGTCGCGGCAGGCGTCCTTGAAGGAATGACGCAAGCTATGGAACACCTTCTTGCGGTTGGTAATGCCAATATCTTTGCGCAGGTAACGTCCGAACCACTTCGACCAATTGCCGGTAATGTGACCGTGGCGATCCGGCTTGAGGTCAGGGAAAAGTTGCGTGGCGCCAAGCTTGGCCATATGGTCACGGTACTTGATGAACCCGGCCGTGATCAGTGCCGGATGCAACGGCACCTTGCGTCTCGAAGCAACGGTCTTGACGGTCTTCGTGCCGGCGTTGTCATCTTCGTCATCGTCGCCTTCGTCGGTGACGTGGATAAAGTAGCCAGCCACGGGATCCTTGAGCACGTCGCCGACGAGCAGCTGCCCGAGTTCGTTCTCGCGTGCCCCGCTGTAGAGCGATAGCAGCGGCAGCCAGACCGATGCTTCACCGGCACCTCCTTCGGGGCGTTTGCCCGTGCTGTAGATCGGACTGCCGAAGATGCGTGTCAGATCATCCGCATCGAAGGGAAGGCGGGCGACCGGTTCGACCTTGGGCTTGGTCACCTGTACCGAGGCCGCGACGTTGGCTTCGATGCGGTCGTTGGCGACTGCCAGGTTGAGAATGGACTTGAGATGGATCAGTTTGTTGTCGACCGTCTTGTAGTGCAGGCCTCGCGCCTGTAGCGCATCCTTGAAGGCAACAAAGTCGGCCTTGCGCAATTCGTCGATCGGCTTGTTGCCGACGATGTCGAGGAACAGGGTCACGGTCGCTTTGTAGGTGTCTTTCGTCTTGGAACGGCGGGTCACCGCGGACGCCCAGTAGTCGAACAGGTCCATGAAACCCAGCTTCTTGGCCTGACTGGGCGTCAGGGGATAAGCCTGATTCTCGTTGACGATCCTCTGTGTTTCGACGACATCCCCGGCGTTGCGCTTGCGAATGAGCTCGTTGGCTTCGGCTGCCGTTTGCAGATAGGCGTAGGCGAGGCGCCGATAGTCGTCATCCGGGACGTCGAGTTTGACGCCGAGCATGTAGAGCATGGCGCCCAAGGCAGGTTGGATGACAGCAACATTGCCGCAGGCCAGCGCGTCCTTCAGTACATGCTGGGTTTCATCCGCCTGGCTACGCAGTTCGGCCAATTCTTTCTCATCCAGGCCTTCTCGTCGCTGGGCGTCGTCGTTGGCGAGGGATTCCCAGAGCCAACGCGACTTTAATTCGCTGATGAATTTGTCATCAATACGGGTGATACGCCGCGGCGGTTCCTTGCCAAGGGCGACGTCGCGCTGGTGGCGGAAGCGCTCGAACTCCGCGGTGAGCTCGATAGCCTTGACCCGGCACAGTTGTATGGCTTCACGCTTGTCGGTGGTGCGCAGGGACTGCTTGATTTCCCATCTGCCGTCGTAACGCGGACGCAGGTCGGGGGGGATGCGAATGCGGAAATAGTACTGGCTGCCACGTCGCAGCAGATAGGTCTGGTCACGCATATTCGCGCCTTTCGACGTCTGTCGTGTACCACCCTTGTGTACCACATTGCCCCCGATAGTCCCGCTAATAGCGGGGATTCTATCTCAATCAACAGGTTGCAATGTTAGTGGCGGAGAGGGTGGGATTCGAACCCACGTGCCAAGTTTCCCTGACCATCCGATTTCGAGTCGGCGCCGTTATGACCGCTTCGGTACCTCTCCGGAGGCGCGCATTCTACATCGAAGGGCACGGGGATACCACCCGTGGCAAAATGGGCGCCCCTCCGGTCAGGAGATGGAGATTCCCGCCCCATGCGTCGGCTTGCCGTCTTTTTGATCGCACTCCAGTTTTTCCTTGCCGCCTGCGGTCGCCTCGATCCGCCCGAGGCCAGCGGCGAACTGGTGGTCGGTATCCACGACGATCCCGTCTTCTTCCAGAAGGAGAGCGCCGAAGAAGGCGCCTCGGGCATCGAATATGACCTGGCTACGGCCTTTGCCGATGAGATCGGCGTCCGTGTCCGCTTCGTCCTGGCGGAGAGCCACCTGGAACTGCTGAAACTCCTGCGTTCCGGCAAGGTGCATTTCGTCGCCGCCGCCCCCATGGCGCCCGGTGCCGCCGATCTCCGCTACAGTGCCCCCCTGCGCGAATCCGTCCAGGTGATCGTCCAGCACGTGGACAGCATTCCCATCGATACCCCCGAGGACCTGGCGGGCCATCAAGTGGAAATCCTGCCCGACGCCCCCGAGCTGCCAGCCTTGCGGAAAATGCAACCCGCCACGTCCTTCACCGTGGCCGAGGTTGCCGTGGCCGACGAACTGGCCCTCCTAAAGCGGGTCGCCGAGCGGCAGTCCGACCTGGCGGCCGTCGACAGGGCCCACTTCGATGTGGCGGCCAACTTCTATCCCGACCTGGACCTGGCCATGGAACTGCCCGGCAAGGTGTCCTACGCCTGGGCCTTCCGCCCTGAGGATGCCGCCCTGCTGGACCGGGCCGAGGCCTTCATTGCCCGCATCCGCGGGGACGGCACGCTGGTCCGGCTGGAGGACCGCTACTTCGGCCACATCAAACGTGTGGGACCGAACAACATGGCCCAGTTCCTCGAACTGATGCAGACCCGCATGCCCCACTACCGGGCCGAGTTCCACCAGGCCCAGTTGCTGACCGGCATCGACTGGCGCCTGCTGGCCGCCCTCGCCTATCAGGAATCCAACTGGGACCCGCTTGCCACCTCCCGCACCGGTGTACGGGGCATGATGATGCTGACCGAGGATACGGCCGACCGCATGCGCGTGGGCAACCGCCTCGACCCCCGCCAGAGCATTCGGGCCGGTGCGCGCTACCTTGCCGACTTGATCGAAATGATGCCCGCCGAGGCCCAGGAGCCCGACCGCACCTGGCTGGCCCTGGCGGCCTACAACCTGGGGCCGGGTCACTTCAACGGCGCGAAGGCCATCGCCAAGGGACTCAACCGGGACCCGGCCTCCTGGTACGACATGAAGAAGGTGTTGCCCCTGCTGGCGCGCCCCGAGTACTACGTTCGGCTCAAGGCCGGACGCGCCCGCGGCGGCGAGGCCGTCATCATGGTGGAGAACATCCGCAACTTCTACGACGTACTGAGCCGCTTCGAAAAACCCTATGTGCCGGTGGTGAAGCCGCCGTCCTGAAGGGCGGAGCCTCGGCCACCGCCGCAACAGGATTTCAGGCCGCCGAGATCTTTTCGATGCCGCCCATCCAGGGGCGCAGGGCCGTCGGCACGGTGACGCTGCCGTCGGCGTTCTGGTAGTTCTCCAGGATCGCCACCAGGGTACGGCCCACGGCGAGGCCGGAACCGTTCAGGGTGTGCACCAGTTCGGGCTTGTTCTTCTCGTTGCGGAAACGCGCCTGCATGCGCCGCGCCTGGAAGGCCTCGAAGTTGGAGCAGGAGGAAATCTCGCGATAGGTGTTCTGGGCCGGCAGCCAGACCTCCAGGTCGTAGGTCTTGGCTGCGGAGAAGCCCATGTCGCCCGTGCACAGGGCCATCTTGCGGTAGGGCAGTTCCAGCTTCTGCAGGATCGCCTCGGCGTGGCCGGTGAGCTGCTCCAGGGCCTCCCAGGACTTCTCGGGATGGACGATTTGCACGATCTCCACCTTGTCGAACTGGTGCTGGCGGATCATGCCGCGGGTATCCCGGCCGTAGCTGCCCGCCTCGGAGCGGAAGCAGGGTGTGTGGCAGGCGAACTTGAGGGGCAGCTTGGCGGCGTCGAGGATCTCGTCGCGCACGATGTTGGTCACCGGCACTTCGGCGGTGGGGATCAGGTAGAGCTTGGTGCCGTCGGCGCGGGGCACCTGGAACAGGTCTTCCTCGAACTTGGGCAGCTGGCCCGTGCCGAACATGCTGTCGGGGTTCACCAGGTAGGGCGTGTAAACCTCCGTGTAGCCGTGCTCGCCGGTATGGGTATCGAGCATGAACTGGGCGAGGGCCCGGTGCAGGCGGGCGATGCCGCCCTTCATCAGCGAGAAGCGGGAGCCGGAAATCTTCACCGCCGTCTCGAAATCGATGCCGCCCAGGTTCTCGCCGATTTCGACGTGATCCTTGATCGGGAAGTCGAAGTTGCGGGGTGCGCCCCAGCGCAGCACCTCCACGTTGCCGGTCTCGTCCTTGCCCACCGGCACGCTCTCGTGGGGCAGGTTGGGGATCACGGCGACGAAAGCGTTGTAGCGCTCCTGCAGCTTGGCCAGGGCTTCCTCGTTGGCCTTCAGCGAATCACCGATGCCCGCCACTTCGGCCAGCACAGCGGAGGCATCCTCGCCCTTGCCCTTGAGCATGCCGACCTGTTTGGACAGGCTGTTGCGCTTGGCCTGCAGGTCCTGGGTGCGCGTCTGCAGGTCCTTGCGCTCGGCCTCCAGGGCCTCGAAGGCGGCGGTGTCGAAGCTCACGCCGCGGGTGGCGAGACGTTCGGCGACGAGGGCGGAATTGGCGCGGAGGAGTTGGATGTCCAGCATGTCGTGAATCCTTGGTTGGCTTATTTGGCTGACTTGGCTTTGCGGTCCAGCTCGCGCAGGTGGGCGAGCTTGTCGGAAATCTTCTGCTCCAGCCCACGCGGCACCGGCTGGTACCACGCGACGCGGGGCATGCCGTCGGGGAAATAGTTCTCGCCGGCGGCGTAGGCCTCGGGCTCGTCGTGGGCGTAGCGGTATTCGCGGCCGAAGCCGAGTTCCTTCATCAGCTTGGTCGGCGCGTTGCGCAGGTGCTCGGGCACCGGCCGCGTCTTGTCCTTGGCGATGAAGGCGCGGGCCGCATTATAGGCGACGTAGGCGGCGTTCGATTTCGGCGCCACCGCAAGGTAGAGGATGGCGTTGGCCAAGGCCAGCTCCCCTTCCGGGCTGCCGAGGCGCTCGTAGGTGGCGCAGGCGTTGAGGGTCACGTCCAGCGCCCGCGGGTCCGCCAGTCCGATGTCCTCGATGGCCATGCGCACCATGCGCCGGCCCATGTAAAGGGGATCGGCGCCGCCGTCGAGCATGCGCAGCAGCCAGTAGAGGGAGGCGTCCGGGTTGGAGCCGCGCACGGACTTGTGCAGGGCCGATATCTGATCGTAGAAGGCGTCGCCGCCTTTGTCGAAGCGGCGCAGGTCGCTGGCCAGGGCCGCTTCGAGAAAGGCGTTGTCGATGCTGCGGGTGCCCGCCGTGGCTGCCGCCGTCTTGATGGTTTCGAGCACGTTGAGCAGGCGCCGGGCATCGCCGTCCGCATAGCCGACGAGGCGGTCGCGGGCGTCGCCGTCGAAGCTCACGTCGGCGAAGGCCTTCTCCCGCGCCCGTTCGAAAAGCTGCGCCAGTTCCTCTTCCGACAGGCTCTTCAACACATACACGGCAGCCCGGGATAACAGCGCCGAGTTCACCTCGAAGGACGGGTTCTCCGTCGTCGCGCCGACGAAGGTGACGACGCCCTGCTCCACATAGGGCAGGAAGGCGTCCTGCTGGGCCTTGTTGAAGCGGTGCACCTCGTCCACGAACAGGATGGTGCGGCGACCGCTCTGGGCCAGGGTCAGTTCGGCCTGCTCCATGGCGGCGCGGATGTCCTTGACGCCGGAGAACACGGCGGACAGGGCGATGAACTCGGCATCGAAGCTGTCCGCCATCAAGCGCGCCAGCGTCGTCTTGCCGACGCCCGGCGGCCCCCAGAAGATCATGGAATGAGGCGTTTTGGAGTCGAAGGCGAGCCGCAGCGGCTTGCCCGGCCCGATCAGGTGGGACTGGCCGATGACCTCGTCGAGGGTCTTGGGCCGCAGCAGTTCCGCCAGCGGCGCATGGGGCGCCGCGGCGAATAGATCATTCGCCGACGACATCGGCGCCCTTCGGCGGCGTGAAGCGGAACAGGTCTGGCGCCACGGGCGGATTGGGCCGGAATTCGGCGAACAGCAGGGTGGTCACCTGACCAAAGTTGTCGCGAATCTCCATGATGCGCGGCAGGTTGTCCCGGAAGCCGATGCGCACACGCTCGAAGCTGCCGTCGCTGCCCTTGGGCGTGGCATCCACCATTTCCAGGCCGTCGGCCTGGCCCGCCTCCTTGAGGACGAAATTGGCATCCAGGTCGCCGCCGGCGAGCAAGGCTGCCGGACTCGCCCCCAGGGCCTTGCCGAGCTTGCGCACGGTGACCTGGTTCAGATCCGGGTCGTAGCTCCAGAGCTTCTCGCCGTCGCTGACCAGCAGTTGGCGGTAGGGCTTCTCGTAGGTCCAGCGGAACTTGCCCGGCCGCTGCAGGACGAAACTGCCCGCCGACTGCTGGGGCTTGCGCCCGGACTTGGCGCTGACGCTCTGGGCGAAAACGCCCTGGGCGCCGCGGGTGGATTCGAGGAAGGCCTTGAGCTGGTCGAGGCCGGAGGCCGAGGCAGCCGAGGAGGCCAGCAGGGCGCCCGCAAACAACAGGGTAGGGAATCGGATAGGCATGGCCGTCATTATCCCCGACTCCGGCAGGCCTGTGGCCGGACGGCCTATTCGGCCTGCTCGGGGGCCAGGACTTCCCGGTTGCCGGCTGCGTTCATGGGCGAGACGAGGCCGGACTTCTCCATGGCCTCGATCAGCCGCGCGGCCCGGTTGTAGCCGATGCGCAGGTGGCGCTGGACCAGGGAAATGGATGGCCGCCGCGTCTTCAGCACCACTTCGACGGCCTGGTCGTACATGGGGTCCGCCTCCGCATCGCCGCCCGCGTCGCCGGCGCCGGTATCGGCGGACTCGGCCGGTGGGGCCGCCAGGATGTCCTTGATGTAGTCGGGCTTGCCCACCTTCTTGAGGTGGTCCACAACGCGATGGACCTCGTCGTCGGAAACGAAGGCCCCGTGCACCCGCGTCGGCAGGCCCGTACCGGGTGCCAGATAGAGCATGTCACCCTGACCCAGCAGGGCTTCAGCGCCCATCTGGTCGAGGATGGTGCGGGAATCGATCTTCGAGGACACCTGGAAGGCGATGCGCGTCGGGATGTTGGCCTTGATAAGACCGGTGATCACGTCCACGCTGGGCCGCTGGGTGGCCAGGATCAGGTGGATGCCCGCGGCGCGGGCCTTCTGGGCCAGGCGGGCGATCAGTTCTTCCACCTTCTTGCCCACCACCATCATGAGATCCGCCAGTTCGTCGATGACGACGACGATGTAGGGCAATGCCTCCAGCGGCTCGGGGGACTCGGGAACCAGGGGGAAGGGGTTCGGAATGCTCTCGCCGGCCTTCTTCGCCTCGGCGATCTTGGCGTTGAAGCCCGACAGGTTGCGCACGCCCATGGCGCTCATGAGCTTGTAGCGGCGCTCCATCTCGCCGACGCACCAATGCAGCGCGTTGGCAGCCTTGTTCATGTCGGTGACCACGGGGGCCAGCAGGTGCGGGATGCCCTCGTAGATGGAGAGTTCCAGCATCTTCGGGTCCACCATGATCATGCGCACGTTCTTCGGCTCAGACTTGTACACGAGCGAGAGGATCATGGCATTGATGCCCACCGACTTGCCCGAACCCGTGGTACCGGCGACCAGCAGGTGGGGCATCTTGGCCAGGTCGGTGCAGACCGGCAGGCCGCCGATGTCCTTGCCCAGCGCCACGGCCAGGGGCGAATGGAGGTCGTGGTAGGCCTTGGAACCGATGATTTCCGACAGACGCACGGTTTGGCGGCGCGGATTGGGCAGTTCCAGGGCCATGCAGGACTTGCCCGGCACGGTCTCCACGACGCGGATGCTGACCAGGGACAATGCCCGCGCCAGGTCCTTGGCGAGGCCGACGATGGTGGCGCCCTTGACGCCCGTGGCCGGTTCGATTTCGTAGCGCGTCACCACGGGGCCCGGCAGGGCCGAAACCACCTTGACCTCGACGCCGAAGTCGCCGAGCTTGCGCTCGATCAGGCGGGAGGTGAATTCCAAGGTTTCCGCCGCCGGCAGGTCGGCCGGGTTGTGGCTGGCTTCGTCCAGCAGGTGCAGGGGCGGCAGGGCGCCTCCCGGGGCATCGAAGAACAGGGGCGCCTGGCGTTCCTTTTCGGCCCGGGCCACGGCCTTGGGGGCGGCCGGAACCGCGATCTCGGCCGCCTCGATCTTGATGGGTGCGGGCGGCTCGGCTTCGATCTTCTTCAGCTTCTCCTGGACCACGGCCTCGCGCTTGCCGGCGACGACGCGCCCATAGCGGCGATCCTGCCAGGTCTCCCACAGCCGGAACAGGCCGAGCGTGCTTGCCTCGATCAAGCCGCCGACGCCCTCGGCCAGACGCAGCCAGGACAGGCCGGTGAACAGGCTGAGTCCGGCGAGGAACAGGGCCAGCAGGATCAGGGTGCCGCCCGTATAACCCAGATAGGCGGCGGCAAAGCGCCCGACTTCGTAGCCCAGCATGCCGCCGGGGGCCAGGGGCAGCGCCGCCTTCAGGCTCCAGAAACGCATGGCTTCGATGCCGGCGCTGGCCACCAGGACGACCAGGAATCCCGTCGTGGCGATCAGGAAGGGACGGCGGTCGCCCTTCAGCAGGCCATCCAGCCGGTGGTAGCCCCAGGCCACCAGGAAAGCCAGGTAGATGGCCCACCACCAGGCCGACAAGCCGAAGACAAAAAGCATGAGGTCGGCGAGCCAGGCGCCGAAGCGCCCACCGGGGTTGGCGATGTGCTCCACCTGGGTCGCGTGGGACCAACCGGGATCGGCGGGGAAATAACCCCAGAAGATCAGGGCCAGATAGATCGCCGTGACGGCGACCAGCAACCAGCGGGCCTCCTGGACGAGGGCTGCGATTTTCTCCGGCAAGGGCTGCGGGGCCTGGGTCTGGCCCGCGCGCGCCGCCGGGTTGAGTTGTCCGGCAATGGTGCTCATTACCGGCCGAGTTTAGGCCCGGTGGCCGGTTTCCAACCGGGAATTACGCCGAATATTCCCGGCTTATTCGGCCGCTACTCGCACTGGTTGCCCTGCCGTCCGCCGGACGTGACGGTCTCCAGCAGGGAGGTGGAGGGGATTGCCGACAACCCCGGGTCGCCCGGCAGTACGGCAGGCGCGATGGTGGAAGCCGCCACGAAGCCGAACTGGCCGGCCGCCAGGTTAATGGTGCCGGCCGAGTTGCTGACCGACACCTCGCCGTCGCGCACGCTGACATACACGCCGGCCTCCAGCACGTCGCCCTCCTTCTTATCGGCCGGATCGGCGCCCGCCTTCACGCAGGCCGACGACTTGCAGTCGTCGGCGTCGAAGATGGTGCCGCGGATGCCGATGGTGGCCGTTCCGGTCACCATCTTGTAGGCGTCCTTGTCGCCCCGCTTGCCGACCAGACCGGTCACCGCCCGCAGGCCGCCCTTGAGAAGACCGACGGAAAGAGCATCCTCCGCCGGCTTCTGGGGCTCGTACTTGTAGTCCTTGACCACCATCTGGGTATTGGGCTTGAGGGTCATGATGCCCCCGTCGGTAAACTTGACCTGGGCGTAGCTTTCCTTTTCCGTCTGCAGGGTATCGCCCTGCAAGACCTGGGATTTCACGGAAAGCAGCCGCACCGACCCATCGCTACGCTTAACCGACAAAGTGCCGGCCAGGTGGGTCACCGTCCCGGCTCCCCAGGCGGAGGTCAGGGCGAAAAGCAACGAAAAAACCATCAGTAAGTGTTTCATCTTCGCGTACCTCATTTGCATTGACCAGCCTTCTTGGGGCGTTCCCCTGTCGCCTGGTCGGTTTGGGTTCTCTTGCCTTTCGTCAGCGTTTCGCTGTTTGAAGCGAACAGGATGTAGCCCATCAGCGAATCGTCGAAACCGATGGGCTGGCGGGACTTGATGAAAGCGTCGCCGCCAACCAGGGCGGTTTCCACCGTATAGCGGCCGCCGTTGGTCAAAGTATAGATAATCGGGTTCTCGTGGCCATTGACTGCCTCGGCGTTCAGGTTGAACAGGCCGGAACCGCCGCCGCCCAGAAGGATGATGCCTGCGAAGTAATTGCCGGTATTGCGGATCGTGTCCGTATAGGTGCCATTACCGCCGACCTTGATGTTGATGGGACCGCCGTTCTGGATCGACGCCGAGGAAACCACCGAACTAATGGCGGTACCGCCGATCAGCACCAGACTGCCTCCGGTTTCTATGTTCATGGGCACTTCCGGATCGAAGATGGCAAGTGCGCTGCCGCTGTTCGTCGCACCGGCCACGGACGACGACGTACCGCCGGCGAGGACGAAGTCGCGTCCCACCTTGACGGTCTTGGCGCCGGAGACCAGGAAGATGGCAGAGGCATCAGCCTTGGCGTTGGCCCCGGCAGAGCTGTTCAACTGGACGTCCCCGCCCTTGAGGATCAGGTCCTGCCCGATGTCGATCGTCAAGGACGAGGTCTTCACGAAGGCATTGGCCTGGGACTTGGAGTCGCCTCCCGCCGTACTCGACGTGGCGATGGCGGTACCGCCCTTGATGGTGAAGTCCCCGCTCGTCTTGATGTCCATATCCGAGGCCTGGAGAATGGCGTCGTTCTTCAGGGTCTGGCCGGCGGTGGCGGTCGAGGTGCCACCCGCCACCGTCAGGTTGCGCGTGCTCAGGGTGAGCTTGCCCGTGGCGATGACGCTGATGTCGTTGCTCTGGCCCGCCGTCGTCCCGCCGGTAAACGAAATGTCGTTGTTGGTGGAGGTCTTCAGGGTGATGTTCGCGCCTTTCAGCGTGCCCGGACCGCTGACGATGATGTTGCCGCCGCCGCCGGAAAGATCGATGCGCAAATCGCCCGCACCGGCATCGATATTCAGGCTGCCGCCGATGGGTGCCTCGAAGGCGATGTCGCCGCCGGAGGAGAAATCGAGTCCGTTCAGGCTCGCGGCCACGACCTTGTAGCCGTTCATGTCATAAAAGGTCAGGCCGGCGCTGGCATTGGCGTCCAGCACCAGGATGTCGTTGGCGGTATGGCTCAGGGTGATGGCGCCGGCGGTGGTCACCGCCTTGAGGGTATTGGCGACGACAGATGAACTCTGGGTCAGGGCGCCGGCGACATTCAGGTCCAAATTGCCGCTTGTGGCACCCGCCGCTCCGCCGCCCGGCGAGGTATTGATGCCGGCCACGCCATCCACCGTGCCGATATTCAAGGCGCCCGAGGTCTTCAAGGCCAGGGTCTTGTTGGCGCCGGTCATGCGGGCGGAAAGGGTGGAAACGTTGTTCGCGAATCCCGTCAGGGTCACGTCACCGCCGGCCTGGATGCGCAGATTGCCCGTATTGACCGCGGCCGTCTGGGTGATGTTGCGGCTCGCCACCAGGGCGACCGAGGAAGAGTTCGCCGGCGCCAGCGTCGCCGCAATCGCGATGTCCCGCGTATTGGCATTGCCGAGGCGGATCGCGGAAGCCGATGCGATGGCGTTGAGATCGGACGCCAGAACCACCAGACCGCTGCCGGAGCCGAAGGAAATATCGCCGCCCGAGGTATTGTTGCCGACCGTCACGGTACCGGCACCGGCGGTGACGGAACCCGATGAAAGACTGATCGAGGTGTCGGCCCCCAGCACCACATCCTTGCCGTTACTCGTCAGGGCGCCGTTTGCCGTCAGAGTCAGGGAGTTGTTGACGAGCTCGATACCGGTCCCGCCGGAAGTGGTTGTCACGGCGGCGTTAACCGTCGTGGTACCGGTCCCCGTCACTTGGCGGACGCCGGAGGCGTTGATCGCACCGTTGATGCCGACATGGCGGGCACCATTGATGAGCAGGCTGCCCAGGGGCGAAAGACCGGTACCGACGGCGCCGCCGAAACCGATGTCGCCGGTACGGCCATCCAGCGTCAGGTTTCTGGCGCTGCCGGCGACGGTATCCGAGAAGGTGAGTCCGACACCGCTCAATGACACGTCTTCGTTCAGCGTCACCGCCCCGCTGTAGGTCTGGTTCCCCGTGCCGCCGCCCGTGTTGTCCGTCTTCACGCTCGTCGCCCCGGCGTTGAACGTCGTCGTCCCGGACACCGTCACGGTCCCCAGTTCCGTCGTGCCGCCGACCGTGTTGTTCAGTACCAGGGCGCCCGTTACCGCCAGGCCTTCCTTGCCCTTCGTCGTCGCGTTCAGCGTGTTGTCAAACGTGATCGTGCTGCCGCTTAGGCTCTTCGTCGTGTTCGGCGCGCTGTTCTCCAACAAGGTCACCGCGCTCCGGTAGCGCTGCGTCCCGCTCGTCGTGATCGCGCTCGCCTTCAGCGCCGTCGCTCCCGTCACGTCCAGCGTCGTCAGCCCCGTCAGGTCGTCCGCGCCCGTGCCGTCTCCCAGATTCACCGCCGTCGGTGCGCTCAGGGTCAGGCTGTGCGTGTTCCCCGTCACTCCGCCGTTCAGGCTCAGCGTGCCCGCTCCCGTCGCCGCCAGGCTCACGTCTTCGT
>JAOTRT010000003.1 GCA_030247725.1 Candidatus Nitricoxidireducens bremensis
TGTTGTACCGGTCAAAGCCACCTGCCGAGAGCGTCAGTTGTTTCATCGTTTTCATCCGTGTGTGCGAGGTCGTTCGTCTGACATGACTCCGATGAAATCGTTCACACCTTATTCAGACCTTCCCTAGTCGCCGCCGACACCCGCGGTTCAGTCCAACGAGGTTTATCCGCCGCCATGACCCTCTCTACTCGTCCCGTTTGCCTGCCGCGGCGGATAAGCGCTATTCGTTGGGCCTCTTATGAGTAATTTCGACGACCGCGTGAAGGAGGTTACAGATCGCACCTTTTCGGCTATGCAGTCGTTTTGGTCGGCGATGCTTACCGCTCATACCGTTATGCTCTCTGTTGCGGTTGCACTGCCTGCTATCAGCCCATCGCCAGACCAATGGCAAATCAGATTTGTTGGGCTCCTCGCGACGGCGTCAATCTTTGCGCTGCTTCTCAACTTTGCTGCTTTGCGAATGCAATATGAAGCAATCGGTGTTCGTCTCCACAACCACGAATCGGAACTAACCGAAGAGGAGCGCCGAAAGGACATTTCCACAGCCTTATGGCGAAATCGTCTCATCCGGGTTGTAGAACCGTCGGCGGCTGCTTCACTGCTTGTTGAAGCATGCTTGCTCATGTTGGTTCTGCTTCGGTGAAGGGCGGCCCAACCCATCATTCCACCGGGCCTGCGCGAAAAGCCGCTCAGGCGGCTATGAATCCGATATGCCGACTCCGATATGCCGACTTGCGTTATAACTACAACGTAACTACACTCGCTTCATGAGCGAACTGCATTTCGAGTGGGACGCCAGGAAGGCCGCCGCCAACATCAAGAAGCACGGCGTGAGCTTTGAGGAGGCGAAATCCGCTTTCTACGATGAACGCGCCAAGCTCATCGACGACCCCGACCATTCGGAAGACGAAGATCGTTTCGTCCTTCTCGGACTGAGTTCCGCGCTAAGTCTCTTGGTTGTTTGCCACTGCTGCCGGGGCGATGATGGAATCATCCGCATCATCTCTGCGCGCAAGGCGACGGCCAAGGAAGCGAAGTCCTACTCGTAAAGGTGTCACCATGCGCAAGGAATATGACTTCTCCAGCGGCAGAAAGAACCCCTACGCTTCCCAGTTGAAGAAGCAGGTAACCATCCGCCTGGACGAGGAGTCCATCGATTACTTCAAGTCCCTGTCTGAAGAGGTCGGTATCCCATACCAAAGCCTCATCAATCTGTATTTGCGGGATTGCGCGGCCTCGCAGCGCAAGCTGAACCTCAATTGGAAATAGGCCTTCTGGGTTGCGTTTCAGCTTTCACTTGAAAGGGACGCTCGCGACGCCACGTTCCGCGCCAGCCCACCCGGGGCGGCGGTGACGGCGGTAGGGGCGATGCGACCAACTTAGCGGACGCGCGTGGCGGGAGCAGCGGTCCTGCCGTCGGCGCCGCCGCTTCGCGCTCCGAACGCTAGGCGGCGCAACAGGGCACCGCCCTCACCCGCGGCACCCGGTCCAGCGACCAGTTCGCCAGCGCCCATTCCCACGCCTCACCCAGTGACGCCAAGCCGACCGGCGGTTGCTGCCCGAGGAAGTCCAGCGCCGCCACAAAGGCAGGCAGCGGATCGGCAAGGTCGATGGGCGGGGCAAGGGTCTGCTTGGAGAGCTTCTCCCCGGCGGTATTCACGGCCACGGGCAGGTGGGCATAGGCGGGCGTCGAGAACCCGAGACAACGCTGAAGGAATATCTGCCGCGGCGTGGAATCCAGCAGGTCGGCGCCGCGCACCACGTGGGTGATGCCCTGGTCGGCGTCGTCGGCCACCACGGCGAGCTGATAGGCGAAATAGCCGTCGGCCCGCAGCAGCACGAAGTCGCCCACTTCCGTCGCCAGCCGTTGGCAGACGCGGCCCTGGATCGCATCGTCGAAGCCGATGGTCTCGTCGCCGACCCGCAGCCGCCAGGCACGCGGCGACTTGCCCGACGCCAGCCCATTGCGGCAGATGCCCGGATAGATGACCGCACCGTCGTGGGCCAGGGGCGCGCCGGCCAACTCCTTGCGCGTGCAGGCGCAAGGGTAGGCAAGGCGCGCAGCGATCAGGCCGTCAAGAACCTCGCGGTAGCGGGCCTTGCGCCGGCTCTGCACCATGACCTCGCCGTGCCACTCGAAACCCAGGGCCTCCAGGGTGCGCAGGATGGCGGCGGCGGATTCGGCCGAGCAGCGCGGTTCGTCCACGTCCTCCATGCGGACCAACCATTGGCCGCCCCGGACCCGCGCCTCCAGGCAGCTGCCGAGGGCCGCCACGAGGGAGCCGAAGTGCAGGGGACCGGTGGGGGAAGGGGCGAAACGCCCCCGATAAGAACTCGATTTCGTCATCGGCGCGATTGATACCACGGCCAACCGGAAACAGGTAGCATGCCCGCTCGACAACTAAACAGGACGGGACTGCGCCATGGCCACCATCGAACTCACGACGGAGAACTTCAAGGAGACCATCTCCGGCAACGACATCGTGATCATCGATTTCTGGGCCTCCTGGTGCGCCCCCTGCCGGTCCTTCGCGCCCACTTTCGAGGCAGCCTCGGAGAAATACGCGGACATCGCCTTCGCCAAGGTGAATACCGAAGAGCAGCAGGAACTGGCCGGCGCCTTCAACATCCGTTCGATTCCGACGCTGATGGTGTTCCGCGAGCAGGTCATCCTCTTCGCCGAGGCCGGTGCCCTGCCCGCCGCCGCCCTCGACCAGCTGATCGAGCAGGTGCGTTCCCTCGACATGGCGGAAGTGCGCAAGGAAATCGAGGCCCAGGGCAACTGAGGCCCCGCCGCCGCGCCCCGGCCGTCAGAGCTGGGGCCGCGGGTAACTCCAGACCTGCTTGCAGTGGTCGATCTCGGCGTCGGTCATGGTCGGCTTGATGACGCAGGACTTTTCGCGGGCAACGGCCTGGCGCTTGAGTTCCTCGCGCCTTTCCTCGTCGGCACGGCGCTTCGCCTCGATGGCGTCCTGACGGCGCCTCTCCTCGGCTTCCTTCGCCGCCTGCTCGGCCTTGAATTTGCTCTCGGCGATCTTCAGCGATTCCTCCGCCATGCGCGCCACTTCCTCGGCGCGGGCCTTGGTCTCCAGTTCGTCGCGCTTGGCGATGGCGGCTTTCTCCGCGGCGTCGGCCTCGCCGGCCTGGGACTTCGCTGCGTCGGCAGCTACGGCCTTCGCCGCCGCACTGCCGGCCACCGCGCCGGCGGCGGCGCCTGCCGCGGAATAGCGGATGCTGGGGACGACATTGATATCCACGTCGCGCTTGGCTTCGTCCGCATCCGCCTTCGGCTTCGACGCCGCGGACGAGGACGAGCTGCTGCGGGACGACGCCCCCACCCGCTTGGCTTCCGCCTGGGCGGCGGCCAGGGCGAAGCAGACGGCAAGCGCCGCCGTCAGGGCCTGATGTTTCCTTTTCATGATCGAGCTTCCTCCCATCCGGTTTCGGGCAAGCCTACCGCGTCGTTCGCCGTTGCGCCAGCCCGCCAGCCCGCCAATCACGCCGCCTGCGTCGCTTGGCGGATCGCCTCGGCGGCCCACTGGTTGAGGCTTAGCCCGTGAGCGGCGGCAGCGATGACGGCGGCCTCGTGCAACTCGGGATCAACGCGCAGGGAGAACTTGCCGGAAAAGTGCTTGTGCGGATCGACGCCATCCTCGGCGCAGGCTTCAAGGAATACGCGCAACGAGATTTCGCCCTCGCGGCGCAGACCATCAACATCCTTGGCGTAGAAGTCGGCACCGCCGTTCAGCCCAACGAATTCTCCCCGGAACATCTGGATGTCCGGGTCAAACGCGATGACCGCCTGATAACCGTTGATCGTCATGGTATTCATGATTTCACTCCGTGATCTTCAAACCACTTGCGGATGGACTCGACCGCCCCCTTATCCATCGTCGGCTCGGGATGGGGCCGATGAAACACCCGCCGGTCGTCAAACAGGCGCACCAACACCCACGAACCTTCCCGTTCTGCCACCTGGCCACCCATTTCGATAAACAGGGCCTCGATGTCGGCCCAACGGACATTCGCCGAGACAGGCCGGGAAAATATCAGTTCGAGGGTGCGTTGGTGCCTTCGCTTCACGGCATGATGGTATCAGATAGTGGTGCCACAATTCTAGTGACGGCCAGAACCCCGCATGTGCCTGACCATACGGGGTCTTATCTGTCCGGCGGAGTCAGCCGAAATCAGATGTTCAGACGTTGAACAGGAAGTTCAGAACGTCGCCGTCCTTGACGACGTAGTCCTTGCCTTCCGCCCGCATCTTGCCGGCCTCCTTGGCGCCCGCCTCGCCCTTGCAGGCGATGAAGTCGCCGAAGGCGATGGTCTGGGCGCGGATGAAGCCCTTCTCGAAGTCGGTGTGGATGACGCCGGCGGCCTGGGGTGCGGTGTCGCCGGCATGGATGGTCCAGGCGCGCACTTCCTTGACGCCGGCGGTGAAGTAGGTCTGCAGGCCCAACAGGTGGTAGCCGGCGCGGATCAGGCGGTTGAGGCCCGGTTCGTCCATGCCCATGTCGGAGAGGAAGATCGCCTTGTCCTCGTCCGCCAGCTCGGCGATCTCGGCCTCGATGGCGGCGCAGATGGCGACCACTTCGGCGCCTTCCTTGGCGGCGTGGGCGCGTACGGCGTCCAGGTGCGGATTGTTCTCGAAGCCGCCTTCCTTGACGTTGGCGACGTAGAGCACGGGCTTGGCGGTGATAAGAAAGAATTGCCGCAGGTTGGCCTTCTCTTCCTTCGAGAGGTCCAGGGCGCGCACCGGCTTGCCTTCGTTGAGCTGGGCCAGGCACTTTTCGAGCGCGGCAGCGATCAGCTTGGCGTCCTTGTCGCCGCCGGCCTTGGCCTGCTTGCTGTAGCGGTTCAGGGCCTTCTCGACGGTGGCCATGTCGGCCAGGGCCAGTTCGGTGTCGATGACCTCAATGTCGGAGAGCGGGTCCACCTTGCCGGCCACGTGCACCACGTTGTCGTCGGCGAAGCAGCGCACCACGTGCACGACGGCGTCGGTCTCGCGGATGTTGGCGAGAAACTGGTTGCCGAGGCCCTCGCCCTTGGAGGCGCCCGCCACCAGGCCGGCGATGTCCACGAATTCGACGATGGCGTGCTGGATCTTCTGCGGCTTGACGATGGCCGCCAGCTGATCGAGGCGCGGATCGGGCACTTCGACGATGCCGACGTTGGGTTCGATGGTGCAGAAGGGATAATTTTCAGCAGCGATGCCGGACTTGGTCAGCGCGTTGAACAGGGTGGACTTGCCGACGTTGGGCAGGCCGACGATGCCGCATTTGAGGCTCATGGGGTTTCCGATCCTAAGGGGTGCTGGCGCGGGCGCCGGACGGCCGCGCGAAAGGGCGGATTTTAGCCGCTATCGGCCCTGCGCCCAAGGAAAAGCGCCTCAGGGACGCGCTTCCCGCTCCGCCAGTTCGCGCCGCAGGCGTTCCAGCCCGCGGCGGTAGGCCTCGGCGTCGCCGTAGTCGAGGAAACGGTGGTAGCGGTCGTGGGCAGCCTCCATGCGGCGCGCGTGCTTGATGGGGCACCAGTACTGCTCGGTGCGGGCGGCCACCTCCCGCAGGTAGGCGGCGACGCCGTTGCCATAAGAGCAGTAGAGACAGTTGAACTTCTCGATGGCGTTGAGATAGGGCAGGTCCTGCCGGTCAATGACGACGTAGTCGGCACGGCGCACGCGCGGAATGCCGTAGATCGGGAAGCAGACCCATTGATAGGCCGTGACGAACAGGTCCATCAACAGGAAGGGCAGCCAGCCGAGGTAGATGAGGGGCGCCGTGAGGGCGACGAGGGGGCGCGTGCGCAGCAGGAAGGCGACCAGTCCCGTGCGGTAGCTGCGCTGCTGGCGGCGCAGCTCATCGGCGAGTCGCTCGCGCTTCTGCTCGAACTCCTCCCGCGCCTGGCGGTATTCCTCTTCCAGTTCCTCCTGGAGTGAATGGATGCGCGCCAGCAGCTCGTCGACTTTTTCCTTCATGGTGGATCACCCCGCATGCGCCATGCGCGGCGCATGGACGAGGGGCGAGTTTAACCGGCCGCGACGGCCGGGACGCAGCCAGCGGGGGAAGCCCCCCGCTCAGGCCTTGGCGGGCGGCTTGGCGTTGATCTTCTGGGTGGCCGCGTTGTAGTCGGCCTTGGCGAGCAGGGGCCAGGCCAGCAGGGCGCGGTCGATGGCGGCGTCGATGTCTTCCGCCTCTTCCTTGCGCGGCGGCTTGAGGACGTAGTTCACCACTTCGTTGCGGTCGCCGGGATGGCCGATGCCGAGACGCAGGCGCCAGTAGTCCTGGGTGCCCAGGTGGCTGGTGATGTCCTTGAGGCCGTTGTGGCCGCCGAGGCCGCCGCCGAACTTGAGGCGCATCTGGCCCGGCGGCAGGTCGAGTTCGTCGTGCACCACCAGCATCTCGGACGGCTCGATGCGGTAGAAGTGGGCCAGGGCCTGGACGGCCTGGCCGGAACGGTTCATGAAGGTGGCCGGCATCAGCAGCCAGATGCCGGCGCTGCGGGCGTTGGCGACCCAGCCGTGGTAGCGGGTCTCCTTGGCGAAGCCGACGCCGAGTTCGCGCGCGAGACGCTCACAAAACCAAAACCCGGCGTTGTGCCGGGTTTCGGAATAGTCGGCCCCGGGGTTGCCGAGGCCGACAATAAGGCGCAGCGAAGACTGCAAGGGATTACCGCTTGTCGGTCTTCTCGGACTTCTTCTCGTTCTTCTTTTCGGCCGGGGGCGCCACCACAACCGGGGCTTCCTCGACGGCTTCCGCGGAGGCGGAACCGCCGCCGCGCACCAGGATGGTGGCGACCACGGGGTCTTCACCCTTGTGCAGGACGGCTTCGACGCCCTTCGGCAGCTTGAGCTCGGAGACGTGGATGGACTTGCCGCCGACGAGGTCCTTGAGGTCCACTTCGACGAACTCGGGCAGGTCCTTCGGCAGGCACTTGACGTCGAGATCGGTCATGACGTGCTGGACCATGCCGCCGGCGAGCTTCACGCCCGGGGCGATGTCGGCATTCACGAAGTGCAGCGGCACCTTCTGGTGGATCTGATGGGTGGCGTCGATGCGCTGGAAGTCCACGTGCAGGATGAGCTGCTTGTAGGGGTGGCGCTGGACGTCGCGCAGCAGGCACATTTCCTTCTTGCCGCCGAGGTTGATGGAGAGCACGGACGAGTAGAAAGCTTCCTTGCGCAGGAGCTGGAAAATCTCGTTGTGGTCCATGTCGAGGGACTGGGGCTTGGCTTCGCCGCCGTAGAGGATGCCGGGAACCCGGCCGGCGCGACGCAGGCGGCGGCTCGCACCCGTGCCCTGCAGTTCGCGCGCTTGCGCGTTGAATTCGAGTTGCATTTTTTGCTCCAAATAAAGAACCGTCCGCGACCAGACGATTCGGGTTGAGCCGCGGAAAAGCTCCGCGGCGAATTCTCAATCCATGAACAGCGAGGAGACCGAGTCCTCGTTGCTGATGCGCAGCATGGTCTCGGCCAGCAGGCCGGCGATGGAGACGACGCGGATGCGCTTGCAGGCCTTGGCGTCCTCGCGCAGCGGGATGGTGTCGGTGACCACCAGCTCGTCGAGTTCGGATTCGTTGATGCGGGCGATGGCCGAGCCGGACAGCACCGGATGGGTACAGTAGGCGACGACGCGCTTGGCGCCCTGGGCCTTGAGGGCCTGGGCGGCCTTGCAGAGGGTGCCGGCGGTGTCGACGATGTCGTCCATGATGACGCAGGTGCGGCCGTCCACGTCGCCGATGATGTTCATGACTTCCGACACGTTGGCCTTGGGGCGGCGCTTGTCGATGATGGCGAGGTCGGATTCGAGACGCTTGGCGATGGCGCGGGCACGCACCACGCCGCCGACGTCGGGCGACACCACCAGCAGGTCCGGATGGCTCTGCTGCCAAATGTCGCCGAGCAGGATGGGCGCGGCGTAGATGTTGTCGACGGGAATGTCGAAGAAGCCCTGAATCTGGTCGGCGTGGAGGTCCACCGTCAGCAGGCGCTGGACGCCGGAGGCCTGCAGCAGGTTGGCGATGACCTTGGCGGTGATGGGCACGCGCGCCGAGCGCGGGCGGCGGTCCTGGCGGGCATAGCCGAAGTACGGGATGGCGGCGGTGATGCGGCCGGCCGAGGCGCGCTTGAGGGCGTCGGCGAGGATCACCACTTCCATGAGGCTGTCGTTGGTCGGCTGACAGGTGGGCTGCAGGATGAAGCAGTCGTGGCCGCGCACGTGTTCGAGGATCTCGACCGTGATCTCGCCGTCCGAGAAGCGTCCGACCGTGGCACGGCCCAGCTTGATGTTGAGCCGCTTGACGACATCGGCCGCCAACTTCGGGTTGGCGTTGCCGGTAAATACCATCAGGCTTTCGAAGGCCATGGCTGCCTCTGGAAACGAAGCGGGCAGGCTCCGGAAGCCCGCCCGTCAAGGAATTGGCTGGGGAGGAAGGATTCGAACCTTCGCATGCCGGAATCAAAATCCGGTGCCTTAACCAGCTTGGCGACTCCCCAACTCGACAACCCGGAGGAAACCGGGCGGCCGAAAGGACGCGCATTCTCCGGTTTTTCTCGACTTATGTCAATGCGGCGATGGGGTGAATGTCGATCCCCGCGGCGACGAAGCCGCGCATGCCCTCCGGCAGGGCCGCAGCGGCGGCCATGGCATCGGCCGCGGCGGCGAACTCGGCGAAACAGCAGGCCCCCGAACCGCTCATGCGGGCCGGCGCCCGCTGCCGCAGCCAGGCGAGATGGCGTGCCACCTCGGGATAGAGGCGACAGGCCACCGGCTCCAGGTCGTTGCCGCCGAAGCCCGGCCGCCAGTCGGCCGGCGCGATGGCCGGCGTGTCGCGGCGCAGGTCGGACGCACGGAATATCTCCGGCGTCGGCACGGCGACGCCGGGCATGGTGACGAGATACCAGGCAGTCGGCGGCGCCACGTCGCTGAAGCACTCGCCGACGCCCTCGGCGAAGGCGCTGCGGCCATGCACGAAGATGGGCACGTCGGCCCCCAGCCGTAGCCCCAGGGCCTGGAGCTCGGCCGACGTGAGGCCGCAGCCCCAGAGCCGGTTGAGGGCCATCAGGGTGGTGGCGGCATCGGAACTGCCGCCGCCGAGGCCGCCGCCCATGGGGATGTTCTTTTCCAGGCTTATCGTCACGCCGCCGCCGAGGCCCGTCGTCTCCCGCAGCAGCTTCGCGGCACGCACCGTGAGGTCGGCCTCCGGATCGACGCCCGGCAGGGGCGCCGCCGGCAGGATGCGGCCGTCGTCCCGCGGTGCGAAACGCAGCACGTCGCCGTAGTCGATGAAGCGGAACACCGTCTGCAGCAGGTGGTAGCCGTCGGCGCGGCGCCCCACCACGTGGAGGAACAGGTTGATCTTGGCCGGCGCCGGCCAGGCGGTCTGCCAGGGGTCTAGTCCAGCTGCCATGTGTCCACCTTGAGGCGCAGCTCCATGTCCTCGCGCTGGAATTCGACCAACACGGGCAGGGCGTCCGGCGCCTCCGATTCGTAATCCAGGTAACGGATCGTCCAGCCTTCCGCCACCGCCGATTCCGGCCGCCCCCGGCCGTCCAGGCTGCGGGCCGGCACGTCGCCGGGCAGCCAGCGCGGCAGGCCCGACAGGGGCAGGGGAAAACCGAATATGCGCGCGGAAAGGCTTTCCCAGTCCTCCGCCGCCACGGTCTGCCTGTCGGCGGTGACGAGGCGGGCGCCGCCGGCATCCCGGACCAGTTCGGCCACGCCCTGGCCCAGGGGCGTGGTGATGAGGATTTCGTCCCGGTCGGCGACATGCCGCCAGGAAAAGTTGGCGTGGTGGCGGGTTTCGCCCTGGCGGGCGGAGAAGCGGCCATCCACGGCGAAGGCGGTCACCTGAACCCGCGCCGGCCTTTCCGGCAGGCCTTCGGTCCTGGCGGGCAGAAGTTCGCAGGCGGCCAGCAGGGCCGCTGCAGCAAGCAGGGAAGACGCGCGCAGGAAACTCAGGGCTTGAACCGCTTGATCGTGGTCGCCAGGACCTCGTTGGCCGGACTGGCCTTGAGGGCTTCGGCCCAGGTCCGGCTGGCTTCGTCCCGCTCGCCCGTGACCCAGAGCACTTCGCCCAGGTGGGCGGCGATCTCGGGATCGGCGCGCAGGCCATAGGCCTTCTTCAGCACGGCGATGGCTGCCGCCGTGTCGCCCCGGCGGAAGAGCAGCCAGCCCTTGCTGTCGAGGATGAAGGGATCGTCGGGCTGCAGTTGCAGGGCCCGGTCGATGAGTTGCTGGGCCTCGTCCAGGCGCTCGCCGCGGTCGGCCAGGGAGTAGCCGAGGGCGTTGTGGGCATGGGCGTGGCCGGGATTGAGCTGGATCAGCAGGCGCAGGTTGCGCTCCAGCACCTCGACGCGACCGATCTTCTCGGCCATGAGGGCAGCCTCGTAAAGAAGCTCGGGCTGGTTGGGCTGGATGACGAGGCCGTTTTCGAGGACATGGAAGGCGTCGGCCAGACGACCGGCCTCCCGCAGCAACTGGGCTTCGCCGAGGACGAGCTGGGTGCGCTCGCGCGGATTGCCGGCGCGGGTTCCCTGCAACTGCCGGCGCGCCTCCTCGATCCGGCCGGTGCGGGCGAGGATGCCGGCCATGCGCATCTGGGCGGCCATGAACTGTTCGCCGGAACGGACCTGGGCGTACCACTGGAGGGCGTCGTCCCACTGCTGCTTCTCTTCGGCGATCTGGCCGAGATACAGGCGGGCGCTGTCGGCCTCGGCATAGCCCATTTCCACGAGGCGCTTGAGATGCCCTTCGGCGAGGCCGGCGTCGTTGAGCTGCAGCGACAGCACCGCCACCGCATAGATCACGTCCGGGTTGTCGGGGTGTTCCTTGAGGATGACGACGAATTCCCGCCGCGCCTCCTCGTAGCGCTTCTCGCCCACCAGGGCGCGGGCATAGGCCAGCCGGGCCTCCCGTGCGGCGGGGTTGTCGGCGACGAAGCTTCGCAGGCCTTCGATCATCTCGGGGCCGCGCGGCATCACCTGGGCGCGCACGATGGCCGCCTGTTCCCAGTTGGGCCGCAGGGAGAGGGCGCGCTCGATCTCGTGGCGCGCCATGGACAGGTCCTGGGCCTCGAAGGCGGCGATGGCGCGGGCGAAATGGGCCTCTGCGATGCCGAGATAGGGTTCCGTGACGCCGCCGATGAGCTTCTGCACCGCCCGCTTGTCGGGACTACGGGCGAAGACCCGGTTGAGGCGCAACAGCATGGAGCCCAGGTCGGGGCCGGCGGTGGCCAGCATCTTGGACACCTGGACGGCGAGTTCGTCGATGCGCCCGGTGGCCGCCAGCAGGCTGGCGAAGGTCTGGCTCGCCTGGGGGGATGCGTCGTCGAGCTCCACCCACAACCGCGTGGTCTCCAGCGCCGCGTCGTACTGGCGGGCATGGAGGGCGATCTCGGTGGCCCGCCTGGCGACGCGGGGGTCGCGGGTGGCCTTGGCGAGATCGCGATAGGCGCTCACCGCCAGGCCGAACTGGCCCCGATGGCCGGCGAATTCGGCCACCAGGAACTGGTGCAGCAACTGGGGGCTCAACTCCTGCTTGGGCAGCCGGTCGGTCGCCGCCGGCCCATCGGCAGCCTCGGCGATGGCATCGGTGCCGTGGGCGTTCGCCAGGCCGCCGCAGGCGGCACAGACGAGAAAGGCGAGGAGGCGCTGCTTCATGGGGGCGGGAACGGTGCAGGAGGGCGGTTCACATACAATGCGGTCATGTTAGCAGTTTCGCAAGCCTGTCGACATGCCTGAGCTCCCCGAAGTCGAGGTCACGCGCCGCGGCATCGAGCCCGTTCTCGCGGGCCGGCGCCTGACGCGCACGGTGCTGCGCACGCCCGCCCTGCGCTACCCGCTGCCCACCGACCTGGACCGCCGCATCGCCGGCAGGACGCTGCGCGGCGTCGGCCGGCGCGGCAAGTACCTGCTGCTGGACTTCGGCAACGGCCACCTGCTGCTGCACCTGGGTATGTCCGGCAGCGTACGCCTGGTGCCGGCGTGGCGGCCGGCCGAGAAACACGATCACGTGGACCTGGTCTTCGGCACGACGGCCCTGCGTCTGCACGACCCGCGCCGCTTCGGCGCCCTGCTCTGGATCGACGACGACCCGGCACAGCACCCGCTGCTCGCCGGCCTCGGCATCGAGCCGCTGGCGCCGGCGTTTACGCCGCAATGGCTGCACGCAGCGCTCAAGGGCCGCAAGACCGCCATCAAGCCCGCCCTCATGGACGCGGGCCTGGTGGTGGGCATCGGCAACATCTACGCTTCGGAGAGCCTGTTCCTCGCCGGCATCGATCCGCGCCGGCCGGCCGGCGGCGTATCGGCGCAGCGCCTCGCCCGCCTCGTGCCGGCGATACGCAAGACGCTGCGCGCCGCCATTGCGGCGGGCGGCAGCAGCCTGCGGGACTTCTCCCATTCGGACGGGGAACTCGGCTATTTCCAGACCCGGCACCGGGTCTATGGCCGGGAGGGACTGCCGTGCGCGCGCTGCGGCAGCCCCATCAAGGCGATCCGCCAAGGCCAGCGCAGCACCTACTTCTGCCCGCGCTGCCAGCGGTAGCGAAACTCACTTGCCGGCGGTGAGCTTCTGGAACTTGGCCATCAGCTGATCCTGGGACTCGACGTGGTTGGGGTCCTGGGGGATGCAGTCCACCGGGCAGACCTCGCGGCACTGGGGCGTGTCGAAGTGGCCGACGCACTCGGTGCACTTGTCGGCATCGATGACGTAGATCTCGTCGCCTTGGGAGATGGCGTTGTTCGGGCACTCGGGCTCGCACACGTCGCAGTTGATGCATTCGTCGGTGATGATCAGGGCCATGGCTGTTTTCCTCTGTGATTTCAGTTTCGTTGTTTGATCTTCTCCGTCAGCCGCGCGACCACCTGCGGCTGGACGAATTTCGACACGTCGCCGCCGAGGGTGGCGATCTCGCGCACCATCGTGGCGGAAATGAACATGTACTGCTCGGCCGGCGTCAGGAACACGGTCTCCACGTCGGGGTAGAGATTGCGGTTCATGCCGGCCATCTGGAACTCGTACTCGAAGTCGGAAACGGCGCGCAGGCCCCGCAGGATGACGTGGGCGTTGTGCTCGCGCAGGAAATCCATCAGCAGGCAGTCGAAGCCATGCACCTCGACGTTCGGGTAGGCCGCCAGCAGTTCCCGGGCGATGTCGACGCGCTCTTCGAGGCTGAAGAAGGGACGCTTGCTGCGGCTCTCGGCAATACCGAGGATGACCCGGTCGAAGAGCCGCGACGCACGGCGCACCAAGTCCTCGTGCCCGCGGGTAAGCGGATCGAAGGTGCCCGGATAGACGGCGGTGCCGTTGCTCATTCTTTTTCCAATAAATGGTAATAAACCTGCCCGGCGTGCCCCTGCTTGACCGTCACCCAGTCGCCGAGGCGCTCCAGAACGTGCTCGGCCTCCGCATAAATGCGCATGCCGGGCTTGGCAATTGCCGCCAGGTGGGGCGCGACCTTTTCCAGCAGGCCCTGACGGTAGGGCGGATCGAGGAACACCAGGTCGTATCCGCAGCCGCGTGCGCCGGCCGAAGCGACGAATTTTAGCGCATCCGCCCGCACCGGCTCCAGCCTGTCGCCGCCGAGGCTGGCGGCATTCTGACGCAAGGCCTCGAAGACGCGTTGATTCTCCTCAATTTGGGTGACGCGGCGCGCTCCGCGGGAGGCCGCCTCGAAGCCGAGAATGCCCGTACCGGCGAAAAGGTCTAGGCAGTCGAGTCCGGACAGGTCCTGCCCCAGCCAGTTGAACAGGGTTTCCCGCACCCGGTCGGGCGTGGGCCGCAGGCCCGGGCTGTCCACGACCTTGACCAGCCGGCTGCGCCACTCGCCGCCGGTGATGCGGACACGGCTCATCGGGAATCAGTCTATCGCGACGATCACGGTGACGAGATTCTCCGGCTTCACGTGGCGCTGGAAGGCCTCGCGCACATCCTTCGCCGTCACCGCCCGGACCTTGGCCGGGAAGTCGTCCAGGTAGGTCAGGGGCAGTTGGTAGAAGCCGATGGCGGCAAGATAGCCGAGCAGCTTGGCGTTGCTGTCGATACGCAGGGAGAAACCGTCGATCAGGTTCTTCTTGGCCGCGGCCAGCTCCTGCTCCGTCGGCCCCTTGGCGAGGAACTCGGCGAGCACGTCGTTGGCGACCTTGAGGGCTTCGCCGGCCTGCTCGCGCTTGGTCTGCAGGCCCATCTGGAACGGCCCCTCCAGCAGGCGCGGGGCGAAGTAGGAATAGACGCTGTAGGCGTAGCCGCGCTTCTCGCGCACCTCTTTCATGAGCCGGGAGACGAAGCCGCCGCCGCCCAGGCTGTAGTTGCCCACCTGGATGGCGTAGAAATCCGGATCGCCGCGGCGGATCGCCGGCACCCCCACATGGATATGGCTCTGGGTCGCCGGGTGGGCGACCTTGACCGTCTCGCGGGCGGGCTTGGTCACGGCCGGCAGAGGTTCCGGCGCCTTACCGGCCGGCAGGGCCTCCGTCAGGCGCTGGGCGATGGCCTCGGCCTCCTCCCGCGACACGTCGCCGATGATGGAAACGACGGCGCGCTGCGCCCCATAGAAGTCGCGGTGGAAGGCGACAAGGTCCTCGCGGCCGATGCGGCCCACGCTCTCGGCCGTCGACGTGACGCCATAGGGATGGCCCGGGTACAGGGCCGCGGCGAAACGCTTCGCGGCGATGGCGTCGGGCCGGGTCTCCGACTCCTTGATGGCGGCGATGGTGCGACCCTTCTCCCGCTCGAAGGGCGCGGCCGGAAAGGTCGGCTGCGCCAGCAGGGTGCGCAGCAGGTCCACCGCCGCGTCCCGTTCGGTCTTGGACGACAGGCTGCGCAGGGTGAGGCCGGCGCGGTCGTGGTCCGTGGAACCGGAAAGGCGCACCGCCAGGTCCACCAGGCGGCCGGCGATCCTCTCCTCATCCATGTCGCCGGCCCCGGCGTCCAGCAGGCCCCGCGTCATGGCGGCGACGCCGGCCTTGCTCGGCGGATCGAAAGAGGAGCCGGCGGCGAAATCCACCTGCACATCCACGATGGGCAGCACGCGCTGTTCGACGAAATACACGCGGGCGCCGGAAGGGGCCACCCAGTGCTGTATCTTCACGCCGGCCTGGGCGGCGAAGGCGGCGCAGAGGGCGACCGCCGCAAACATCTTCTTCAACATGGTTCGCTCCTCAGTGGCGCAGGGCCGCAGCCGGCTTCTTCGGCTTCGCCTGGTCGACAGGCTGGGGGTCCAGCACGGCGACCGTCAGGGTGTCGTCCTTGAAGTACTTCTGCGCCACGGCGCGGACTTCCTCGGCGGTGACGGTACGCAGTTTCTCGACCACCTTGTCCACGTCGCGCCAGTGGAAGCCGGCGGCCTCCATGCCGCCGATCTCCATGGCCTGGGCCATCATGGAGTCGCGCTTGTACACCTGGGCAGCGACGAGCTGGTTCTTGACGCGCACCAGTTCCTCCTCGGTGACGCCTTCCTCCTGGACGCGCTTGATCTCGCCGCGCAGAGCCGTCTCCAGCTCGGCGACGGTCCTGCCCTCGGCGGGCTGGCCGGCCATCAGGAAGGTGCTTTCGCCGCGTACCGTGCCGTCGTAGTGGGAGCCGGCGGACTGGGCGATCTTCTGCTCGCGCACCAGGTTGCGCGGCAGGCGCGCCGCCTCGTGGCCGTCGAGCAGGGCCGACAGCACTTCGAGGGCGTAGGGCTCCCGGTCCCGGTCCACATCCTGCAGCTTGGGGGTCTTCCAGGCCATGGCCAGGTAGGGCAGCTTGGCCGGCGCCTTCACCGCGAGCCGCTTGACGCCGGCCTGCTCGGGCTCGTTCTGGGGTTTGCGCACGGGCAGGGGGCGGGCCTTGATGGGGCCGTAGGTCTTCTCGGCGAGGCGGAACACCTCCCGGTGGTCCACGTCGCCCACCACCACCATGTAGGCGTTGTTGGGCACGTACCAGCGCCGGTACCAGTCGCGGGCGTCCTGCCAGGTCATGTGCTCCAGGTCGTCCATCCAGCCGATGATGGGCCGGCGATAGGGATGGGCCTTGAAGGCCGCGGCATTGAGGGCCTCGTACACCAGCGCCTGGGGATTGTCCTCGGTGCGCAGGCGGCGTTCCTCCATGACCACCTTGATCTCGGCGGCGAACTCCTTTTCCGTGAGGACCAGGTTCGCCATGCGGTCGGCCTCCAGGGCCATCATCTCCGGCAGGGCAGCTTTGGGCACGATCTGGAAATAAGCCGTGTAGTCCAGGCTGGTGAAGGCGTTGTCGCGCCCGCCGGCCTCGGCGACGCGCTTGTTGAACTCGCCGGGCTTGAGCTTCTTGGTGCCCTTGAACATCATGTGTTCGAGGGCGTGGGCAAGGCCCGAGTAGCCGTCGAATTCGTCCATGGCGCCGGCCCGGTACCAGACCATGTGCACGACGGACGGCGCCCGATGGTCTTCCTTGACGATGATGCGCATGCCGTTGCCGAGCTGTTTTTCGTAGGGATTCGCGGCGGCTGCAGCCGTCATGGCCAGCAGCGCCGCGCAAGCGAAGGCTCTTCTCATGTCGATGTAAGGGCTTCTGTTAAAATGGTTTTTCTGGACGCCGGATGATAACCCGGCTCCGCTTACGACACCGCCTCCCATGTTTGGTTTCCTGAAAAAGAAAGACGAAGCCGCCGCTGCCGCAGCGCCCGCCGGCAGCTGGACCCAGCGCCTCAAGGCCGGCCTCGCGAAGACGCGCAGCACCCTCAACACGCCCCTGGGCGAGTTGTTCAGCCGGGCGAAGATCGACGACGAACTGCTCGAAGAACTGGAGACCACGCTGCTGATGGCCGATTGCGGCGTCGACGCGACGACCTGGCTCCTCGACGAATTGAAGGCCCAGGTCAAGCGCGACAAGCTGGAAACGCCGGCCCAGCTGCGCCAGGCCCTCATCGAACTGATGGAGCGCCTGCTGGCGCCCCTGGAACAGCCCCTCGACGTGACCACCCACAAGCCCTTCGTGGTGATGATCGCGGGCATCAACGGCGCCGGCAAGACCACCTCCATCGGCAAGCTCGCCCACCACTTCCACGACGAGGGCCGCAGCGTGCTCTTCGCCGCCGGCGACACCTTCCGCGCCGCCGCCCGCGAACAGCTGGCGGAATGGGGCCGCCGCAACGACGTCACCGTCATCGCCCAGGAATCGGGCGACCCGGCCGCCGTGGTGTTCGACGCCATCGGCGCCGCCAAGGCCCGCGGCATCGACATCATGCTGGCCGACACCGCCGGCCGCCTGCCGACCCAGCTCCACCTGATGGAGGAGATCGCCAAGGTCCGTCGCGTGATCCAGAAGGCCGACCCCACCGCCCCCCACGAAGTGCTGCTGGTACTCGACGCCAACATCGGCCAGAACGCCGTCCAGCAGGTGAAGGCCTTCGACAAGGCCATCGGCGTCACCGGCCTCGTCGTCACCAAGCTCGACGGCACCGCCAAGGGCGGCGTGCTGGCCGCCATCGCGCGCCAGTGCCCGAAGCCCGTGCGCTACATCGGCGTCGGCGAGGGCATCGAAGACCTGCAGCCCTTCCGCGTCAAGGAATTCGTCGCGGCGCTGTTCGACACCTGAGCCCGCTGCGATCAGGAACCGTCCGGCTGCATCGAAACCGCGCACCCGTTCCCATTCCAATCGTCGTATCCAAGCGTGCTAACATTCGACATGTCCAATTAGTTGTCCATGTCCCCTATGGAAGCCATCACCTACACCGAAGCGAGAAATCGCCTGGCCGAGACCCTCGACCGGGTCGCGGAGAACCACGAGCCGGTGATCATCACCCGCCGGGGCAGGCAGGCCGTGGTGATGCTCTCACTGGAGGACTACAACGCCTGGCAGGAGACCGAGTACCTGACGCGCTCGGCCGCCAATGCCGCCGACCTGCTCCAGGCCGTGGAGGAAATCCGCGCACGGCGCAACCTCGCCAAGCACCGCCTCATCGAAGCGTGATCGCCTTCCGCAAGCGTGCCTGGGAGGATTACCTCCACTGGCAACAGACGGACCGCAAGACCCTGCAAAGGATCAACGCCCTGATTCGCGACATCCAACGAAACCCTTACGAAGGCCTCGGCAAGCCGGAAGCGCTCAAGCACCAGTTCGCCGGGTTCTGGTCCCGTCGCATCGACGACGAGCACCGACTGGTCTACACCTTCGTGGACGACGAACTGGTCGTCGTCCAGTGCCGCTACCACTACTAGGATGAAACACTCCTCGCATCGGCTGTGGTGCGTGATCGAGCCGGCGGGGTGCCCTGCCCCGCTCCATGTCATCCGTCGCCGGCCTGCGGCGGGTATCCGACTCCCGGAAGTCAAGGAGGAGGGCCGGTGCTCTTTCGGCCCGGAGGACATGGAGGGAGTCGGATACCCGCCGTCCTTGGCTTGCACCGCACCTCCCCATGCGTCGCGGAAGACGCACAGCGTCATGGAGCCACTGACATGATCCGCTTCCAGCACGTCTCCAAGCGCTATCCGCCGGGCATCGACGCCCTGTCGGACCTGAGCTTCGAGATCGCCCCGGGCGAACTGGCGGTGATCGCCGGCCACTCGGGCGCCGGCAAATCCACGCTGCTCAAGCTGGTGGCCGCCATGGAGCGGCCCACCGGCGGCGTGGTGCTGGTGAACGGCCAGAACGTGGGCGCCCTCAAGCGCGCGGCGATTCCCTACCTGCGGCGCAACCTGGGCCTCGTCGTCCAGGACCAGAAGCTGCTGTTCGACCGCAACGTCTTCGAGAACGTGATGCTGCCCCTTTCCATCGCCGGCTTTCCGCCGCGGGAGGCGAGCCGCCGCGTGCGCGCGGCCCTCGATAAAGTCGGCCTGCTGGAGCGGGAGAAGGCCCTGCCCATCGCCCTGTCCGGCGGCGAGCAGCAACGCCTCGCCATCGCCCGCGCGGTGGTGAACCGGCCCAACCTGCTGCTGGTGGACGAGCCCACGGCCCACCTGGACCCGGACACGGCCCGCGATGTGGCGCAGATCTTCCGCGACTTTCATCAGGTGGGCGTCACCGTGGTCATCGCCACTTACGACAGCCCCCTGTTCGCCGGCGCGCGGCGCATCGTGCTGGACCACGGCAAACTGGCGGCGGCGTCATGACGGCCTGGCTCCATCAGCACCGGGACGCCCTGCTGCTGGCCCTGCGCCGGCTGACGGCAACGCCCCTGAACACCCTGCTCTCCCTGCTCGCCATCGGCATCGCCCTGGCTCTGCCGGCGGGCGGTCAGATGCTGGTCGGCAATGCCCTGCAGCTGGCGAAGAACGCCGCGCCGGCGCCCCAGATTTCCGTCTTCCTGTCCCTCGAAGCCTCGCGCCAGACCGCCAGCGAGGTGGAAGCGCGCCTGACGCGGCACCCCGGCATCCGCTCCCTGCGCTTCGTGGCGAAGGAGGACACCCTGGCGCGCATGAAGTCGGCCGAAGGGCTCGCCGACGTGATCGAGGTGCTGCCGCGGAATCCCTTCCCCGACGCCTTTGTGGTGGACCCGAAGGACGAGGCGCCGGCCGCCATGGAGGACCTGGCCCGGGAACTGAAGAAGCTGCCGCGGGTCGAGCACGTGCAGTTGGACTCGGCCTGGGTGCGCCGCCTCGATGCGCTGCTGAAGCTGGGACGCACCGGCGTCATGCTGCTGGCGGCCCTGCTGGGCGTCGGCCTCGTGGCCATCACCTTCAACACCATCCGCCTGCAGGTGCTGACCCAGCGGGCCGAGATCGACGTGAGCCGGCTGCTGGGCGCCACCGACAGCTACATCCGCCGGCCCTTCCTCTATCTGGGAACGCTGCAGGGCCTGCTGGGGGGCGTGGCCGCCTGGGCCATCGTCTGGGCGGCGACCCTCTGGCTGCGCGCCCCCATCGGCGATCTGGCCCAGCTATACAACCTGAGCTTCACGCTCCATCCGCTGGACGCCGCCGATTCGGCGACGCTGCTCGGACTGGCCGCCGCCCTCGGCTGGGGTGGCGCGGCCCTGTCCCTCAGGCAGCACCTGCGGGACGCATGAGCCGCGCGGCCAGATAGGCCTGGCGCAGTTCCGCGCGCCGCTGCCGCTGGCCGCTGCTGCGGATTTCCGCGACGATGTCCTTGCCCGCCCGCCCCTGCCGGCCTTCGAGCTTGCGCTGGAGCGTGCGGCGGTTCATCTTCAGGGCCCGGGCCGCCGCCGAGACGTTGCCGTCGTGGTCGTTGAGGGCCCGCAGGATGTGCTTCCACTCGAAGTCGTCCAGGGAGTGGGTCTTCTCCGCCACCGGCGTCTTGATGTCGGCCACGACGGCGGCCGGATCGATGCCGAAGGCCGTCAGGATCTCTTCCACGTAGGCCGGCTTGGCCATGTAGTTCCAGGCGCCGAGCTTGACCGCCCGCACGGCGGCGTCGACGCTGGCGTAGGCGGTCAGCACCAGCACGCGCATGCGCGGGTTGATGTCCTTCAGGCGCCGGATCAGGGCCAGGCCCGAGGCGTCGCCGAGCTGCTGCTCGACGACGGCATAGTCCGGCAGCGTGGCCGCCGCCTCAGCCAGGGCGGCCTCGGCATCCCGCACCGAGACGGCATCGAAATGGCGCAACCGCAGACTGCGGGTCAGGGCACGGGCCTGGACGGGATCGCCGTCGACGATCAGCATCTTGTTGTTCATTTTGGGAACTCCGTTGGGGCGGGGGTTCCCTCTAACTATCAATGTCCGTGCCAAACCGGGCGGCCCCGGCCACCTTTGTCAACGAGCCGGAATTCATTCGCGTAAACAATCGGATCAGCCCCTGCTGGCATAAATCTGGCGCGACAGAGGCCACGAAAGCTGTCAGAATTGGCGGTCGATTACACAATCACTGACAGCCAAACCTCATGAACTACGTCCTGCCCGGCTCCCCCGGGGAAGTGGATTTCGCCGCCCTGGTTTCCATCCTCGACTCCCTGCCGGAGCCCCGCATCCTCATGGATACGGAGTACCGCATCGTCACCGCCAACAAGGCCTATCACGAAGCCTTCGGCTGCACGGACTCCATCGCCGGCCGGCTCTGTTACGAGGTCTCCCACCATTTCGACCGCCCCTGCGACCAGGCCGGCGAGTCCTGCCCCCTGGCCCAGGCGCGGCGCTCGGGCACGCCCCAGCGCGTGCTCCACCTGCACCACACGCCGCGCGGCGAGGAACACGTGCAGGTCGAAACCTCGCCGATCCGCGACCGGGCGGGCCGGATACGCTATTTCGTCGAGACCATCAACGTCATCCGCCACGCCAGCAGCCGGGCCGCCAGCCAGGGCCTGGTGGGACGTTCGGCCGCCTTCCGCCGCATGCTCGACCGCCTGGTGCGGGCCGCCCCCTCCGAGGCCAGCGTGCTGCTGCTCGGCGAAACCGGCACCGGCAAGGAACTGGCGGCGCGGGTGGTGCACGAGGCGAGCCATCGCCATACCGGCCCCTTCGTCGCCGTCGACTGCTCGGGCCTGACGGAAACCCTCTTCGAGAGCGAGCTGTTCGGCCACGAGAAGGGCTCGTTCACCGGCGCCGCCCAGCGCAAGATCGGTCTCGTCGAGGCCGCCCGCGGCGGCACCCTGTTCCTCGACGAGATCGGCGACGTGCCGCCGGCCATGCAGATGAAGCTGCTGCGCCTGCTGGAGACCAACACCTTCCGCCGCGTCGGCGGCATCGAAACCCTGAGCGCCGACTTCCGCCTCGTCGCCGCCACCCACCGCGACCTCAAGGCCATGGTGGGCGCCGGCACCTTCCGCCGCGACCTCTACTACCGCATCAACACCTTTCCCGTGCACATGCCGTCCCTCGCCGAGCGGCCCGACGACATCCCCCTGCTCGCCACATCGCTGCTGGAGCGGGTGGACAGCCAGCACGCGCGCCGCTTCTCGCCGGGAGCCCTGGCCTGGCTGGCCGGCCGCCGCTACGAAGGCAACATCCGCGAGCTGCGCAACCTGGTGGAACGGGCCACCCTGATGGCCGACGGCGAAGTCATCGAACCCGCCCATTTCGACGACGACGAGACCGCCGTCACCGCTGCCACCGCAGACGCCTTCGTCGTCGGCGACATCATTCCCCTCGACGCCCTGGAGGAACGCTATCTGGCCTGGGTGCGCACGCGCCATGGCGGCGAGCGGGCGCCCCTCGCCGTCAAGCTGGGCGTCAGCGAACGCACCTTGTTCCGCAAGCTGAGCCAGCTCGCGCGGCCGGCGGATGCCCGCAAAGCCGCGGAAATACAGCCGAAAGCGCGCCGCGACAATATGTAGCAAGGAAATCGCGAAAGCTTTTTCCGCTCAGGGCGTTGCGACTTTCCATGTCGGCGCAGCGACCTTCCCTTCTTGATGGCAGTCAATTTTTGCCCTCCCGCGCGCGCATAGATTCGCGCCCGGCGCAGGTGTCTGCGCACCAACAAGGGGAGGTAATCGCCCATGAGCGGCTCATTCACCACAACGACGGCGCGCAACATCTTTTACGGGGGAACCCTGTTCTTCCTGCTGGTGTTCCTGGCGCTGACATTCCAGAACGAAGAAATCATCCCGAAGCGGGACCGGCGGGAGATGCTGGCCGCCAATCCGCAGATCGCCGAGGGCAAGAAACTCTGGGAAACCAACAACTGCATCGGCTGCCACACCCTGCTCGGCGAAGGCGCCTACTTCGCGCCCGAACTCGGCAACGTGGTCGTGCGTCTGGGCAGCAAGGAAGCCGTCAAGGCCTTCATTCAGGGCCGTCCCGCCGAGGGCATCCCGGGCCGCCGCTCCATGCCGCAATTCAACTTCTCGGACAAGGACCTCGACGCCATCGCCGACTTCCTTGAATACGTGTCGAAGATCGACGCTTCCAAGTGGCCGCCCAACATCCAGGGCTGACCCCAGAGACACGATAGGAGAACGCACATGCAATACAAATCCCAAGCGGTCGCCAAGCCCTACTTCGTAGCGGCCCTGGCGCTCTTCGTCGCCCAGATCCTGTTCGGCCTCGTCATGGGCCTGCAGTACGTCGTCGGCGACTTCCTGTTCCCGGCCATCCCCTTCAACGTGGCGCGCATGGTGCACACCAACGCGCTGATCGTCTGGCTGCTGATGGGCTTCATGGGTGCCGCCTACTACCTCGTTCCCGAGGAGTCGGAAACCGAGCTCCACAGCCCGAAGCTGGCCATCGCCCTGTTCTGGATCTTCCTCGTCGCCGCCGGCCTCACCGTCGTCGGCTACCTGACGGTCCCCTACGCGACGCTGGCAAAGATGACCGGCAACGACCTGCTGCCGACCATGGGCCGCGAGTTCCTCGAACAGCCGCTGCTGACCAAGGTCGGCATCGTCGTCGTGGCGCTGGCCTTCCTCTTCAACATCAGCATGACCATCCTCAAGGGCCGCAAGACCGCCATCAACACGGTGCTGCTGATCGGCCTCTGGGGCCTGGCGATCATGTTCCTGTTCTCGTTCTACAACCCGGACAACGTCGTCAAGGACAAGTTCTACTGGTGGTGGGTCGTGCACCTGTGGGTGGAAGGCGTCTGGGAACTGATCCTCGGCTCCATCCTCGCCTTCGTGCTGATCAAGATCACCGGCGTCGACCGCGAAGTCATCGAGAAGTGGCTGTACGTCATCATCACCCTGACCCTGGTCACCGGCATCATCGGCACCGGCCACCACTACTACTGGATCGGCACGCCGGAATACTGGCAGATCTGGGGCTCCATCTTCTCGGCGCTGGAACCCATCCCCTTCTTCGCCATGACGCTGTTCGCCTTCAACATGGTGAACCGCCGCCGTCGCGAGCATCCGAACAAGGCCGCCACCCTGTGGGCCCTCGGCACCGGCGTGATGTCCTTCCTCGGCGCCGGCGTGTGGGGCTTCCTGCACACCCTGGCTCCGGTCAACTTCTACACCCACGGCACGCAGATCACCGCCGCCCACGGCCACATGGCGTTCTACGGCGCCTACGTGATGGTGGTGCTGACGATCATCTCCTACGCCATGCCGCTGATGCGCGGTCGCGCCGCCAACAGCAACAAGGCCCAGGTGGTCGAGATGTGGGGCTTCTGGCTGATGACGGTGTCCATCGTCTTCATCACTCTGTTCCTCACCGGCGCCGGCATCCTGCAAGTGTGGCTGCAGCGCATCTCCGACAACCCGATGCCGTTCATGGTGGCGCAGGAGCAGGCCAACCTGTTCTACTGGATGCGCGAGTGGACCGGTGTCGCCTTCCTCGTCGGCCTCGTGGTCTATCTGGCGAGCTTCTTCATCAAGGGTGAAGAGAAGGCCACGGCGTAACCCCCTCACGTTGGGTTTGGCCGGCGCCTATGCGCCGGCCTTTTTTGTTTTTGCGCTTGCCGTGCATCAAGGCGACGGCGGCACGCCGGCGCGATAGTGACGCCACCAACCCGCAGTACAGAGAATCATGAACGACACCCTGGTCGGCACCGTACCGATCTCCGCCACCGCAGCGCGCCACCCGCCGGGCGACCTCGCCATCTGGGTGTTCATCCTCGCCGAGCTGCTGGCCTTCGGCGTCTTCTTCGCCGTCTATGCCATCGTGCGCATGGGTCACGTCGAGCTCTTCGACGCCATGCAGCCCAACCTGGACCGCAACGCCGGCGCCATCAACACCGTGCTGCTGCTGGCCGCCAGCTGGGGCGTGGCCCGCGCCGTCGCCGCCATCGAACGCGGACGCCAGGCGATCAGCGGGCGCTGGCTCGGCTTCGCCATTCTCTGCGGCTTCGGCTTCCTCGTCGTCAAGGCTTTCGAATACGCGGCCAAGTTCCGCGCCGGCATCAACCTGGCGACCAACGACTTCTACATGTTCTATCTGTCCCTGACCTTCTTCCATTTCATGCACGTGATCCTCGGCCTGGCGATCCTCATCGGCGTCTGGGCGAAGACCCGCGCCGGCGGCTACTCCGCCGCCGACCACCATGGCATGGAGACCGGCGCCGCCTACTGGCACATGGTGGACCTGGTCTGGATCATCCTCTTTCCCCTCGTCTACGTGATGCGATGAACGCCAAACGCCTCGACGCCGTCTTCGCCTTTCTCATCGCCGCCACCGGCGTCACCTGGTTCGTCGGCGAATCGGGCAGCGCCGGCCCCGCAGCCGTTTCCCTCATCCTCGGCCTCGCCGGCGTCAAGGGCTGGCTGGTGATCCGCGAATTCATGCTGCTGCGCCACGCCTCGACGCTCTGGAACCTCGTCGTCGGCGGCTGGCTCGCCTTCGTGCTGGCGATGATCGCAACGACCTACTGGAAGGCTTTGCCATGACTGTCGACATTCCCTACTACGCCGCCGCCGGCAACGAGATCGAACTCTTCGAGCAGGCCTGGAAGAACCGCCTGCCGGTCCTCATCAAGGGACCCACGGGCGTCGGCAAGACGCGCTTCGTCGCCCACATGGCAGCGCGCCTGGGCCTGCCCCTGTTCACCGTCGCCTGCCACGACGACCTGACGGCCGCCGATCTCGTCGGCCGCCACCTGATCGGCGACGGCGCCACCTACTGGTCCGACGGCCCCCTCACCCGCGCCGTGCGCGAGGGCGGCATCTGCTACCTGGACGAGGTGGTGGAAGCCCGCAAGGACACCACTGTGGTCATCCATCCGTTGGCCGATCATCGCCGCGTACTGCCCATCGACCGCACCGGCGAAGTGCTCCACGCCCCCGACAACTTCATGCTCGTGGTGTCCTACAACCCGGGCTACCAGAACTTCATGAAGGGCATGAAGCCCTCCACGCGCCAGCGCTTCGTCAGCCTGCGCTTCGACTTCCCCGAGGCGGCGCGGGAAGAGGCCGTGCTCAAGGGCGAGACCGGCTGCGACGACATGACCGCCAAGCGCCTCGTTTCCATCGGCCGTGCCCTGCGGGCGCTGAAGGACGTGGACCTGGAGGAAGTGGCCAGCACGCGATTGCTGGTCTATGCGGCGATCCTCATCCGCGCCGGCATGGAGCCGACGGAGGCCTGCCGCGCCTCCCTGGTGGAGAGCCTCACCGACGACGCCGAAGTGGCCCAGGCCCTGATGGAAGTCGTCCTCGCCACCTTCGGTAAATGAACGATGACATGCCGCCCGGCGGCCGGCTGCCGGCCGCCGCCGATGACCGCAGCGCCGCCGTGCAGCGCCTGCGCTTGCTTTTCCAGGCGGGCTTCTTCGTCCTCTTCGTCGTCGCGCCGGTGTTCGACCTGTTCCGCTTCGACCTGACCCGCGGCCACGCCTTCCTGCTCGGCTTCGAATGGCGCCTGGGGCTGGACGACTTCTTCGCCGGCCGCATTAACGCCGCCGAGGCGGGCATGAACATCCTGCTGGGCCTGTTCCTGCCCATCTTCGCCGGCGCCGCCCTGTTCCTCGCCGTCGCCTGGCGCTGGGGCCGCCTCTATTGCGGCTGGCTCTGCCCCCATTTCTCCGTCGTCGAGACCATCAACCGCCTCATGCGGCGCGCCACCGGCAAGCCCAGCGTGTGGGAGAAGAAGCCCCTGCCGGCGAGGCATCCCGACGGCAGCGCCTTCGTCGTCGATGGGCGCTGGTGGCTTGCCACCGTGCCCGCCGCCGTTCTCTTCGCTTTCGTCTGGGCCGTGGTGCTGCTGACCTACCTGCTGCCGCCCGGCGAGGTGTATGGCAATCTCCTCGCCGGCACACCGACCCGCAACCAGGCCCTCTTCATCGGCATCGGCACCCTGGTGCTGACGCTGGAATTCCTCTTCGCGCGCCACCTGTTCTGCCGCTTCGGCTGCGCCGTCGGCCTGTTTCAGAGCCTGGCCTGGATGAGCAACCGGGGCGCCATGGTGGTGGGCTTCGAGCGCGCCCGGGCGGCGGACTGCGCCGACTGCTACGACGCCGGCGGGCCCGGCTACGCGGCCTGCGAAGGCGTTTGCCCCATGCGCCTGCGGCCCCGCGTGCCTAAGCACAAGATGTTCACCTGCACCCAGTGCGGCCAGTGCATCGCCGCCTGCCACACGGTGGAACGCAACCGCCCGGAAGGCACCCTGCTGCGCTGGGTGGAGAAGGATGCGGCGCGGCGCAACGAGGCCCAAGTCAGCCTCACCGGCCGGCGCGACGAGGAGAATTCCTGATGGAGGAATGGGTCGGCGGCCTCTGGGACCGCTTCATCACCAAGGTAGCGCGCCGCGACCATCCGCAAGCCGCCGTCCATCTCGCCGACGTGGAGAAGATGCTCGGCGTGCTGTTCCGCGCCCTCGGGGGCGATGCCGGCCTGCGGGTCGCGGCGGCGGCCGACACGCGCCACGGCGCCCGCCGCCGGCTGCTGGAGCGGGTCGCCGGCACCGGCGAGAAGAGCGCCCATGCCACCCTGGATATGGAAACCCTGCGCCTGCCGCCGACCCTGGCCTGGTTTCCGGACAAGGCGCTGAACCGGGACCTCTATCTGTGGCTCATCGCCCTGGCGGCAGCGGCCGGGCCCGAGGCCCTGGCGCGGGCGCCCGCCCGGGAGTTTTCGCAGGATGACTGGCTGCGCCTCAACCAGGCCGCCGTGCTGCGCGCCCTGGCGCGCTTTCCCGGCCTGGTGCCCCGTTACCGCCGCCTGGCGGATGCGGTGATCGCGGAACGCATCCCGCCCGACCGCCTGCCCGCCGACGAAGCCGCCCAGGAACGCGCCCTGCGGCAGGCCCTGCAACAACCCGGCAGCGTGGATACCCTGCCGCCGCTGACGGAGCGCAAGTCCAGACCGAGCCAGCCCGTGCCCCTGTGGCTCTACCCGGCGCCTGCGACCGGCACCGGCCCGGCCCGCAAGGCCGCGGCGGCCGAAGCGGAGGAAGGCGGAAGCGTCCAGGCCGACGCCGAGAAGCGCCACCACCAGGCCGAACGCACGGAACTGCCGGAAAACGAATCCCCCTTCCTTCTCATGTTCCGCGCCGAGAGCCTGCTCTCCTGGGCCGAGTACGTGAAGGTGAACCGGGACACGGACGAAGACGAGAACCCCGACGCCGCCGACACCGCCGCGAACATGGACCGCCTGCACGTGGCGCCGGACGACGGCAAGCGGGTGGCCTCGAAAGTGCGCTTCGACCTGGACCTGCCGGCCGCCGCCGAGGACGATCTGGTGCTGGAGGACGGCATCCTGCTGCCCGAATGGGACTGGCGCCGCCACGAACTGAAGTCCGACTTCTGCCGCCTGCAGACCATGACGGCGCGGGACGCGACCGCCATCCCCTTGCCCGAACGCCTGCGCCGGCCGGCGCGCAAGCTCAAGAGCCAGTTCGCCGCCCTGGCTCCCGCAAGGCGCTGGCTCAAGGGCCAGCCGGAAGGAACGGAACTCGACATCGACGCCTGCGTGCGCCTGCACACCGACCGCCTCGCCGGCCAGCACTTCTCCGGCGCCGGCGCCTACCTGGCCCAGAACCAGCGCGTGCGCGACCTCGCCTGCCTGGTGCTGGCCGACCTTTCGCTATCCACCGATGCCTGGGTGTCCGACGAGCAGCGCGTCATCGACGTCATCCGCGACAGCCTGATGCTGTTCGGCGAAGCCCTTACGGCCACGGGAGACGCCTTCGCCTTCCACGGCTTCTCGTCCCTGAAGCGCAGCCTGGTGCGCTTCCACGACATCAAGGCCTTCGATGCTCCCCTGGATGCCGCCGCCCGCGGACGCATCGCGGCCCTGAAGCCCGGCTGGTACACGCGCATGGGCGCCGCCGTGCGCCACGCCTGCTCGCTGCTGGAACGGCAGCCCGCCGCCCTGCGGCTGCTGCTGATCCTTTCCGACGGCAAGCCCCACGATATCGACCTCTACGAGGGCCGCTACGGCATCGAGGACACGCGCCACGCCCTCATCGACGCCCGCACCCGGGGCATCAAGCCCTTCTGCGTCACCATCGACAAGGAGGGCGCCGCCTACCTGCCCCACATGTTCGGGCCGGGGGGCTTCACGGTGCTGAGAAAGCCCGAGGAGTTGCCGCTGCGGTTGCCGTTGCTCTACGCCCAGCTCACGGGACACTAAGAACCTCTGCCCCGGCGGCAACTATTCCCCGAGATAAGCCGCCCGCACCCGCGGATCGGCGAGCAGGTTGGCGGCAGTGTCGGCCAGGGTGATCTTGCCGCTTTCCATCACGTAGCCACGGCCGCAGGTCTCCAACGCGAGCTTGGCGTTCTGTTCGACCAACAGAATCGTCACGCCCTGGGCGGCCACGTTGCGGATCACTTCGAAAACCTTCTGCACCATCAGGGGCGCGAGGCCCATGGAAGGTTCGTCCAGCAGCAGCAGCTTTGGACGCCCCATCAACGCGCGGCCGATGGCGAGCATCTGCTGCTCACCGCCGGAAAGGGTGCCGGCGAGCTGCTCGCGGCGCTCGGCCAGGCGCGGCAACATGGCGTAGATGCGCTCCAGGTCGGCGGCGATCTCGTTGTCGTTGCGATGGTAGGCGCCCATGGCGAGGTTCTCGGCCACCGACAGGCGGGCGAAGACGCCGCGGCCTTCGGGCACCAGGGCGAGGCCCTTGCCGATGAGGGCGTGGGAGGGCAATCTGTCGAGGCGCTCGCCCCGGTAGTGCATCTCGCCGGCGGCGGGCAGCATGCGGGCCACGGCCTTGAGGGTGCTGGTCTTGCCGGCGCCGTTGGCGCCGATGAGGCAGACCATCTCACCCTCTTCCACGGCGAAGGAGATGCCCTTCACGGCGTTGATGCCGCCGTAGCGTACTTCGAGATTGAGGACGTCGAGCAGCGGCATCAGGCGACGCTCCCGCCCAGGTAGGCCTCGATGACCTTGGGGTTCTTCTGCACGGCGGCGGGCACGTCCTCGGCGATCTTCTCGCCGTAATCGAGGACGGCGACCCGGTCGCACAGACCCATGACCAGCTTCACGTCGTGCTCGATGAGCAGCACGGTGACGCCGTCGGCGCGCAGGCCTTCCACCAGCACGCGCAGGGCGGCGGTCTCGGTGGCGTTCATGCCGGCGGCGGGCTCGTCGAGGGCTAGTAGCTTCGGTTCGGTGGCGAGGGCGCGGGCGATCTCCAGGCGGCGCTGGTCGCCGTAGGAGAGATGGCGCGCCAGGTCGTCGCCCCGGTCGGCGATGCCCACGTAGTGCAGCAGTTCGTCGGCGCGGCGGCGGATGGCGGCCTCCTCGGCACGGGCGGCAGCGCTGCGGAACACGGCGCCGAGCACGCCGGCGCCGGTGCGTGCATGGCGGCCCACCATGACGTTCTCGCGCGCCGTCATGTTGCCGAACAGGCGGATGTTCTGGAAGGTGCGGGCGATGCCGGCGCGGGTGACCTCGTGGGGGCTGCCCAGACGCAGGGGGCTGCCGGCGAACAGCACTTCGCCGCCGTCCCGCGTATAGAGGCCGGTGAGCACGTTGAAGAAGGTGGTCTTGCCGGCGCCATTGGGGCCGATGAGGCCGTAGATCTCGCCGGCGTTGATGGTGAGCGTGACGTCTTTGAGGGCTTGAACCCCACCAAACTTCTTGCCGACACCCCGGGCTTCGAGCAGGGCGCTCATGACTTCTTCTCCGCCATCTCGCGCCGGTGCCGCGCGTCGGGCCAGAGGCCAGCAGGGCGATAGAGCATCACGGCGATCAGCGCGATGCCGAACAGCAGCATGCGCAAGGATTCGGGATCGAGGAGCACCTTGCCGAACAGGGCCTGCTGGGCCGGGCCGGCGCCATGGCGGAAGGCCTCGGGCAACACGGTGAGCAGCAGGCCGCCGAGGATCACGCCGGGGATATGGCCCATGCCGCCCAGCACCACCATGCACAGCACCATCACCGACTCCATGAGGCCGAAACTCTCGGGGGAGACGAATTCCTGGAAGCCGGCGAAGAGGCCGCCCGCCACGCCGCCGAAGCTGGCGCCCATGGCGAAGGCCAGCAGCTTGACGTTGCGCGTGTCGATGCCGCAGGCCTTGGCGGCGATCTCGTCCTCGCGGATCGCCACCCAGGCGCGGCCGATGCGCGAGTCCTGCAGGCGGATGCTGACGAAGACGATGCCCAGCGCCAGCACGACGAACAGGTAGTAGTAGAGATAGACGCCGGGGATCTTCAGGCCGGCGATCTCGATGGCCTTCGACAGGGGCTGGCCGGCGATGCTGATGGCGTCGATGCGCGCGATGCCCTTGGGGCCGTTGGTGATGTTGATCGGCGCGTTGAGGTTGTTCATGAAGATGCGGATGATCTCGCCGAAGCCGAGGGTGACGATGGCGAGATAGTCGCCGCGCAGGCGCAGAGTGGGCGCCCCCAGCAAGACACCGAAGAGGCCGGCGACGCAGGCGCCCAGGGGCAGGATGGCCCAGGCCGGCCAGTGCAGGCCGAAGTGGGGCGAGGCGAGCAGCGCGTAGAGATAGGCGCCGACGGCGTAGAAGGCGATGTAGCCCAGGTCCAGCAGGCCGGCGAAACCGACGACGATGTTGAGGCCCAGGGCCAGGATGATGTACAGGGCCGCGTAGTCGAGCACGCGCACCCAGGTGTTGCCGAAGGCGCCGCCGACGGCGAAGGGCGCCACCGCCAGGACGGCGGCGATGAGGAAGGTGCCGGCGTAGGCCTTGGTCTTCTGGTCCATCAGGCGCGCTCCGAAACCTTCTCGCCCATCAAACCGGAAGGCCGGAAGATCAGCACGACGATGAGCACGAAGAAGGCGAACACGTCCTGGTAGTGGGAGCCGAGGATGCCGCCGGTGAGGTCGCCGATGTAGCCGGCACCCAGCGCCTCGATGAGACCCAGCAGCACGCCGCCGACCATGGCGCCGGCCAGGTTGCCGATGCCACCAAGCACCGCGGCAGTGAAGGCCTTGAGGCCGAGGATGAAACCCATGTGGTAGTGGGCGATGCCGTAGTTGGCCGACACCAGCACGCCGGCCAGGGCCGCCAGGGCCGAGCCGATGATGAAGGTCAGCGCGATGATGCGGTTGGCGTCCACGCCCATGAGGCCGGCGATGGCCGGGTTCTCGGCGGTGGCGCGCATGGCGCGGCCCAGCTTCGTGCGGTTCACCAGCAGGATCAGGCCGGCCATGGTGAGGGCGGCGACCAGCATGATGATGAGCTGCAGCTCGGTGATCTGGGCGCCGAGCACTTCGTGGGACTCGGCCGGCAGCAGGGGCGGCACGGCATGGTAGCTGCGGCCCCAGATCAACATGGCGAGCTGCTGCAGCACGATGGAGACGCCTATGGCGGTGATCAGCGGCGCCAGGCGCGGCGCATTGCGCAGGGGCCGGTAGGCGACGCGCTCGATGGTGAAGCCCAGGGCCATGCAGACCAGGGCGGCCACCAGCAGGGCGACCAACACCACCAGCGGCCCCGGCAGGCCGGCGGCGGCGAGGGGCTTCATGACCGACAGGGCCACCAGGGCGCCCACCATCACCACCTCGCCGTGGGCGAAGTTGATGAGGCCCATGATGCCGTAGACCATGGTGTAGCCGAGGGCGACGAGGGCATAGATGCTGCCCAGCGTGAGGCCGTTGAAGATTTGCTGGAGGAGGATGTCCATGGCGGACCGAGGGGGCAGACACGGAAACGGCACCCGAAGGTGCCGTTTCCCGCTGGGGCCGGATCAGATCACTTCTTTTCCGGCGCCAGCTTGGTGGCCTCGGCGGCGATCCCGGTCATGCCGGTCATGCCGTTGATCCCGGCCATTCCCGCCATGCCCTGCATGCCGGTCATGCCGCCCATGGCTTCGGCGGGTTTGGCCTCGGCCGCCGGAGCGGTGGCGCCGCCGATGGTGTCGAGGGGCTCCCACTTGCCGCCCTTGGCGACGTAGAGGGTGATGGCGCCGTCCTTCAGGTCGCCCTTCTCGTCGAACAGGATGCGCGTGGTGACGCCCTGGAAATCGGTCTTCGGCAGTTCGGCGAGGATCTTGGCCGGGTCGGCCGACTGGGCGCGCTTGACGGCCTCGATCACCACCATGGCGGCGTCGTAGGCGTAGGGGCCGTAGAGCTGGATGTCGGCATTGAACTTGGCCTTGTAGCGCTCGATGAACTTGGGACCGCCCGGCATCTTCTCGTAGGGGATGCCCGGCAGCGAGCAGTAGTGGCCCTCGGCCGCGTCGCCGGCGTTCTTGATGAACTCGGCGGTGCAGCCGCCGTCGGCCAGCAGGTACTTGGCCTTGATGCCGAGCTGCTTCATCTGCTTGGCCATGGGCGCAGCCTGCGGGTCCATGCCGCCGTAGAAGATGAGGTCGGGCTTCTTGCCCTTGATCTTGGTGAGAATGGCCTTGAAGTCCACGGCCTTGTCGTCGGTGTGCTCCTCGGCGACGACCTTGGCGCCGGCGGCGACGGCCGACTTCAGAAATTCGTGGGCGACGCCTTCGCCGTAGGCCGTCTTGTCGTCGATGACGGCGACGGTCTTGGCCTTGAGGTTATTGACGGCGTACTCGCCGAGCACCTTGCCCTGCTGCTCGTCGTTGGCCATGACACGGAAGGCGGTCTTGAAGCCCTGGTTGGTGTATTGCGGGTTGGTGGCGGACGGGCTCACCTGCGGGATGCCGGCGTCGGCGTAGAGCTTGGAAGCCGGGATGGTGGTGCCGGAATTCAGGTGGCCGACAACGGCATTCACCTTGGCATCCACGAACTTCTGGGCGACGAGGTTGCCCTGCTTCGGGTCGGCCTGGTCGTCCTCGGGCACCAGCTCGAAAGTGACGTCGCGGCCGTCGATCTTGATCTTGGCGGCGTTGGCGTCCTCCAGCGCGAGGCGGGCGCCGTTTTCGTTGTCCTTGCCGATGTGGGCCTGGGGTCCGGTCAGGGGTGCCGAGTGGCCGATCTTCACCACCAGGGGCGGCTGGGCCGCGGGCGGCGCGGAGGCGGCGGGCGCCGGCGGGGGCGGCGCTTCCTTGCCGCAAGCCATCACGGCGAGGGCGGCGAGAACGGACAGGGACAGGGCTTTGGCAGGCACATTCATCGGGGCATCTCCGTAGGTGGCGGGATAGGGCGGAAAGTCGGCGGATTGTTGCTTGGCGCCGGGGGCTTGTCAATCGCGATCTGAGCCCGCCGAAAGGCCTATTGCGGGCGACGGCCGACGGTTGGCGCGGGCGAAAAAAACCCGGCGCGGGGCCGGGTTCTTTCGGGATGCAGCGACGCTTACTTGGCGCCGGCGAGAATCCACTTGACCAGGGTCTTGACGTCGTCGGGCTTGACGTTCGGGTTGGGGGGCATCGGCACGGTGCCCCAGGCGCCGGAGCCGCCCTTGGTGACCTTCTCGACCAGCTTGGCCTCGTCGGCCGGCTTGTACTTCTTGGCGACGTCCTGGTAGGAGGGGCCGACGACCTTCTTGTCGACGGCGTGGCAGGACATGCAGTTGCTCTTCTTCGCCAGGTCCAGGTTGGCCATGGCGGGGGTGGCGACCAGCGCGGTCGCGGCGATGACGGTAGCAGCGAACAGTTTCATGTAAGACCTCGATGTGTGAATGGATCTGGGTGTGGAGCGGATTGCGAGCCGGCAGTCTAGCGGAAATCAACGGCGGATCAAAATGATCCGGCTTAACTCGTCGAAGTCCGCGACCGGGGCTGAGCAAGTAACGCCGGAGCAGGCCCAGGCGTTGACCTGATTGCTCTCGGGTTTCGCCATGGCCGGCGGCAGGCCCGCCGTGCCGTTGGGCAGCGGGAAGACCAGCCCGTCCCACCGGCGGGCGAGGCGGCGGTTCCATTCCGCCACCTCCGCGCCGGGCCCCCGCAGCAGGACGATGGTCGGCGGCGCCAGTTCCTCTTCCAGGGCTTCCAGCAGGGAGGCGCAGCCGCCGGGCCGGCTTGCGTACTGGGGCCGGAACAGGGCGAGGGTACGGCGCGCCGCCGCCAGGTAGCGCGGTTCGCCGAGCAGGTGGCCGAGGCGCTGGAGCGCCGTCGCGGCGACGCCGTTGCCGGCCGGCGTGGCGTTGTCGAAACCCGGCTTGGGCCGGTGGATCAGGCGCTCGTGATCGTGGGCGGTGAAGTAGAAGCCGCCGGCCACCTTGTCCTCGAAACGGTCGAGCAGGGCCTCGGCAAGCTCCTGTGCCCAGGCCAGGTCCGCCGCCACGAACTCGGCCTGCATCGTCTCCAGCAGGGCGGCCAGCAGGAAGGCGTAATCGTCGAGATAGGCATCCAGATGGGCGCGGCCGTCCTTGCAGGTCGCCAGCAGGCGGCCGTCGCGCCAGAGCCCGGTACGCAGGAAGGCCAGGGCCCGGCGTGCCGAGGCGAGCCAGTCGGGCCGACCGAGGAGACGCGCCGCCTTGGCCATGCCGCCGATGGCGAGGGCGTTCCAGGAGGTCAGCAGCTTCTCATCGCGGCCCGGGCGCACCCGCGCCTCCCGGGCCCGCAGCAGTTTCTCCCGCGCCCGCGCCGCCGGACCTTCCATGCCCTCGGCCAGCGGTGCTGCAACGCGCAGGTGCCAGTGGCGACCTTCGAAATTGGGCGGCCCGTCCAGGCCCCAGTGGCCCGCAACGGCACGCCACTCGTCCTGGCCGAGCAGGCCGCGCACCTCCTCCCGGTCCCAGACGTAGTAGCGCCCCTCCTCCCCCTCCGAGTCGGCGTCGAGGGACGAGTAATAGCCGCCTTGCGGTGCCTGCATCTCCCGCATGATCCAGGCCGCGGTGGCCGCCGCCGTGCGCGCGAACAGGTCGTCGTCGGAAATGCGCCAGGCTTCGGCGTAGAGGGCCAGCAGAGGACCGTTGTCGTAGAGCATCTTCTCGAAATGAGGAATCTCCCAGCGCTCGTCCACGCTGTAACGGCAGAAGCCGCCGCCGAGCTGGTCGTGAATGCCGCCGGCCGCCATGCGTTCGAGAGTGAAGCAGGCGGCCTCCCGGGCCTGGGCGTCGCCGTCCCGTACCGCCCGGCGCAGCAGGAAGGCCAGGTCCGTGGGATGGGGAAACTTGGGGGCGCCGCCGAAGCCGCCGTCGTCCCGGTCGAAGCTGCCCAGCAGCAGGGCCCGGGCCGCCGCCAGGGGTGCGGCGTCGGCAGGCGCCGCCGTTCCGGCCGCCGGCAAGGTGGCCGCCAGGGCGTCGCGCAGGGAGGCGTTCTGGCGGTCGATGTCGCCGCGGCGCTCCCGGTAGAGACCGGCAACCCGCTCGCAAAGATCGGCAAAGCCCGGCAGGCCGTAGCGCGGCTCATCCGGGAAATAGGTACCGCCGAAAAAGGGCGTGCCGTCGGGCGTCAGGAACAGGGTCAGGGGCCAGCCGCCGGGGCGCCCCGTGAGCATCTGGTGGGCGCTCTGGTAGATCTGGTCCAGGTCGGGCCGCTCCTCCCGGTCCACCTTGATGTTCACGAACAGGCGGTTCATGACGACGGCCGTGGTCGGGTCCTCGAAGGACTCGTGGGCCATGACGTGGCACCAGTGGCAAGCCGAATAGCCGATGGACAGCAGGATGGGCCGGTCGTCGCACCGGGCAGCTGTCAGGGCCGCCTCGTCCCAGGGCTGCCAGGCCACGGGATTCCCGGCGTGCTGGAGCAGGTAGGGCGAGGTTTCGCCGGAGAGACGGTTCTGCGGGGAATCGGGCATGGAAGCCTCCGGGGACGGAGGTTCCACTATACCCGATTAAATTAGTCGGATTTCCCCTGCCGCAACAGGGGAAATCCGCGGGCTCAGGGCATCAAGTCCTTGAGCAGGCTGTCCACGTCCTTCTGGGACAGGCGCTGGTCCTCGGTGGGACCGCCGCCCTCGACGACGATGATGGCGCCCACCAGGGCTTTCATGGCCTTGCGCAGGGCCTGGCCCGCCAGGTCCTGGAACTCCTGGGCGACGATGATGTTGGTCAGGTGGCTGCTGACGCCGCGCAGGGCCGCCTCGATGCCCTTGCGGCTCCAGTCCTTGGACAGGCTGTCGAGGGCGCCGTCCACGAGACCCTTGGCGGTCTCGGCCTCGGTCAGGGACTTGGTGGCCGCTTCGGCCGTCATGCGCTCCACGTTGCCGAGGATGGTGGAAACTTCCTTCGGATTGTTGGAGGCCGGCCCCTTGCCGATGCCCTTGGCGGCCTTGTTGAGTTCCTTGGCAAGGGTCTTGAGTTCCTGGAGGACCTGGCCGGTGTCGCCCCGGGCCTTGCGCGCCGCCGGCTTGGCGGCAGGCTTTTTCGCGATGGGCTTCTTCGCGGCGGGTTTGGCGGCGACCGGCTTCTTCGCGGCGGCGGGCTTCTTCACAGCCGGCTTGGCGACGGGCTTCTTTACCGCCGGCTTGGCGGCAGGCTTCTTCGCTGCCGGTTTCCTGGCGGGTGCTGCGGTCTTGGCTGCCTTGGACGACCTGGTCGCTGCTTTCATTCAAACCCCCATTTTTTCGAAGACTTTGTTCATTTTCTCCTGCAGCGTCGCGGCCGTGAAGGGCTTGACGATGTAGCCGGAGGCACCCGCCTGGGCGGCGGCGATGATGTTTTCCTTCTTCGCTTCGGCGGTGATCATCAGCACCGGCAGATGCTTGAGGGCGGGGTCGGCGCGCACGCTCTGCAGCAGCGTGAGGCCATCCATGTTCGGCATGTTCCAGTCGGTGATGACGAAATCGATGCCGCCGCTCTTGAGCCGCGCCAGGGCCACGGCGCCATCCTCGGCTTCCTCGACGTTGGTGAAGCCGAGTTCCTTGAGCAGGTTGCGCACAATGCGGCGCATGGTCGAAAAGTCGTCGACCACGAGAAATTTGAGGGCGGTTCTGTCGGCCATAGTCAGTTCCGTTGCGAAGTCGCGAACATAACATCAATAGGATGTGCTGACGATATCAGCGGCGCCGAGATTAGCACCGGCGGCGCGGGCCGAAACCGCGGAAAAGGCCGGCCTTCCCGCTTCTGCCGAACGTCTTTGTGGGGGAAGCCCTATCCGGCGGCGGCGCCGAACAGGCTGCGCCACCAGCGCCGCCGGCCTTCCGGCGGCTGGCGTCCGGCCTCCAGGTCCTCGGGCGGCACGCGGCTCATGATCCAGCCCGGCAGCGGCGGATTGGTGGAGAAACCGCAGGAGACCCCCAGGTTGTCCGGATCGTAGATCTTGACGAAGCCGGGGCGCTCCAGGTCGTCCGCATAGACGATAGAGCAGTAGTCGTGGCGGTGGTTGTCCCGCAGCAGGGCATCGACGCGGCGCACGAACTCGGCGGTCTGCTCCGGCGTCGCCGGGGCCGCCGGTACCTCCTCGCCGACGGCGTAGAGATACCAGCCTTCGGGCTCGATGCGCCCCCAGAAGGCGGTGAGCTGGTCCCAGGACATGATGGACCAGAGGCGGCCGGTGTAGAGGGTCTGGAACGGCGTGGTCATGTCAGTGGCTCCACGCCGCGGTGCGTTTTCCTCGACGCCTGAAACGGGGGGCCGCGGTGCTCGCCAAGGGCGGCGGGTATCCGACTCCCTCCATGTCCTCCGGGCCGAAAGAACACCGGCCCTCCTCCTTGACTTCCGGGAGTCGGATACCCGCCATCCTTGGCTGGATACGCTGGTGCAGCCCGGCCGCAAAACCTCCATGGCTTAATCCGATCGGGCCGGTGGGGTGCCCTGCTCCGCGTAAGTAAAGAAGGAGGAGCCGGCCGCAGGCCGGCGACGGGTGACATGGAGCGGGGCAGGGCACCCCGCCGGCCCGATCGCGCTCCGAATACCTAGTATCGGGTTTCATCAGCGCAGCTTGATCTCCACACGCCGGTTGCGCGGCTCGGGCGTGCCGGCCTTGGCCGGGAACAGGGGCTCCCGGAACCCGCGGCCCGCGGTCTGGATCTGGTCCCGCGGGATGCCGGCTTCCACCAGGATGTCGCGCACGCGGTTGGCCCGCTCCAGGGACAGGCGGTCGTTGATGGCCGCGTCGCCGACGGCGTCGGTATGGCCGATCACCACCACCTCGGGCGCCGGGAACTGCCGCAGGTCGGCCTGGATGCCGGGCACCTGGGCGCGGGAGGCGGCCGTCAGACGGTCGGAACCGAACTCGAAATGGAGGGTATGCCGCAGCGGACGCGCGGGCAGGCCGTCCAGCACGCCGCCGTAGCGCTGGGCGACGGCGGCGGCGTCGGTCTTCTCGGCGGCCAGCTTGTCGCCCTCGACGCGGGCGACGGCGTAGGCCTCCTTGAGCTCCGCGGTGCCGGTGGCGGTGCGAACCTCGATGGCGCCGACCTTGCCGTCCTTGTCGGGCAGCAGCACGATGCGTTCACGGGGGCCGGCGCAACCGGCCAGCAATGCGGCGCAGCCCAGCAGGGCGAGAATCCTATTCGCCACCTTCCACCTCCACAATGAATTCGGTGCCGCGAATGCCGGCAGTGGCCGTCGGCGTGGTGACGCGCATGGCGTCGGGGCTGGACTTGGCCACCAGTCCCGAGACCATGGCCGAGACGCCCCGCAGCACGGACAGCAGCACGTTGCCGTTCTGGGTGGCCGGATCGAAGGCGAACTCGGCGACGACGAGCTGGCTGTTGGCCCCCGTGGAGATCAGGGTATCGTCCCGCAGGGTGACGCCGACCCGGGAGTCCTTGCCAGTCACCAGCTTGTCGCGGGGAAACACCCTGTCGCCCACGGCCAGGGGCAGAGGCTTGCCGGCCCGCTCGACGACCACGTCGCCGCGCACCGACTTGACGGTACCGGCCCATTCCTGGGCCCAGGCCGGCGGCGCCAGCACGGCGAGTAACCAGCAGAGATGGAGAAGGGGGCGCATGGTGTCAGCCTCCGAGCTTGGAAACATCGCGTACGGCGCCCTTGTCGGCCGAGGTGGCCATGGCGGCGTAGGCGCGCAGGGAGGCGGACACGGCGCGCTGGCGCTCGGCAGGCTTCCAGGCCCGATCGCCCTTCGCCTCCATGGCGGCGCGGCGCTTGGCCAGCACCTCGTCGGAAACGGCCAGATGGATGCGGCGGGCGGGGATGTCGATCTCAATGGCGTCGCCCTCCTCCACCAGGCCGATGGCGCCGCCGTCCGCCGCTTCCGGCGAGGCGTGGCCGATGGACAGGCCCGAGGTACCGCCCGAGAAGCGGCCGTCGGTGAGCAGGGCGCACTGCTTGCCCAGGCCCATGGACTTGAGATACGAGGTCGGATAAAGCATCTCCTGCATGCCGGGGCCGCCCTTGGGGCCTTCGTAGCGGATCACCACCACATCGCCGGCGACAATCCTCCCGGCGAGAATCTTTTCCACGGCCTCGTCCTGGGACTCGCAGACCCGGGCCACCCCTTTGAACGTCAGGTTGCTGTCGTCCACGCCCGCCGTCTTGACGATGCAGCCGCGCTCGGCGATGTTGCCGAACAGCACGGCCAACCCGCCGTCCTGGGAATAGGCGTGGGCCTGGTCGCGGATGCAGCCCTCGTGACGGTCCAGGTCCAGCAGCGGATAACGCTTGGCCTGGGAGAAGGCCACCTGGGTCGGCACGCCGCCGGGAGCGGCGCGGAAGAAGTCATGCACCGGCTTGGCGGTGGTGCGCTTCACGTCGCAGCAGTCGAGCTGCTCGCCCAGGGTCGGATAGAGCACGGTCGGGCCGTCCCGATGGAGCAGGCCGGCGCGGTCGAGTTCACCGAGGATACCCATGATGCCGCCGGCGCGATGGACGTCCTCCATGTGGTACTTCTGGGTCGCCGGCGCCACCTTGGCGAGGCAGGGCACCTTGCGCGAGAGGCGGTCGATGTCGGCCATGGTGAAGTTCACACCGGCCTCCTGGGCCGCCGCCAGCAAGTGCAGTACGGTGTTGGTGGAGCCGCCCATGGCAATATCCAGGGACATGGCGTTCTCGAAGGCCTGGAAGCTGGCGATGGAGCGTGGCAGCACGGAAGCGTCGTCCTGCTCGTAGTAGCGCTTGCAGAGTTCCACGATCAGCCGGCCGGCCTTGACGAACAGCTTCTCCCGGTCGGCGTGGGTCGCCACCAGGGAACCGTTGCCAGGCAGCGAGAGTCCCAGGGCCTCGGTCAGGCAGTTCATGGAGTTGGCGGTGAACATGCCGGAGCAGGAACCGCAGGTGGGGCAGGCCGAGCGTTCCATGGCCGCCACTTCCTTGTCGCTGTTGTGGTGGTCGGCCGCCTCGATCATGGCGTCGATCAGGTCCACCATGCGGGTCTCGCCGTGCCACTTGACCTTGCCGGCTTCCATGGGGCCGCCGGAGACGAACACGGCGGGGATGTTGAGGCGCATGGCGGCCATCAGCATGCCCGGTGTGATCTTGTCGCAGTTGGAGATGCACACCATGGCGTCGGCCGTGTGGGCGTTGCACATGTATTCCACCGAGTCGGCGATGAGGTCGCGGGAAGGCAGCGAATAGAGCATGCCGCCGTGGCCCATGGCGATGCCGTCGTCGATGGCGATGGTGTTGAATTCCTTGGCGATGCCGCCGGCCGCCTCGATCTGGCGGGCCACCAGCTGGCCCATGTCCTTCAGGTGCACGTGGCCGGGCACGAACTGGGTGAAGGAATTCACCACGGCGATGATGGGCTTGCCGAAGTCGCCATCCTTCATGCCGGTGGCGCGCCAGAGGGCGCGGGCGCCGGCCATGTTGCGGCCGTGGGTGGAAGTGCGGGAGCGGTATTGGGGCATGAGGGGTCTCCGTCGGGCAGACTGGGCCGCCTGGCGCTGGCGGCAAAATGCAATTCTAGCCCGGAAGCTCCTGCCCGGCCGGGGAGCGACGGCCCGGTGCGTCTTCGCCTAGCGCGACACCACGCCGGCCAGCGGCGAAGGCACGTGGAGCGCGAAGCCCTGGGCGTAATCGACGCCGAGGCCGCGCACCGTCTCCAGCACGGCCGGACTGGTGACGAATTCGGCGATGGTGGACAGGCCGCGCAGCTTGGCGAGATGCACCATGGATTCGATCACCGCCCGGTCGTCGGCGTCCTTGTCGGCGTTCTTGACGAACATGCCGTCGATCTTCAGGCTCTGGACGCGGAAGCGCTTGAGGTAGCCGAAGGACGACAGGCCGCTGCCGAAATCGTCGAGGGCCAGGGTGCAGCCGATCTCGCCGCAGAAGGCAATGAACTCCAGGGCCTGGTCGAGCTGGGCGATGGCACAGCTCTCGGTGATCTCGAAACCGACATGCTGCGGCGAGATGGCGTACTCGTGGAAGATGTGGCGGATGAAGTCGGTAAGGCCCGCTTCCGCCAGGGTGAGGCCGGAGACGTTCACGTTGAGCTTGGGACAGGCGATGCCGGCATCCTGCCAGGCACGCAGCTGGCGGCAGGCGGCCTCGAAGATCCAGCGGTCCAGCAGGGGCATCATGCCGTAGCGTTCGGCCGCCGGAATGAAGCGGTTCGGCGGGATGATCTCGCCGTTCTCGCCCACCATGCGCACCAGCACCTCGTAGTAGCTCTCCCGGTCCGGGCGCAGGGCATGGATGCGCTGGCCGTAGAGGGCCAGGCGACCGCTGCCGAGGGCGTCGGAAATCTGCGTCAGGGAGAGGAAGTCGGCCTGGCGTTCGCGGAAATAGACGTCTTCCGGCAGGTAGACCTGGGCCCGGTTGCGGCCCCGCTCCTTGGCGGCATAGCAGGCCGTGTCGGCCGCCATCAGCAGGTCGTCCACCGTGTTGAGCTGGGCCGAGGACGCGGCGATGCCGATGCTGGCGCCGACGCGGAAGGACTTGCTCTCCCAGACGAAGGGCAGGGCGCGGATGTCGTCGATGATGTGCTGGGCGCGGCGTTCCGCCTCCTCCATCGACATGCCCGCGAGCACCATGCCGAACTCGTCGCCGCCCAGGCGGGCGAGGAAGCCGAAGGAGAAGCGCGCCTCCATGACGCGCGCCAGGTGCTGCAGCAGGGCGTCGCCGGCGGTATGGCCGCAGGTGTCGTTCACCAGCTTGAACTGGTCGAGGTCGATGTAGAAGACGATGACGGGGCCATCCTGGACGGCGCTGCGGTCGATCTCGCGCTGCAGCTCCTGCTCGAAGGCACGGCGGTTGTTGAGGCCGGTAAGGGCGTCGTGGGAGGCGGCGTAGGCCAGCTCCTCGGTGGCGAAGTGCTGGGTGGTGATGTCGCGCACGCTGGAGCGGTAGCCGAGGCTCTTGCCGTCGGCGTCGTAGATGGGCTGCCAGGCCATGGCGACCCAGATGGTCTGGCCGTCGCGGCAGTCGATACGGAATTCCAGGTCCTGGCCGGTGCGCCCCGCCAGGGCCTGCTGGTGCTGGCGGCGCACCAGTTCCCGATCGGCGGCGTGCACCAGGGGCACCGGGAAGTTCGGCATCGCCATGCAGTCGCGCACCGGGTAGCCGGTCATGCGCTCGACGGCGGGGTTCACCCAGCGCAGGGCGCCGTCGGGGCCGAACCAGTTCTCCCAGGCGTAGGTGTAGTCGGCGATGGCGCGGAAGCGCTGCTCGCTCTCGCGCATGGCCTCCATGCGCTCGCGCACCGCCGCCGCCATGGCATTGAAGCTGTGGCCCACCACCGCCACCTCGTCGTCGCCACGCACGGGCACGCGGACATCCAGCTCCCCGGCGGCGATGCGCTGGCTGGCGCCCGCCAGATCGGCGAACCCCCGCGTCAGCCAGTAGCCGGTGGCGAGCAGCAGGACGAAGGTGAGGGTCAGCTCCAGCAGGGCGATGGTGATGCTCTGCTGGAACAGCACGTTGCGGGCGTCGCTGAGGAAGCGGGAGGAAATGCCGTAATGGACGCGGCCGTAGGTGGTGCCGGCGAAATCCACGTCGAAGACGACGTGGATGGTGTCGCCGCTGTCCCGCACCGGCGTCGGCTTGGGAAACGGCTGGCCCGTCTGCCAGCCCACGGCGGCCAGCAACTGGCCCTTGCGGTCGGTAACCGCCAGGTAGCTGACCTCCTCGGCGCGCTTCCAGCCGTCGAGGATGTCGCGCAGGGTGGCGTAGTCGCGGGCCGCCAGGGGCACGGCCACCGCCGTCTTGTAGGCGAGCTCGATGGCCTGGATGCGCACCTCGGCCTGGCGCGCCACATGCTCCTGGATCAGGCGCACGCTGTTGCCCACCAGCACGGCCAGCATGGTGGCCTCGATCAGCAGGCTGGCGGCCAGCAGCTTGAAGCGCAGGGAACGGAACCATCCGGAGGACAACTTCACTTGTCGGCACCGCCTTTGATGCGCAGGTAGGCGTCGACGTAGGGCTTGAGGCTGTCGAACTCGGCGACTTTCACCTCTTCATAGCCGCCGAAGCCGGACTTGAAGAAGAACTCCTTGCCCTCCGCGGTCGCCTGGAAGGCCAGCAAGGCATCCCGGATGCGGAAGAGTTCGGCGGTGCCGAAGCTGCGCTTCGCCATGGTCACCAGGTTGGGGAAGCTGATGCCGGTACCGATGATGCGCAGCTGCTGCTGCACGTCCTCCGGCAGCTGCTTGAGTATGGTGATGGTGATGACGCCCGCGTCCACTTCGCCGACCGCCGCCGCGGCCACGGAGGCGCCGTGACTGGGCTTCTCGACGATCTCGTAATCGCGGCCGGCGACGAGGCCATTCTCTTCGAGCTGCTTGACGACGGCGATACGGATGAGGGCGGTGCGGTCGGCCATGGCGATACGCTTGCCGCGCAGATCCTTCAGCGTGCGCAGCTTGCCGTCGGCGCGCACCAGCAGGATGGGTTCGAGCCGCAACTGGTAATGGACCAGGGGCGCCATGCCGCGATTGGAGGCCAGCACGGCAAAATGGGGCGGGCAGATCGCCAGGTCGTAGTCGCCGCCGACCAGGGACGCCACATAGGAATCGAAATCGGCGGCGGTATAGAACTCGACGGGACGGCCGATGGCCTTTTCGAGATAGCGCACCAGGGGTTGGTGCATCGCCACCAATGCCAAGGTGCTGTTGTAGGGATGCACCCCCATGCGCAGGGGCTGGGCCTCGCCAGCCTTGGGCTGGGCGAAGGCCCGGGGAGCGGCCAGGCCCAAACCGAGGGCTGCCGCCCGCTGCAGAAAGTCGCGCCGATTGTCCATATGCACTGTGAGGTTTTGCGAATTCTAGGCCAAAAGACAGAGAGCCGGTTGTCCGGCGCCCGGAAGGGTCTCCCGGCGGCGGTTTAGAATGGCGCTCCCGCCTGCCCCGCCCAACGGAATGCTGATCCATCCCCAGTTCGACCCCGTCGCCGTCTCCCTCGGCCCCCTGGCCGTGCGCTGGTACGGGCTCATGTACCTGGCGGGCTTCGTCGCCTTCCTGCTGCTGGGACGCCGCCGCGCCGCCGCCCAGCCCTGGCACGGTATCGCCCCCGCAGCTCTCGACGACCTGCTGTTCTACGGCGTCCTCGGCGTCGTCCTCGGCGGACGCCTGGGCCAGGTGCTGTTCTACGAACCCGGCCACTATCTGACCCATCCGCTGGAAATCCTGGCGATCTGGAAGGGCGGCATGAGCTTCCACGGCGGCTTCCTCGGCGTGCTCGCCGCCATGGCCCTGTGGGGACGCCGGAACGGCCGCCGCTTCTTCGAGGTCACGGACTTCATCGCCCCCCTGGTGCCCCTGGGCCTGTTCGCCGGCCGCATCGGCAACTTCATCAACGGCGAGCTGTGGGGCCGCGTCGCCGATGCATCGCTGCCCTGGGCCATGGTCTTCCCCCATGTGGATGCCCTGCCGCGCCACCCGTCCCAGCTCTACCAGGCAGCCGGCGAGGGCCTGCTGCTGTTCGCCCTGCTCTGGTGGTTCTCGGCCAGGCAGCGGCCCCGCGGCGCAACTTCCGGAATGTTCCTGATCGGCTACGGCGCCCTGCGCTTCCTCGCCGAGTACTTCCGCGAGCCGGACACGGGCATCTTCGGCTGGTCGTACACGGTCAGCATGGGACAATGGTTGAGCCTGCCGATGATCCTCGTCGGCGTCGTATTACTCGTCGGAGGGAAGAAAAAATGAGCCAAAGGCCATTCAAGGTGCTGGGCGTCCAGCAGATCGCCATCGGCGGCCCCAGCAAGGACCGCCTGCGCACCCTGTGGGTCGACATGTTCGGCCTCGCCGTCACCGGCAATTTCGTCAGCGAACGCGAGAACGTGGACGAGGACATCTGCGCCATGGGCGCCGGGCCCTTCAAGGTGGAGGTGGACCTGATGCAACCCCTCGACCCGGAGAAGAAGCCGGCCGTCCATACGACGCCGCTCAACCACGTGGGCCTGTGGATCGACGACCTGCCCAAGGCCGTGGAATGGCTCACGGCCCAGGGCGTGCGCTTCGCGCCGGGCGGCATCCGCAAGGGCGCGGCGGGCTTCGACATCTGCTTCCTCCATCCGAAGGGCAACGAGGAATTCCCCATCGGCGGCGAGGGCGTGCTCATCGAACTGGTGCAGGCGCCGCCGGAAGTGGTGGCGGCCTTCGCCAGGATGGCGGCCGGCTGATATGAAGCCCGACGGGGCGGACAGCGCCGCGGATGTTTGGCAACTCAGCTGCACTGGTGTGTCCAGCCAAGGGTGGCGGGTAGCCGGCGCAGCGAGGTAGAGGAGGAGAACCGGGCGCAGCCCGGTTCGGGGGACACGAGCAGCGTCGGCTACCCGCCACCCTTGGCACGCTCCGCCAATCAACGAACGGAACGTTTCATGCGCCGCAGATGGCGCGCACCTTCATGGAGTCACTGACATGCTCTTCGATCCCATTTCCTGCGGCCCCCTCCGCTTCGCCAACCGCATCGTCATGGCCCCCATGACGCGCTGCCGCTGCGACCACCGGGACGCCGTGCCCAACGACATGGTGGTGGAGTACTACCGCCAGCGCGCCGGCGCCGGCATGATCCTCTCGGAAGGCGTGCCGGTCTCCGACCAGGCCCGCGGCTACCTGGGCACGGCGGCCCTGTATACCGAGGCCCAGGCGGCCGGCTGGCACAAGGTCAATGAAGCCGTGCATGCCGCCGGCGGCAGGATCTTCGCCCAGATCTGGCACTGCGGTCGCATTTCCCACGCCAAGCTCCATGTCGACGGCAGTCCGCCGGCCGGCCCCTCGGCCCGCGCCGCCGCCAACAGCAAGACCTTCATCATCGACAACGGCGTGCCGACCATGGCCGACTGCGGCACCCCGCTGCCCCTGGACGCCGCCGGCATCCGCGGCGTCATCGACGATTTCGTGCGCACCGCCAGGCTGGCGCAACAGGCGGGCTTCGACGGCGTGGAAATCCACGGCGCCAACGGCTACCTGTTCGACCAGTTCCGCTGCCCCTTCATCAACGACCGCACCGATGCCTACGGCGGCTCCCTGGAGAATCGCTACCGCCTGCTGCTGGAAACGGTGGATGCAGTGGCCGCCGAGATCGACCCGGCGCGCATCTGCGTGCGCCAGTCGCCCTACGGCAGCTTCAACGACATGCAGCCCGACCCGGCGCCCCTGGAAACCTATCCCTGGCTGGCGCGGGAACTGGACAAGCGGAACATCGGCTTCCTGCACATCTACGACCAGGACTGCACCTGGATACACGACGGCGCCCATCCGCTGATGCCGGCCCTGCGGGCCGCCTATCGGGGCAACATCATCGCCTGCGGCGGCTTCAAGCGCGAACAGGCCGAGGGCATCCTGGCCCGCGGCCATGCCGACCTGGTGGCCATCGGCAAGCCCTTCATCTCGAATCCCGACCTGGTGGCGCGCCTGGCGCAAAACGCCGAGCTCAATCGCTGGGACGCCGACACCTTCTACGCCGGCGGCGAGAAGGGCTACATCGACTATCCGGCGCTGGCGGGCTGACGCCGTCGCGGCGGCCCCTCAGGCCGCTGCCGCCATCTGCCCGGCGGATTTCAGCATCGCCTCGAAATCCGCCGACGGCATGGGCCGGGCATAGAGGTAACCCTGGGCGTAGTCGCAGCCGGCCGCGATCAGGCGGTCCTGCTGCGCCTCGGTCTCCACCCCCTCGGCGACGACCTTGAGGCCCAGCTTGTGGGCCATGGCGACGATGGCTTCGGCCAGGGCCCGGTCGCGGCCGTCCGTGGCCAGGTGCTGGACGAAGCTCTTGTCGATCTTGACGATGTCGATGTCGAACTTCTGCAGGTAGGACAGGGCCGAGTAGCCGGTGCCGAAGTCGTCGATGGCGATCTGGATGCCGGCGGCGCGGAAGCTGCGCAGCCGCTCGGCCACCTCGGGGCGCTCGTCGAGCAGCAGGCCCTCGGTGATCTCGACGATCAGGCCCACGGGCGGCAGTTCGATGCCCTTCAGATGGGCTAGCCAATCCTGGCCGCCGCCGACGCCGGCGAACTGGCGCGGCGACTTGTTCACGCTGATGGGCAGGTCGTCCAGGCCGGCCGCGCGCCAGTGCCGGGCCTGGCCGGCCACCTGGTGGAACACCCACTCGCCGATCTCGTTGATCAGGCCCACCTCCTCCGCCAGGGGGATGAAGACCTCGGGGCTCACCATGCCGCGTTCGGGATGGTGCCAGCGCAACAGGGCCTCCGCCTTGACGACGCGCCGGGAGGGCAGCTCGACGATGGGCTGGTAATAGACCTCGAACTGGCCAGCGGCGAGGGCGCCGCGCAGGTCGTGCACGAGGCCGCGGCGCACCTGGGCCGCGTACTGCATGGCCGGCGTGAACCAGGAATAGCCGTTGCGGCCCGCCTCCTTGGCCGCATACATGGCCTGGTCCGCATGCCTGAGCAGGGTCTCGATGTCTTCCGCATCCACCGGGTACTCGGTGATGCCGATGCTGGCCGAGACATAGACGGTTTCGCGGCCGAGGACAAAGGGCTCCGCCAGGGACTGGACGATGGTCTGGGCGATGCGCTCGACGGCGCCCGGGTCTTCCATGGCCGGCAGGGTGACGGTGAACTCGTCGCCCCCCAGCCGCGCCACGGTATCGCTCTCGCGCACGCAGGCGACGATGCGGCGCGAAGCCTCCACCAGGAGTTCGTCCCCGGCGCTGTGGCCGAGGGCGTCGTTCACCTCCTTGAAGCGGTCCAGGTCGATGAACAACAGGGCCAGGGCCTTGTGGCCGCGCTCGGCGCGGCGCAGCTCCTGCTTGAGGCGGTCGTTGAAAAGGCGGCGATTGGGCAGGCCGGTCAGGGTGTCGTAGTTGGCCTGCTGCCAGATGAGCTCGTCGGCCTGCTTGCTCTCGGTGATGTCGGAGAACAGGGCGATGCGCCGGTGCAGCCCGCCCTCGGCGTTGCGCACCGTCGTGATGGTGAGCCATTCGGCGTATTCGCTGCCGTTCTTGCGGCGGTTCCAGATCTCCCCTTGCCACTGGCCGGTGGCCTCCAGGGAGTTCCACATGGCGAGGTACAGCGTCTTGTCGTTGCGCTCCGAGCCGAGGATCTTCGGGTCCTGGCCGATCACCTCGTGGGGGGCATAGCCGGTAAGGCGCGTAAAGGCCGGATTCACCGCCACGATGCGGTTCTTTTCGTCGGTGACGAACATGGCCTCGCCGCTGGCCTGGTACACGGAAGAGGCGAGCTGCAACTCCTCCTCGATGGCGCGCACCGGCCGCCGCAGGAGCGCCAGGCAGAGCAGGGCGCTGCAGGCAACGGCGAGCAGCGCCGCTCCCGCCGTATCGGGCCAGGCAGGGTCCGCCCCGCCCGCATAGGCGATGTAGAGGCCAAAAAGGCCCACGGCGGCGGCAGCCGCGACAACGCCGAGCAGGACCAGACGGGCGAGGAGCCGGCGGGGAAGAGGGGGCATCGGGGGGGCGTAGCGGAATATATCTTTAGACAGATTCCATTTTACCGCCATATGACCCTAATCGTTGGCGGGATATCGCGCCGCCTCAGGCCCGCGGCAGAACGACGGCGGGCCGCGGCCCGCCGTTTGCTCCGGCGCGAAACGCCTACTTGAAGGCGATGATCGCCTGGTCGACGGCGAGACTCTCGCCCGGCGTCGCCAGCAGCTTCTCCACCGTGCAGTCGCGCTCGGCCTTGAGGACGTTCTCCATCTTCATGGCCTCGATCTTCGCCAGCACCTCGCCGGCCTTCACTTCCTGGCCCGGCGTAACGGCGATCTGGGTCAGCAGGCCCGGCATCGGCGAGAGCAGGAACTTGGAGGTGTCGGGCGGCGCCTTCTTCGGCATCAGGGCCTGCAGGTGCGCGGCGCGGGCCGTCAGCACCATCAGGTCCATCTGGGTGCCCCAGTGGAACAGGCGGTACTTGAGGCCGCGGCGCTCCACCTGCATGCAGAAGGGCTGGCCGTTGATCGTGCCGTCGTAGATCGCCTGGCCGAACTGCCAGTCGCTGCGGATGGCGTAGGTCTCGCCGGCGAAGCTCACGTCCCAGCCGCCGGCGGCGGGCGTCACGGCGACCTCGTGGTCGCCGCCGTCGTCGAGACGCACGACGAAATCGGCACCCGGCCGGAACTCGTGGCCCGGCATCTGGCCGCTGATGGTGGCATTGCGCGCCAGGTACTGGCGATGCATGGCGGCGGCGACGGTGATCAGCATGGCCGGATCGTCGTGGGGCACGTCGGCGGCGTTGAAGCCCTTCGGATACTCCTCGGCAATGAGGCCGGTGTTGAAGTTGCCCGAGATGAAGCGCGGGTTCTGCATCAGGGCGGCCTGGAAGGAGATGTTGGCCGAGACGCCGCGGATGACGAAGCCGTTGAGGGCGTCGCGCATGCGGGCGATGGCCTGGTCGCGGGTGGCGCCGTGCACGATGAGCTTGGCGATCATCGAGTCGTAGAACATGGAGATCTCGCCGCCTTCATAGACGCCGGTATCCACGCGCACCTTGTGGTTCGGGCCCTCGTCCACCTCCGCCGGCGGCTGGAACTTCACCAGACGGCCGGTGGACGGCAGGAAGTTGCGGAACGGGTCCTCGGCGTTGATGCGGCACTCCATGGCCCAGCCGTTGAGCTTGACCTCGTTCTGCTTGAGGGGCAGCTTCTCGCCGGCGGCGACGCGGATCATCAGCTCGACGAGGTCGAGGCCGGTGATGCACTCGGTGACCGGATGCTCCACCTGCAGGCGGGTGTTCATCTCGAGGAAGTAGAACTGCTTGTCCTTGCCGCCGACGACGAACTCGACGGTGCCGGCGGACTGGTACTTGACCGCCTTGGCCAGGGCCACGGCCTGCTCGCCCATGGCCTTGCGCGTGGCCGGGTCGAGGAAGGGCGACGGCGCCTCCTCGATCACCTTCTGGTGGCGGCGCTGGATCGAGCACTCGCGCTCGTGCAGGTACAGCACGTTGCCGTGGCTGTCGCCGATGAGCTGGATCTCGATGTGGCGCGGTTCCTCGACGTACTTCTCGATGAAGACGCGATCGTCACCGAAGGCATTGAGCGCCTCGGTCTTGCAGGAGGCGAAGCCCTCGTGGGCTTCCTGGTCGTTGAAGGCCACACGCAGGCCCTTGCCGCCGCCGCCGGCGGAGGCCTTGATCATCACCGGGTAGCCGATGCCCTTGGCGATCTCGACGGCCTGCTCGGGCGTGTCGATGGCGTCGTTGTAGCCGGGGATGATGTTGACCTTGGCTTCGAGGGCCAGCTTCTTGGAGGCGATCTTGTCGCCCATGGCGGCCACCGAATAGTGCTTCGGGCCGATGAAGACGATGCCCTGCTCTTCCAGGGTGCGCGAGAAGGCCTCGTTCTCCGACAGGAAGCCGTAGCCCGGATGGACGGCCTGGGCGCCGGTCTGCTTGCAGGCGGCGATGATCTTGTCGGCGCAGAGATAGGACTCCTTCGACGGCGCCGGACCGATGCAGACGGCCTCGTCGGCCATGGCCACGTGCATGGCGTCCTTGTCGGCCTCGGAATAGACGGCGACGGTCTTGATGCCCATCTTCTTCGCCGTCTTCATGACGCGGCAGGCGATTTCACCGCGGTTGGCAATCAGAATCTTCTTGAACATTTTCCTAGTCCTCCCCGGCCATCACAGCGGAATGTTGCCGTGCTTGCGCCACGGATTTTCGATCTTCTTGTTCCGCAGCATCACCAGGGAACGGCAGATGCGCTTGCGGGTCTCGTGCGGCTGGATGACGTCGTCGATGAAGCCGCGGGCGCCGGCGACGAAGGGGTTGGCGAACTTGGCCTTGTACTCGGCCTCCCGCTCGGCCACCTTGACCGGGTCGTTCTTCTCCTCGCGGAAGATGATCTCGACCGCGCCCTTGGGGCCCATCACGGCGATCTCGGCCGTGGGCCAGGCGAAGTTCACATCGCCGCGCAGATGCTTGGAGGCCATCACGTCGTAGGCACCGCCGTAGGCCTTGCGGGTGATGACGGTGATCTTCGGCACCGTGCATTCGGCGTAGGCGTAGAGCAGCTTGGCGCCGTGCTTGATGATGCCGCCGTACTCCTGGGCGGTGCCCGGCATGAAACCCGGCACATCGACGAAGGTGACGATGGGGATGTTGAAGGCGTCGCAGAAGCGTACGAAGCGGCCGGCCTTGATGGAGGACTTGATGTCCAGGCAGCCCGCCATCACCATCGGCTGGTTGGCGACGATGCCGACGGTCTGGCCTTCCATGCGGGCGAAGCCGATGACGATGTTCTTGGCGTGGTCAGGCTGGATCTCGAAGAAATCGCAGTCGTCCACCGTCTTGACGATGAGTTCCTTGATGTCGTAGGGCTTGTTCGGATTGTCCGGCACCAGGGTGTCGAGGCTCAGGTCCAGGCGGTCGGCGGGGTCCGGGGTCGGCCGGATCGGCGCCTTTTCCTTGTTGTTGAGCGGCAGGTAGTTGATGAAGCGGCGCAGCATCAGCAGGGCGTCCACATCGTTCTCGAAGGCCAGGTCGGCGACGCCGGACTTGCTGGTGTGGGTTACCGCGCCGCCGAGTTCCTCGGCCGTCACTTCCTCGTGGGTCACGGTCTTCACCACTTCCGGACCGGTGACGAACATGTAGGAGGTGTCCTTCACCATGAAGATGAAGTCGGTCATGGCCGGGCTATACACGGCACCGCCGGCGCAGGGGCCCATGATCATGGAGATCTGGGGGATCACGCCCGAGGCCATGACGTTGCGCTGGAATACCTCGGCGTAGCCGCCGAGGGCCGCGACGCCTTCCTGGATACGGGCGCCGCCCGAGTCGTTGAGGCCGATCACCGGGGCGCCGACCTGCATGGCCTTGTCCATGATCTTGCAGATCTTCTCGGCGTGGGCCTCGGAGAGGGCGCCGCCGAAGACCGTGAAGTCCTGGGAGAAGACGAACACCATGCGGCCGTTCACCGTGCCGTAGCCGGTAACGACGCCGTCGGACGGGATCTTGGTGTCGCCCATGCCGAAGTCGGTGCAGCGATGCTCCTTGAACATGTCCCACTCTTCGAAGGTGCCTTCGTCGAGCAGCAGTTCGATGCGCTCGCGCGCCGTCAGCTTGCCCTTCTTGTGCTGGGCGTCGATGCGCTTCTGGCCGCCGCCGAGGCGGGCCAGCTCGCGCTTCTGGTCCAGTTGTTCGATGATCTCGTGCATGGACTCCACTCCTAGAAAAAGCGGTTCAACAGATTTAAAAGTCGGTGGGCCGCGGCGGTGGGCGTTGTCGCGCCACTTTCCACGTCGCGGCTCAGTTCGGGCAACAGGCCCTGGACGCCCGGATGGGCGCGGAAGCGGTGGCGCAGGCCGGCGTCGATGAGCTGCCACATCCAGGCCTGGGCCTGGTGGCGGCGCTTGGCGGCCAGATCGCCGGTGTCGGTGAGGGTCTTGCGGAAGTTCTCGATGGTCTGCCAGAAAGCCTCGATGCCTTCCTTCTTCGCCGCGCTCATCTTCAGCACCGGCGGTTTCCAGCGGGCGGAGGCGGAACGCAGCATGCCGAGGGCGGCGCGCATCTGGGCGGCGGCGGCATCGGCGGCGCGCGGGTCGATGTCGGCCTTGTTGAAGACGACGATGTCGGCCAGCTCCATGATGCCCTTCTTGATGGCCTGGAGGTCGTCGCCGGCGTTGGGCAGCTGCAGCAGCACGAAGCAGTCGGTCATGCCGGCCACGGTGGTCTCGCTCTGGCCGACGCCGACGGTCTCGACGATGACCACGTCGAAGCCGGCCGCCTCGCAGACCAGCATGGCCTCGCGGGTCTTCTCGGCGACGCCGCCGAGGGAACCCGACGACGGCGTCGGCCGGATGAAGGCTTCTTCGCGCTGGCAAAGCTGCTCCATGCGCGTCTTGTCGCCGAGGATGGAACCGCCGGTGAGGGACGACGAAGGATCGACGGCGAGCACGGCGACGCGATGGCCCTGCCCGATCAGATAGAGGCCGAGGGCCTCGATGAAGGTGGACTTGCCGACACCGGGCACGCCAGTGATGCCGATGCGGATCGACTTTCCCGCGTGGGGCAGCAAGGCATCGAGGACCGCATGGGCGCGCTCCTGATGGTCGACGCGGGTCGACTCGACCAGGGTGATCGCCTTCGCCAGCGGACGCCGCTGGTGGGCGAGCACGCCTTCGACGAGGGCGGCATCCCCGGCAGGAAAAGTACCGCTAGGTGGCGACGCTTCACTCAATTTCGAGTACCTCGTCTTCGGCGGTCAAGGCGGTCAGAAATCGCTCAGGGTGAAATACTCCTGTGGATTGGTATGGGTGCGCAATCGGGCCGGCAGGATGTTCTGCGCTGCTCATGTCCCCCGGTGGCGGCCGGTGACGGCCGCCACCTCCTCCTTTACTTCGCTGCGCAGAACATCCCGCCGGCCCGATCCGGAAGCATCGGGGGTGGCCGACGCTCCCAAAGCATGGTTCGCCAAGGGCGGCGGGGGGCCGATGCAGCGAAGTAAAGGAGGAGGGCTGAGCGCAGCGCAGCCCGGGGGACATGAGCAGCATCGGCCCCCCGCCGTCCTTGGCGCGCTCAGACGCCAAACGAGCCCGGGCTTCGTGCGCCGCAGGCAGCACGAAACCCGGTGAAGCAACTGCGATATTTTGGTTGAGCAGAAGTTTCACGCTGCGGCCCGCCCCATATGCCGTTCCCTGTCTGCCGCAAAGATCAGGCAGGCCCGAATGTCTTCGACCTCCAGCTCCGGATAGTCGGCCAGGACTTCCTGTTGCGTCATTCCCGCCGCAAGCCAGCCAAGGACGTCATGGACGGTGATGCGCATGCCGCGGACGCACGGCTTTCCACCTCGCTTGCCGGGTGCGAGGGTGATGCGATCAAGGAGTTTCGGGATGTCCATGCTTACCGTCCGGAGAGTGAATTCAGTCGGAACCTGCCGAAACACGGCGGGCAAATGCACCATAGGACTTCAAAAAGCCATCCGTTGCCCGTCTGAACCATTCGCTAGCGCTATCTTGAGGAATCATTAGGAAGCCAACTTCCCCTCGCTGAGTTCCACGCCCACAGGCTAGGCCATAGGCATTCGCCCCCATCAAGTCGCAGGCTTGGCGCGCCAGCTCCGGCAGCTTGTTGTCCAGGCTTTCGCCTCGCGGTTTGTGTTGATAGACGATCAGCGACTTGCCTGTATGGAAAAGTGCCACCAGATCAGCCCAGCGGACATAGCGCTCGGACCTGTTGGCGCTCCGGGTCTCGATCCCATTGTCCGGATCGGCAAACACGGCCCCACAGGGCTGGAAATGGTCTTGCATCTTCCTGAAATCCATCATGCGTTCGTAGGGGTCGCTCAGTCTGCTATGGGAGGCCTCGGCAATCGCATGCGGGTCGGAGGCGTCGATACTTGAATCCGGCCAGTATCTGGCGCCGGGCACCACGCTATATGCCTTTACCGAAGATACAAATCTGGTCGCTGGCTTCCGTATCCGTTCCAGATGGTTCAGCAGATCCGGGTCGCAGCTCTGGTAGCGGGGAACATCCTTCAAATGGTCCTCTATTCCACCATGTCCGTTTGCGTCGTCTCGCGTCAGCAACCACCAAATTCCCAGCAGCGAGGCAGACGGGTCCCTCGTCAAGGCCCTCAACAGACCGTACTTGAAGTAGTCGTTGAGATCGGCGACGAACTGGTTTTTCAAGATTTGCCTTAAGCGCTCGCCGGCGCGTGGGCGGCGCGGATGGCGCGCAGCACTTCGTGCGCGCACTGGGGGATCGGCGTGCCGGGGCCGAAGATGCCCTTGGCGCCCGATTTGAACAGGAAGTCGTAGTCCTGGGCCGGGATCACGCCGCCGACAAAGACGACGATGTCCTCGGCGCCCTGGTCCTTCAGCGCCTTGACCAGCGTCGGCACCAGCGTCTTGTGGCCGGCAGCGAGCGTCGAGACGCCGATGGCGTGCACGTCGTTCTCGATGGCCTGGCGGGCAGCCTCCTCGGGGGTCTGGAACAGGGGGCCCACATCCACGTCGAAGCCCAGGTCGGCGAAGGCGGTGGCCACCACCTTGGCGCCGCGGTCGTGGCCGTCCTGGCCCAGCTTGGCGATCATCAGGCGCGGCCGGCGGCCCTCGGCGGCGGCGAATTCGTCCACCAGTTCCCGCAATTCGTCGATACCGGCGCTCTGGCCGAAGGCGGCGGAGTAGACGCCGGAGACGGTCTGGTTGGTGGCGCGGTGGCGGCCGTACACCTTCTCCAGGGCGTCGGAGATTTCGCCGACGGTGGCGCGCAGGCGCGTGGCCTTGATGGCGAGATCCAGCAGGTTGCCGGTGCCGTCCTGGGCAGCGGCGGTGAGGGCGTCGAGGGCGGCCTGCACGGCGGCCCCGTCGCGCTCGCCACGCACCTTCTTCAGGCGGGCGATCTGGGCTTCGCGCACGGCCACGTTGTCCACGTCGAGGATGTCGATGGCGTCCTGCTTGGCGAGCTTGTACTTGTTCACGCCGACGATGGTGTCCTGGCCCGAGTCGATGCGGGCCTGCTTCTCGGCAGCGCACTTTTCGATCTGCAGCTTGGCCCAGCCGGACTCCACAGCCTTGGTCATGCCGCCCATGGCTTCCACTTCCTCGATGATCTTCCAGGCGGCCTCACTCATGTCCTGGGTGAGCTTCTCCATCATGTAGGAGCCGGCCCACGGATCGACGACATTGCAGATGTGGGTCTCTTCCTGGATCAGGATCTGGGTGTTGCGGGCGATGCGCGCCGAGAACTCGGTGGGCAGGGCGATGGCTTCGTCGAGGGCGTTGGTGTGCAGGGACTGGGTGCCGCCGAAGACGGCCGCCATCGCCTCGATGGTGGTGCGCACCACGTTGTTGTAGGGGTCCTGCTCGGTGAGCGACCAACCGGAGGTCTGGCAGTGGGTGCGCAGCATCATGGACTTCGGGCTCTTGGCGCCGAACTCCTTCATGATGCGCCACCACAGGAGGCGCGCCGCGCGCAGCTTGGCAACCTCCAGGTAGAAGTTCATGCCGATGGCGAAGAAGAACGAGAGGCGGCCGGCGAAGGCATCCACGTCGAGGCCGCTCTTCATGGCGGTGCGCACGTACTCCATGCCGTCGGCGAGGGTGAAGGCCAGCTCCAGGGTCTGGGTCGCGCCGGCTTCCTGGATGTGGTAGCCGGAGATCGAGATGGAGTTGAACTTCGGCATGTTCTGCGCCGTGTAGCCGATGATGTCGGAGATGATGCGCATCGATGGTGCCGGCGGATAGATGTAGGTGTTGCGGACCATGAACTCCTTGAGGATGTCGTTCTGGATGGTCCCGGAGAGCTTGTCCTGGGAGACACCCTGCTCCTCGGCGGCGATCACGTAGCCCGCCAGCACAGGCAACACGGCGCCGTTCATGGTCATGGACACCGACACCTTGTCGAGGGGAATGCCGTCGAACAGGATCTTCATGTCGGCCACGGAGTCGATGGCCACGCCGGCCTTGCCGACGTCGCCGACGACGCGCGGATGGTCGGAGTCGTAGCCCCGGTGGGTGGCCAGGTCGAAAGCGACGGAGACGCCCTGGGCACCGGCCGCGAGGGCCTTGCGGTAGAAGGCGTTGGATTCCTCGGCGGTGGAGAAGCCGGCGTACTGGCGGATGGTCCAGGGCCGCACGGCATACATGGTGGCCTGGGGACCGCGCAGGAAGGGCTCGAAGCCGGGCAGGGTGTCGGCGTAGGGCAGATCCGCCACGTCGGCCTTCGTATACAGCGGCTTGACGACGAGGCCTTCGGGCGTGTTCCAGTTGAGCTTGGAAACATCGCCGTCGGGGGCGAACTTGGCGGCGGCCTTGGTCCAGGCGTCGATGGCGGGGACGGTGACTGCGGGGGTCTTGCTCATGGTCGCTTCTCCTGCGCAACGGTCCACCCTCTGACGAAAGGCGGACCGGAAGGATAGCCCTTGACAGGGCGGTGCGGAAATAATACCTTATCCATAATTATGAATGCAAGAGACGCCGGCGCCCCCGTTCATCGCATCGCCCGCACCGCCCTCTACGAAGAGGTGGCCGAGCGCCTGCGCGCCCGCATCTACGCCCACGAGCTGGCGCCCGGCGCCTGGGTGGACGAGCAGACCCTGGCCGACGAGTTCGGCATCTCGCGCACCCCCATGCGCGAGGCTCTCAAGGTACTCGCCTCCGAGGGCCTGGTGCGGCTGGAACCGCGCCGCGGCTGCTACGTGGCGGAACTGTCGGAGCAGGATCTCGACGAGATCTTCCCCGTCATGGCACTGTTGGAGGGACGGGTGGCATACGAAGCCGCCCGCAAGGTCACGGCGGCCGACCTGGCCCGCCTGACCGCTCTCCACCAGGCATTGGAGGACGCCGCGGCGGCCGGCGACGCCGACCGCTTCTTCGAGGCCAACCAGGCCTTCCACGCGGCGCTGCAGGAAATCGCCGGCAACCGCTGGCTCAAGCAGATGATCGACGACGCCCGCAAGGTCATCAAGCTCACGCGCCGCGACTCCCTCAACCTGGAAGGCCGCCTGCGCCAGTCCCTGGCCGAGCACCGCGCCATCCTCAAGGCCATCGCGGCCCGCGACCCGGATGCCGCGGGTCGCAGCATGCACGACCACCTCCTTTCCGGACGCGCCGCGCTGGCCAAGCTCTTGACGAAAACTTGACGGAGTCCTGCATCGCCGCAGATAAACAACCCTGATGAACAAGGGGTTGCCCGGCTGACACAATCGCTCCTCCACACCACCAGAGGAGGAGATTCGTCATGACGGATACGAATTGGCAATTGCAGCCCGGCGTCCAGATGCCGGCGGACACCGCCGCCGAAGTCGCCAAGATCGCGTGCGCCCTGAAGTCCCTCTCCGCCTATGCCAGCCTCGTCATCGAACGCGAGGACTGCCCCGAGGACCTGCAACAAATCGTCGACGAAGGTGTGCAGGCCATCGGCAAGGTGTTCATCTTTTAAGGAGGAGAAAACATGGCCCACGTCGTCGTTCTCGGCGCCGGCGTAGGCGGTCTTACGGCCGCCTACGACATGAAGGAGCAGTTGGGCGCCGGTGACAAGATCACCGTCGTCACCGAAAACCCCTATTTCCAGTTCACGCCCTCGAACCCCTGGGTCGCCGTCAGTTGGCGCACCCGCGAGGACATCACCATGGAACTGGCGCCCTATCTCGAAAAGAAGGGCATCGGCCTGATCGCCCAGGCCGCCAGGCGCGTCCATCCGGAGAAGAACCAGATCGAGCTGGCCGACGGCAAGAGCATCGACTACGACTACCTGATCATCACCACCGGCCCCAAGCTGGCCTTCGAGGAAGTGCCGGGCTCCGGCCCCAACGGCGGCCACACCCATTCGGTGTGCACGGTGAACCATGCGGTGGAGACGGCCAAGTCCTGGGCCGAGTTCATCAACGATCCCGGCCACATCGTCGTCGGCGCCATGCAGGGTGCCTCCTGCTACGGCCCGGCCTACGAGTTCGCCCTCATCATGGACACCGACCTACGCCGCCGCAAGCTCCGCAGCAAGGTGCCCATGACCTTCGTCACCGCCGAACCCTACATCGGCCACCTGGGCCTGGGCGGCGTCGGCGATTCCAAGGGCATGCTCGAATCGGTACTGCGCGAAAAGCACATCAAGTGGATCTGCAACGCCAAGGTCACCAAGGTCGAGGCCGGCAAGATGACCGTCGCCGAGCACAACGAGGACGGCACGGTGAAGAAGGAACACGAGTTGGCCTTCAAGTTCTCCATGATGCTGCCGGCCTTCAAGGGTGTGGACGCCGTCTTCGGCATCGAGGGCCTGACCAACCCGCGCGGCTTCATCCTCATCGACGAGTTCCAGCGCAACCCGAAGTTCAAGAACATCTACTCGGCCGGCGTCTGCGTCGCCATCCCGCCCGTGGAGCCGACCCCGGTGCCCACCGGCGCGCCGAAGACCGGCTACATGATCGAGACCATGGTGACGGCGGCGGTGCATAACATCCGCCGCGCCATCGACGGCAAGGAGCCGGACCAGAAGGCCACCTGGAACGCCGTCTGTCTCGCCGACTTCGGCGACACCGGCGCCGCCTTCGTCGCCCTGCCCCAGATCCCGCCGCGCAACGTGAACTGGTTCAAGAAGGGCAAGTGGGTGCATCTGGCCAAGGTCGGCTTCGAGAAATACTTCATGCGCAAGATGAAGAAGGGCGAGACCGAGCCGATCTTCGAGAAGTACGTGCTGAAGATGCTCGGCATCGAGCGCCTGAAGTAGCCCCCTATAATCGGGACCATGAGTCCCGATATCCTTTTCCGGCGTGACGAGGGCGGCGTCGCCGTCGTCACGCTCTCCCATCCCGACAAGCTCAACGCCGTCACCGCCGCCATGTGGCGGAAGCTGAAGGCCGTCTTCGCCGACATCGCCGCCGCTGCCGATCTCCGCTGCGTGGTCCTGTGCGGCGAGGGCAAGGCCTTCGCCGCCGGCGGCGACCTGGAGGAATTCCGCACCTCCCGCGACACCCTCGACAAGGCCCTGGCCTACCACGAGGCCGTCGGTGCCGCCCTGGCCGCCATCGAGGCCTGCCCGGTGCCGACGGTGGCCCAGATTCTCGGCCCCTGCGTCGGCGGCGGCCTGGAGATCGCCGCCGCCTGCGACCTGCGCATCGCCGGCGCCTCGGCCCGTTTCGGCGCCCCCATCAACAAGGCCGGCTTCTCCATGTATCCGGGCGAAATGGCCGGCCTGCTGAAGCTGGCCGGCCCGGCCGTGGTGAAGGAAATCCTGCTGGAAGGCCGCCTGCTGACCGCCCAGGAAGCCTACGCGAAGGGCCTCGTGACGCGCGTCGTCGCCGATGCGGAAGTGGCGGACGAGACGGCGGCGACGGTGGCGCGCATCGTCGCCGGCGCCCCCCTGGTGGCGCGCTGGCACAAGCAGTGGATCGCCCGCCTGCAGGACGGCCGGCCCCTGAGCGAGGACGAGAAGCGCGCCTCCTTCGCCTTCCTCGACACCGAGGATTACCGGGAAGGCCTGGAAGCCTTCGTCGCCAAGCGGCCAGCCGTCTTCAAGGGGCGCTGAAATCCGCTATGCTGGGCGTCATTCCTACAACAACGAGGAGATCCCCATGAGCCCCGTCGCCCGTCTGCGCCTGCTTCTGTCCGTCATCGCCCTCGGTGCTTCCGCGGCCTACGGCGCCGGCCCCGAGCGCGTCGTGCTCCAAGTCAGCGACGCCGATCCCAAGGTCTGGAACCAGGCCGTCAATGTCGCCAACAACATCCGCAAGGAACTCGGCAAGGACAATGTGCAGGTGGAGATCGTCGCCTTCGGCCAGGGCATCGGCATGCTGCGCGCCGACGCCGAGATCGCCACCCGCGTCGAGGATGCGGCGGCCGGCGGCGTCGCCGTCATGGCCTGCGCCAACTCCATGCGCAACTACAAGATCGACAAGGACGACCTGACGAAGCATGTCGGCATCGTCCCCGCCGGCGTGGTCGAGATCATGAAGCGCCAGCGCGAAGGCTGGCTCTACCTGAGGCCCTGACGCCATGCTGCACCGCCTGTTCGCCCTCGCCGCCGCCTGCGTCCTGCTCTGGGGTGCCGGCGCCGCCCGGGCCGAGCCGCCCAGGTACCGCGCCGTCGTCCAGGTCAGCGAGGGCGATACGAAGAAGTGGAACGCCCTGTTCGGCAATATCCGCAACGTCCAGGCCGAACTGGGCCGCGAGCGCATCGCCGTCACCGTGGTGGCCATCGGCCCCGGCATCGACATGCTGAAGGCCGATTCCCTCGTCGCCAACCGGGTCGAGGAAGCCATGGCCGAGGGTGTGCGCTTCGTCGCCTGCGAGAACACCATGAAGGCCCTGCACGTGCCGAAGGACGACATGCTCGAACGCATCGGCTACGTGCCGGCCGGCTACGCCGAAATCATCCGTCTGCAGCAGGAGGGCTGGTCCTACCTGCGTCCGTAATCCCATGAATCTGCCCTGGCAAGACATCGACACCGTCCTCCTCGACATGGACGGCACCCTCCTCGACCTCAATTTCGACAACCACTTCTGGCAGGTGCATGTGCCGCTGCGCTATGCGGAAATCCGCGGCACCTCGCGGGAGGCGGCGCGGGAGGAACTCATGGCCCGCTACCACGCCCGCGCCGGCACCCTCGAATGGTATTCGGTGGAGTTCTGGGAAACCGAGCTTGAGCTGGACATCATGAAGCTCAAGGAGGAGGTGGCCCACCTGATCGCCGTACATCCCCATGTGGTGGCCTTCCTCGAAGCCATGCGCGGCGCCGGCAAGCGCGTCGCCATCGCCACCAACGCCCACCACAAGAGCCTGACCCTGAAGATGGCGCGCACCGGCCTGCAGCCCCATTTCGACGCCATGATCACTTCCCACGAACTGGGCCTCGCCAAGGAGGACCCGGGCTTCTGGCGCCGCCTGCAGCAGATATTCCCCTTCGATCCGGCCCGCAGCCTGCTGGTGGACGACAGCCTGCCGGTGCTGGATTCCGCGAAGGCCTACGGCATCCGCCACCTGGTGTCGATCCGCCAGCCCGACACGCAGAAGCCGCCCAAGGACAGCGGCACCTACGCGGCCATCGGCAGCTTCGCCGAATTGATGCCGTGAAGATTTCGGCCATTTCCCTGCAGCAGCCCCTGCTGCGCGGCGAGCGGCGCCCGCGCGTCGCCCTCGTCGGCCAGCCGGGCACGGGCAAGAGCACCATCTTCCGCGCCGCCGCCGCCACGGCAGTGGAGCACGAGCGCCTCGCCGGCGCCGGTCCCGCCTACGAGGAATGCCTCGTGGACGTGGGCCTCGACCAGATCTCCCTGGTGGACCTGCCGGCCATCGAGTCCTTCCATCATCTGCGCGAGCCGGACCGGGTGGTCCTCAAGTACCTGCTGTGGGGCGACTGCTGGCCCGCCATCGCGCGCCACGAATCCCAGCAGCCGGCCGTGGCCTTCCGCGCCCCCGAGGTACTGATCCAGGTGGTGGACGCCACCGCCCTGGAGCGGGACCTGGAGCTGTGCCTGGAGCTCTCCCTGCTGGGGCGTCCCCTGGTCATCGCGCTGAACCGCATGGACGAGGCGCGCGAGAAGGGCCTCTACATCAACGTGCGCGCCCTGAGTGACCAGATCGGCGTGCCGGTGGTGCCCACGGTGGCCCACATGGGCGTCGGTCTCACGGACCTCTTCGCCGCTGCCGTGCAGGCCGCCCGCGGCAACACCTGCCCCCTGCCCCAGCCGCCGAGCCCCCACATCGCCCGCAGCCTGGAGCCCCTCAACGCCCTGCTGGGCCGCCCCGAGGTGGAGGAGGCCTTCCGCGTGCCGCGCCCCCTGCTGCTGCTGCGCGTCGCCGAGAACGACGACTACTTCCTGCAGGAACTCGCCGAGCATTTCCCCGAACTCACGGCCGCGGCGACCGCCGCCCGCAGCGCCGCCGAGTCCACCTTGCCGCGCCCCCTGGCCGAAGAACTCCACGCCGACCGCCACCACCGGGCCGCCCTGCTCTTCGAAAACGTCAGCAGCCTGGGCGGACACCGGGGCGCCCGCAGCTGGCAGCAATGGGCCGACGAGTTGTTCCTCCATCCGCGCTGGGGGCTCATCGGCAGCATGGCGGTGTTCGCCCTGGTGCTGTTCATGGTGTTCGAGGTCAGCGCCTTCCTCGACGGCCTCAGCTCCGCGCGCCTGGCGGCCTGGGCCCAGGAATGGCAGCCGGAGTCGACGGCGGGCGTCGTCGGGCGCGCCGTCGTCGATGCACTGATCGGCCTCGTCAGCATCGTCGTGCCCTACATGGTGCCTCTGGTCGTCCTGCTGGTGGCCCTGGAGGAATCGGGCATCATGCACCGGGTCGCCTTCGTGGTGGACCGGGGCTTCCACCACATCGGGCTGCACGGCGGCGTCGCCGTGCCCTTCCTCATCGGCCTGGGCTGCAACGTGCCGGCCATCTCCGCCGCCGCGGCGACCGCCACGGGGCGCCACCGGGTGGTGGCCTCCCTGCTCATTACCTTCGTGCCCTGCTCGGCGCGCTCGGCCATCATCCTCGCCCTCGGCGGCAAGTATCTGGGGGGGCTCGGCGTCTTCGCCATCTTCGCCCTGACGCTGGTGGCCATCGCCGTCATCGGCCACCTGCTGACGCGGCGCTACGCCCCGGCAGGCCCCGGTCTGGTGCAGGAGATTCCGCCCTACGCGCTGCCCCACTGGCGCAACATCCTCGCCGGCACCTGGGAGCGCACCAGCGACATCCTCACCATCGTCACGCCCCTGCTGGTGGCCGGCAGCGTCGTCATGGCCCTGCTCTCCCACATCGGGGCCGACGATGTCATCAACACCCTGCTGACGCCGATCACGGCCTGGTGGCTCGGGCTGCCCGTGGCCCTGGGGGTGCCCATCCTCTTCGGCGTGCTGCGCAAGGAACTGTCCCTGCTGATGATCTACCAGGCCCTGGGCACTACCGAGATCGTGCCGCTGATGAGCCCTTCCCAGATCCTCGTCTTCCTGCTGTTCCTCAGTTTCTACGTGCCCTGCGTGTCCACCTTCGCCGTGATGCTGAAGACCCTCGGCCGCCGCGAGGCCCTCTTCTCCCTCGCCCTGTCGGTGGCGGCGGCCCTGGCCATCGCCGGTGCCATGCGGCTGCCCCTGGCCCTGCTGGAGCCCCTGCTTTCGTGAGGACGGTAGCCGTCGCAATGCTGCTGGCGGCGGGCGGCGCCTTGGCCGCCGAGCCGCCCCACCTCAACGACACCGGCCTGGCTGCCTACCGCGACTACGAGGCGGCCCGCGACCACCGGGCCTTCGCCATCGCCCCCGGCGGCGCCTGGGGCTGGTCCGCCGCCGCGCCCACCGCCGAGAACGCCGAAGCCGAGGCCCTGGCCGCTTGCCGCAGCAACACGCGGCAGCAATGCGTGTCCTACTCGACGGACGGCCGCAGCGTTTTCGATGCCGCCGAATGGCCCACCCTGTGGGGCCCCTATGCCGGCACCGAACAGGCGCGCCGCGCGCCCGAAGGGAGTCGGCCGGGCGAGCGTTTTCCCGACCTCGCCTTCGCCGATCCGGCGGGACGCCCGCAAACACTCGCGTCCCTGCGGGGCAAGGTGGTGGTGCTGCACTTCTGGGCCTCCTGGTGCACGCCCTGCCGCCGCGAGATGCCGGACATGCAGAAGCTGCGGGAACGCCTGCAGGACCGCCGCGACATCGTCTTCGTGCTGTTGCAGGCGCGGGAACCTATCGCCGCCGCCCGGCGCTGGGCCAGTGCCCAGGGTATCGGCCTGCCCCTGTCCGACTCCCTGGCCGCCGGGCCGGAAGACACCGCGTTCCGCCTCGCCGACGGCCGCCGCCTGGAGGACCGCAGCATCGCGCCGGGCTTCCCGGCCACCTACGTCATCGACAAGCGCGGCATCGTCGTCTTCGCCCAGGTGGGCGAAGTGCACGACTGGTCCCAGTACCGGGAGTTCCTGCTGGACGCGGCGCGGCGTTCGGGCCGCTGACTCAGCGGCCCGTTGGCTTCCAGAGCAGGACGATGACGCCCAGCCGCGTGCTGTAGCCGCGCGCCACCTGCTTGCCGACGGGGATGCGCTTGCCGCCGCCCGGCAGGGCGGTGAGCATGAGTTCCGTGAGATCGTCCTCGCCGAGGAGGGCGGGACCGCCCGCGTGCCAGACCTTGACGCCGCCGCAGTCGTCCCGGTCGATGAGCAGGCGGTCGTCGCCGCGGGCCTCCTTCAACGCCACCACCACGCCCTGGCGCGTGTCGTAGGCCACGGCCGGGCCGGCCGAGGTCGCCATGGGCTCGCCCCCCTCGGGCAGGGCGCTGGCGGCCAGGGCCAGCAGTTCGTCCTCGTTGAGCTGGGTTGCGCCGGTGCTGTGCCAGATGCGGTAGCGGCCGTCCGGGTCGATCTGCACGAGCAGGGTCGTGTTGTTCTCGACGGCGGCTGCCGCCGTCGCAAAGACAAGGAGGAAGGCGGCAATGATCCTGGCGCAACGCATGGGAATCCTTTCCAAGTCCGGACGGAAAACGGCGCAGTCCCGGCCGCGCCGTTTTACCGCAGTTTAGAGCACGCCGCTACTTGGTCGCGGCGGATTCTTCCTCTTCCACTTCCTCCCAGCCCGTCAGCATCGCCTTGATGTGGGAGGTGGGCGTATGGCCCGCCGTCGCCAGATAGATGTGGGCGATGAAGAAGATCAGCACCATGAAGGCGCCCGCCGTGTGGAAGAAGGCCACCCACTCCAGGGACAGGTACTTGTCCACGCCCCACTCGCGCCAGGCGCCGTAGAACAGGTAGAACCAGCCGGAGAACCAGATCACCGGCGAGATCACCAGCAGGAAGAACAGGTAGGCGAGCCGCTGCAGCGGGTTGTGCTTGCGCAGCGTGGTCTGGCGGAAGGGATGCGGGGCGTTGGTGAAGATGCCCGTCAGGTAGTAGCGCATCATGGCGCCCACCTTCTCCAGCGTCGGGATGTACTGCTTCCATTCGCCGGTGGTGAAGTGCCAGAAGATGGCGAACACCCAGAGGGTGATGAGGGACCAGGCGGCCACGGTATGGTAGCCGACGGCCTTCTCGAAGCCGAAGAAGGCATAGGCGCCGTGGATTTCGAAGCCGGTCAGCATCATGAAGACGATGAGGCCGGCCTGGGCCCAGTGCCAGAAGCGTTCGAAGCGCTTGAAGACGTAGATCTTGATGGTCTTGGTCGACATGGGCTTACCCTGCCTTTCGGTTCATGTAGATGCGCAGCGCGCCGTGGGCGATGACGCCGAGCAGCGTGCCGAGGGCGGCGAGGCCGCCGAGGAGGTCGAGCCAGGGGTTGGCGTCGCGTCCCGGCAGGTAGATGCCCTTGACGTTCTGCAGTCGGCCGCTCTTGCTGTGGCACTGCGTGCAGGTCAGCGCATCTTCCTTCGGTGCCACCATGTGGGTGATGGGCCAGGTCATCTCGGTGGCGACGAAGCCGAACTTGCCGCCGAAGGGCCGTCCCGCCGCCTCGGCGCCGGCCTGCAGGGCGCCTTCCCACTGGAAGTTCTGCCAGAAGGCGGTGTCGTCCCTGACGCCGTAGCCCGCGGCGGTGTGGGGCACCAGCAGCGACTTGCTTTCCAGGTCGTAGGGCTGCTTGCCGCGGAAGACCTTGACCGGCCAGATGCGCGAGGCGCCGTCGTCGGGACTACCGAAGAACTCGTTGATCTTGGTGACGCCGTTTTCATTGACCGGGTCGCCGAGCAGCGTGTACTTCACCTTGCCGTTGAGCCAGACGTATTCGGGAATCACGTGGGATTCGTACCTGAAGTCGCCCTTCTTGCTGTCGTAGGCGTCGTGGCCGCCGCTGTCCTTCACCGTAAACGGCTTGCCGTCCTTGAGCTTGCCGGCGGTGGACCAGTCCCAGCTCATCTTCGTGGGCTGGGCCCGCGCGTACTGGGGGATGTGGCAGGTCTGGCAGGCGAGCTTGTCGGTGTGCTCGTTGAGCTTGGCGCGCACGCCGGTGGCCTTGTGGGGCTTCTGGCCGTGGCAGGACTGGCAGGTGGCGGCGTTGGTGTCGTCCTTCTTGCCGCGCATGTGGGCCGCTTCCTTGTCCGCGGCCGTCGGCGTGTAGCGGCTGCCGGGGATGTTGTGGCCCTGGGTGGCGTGACACGCGGCGCAGGTAAAGTTGAGGCCCTTGGCGTCCATGTGCACATCCAGGTACTTGCCCGGATTCTTGAGGGAGGTGTCCAGGTCGCCGTGCTTGACCGCGTCGCCGCCGCCACCGAGGAAGTGGCAGGCGCCGCAGGTGGCGCGGCTGGTGGGACCCACGTTCTGGGCCACCTTGGCGAGATCGGCGGGCTTCACCATCTTGCCCGACTTGGGCGGAAACTCCATCTCCTTGTAGGCGGGATGGCCGGCGAGGCCCGGCAGCTTCTTGTAGCCGCCCGTGGTGTCGTGGCAGACCAGGCAGTCTACGTTGGTCTCGTTCTTGAAGTCGAAGTTGGCGTCCTTCCAGCCGTAGCCCACGTGGCAGGCGGTGCAGAACTCGTAGTTGGAAGGCACGGCGGTGCAGAAGTTGTTCACCACGTGCTTCTTGCCGAGCACCTGCTTGTTCTCGGGGTTCATCCACTCCCAGGTCCAGTGCTTGGTGTGGGTGATCTGCTTGCCGGCCTCCGTGTGGCAGGCCAGGCAAGCCTTGGTGACCTCGGGGCCGCTCTTGAAGGCCTGCTGCAGTTCCTTGAACTTGGTGTGGTCGGCCGTGGATTTGCTGGCCGGCTTGGCGGCCGGCGCAGGGCCGGGCGCGGGCGCCGGATCGGTCGCCGCCCAGGCGCAGGGCAGGGCCTGGGCCGCGAGCAGCGCGACGGTTGCGAAAAGTTTTCTCATGATGGCCTCCTCAGCAGTTGCTGCCGCCGCCACCGCCGCTGCCGCCGCCTTCGCCGCCGGCCTTCGGCACGATCATGGGGGGCGCGGGCTTCTTCGGGTCCATTTCGAGGAACTTCTTCTGGTCCGCGGCCACCTGGCCCATGACCTCGCCCACCAACGGACCGAACATCTTGCCCATGAGGCCGGCGTTCATGGTGCCGATATAGACCTTGCCGTCGTTCTTCTTGTAGACGGAGATCTTGCAGGGCATCAGGATGGACAGGAAGCGCACCGAATCCTCGTTGAGGATGGGCTTGGAATACTTGGTGCTGCAGGCCTCCACCATCATGACCGGCAGAGTGTTGCCGCCGTCGGCCTGCACCGCACGGGCCGGATTGCGCAGACCCGAGAGGGTCCAGCCGTTGCCGGCCGCCTGGATGTTGTGCTGGATGCGGGCGACGGTCTCCTCGACGCCGAAGGGGCTCATCGTCTCGTTGAACATCAGCTTGTCGGCCATTCCGTAGCCCAGGGCACCGGTCAGCACGACCCCCGCCGCGACTCCTCCAATGAACTTCAACATGGCAACCTCCGCTTCTACGTTTGAATGTCATTAATTTCTAATATTCAAACATGGGCCATGTTGATCTTTGTCAAAAACCTTATGGATTCTATGGATTAACGACGGACCTGCGTAACGGGGTCGCAGGCCGGGAGGGCGGGCATATCAGTGTTCCATGACGCTGCGCGTCTTCCGCGACACATGGGGAGGTGCGGTGCTCGCCAAGGACGGCGGGTATCCGACTCCCTCCATGTCCTCCGGGCCGAAAGAGCACCGGCCCTCCTCCTTGACTTCCGGGAGTCGGATACCCGCCATCCTTGGCTGGATACGCTGGTGGTTTGAGACAGGCAATCATCCACAGCGGCGTCCGAACGGGCCGGTGGGGTGCCCTGCTCCGCGTAAGTAAAGAAGGAGGAGCCGGCCGCAGGCCGGCGACGGGTGACATGGAGCGGGGCAGGGTACCCCACCGGCCCGGCCGCGCACACTGCCGATGCGAAGAAGTGTTTCAGGCCAGGAGGCTGTGGAGCATCTTGGCCGAGAGCAGGATCAGTACGCCGGCGAAGATCTTCTTGATCGTCGACACCGGCAGGCTATGGGCCACCTTGGCGCCGATGGGGGCCACCAACATGGACGCCACCACGGTCCCGGCCAAGGCCGGCAGGTAGATGAAGCCGAAACTGCCCTCCGGCAGTCCCGTGGCATCGTGGCCGGCGATCATGTAGCCGATGGTGCCAGCCGTCGCGATGGGCAGGCCGATGGCCGCCGAGGTGCCGATGGCGTGATGCACCTTGACGTTGCACCAGGTCATGAAGGGTACCGACAGGGAGCCGCCGCCGATGGCCACCAGGGCCGACACCAGGCCAATGAAGCCGCCAACGCCGAACATGCCCGCCTTTCCCGGCAGTTCCCGCGAGGGTTTCGGCTTGACGTTGAGGATCATCTGCACCGCCACGTAGGTGATGAAGGCGGCGAAGAACAGGGCCAGGGGCCGCGTCGGCACGCGGCCGGCGATCTGGGCGCCGAGGAGGGTGCCGACGACGATGCCCGGCGCGATGCTGCGCACGATGGGCCAGATCACGGCGCCGTGGCCATGGTGGGCACGCAGGCTGGAGATCGACGTGAAGATGATGGTCGCCATGGACGTGCCCAGGGCCACGTGCATCAGATGGCCGTCGGGGAAACCCTGGGCCGCGAACATCAGGGCCAGCACCGGCACCATGATGGCGCCGCCGCCCACGCCCAGCAGGCCGGCGAAAAAGCCGGCGAAGGCGCCGAGCGCCACGTAGCCGAGGAACCACAGGCTCATTTCATCAATACCTTGGTGATGAATTCCCATTCGGAAGGGTCCACCGGCGTAATGGACAGCCGGTTGCCGCGCTGGAGCACGCGCATGCGGTCGAGCTGGGGATGGGTCCGCAGTTCGGCCAGGCTCACGAGTCGCGTCTTCTTCGTCACGCGCACATCCACGTTCACCCAGCGCGGGTTCTCGGGCGTGGACTTGGGATCGTAGTAATGGCTGTCGGGATCGAACTGGGTGCGGTCCGGATAGGCGCGCTTCGCCACCTCGGCCAGCCCGGCGATGCCCGGCTCGGCACAGTTGGAATGGTAGAAGAACACCTTGTCGCCGACGCTCATCTGGTCGCGCATGAAGTTGCGCGCCTGGTAGTTGCGCACCCCCCACCAGTCGACGGTCCGGTTCGGCATCGCCAGCACATGGTCGATGCCCACCACGTCGGGCTCGGATTTCATCAGCCAGTAGCGCACGGCACAGCTCCTGCGGTCGAATCTGAACGGCCGGATTATCGCACCGGCCTCCGTTGCCGGTGGGCGAGGCCGCGGCCGGGGCATTGCGGGGCAGCACAAAAAGAAAGCGCGGATCGCTCCGCGCTTTCCGAGTCCCGCCGCTGGGTGCGACCGGACTCCGGTGGGGTCCCCCGCCTGTGCCGTCAGGCCGGCATCCTGAACCTGAGTTCAGAGTGGCTGCGTTCCTGCCGCATCAGGTGCGCCCGGCTAAGGGGCGCTCACAACAGCGGCGTCGTTGGGCGGCAACCGATGCCAATTAGCATTGGTTCAAGGAATATATGGCCTTAACGAACACTGCAGGGGATTACTGCGGGCGCCGCCGGGAACGCTTGGTTAGAACAGGTCTTCCTGATCCGCCATGGCCGCTTCCAGACGCGCCTCCATGGCCTGGATTCTACGCTTCGCCTCGGAGCTGTCAAAAGACGCCGACGATGCTCCGGCGGGCGCATTCCTCAGGGCGATGAGTTCGTGGGCGAGATTGAGCGCCACCATGACGGCGAGGCGTTCGCCGGTGCTGCGGGTCTTCTTGGCAACGTCGTCGAGCTTGCCGTCCAGCAACGCAACGGCCTCCAGCAGGGCCGCCTGCTCCTCGGGCGGACAGGCGACGCTGTAGCTGCGTCCCTGGAGCTTGATGTCGAGGGTAGGTATGGCGTTCATTGCTCGGGCAGGTGCTCCATCAGGGTTTCCAGCCGGGCGCAGGCGGTGTCGATCTTCCCGCTCAGGGCCTGCTTTTCGGCCTCCAGGCCCGCGACACGGCCGCGCAGCTCGCGATTTTCCTCGCGCAACGCCTGGCAGAACGCCACCATTTTCTCGATTTTCTGTTCGAGCTTGGAAAGATCGCCATCCATGATGGGGCGAGAGTGTGCGAGAAAACCCCTTCCCGGTCAAGCAATAAGAAGAAGAAGTGAAGGTGTCGCTGTAGTTTCATGCCACACCGGCAGGCGATGTCGCCGGAATCCCCGTGCTAAACTCCGCGCCCTGTTCACGGTGCCCGAACGCCATCACGGCGCAAAGGTGAAACGGGAAGCCGGTGCGCGCGATCCTCGCGCAATTCCGGCGCTGCCCCCGCAACGGTAAGGAAGTGCGGCGTCATCAACGCGCCACTGGGCCCCAAGCCCGGGAAGGCGATGACGCAAGACTTCCGAGCCCGGAGACCGGCCGCGGACACTCGTTGGATGTGTCGCGGGGTTGCGATGCGCCGGTGGCCCAGGCCCCCTCGGCGTTCTCCCTCTTCCTGCCCGCATCCCTACCGCAACCGGCGTACGGGGACGTGCGCCGCAATGGGAGTCCTGCCACATGCCTCACCCAATCGCCCGCAGCGCGCTGGTCCTCGGCCTCGCCTGCCCCCTCGTCTGTTCTTCCGCCGCCGCCGAATCCGGCGAACTCGATGCCGTCGTCGTCACCGCCACGCGCCAGCCCATGCGCGTGAGCGAGCTGGTCAACGACATCACCGTCATCGAACGCGCCGAAATCGAGCGCGCCGGCCAAGTGACCCTGTCCGATTTTCTCGCCCGGCAGCCCGGCGTCCAGCAGGCCGCCAACGGCAGCCCCGGCGCCAACGCCGCCATATTGCTGCGGGGCGGCAACGCCGGCCACACCCTGGTACTCCTGGACGGCCAGCGCATCGGCTCGGGTACCCTGGGTTCGGGCATCCAGAGCCAGGTCGCCTGGTCGCGCCTGCCGCTCTCCCAGATCGAGCGCATCGAAGTCCTGCGGGGTCCCGCCTCCAGCCTCTACGGCGCCGACGCCGTCAGCGGCGTGATCCAGATCTTCACGCGGCGCGGCGACGGCGCGCCCCACGTCTATGCCGACGCCGGCATCGGCAGCTACAGCACCACAGCATCGAGTGCAGGCGCCAGCGGCGCGAGTGGCGCCTTCCGCTACAGCGTGAATGTGGCCCAGACCCGCACGGAAGGTTTCAACAGCATCGTCAACAAGCGCAACACCAGCCACAACCCGGACGCCGACGGCTTCGCCAACGAAAGCGTGACGGCGAACCTGGGCTACGAGATGGCGCCCGGCCACGAACTCGGCTTCAACTTCTTCCAGAGCGAAGGCCGCAACCGCTACGACAGCCGCAGCACGACGGCACCGATCACCCCGTCCAGCAACAGCTACGAGAACGGCCTGACGGTGAAGAACTACGGCGCGACCCTGCGGAACCGCGTGACCGACAGCTGGAACAGCACCCTGCGCCTCGGCCGCGCCATCGACGACAGCACCGCCTACAGCAACGGCACCATGACCGACGTGACGCGCACCGAGCAGGGCCAGGCGAGCTGGCAGCACGACCTGCGCGTGGCCGGCGGCAACCTGTTGCTGGGCTGGGAGGGCATGGCCCAGCGCATCGGCGGCACCCGCGACTACACGGTCAAGGAACGCACCGTGAAATCCTTCCTGGCCGGTTGGAACGGCCGCCTCGGCGACCACCGTCTCCAGGCCAACGCGCGCCACGACGACAACTCCCAGTTCGGCAGCCGCAACACCGGTTCCGTCGGCTGGGGCTACCAGTTCGACGCGCGCTGGCGGGGCCAGGCGTCGGCGGGTACGGCCTTCCGCGCCCCGTCCTTCAACGACCTCTACTACCCGCTCAAGAGCGGTCTGGTCGGTAACCCCAACCTGAAGCCCGAGTCGTCCCAAAGCCGGGAACTGGCCCTGCACCACGAAGGCGGCGGCATCCAGGCCTCTGTCACCTGGTATTTGAATCGCGTCACCGACATGATCGTCTGGAGCGGCAAGGATGCCGCCAACAACACCATTCCCATCAACGTCGGCCGCGCCCGCATCGAAGGCGTCACCCTCTTCGCCCGCGGCCATCTGGCCGGCTTCGACGTGGACGGCAGCATCGACCATTTGGAAGCCATTGATCAGGCCACCAACAAATACCTGCGCCTGCGGGCCCGCGAAACCATCAACGCCGGCATCGGCCGGACGGCCGGCCCCTGGCAGTGGCGCGGCGAACTCCAGTTCATCGGCGGCCGCTTCGACGACGACGCCAACACCAAGCACATGGGGAGCGTCTCGGTCACCAACCTCCAGGGCAGCTACGCCCTGGCCCGCGACTGGTCCCTGTTCGGCCGCGTGAACAACCTGTTCGGCAAGCGCTACGAGCTGACTGCCGACTTTGCCGCCGCCGGCACCAACGCCTTCCTCGGCCTGCGCTACTCCCCCCAGTAGAATCCGCTCTCCATGCCCACCCGCCGCCGCGCCCTTCTCGTCATCCTCATGCTGGCCCTGCTGGCGGCAGCCAGCATCGTCCTGTCGCTGGCCGTGGGCAGCCTGGCGGTATCGCCGGCCCAGCTCGGTGCCATCCTGACGGGGGAAGACGTGGGCCTCGCCGGCGAGGTGGTACGCGGCCTGCGCCTGCCGCGCGCCCTGGGCGCCTTCGCCTGCGGCGGCCTGCTGGCCCTGGCCGGCGCCCTGATGCAGGTGCTGCTGAGGAACCCCCTCGCCGATCCCTACGTGCTGGGCATTTCCGGCGGCGCCGCGGTGGGCGCTCTCACGGCCATGATGGCGGGCCTCGCCCTCGCCTTCATCAACCTGGCCGCCTTCGCCGGCGCCTTCGCCGCCATGGTGCTGGTGTTCGGCCTCGCCCACGGCGACAGCAGCTGGACGCGCACGCGCCTCCTGCTCACCGGCGTCATCGTCGCCGCCGGCTGCGGCGCCGGTGTCGCCCTGATCCTTTCCATCGCCCCCGAGCAGAAGCTGCGCAGCATGCTGTTCTGGCTCATGGGCGACGCCAGCCACATCACCAACCCCTGGCCGGCCCTGGCAATCCTCGCCCTCGGACTCGCCGCCGTGCTGCCCTTCGCCCGGGAACTCAACCTGCTGGCCCGCGGCGACGTGCTGGCCGGCTCCCTGGGCGTCGTGGTGCCGCGCCTCAAGCGCGTGGTCTATGTGCTGGCATCGCTGTTCACCGCCGTGGCCGTCACCACGGCCGGCAGCATCGGTTTCATCGGCCTCGTCGTGCCCCATCTGGTGCGGCTGGCCGTCGGCAACGACCAGCGCCTGCTGCTGCCCGCCGCGGCCCTCGCCGGCGGCAGCCTGCTGGTGCTGGCCGACACCCTGGCGCGCACCGTGGTGGCACCCCAGCAACTGCCGGTGGGCGTGCTCACGGCGCTGCTCGGCGTGCCGGTGTTCCTCTTCCTTCTCAGCCGGCAATCCGGCAGGCACGCATGAACACGCCGCTGCTCGAAACCGCCGCCCTCGACGTCGCCATCGGCGGCCACACGGTCTGCCGCAGTCTCGACTGGCGCGTGATGCCCGGCGAGTCCTGGGCCATCCTCGGCCGCAACGGCGCCGGCAAGTCCACGCTGCTGTCCACCGTCGCCGGCCTGCGGGAGGCCGCCGGCGGCACTGCAAGCATCGCCGGGATGCTCGTGGCCGCTACGCCGCCGCGGGAACTGGCGCGGGTGCGCGGCTACCTGCCCCAGCGCAGCCACGACCCCTTCGCCTCGACGGTGCTGGAGACCGTCCTCGTCGGCCGCCATCCCCACCTGGGCCGCTGGGACTGGGAATCCCGCGCGGACCGGCGCATCGCCGAGCAGGCCCTGGCCGAGGTGGGCCTCGCCGGCTTCGAGGAGCGGGACGTGCAGACCCTTTCCGGCGGCGAGCGCCAGCGCCTCGGCTTCGCCCTGCTGCTGGCCCAGGCGCCGCGGCTGTTCCTGCTCGACGAGCCCCTCGCCCACCTGGACCTCAACCATCAGGTGGGCCAGATGGAACTGCTGGCGAAGCGCGCCGCCGCCGGTGCCGCCATCGTCGCCGTGCTGCACGAACCCGGCTTCGCCGCCCGCTACTGCCGCCACGCCCTGCTGCTGTTCGGCGACGGCAGCTGGCTGGCCGGCGCCACGGCGGACATCGTCACTGCCGAGAACCTCACCCGCCTCTACGGCCACCCCATGCGCCTGCTGACCGGCGCGCCCCACCCCGTCTTCATTCCGGAGTAAGCATGAAACGTCCGCTCCTTTCCCTGCTGGCCGGCCTTGCGCTGACCCTGGCCGCCCTGCCGGCCAACGCCGCCTGCCCGACCATCATCAGCCAGTCGCCCTTCATCACCTATGCCCTCGAATGGATGGGTCTGGGCGAGTGCATCGTCGGCGTCAGCCGCTTCGACCGGCGCGAAGACCTGCCGCGCACCGGCGGCCTTGTCGATCCGGACGCGGACATCATCGCCCTCCTCGATCCCAAGCTGATGATCACGTCCAACTGGACCAACGCCGCCAAGTGGCAGGCCATGGCGCCGGCCGGCGCCACCGCCCTGCGGGTGGACGGCTTCAAGGGCACGGACGACATGGAAGACGCCCTGCGCAGGATCGGCCGCGCCGCCGGTGTCGCCGACATCGATGCCCGCGTGGAGCGCTTCGCCGCCGAGTGGCGCGCAGCGGCGGCGAAGGTGAACGGCGGCCAGCGCCGCGCCGTAGTGATGACCGCCTGCAGCGGCGCCCCCTACTCCTTCGGCCGCGGCACCACCCTGTACCAAATCTTCTCCCGCGCCGGCCTCCAGGTCGTCGCCGACCACGACGGCATCCGCAACTTCCGTCCCGACGGTCCGCCCGACGAGCTGCCCAAGTGGCTCGACGGCATCAAACCCGAGATCATCTTCGCCCTCAAGAACAGCCGCGACGAGGCCTGCAACGCCTCCCTGGTGCGCGCCGACACCATGATCGTGCCCCTGGACGGCGACCGCTTCACCCATCCCGGCCCACGCATCCTGCTGGGCCTGGAGCAACTGCGGGAGGCCCTGGCGCCATGAGTGAATCCCACGACGCGCGCATGCAGCGCAAAAAGGCGGTCGTCGACCGCAAGATCGCCGCCGCTGCCGAGGAACGCGGCGTGCTGGTGGTCAACACCGGCACCGGCAAGGGCAAGTCCTCGGCGGCCTTCGGCGTCGTGGCCCGCGCTCTCGGCCACGGCATGAAGGTGGCCGTCATCCAGTTCGTCAAGAGCCGCTCCGACACCGGCGAGGAAGGCTTCTATCGCCGCTTTCCCAACCAGGTACGCTGGCACGTGATGGGCGAAGGCTTCACCTGGGAAACCCAGAACGCCGAGCGCGACGCCGCCGCGGCCCGGGCCGCCTGGAACCAGGCGTGCCAGTACCTGGCCGATCCCGGCGTCGACCTGGTGGTGCTCGACGAGATCACCTACGCCTTCAAATACGGCTGGCTCGACGTGGCCGTGGTGCTGGAAGTGCTGAAGGCGCGTCCGCCCATGCAGCACGTGATCGCCACCGGCCGCGCCGCCCCGAAGGAACTCATGGACGCCGCCGACACGGTGAGCGAGGTGCGCATGGTCAAGCACGCCTTCGCGGCCGGCGTGAAGGCCATGCCGGGGGTGGAGTTCTGATGGCCGCCGCACCTGCGCTGCTGATCGCCGCCCCGTCTTCCGGCGAAGGCAAGACCAGCATCGTCGCCGGCCTCGCCCGCCTGCACGCGCGCCAGGGGCGCCGCGTGCGCGTGTTCAAGAGCGGCCCCGACTTCATCGACCCGATGATCCACGCCGTGGCCGCGGGCAGCCCCTGCTACAACCTGGACCTGTGGATGTGCGGCGAAGCGGACGCCGCCCGGCGCCTCGCCGCCGCCGCGCGGGAAGCGGACCTGATCATCGTCGAGGGCGTCATGGGCCTGTTCGACGGCACGCCCTCGGCCGCCGACATCGCCCAGCGCTTCGGCCTGCCGGTGCTCGCCGTCATCGACGGTTCGGCCATGGCCGGCACCTTCGGCGCCATCGCCTTCGGCCTCGCCCGTTACCGGCCGGGGCTGCCCTTCCACGGCGTCTTCGCCAACCGGGTCGGCAGCGCCGCCCACGCCGGCATGCTGCAGGCCGGCCTGCCCGCCGACATCGCCTGGCGCGGCAATCTGCCGCGGGACCCGGCTCTTGCCCTGCCGGAGCGCCATCTGGGTCTGGTGCTGGCCCAGGAGATGACCGACCTCGTCGCCCGCCTGGACGCCATCGCCGACGCCCTGGCCGCCACGCCCCTGGCCGAACTGCCGCCACCCGTCGAGTTCGCCGACGCATCGGCGCCGGCCCTGCCGCCCCTGCTGGCGGGCAAGCGCATCGCCGTGGCGCGGGACGCCGCCTACGCCTTCATGTATCCGGCCAACCTGGACACCCTGCGGGACCTGGGCGCCGAAGTCGTCTTCTTCTCGCCCCTGGCCGGCGAGACCCTGCCCGCCTGCGACGCCGCCTGGCTGCCCGGCGGCTACCCGGAGCTGTACGCCGAAAGGCTCGGGCAACACCGGACGTTATGGGACGCCCTCGCCGCCCACGTGGAGGCCGGCAAGCCGCTGCTGGCCGAGTGCGGCGGCATGATGTCCCTGTTCGACACCCTGACCGACGGCGAAGGCCGCGACCACGCCATGGCCGGCCTATTGCCCGGCGCGGTACGCATGCAGAAGCGGCTCGCGGCCCTGGGCCATCAGGAGGTCGCGCTTCCCGAGGGTACGTTGCGGGGCCACACCTTCCACTACTCGCGCAGCGAAACGACGGCAGCACCCCTGGTACGCGCCACCCGCCCCGACGGCCGCGAGGGGGAGGCCGTCTATCGCCGCGGTGGGCTCACGGCCTCCTACGTGCATTTCTACTTTCCGTCGAATCCTACTGCCACCGCCGGGCTCTTCCTGCCATGACTTCCCATCGCTATCCGGAGTCCGACATCGCCGCCGTCGAACGCGCCATCGCCGAGCGCCGCGACATCCGCCACTTCGTCCCCGGCGGGCTGCCGGCAGGGCTGCTGGAGCGCCTGGTGGCAGCGGCCCATCTGGCGCCCTCGGTGGGCTACATGCAGCCGACCCGCTTCGTGCGCATCGCCGAACCGGCGCGGCGCGAGGCCCTCTGGCGCATCGTCGAGGCCGAGCGCCACGCCACGGGTGACGCCCTGTCCTCGCGCAACGCGGAGTTCATGACGCTGAAGATCGAGGGCATCCGCGAGGCGGCGGAAGTCCTCGTGGTGGCCCTGATGCCCGGCCGGGAAGCCCACATCTTCGGCCGCCGCACCCTGCCCGAGATGGACGTGGCCTCGGCCGCCTGCGGCATCCAGAACATGTGGCTGCTGGCGCGGGCCGAGGGCATCGGCCTGGGCTGGGTGTCCTTCTTCGATCCGGACGCGGTGGCAGAGCTGCTGGAGATGCCGGCGGGCGCCCGCCCCATCGCCATCCTGTGCATCGGGCCGGTGGCGGAGTTTCCGCCGCAGCCGCTGCTGGAGACCCTGGGCTGGGGCAGGCGCCTGCCCCTGGAGGACGTGCTGTTCGAGGACCGCTGGCCGGCCGGCGCCGGGGCGACGCCCAAGGCCTACTGATCCGTCAGCGCCCCTGCAACTGGACGAAACCCGCCGCCGGACCGCGGGATGCGCGGGCAAAGGGGCGGCCGACCCGGAGCCGGTTCGCCGGCCGTTCTATCCAGCGATGGAAGACCATGGCGGCGAGGATGCTCAGTCCCCAGGCCGCCCCCATGCCGACCGCCCCCGCCAGCGGTCCGGCGAGGTCCAGTTCGACGAAGGCCGCGTTCATCAGCAGCAGCACGGGGAAATGGACGAGGAACAGGGAATAGGAGATCGCCCCCAGCTTGTGGGTCGTGGGGACGGCGGCGAGACCCCCGATGCGGTCCGAGCGGGCCGCCAGGCCGAGCACCAGGGCGGCGGCCAGGGCGACGAGGAGGCGGCCGCGGAAATCCACCGCCAGAGCCACCAGCGCCAGCGCCGCCAGCAGGACGAGGCCCCGGGTCGCGTGGCGGGACTGGACCACCCAGCAGGTGGCGGCGCCCAGGCCGTAGGCGCCGAAGAAGTAGATCGCCCAGTCGTCCAGTGCGGCATCCCGGTTGAACCAGAACAGGGAGGCCGCCATGAGGACGCCGGCCATGGCGAGCATCGCCCGGCGTGACGAGGCGCCCAGGCCCTCCCCCGCCGCCGCGAGACGGGACAGGAGGATCATGGTGACGAAGAGCTGGATGTCGATGGCCACATACCAGGCGCCGACAGTGAGGGCTTCGTAGTCGAGGACGCCCTGCAGCAGCAGCAGGTGCGCCACGGTCTGGGCCAGGGTCGGCGCGTCCGGGACGAAGTCGTCGTCGAGGGCCTGGCGGGCGAAGACGGCGCAGACGGCCACGATGGCGAGGGCGGCGAGGAAGGGCAAGGTCAGGCGCAGGTAACGGTTGGCGACGGCGGCCAGGTGGTGTCCGCCATAGGGCCGGCCGCCGGGCAGGAAATTCCGCGCCGTCAGGTAACCGCCGACGACCAGGAAGACCTGGACCGCCATGCGGGCGTTGTCGTAGAGCCAGGCGATGAGGTCGGGCATGCCCTCCTGCACGGCCTCCGACAGGGGACCGTAGGCCGCCAGGTGGTGCAGGACGATGAACTGGGACGCCAGGGCCTTGAGAAGATCGACGGCCGGCAATCGCTGCTGGGGGGTGGTCATCTTGTTATTGGCAAGGTCGCAACGGCGACCGGAAGCCATTGATTATAAGGGATCAAGCGGCAGTTTCCGCACTGCATCAAACCATTCCGGCAAGGGCTAGTAAAAGTAGGAAATTCCGAAGGTGAGGCGGCGTCCCCGGCTGCTGCCGCTCACGCCGCCGAGGGCGGCATCCAGCAGCACGCCGCGGCCCACCACGCGGCCGACGCCGGCCAGCCAGTGGTTGAGCTTCTCGTCGTTGGCACCATGTACGCGGCGCAGCTCGGCACCAAAAGCCCAGCCGGAGTCCAGCCGGCGGAACCAGTTGATGCCCGCCTCGCGCCCGCCGTGGGGCTCGTTGGGCCGCTTGCGGCTGGAACTGAAGCCGGCCCCGATGTCGCCGAATTCCGTGTCCAGGGTCATCGATGCGCCGAGGGAATGGTCGTGGTTGCCCTCGCCGCTCTTGCGCGACAGGCCGGTGAAAACCGCCAGGTGGAGCCCACCCTGGGCCGGCAGGGCATACTTGAGCAGGGCTTCCCGCGTGTTGCCGCTCTCGGCGCTGCCGTCGGCGAGCCGGGTGCGGGCCAAGCCCTCGACGCCGAGCACCGCGCTGAAGCCCGCCGGCAGGCCGATGGTCGCCTCCAGGGGCAGGGTCGTCCGCCGCTCGGTGCCGGGCTCGGGCCGCGTTTCCCGATCCACGCCCGCCACCAGATGGCCGTGCCCCCAATCGACCCGGTCCGCCGGTTCGATGCCGAAGGGCCGGAAGTGCATGTCGTCGGGCCCGCCGGCAAGGGCACCGCCGGCCGCAGCGGCGACAAGGGCCGCGGCAGCGAGGTGCCGTCGAAGAAAAGCCGCGGGGAATGCCATGAAGATCTGCCGCTCCGGAACCAGAACCGGCCCCGAACGGACCGCTATTGCGGCGTCATTATAGGCGAGCGTCCCCGCGGGCCGCCCGCCCAGGCGCCGAACAGAACGGGAAAAGCCCCCGCACTCCGGGACTGGCGCCCCTTCCTCCGGTCATAGACTGGGGCCGTACTCTGGGAGAAACCGCTTGGTCGTCATCAACAGCCACCGCACCACCGCCATCGTCGTGAAGAACAGCCACGGCAGGGTGACCCTCGTGCCGATGTGCAGCGGACGCCTGTCGGCCCGGACCCTGGCCTTCGGCGAGTTCCGCGCCGAGTGGCAGGAGACCGACTACGCGCTGCCGCGCGCCCTGGACAGCTTCCTGCGCCACGCCGCCGAGCAGGGCGCCACGGCGGCGGCCCTGCGCGGCCTCGAACGCCTGCAGACCCGCGACGCCTACGTTCCCAGCCTGTTCTAGGCCCGGCGGCCGGCCACCGCTCACTTCCTGCCGGACTTGGCGCGGGCGCTTTCCAGGTGCTGGCAGAGCTTTTCCGTGCCGTCCAGGATGCGCGGCGTGTGGCGCTGGATCAGCTCGGGCGGGATGAAGTAGAGATCATCGCGGCCCACCGCCGCCAGGCTCGGCCAGCGCCGCCAGTCGTCGAGCCATTCGGGGCGCGCCTCGCCCATGCCGCTGGCGACGATGACGTCCGGGTTGGCGGCGATCACCGCTTCCGCCGTCACCGTCGGCGCCAGGGTGGGCAGGTCGGCGAAGACGTTCTCGCCGCCGCAGACGCGCATGGCGTCGCTGATGATCTGCTTGCCGTTCACCGTCATCAGGGGCTGCTTCCATATCTGGTAGAAGACCCGCAGCTTCGGCCGCGCCGAGTAGCGCGCCACCAGTTGCCCCAGACGCTCGCGGAAGTTCGCCGCCGCCGCCGCCGCCTCCTTCTCGGTACCGGCGAGGCGGCCGATGCGCTCCACGGAACCGGCGATGTCCTCGATGCGGTTGGGCTGGGTCAGGTAGACCTTGATGCCGAGCCCCCGCAGCTTGGCGACGGCCGCCGCCGCGTTGCCGCTTTCCCAGCCCACGACCACGTCGGGTTTGAGGGCCGCCACCGCCTCCAGGTCGATGCGCGAGTAGCCGCCGATGCGGGGAATGGACTTGGCGGCCGGCGGGTAGTCGCTGTAGTCGGTGGTGCCGACGACGTAGCCGCCGGCACCGGCGGCAAACAGCATCTCGGTGACGTGGGGGGCGAGGCTGACGATGCGGCGGGCGGGCGCCGGCAGGCGCAGTTCGGCGCCGGTCTCGTCGCGCACGACAAGCTCGGCGCGGGCGCCGGCGACGGACAGCAAAGCCAGCAGGATTGCGATATTCAAACGTTTCATGTCTCGGCGGGAACCTTTCGTTTAAGCTCGCGCATCATGCCAGAAGCCAAGCCTTCCCTGCAGGAGAGCGTCGCCCGCCAGCGCGCCGAACTCAAGCAGGCCCTCGATGCGCCGCTGCAGCTGGCGGCCGAAGCCTGCCGCACCACCTGGGGCGACCGGGCACGACTGAACGGCGCCCTGGCCCGGGTCTTCCCCCGGGTGCCCTACTGCCGCTACCTCTACGCCCTCGGCACCGACGGCATCCAGATCTCCGACAACGTCGGCGCCGAGGGTCCGGTCGCAGCGGACTTCGGCCGCGACCGCTCCCACCGCCCCTACATGCGCGGGGCCGTGCCGGCCGCGGGCTTCCTGCTCTCGCGCTCCTACATCGGCCTGCGCGAACGGCGGCCGGCCATCACGGCCATTCAGCTCGTGCGCGACGACGCCGGCCGCGCCCTGGGCTTCGTCGGCGCCGACTTCTATCTCCACGACCTGCCGCTGACGCGGGAAAGCTTCGAGGAGCCGCGCCAATGGAAGCAGATGCGCGGCGACCCGTCGATCCGCAGCGGCGTCTTCCAGCAGGCGCGCACCGAGAGCGACATGGACCGCAACCTGGACACCGTGCTCAGCGTGGTGGAGGAGTTGATGGTGGACCACGGCGTGCACCACGTCATGCTGCACTTCTCCAGCAGCCGCGCCGTCTATTGGCGGGTGGACGATCCCTTCCGCTACCACCTGTTCGACATCCGCACGCTGACCAATCCGGACATCTGCATGGCCTTCTGCCGGCAGCCCTATCCGGCCGACGCCCTGGTGCCGAAGGAGCGCATCCGCGCCATCCTCGACGGCATGCGCAACCTGCGCTTCGTGGACGAGACCTTCTACCTGCGCACGGGAACCCTGAACATCTTCAACGGCATCGTCGGCCTCACCTTCTCCTGCGACGGCTCCCACTACCTGCCCTGGGACGAGTTCCTGAAGATGGACGTGGCGTTCTGGATTGGGACGGCTTAGAAGCGTCGTGCTTGTGCCCTGGCAGGGGAGCGCCAAGGGCGACGGCTACCCGCCACCCTTGGTTGAATCTGTGGGTGCGTTCCTATGCTCAAACCCGGCACGACGCTTCCCCGACGGGGTGGTGGGGTGCCCTGCTCCGCGTAAGTAAAGAAGGAGGAGCCGGCCCCAGGCCGGCGACGGGTGACATGGAGCGGGGCAGGGCACCCCGCCGCCCCGTTCGCGCTCCAACCCCCTGAACGTCGAACGCCTTACATCCCCGCTTACCGCGTCTCCTTGATCAAGCGCTCGAAAGTCGGCTGGATGGGCCGGGCGTTATTCGGATAGAGGCGCGAGAAGATCGACACCTGCTGCTGGGACACCTCGATGTGCTGCTTGAACACCATCCAGAGCACGTCCTCCGTGCACGGCGGGGTCGTCAGGGAACCCATGTAGGTGTAGTAGGCGCGGGCCTCGGGCAGGATGTGATTCATGTTGATGATGGTCGAGGGTTCGATGCTCTGGCCCCGTTCCAGCGGCATGCTGTTCCACAGGGCCTGGATCAGCGGGTGCTCGCTGCCCTTCTTCATCAGCACGGCGATCACGGCGAGCTTGCCGTTGTCGTCCTTGTGCACCAGGTGGGCCACCATGTCGAAGCTGCGGCCGTTCACGCGTTCCTCGGCGGGGCGATGGAAATGGAACTGGATCAACTGGAATTCCCGCTCCATGACCTTGATGCTGTTGCCCTCGCCCACGTCCACCTGGATGGTGTGGCCGTTGTCGGTGATGCGGAACTGGGTCGGCTTGTAGTTGAACTGGATCGACTCCAGGTCCACCTTGATGCCGTCGCGGATGTCGATGGGCGACTGGCGGCGGCCCATGCCGCAGGTGGCGTACTCGGCCTTCAGCTTGCTCCAGTTGGCCGGGGCGCCTTCGCCCTGGTAGTCCCAGTGGATGTGCTGGTACTGGTGGGCCGGGTCTTCCTTCTTCTTCGGCGCGGCCTTGCGGGGGCCGGAGGTGGCGTACATGCGCTCCAGTTCCTGGCGGCTGACGGCCGGGCGCTCGACGGGGCGCTCCACCGCCGCGGGCTTGGCTACCGGCCTGGCTTCCAGCGGCTTGGCAGCAGCCGGCGCGGTGACCGGCGGCGCCGGGGGCGGCGGCGTGGCGCCCTTGTAGGGGTCTTCCAGCTGGGACTTGTCGATCTTGGGCAGTTCGATGAAGCGGGGCCGCTCGGCCGGTTTCCCTTCCGGCGCCGGGGCGGCGTCGGCCACCTGGACGGCCTTGGCCTTGCCGTTGCCCTTGGCCGTGCGCATGTCGGCGAACATCACCTGGCCCTTGGCTTCGGCGGGCTTGGCGGGGGCCAGCCGGGCGACCGCATCGACGATCTTCTGGGCATCGCCGACGGTGCGCGGCTTGCAGGCCTCGGTCAGCAGGCGGTCGTCCACGCTGTTGGTGGCCGCCGGCAACTCCAGGGGCTTATCCACCAGTTCCTCGCGCACCTTCTGGTGGTCGCGCCGGTAGATGCGCTTGAGGGTGGCGAAGCTGTGCTTTTCGCAATCGTAGCGGTTGAGCGCCTCGATGGCCGTGTAGCGCATGCCGTATTCGTCCACCAGGTCCCGCTCGAAGGCGAGCCGGCTCCAGGCCGTGGTGCGGCCGTCGGCCTGCCGCGCGATGCGGGCCTTGTCGATTTCTATCGGGTCTCCCTTGCCTTTGCCGTTGGCGACGGGTTCCCATTTGGCCGCCGCGGTGGCGGTCCCCAGTGCCGCCAGGAGGGCGAGCAATATCCTTTTCTGCGACGGACGCATGGTCTTCCCCTTCTTGCTATAGGTGGCGCGTGCCTTTTTCGAGGTTCTCGAAATAACGGCGGCCGGCCCTCCGACTTTAGGCAATTTCCTCGGGATGGCTCCCGGCCGGAATAGGCTTGCTGCCGTCCGGGTTGCATTGGCGGCGCCTTTCCAGTAGCTTCGGCGGTCTGCACCACCCGCCGCCGAACCGCTCCACGGAGGAGCGCAGTCGAGCCGGCCCCGAGCTCAGGCAACGGGAAGCATCCCCGCGAGAGGGATTACGGCGGGACGGTGGTTTAGGAGTATCCCCATGAATGCCAAAGATAAATTCGTCGCCGTGCAGGCCCACGTGGACGCGGCGGCCATCCAGCCCCTGCCCAATTCGCGCAAGGTTTATGCCGTCGGCTCCCGCCCCGACATCCGCGTGCCCATGCGCGAGATCGTCCAGTCCGACACCCCCACCGCCATGGGCGGGGAGAAAAACCCGCCCATCCACGTGTACGACTGTTCCGGTCCCTACACCGACCCGACCGTGAAGATCGACATCCGCAGCGGCCTGCCGGCCCTGCGCGCCAAGTGGATCGAGGAGCGCAACGACACCGAGGAACTGCCGGGCCTGTCGTCCGACTACGGCCGCGCCCGGGAGGCCGACGCCGCCCTCTCCGGCCTGCGCTTCGACCTCAGGCGCCGCCCGCGCCGGGCCAAGCCGGGCATGAACGTCACCCAGATGCACTATGCAAAGAAGGGCATCGTCACGCCGGAGATGGAATTCGTCGCCATCCGCGAGAACCAGAAGCTCGAAGGCCTCACGGAACTGCTGAAGGCCCAGCATCCGGGCCAGAACTTCGGCGCCGCCATCCCGAAGATCATCACCCCCGAGTTCGTGCGCGACGAGATCGCCCGCGGACGCGCCATCATCCCCAACAACATCAACCACCCGGAAGCCGAGCCCATGATCATCGGCCGCAACTTCCTGGTGAAGATCAACTGCAACATCGGCAACAGCCCGGTGGCCTCCTCCATCCAGGAGGAAGTGGACAAGATGACCTGGTCCATCCGCTGGGGCGGCGACACGGTGATGGACCTGTCCACCGGCAAGAACATCCACGAGACCCGCGAGTGGATCGTGCGCAACTCCCCCGTGCCCATCGGCACCGTGCCCATCTACCAGGCCCTGGAGAAGGTCGACGGCAAGGCCGAGGATCTGACCTGGGAAATCTTCCGCGACACCCTGATCGAGCAGGCCGAGCAGGGCGTGGACTACTTCACCATCCACGCCGGCGTGCTGCTGCGCTACATCCCCATGACGGCCAAGCGCATGACCGGCATCGTCTCCCGCGGCGGCTCCATCCTCGCCAAGTGGTGCCTCGCCCACCACAAGGAGAACTTCCTCTACACGCACTTCGAGGACATCTGCGAAATCATGAAGGCCTACGACGTGGGCTTCAGTCTCGGCGACGGCCTGCGTCCCGGCTCCATCTACGACGCCAATGACGCCGCCCAGCTCGGCGAGCTGGAGACCCTGGGCGAGCTGACCCAGATCGCCTGGAAGCACGATGTCCAGGTGATGATCGAAGGCCCCGGCCATGTGCCCATGCACATGATCAAGGAGAACATGGACCTGCAGCTGAAGTGGTGCCACGAGGCCCCCTTCTACACCCTGGGCCCCCTCACCACCGACATCGCCCCCGGCTACGACCACATCACCAGCGCCATCGGCGCCGCCATGATCGGCTGGTACGGCACGGCCATGCTCTGCTACGTCACGCCCAAGGAGCACCTGGGCCTGCCCGACAAGGACGACGTCAAGGACGGCATCATGGCCTACAAGATCGCCGCCCACGCGGCCGATCTGGCCAAGGGCCACCCGGGCGCCCAGGCCCGCGACAACGCGCTCTCCAAGGCCCGCTTCGAGTTCCGCTGGGAGGACCAGTTCAATCTGGGCCTCGACCCGGACAAGGCCCGCGAGTTCCACGACGAGACCCTGCCCCAGCAGGGCGCCAAGCTGGCCCACTTCTGCTCCATGTGCGGCCCCAACTTCTGCTCCATGAAGATCACCCAGGACGTGCGCGACTTCGCCGAGAAGCAGGGCGTCAGCGAGCAGGAAGCCCTGGAGAAGGGGCTGGAGGCCAAGGCCGCCGAGTTCGTGCAGGCGGGATCGGAGCTCTACCGCAAGTCGTGAGGGGGATGGGGATGCGTGCCGGGATCGTCTTTCCGCTGTGCCTGATGTTCCTGGCCGCCGGTGCCGCGGCCCAGGCCTACAAATGGACCGACGCCCAGGGCAAGGTCCATTTCTCGGATTCGCCGCCGCCGGACCGCAAGGCCGACAAGCTCAGCATCAAGCCCGCGGTGCCGGAGAACCCGGAGGCCGTGGCCCGCAGCCGCGACTGGAAGTCCCAACTGGAGGAATCGCGGGTGCGCCAGCACCAGGAGCAGAAGCGCGAGGCCGCCGAACAGAACAAGCGCCAGGCAGCCGAGAACCGCTGCCAGTCGGCGCGCCGCAGTCTCGACACCCTCAAGCGCGAGCGCCCCGTCTATCGCTTCAACAAGGACGGCCAGAAGGAGTATCTGGAGGACAAGGACCGGGCGGCCGAGGTCCAGCGGGCCCAGGACCGGGTGGACGCCAATTGCCGCTGAGCCGCTTCGCAGCGGCCCGTCTTCCATGACGCCCAGCCCTCCCACCTGCCGCCCCGGCTGCGGCGCCTGCTGCATCGCACCCTCCATCAGCACCCTGGACAAGCCGGCGGACCAGCCCTGCCGGCACCTGACGCCGGACCTGCGTTGCGGAATCTTCGGTCAGGCCGGGCGGCCGGCCTGCTGCGCCGGCCTGCAGCCTTCGCTGGAGATGTGCGGGGAAACCCGGGAACAGGCCCTGGCCTGGCTGGCCGACCTGGAGCGGCGCACCGCTACAGCATGAAGCGGCTGGCGTCGATGCCCCACTTCTCCGGCGTGGCATGGCCGACGATCTTGTCGGCGCCGCCCTGGCCCATGGGCTTGGCCAGGTCCACCGGGACCGGCGGGATGTACTGCCCGCGCCTGCTGTCGTAGAACACCTTCACGAGGGGCTGCAGCAGGCTGGCCTCCGATTGTTCCAGCACGATGCCGATGCGGCCGGACTCCAGCTCCACCATGGTCCCGACCGGATAGATGCCGATGGCGCGCACGAACTGCTGCACCAGTACCGGATCGAAGTGGAACTTGCTCCATTCGAATATCTTGCGCAGGGCCTCGTGGGGGGCCAGGCCCGTGTGATAGACGCGGTTCGAGGTGATGGCGTCGTACACGTCGCAGATCGCCGCCATGCGGCCCATGAGGGAAATCTCCTCGCCCTTGAGCCCCTGGGCGTAGCCGGAACCGTCGTGGCGTTCGTGGTGCTCGTGGGCGACCTGGATCGAAATCTCGCTGATACCCGGCGTCACGTCGAGGATTTTCTTGCTCTCGACAACATGGTTCTTCATGAGCAGAAATTCCGCGTCGGTGAAACGCCCCGGCTTGTTGAGAATCTCGTCCGGAATCTTCACCTTGCCGATGTCGTGCAACAGGCCGCCGACACCGGCCAAGTGGATGGTCTCGTGATCCAACCCCGCGGCGCGGCAGAAGGCCACCAGCAGCGCGCAGACGGAAACCGAGTGCTGGAAGGTGTAGTCGTCCTTGCTCTTGACGCGGCACAGGGAGAGCAGCGCCCCGGAATTGCGCAGGATGGACTCGGTGAGGCGTTCCACCACCGGCTCCACCGCCTCCACCTGGACCTGCTTGCCGAGGCGGATGTCGTTCATGATGTTGTGGATGATCTTGTTGGCCTCGCCCTGCACCTTCTGGGCGCGGCCCATTTCCTCGGCGATGGGAATCTTCTTCCGGGGCGCCTCCTCGGCGGCGACGCGGAACAACTCGGCCTCGATCTCCTTGCGTACCTCGTGCTCGGTGGGCGCGTCCGCCACGTCGAGGCCCTTGGTCGGATCGATATAGACGGCGCGGATGCCCGAGGCGGCGATCTTGCGGATGGTCGCCTCGTCGTCCACGGCGAACTGGTTGCGCACGAAGGGGTGCTCCATCCAGTCGGCCCCCAGGTCGGCGATGTACATGCCGGGCCGCAGCTGTTCGATGGTGATCTTCTTGTTGGGCATGGCTGTCTCAGGCCGCCGCGGCCGGGCCGAGCCGGGATGCAGGGGGAACCCCCATGCTAAACTCGCCCACCGATTTTTCGTACCGTTCCATATATGGATTTCCTGCCCCTGCTGCACGCGCTGATTCTGGGCATCGTCGAGGGGTTGACGGAGTTTCTGCCGGTTTCCAGCACCGGCCATCTGATACTCGCCGGCGACTTGCTCGATTTTAACGACGAAAGAGGCAAGCTGTTCGAAATCGTCATCCAGTCCGGCGCCATCCTGGCGGTCTGCTGGGAATATCGAGCGCGGATCGGTGAGGTTGTGCGAGGATTGCCGCGGAACCGCCAGGCCCAGCGCTTCGTCATCAACCTGTTCGTCGCCTTCCTGCCCCTGGCCGTCCTCGGCCTGCTGTTCCACAAGCCCATCAAGGCCCACCTGTTCCAGCCCGTGCCCGTGGCCCTCGCCTTCATCGTCGGCGGCTTCGTCATCCTCTGGGCGGAAAAGCGGCAGCACCGCATCCGCATCGAATCGGTGGAAGAGCTCGACGTCATCGACGCCCTCAAGCTGGGCCTCGCCCAGGCCTGCGCCCTGATCCCCGGCACCTCCCGCTCCGGCGCCACCATCATCGGCGGCCTGTTCTTCGGCCTTTCGCGCAAGGCGGCCACCGAGTTCTCCTTCTTCCTCGCCATCCCCACCCTGTTCGTCGCCACCGCCTACCAGCTCTGGAAGGAGCGGGCGTTGCTGAGCGTGGACGACCTGGGCATGTGGGCGGTGGGCTTCGTCTCGGCCTTCGCCTCGGCGTTCCTTTGCGTGCGCTGGCTGCTACGCTACATCAGCAGCCACGACTTCACGATCTTCGCCTGGTACCGCATCGCCTTCGGCATCGTCGTGCTCGCCACCGCCCATTACGGGCTCGTGGACTGGACCCAGCCGTGAGCGACACCCTGCTCTACCTGCACGGCTTCACCAGCGGCCCCCAGTCCCGCAAGGCCCAGGCCCTCAAGGAACGCATGGCGGCAACCGGCCGCGGCGACGCCTTCGTCTGCCCCCAGCTGCCGCCCTCGCCGGCGGCGGCCATCGCCCTGGCGGAGGAAATCATCGCCGCCCGCCCGGGTCCCCTGGCCCTCGTCGGCTCGTCCCTCGGCGGCTACTACGCCACCCACCTGGCCGAACGCCACGGCTGCCGCGCGGTACTGGTGAATCCCGCCGTCGTCGCCCACATCCAGCTCGCCGACTATGTGGGGCCCCACCGCAACCTCTACAGCGGCGAGGAATTCGAGTTCACGCCGGCCCACATCGAAGAACTGCGCGCCATCGAGGTGCCGGCGCTGTCCCGCCCGGAGAACTTCTGGGTGCTGCTGGAAACCGGCGACGAGACCCTCGACTACCGCCAGGCCGTCGCCCGCTATCGCGGCGCCCGCCAGACGGTGCTGGCCGGCGGCGACCACAGCTTCACGCGCTGGGATGCCTGTCTCGATGCGGTGATCGATTTCGCCTTCGAAGGCTGATTCCGCGGCCGGGTCCGGTCGGCACTTCCTTTCAGTTCTCCGCCAGCTCGTCCTTGCCGGGCACCGTGAAGATACCCTCGATGCGCACCAGCTCGTCCCGGTGCAACCGCGCCAGGGTCTCCACCGTTCGCGCCCCCTTGCGGGTCAGGTGGATCTCCACCTCGCGGCCGTCCGCCCGGCCCGGCCGGCGCTCCACCAGCCCCAGGTTCTCGCAACGGGTCACCAGGGCCACCACGCCGTGGTGCTTGGCCTGCAGCCGTTCCGCCAGCTCGGTGATCGTCGCCCACTCGCGCCCGGCGAAACCGCGGATGTGCAGCATCAACAGGTACTGCAGATTGGTGATGCCGCGCCGGCGCGTGATCTGCTCGCTCCAGTGCTGGAAGCGCCGCAACTGGTAGCGAAAGTCCGACAGGGTCGCAAAGTCCTTCTTGGCGAGTGGTTTTTCCTGCATGGAGTACCCCAAAGGAGTGAGTTGACAGCAGCGCACGGCCGGGCAAAGAATATCACGCCGTGATGTAATTCTTCAGCGACCCGCAAGGAGGAGACAATGGACGCCAACAACCGCATGCCGGCGCGCGACGCCGAAGGCTACCTGGTGGAGCCGACCGAATGGGACGAGGACGTGGCCGCGCACCTGGCCCGCGAACTCGACATCGATCTGGAGGACGACCACTGGGACGTGATCCGCTACATGCGCACGCTCTACGACGACCGCCGCGTCGCCCCGGACGCCCGCCACATCATCAAGCACCTGGAAGAGCGCTACCCCGGCGCCGGCCGCAAGCGCCTGTTCGAACTGTTCCCCTACGGCTACCCGGCCCAGGCCTGCAAGATCGCCGGCATGAAACGGCCGCGGGCGTGGAGTACGGGCTGAGGCAGCGTAGAAAGGATGCATGGTCCCGGACTTCGAGGCATACTTCGCCTGGCGCACCGACCGCGAATGGCCGGTGCGCCGAATTGCGCGAAGGATCAGGCCATGACCGAAATCCATTTCATCGTCGAAGAATCGCCGGAAGGGGGCTTCCTGGCCCGCGCCGTCGGTGCCGACATCTTCACCGAAGCCGACGATCTGCCGAGCCTGCACGAGCAGGTGCGCGACGCCGTCCGCTGTCATTTCGACGATGACAAGCGCCCGGCCATGATCCGGCTCCACATCACGCGGGAAGAGGCGCTCGCGGCGTGAGAGTGCCGCGCGATCTGTCGGGTCAGGAACTGATCCGGCTGCTCGCAAAGCTGGGATACGCCGTCACGCGGCAGACAGGCAGCCATATCCGGCTGACAACCCAGGAATGCGGGGAACACCACGTCACCATCCCAGATCACGATCCCCTACGCATCGGCACACTCTCGGCGATTCTCGCCGCGGTGGCTGGCCACCACGGAATGGCACGGGATGAGCTGTTGACCTTGTTGCTGGGCTGATCCCCTCTTCACCGTTGCCGTATAGACGGCGCCCTCACAGTAGTACCGCAGTTGAGTGACGGGTATCGGCCAACTGCGGTCATGTGCCAGCGGCGATTGCACCGTCATTCGAGCGGCCGGTTCGCACCGAAAGTTGTCACACTGCCTACGCGAGTAACTCGTCCTTTGCTGAAGTTCGTTCTTCACGTAATGTAGTTCCGCTTTCGCGCTACAAGCAGTCAGTCGAAATCCATGGTCTGCCCTATTACTCGCTGGCCGTTCAAGCTGATATGAATATTATTGAACCTCTTGATCCTCAACTGCTTGGCGGCCTAAGTGCCGAAACCGCCGTCACTCGTTTCCGCGAACTGCTGTATTGCGAGGCAAGATATGTTGGGTTAAAGCCGGACGCGATAACTATTTCGGCCAATTTGTACGTCCCTGACGGAGGGGTTGATGCGCAGGTTGAATTAACAGGTTCTTTGCCTCCAGATACTTTCTTCAAATTGGGGCGGAACGGATTTCAGCTAAAGACGGGGACGTCATTCAAGCCATGGCAAGTTAGCTCACTGAAAAATGAGCTGCTCATGGCAGCCGGCGAATTGGCATCTGAAGTTAGGCGGACTCTGGAGGCTGGCGGTCATTATGTATTGATCTGCTTTGGTCTTGACCTTACACCTGAACAACGAAATGACTGCCGCAATCAGCTTCTCGATTTGTTTGAGCAGTTTGGTTTTTCGGGTACAGGTGATCGAGTTGATGTATTTGGGCAAAGCCAGATCGCGCCATATTTTGATCGCTATCCATCGTTGCGTCTTTCCCTGTTGGGAAGTGCTGACGATGATTTCTTGTCGGTATCCGAATGGTCGCAACATGCGCACATGAGCAATCCGGTTATTCTTTCGGACGATCAGGCGAAGTTGGTCGACTTGCTCCGCGAGAAGTTACAGGGCGAGATAAAGCACATCCGGTTGCTGGGTGAGCCGGGGATAGGAAAAACTCGCCTGGTGTTGGAGACTGTTCGCACAGAAGAAATCTCTTCTAGTGTTCTCTATGTACAGCATGGTGCGCGGTTTTCGCAAACAAGATTATTCCGTGAGTTGTTGCGCGAAATACCGAAATATCCGCTTGTCTTGGTTCTGGATGAGCTTTCTGAGCAGGAGATGTCAGAGATATGGGGGCATCTCAGGAATCGTTGCGGGGCGCTGAAGTTAATCAGTCTGGATCATGGGCCAGACAGGGGGCGCGATTCCGAGATTGAACACATTTCTGCACCACGACTCCCTGATCAGACTATCAAACAGATTCTCCAGACACATGTCGGTAAGAACAAGGACATTGATCGGTGGGTGAAAATATGCGAAGGCTCGCCGCGCGTGGCCCAGGCGGTCGGCGAGAATCTGGCGGCAAATCCTGATGACATCCTGAAGCCCCCGGCAACCGTACCTATCTGGGATCGATTCCTTTTCGGATATACCCACCAGCAAGGCGATGAGGCTCGTCAAATCGCACTGGTCATGCGGCACATCGCCTTGTTTACCCGATTTGGTTTTGAAGCTCCGGTAGGAAACGAAGCGGAGTACATCGCCAAACTGGTTGCACGTTCTGATACCACGGTGACATGGTCGAGGTTCCAGGAGATCGTGCAAACGTTGCGTGATCGGCGCATTCTTCAGGGAGACCGAACCTTATTCATCGTTCCTTGGGCACTGCATATCCACTTGTGGCGCGAATATTGGCACTGGTATGGTCGCGGTTTCGATTTTGCCCGGGCTTTTGAGGAAATGCCGGTTTCATTGCATGGCTGGTTTATGGGTATGTTTCAGTTTGCCCATGGCACCAGCGCCGCACCGGTTGTTCGTGACATCCTTCGCAGGGATGGGGTTTATGCCAGCCGTGATTTTCTCTGCTCGGATAAAGGCACCTCTTTCCTCTCTACTCTCGCCGAAGCCGATCCGGATGCAACGCTCGCATTGATCGAGCGAACTTTCGGTGCATGGACGCGAGATGAACTTCGCGCCTTCGAAGGTGGGCGACAGCAAATCGTCTGGACGCTGGAGAAGATTGCTGTCTGGACGTCTACATTTATTCGTGCGGCCAGAGTGCTGGTTCAGTTGGCTGTCACTGAAAATGCGAAGAACAGCAATAATTCAACGGGTACGTTATTGGGATTGTTTCGCATCGGTCCTGAAAATGCAGCTACCGAAGCCAGTCCAATTGAACGATTGCCGATTTTGCTGGAACTGCTGCGCTCAAGCGATGATGACCTGAAGCGCCTTGGGCTCAAAGTGGCAGCATCCGCGCTTCAAGCATCGGGACTGGGATTCAGGATGGTGGGACCTGAATATCAAGGGCTTAAAGAACGGGCTGCGCTCTGGCGCCCACAGACCTATGGCGAATGGTGGGCTGCGTTTCGAGCTTATTGGGATTGCCTGATTAACGAGACACGGGGCTGGTTGGATGCTTTGCGCAGGGAGGCTAACACGACAATTATCGTTGCCGCAGCTGAGCAGCTAAGAATTCATGCGCATGGGAAAGAAGTTCTTTCCATGCTTGAACAAATCGCAGATGACTCGGCTACCGATATACAACGGCTGAATCATTTCTTTATTCAGCGGGCCAGATGGCATCGCGACGAGGAGGATCAATCCGTACATTTCAGGCTGCGCCGACTGGAGGGGCAACTTACGAGGCGCAGCTTGGAATCCCGTTTTCAGCGTTATGTGCTGGATACGACTTGGGACGAGTGGGAGGACTATAGCCTCGAAGGCGAGCTACGCGATCGCACTCGCCCGAAAAAGCTGGTGCGTGCCTTGGCAGCCCGTGTGGCAGGAAGCGACGAAGATTTTGCATGTCTGTTGCCGAAGCTTGTTGGAGGCACTTCGGAAACTGCGGCATTGTTCGCTTTTGGGCAGTCCCTGTGTGCCATGGACAAGAACAATCGACGCCTTTTGCCCATGCTTAAATTTGAAGGTGACGCCATAAACTCCCAATGTCTTGGCGGGTATCTTGCGGGACTCAGGGAATGTGATCCGGATAAATGGCAGCAAGTCTTGCTTGGTTTGCTAGCGAGCAAGGATACGGCCAAACGCGGGGCCGATCTGGTTTGGCGTTCCGGCGCTGACGACTGTGTGCTGAATGCATGCATGGATGCGTTCGAGGCCGGCTGGATAGATGCCGGCTATTTTCGCAGTCTCTGTTATGGCATGAGGTGGCAGTCAGCTTCTCAAGCTAGCTTGGCTCGACTCCTGTCATTGCTTGCCAGCCGTGAAGATCAGGTTTCTGCATTTGTGCTGGTCGACCTGCTCCATCAGATACTGGAACGGAATGAATGGCTGGTGGATTCTGACTTCGTGTTCGGAGTGATAACGGAGCAAGTACATTTCGAAGAACATCGCGACACCATGCATTCCTATTACTGGAATGGTGTCTGTAAGAGGCTGGTTGAGCGCGATCCAGCGAAAGCCATGCCCTTGCTTGATGTATTGCTGCGGAAAATGGGCGATGACTATAGTCTGAGTTATGACCGGGAGGTCGAGCCGTTGGCACACTCGCTGTGCAAGACCAATCCAGCGCGGGCTTGGGAGATCATTTCCGCACAACTGCTCGAACCAGCGCCGAAATGGAGAGGTGATTTACTGAATTGGCTGAAGGGTGGAATTGGCGGATTTGATGAGAAAAATTCAGTGCCTCCAATTGCCGAATTTCCTGCCCAAATGGTGATGGATTGGGTCGCTCAGGATGCGGAGGTGCGGGCTTCCATGATTGCGCATTGCGCCGCCAATTCGCTGGATGACAAGTTTGGCGGCGAGTTGACTAGAGCGTTGCTGGAAAGCTATCGAACTGCGGAAGGTGTCGCGGTAGCTATAAGCTGTAACTTTGGCTCGGGAGGCTGGACTGGGCCGAGGAGTAAGCATTTGAGAGCGCGGCGCGATCGGTTGCGTGTTTGGTTGAGTCGCGGGTTTGATGTGAACGTGATGGCGTGGATCGAAGATGAAATTGTCGACCTGGATCGCGAAATCGAAGCGGCTGAAATATCGGAAGAACGGGAACCATGGACTCGACCTTAAACGCGTCTGCAATGATATTGGACAGCCCACAGTTTTCGACTAACCGCATGTAGCTTAAAAGTTGAAGTACATTGGGCCGTCAGCGAGTAGCGGTGACGGGCAACTGCTCAACTCCGATACCTGTCGTTGAACCTCTGACGGATCGACTGGCAGCGGTGGGTCGATAGAAAACAGTTGCCCCTTCTCCATCACCACCGCTGCCCCCGGCCCCGCCACCCCAGGCCGTTGCCGATTTGGCGCCCGCCGCAGCGGCGGGGTGGCGGACGGGGTAGTCCGGGCATGCTGTCCGAGCGAAGCGAGTTTGCATGCCCGGCCGGCCGGCGCGCCGGCGCAAGGGGACCCGCAGGGCGGGCGCCCATGAGGCGGCGGCCTGGGGTGGCGGGGCCGGCGCTCCGCCCCTAGAACTGAGCCCCCCGACCGGGACGGTATAATCCGCGCCCTCCCTCCTGCAATCTCCACTCCCATGAACGTGCTTTTCGAGGAAGACGGCGCCTTCCGCGCCGGTGTCGTCCTCGCCGACAACAACACCTCCCTGCAGGTGGAGCTGCCTACGGGCAAGCGCTCCAAGGTCAAGGCCGCCAACGTGCTGCTGCGTTTCGATGCGCCGGCGCCGGCCGAGCTGCTGGACAAGGCCGAAGCCGACGCCGAGGCCATCGATGTGGATTTCCTCTGGGAAGTCTGCGGCGACGCCGAGTTCGCCTTCGAGGAGCTGGCGGCCGAGTATGCGGGCCAAAAGCCGAGCGCCCTGGAGGCGGCGGCGGTGCTGCTGCGCCTGCATTCGGCGCCCATCTGGTTCCATCGCAAGGGCCGCGGCCGTTTCCGCAAGGCGCCGCCGGACATCCTCAAGGCCGCCCTCGCCGGACTGGAGAAGAAACGCCAGCAGGCCCTCGCCATCGAGCGCATGGCGACTGAACTGAAAGCCGGCACCCTGCCGGCCGAGCTGAAACCCCTGCTCGCCGAGCTGCTCTACAAGCCCGACCGCAACAAGCCCGAGACCAAGGCCCTGGAGGCCGCCTGCGCCGAAACCGGGCTGGCGGCGCCGCGCCTGCTGGCCGGCTGCGGCGCCCTCGGCGACACCCACGAATACCACCTGGGCCGCTTCCTGTTCGAGTACTTCCCGCGCGGCACCGACTTCGGCGCCTACGCGGCGCCCGTCGATCCGGCCGATCTGCCGGTGGCCGACGTGCGGGCCTTCTCCATCGACGACGCCCAGACCACCGAGATCGACGACGCCTTCTCGGTCGTCTTCGACGCCGACGGCGGCATGCGCGTGGGCATCCACATCGCGGCGCCCGGCCTGGGCATTACGCCCGAGTCCGACCTGGGGCGCATCGCCCGCCAGCGCCTGTCCACGGTCTATATGCCGGGCCGCAAGATCACCATGCTGCCCGAGGAAGTGGTGGAGCGCTTCACCCTGGCCGAAGGGCACACGGTGCCGGCGATCTCCCTTTATCTCGACGTGGCGGCGGACCTGCGCATCGTCGCCCACGAATCCAAGCTGGAGCGGGTACCGGTGGCGGCCAACCTGCGCCACCACGACATCGAGCCCGTGTTCAACGAAGAGACCCTGGCCGGCGACCTGCCCGAGTTCCCCTTCCGCGACGAGTTGAAGCGCCTGTGGGAACTGGCCACGGTGCTGGAGGCCGGCCGCGGCGCCACGGGCCAGCAGAATCGCAAGGACTACGCCTACCGCGTGGACTGGGACGCGACCACAGACCAGGGCCCCGGCCGCATCGCCATCGAGGAGCGCCCCCGCGGCAGCCCCCTGGACAAGCTGGTGGCGGAACTCATGATCGTCGCCAACTCCACCTGGGGCGCCCTGCTGCGGGACGCCAAGGCCGCCGGCCTCTACCGCGTGCAGACGGCGGGCAAGGTGCGCATGAGCACCGTGGCCGCGGCCCACGAGGGCCTGGGGGTGGATTGCTACGCCTGGTCGTCCTCGCCCCTGCGGCGCTACTGCGACCTCATCAACCAATGGCAGCTGATCGCCTGCCTGCGGGAGGAGACGCCGCCCTTCACGGCCAAGTCGGGGGAGTTCCTCGGCGCCCTGCGGGACTTCGAACTCACCTATGCCGCCTACGCCGAATTCCAGCGCGGCATGGAGCGCTACTGGTGCCTGCGCTGGCTGGCCCAGGAAGGCGTCAGGAGCGCCAGCGCCGCCGTGCTCAAGGAAAGCCTGGTGCGCCTGGAGGACATCCCCCTGGTGCTGCGGGTGCCCTCCCTGCCGGCCCTGGACCGGGGCGTGCGGGTGCAGCTCGCCGTCGAGCAGATCGACCTGCTGGAAGCCGAAGGCAAGGCCCGATACGTGGAATTGCTGGCGGCCGAGGCCTCTGATGCGGCTTTGGGGGACGAGGAAGCCGCGGAGTAAAATTCCGGGCTATGCAGCGAAACTTCGCCTGGCCCGGCCCCCTGGCCGACATGGACCCGCCGCGCCGCAACCTGACGCTGGCGCTGGGCGCGTCGCTGTTCATCCACGCGATCCTGCTGTCCATCCACTTCAAGCTGCCCGAGGCCATCAACAAGGCCACCGAGCACGCCCTCGACGTCATCCTCGTCAATAGCAAGAGCCTGCGCAAGCCCACCGAAGCCCAGGCCCGCGCCCAGGCCAACCTGGACGGCGGCGGCAACACCGAGGAGAACCGCCGCGCCAAGACGCCCCTGCCGGCGGCGAAAAACCAGCGCGAGGGCAATGACCTGCTCGAAGCGCGCCGCCGCGTCGCCGAACTGGAGGCGAAACAGCAGCAGATGATGACCCAGATGCAAAGCGAGAAACTCGTCGCCGCCGATCCCAGGCGCACCGATCCGGCGCCGCCGGCACCCCAGCCGGCGGTCTCGGGCCTCGACCTCGCCAGCAAGGCCCTGGCCGCCGTGCGCCTCGAAGGCGAGATCGCGCGCAACCTGGAGGAATACAACCAGCGGCCGAAGAAGCATTTCTTCCGCCCCCGCGCCAGCGAATACCGCTTCGCCCAGTACGTGGAGGACTGGCGCCAGAAGGTGGAACGCTTCGGCAACCTCAACTATCCGGAATCGGCCCGCGGCCGTCTCTACGGCTCCCTCGTGCTGACGGCCGAGATCAACGCCGACGGCAGCCTGCGCTCCCTCGTCATCGACCGGCCCTCGCCCCACAAGGTGCTCAACGAAGCGGCCCGCCGCATCGTCGAGATGGCCTCCCCCTACGCCGCCTTCCCGCCCGATATCCAGCGCGACACCGACGTGATCTCCATCACCCGCACCTGGAGCTTCACCAGCGCCGACCGGGTGCAGACCGACTGACCCCGCCATGACCGACCGCTACGCCGTCCTGGGCAATCCCATTGCCCACAGCAAGTCGCCGCGCATCCACGCCCTGTTCGCCCGCCAGACCGGCCAGGACATGAGCTACGAGGCTCTTCTCGCCCCCGTCGATGGCTTCGCTGCGGCGGTGCGGGCCTTCGCCGCCGCCGGCGGTCGCGGCGCCAACGTCACCGTGCCCTTCAAGGAAGAGGCCTTCCGCCTCGCCGACCGGCTGACGGACCGGGCCCGGGCGGCAGGCGCCGTGAACACCCTGAGCTTCGACGACCACGGCGCCGTCGCCGGCGACAACACGGACGGCGCCGGCCTGGTGCGCGACCTGAAGTCCAACCTGGGCTGCGACATCGCCGGCAAGCGCGTGCTGCTGATCGGCGCCGGCGGCGCCGCCCGCGGCGTACTGCTGCCGCTGCTGGACGAGAAGCCGGCCGAGCTCTTCGTCGCCAACCGCACGGCCGAAAAGGCGGCCCGCCTGGCCATGGAGTTTGCCGGCCTGGCCGCCGGCACCCCGGCGCCGCGGCCCGAGGGCGGCGGCTTCGATGAGCTGGCCGGCCGCTCCTTCGATCTCGTCATCAACGCCACTTCCGCCGGCCTGGCGGACGCCGCCCTGCCGCTGCCGGCGGGCACCTTCGCCGCCCGCAGCCTCGCCTACGAGATGCTCTACGGCCGCGAGACCCCCTTCATGGCCCAGGCCCACCGGGCCGGCGCCGGCCGCATCGCCGACGGCCTCGGCATGCTGGTGGAACAGGCGGCCGAGGCCTTCTTCGTCTGGCGCGGCGTGCGCCCGGCGACGGGGCCGGTGCTGCTGGCCCTGCGCGAGGAGTCCCGGAGCCGATGAGGGGCGCCCGCTGGGTGCGCCGCGCCGCCCTGGTCGTCGGCCTGCTGGCGCTGGCCTGGCAGGGCTGGTACCTGGGCTGGGTGGTCTGGTGGAGGTACGCCAATCCCGGCACCACCGCCTTCATGGCCCAGCGTCTCGACGAGCTGCGGGAGAAGAATCCCCAGGCCCAGCTCAAGCGCCAGTGGATGCCCTACGAGCGCATCTCGACCCACCTCAAGCGCGCCGCCGTCGCCGCCGAGGACGACAAGTTCGTCGGCCACGAGGGCTTCGACTGGGAAGGCATGCAGAAGGCCCTGGAAAAGAACCAGAAGAAGGGCAAGGTGGTGGCCGGCGGTTCCACCATCTCCCAGCAGCTCGCCAAGAACCTCTTCCTCTCAGCTTCGAAAACCCCCTGGCGCAAGGCCCAGGAGGCCGTCATCACGGTCTGGCTCGAACTGCTGTGGGACAAGCGGCGCATCCTGGAGGTCTATCTCAACGTCGTCGAGTGGGGCGAAGGCGTCTTCGGCGCCGAGGCGGCGGCCCAGCGCTACTACCGCATCCCGGCGGCGGCCCTGTCGGCCGAGCAGGCGGCCCGGCTGGCCGTCATGCTGCCGGCACCGCGGCGCTTCGAGCGCAACCCCTACTCACCCTATCTGAACGGCCGCGTCGAGGCCGTGCTCGCGCGCATGCCCCACGCGGAGCTGCCGTAGCCGCGTAGAATGCGGCCTTCCCCGGAAGGCCGCGCCATGACCGAAAATCAGGAAGCCCGCGAGGAGCTTCGCCACCAGGACCAGGACGAACTGGAACAGCACCTCAAGGAGGTGCTGCACCTGTTGTCTCGCCATCGCCTGGTGGAGGACCTGGTGCACCGGCAGGACATGCCGCGCCACGACCTGGTCGAAAACCTGGTGCACAAGCAGCACATCAACGAGCTGGAGCACAAGCTCGATACGCTGCACCCGGCCGACATCGCCTACATCCTGGAGGCCCTGCCCCTCGAAGACCGCCTGCTGGTCTGGGGTCTCGTCAATGCGGAGAACGAGGGCGAGGTCCTGCTCGAACTCTCGGACGCGGTGCGGGAATCCCTCATCGAGACCATGGCGCCGGCCGACCTGGTGGCCGCCGCCGAACAGCTGGACGCCGACGAACTGGCCGACCTGGCGCCGGACCTGCCTTCCGAGGTCATCGACGACGTCTTCCGCTCCCTCGACAGCGAGGAGCGCGAGAAGCTGCGCGCCGCCATGTCCTACAAGGAGGGCTCGGTCGGCGCGCTGATGGACTTCGACCTGGTCTCGGTGCGCGAGGACGTGACCCTGGAAGTGGTGCTGCGCTACCTGCGTCTGTTTGACGACCTGCCGAACCACACCGACCAGCTCTTCGTGGTGGACCGCAACGAGCACCTGCGCGGCGTGCTGCCCCTCGACGTGCTGCTGGTGAACGACCCGGACACCGAGGTGGCGGCGCTGATGCAGACCGACACCCTGACCCTGCAACCCGCCGACGAGGCCGACGACGCGGCCCAGGCCTTCGAGCGCTACGACCTGGTGTCGGCGCCGGTGCTGGACAAGACCGGCAAGCTGGTGGGCCGTCTCACCGTCAATGCGGTGATGGACTACCTCCGCGAGAAGAACGAAGCCGAGCAGCTGGCCCAGGCCGGCCTGATGGAGGAGGAGGACATTTTCGCCTCCGTCTGGGACTCGGTGAAGAACCGCTGGCAGTGGCTGGCGGTGAACATGGTCACGGCCTTCATCGCCTCCCGCGTCATCGGCGCCTTCGAGGGCTCCATCGAGAAGCTGGTGGCCCTGGCGGCCCTGATGCCCATCGTCGCCGGCATCGGCGGCAACTCGGGCAACCAGACCATCACCATGATCGTGCGCGCCATCGCCCTCGGCCAGGTGGGCGAGGATTCGGCGCGCCGCCTCTACCGCAAGGAAGCCGGCGTGGCGCTCATCAACGGCCTGCTGTGGGGCGGCCTGCTGGGCGTACTGGCCTGGTGGCTCTACCAGGACATCCGGCTCGGACTGGTGATGACCGGCGCCATGACCCTGAACCTGCTGGTGGCGGCCTTCGTCGGCGTCGCCGTGCCCATGACCATGCAGAAGCTGGGCCGCGACCCGGCCATCGGCTCCTCGGTCATGATCACCGCCGTGACGGACTCCGGCGGCTTCTTCATCTTCCTCGGCCTGGCGACCTTTTTCCTGCTCTGATCACTCGCCGGGCGTGACGAGCTTGAGCCCGAGGATGCCGGCGACGATGAGGCCGATGCAGACCAGCCGCGCCACTTCCCGCGATTCGCCGAACAGCAGCATGCCGAGCAGCGCCGTGCCGACGGCGCCGATGCCGGTCCACACGGCGTAGGCCGTGCCCACTGGCAGCGCTTTCAGCGCCCAGCCCAGCAGCACCACCGAGAGCACCATGAGGCCGACGGTGAACGCCGTCGGCACCAGGCGCGTGTAACCCTCGGTGTATTTGAGGCCGATGGCCCAGCCGATCTCGCAGAGGCCGGCGACGAGCAGCACGCCCCAGGCGGCGCCGGCGGAGAGCGGCGGCATGGGACGCGGCTCCCTAGACGCCCGCCGCGAAAATCGCGTCGGCCGCCGCCACGGTGGCGGCGATGTCGGCGTCCGTGTGGGCCGCCGAGACGAAGCCCGCTTCGAAGGCCGAGGGCGCCAGATAGACGCCCTTCTCCAGCATGGCGTGGAAGAAGCGGTTGAAGGCGTCCTTGTCGGCCTTCATGATCTCGGCGTAGGAGGTCGGCGGCGTGGCGGCGAAATAAACGCCGAACATGCCGCCCACCGACTGGGCGGAGAAGCTCACGCCGCGGGCCTTGGCGGCGGCGGCAAGGCCGTCCACCAGGGATTTCGTCTTCTTCGTCAGGGCCTCGTAGAAACCGGGGGCCTGGATCTTCTTGAGCGTCGCGAGGCCGGCGGCTACGGACAGCGGATTACCCGAGAGGGTGCCGGCCTGGTAGACGGGGCCCAGGGGCGCGATCTTCTCCATGATGTCGCGGCGTCCGCCGAAGGCGCCCAGGGGCATGCCGCCGCCCACCACCTTGCCGAAGGTGGAGAGGTCGGGCTTGATGCCGTAGAGACCCTGGGCGGAACCGGGGCCGACGCGGAAGCCCGTCATCACCTCGTCGAAGATCAGCACGGCGCCGAACTTGGTGCACAGCTCGCGCATGGCCTGGAGGAACTCGGGCTTGGGCGCGATCAGGTTCATGTTGCCGGCCACCGGCTCGACGATGACGCAGGCGATGCGCTCGCCGTGCTTGGCGAAGGCGTCGGCGAGCTGGTTGGCGTCGTTGTAGTCGAGCACCAAAGTATGCTGGGCCAGGTCCGCCGGCACGCCGCCCGAGGACGGGTTGCCGAAGGTGAGCATGCCGGAGCCGGCCTTCACCAGCAGGCTGTCGGCGTGGCCGTGGTAGCAGCCCTCGAACTTCACCAGCATGTCACGGCCCGTGTAGCCGCGGGCGAGGCGGATGGCGCTCATGGTGGCCTCGGTGCCCGAGGACACCAGGCGCACCATGTCCATGCTGGGCACCAGCTTGACCAGCAGTTCGGCCAGGTCGATCTCGGCTTCCGTCGGCGCGCCGAAGGAGAGACCGTTGGCGGCGGTGCGCTGGACGGCCTCCACCACTTCCGGATCGGCGTGACCGAGGATCAGGGGACCCCAGGAGCCCACGTAGTCGATGTAGCGCTTGCCGTCGGCGTCCCAGGCGTGGGCGCCCTGGCCGCGGGCGAAAAAGCGCGGCGTGCCGCCGACGGAGCGGAAGGCGCGCACGGGCGAGTTCACGCCGCCGGGAATGGTCTTCTGGGCGCGCTGGAAGAGTTCTTCGTTTTTCGTCATGACGGTTCCTTGAATAGCTTCTGGTAAGCGGCAGCCCGCTCCTGGATGTTCATGGTGTTGAAGAGGTCGGTGATGACGGCCACCATGTCGGCGCCGGCGTCGATGACCTGCTTCACGTTGTTGAGGGTGATGCCGCCGATGGCCGCCACGGGAATGTCGAGGCGGCGCTTCACTTCGCCGAGCAGTTCGAGGGAGGCGCGGGTGGCCTCGGGCTTGGTGACCGAGGCGAAGACGCTGCCGATGCCCAGGTAGTCGGCGCCTTCGGCGGCGGCCTGCTCGGCCCGCTCCAGGCTGCCGTAGCAGGAGACGCCGAGGAAACGCTTGGGACCGAGGGCCTGGCGCGCCATGCGGATGTCGCCGTCCTCCTGGCCCAGATGCACGCCGTCGGCGCCGATTTCCACCGCCAGCCAGACGTCGTCGTTGACAATGAGCTTGGCGTCGGCGGCACGGCAGATGCGCAGCATCTCGGCGGCCTGGGCGCGCTTCAGGGGGGCGGGAGCGAACTTGTTGCGGTACTGGACGAGCTTGACGCCGCCGGCCAGCGCGCTGCCCACCAGGGCCGAGAGGCGCGGCAGCAGGTTGTCGTCGGGCGTGATGGCGTAGAGGCCGCGCAGGGCGGAGCGCTCAGGCATTCTGAGCCTCCTCGCCGCGGGCCCAGAAGAAGCGGTCGGGAATGAACTGGCCCATGCCGGGCCGGAAGCCGGCCGAGAGGGCCTGCCAGGTGTATTCCTGGGCGTCATGCACGGCATCGGCGATGTCGAGGCCGTTGGCCAGATTGGCGGCGATGGCCGAGGCCAGGGTGCAGCCGGAGCCGTGATAGCTGCCGGGCAGCCGGTCCCAGCGGTCGCTGCGGATGACGCCATCGGCGCCGTACAGGATGTTCACCACCTGGGGCGTGTGCTCGTGGGTGCCGGTGACCAGCACGTACTCGCAACCCGTGTCGAGCAGGCGCTGGGCGCATTCCGCCAGGTCCGGGTTGTCGTCCTCGATGTCGTCGTCCTGGGCCAGGCGGCGGGCCTCCAGGCTGTTGGGCGTCAACAGCGTGGTCTGGGGCAGCAGCAGCTCGATCATGGCGTCCACCGTGTCCTCGCCGGCGAACTGGTCGCCGCGGCCCGAGGCCAGCACCGGGTCGAGCACGAGGGGGATGTCCGGATAGTCGGCGACGATCTCGGCGATCACCGACACCACTTCGGCGCTGCCCAGCATGCCGATCTTGAAGGCGGCCACCGGCATGTCCTCCAGCAGGGTGCGGGCCTGGTCGGCCACCCAGTCGGCGTCGATGGTCAGGATGCTCTCGACGCCGGCGGTGTCCTGCACCGTGAGGGCGGTGATGACGGAGAGGGGATGGCAGCCCATGCTGGCGAGGGTCAGCAGGTCGGCCTGGATGCCGGCGCCGCCGGTGGGGTCGGAGGCGGCAAAAGTCAGGACGATGGGCGGCAGCAGGGCGGAATCGGCGGAGGGCATGGACGACGCGCCTGCACGGGCGCTACGGTAAGATGGTTTTGATTTTAACCGAAACCCCCGAGGCCCCATGAGCGATGCCGGTGAATGGAGAACCTGGATCTGCCTGGTCTGCGGCTTTGTCTACGACGAGGCGGCGGGCTTGCCGGAGGAGGGCATTGCACCCGGCACGCGCTGGGAGGATGTCCCGCCCAACTGGACCTGCCCCGAGTGCGGCGCGCGCAAGGACGACTTCGAGATGGCGCCGCTCTGAGGGCATCAGTCCGTGCGTCTGACCTTGCCGTAACGTTCCAAAGTCCGTTGCCGCGCGACGGCATGATCCACCACAGGGGCCGGATAGTTGCGGCCGATGACCACGCCGCAGGCCGCCTGGGTGGCGGCGTCCATGCGCCAGGGGGCGTGGAGGTACTTCATCGGGACGGCCTCCAGCTCCGGCACGTAGCGACGGATGAAGCGGCCGTCGGCATCGAACTTCTCCGACTGGGTGACGGGATTGAAGATGCGGAACCAGGGCTGGGCGTCGCAGCCCGTGGAGGCGGCCCACTGCCAGCCGCCGTTGTTGGCGGCGAGGTCGAAGTCGATGAGCTGTTCGGCGAAGTGGCGCTCGCCGAGGCGCCAGTCCAGTCCCAGGTCCTTGGTCAGGAAGGAGGCGGCCACCATGCGCAGCCGGTTGTGCATGTAGCCGGTGGCGGCGAGCTGGCGCAGGGCGGCGTCCACCAGCGGGTAGCCGCTGCGGCCTGCGCGCCAGGCCTCGAACAGGTCGGGAGCGTCGTCCCAGACGAGAGCGTCGAATTCGGGCTTGTAGCACCGGGCGACGACATGGGGGTGGTGCCAGAGGAGCATCTGGTAGAACTCGCGCCAGATCAGTTCGCCGAGCCAGGTTGCGGCGCCACGGCCGCCGGGACCGAGGGTACGGCTGTGGGCGGCGGCGACCAGTTCGCGGATCGAAACGGTGCCGAAGCGCAGGTGAGCCGACAGGTAGGAGGGCCCCTTCTTCGCCGGGAAATCGCGCCGGTCGGCGTAGTCGTCGATGCGTTCGAGGAAGTCGTCGAACAGGCGCCGGGCGCCGGACATGCCGGTAGGCAGGGCAAGGGCGGCCAGATTAGTGGGGGCGAAATCCAGGGATTCCAGCGGCGGCAGCGGCGGCCCGGGGGGTGGCGGCATCAGCCTTCCCGGCAGGCCGTCCGTATCGTGGGGCGCCAGGTCGGCGGGCGTCAGACGCTTGAGCCAGGCGTTGCGGTAGGGTGTGAACACGCCGTAGGGTTTGCCGCCGCCGGTGAGGACCTCGTCCCGCTCGAAGATCACCTGGTCCTTGAAATCGCGCCAGTCGCGGCCATCGGCGGCCAGCCGCCGGGCCACCTCGGCGTCCCGCTCCCGGGCCACCGGTTCGTAGTCCCGGTTGGCGTAGACGGCGGCGACGCCGAGCTCGGCGGCCAGCCGCGGAATCTCCTCCCGGGCGAAACCGTGGCGCACGATGAGGCCGCCGCCGCGGGTCCGCAGCACGGCGTCGAGTTCCTCCACGGCGCGCAGGATGAACTCCACGCGCCGGTCGGCTGTCAGGCCGGCGGCCAGCAGGGGATCGAGGATTTCCCGGTCGAAGACGAAGACGCACCAGACGCGGTCGTGATGGCCGAGGGCGTGGGCAAGGGCGGCGTGGTCGTCGGCGCGCAGGTCGCGGCGGAACCAGACGAGGGCGGACATGGCGGGCGGCTGCTCCTAAGGGTCTGCCGAGAGATTACAATGCCGACACAACCATGGATACCGTCAGCCTAACCAATCATTTCCTGATCGCCATGCCCGCCATGGCCGATCCGAATTTCTCCCGCACCCTGACCTACGTCTGCGAGCACAACGCCGAGGGGGCCCTGGGCATCATCGTGAACCGGCCCATCGACATGAACGTCGCCGGCCTGTTCGAGCGGGTGAGCATCCCCCTCGAAAGCGAAGTGGCGAACAGCGAACTCGCCGGTCAACCCGTGTATTACGGCGGCCCGGTGCAGACCGACCGGGGCTTCGTGCTGCATCGGCCCAAGGGCCAGTGGCATTCGACCCTGAACGTGACCGAGGAGATCGGCCTCACCAGTTCCCGCGACATCCTGCAGGCCATGAGCGAGAGCGGCGAGCCCGGCGAGGTGGTCATCACCCTCGGCTACGCGGGCTGGTCCGCCGGCCAGCTGGAGTGGGAGCTGTCCCAGAACGCGTGGCTGACGGTGGCCGCCGATCCGCGCATCCTTTTCGATCTGCCGCCGGAAGAGCGCCTGCCGGCGGCCATGCAGCTACTCGGGGTCGATTTCGCCAATCTCTCCGAAGTCGCCGGGCATGCCTGATGGGACCATCCTGGCCTTCGACTTCGGCACCCGGCGCATCGGCGTCGCCGTCGGCGAGATGATGCTGCGGACGGCCCGTCCCCTCACCACCATCAGCGGCGAAGCCAATGCCGCCCGCTTCGAAGCCATCGGCCGGCTGATCGCCGAATGGCAGCCCGCCCGTCTCGTCGTCGGCCTGCCCCTGGCCCTGGACGGCAGCGAGCACGAGATGACGGCCCGCAGCCGGCGCTTCGCCAACCAGCTCCACGGCCGCTTCCGCCTGCCCGTCGAATTCGCCGACGAGCGCCTGTCGTCGGTCGCCGCCGAAGAGCGGCTGCACGCCCGCGGCGTCAGCACCGGCCGCAACAAGGCCGCCGTCGATGCCGAGGCCGCCGCCGTGATCCTGCAAACCTATTTCGACCGGAATTGCCAAGATGCCCCTGCCCCCCGCGCCTGAACTCTGCCGCCGGCTCGCCGAGCTCATGCGGCCCCACATGACGCCGAAGACGGCCCTCGTCGGCATCCACACCGGCGGCGTCTGGGTCGCCGAGTGGCTGCACAAGGAACTCGGCATCGCCCTGCCCCTGGGCACCATGAACGTCTCCTTCTACCGGGACGACTACAGCCAGCGCGGGCTGCACGGCGGACGCAAGCCGTCCTCGATCCCCTTCGACGTGGCCGACGCCCACATCGTCATCGTGGACGACGTGCTCTACACGGGCCGCACCATCCGCGCGGCGCTGAACGAACTCTTCGACTATGGCCGGCCGGCGAAGGTGGAGCTGGCCGTCCTCGCCGACCGCGGCGGCCGGGAGCTGCCGGTGGCCGCCACCTACTGTCCCCATGTCCTGAGCCTGCCCGCAGCGCAAAGCCTCAATCTGGAACGCGCCGAAGACGGCAGTCTCGCCTTCACCGTGGTGGAAAAATGACGCGAAATCCCCAACTCAACAGGAACGGCGAACTCCAGCACCTGCTGACCATCGATGGCCTGCCGCGGGAGATCATCGCCGCCATCCTCGATACCGCCGAGCCCTTCACCGAGGTGGCCGAGCGGGAGATGAAGAAGGTGCCCCTGCTGCGCGGCAAGAGCGTCTTCAACCTGTTCTTCGAGAATTCGACGCGCACGCGCACCACCTTCGAGATCGCCGCCAAGCGGCTCTCGGCGGACGTCATCAACCTCAACATCAACACCTCCTCCACCGCCAAGGGCGAGACCCTGCTCGACACGGTGGACAACCTGGCCGCCATGCAGGCCGACATGTTCGTCGTGCGCCACGCCTCCAGCGGCGCCCCCTACCTGATCGCCCAGCACCTGGCCGCCACGGACCGCGACCACATCCATGTGGTGAACGCCGGCGACGGGCGTCATGCCCACCCGACCCAGGGCCTGCTGGACATGTACACCATCCGGCACTTCAAGAAGGACTTCACCAACCTGACCGTCGCCATCGTCGGCGACGTGCTGCATTCCCGCGTCGCCCGCAGCCAGATCCACGCCCTGACCACTCTCGGCGTACCTGAGGTGCGCGTCATCGCGCCGAAGACCCTGCTGCCGACGGGTGTCGAGCGCATGGGTGTGCGCGTGTTCCACGACATGCGCGAGGGCCTGCGCGGCGTCGATGTGGTGATGATGCTGCGGCTGCAGAACGAGCGCATGAACGGCGCCCTGCTGCCGAGCCCGCAGGAATACTTCAAGTACTACGGCCTGACGCCGGACAAGCTCGACCTCGCCAAGCCCGACGCCATCGTCATGCACCCGGGACCCATGAACCGCGGCGTCGAGATCGACTCGGCGGTAGCCGACGGCCGGCAGGCGGTGATCCTGCCCCAGGTCACCTTCGGCATCGCCGTGCGGATGGCGGTGATGTCCATGCTGGGGGGAATGTGAACATGCGGATTCAAATCACCAACGGCCACGTCGTCGACCCGGCCAACGGCATCGACAAGCCGACGGACGTTTTCATCGCCGACGGGCGCATCGCCGGTATCGGCAAGGCACCGGCGGGCTTCGCCGCCGAGGGCACCATCGACGCTTCCGGCTGCATCGTCTGCCCGGGCCTCGTGGATCTGGCGGCGCGCCTGCGGGAGCCGGGCTTCGAATACCGGGCAACCCTCGAATCCGAGATGGCCGCCGCCGCGGCCGGCGGCGTCACCAGCCTGGCCTGCCCGCCGGACACGGACCCGCCCCTGGATGAACCGGGGCTGGTCGAGATGCTCAAGCACCGGGCGCGGCTGCCCGAGTTCGCCCACGTCTATCCGGTCGGCGCCCTGACGGTCGGCCTCGCCGGCCAACGGCTCACCGAGATGGCGGAACTCGCCGAGGCCGGCTGCATCGCCTTCGGCCAGGCCAACCGGGTGATCCTCGACACCCAGGTGCTGCTGCGGGCCATGCAGTACGCCTCCACCTTCGGCTTCCCGGTCTGGCTCCAGGCCCAGGACCCCTACCTGGCCCGCAACGGCGTCGCCCACGACGGCGAGGTGGCGGCCCGGCTCGGCCTGACGGGCATCCCGGTGGTGGCCGAGACCATCGCCCTGGCCACCATTCTCCACCTGGCCCAGGAGACGGGGGCCCGGCTCCACGTCACCCGCGTGTCCAGCGCCGCCGGCCTGGAGATGATCCGCGCCGCCCGCGCCGCCGGCATCGCCGTGAGCTGCGACGTGGCCGCCCACCACCTGCATCTGTGCGAGAACGACATCGGCTACTTCAATCCCCATGCCCGCCTCGATCCGCCCCTGCGCTCCCTGCGCGATCGCGACGCCCTGCGGGCGGGCCTCGCCGACGGCACGGTGGACGCCCTCTGCTCCGACCACACGCCGGTAGACGACGACGGCAAGCTGGCCCCCTTCGACGAAGTTGAAATCGGCGCCACGGCCCTGGAACTGTTGCTGCCCCTGACGCTGAAGTGGGCCACGGAGGCGAAGCTGCCGCTGGCCCGCGCCCTGGCCCGGGTCACCAGCGATCCGGCGCGCATCCTCGGTCTGGACGCCGGCACCCTCGGTGTCGGTCGCGCTGCCGACATCTGCGTCTTCGATCCCAAGGCGTCCGTGCGCATAACGCGGGAACACCTGAAGAGCCAGGGCAAGAACACGCCCTTCCTCGGCATGGAACTGGACGGGGAAGTGCGCTTCACCCTCATCGAGGGGCATCTCGCCTATTCGGCGCCGATGGGCTGAGCGATACCGGACGCAGGAAGACTGGCCGCGGGAGCGCGACCATTTTTCTCGGCTGAATTGAGATTACAGCGTCAGGCCGACCCGTGTCCCCTGGTCGATAGCCCGCTTGGCGTCGAGTTCGGCCGCCACGTCGGCACCGCCGATGAGGGTGCAGGGGATGCCGGCGGCATCCAGTTCTGCCTTGAGTTCCCGGCGCGGCTCCTGGCCGGCGCAGACGACGATGGTGTCGACCTCCAGCAGGCGGTCCTCGTCGCCGAAACGGATGTGGAGTCCGGCGTCGTCGATCCTCCGGTATTCGACGCCCGCCAGCATCTGCACGCCATGACGTACCAGCCTCGCGCGGCGTGCCCAGCCCGTGGTCTTGGCAAGCCCTTCGCCGACCTTGCCCGTCTTGCGCTGAAGCAACCACACCTGACGCGTAACGACTGGCGGTACCGGCTCCGCAAGGCCGCCGCGCTTCCGAAATGCCGGATCGATGCCCCATTCGGCCTCGAAATCCGCAATGCCGCTGTTGCCGGTATGGGTGAGCAATTCGGCCACGTCGAAGCCGATGCCGCCGGCACCGACGATGGCGACACGCCTGCCGGTGGTGACGCGGCCTTCGATGACGTCGATGTAGTTGGCCACCTTCGGATGGTCGATGCCGATGATCGCTGGCGTACGCGGCACGATGCCGGTGGCGAGCACCACATGATCGTGATCCTGCAGCCCGGCGGCGACGGCGCGGCTACCTAGGCGGACATCCACCTCCGTCTGCTTGAGGCGCGCCGAGAAGTAGCGCAGGGTCTCGCCGAACTCCTCCTTGCCGGGAATGCGGCGCGCCAGGTTGAACTGGCCGCCCACCGTCGGCCGCTCGTCGTAGAGGGTGACGGCGTGGCCACGCTCGGCCAGAGTGGTGGCGCAGGCAAGTCCCGCAGGTCCGGCGCCGACGACGGCGATGCGCTTCTTCGTCGCCAGCGGCGCCGCGCGCAGTTCGGTCTCGTGGCAGGCGTAGGGATTGACGAGGCAACTGGACAGCTTGCCGGAGAAGATGTGGTCGAGGCAAGCCTGGTTGCAGGCGATGCAAGTGTTGATCTCGGCTTCGCGGCCCTCGGCGGCCTTTCTCACCCATTCGGCGTCGGCGAGGAAGGGACGCGCCATGGCCACCATGTCGGCGTTGCCCTCGGCGAGGATGGCTTCCGCCAGGGCCGGGTCGTTGATGCGGTTGCTGGTGATGACCGGAATATCGACGGCGGCGCGTACGCGCCGAGCCGTCCAGGCGAAGGCACCCCGCGGCACCATGGTGGCGATGGTGGGGATACGCGCCTCGTGCCAACCGATGCCGGTATTGATGAGGTTGGCGCCGGCCGCCTCGACAGCCCGGGCGAAACCGACGATCTCGTCGGCGTCGCAACCGTCCTCCACCAGGTCGATCATGGACAGGCGGAAGATCACGATGAAGCGGGGGCCGACGGCTTCCCGCGTGCGGCGTACGACCTCGGTGCCGAAACGCATGCGGTTCTCGAAGGCACCGCCCCAGTCGTCGGTGCGATGGTTCGTACGCGGTGCGAGAAACTGGTTGATCAGGTAGCCTTCGGAGCCCATAAGCTCCACGCCGTCGTAGCCCGCCGCCTGGGCCAGGCGGGCGCAGCGCGCGTAGTCCGCCAGTGTGCGTTCGATGTCTGCGGCAGTAAGTTCCCGCGGCGAAAAGGGAGAGATGGGCGCCCTGATGGCCGACGGTGCGACATTGTCGGCATGCCTGGCGTAGCGGCCGGCGTGAAGGATCTGCAAGGCGATCTTGCCGCCTTCCCGGTGTACGGCGTCGGTGATGGTGCGGTGTCCGCCAAGCTGGGCTTCGCTTTCCAGCACCGAAGCGTCCGCCGACAGGGCGCCCTCCCGGTTCGGGGCAATGCCGCCGGTGACGATCAGGGCGACGCCGCCCCGGGCGCGGGCGGCATAGAAGACGGCCAGCCTTTCATGACCGCAGGGATGCTCTTCCAAACCCGTGTGCATGGACCCCATGAGCACGCGATTGCCCAGCGTAGTAAATCCCAGGTCCAGGGGGGCGAGCAGGTGGGGGTAGCGGGAACTCAGGGGGAACTCCTATGCGAAGACACTGACGCGACCGGCGGGCGCGTCGGCGTTTGTCGCATAGGCATTCTGCACGAGCTGGCGGGTTTCGCCGGATGCTTGACGGTCCCCGGTGTCGGCCTGGGCTTCGATGGGCGCTGGGGCGGAGGCCTCGGCCTCGGAAGGCGCTTCGTTCCGGGCCGCCCGCTCCTGGCGACCGGCTTCCTGGGCGACAAGGCTTTCCTCGAAGCGCTGCTGGGCCAGATCGCTGCGGCCCTGGAGCTCCATCTGACTGCCGATGGAGGCGACGTGGTAATCGGTGGGCGACGGGTCCCGGGGCGCCAGGGCGGCGGCCTGGATGCGCTGGCCTTTGTAGATGTTGTCTTCGGGCTTGCTCTCGGGGGAGGTGTCGATGCCGACTTCGCCGGCAACCGCATAAGCCCGGCCGTCGGGACCGTAGGTATAGGTGAAGTCGGCGGTGCTGGTGATGACGCCGCGCCCGGCCGCCAGATGGGCGCGCTCATGGTCGCGGACGCGCCGGTCTATCTGCTGGAGTTCCGCGACGATGCGCTTCTCCTCCGGGGTGAGCTCCCGGGGGGCAACGGCGTTCTTCCGGGATTCCGGCGCGGCCTGACGGTTGGCGCTCTGGGCAGTGTCGGCAGTGCCGCCCTCCCCGGACACGGTGGCGCGAATCTGGTCACGCTGCATCATGAGGTCGATGCCGCGCGCGCCAGAAATGCCGATGGTGTTCAGTCGTGCCTGCAGGGTGGACATGGGGAAAATCCGGCTTGGATTGCTAAAACTATAGTCCATCCGGTCGTTAATGGAAACGGGGGTGTTCGCCCGCTAGATCCCCCGCTCAGGAGAGGCCCCTTGCCCAGGGGCAAGGGGCGCCGGCGTCAGACGCCGTGGGCCTTGAACCACTCCTTCATGCGGTTCCAGCCGTCTTCGGCGGGTTCCTTGCGGTAGCTCGGGCGGTAGTCCGCATGGAAGGCATGGGGGGCGTCGGCATAGACGTGGATGGAGGACTTGCCGCCGGCCTTGGCGATGGCGGCACGCATGGATTCCACATCGTCGAAGGGGATGCCTTGGTCCTTGCCGCCGTAGAGGCCCAGGACCGGAGCCTTGAGTTCGCCGGCCAGGTCCAGCGGATATTTCGGAGTCCGGTCGTTGATTTCGCCGTCGAGGCGACCGTACCAGGCAACCCCCGCCTTGACCGCCGGATTGTGGGCGCTGTAGAGCCAGGTGATGCGTCCCCCCCAGCAGAAGCCGGTGATGCCCAAGCGCGCGGTATTGCCGCCGTTGCCGCCAGCCCAGGCCACGCAGGCGTCCAGGTCGGCCATGACTTCCGCGTCGGGCACCTTGGCGACGATGCCGGAAAGGATTTCCTGCACGTTGCCGAGCTTGCGCGGGTCGCCGTAGCGGGCGAACAGTTCGGGAGCGATGGCCTGGTAGCCGAGCTTGGCGAGGCGCCGGCAGACGTCGGCGATGTATTCGTGCACACCGAAGATTTCCGACACCACGAGCACGAGCGGGAAGCCCGATCCGGTTGCCGGCTGGGCACGGTAGGCGACGAGTTCGCCGCCCTTGACCGGCACCTTGATTTCTCCCGCGAGCAGTCCTTCCGTATCGGTCTTGATCGCCGTCTGGGCGGCAATCGGCTGGGTGGCGAGGGCGAAGCCGGCGCCGAGGGCCGTGACGATGAAGCCGCGGCGGGTAAAGCCGACTTCGGGGACCAGGCTGTCGAATTCCGGTTGGGTGTTGGTCATTTTTCTCTCCTCAGGTTGGGGTGCCCAAAAGTACGCTTCATAGCGGGCAATTTCAACAGCCGCCGGCATAGGGGCATCCCGCTTCGGCCTGGATCGCCGCAAGAGGCGTCCCGGAAACGAAAACGCCGGCAAAAGCCGGCGTTGCGGGAATGGCGGGATACCGGCTACAGGGCGCACTCCCCTTCCTTGGTCTTGCCGATGCCCTGGCCGCCGCCCTTGTTCTGGGAGATGGCGGGAGGCATGGTGACCTGGATGCCCTGTTGCGGCGGCACCACCTGGGGCGGCGTCTGGGGACCGGCGACATAGCCGAACTGGCCGGCGTTGATCTGCTGCTGGCCGGCGCCGTTGCGCACCACGATGGCGCCGTCGGCCACGTCCAGGTGCAGGCCGTTGGGCGGCGGCAGGCCGGTGGTCGTCGGCACGCCGCCGCAGTCGCCCTGGCACAGCAGGGCGCCGAAGTGGGTGCCGCGGATGCCGATGGTAGCCGTGACGGTGGAGAAATTGACCTTGTCGCGGTTGCGCTTGCCGATGAGCCCGGTGACGGCCCGCAGGCCGCCCTTGAGCATGGACAGCACCACGTTGTCGCCTTCCGGCTTGGCCTGGTTGTAGGCGTAGGACTCGATCTTCAACTGGGAGCTGGGCCGCATCACGACTTCGCCGCCGTCGGCGAACTTGATGCGGGCGTAGGTCTCCTCCTCGGTGGTGAGGAGGTCCCCTTCCTTGACTTCCGACTTGACGGACAACAGCTTGGTCGAACCGTCCGGCCGCTTGACCGAGAGGGTACCCGACAGGTGGGTGATCAAGCCCGTCTGCTGCGCGTGGGCCGCCAAGCCGAAGCCGAGGGCCGCGATCAGGAAGAGGAACTTACGCACTGCACTTGCCCACAGGTTTCTTGCCGGAGGATTTGTCATCTTTCTTGTCACCCGAGTCGGCCGACTTCTTGTCGCCCTTCTTGTCGTCTTTCTTGTCTTCCTTCTTGTCGTCTTTCTTGTCGCCCTTGCCGTTGGCGCCGTCCTTGTCCGACGCGGCCGACTTGGAGCCGTCCGAGGATTTGGAGCCGTCGCCCGAGGAGGTGCCGCTGCCTGAATCCTTGGTGCCGCTACCGGAATCCCCCGTGCCGGTACCCGATGAAGTCGTCCCGCCGGTGGTTCCCGTCGGGGTCGTGCCGCTGCCGGACGTGGTGGAGGTGCCCGTCGAGGCCCCCCCCGTGCCGCCGGTATCGGTGCTGCCGAACTGGCCGGCGGTGCCGCCGATAGTCTGATTGCCCACGGTCGGCAGGGTCGAGGTGCCTCCCGTCGTCGGTGGTGGCGGCGGGGGCGGGACATTGGAAGTCTGGGTGCTGCTGGTGGTCGAGGTGGTCGTGGACGACGTGCTGTTGGTTACCGTAGTGATGACGTCCGTCACCACGCTCGGGGCCGTGGTCACAACACCATATTTCATCGCCAGGCCGGCGCCTGCGGTCGCCGGATTCGAATGGGAGCTGACGAACAGGCCGCTGCCGTTGGCGACAGAACTCGTTGTCGTTACGCCGTTGATGACGACGCCGCCGGTCGAGCGATTCGTGAAATCCAGCGTGATGGTGGAGGGCAGCCCGGCGAGCAGATAGGAGGCGTAGGCGCTAGACGCCTCGTTGAGGTACAAGGTGGAGGCCGTCCCGGTCAGCGTCAGGGAAACGTCGGTGGAACCGTAGATGTAGGCGCCGTCGTTGAGCTTGATGTTGCCCGACACGTTGCCGGTGACCGCCCCGGAGGTGGCCTTGAGGAAGGTGCTGGTGCCGCCGTAGCCGTTGGCGACCAGGTCGGTACCCGAGAATTTCAGGCTGCTGGTTCCCGTGACGCCGGAACCGAGCTGGATGTTGCCCCCGTTCAGGGTGACATTGGCGCCATCCACGGCGTGGTCGATCTGCAGCTTGCCGCCCGCCGACAGCGTGACGTCGGAACTGCTGTAGGACAGGGTACCGCCGGTCGTCAGGTCGCCGGCTGCGGCGAGTCTGACCTTGCCGGGCGTTCCACCGCCGCTGAACGGGGTTCCGCTCACGTTGGTGATGTTGCTTCCCGACTGCACATAAAGATCGACGCCGGCGACGCCGCGGAAATGGTGGTTCGCCGTCAGGGCGATGGGGCCGGCGTAGTAGAAATAGACGGACGGATTGTTGGTCGCGCTGTCGATCAGGGAAAGGTTGGCGGGCAGGTTGTCGATGGCGCGGATGGAAATGCCGCCGTAGGTGGCGGCCGTTTCCACCGTTGCGTTGATGGACGAGGCGCTCTGGACGTCGGTGCTGATGGCAAGACCGCCGGAGGCTCCGCCGTAGTAGCTGGTCAGGGTGACGGTGTTCGCCTTGATGTTGGCGGTGCCGCTGGTTTCACCGGTCGGTTCGAGGATGGCCCCGCCGGCCTTGATGTCCACCGTGCCGCCTTGGGCGTCGATGAAGCCGATAGTGGCCGATTTTCCGGGGTTGTAGATGCCCGAGCCCATGTTGTAGCCGGCCTTGATATTGACCGTCTGCCCGCTAAGGTCCGTGCGCACGGTTTTCAGGGCGACATTATCCTGACCGAGGATGTCGATGGTGCCGGTTCCGCCCAGCACCGTGGTCCCCGAGGCGTCGATACTGCCGACGGAATTCGAACCGCCGTAGGCCTTGTAGGTGACGCCGGACCCGCCGGTCAGCGTGCCGGTCACGGCAAGATTGCCGCCGTAGCCCGAGCTCACGCCGTCGTTGAATCCAGTGGTCACACTTATCTCGGCAGCGCCGGTTACCGTGCCACCGAGGGAAATATCCCCGCCGCCATAAATCTTGACGGAGGTGCCCGCTCCGCTGCCATAGACGACGCTGCCGGAAGACTGGGTCACCTTGCCGGTGCTCGTACCTTTGGCGATGGCTCCAATGACCACGCCGCCGCCGTAGCCATCGATGCGGCTCGTGCTCGCAAGCTGGATGTTGCCGCCGGAGGGAGAGGCTCCGCCGGTCGTTGCGCCGGCCCGCAGATCCACCCCGGTGCCGCCGTAGATCGATCCGGAAACGCTGAGGTCGCTGTAGGCGCTGACGAGAACCGAGCCGCTGTTGGCCTCGATGACGCCGCCAATGCTGGCTGTGCCCCCGTAAACACTGCCGCCGTAGGTCTGGATCGACACCGCCGTGGACGTAGCCGGCCCCTTGACGACGGTACCGCTGTCGATGTCGAGATTGCCACCTTCGCTGTTCTCGCTGGAGATGCCGTAGCCGGACTTCAGCGTGATTTCCGCCGGGCCGGTGCCATAGCTGCCCAAGTAAACCTTTTTCCCGCCGCCACTGGTCTTCAGGTTCCGTCCGGCAGAGATCTTGTATTCGCCGGCCGCGGTTCCCAGGGCACCGCCGTAGCTGCCGACCCAGACGTCGCCATAGCCGGTGGTATCGGAACTCGCCGTCATGGTGATATTGCCGGCTGCGCGGATATCTATTTTCGTGGCTGTGGCCGTAGCGGTTTGGGAGCCGCTGCCGATCATGACGGCACCCTTGTTGCCCGTCATGGTGATGTCGCCGCCGTAGACGCTGATACCCACGTTGGCGCCGTACTGGAGGGAACCGATCATGGCGCCGCCGCCGGTGCCCGTACCGCCGGCCATAGCCAGGTTGCCACCATAGACGGCGAGAGTCACGTTGGCAGCCTTGTCGTTGCCGATACCGGCCCCGGTCGTGAAACTTTCCTGGGCGGTCCGGGTACCGCCGCCGCCCGTCATGGTGACGTCGCCGTAGGAAATGATGATGGCGCTGCCGTAGGCGCCGAGATAGGCGCCGCCATAGGTGGAACTATCTCCGCTGGCGGTGAGGGTGATGCCCTTGGCGCGGATTTCCTGGGTCCCGGTGCCCGCCGTATCGCTGCCGGCGGAAATGCCGGCGGAATTATCTACATGGTGGTACTTGAGGTCGGCCCCATAGACCATGGTGCCGCCGGAACTGCCGCCCGTGATCGAGATCACGGGATGGTTGTTGGAGTCGCCGCTGCTGCTCCAGATCTTCTGGGTGCCGGTCGTCTCGTTGTTGATCATGGCTTCATTGCCGTTGCCGCCCGAGCCGCCCACCAGGGTCAGATTGCCGCCACCGTAGAAGTCGATGGTCTGGTCGCCGAAGGCGTTGCGGATGCTGGCCTTGTTATGGCTCGATACCGAGGAACAGGCGGAGCCGCAACTCGAATCGTAGTACCCACCGGCGCCCGTTCCCGCTCCACCGGCCATGTAGAGGTGGCCGCCGCCATAGATACCGATGGTCTGGCTTCCGGTGGAATTGTTGTTCTGCTGGATGCCGGCGAAGTTGTTGTAGCTGCCTGTTCCGCCGCCGCCGTAGATGCCAATCCCGCCAGCATAGACAGTGACGGCCTGACTGCCGTAGGCTTCCAGAACGGCCGCATTGTCGTGGCCGGAGGCGCCGGCCTTCAGGTAGACGCCCTTCGCAACGACTGTCTGGCTGCCGGAAGACTGGAAGAGCACCGCGCCGCCGTATACGAGTTGTCCGCCATAGCTGGCGTTGCTCACGGCACCGCCGTAAAGGGCGATGTAGCCCGAGCTGGTATCAGCCTTAAGCGTCTGGCTGCTGCCAGCCTTGAGCCACACGCCTGCGCCATATGTGCCGCTGTAGGCGCTGCCGGTTTCGCTGCCGTAGGCAACGATGTTCTTGCCGGCGACCAACATTGTCGAAGAGGCATTGACTGTCGTACCGCTCGTCGCGGTCGTGCTGCCGAAGCTGATGCCGCCTCCGCCGTAGATATTGACGATGCCGGCGCTGATGTTCGAATTCGCGATGCTGACGTTGCCCTTGTTGGCGACGACGTTCGTTTCGGTAGGGCTGGCGGTGCCGTCCCAGCCGGCCACCAGCGTAAGCGTCGCGACGTTTGAGATGCTGCTGTTTCCATCGATCGAAATGTTGCCCGTGGCGCTGCCGCCGCCGTAAGCCAGCAGCGACAGACTGTTGCCGGAACCGGTGATCGACGCTCCCGTCATGGTGATGTTGCCGTTGCCGCCCGAGCCGCCGTAAGCCAGGGTCTGGATCGTCACGGAACTGCTGCTTAGTGCCGCATTGATGGTTCCATCCGTGATCGTCGACTGAGTGCCCGGATCAAAAGGATTTGACCCAAGTCCAGCATCGGTGCCACTCACAATCTCGATATCGGCCGGATCGAGCAGCCATTCGCCGGTCCTGCCCATCGGCGCCCGGGTATCGACACGTGCGCCATTAGCATCGAGGAAACGATGGCCCGATGTTTCGATGAATCCGCCGTTGCCCGATTGAAGGCCGCCCCTGGCGGACATGCTGCCGAGGGCGCGGGTGGTGTCGTCGGACCAGACGATGATCCTGCCGCCGTCGCCGTTCTCGACGGCATCGGCTTTCAGCAGGGCATCGCGGCCGAAGTAGGTGATACGGGCGTTCTGGACGTCCGGATTTTTGCCCTGGAAATCGCCGCCGACGAGGATCGTGCCGCCGCCGTTGGTGCCGGAAGCGTCGATGGTCGCCTGGTCCATGACCGCCACACGGTCGCCGAGCACTTCGACCCGTCCGCCCTTGGTTCCGGTGGCGACGATGCGACCGGCGCCGTCCACGTAGGTGTCCTTGCTGGCCTTGAGGAAGATGCGCCCGCCTTCGTTCACCACGCTGGAGGCGTTGAGGGTGCCCGAGTTGCGGACGATGACGCCGGCCATGCCGATGCGGCCGGCATCGGCGATGACGGTGCCCAGGTTGGTGACATTGCCTTCGCTGCCCGTCACCTCGACCTTCACGCCCGGCGTTCCCGTATCGATCAGGTTGACGGTTTCACCCGCCGCCAGGATGGTTTCGCCGCCGGGGGTGGTGATGGTGCCCAGGTTGGTCACCGAGGCACCGATCAGATAGACGGAACCACCGGACGGGGCCGTGATGGTGCCCTGGTTGACGAAGCTGCCGGCGCCCGGCGTCGCCTGGGTGTTGAGGCGGTTGGCGAGGAAGTCGGCATCGCCGATCCGCAGGGTCGAACCGACGAATCCGCCCGTGTCGATCACACCGCTGGCGCCAACCATGATGCCGGCCGGGTTGACGAGCCAGACCTTGCCGTTGGAGGCGAGAGTGCCGTAGATTTGGGAGGGATCGGCGGTGACCACCCGGTTCAGGACGGCGCTGGAGGCGGACGCCTGCTGGAAGTAGGTCGTCTTGCCGGCGCCGATGCTGAAGGTATCCCAGTTGATGATGGTGCCGTTGCTGTTCGTCACCGTCAGGACGTTCGCCGTCTGGCTGAAGGTGGCGGACCCGCTCACGACCGTCGGATTGGTCGGCAACTGGGTGAAGGCGGGAGCGCTGACGAAACAGCCGGCGACAGCGGCTGCAAGGAGCCGGGAGCGGGGGCTGAAGCGTCGGGACGCCGAAAATCTGGATGGATGCGCCATCGGGAACTCCAAGCGGGGGAGGGTCTAGGCTTCCGGGGGCAAGAATGCCGCCGGCTGCGCCCGCCAAGCAATAACCACAGGATAAGTATAGGGTTCGCGCGGCACCAGTGGAATATTCTGGCGATGGACGGTTGGCGCGGCCCGCTTGACGCGGACCCGGGCGCTCGCGGCGGAGGCCATGGTCAGGGTTTCCCGGTCAGAATGCCAGCTGGACGCCGAAATGGCCGCGCCAGTCGCCGCGGCTTTCGGTGTTGCCGGGATTCGTCGCCGTCGTGCCGGGCCTGATGTCGGCCGGGCCGGCATCGACGACCCGCGCCAGATCGGCGCGGACGCTCACATCCTTGCCCAGGGCGTAGCGCAGACCGGCGCCGATACTGGCGATGCCGGCCTTCTCGTAGGGGCCGATGCCCAGGTCGCCATTGCGCTTGATGCGGTAGTTGTAGGAACGGCCGAAATCGTAGAAGCCGATAGCCTTCAGGCTGCCCTGCAGGCTGACGAGGTTGGCGAGCTCCGGCGAATAGAGTTCCAGGTTGGCGAAGAAACCCTTGTCCATGGCAACGGCGCGTTCGTTGAAGCCGCGCACGGACGAGGAGCCGGCAATGCCGATCTGCTCGCCGGCGGGCAACGCCGTGGGACTGTACTGGGCGTTGACGGCGGCGCGCAGGGTCCAGTCCTCGGGCAGGGCCTGCATGTAGCTGAAAGTGCCCTTGTAATAGAGGAATTCGTTGGGCACCTGGCGGCTGCCGGAAACCATGGTGTAGCGGTCGAAGCCGGCGGCGCCGTCCAGCGTCGTATAGGCATAGGCGTTGCCCATGGAGATGTTGCGTACGGCGCCGAGGCTGTAGTCGAGCATTTTCCCGGGGCTCACGCGCTGGCCGCTGTAGGTGACGGACAGGGGCTTCAGGGTGTAGGGGTTGCAGGAGTAGAGGGCTGCGCCGTTGGGCGGGTCCACCGCCTGGGGATGGCCGCCGTTGGTGCAGCGGGTATTCATGAACTTGTAGTCGAAACCGGCCACCAGCTTCGATGTGTATTCGCCACGGCGGGCGAAGTAATGGTTCCAGCGCAGGCCGAAGACGTCGCCCTTGCCGTTGAGGGCCAGTTGCCCGCCCAGGGCCTGGATGCTCGTGGGCGAGTTGACCGAGGACTTGCCGTAGATGAAATCGAAGCTGTCGCCGATGCCGTAGAAGGGAACCCGATAGGCGACGCTGAAGACGTCCACTTCGACGCCCGTCGGCTTGTCCGGGGCCGTGATATAGGCCATGGTCAGCACATGGTCCCGGTTGCCCAGGTTGGCGTTCTGATAGGCGATGCCGGCGCGGAGCTTGCCCGTGCTGCTGCTGCCGGTGTTGTCCACCGTGAGGATGAATTTTTCCGGGTTGTCGTCGGTCACATTGACCTTGGCGTCCACCTTGCCCTCTTCCTCGGAGACACCCAGGGTGACTTCCACCTGCTTGGCGGTGTTCTCGTTGGCGAGCTGGATGTTCTCGGAGAGCTGGCGCATGTTGGGCGCCTTGCCTTCCTGGAGGTCGGGCAGGGTTGCGCGGATATTGGCGCTGTCGAAATACTTGTTGCCCGTGACGGTGATCTTGCCGATGACGCCTTCCGTCACCTGGAGGACGACCACGCCCTGGGTCAGTTCCTGCTCCGGCACATAGACCTGGACCGTGCCGTAGCCGCTCTTGCGGTAGGCGTTCTCCAGGGCTTCAAGGGCCTTCTGGATGTCGCCGTAGTTGCGGCGATGGCCGAGGAAGGGGGCTACCAGCGCATCCACATGGGCCGGCGCAAGCAAAGTGTTCCCGTCCACCTGGAAACGGCGGATGTCGAAACGCTCATCCTCCGCCTGGGCAAGGCCGCAGATGGTCAGGGCGGCAAAAAGGGTCAGGCGCAATAGCGGCTTCAACCGCACGGAACCCCCGAAAGTGGACTCCAGCTACTCTGGAATTGGATTAAGTATCGACGTTAACTTATCAGAACTTAAGGGTTTTTCAAAATCAATACTTCACTTAAGTTCAATACCGAGCCGCATTATAGTCACAGCCTAGTCACAACAGGACGATATCGAACTGCTCCTGGGTGTAGCTGGTTTCGGCCTGGAGGGAGACCGGTTTGCCGATAAAGTCGGACAGCATGGCGAGGGATTGGGATTCCTCGTCGAGGAAGAGGTCGATGACGACCGGGGCCGCCAGGATGCGGTACTCCCGGGCGTTGAACTGGCGGGCTTCCCGCAGCAACTCGCGCAGGACCTCGTAGCAGACGGTCTGGGCGGTCTTGACCTCGCCGCGTCCGCCGCAGGTGGGACAGGGCTCGCAGAGCACATGGGCCAGGCTTTCCCGGGTGCGCTTGCGGGTCATTTCCACCAGGCCGAGCTGGGTGAAGCCATTCACCGAGATGCGCGTGTGGTCCCGGGCCAGGGCCTTGTTGAATTCGGCGAGCACGGCGTCCCGGTGCTCCACGGACTCCATGTCGATGAAATCCACGATGATGATGCCGCCCAGGTTGCGCAGCCGCAGTTGGCGCGCAATGGCCTGGGCCGCTTCCAGGTTGGTCTTGAAAATGGTGTCGTCGAAGTTGCGGGCGCCGACGAAGCCACCCGTGTTCACGTCCACGGTGGTCATGGCCTCGGTCTGGTCGATGATCAGATAACCGCCGGACTTGAGGTCCACGCGCCGCGCCAGGGCCTTCTGGATTTCGTCCTCGACGCCATGGAGGTCGAACAGGGGGCGCTCGCCGTTGTAGTGGTCCAGCAGGCCGGTCACCTGGGGCACGTATTCGTGGGCGAAGGCCGTCAGCTTCTGGAAGTTCTCGCGGGAATCGATGACGACCCGGGTGGTGTCGTTGGTCACCAGGTCCCGCAGGACCCGCTGGGCCAAGGTCAGGTCGTGGTGGAGCAGGAAGGGCGGCTTGGCGGTCTGGGCCCGGTGGCGGATTTCCGTCCACAGGCGGCGCAGGTAGGCGATGTCCGCCTGCAGTTCCTCGTCGCTGGCGTCCTCGGCCATGGTGCGGACGATGTAGCCGCCCTGCTCGTCGGCCGGCAGCAGGGCCTGGATGCGGGCGCGCAGCCGTTCCCGGTCCGCCTCGTCGCCGATGCGCTGGGAAATGCCGATGTGCTTTTCCTGGGGCAGGTACACCAGCAGGCGGCCGGCGATGGAAATCTGGGTGGACAGGCGGGCACCCTTGCTGCCGATGGGGTCCTTGAGGACCTGGACCTTGAGGTTCTGGCCCTCCGAGAGGATCTTCTCGATGGGCCGGGGTTCGTGTCCGTTGCCGTGCCTTTCCTCCCAGATGTCGGCCACGTGCAGGAAGGCGGTGCGTTCCAGACCCACGTCGATGAAGGCCGACTGCATGCCCGGCAGCACGCGCACGACGCGGCCGTAGTAGATGTTGCCGACGATGCCGCGGCTGTTGGTGCGCTCGATGTGGAGCTCCTGCACCGTACCCTGCTCCATGAGGGCGACGCGGGTCTCCTGGGGCGTGAAGTTGATGAGGAATTCTTCGCTCATAGGGGATAGCCGAAGCGGCGCAGCAGGAGGGTGGTTTCGCACAGGGGCAGGCCGACGATGCCCGAGGGCGAGCCCGCGATGGCCTCGACGAACATGGCGGCATGGCCCTGGAGGCCATAGGCGCCGGCCTTGTCCATGGGTTCGCCGCTGATGACGTAACGGCGGATCTCCTCGGCTTCGAGGGGACGGAAGCGCACTTCGCTGATGCTGGCGACGCATTCCAGTTTCTCGCCGTGGGCCAGGGCGACGGCGGTGATGACCCGGTGGCTGCGGCCCGACAGGCGGCGCAGGATCGCGCTGGCGTCCGCTTCGTCCTGCGGCTTGCCGATGATCTCGCCGTCCATATCGAGGGTCGTGTCGGCGGAAAGCACCGGCCGGGCGGCCAGTTTGCGCAGGGACGCCAGCCGCAGGCCATGCAGGGCCTTGGCGCTGGCGACGCGCCGCGCGTAGGCTTCGGGCGCTTCGCCGGGCCGGAAACTCTCGTCCACTTCCGGGTCTTCCCGCGGGCCGCCGCGGAACAGCATCAGGTCGAAGCGGACGCCGATCTGGGTCAGCAGTTCGCGTCGGCGCGGGCTGCGCGAGGCCAGATAGATGCGGGGTTCCATGGGCGCCATTCTAATCCCGGTGGTAAGGGTGGCCCTTCAGCAGGCTGACGGCCCGGTAGAGCGCCTCGGCGAGCATCACGCGGGCCATGCCGTGGGGCAGGGTCAGGCTGGACAGACGCATGGTTTCCGTCGCCTCCTTCTTGAACTGGGCATCGAGACCGTCGGGGCCGCCGATGACGAAGGCCACGTCGTCGCCCTCGGCGGTCCACGCCGTCAGGCGCTCGAAGAGCGCGCGCGTCGTCAGGTCGCGGCCGTGCTCGTCCAGGACCACACGGCGGCAGCGGGGCGGCAGGGCGGCCCGCAGACGCTCGGCCTCGGCGGCCATCATGACGACCACCGGTTTGCCGCTGGTGCGTGGCTCGGGCTTGACCTCCACCAGTTCCAGGGGCAGTTCCCGCGGCATGCGCTTGGCGTACTCGGCGAAGCCCGCATCCACCCAGGGAGGCATGCGCGTGCCGACTGCCACCACCGCCAGTTTCACGCGTCGGGCTCGGCCGCCGCCTTGGCGGCCCGCTTCGGCTTGGTCTGCCAAAGCTCTTCGAGGTTGTAGTAGCTGCGCACCGCCGGCTGCATGACATGGACGACGATACTGCCCAGGTCCACCAGGACCCACTCGCCGGTATCCGCGCCCTCGACGCCGACAACCTCGCCGCCCGCTTCGCGGACCTTGTCCTCCACGCTGCGGGCAAGGGATTTCACCTGGCGGTTGGAGCTGCCGGTGGCGACGATGATGCGGTCGAAGAGGGAAGTGAGCTTGGTGGTGTTGATGACTTCGATGTCCTCGCCCTTGATGTCTTCGAGGGCGGCGACGGCGATTTTCTGAAGCTTGCGAACGTCCATGGGTCAGGCCGAATAGAGGTGGTTGCGGAGAATATAGTCGAGAACGCCGGGCGGCAGCAAATCGGCGAGGCCGGCCTTGCTGCCCGATCGCAGGTGTTCCCGCACCATGGTAGCGGAAAGGTCCGGCGGTTCCACCGGCTCGATCTCGAAGCCGACGATGCTGCCCGCCGGGGCGGTGGTCAGGACGCTGACCCGACCGCTGCTGCGGGCGCGGTAGATGTCGGCGAGGGGCGGCGCCAGCGCGGCGGCGGCGATCTCGGCACCGGGGCGCGCCGCCACCGCCACATGGGCGAGACGGAAGATTTCCTGCCAGCGGTACCAGGAGGGCAGGCCGAGAAAGGCGTCGGCGCCCACCAGCAGCACGAGGGGACGGTCGGCGCCGAATTGGCGGCGCAGGCGCTCCAGCGTCGGTACCGTGTAGCTCGGCGCACCGCTGTCCACATCTCCCGTGTCCACCGTAAAGCGCGGCTCGTCGGCAACGGCGAGCTGGACCATGGCGAGCCGGTGTTCGGCGGCGGCATGGGGCGGATGGCGGTGGGAGGGTTGCCCGGCGGGCACCCAGGTGACGGCGGCGAGGCGCAACTGCCCGAGTGCTGCGCGCGCCAGGTGCAGGTGGGCGCGATGAACCGGATCGAAGGTGCCGCCCAGGATGCCGAGCGGACCCGGGCTACTCATCGGACTCCGCGACGGCCGCGGGCTCGGCTGGCGGCGCGCCGTGGAAAATGTCGCGATAGCCGACGTAGAGGCTGGCGGCGAGGGCAGGTGCCAGGACGAACACCATCAGCATGCGCATCACGAGGTAGACCACGTTGCCGGCGAATTTCGAGAGCATGCTGCCGATGACGAGGACGACCCCGGGAATGGCGACCGCCACCAGGGCGAGGGCAAGGCCGTAGGCCGCCATGGCCCGCCAGTTGCGCCAGCAGGCGATGAAGCTGAAGAAGACGGACTTCGCCGGCGGCACGCCGTCCCAGCCGGTCAGGTAGGGAGCGAACATGAAGGCCATCAGCAGGGGCGTGGCCAATGCCAGCAGCTTCAGCAGGGTCCAGAGAAGCTCGGGATCGTCGCCCTTCTCCAGATCGCCGATGCTCATGCCGCCGCCTTCGAGCAGCAGCATCACGCCCACCAGGCTGAAGGCGCCCAGCAGGTGCAGGCCGCCCAGGCGCAGCAGGGCGACGCCGTTGCCGGTGACGCCGTGCAGCAGGGCCGCCTTGCTCAGGGGACCGCGCCGATCCACCAGGCGCGCACCATTGGCGACGATGAGGGTGAGGACCGGCAAGGCAAGGGGCAGGATGAAGGGGCTCACCGAAGGCAGCAACTGCATGCCGAGCTGCACCAACAGCAGGTAGCTCAGGGTCAGCGCCGTCAGCAGCGGCGGATTGCGCCGGAACAGGTGGAAGCCGGCGGCGAGCCAGAACGCTCCGCGACGCGCCGGCAGGCGGTGGGCCTGCATGGGGTCAGAAGGTGCCGATCACCCACATGGGGACGCGCAAGGCCGGATCGAGGAATTCCTGGCGCGTCCAGCTGCCGTCGCCCTTGGGCTCCACCAGGTAGTAGGGAGTGCCGTGGGGCGGCGTCACCTTGATCATGTAGAGCTTGCCGTTGATGCGGTACTGCTCTTCCTTGTTCTCGCCGTTCCTGACGATCGTCACCTGGGGTTCCAGCGCCGGATCGTAGGCCCCCATGGGCGGCGGCGGCACGTCGGGCAGCGGCTGCAGGTCGGCAGGCCGGTTCTGCGCGGCAACCGGCAGGGCGGCGACGAGGGTCAGGACGGCGAAAAACGCGGGAAACGGGCGGCGCATGGGGATTTCCTCTCGGGATGGCCCATTCTAGCAGAGCTCAAAGATTCAACAGGAGTTCGTGCTCCTCGGGCAGGCGCGCGAAACCGCGGGTTTCGTAGTACTGGAAGATCGAGGCAACGATGCATTCGGGATCGTCGATGACGCTGATGAGATCCATGTCTTCCGGATTGATCATGCCCTCGCTGACCAGCTTGTCGCGGAACCAGTCCAGCAGGCCGGCCCAGAAGTCGCTGCCGACGAGGATCAGCGGAATGCGCGGCGACTTGCGCGTCTGGATCAGGGTGAGGGATTCCAACAGCTCGTCGAGGGTGCCGAAACCGCCGGGCATCACCACATAGGCCGTGGCGAATCGCACGAACATGTACTTGCGCGCGAAGAAATGGCGGAAGCTCTGGGAGATGTCCTGGTAGAGGTTGGCCTTCTGCTCCATGGGCAGCTGGATGTTGAGGCCGATGGACGGGCTCTTGCCCTCGAAGGCGCCCTTGTTGGCCGCCTCCATGACGCCGGGACCGCCGCCGGAGATGACGGCGAAGCCCGCATCCGACAGCAGACGCGCGATGCGCTCGGTGAGCCGGTAGGTGCCGCTGTCCCGCGTCACGCGGGCGCTGCCGAAGATGCTGACGGCGGGCCGCACGGCGGCGAGGCGGTCGGTGGCCTCGACGAACTCTGACATAATGCCGAAGACGCGCCATGCCTCGCGGGCCGTCGCGCCCGGCGCTGCCTGGTTGAAGTCGAGGTAACTCGGCAACTTGTCCTTTGCGCTCATCATGCGGGTGCCTGCTCCATGTCCATGCTGCTTCTAGTCGATGGGTCTTCCTATCTCTACCGCGCTTTCCATGCCCTGCCCGACCTGAGGAACAAGGCCGGCGAGCCCACGGGCGCCGTCTATGGCGTCATCGCGATGCTACGTCGGCTCGAAGCCGACCACAAGGCCGACTACCGCGCCGTCGTCTTCGACGCCAAGGGCAAGACCTTCCGCGACGAATGGTACCCCGAGTACAAGGCCCATCGGCCGCCCATGCCCGAGGATCTGGTGGCCCAGATCGCGCCGCTGCACGACTGCATCCGGGCGCTGGGCTGGCCCCTGATCATGATGGACGGCGTCGAGGCCGACGACGTCATCGGCACCCTGGCGCAGCAGGCCGCCGCCGCCGGCATCGACACCCTGGTGTCCACCGGCGACAAGGACCTGGCCCAGCTCGTCAATCCCCATGTGCGGCTCGTGAACACCATGACCAACGAGATGCTCGACGAGACCGGCGTGCTCGCCAAGTTCGGCGTCGCGCCGGACCGCATCGTGGACTACCTGGCGTTGATGGGCGACAGCGTGGACGGCGTGCCCGGCGTCGAGAAGGTGGGGCCGAAGACCGCCGTTAAATGGCTGACCCAGTACGGCAGCCTCGACGGCATCGTCGCCCATGCGGACGAGATCGGCGGCGTGGTGGGCGCCAACCTGAAGAGGCACCTGGACTTCCTGCCCCTGGGCCGCAAGCTGGTGACGGTGGCCTGCGACCTGGAACTGCCGGTGACGCCGGCGGCCCTGGCGCCCCAGCCCCACGACCGGGAGAAGCTGGCGGAACTCTTCGCCCGCCTCGAATTCAAGCAGTGGCTGCGGGAGGTCCAGTCCGAGACACCGGCCGCCGCGCCGGCGCCCCTGCAGGACGGCCATCGGGGCGGCTACGAGATTATCCTGACCCGGGCCCAACTGGACGACTGGCGGGATCGCATCGAACGCGCGCCGCTGGTGTCCCTGGATACCGAGACCACCGACCTCGATCCCATGAAGGCGAAACTGGTGGGCATCTCCCTGGCGGTCACCCCCGGCGAAGCGGCCTACATTCCCGTCGGCCACGCCTACGCCGGGGTGCCGGACCAGCTACCGCTGGACGAGATGATGCAGGTGCTCAAGCCCTGGCTCGAATCGACGACGAAACCCAAGCTCGGCCAGCACCTCAAGTACGACCGCCACGTCTTCGCCAACCACGGCATTACTCTGCGCGGCATCGCCGAGGACACCCTGCTCCAGTCCTATATCCTCGAATCGGACAAGCCCCACGACCTGGGCTCCCTGGCAGCGCGCCACTGCGGGCTGGCCACCATCGCCTACGACGACGTGACGGGCAAGGGCGCCTCCCGCATTTCCTTCGCCGAGGTGCCGCTGGAGCGGGCCGCCGAATACGCGGCCGAGGACGCCGACGTCACCCTGCGCGTGCACCAGACCCTGGCGCCACGCTTGGCCGAGGAGCAGAAACTCGACAGCCTCTATCGCGATATCGAACTGCCGGTGGCCGAAATCCTCTGGCGCATGGAGCGCAACGGCGTGCTCATCGACGTCTTCGCCCTTGCCGCCCAGAGCGACGAACTCGGCCGCAAGCTCATGGCCATCGAGACCGAAGCCCACCAGCTCGCCGGCCAGCCCTTCAACCTCAACTCGCCGAAGCAGCTCGCCGAAATTCTCTTCGAGCGCCAGGGCCTGCCCGTCGTCAAGCGTACGGCCACGAAGGCACCGTCCACCGACGAAGAGGTGCTGGAACAACTGGCCCTCGACTACCCGTTGCCGAAGAAGCTGCTGGAATTCCGCAGCCTCGCCAAGCTCAAGGGCACCTACACCGACAAGCTGCCGCGTATGGTGAACCCGGCCACCGGCCGCGTGCATACCAGCTTCGCCCAGGCCACCGCCGTCACCGGCCGGCTGGCAAGCTCCGACCCCAATCTGCAGAACATCCCCGTGCGCACCGCCGAGGGTCGCCGCATCCGCTCCGCCTTCATCGCGCCGCCGGGCCATGCGCTGGTGTCGGCCGACTACTCCCAGGTGGAGCTGCGCATCATGGCCCATCTGTCCAACGACGCCCGCCTGCTGGACGCCTTCGCCCGCGGCGAGGACGTGCATCGGGCGACGGCCGCCGAGATCTTCGGCATTACGCCGCTGGAAGTGGATTCGGACCAGCGCCGCGCCGCCAAGGTCATCAACTTCGGCCTCATCTACGGCATGAGCGCCTTCGGTCTTGCCCGCGAATTGGGCCTGGAGCGCAGCGCCGCCCAGGCCTACATGGACCGCTACTTCGCCCGCTATCCCGGCGTCACCCGCTACATGGACGAAACGCGCCAGGCGGCGCGGGAGAAAGGCTACGTGGAAACCGTCTTCGGCCGCCGCCTCTGGCTGCCGGAAATCCGCTCCAGCAACGTGGGCCGCCGCCAGGGCGCCGAACGCGCCGCCATCAACGCGCCCATGCAGGGCACGGCCGCCGACCTCATCAAGCTGGCCATGATCGCCGTGCAGGGCTGGCTAGACGAGCAGCAGCTGGCAACGCGGTTGATCCTGCAGGTACACGACGAACTGGTGCTGGAAGTGCCGGAAGGCGAGTTGCACCGGGTGAAGGAAGCCCTGCCCAAGCTCATGGGTGGCGTGGCGAAGCTGGCGGTGCCGCTTCTGGTGGATGTGGGCGTCGGTCGCAACTGGGAGGAGGCCCACTGAACGGCTTTCGCGGCGGGCTAGAACTCCTGCCTGAAGCGCTCAGCGAAAAGGCGCGCCACCGAATCGCTTGAGTGCACTCGCGACTTCGGCAGCGGCGACGGCCTGCCCACGATCACTCCAATGAGCATCTCCGTAATGGAAGAAGTACGTGTTGCAGTCCTTCGTCGCCAGGACATCGAACAGGTTGATCACGGATATTCCCGCATCGCGGGCGGCTTCGGTTGCAATCCTGGTGAGGGCGTGCCGGTCATAGAAGGGAAACGCGGCCCGGTCCGCCGACCAGTCGTAGTTCTCGCAGGCATCCATCGGCGCCGGGACGACCATCACTGCGAAGGGAACCCCGCTCTTGGCGAGGCGCAGCTTGGCGAGCCGCAGAAAATCCCGCATCAACTCCGCCTTGTAGCGCGCCGACGGCGACGAGGGCTCGGTGGCGATATCGGCGTCGAAGCCGTCGTTGAATAGATTGTGGACCGTACGGTCGCCTTCCTTCGCCAGTTGGACGTACTCGGCTTCCCGCTGGCCGAGCCAGCGTTTCCATTCATCGATGGAATTCGCCACCGCCTGACCTTGGGGCGGCTTGTTCGAGAAGGCACTGCGCAATATCTGCTTGAGTTCTGCGACTATCGCTCGGGTCTTCAGTCGCTTGCTCTTTTTTTCGGCGTCGGCGAACTCGGCAACCAGGGCTTCGCTGATCTTCGGCTGGTGGTCGGCGAGACTGCCGTCGGGGGTCCGCAGGAAGAGCTTGTTGCGCAGCAAGTCGCCGTAGTCGTTGCCCGTGTAGATCGACAGCAGCAGGAAATCCGGCTTTGTCGCCGGAAGATCCCGCTCGATGCGCTTCAGGGCCTGATCCGGCCCGTAGCCGGAAACACCGGCGTTGATAACCTGGAAATCCCTGCCGAAGGCCGTGGCGAGGTCTTTTTCCAGGCGGCCGGAGAAAGTGTTCTCCTCCTTGCTGTATTCGGCCTCGATGAACGAGTCGCCATAGACCACGATGCGGGAACCGGACATCAGAGGCCGGTCAGGTCCGCGATGTCCATGGCTGTTGAAACGCATCCAGACGGTTTCCTTGCCGTTTGCCGGATCGCGATGGAATATCTTCCGTGATTCGGGTACCGGGGCGAAAAGCAGCTCCCGGTCGAGAACCTTGGTGATCGTCCGCACAGGGTAGACGTAACGCCCCACAATCTCGGCGATTCCCACGGCGAACAACAAGGATAAAACCACGAGGGCGAGGTTAAGGAGCCAGTTCGGGACCGGCTGCAACGATTCTGCTGCTGGGGCGGGCTTCTTGTCCAAGAAGCATCTCCGGAAAGTGTTCCGGCAGATGCCGGCGATGGGTCGCCAGATTCTATACCGGCGCGGCGCAAGGCTCACGACTGGGCGTGGGAGCGAATGTCGGCGATAATCGCGCCTCGTCCAATCCAATAGCGGCAATCCCGATGGCAATCGAAAATCTGGAGCGCGAGGAGCACCTGACCGGCTCGACGGACCGGAATTTCGGTTTCGTCATAGCGGCTTTCCTTGCGATCATTGGTCTATGGCCCCTGGCATCCGGCAGTGGAGTCCGCATCTGGGCGCTCCTGCCTGCCGCCGCCTTCCTGGTCCTCGCGCTGCTGCGTCCCCAGGCGCTTTCCGGATTGAACCGCCTCTGGATGCGTCTTGGCGTGCTGCTCAACCGCATCGTCAGTCCCCTGGCCCTCGGAGCGGTCTTCTTCCTCACCGTTCTGCCCATCGGAGTCCTTATGCGCCTGGGCGGCAAGGACCCGTTGCGTCTCAGGTATGACCCCGCCGCAAAAAGCTACTGGGTCCCCCGGGAGCCGCCCGGCCCCGATCCGAAAACCCTTGTCAATCAGTTCTGACCATCCATCATGTCCTTCCTGAAAGAGCTCTGGGCGTTCATGCGCGCACGCAAGAAGTACTGGCTCGTCCCGATCCTCATCGTCATGGCCCTGCTAGGTGCCTTGATAGTGCTGGCGCAGGGTTCCGCCGTCGCCCCGTTCATCTATACCCTGTTCTGACAACCAGTCCCCATGATCATCCTGGGAATCTCCGGCCTTTACCACGATAGCGCCGCAGCCCTAGTGCGCGACGGTGAAATTGTTGCCGCTGCTCAGGAGGAGCGCTTCTCGCGCCGCAAGCACGATGCGCGGTTTCCGGCGAACGCAATCCGCTATTGCATCGAGGAAGCCGGCATCGACGCATCCAGCGTCGACCATGTGACCTTCTACGACAAGCCCTTCCTGAAGTTCGAGCGTCTGCTGGAAACATACCTGGCGTTTGCGCCCCGAGGCTTCGCGTCGTTTCGCATGGCCATTCCGGTCTGGCTGCGGGAGAAGCTGTTCCTCAAGGACCTTCTTGCCAAGGAACTGAAGGCGTTCGCACCCGACATCGATTGGAGCACCAAGCTCCTGTTCGGCGAACATCATTTGAGCCATGCGGCCAGCGCCTTCTTTCCCTCGCCGTTCGAGGAGGCCGCCGTGCTCACTCTCGACGGCGTCGGCGAGTGGGCGACGAGCTCCCTCGCCGTTGGTCGGGGCAGACGACTGGAAATCCTTAAGGAAATTCATTTCCCCCATTCGCTCGGGCTTCTCTACTCGGCCTTCACCTATTACACGGGCTTCAAGGTCAATTCGGGCGAGTACAAACTCATGGGGCTGGCCCCCTATGGGCAGCCGACGTATGCCGAAGCCATCCGCGAGCACCTGATCGACGTGAAGCCGGACGGGTCCTTCCGGTTGAACATGGACTATTTCGATTACTGCACCGGCCTCACCATGACCAACCGCCGCTTCGACGCACTGTTCGGCGGCCCGCCCCGCAAACCGGAAGAGAGTCTCACCCAGAAGCACATGGACCTGGCCGCCTCGGTGCAACAGGTCACCGAGGACGTCATGCTCAAGCTCTGCCGGTCGGCGGCGGCGGAAACCGGGATGCGTAACCTCTGCCTGGCCGGCGGCGTAGCCCTGAACTGCGTGGCGAACGGAAAGCTGCTGAAGGACGGCGCCTTCGATCGGATATGGATACAACCGGCGGCGGGCGATGCCGGCGGCGCACTGGGTGCTGCCCTGTCCGCCTATTACGGCTTCGCCGGCCAGGAGCGCCCTGCGCCCAAGGGCGATGCCATGAAGGGAAGTTACCTCGGGCCCAGCTTTGCTCAGGCCGAGATTGAGCGGCGCCTGCGCGAGGCCGGTGCCGTCTTCGATGTGTTGGACGACCAATCCCTGATTGATGCCTGTGCTTCCGACCTCGCGGAAGGCAAGGCCATCGGCTGGTTCCAGGGGCGCATGGAGTTCGGCCCCCGTGCCCTGGGGGGGCGTTCCATACTCGGCGACCCGCGGTCGCCGACGATGCAGTCCGTGCTGAATCTCAAGGTCAAGTATCGCGAGTCCTTCCGGCCGTTCGCGCCGTCGGTACTAAGAGAGGATGTGGCGGAATGGTTTGACCTCGACTGCGATAGCCCCTACATGCTGCTCGTGGCCGGCGTGAAGGAAAGCCGGCGCCGCGTGATGACGGAGGAGGAAAACCGGCTCTTCGGCATAGACAAACTGAAGGTCCCCCGCTCCGATATCCCCGCCGTAACCCACGTGGACTACTCGGCCCGCATCCAGACGGTGCATGCGGAAACGAACCCCCGCTATCACGCCCTGATCTCTGGCTTCAAGACCTTGAGCGGCTGCCCGGTGGTCGTGAATACCAGCTTCAATGTCCGCGGCGAACCGATCGTCGGCACCCCCGAGGACGCGTTCCGCTGTTTCATGGGCACCGAGATCGAAGTGCTCGCCGTGGGAAATTGCTACCTGCGCAAGGAGCAGCAGAACTCCGCCCTGAAGCTCGATTACAAGCGCGCCTTCGAGTTGGACTGAGGGCGCAGGTGTCAGCGCCGGAACTCGTGCTTATCGCGAAGATTCCACGGTTTCGGCGATGAAGGCCTTTAGGCGCCGGGCCCGCTGCTGCCAGGTGTAGGCCGCGCTCATCTCCCGCAGCCGTTGCCCCATATCCTTAGCCTGCCCACAGTTCTGACCCATGGAGCGCAGCGCATCGGCGAGGCTCCGCACATTTCCCGGCTCGAACCAGGCGGCATCCCCCGAATCCAGAATCTCGCGCATCGGCGGCAAGTCGGCACAAACGATGGCGCACCCGGCCGCCATGTACTCGAATAACTTGATCGGCGAGGTGAACGTGCTGTCCGGGTCCGGGCGGTTCGGCAACACTGCGATGCAGGAAACCGCCAGCCGTTCCATGACCTCCGGGCTGGGGCAGCGCGGCAGGAATTCGAGTTCCGCCCCCTGCTGCGGCAACTGCCTGCGCAGGCGCTCGATCTGGGCGGATTCGCCCCCGACCAGGGTAATGCGGAATCCCGGAAGGTCGGCTGCTGCTGCCACCAGGTCGTCCACACCTTTCCAGCCGAAAAAGGATCCTGCGTAGATGACATGGCGCCGGCACTCGTCCCAAGGCTTTTCCGGCAGCTTGGCGAGGGGGGTCACCCCATTTGGCAGCACAAGCAGGCGCGACGGTGCACCGTAGAGAGCGGCCAATCGGTTGGCCGTCGCCTGGCTGTTGCAGACGACTGCTGCGGCACCCGCCATCACTGCGCTTTCCATTACCGCAGTATGTTCCCTACGGGCCGGCTTCACGGTGTCGGCAAAGACCTCGTGGGCCTCGTAGATCATCGGCGGCAGGTTATGCGCCCCCAGCAGCAGAGATGCCAGCTTCAGATGGCGCACGTAAAGAGCATCAGGATGCCGCCTGCCGATCTCGCCGCGCAACCGGTGAGCGAAGAAGCGTACCGAGTGCCAGCGCGAAAAAGGCGGAATCCGATCAAGAGGCACCGGCCAACCGCGAGATAAGGGGACAAAGGCCAGGCCCGCGGGTGGCTGCATGCCGATGGGATCGAGGGGCGAACATCCGGATACCGGAGCGTAGGCCAGATCCACCATAACCCCGGCGGCGGCAAGGCTGGCGGCGGCGTGAGCCACTTGCACGCCGCGTGCACGTGGCAATGGCAAAGGCTCGGGAAAGGCAAAGAGAAGTTTCATCACCGCGACACCGGCTGGCTGAAAAGTGCATCGAACATCCTGATCCTCTCCGCCACGTAGAACGGCCGCAGATGCCCCGCATCCTTGCTGACAGGGCGACCGTCGGGTGCCAGATTCGGGCAGACGTCGGCGTCGCAGACGTCCGGCAGCGGATCGAGGAGCTTCGCCCCCGACTCGGCAGCGACCCTATTCAGCAGGCGGATCGCCTCCTGCTGCTGGGCAACGAAATCGGCGACCCGCAGGGGCTCGACGTAGCGTGGGATACCCGTGAAGCGAGCCTGTAGATCGACCATCCGTTGGGGGTCCATCGGCGGGCCTTTAGGCACCGGCAGCACGAGATAGACCTCCTTGCCGGCGGCCACCAGGCCCTTGAGGCGGGCGGCGAAATCCCGGTAAATGGTATCGGCCAGCCGCCGCGGGATCGGGCTGCTGCCGGCGTAGGTGTATTTCGTCTGATCGAAGTAATCCCAGGTCGCGCCGATGACGACCTTGCGGATGGACGTCTCGGCGGCGTACGCGAAGGCATCCTTCATCTGTCCGGCGCAGCCGCCGTCGGTCTGTTCGATCTCCGGGATCGGGCTGCAGCCGCCGGCGGTGACGAAGACCACGGTCGCGGCGCGGCCGGAGTCCTCGTGGAGCTTGCGCACACGCGGATAGAACTGCTCGACATTGCTGTCGCCGAGGAACAGCAGGGTGTCGTCGCTGCGGCCAGGCAGGGGGCGCAGGTGGAAGCTGTACTGCGGATGCCGGTCCTTGGCGCTGACCCGTGGGTAGTCCCAGTCGTCCTTGGCATCGCTGATGGCGTCCAGGGTCTTGAGCCGTCCGCCGAGGCTGCCCTGCTGGATCAGCAGACCCGCGATGCCGAGGATCGCCACCGCTGCCGTCAGCACGGCCACGATGGCCGCCGGGCTCCGCGGCGCGTCGTGGCCGGCCACCGCCGGACGCGGCGCACGTATGGGCTTTTCGACGAAGCGATAGGTGAGAAAGGCCAGCAGGACGCTGAGGGCGACGAGGGCGATGCGCACGCCGGCGGACGGCGTCTCGCCGATGACGATGCGGGCGAAGGACAGCAGGGGCCAGTGCCAGAGGTAGAGGGGATAGCTGATGAGGCCGACGAAGACGAAAACGGGGTGGGCGAGGAGCCTGCGATTGACGGCGGCGTGGGGGCCGGCGGAAATCAGGAGGAAGGCGCCGAGGACGGGGAGCAGGGCCCACCAGCCGGGGAAGGCACGGCTGCGGTCGAGGAGAAAAACGCCTGCCGCGACGAGGCCGATGCCGAGGAAGGATTTCGTGTCCTGCAAGGCACTCTGGCGGTCGGCTTCCGGAAGGAGGCGCCGCAGGGCGGCATCGAAGGCCTCGTGGCGGTGCAGGGCGATCCAGGCCAGGGCGCCCCCGGCCAGCAGTTCCCAGAAGCGCGTCAGCGGGTGATAGAAGGTCTGCACCGCGTGGCGCCCGCCGGCGCGGCCGGCATTGAGGGCGAAGGAGACGGCGAGGACAAGGAGGATCACCGTCAGCGGATTGCGGCGGTAGCGGTAGGCGAGGAACAGGGCCAGGGGCCAGATCAGGTAGAACTGCTCCTCGATGGCCAGGGACCACAGGTGCAGCAGCGGCTTCAGCTCCACCGCCGTGTCGAAATAGCCCGACTCGCGCATCAGCACGAAGTTCGACAGGAAGGCGGCGCCGGCGGCGGTGTGGCCGCCGAGCTGGCGCAGCTCGTCCTTCAGCAGCAGGCTCCAGCCCAGGGCCAGGGAAGCGGCGAGCACCAGGGCCAGGGCGGGGAAGATGCGCTTGATGCGACGGGCGTAGAAGTCCGCGAAGCTGAAGTCGCCGGCGTCGAGGCTCCTGAGGATGATGGTGGAGATGAGGAAGCCGGAGATGACGAAGAAGACATCGACGCCGACGAAGCCGCCGTGGACCCATTCGGGGAAGGCATGGAAGGCGACGACGGAGAGGACGGCGACGGCGCGCAGGCCGTCGATGTCGGGCCGGTAGTCGGGGAGCAGGTTCGAGGTCATGCGCGGCGCGTACATGGCCCCGGCGGGGCGGCTGTCCTCAGTGTTCCAGCCAGTAGGAGCCGACCGCCAGGCAATCGACGCGCTTCTCGACGAAGGCGCGGATGGCCTCGGCCGGCGCGCAGACGATGGGCTCCTCATGCACGTTGAAGCTGGTGTTGAGCACCAGCGGGATGCCGGAGAGGGCGTGGTAGGCGGAGATCAGCTTGTGGTAGAGCGGATTGCGGTCGGCGCGCACGAGCTGGGGGCGCGCGGTGCCGTCCACATGCACCACTGCCGGGATGCGCGGGCGCCACTCGGGCACCACATCGAAGGTGACGGTCATGAACTCCGCCGTGTGGCGCGCCTTGTTCACCCCGACGAAGAGCGCGTCGGCATGCTCGGCCAGCACGCTGGGGGCGAAGGGCATGAACTCGGAGCGGTCGAGGCGCTCGTTGAGCCAGTCGTTGATGGCGGACTCGGTCGGCCGCGCCAGCATGGAGCGGTTGCCGAGGGCGCGCGGGCCGAACTCCATGCGGCCCTGGAACCAGCCGACGATGCGGCCGGCGTGGATGGCCTGGGCGGCGGTGTCCACAAGGGTCGCCTCGTCGAGCTTCCGTCCCTTGAGCCCGGCGGCGGCCAGGGCCGCCTCTACGGCGGCATCGTCATAGGCCGGGCCCAGATAGACGTCGACGAGGGGTTCGCTGTGCTTCAGGGCGTCCGGGTCCTGGGCCAGCATGTCGAGCAGGGCGGCGCCGACGCTGTTGCCGGTGTCGCTCATGCCCGGGAAGACGAAGATCTCCTCCACCTCGGGCAGCATGGCGATGCGCTGGTTGAGCTTCACGTTGGCGAAGACGCCGCCGTTCAGGGCCAGGCGCTTCAGGCCGGTTTCCCGCAGGTAGTTGCGCACGAGATCGAGGGCCACGTCCTCGAGGATCTGCTGAGCGGCGGCCGAAATGTTCTCGCGGCTGTGGCCTTCGATGGCGGTCTTGAGGTGGGCCATGCGCCGCTTCTCGGCGTTCTCGCCGACGAAATCGGAGGCCAGGGTGCGGCCGTCGCCGGAGACGCGCAGGGCGGCGTGGAAGGTCTTGTAGAGCGGCAGCGGATCGCCCATGGCGGCCAGGCCGACGACCTTGCCTTCGTGGCGCATGGGGCGGAAGCCGAGCAGCTCGGTGATGTGGCCGTAGAACATGCCGGCGGAAGCACCGTCATGGTCGCTGGTGTGCTGGCGCTCGTAGCGGCCGTCGCGGAAGACGCCGGAGGTGTGGTGCACGCCCCAGTCGCCCTGGCCATCCATGGTGACGACCGCGCATTCGCTGAAGCCGCTGAAGAAGGCGGCAGCGATGGCGTGGGTCTCGTGGTGATCGTAGAAGGCCGGGGTCGCCTTGGGGAAGCCCTCGCCCTGAAGGAAGGCGTCGCGACGGAAGTGTTTGGCGAAATCCTTGCCGCGCGCCTTCAGGCGTTCGAGGAAATTGCACAGCAGCATCTGGGGCCGCTCGGCGCCTTGGCCGGCGCGGCGGCGGCGCACCAGGCGGCGCTCCAGTTCCTTGGCCCAGGTCTCGCGGACGAAGTACTCGTCGGGGAAGAAGGTGTAGAGCAGGGCGAGGCGATCCACGTCGGCGCGGGCCTTGCCGGCCATGGCCAGCACGGCGTCCGTGGCGTGGTCCATGAGACGGCCGCCTTCGTTCTTCACGCGGGTCAGGCGCTCGTCGGAAATGGCGGCCACCAGCTTGCGGCCGTCGAAGAGGGCGGCCGAGGACTCGTGGCCGGTCTGCAAACCGAGGGTGAGGGTCAATCAGGGCTCCGTGCGGGGTCCGCGTGCATGTTCGAACAGGGCGACGAGTTGGGCAGCGACGCGGTCGAGGGTGAACTCGGCGATCATCTCGCGGCCGGCCGCGCTCCAGGCGGCCAGTCGGGCCGGGTCTTTCAGGGCAAAAATTATAGCATCGGCCAGGGGGGCGGCCCGGCCGGCGGGGACCACGGCACCGGCGCCGTAGCGCTCCATCCAGGCCGCGATGCCGGCGCCATCGGTACCCACCGTCGGCGTGCCGACCGCCGCCGCCTCCACGGTGACCATGTTGAGGCTCTCGCACAGGCTCGGGTTCACATGCAGATCGGCGGCGGCCAGGTGTTCGAACACCCGCGTGCCGGCCAGGGCGTTGGTCGCGACGATGCCGGCTTCGGCATTGGCCGCCCGCAGGCGCGGCCGGACGGCCTCCTCGATCCAGGGCGTCGCCGGACCGCAGAACAGCCAGCGGACGCCGGGGACGGCGGCCTGCACCGCCGGCCAGGCCTCGGCCAGGATGTGCAGGCCCTTGCCCTTCTGGTTGCCGGAAAGCGTCACGATCAGCGGCGCGTCCTGGGGAATGCCCAGCTCGGCGCGGATCGCGGCGCGCACCTGGGCTCGCCCGGTGTGGAGCCGATCCAGCACGTCGCGGGGCGCCACCAGATGGCTGGGAATCAGGCGGATGCGGGCGGCGTCGGCGCCTTCGGCCTTCAGCAGGCCCTCGATCAGGGGCGACACGGGACGCAGCCTGTCGGCGCCGCCGATGGTGTCGCGGATCAGGCGCGTCACGGCCGGCGTGCGGCGCCGGCCCACGTCGGCCTCGGGGCAGTCGAGGATGTCGCCGCCGATGTAGCTGACGACGAGGGGGACGGTGAGCTTGCCCCCGCGCCGCAGCCGCGCGGCGGGAATCGCGTAGGAGAAGCCGTCGCTGGTGACGATCACGTCGGGGCGGAAACGCTTCGCCGCCGCGGCGATGATCCAGGCCCGGTGGGCCAGGTTGCGGCCGTCGAAGGCCTTGCGATGGGCCCGGTCCCAGGGCCAGGTGAGCACCCGCTCCAGACCCTTGCGCGGGTTGTACCAGAAGGTGGCGATGCCGTCGCCGGGCTGCTCGAAATGGTGGGCGAAATGGCGCGCCCCGGGCAGCTTGCGGTCCTCCTCCAGCACGCAGACCTCGTGGCCCAGGTCCCGCAACCGCAGCAGCACCGGGTATTCGCCGGTCCAGGAACGTGGATGCAGGTAGAGAATTTTCATGGCGCCAGGGTGGCCATGGCTGCGGCGACGCGTCGCTCGAAGGCGGCGGGGGAGAACTGCGCCAGATGCTCCGTCGCCAGTCGCGGATCGGGTCGCGCCGCGCCGCCGGCGAGCTGCGCCATCAGCGCGCGGAAGCCGGCGCCGTCGTCCTGGCGCGGATCGGCGTAGAGGAAGCCCGAGGTACCGGGCACCACCGTTTCCACGAAGGGCGGCGCATCCACGGCGATCACCGGCGTGCCGGCGGCCTGGGCCTCGATTAGGTTGAGGCCGAGGGCTTCCCGCTCCGGAAGACCCGAGAGCACGTAGTCGAGTTGACCGTAGACGGCCGCCGGGTCCGGCTGGTGGCCCCAAAAGCGCGTGCGGCTGCGGATCGGTCCGAGGGCCCGGCGCAGGTCGCGCACCGAAGCGTAGCCGCCGCTGCCGAAGACATCCAGGTGGATGTCGGGAAAGTCCGCCAGCACGGGAGCCAGATGGGAGAAAAGCAGGGGGAACTGCTTGATGGGCGTCAGGCGCGAGACGATGCCCAGGGTGATGCCGGGCCGGCGCGCGAAGGCGTGGCGGGGACGCAGGGCCCGCAGGGGCTCGGTCCAGGACAGCAGCCGGTCGCGCACCTTGCGCAGGTCCCAGTCGTATTCGCTGCGGCGGACGATGGCGCCGCCGGAGCGGGTACGCGGCGCCAGGTCGGCGACGCCCAGCAGGGGCTGGAGATGCACCTGTCGATGGCCGCGGGCGATGGCCGTGTCGCGCACGTAGGCCGAGACGGCGAAGATGCGGTGATAGTGCGCGAGTCCCGCCGGCGCCCGGTCGGTGAGGGGCATGTGCACGAAGCCGCCGAGGCGGTGGCGGGCGGCCACCTGCCGGGCCATTTCCTCCGGCAGCGTGGTGTGGCTGACCACCACGGCCGGCGCCACCGGCAGCACGGCCGGAATCTCGCTGCCGTGACCGATGGGCAGGAAGCGCACGCCGTCGAGGCCCAGGTGATGCCAGAAGGCTGCCTTGCGGTCCACGACGATCTGCACGTCCCAACCCTGGGCCAGCAGGGCCTGGGTGAAGAAGCGCGTATAGACCTCGCCGCCGCCGAACTGGCGCTGCCAGTTGATCTGGATGCAGAGGGGGCGGCTCATGACGGGGTTCCGGCGGTGCGCGCCAGCAGCGCGGCGAGCTGGGGAGCCAGGGTGTTCACGTCCAGGCCTGCCTCGGTGCGGCGGGCGACGGCCAGGGCTTCCTCCTCGCCGAAGGGGGTCTCCAGCGCGCGGATCATCGCCGCCGCGTAGTCGGCCGGTTCGCGGCCGGCCACCACCAGGGCGGCGCCGAATTCCTCCAGCCAGGGGCCGGAGCCGATGCGGTCCGTCATCAGAGTGCGCGTGCCGGTGAGGGCGGACTCGACGGCCGAGTAGTTGAAGGTCTCGATGTAGGAAGGCACCAGGTGCAGGTCGGCAGCTGCGTAGTAGCGCTTGACCTCCGTGGGCTCGATGTTGCCGGCGAAGAGGATGGCGTCGGCGATGCCCAGTTCGGCGGCGAGTTTCTCCAGCAGGGCCTGGTAGCTGCCGACGCCGGGCACCTGGCGGTCGCCGCCGCAGACGACGAAGCGGGCGGCGGGATGCTTCCGGCGGGCGAGGGCGAAGGCGCGCACGGCCAGGTCCAGGCCCTTGAAGGGCGTCAGGCGGCACAGGGCCACCACCAGCGGGCAATCCGGGGGCAGGCCATGGCGGTCGCGGATATCGGCGCGGGCGGCGCGGTGGAATCCGGCCATGTCGCCTTCGACGCACATGCGCGGCGTGTAGTGGAGCGGGATCACGGTGATGGCCGTGGGATCGAGGCCGGCCTGCACCATGACGTCGCGGGTGACGCGCGAGTTGGCGCGGATGGCATCGGCCTGGCGCATCATCCAAAGCTTGAGGCGGGTGCGCGCCGGGTTCGACGGTTCGCCCGGATAGCCGAGCAGCACGCCGAAATGCTCGTGGTCGTGCACGCACTGGACCCAGCGGAACTTCATCACCTTCGACAGCAGCGCCAGGAAGATGCCGAGGCCGTCGCCTTCCACCATGTAGATGTCGCAGCGGGTGCGGCGCAGGTAGCACCAGATGGCGAACAGGGTGGTGAAGAAGCGGCGGCCGCCGAGGAAGGGCTTGCCCAGGCGGTCCGGCAGCCAGAGCCAGGGGTTGCGCCGCTCGTCGTGGATGCCCCAGATGGCGACGCCGTCCTCGTCCAGGCGCGTGAAGCGGGCGATGGTGGGGATGCGCCTGTCCTCCGTGTAGACCTGCACGTCGTGGCCGAGGCACGCGAGGGCCTTGGCCATGTCGAGGTGCACGCTGCGCCAGAGGCCCGCAGCGAGGTGGCCGATCTTCATGGGGCTGAGACGTCCACGCCGAAGCGCTCGACCCAGATCGCCAGCACCAGCAGGGGCCACAGACGCTGGCTGTGGGAGCCCCTGCCCGACAGGTGCTCCTCCACGTAACGGGTCACCTGAGCCTGGTCGAACCAGGACGCCAGGGTCTGCTGGTCCAGCAGGCGCTCCTGCAGGATGGGCCCGAAGTCTTCCCGCAGCCAGCGGGCCAAGGGCGCCGAGAAACCCTGCTTGGGCCGGTCCATGAAGCCGGCGGGCAGCCAGTCCTTGAAGGCTTCCTTGAGGATGTGCTTGTGGCGGCCACCGGCCGAGAGCTTGTAGCGGCCCGGCAGGCTGTAGGCGAACTCGACGACCCGGTGGTCGAGGAAGGGCGAGCGGCATTCAAGGGACACTGCCATGCTGGCGATGTCCACCTTGTAGAGGATGTCCTCGGGCAGGTAGGTAACCAGATCCGCATAGCACCACTTGGTGGCGGGGTCGGCGTCCTGGGCGCGGGCGAGGGCCGCTTCCAGGTAGGCGGTGGTGCGCGAGTCGCCGCGCTTCGCCTTGAAGGCGGCCGTCAGCAGGGCCTCCTTGGCGGCATCGGGATAGAAGGCCAGCAGGTGCTTGTAGGCTTCGGCACCCTGCATGAACAGCATCTCGTCGGCGCGTGTGGCTGGGAAGCTGCGCTTGGGCCGGTTCGGCTTGAGGCGGTTCTCCACGGCCACCGTGAGGCGGCGCAAGCCGCGCCACACGGGCGTCAGGCCGCTGCGTTCGAGCACGTCGGCGCGGCGCATCTGGTAGAAGCGGCGATAGCCGGCGAAGCTCTCGTCGCCGCCGTCGCCGGTCAGGGCCACGGTGACCTGCTCCTGGGCGAAACGGGAGACGTAGAAGGTGGGCAGGATGGAGTTGTCGGCGAGGGGCTCGCCCAGGTGGTCGATGAGGCGCGGCAGCCATTCGACGGCGTCGGGGCGCACCATCATCTCGCGGTGCTCGGTGGAGAGGTGCTCGGCCACCTGGCGCGCGAAGGGCAGCTCGTTGAAACGCTCGTCGTCGAAGCCGATGGCGAAGGTCTTGATGGGCTGGTTCGACAGCCGCGCCATGGCGGCCACGGTGATCGACGAGTCGATGCCGCCCGAGAGGAAGGCGCCCAGGGGCACGTCGGAGATCATACGAATCTTCGTCGCTTCGAGGATCTTCTCCCGCAGGGCCTCGCAGGCGTCGTCGAAAGAGAGCTTCGAGCGCTGGGCGAAATCGATGTCCCAGTAGCGGAAGATGCGCTCGATGCGGCCGTCCTTCACCACCATGGCGTGGGCCGGCGGCAGCTTGCGCACGGCGGCGAAGCCCGACAGGGGCGCCGGGATGTACTGGAAGGTCAGGTAGTGGTCGAGGGCCTGGAAGTCGGGCGCCCGCGACAGCTCGCCGTCCATGGCGAAGAGGGCCGCGATCTCCGAGCCGAACAGGAAGCCCCGCGGCGTCTCCGCATACACCAGCGGCTTGACGCCGAGACGGTCGCGGGCGGTGTAGAGCCGGCGCTCCTGCCGGTCCCAGACGGCGAAGGCGAACATGCCGCGCAATTTTCCCAGGCAGGCATCGAAGCCTTCCAGGGCGAACAGGCGCAGCAGCACCTCCGTATCGGAATGGCCGACGAAGGTCTCGCCCTTCGCTTCGAGACCGGCGCGCAGGTCCGGGAAGTTGTAGATCTCGCCGTTGAAGACGATGGTGTAGCGGCCGCAGGGGCTGACCATCGGCTGGTGGCCGGCGGGCGAGAGGTCGATGATGGCCAGGCGCACGAAGCCCAGGCCCAGGTTGCCGTCCTGCCACTGGCCGGAATCGTCGGGGCCCCGGTGATGCAGCTTCGCCACCGCCGCCGCGAGGTCGAATCTGGGCGTCGTGCCTTCAGGTGCCAGGTAACCGAGTATGCCGCACATGCGCTACTGCCCCATTAACATGGATTCCACCGTCGCCGCATTGGCGGCCCAGGTGAAGTGATCGATGGCGCGCAGGCGCGCCGCCTCGCCGGCCGCCAGCCGCACGCTATTTTCCTTCAGCAGGTCGTTCAGCGCCGCCCGCCAGGCCGCCACGTTGCCCGGCACCAGCAGCTGGCCGGTGGCGCCGGGCAGCACGATCTCCCGCATGCCGCCGTTGTCGGAGGCCAGCACCGGCAGGCCGCAGGCCATGGCCTCGACGACGCTGATGCCGAAGGCCTCCTCGCCGATGGAGGGCTGCACGAAGATGTCGCCCAGGCTCAGCCAGCGCGGCAGTTCCGCGTGGGGAACGCGGCCGGCGAAGTGGATGCGGGCGCTGACGCCCAGGTTCGTCGCCTGCCGCTGCAGGGCCTCCCGTTCGGGGCCTTCGCCGATGACCAGATAATGCACGTCGGGCGGCAGTCCGGTCATGGATTCGACGATGATGTGGAGCCCCTTCCAGCCCACCAGGCGGCCCAGGCTGACGATGACGCGGGCGTCCTTCGGCAGGCCCGCGATTTCCGGCTGGCGCGGATGGGGATGGAAGCGGTCCGTGTCCACCCCGTTGTGGATCACGCGTACCTTGCGGCCGTAGCGACCCTCGATCTGGCGCGCGTTGTAGAGGCTGGTGGAGGCCCAGTGGTCCACCGCGCCGGCGAACATCCGGTCGCCGAGGAAGAAGTCCGTGCCGCCGGAACGGAACAGGGTGCGCGCCTTCATGCCGCGCCGCCGCGCCTGCCACAGCACCGGAAAGTCGAAGGGCTTGTTGATGATGACCGCGTCGTAGCCGGCTTCCACCAGATGATCGAGGCCACCGCCCCGGGCGAAGGATAGCCGCTCCATGAGTCGGCGGAAGCGGGTGCCGAACTTGGGCCATGACTGCTCGATGCGGAAGGGGAACTGGACCAGCTTCGCCTCGTCGTGGCGCGGCCCGCCCCGGTCGCCGGCGACGATGGTGACGTCGTGGCCGCGGCGCGCCATGGCACGGCCCACCTCCCAGCAGTAGGTTTCCAGGCCGCCGGGAATGAAGCTGGCGGTGACGTTGTAGAAGCAGACGCGCATCAGGTCCTTCCTTGCCGCGCCGCGACGACCTGGCGCGCGAACAGCCCGACCAGCGCCCAGAACAGCAGGCTCATGTCGCGGACGAAGAAATCGTTGAACTGGTTGCGCAGCAGCACGCCGGCGACGATGGCGACGCCGGCGATGCCGGCGGCAGTCACGGTGCCCGAGCTGCCGCGCCAGAAGAAGACGCCGAATCCGCCGAACAGGCCGACCAGGGCCAGCATGCCGGGGACGCCCATGGACAGGCCGTAGTTGAGGATCACGTTGTGGGCATGCCAGAGGGCCGGCGTGTCGGCAGGGATCAGGTCCGGCATCGCCTTGCGCAGGGCGGCGCGGCCAAAGCCGGCGCCCGCGAGGGGATTCTCCGCGATGCGGGCGGCCACTTCGGGCCAGAGGGCGAGCCGCGAGTCGGTGGTTAGTTGGACCCGCTCATCAGTAGTATTGCCGTAGCGCGCCTGCTGGCTATGCAGCAGGCCGCCGACGGCGATGGCCACCACGACGGCAACGGCGATGCCGAGGCGGCGCGAGGAAACTCTGGTCACGCCGGTCCGGACGGCAAGAGCGACGGCAAGACCGATCTCGATGGCGAGAGCCGGCCAGACGGCCCGCTGCATGGTGATGAAGGCGAGGAACAGGGCGAAGACGAGGACGGCGAACGCCAGGTAGCGGGGCGGGCGGGCGCGCTCCGCCAGGGCCAGCCAGGCCAGGGCCGGCGCGGCGGTGACGATCAGGCTGCCGACGACGCCGGAGCCGCCGTGACGGCCGGTTTCGTTCCAGAAGAAATGGTTGTCGGCCCAGGCCACGGTGCCGAGGGTGCCAATGACGACGAGGCCGATAGCGAGGGCCCACAACAGCTTGCGCAGGTCGGCCCGGTCGGCGCCCGCCGCGAAGAAGGCGAAGAAGGCCATCATGGTGTAGCCGAGTTCGTTCTTGAGCTCGCCGGCCGAATACCCGGCATCGAAGGCGTAGGCCAGGGAGGCGAGGCAGACCGCCAGCCAGACGCCGATGACCGCCTTGCAGGGAATCGGCGCGCGGGTCTCCGGGTGCCGCAGCCATTGCCACAGGGCGATGCCGAAGCAGATGGCGAGCAGCAGCAGCCGTGCCGCCACCGTGCCGGGAAAGGGCAGGATGGCCAGGAACAGGGCGAAGGGCAACAGCAGCAGGGTACGCTTCACGCCGCGCCTCCCAGCAGGCGGTCGTAGAGGGCCTCGAAATCGGCCGTCACCCGCGACCAGTCGAAATGCTCCTCGATGCGGGTCCGCAGCCAGCGGCCGGCTTCCTCGCCGCGGCGGGGTTCGGCGACGAGGGTGGCCATGGCCGCCGCGAGTTGGGCCGGGTCCTCCGGCGCGTCCAGCAGGGGCACGCCGGGGCAGCCGTCGAGGAACTCGGTGATGCCGCCGCGGCGTCCGGCGACGATGGGCAGGCCGGCGCAGGCCGCCTCCAGCATCACCGTCGGGAAGGGGTCGTGCCACAGGGAGGGCAGCAGGAAGGCGTCGCCGGTCAGCAGGAAGTCGTGCATGGCGCCCGGGTGCAAGCTGCCGACCCACTTGACGTTCCGCATCTCGGCCATGCGCAGGGCGACGGCGCGGCCGTAGTTGGCCTTCTCGTTCTTCGGGTCCTTGGAGTCGCGCACGTTGCCGGCCACCAGCAGACGCACGGGTTTGTCCGTGCCCAGGCGCTCGAAGGCGTCGAGCATCTCGACGACGCCCTTCTCCTTCACCAGCCGGCCGGCGAAGAGGAACACATACTCGTCGGGCTGCGCGCCCCAGCGGGCCCGCAGGGCGACCCGGTCGGCGGCGGGAATTTTCCAGACCGGCGGCCGGCGCGCGATGTCCACGCCCGTGTGGATGACTTCGATTCGCGCAGAATCGACGCCCACCGCATCCCGCAGCCAACCGGCCATGTAGTCGCTGCAGGCGACCCAGCGCGCCACCAGGGGCAGCAGTTCCGGGCGGATCGGCTTGTCGTTGGCGATGTGCACCACCACGGGCAGGGGCTTGCGCGCCAGATAGGGCGCCAGCATGGCCAGCAGCTTGGGTTCGTTGTGCACGTGGATCAGGTCGGCGCCGATGGCCTCGATGCGTCGCCACATGCGGCGGCCGTAGGGCCAGGGATCGAGGCGCGTGATCTTCTGGAACAGGCGGCGGTAGACGCGGCCGATGTGGATGCGCTCGATCTCCATCGTGCCGTCCCGTTCCCGCTCGGGCTGGCCGGGAAAGCCGCCGCAGATCACCACGGGCCGGTAGCGGGTCTGGCGGCGCGAGACCTCGGCGACGCGCAACTCCGTCCCCGCCGGATACACGGGCGGGAAGGGGTTGTAGTTGGGCAGCAGGTGGGCGATCGTCTTCATGGCGTCGCCAACCGGTCGAGGGCGGCCAGCACCTCAGCGGCCCCGAACTGGGCCATGCACAGGGCCGGCTTGTGGGGGCAGCGCTTCTCCTCGCAGGGCGTGCAGGTCACGGGCTGCGTCAGGGCGACGGCGGCGGCCGTCTCGGCGCGGGGTCCCACGAGGGCGGGCTGGGTCGGCGAATAAAGGCCCACCGTCGGCACGTCGAGGGCGGCGGCGAGATGCAGCAGTCCCGTGTCGGGGGCGATGACGGCCCGAGCGCCGGCCAGCAGGCCGGCGGTGCCGGCGATGTCGAAGGTGCCGGCAGCCACGGCGACACGGTCGGCCGGCAGGCCGGCGGCGAGCGCGGCGGCGGCAGCCTGCTCCCCCTTGCCGCCCGTGAGCACGAAGCCCAGTTCGGGCCGTTGCTCCAGGGCCGCAGCGAGGAAGGTGCCGGCCTGCGCGGCGGGCCAGGTCTTGTAGCTGTCGGCGGCGTAGGGATGGACGACCACGTAGGAACGCTCGCCGAGGCGCGCCGCGATCCAGGCGCGGGCCGCTTGCTGTTGGGGGCCGGTGCAGCGGATCACCGGCGTGCGCCGGGCGGCGGGAATGCCCACCGTGTCAAGGACCCGCAGCCGGTTGTCGATGTAGTGGAGGCCGTCGACCGTCGTCCGGTCCTGTTCCCGAGTGAGGTTGGAAAGCAGCCGGCCGTAGCGGGTGCCGGCGGTGGGCACGCGCACGATGTGGCGGCTGCCCGCCAGGTAGGACAGGGGCAGGATGTCCGGATCGTTGCCGTGGAGCACCAGGGTCAGGTCCGGCGCGAAGCCGCGCAGCCGGCCCAGGGTGGCGAAGAAGCGGCGCCACTTGCCCGGGTAGGGAATCACCTCGTCGAGGTCGCTCTCGGCGGCGAACAGGGGTGCCCAGGCGCCGCGCACGAAGAGGGCGATGCGCGCCTGGGGCAGGGCCCGGCGCACGGCCTGGAAGACGGGGGTGGACAGCACGGCGTCGCCGAGGCCCGTCGTCAGCACCAGCAGCACGCGGCGCACCGAGGCCAGGTCCAGGCTCGCCAGCGGCTCCACGGGACGGCGCCGCGCGGCGTGGCGCACCCAGGCGCCCAGCAGGCCGTCGGCGCAGGGCAGGTCCATCAGGCGCCCGTCCGTCCGGCGATCACGTCGGCGAAGACGGCTTCCATGCGGTCCAGCATGCGGCCGGCGGCGAAGCGCTCCCGCGCCTGGGCCAGGGCGGCGTCGGCGAGCCGGCCGCGCAGGGCCACGTCGCCGAGCAGGCGCGCCAGCGCATCCTTCAGGGCCGCCGTGTCGCGGGGTGGCACCAGCAGGCCGGTGACGCCGTCGGCGACGATCTCGGGAATGGCGCCCACGGGCGTGCTGACCACCGGCAGGCCGCAGGCCATGGCCTGCATGATGGCCTGGGGCACGCCCTCGTTGGCGTAGGAGGGCAGCACGAAGACGTCGAGGGCGGCGAGCCAGGGCACCACGTCGCCCTGGTTGCCCGGCATGGTGAAACGCTCGGCGATGCCCAGCTCCGCCGCTTGGCGGCGCAGGTTGTCGCAGCCGGGGCCGTCGCCGACGACGACGAGCTGGGCCGACTTGTCGGACAACTGGGCGAAGGCGTCGAGCAGGTAGCGGTGGCCCTTCCAACTGCGCAGGGTGGCGACGATGCCGACGATGGGAACGCCTTCCGGTAGGCCGAGTTGGCGGCGCGCCGCGCTGCGGTCCCGCGGCGCGTAGCGCGCCAGGTCGATGCCGGTGGGAATGGAGACCACCTGTTCCGGCGGCAGGCGCAGGTCGCGGATCAGTTCCTCCCGCAGGCGCTCGCCGGTGGTGACGATGCGCTCGGCGGCGCTCGCGTAGAGCCAGCGCGTCGTGGCGTTCTGCCGCACCGGCGCGGAAATGTGGCGGATGCGCACGATGGGCGGCGCAGCGCCCCAGAATTGCGTGGCCAGGGCCGCGAGCCAGGAATCGGTGGAGCTATGGGTGACGACCACATCGGGCTGCAGGCGCTTCAGCGCCCTGCGCATGGCCAGAATGCCCGGCAGGCGCTTCTTGACGATGGGCAAAGCCTCCACGGGCACGCCGCGGGTGATCGCTTCGCCGTGGATGCGCGCCTCTTCGGGGCACAGCAGCAGCAGCTCGTGGCCCCGCGCCATCATGCCCGCCATCTCCGAGAGCACGCGGATCTCCTGGCCGCCCCAGGCGCAGGAGGACTCGGTATGGACGATCCTCATTCCAGCCCTTCCCGCTCGTACTGCAGCCGGTGCAGGCGGGCGTAGATGCCGTCCCGGGCGATCAGCTCGGCATGGGTGCCGGTCTCGGCGATGCGTCCGTGGCTCAGCACGACGATGCGGTCGGCCTTTTCGATGGTGGACAGGCGGTGAGCGATGACCAGGGTGGTGCGCCCCTTCATGAGGGTTTCCAGGGCGGCCTGCACGTGGCGCTCGGATTCCGTATCGAGGGCCGAGGTGGCCTCGTCGAGGATCAGCACCGGCGCGTTCTTTAGCAGGGCGCGGGCGATAGCGAGGCGCTGGCGTTGGCCGCCCGAGAGCTTGACGCCGTTCTCGCCCACCAAGGTGTCGTAGCCCTCGGGCATGGCGAGGATGAAGTCGTGGGCGTGGGCGGCGCGGGCCGCCGCTTCGATGGCGGCGCGGTCCGTGTTGCCCATGGCACCGTAGGCGATGTTGGCGGCCACCGTATCGTTGAACAGCACCACGTCCTGGGACACCAGGGCCACGTTGGCGCGCAGGCTCTCCAGGCGGATGGTCTCGATGTCCTGGCCGTCGAGCAGGATGCGGCCCCGGTCCAGGTGGTAGAAGCGCGGCACCAGGTTCGCCAGCGTCGTCTTGCCCGAGCCCGAGGAGCCGACGAGGGCCACCATCTCGCCGGGATGGATCGTCAGACTGATGTCGGCGAGGGCTTCGCGCTTGGCTTCCGGGTAGGAGAAGGCCACGTCCTCGAAGGCCAGTTCGCCCTGAGCCGTGCCGATGTCGAGGGTGCCGGCGTCCTTCTCCGGCGCTTCGTCGATAAGCTCGAAGACGCTCTCGGCCGAGGCGATGCCCCGCTGCATGGTGCCGCTGACTTCCGACAGGTGCTTCATGGGCGCCAGCAGCATCAGCATGGCGGTGATGAAGGAGACGAAGCTGCCCAGGGTCGTCTCGCCCTGGGAGACCTGCCAGAGGGTGATGGCGATCACCACGGCCAGGGCGAAGGAGGCCATGATCTGGGTGATCGGCGCCGAGAGTCCGGCGGCGACGGTCATGCGCATGGCGTTGGCGCGCTGGTCGGCATTAACCTTGGCGAAACGCTTGGACTCGTATTCCTGGCCGCCGAAGATCTTCACCACCTTGTGGCACTCGATGGTCTCCTCCAGCACGTGGGTGATCTCGCCCATGGCACGCTGGGACTGGCGCGCCAGGCCGCGCAGGCGGCTGGACACCGTGCGCACGGCAATGGCGATCACGGGCGCCATGGCGATGCAGATGAGGGACAGCTTCCAGTTGAGCCAGACCAGCCAGGAGAGCAGGGCCACCAGGGTCAGCACGTCGCGCACGACGACGGTGAGCACCGTGGTGGCGGCCGAGGCGACGCCGCCCACGTCCCAGGCCACCTTGGACATCAGATGGCCCGAGGAGCTGTTGTCGTAGTAGCGGGTCGGCAGCCGCACCATGCGCTCGAACATGGCGACGCGCATGTCCATGACGACCCGGTTGGACACCCAGGACATGGCGTAGTTGGTGACGAAGGTGAGGGTGCCGCGCAGCAGGAAGATGCCGACGATGGCGAGGGGATAGATCCAGATGGCGCCCGGATCGGTGCCGTCATGCCGACCGTCCAGCAGGGGTTTCAGCAGAGCCGGAAACAAGGGCTCCGCGGCGGCCGTGAAAACCATGCCGAGGATGCCGACCCCAAAGACCCGCCAGTAGGGACGGACATAGCCGAGCAGGCGGAAATAAATCTCCCTGCCGCTCTTCTGGCGCTGCGCCTCCTGGCTCATCGGCTGAAAACCCTTGAAAAAACGGGCAATTATGCCACAGGAGGCCCCATCCGCCGGTAGAAATCGGCCAGTTTCCCGGCCATGGAGGCGGTGGAAAGACCCGTCACGGAAGCCCGCGCGGCCTCGCGCCGGGTCGCCATTCCGTCGGGGCCCAACAGGGCGTCGAGGGCAGCGGCGAGGGCGGGAATATCCAGGGCGCCGCAGACGGTGCCGTTGCGGCCCGGTGCGATGAGTTCGGCGGCGCCGCAGGTCGTGGATGTCGCCACGGGGAGGCCGCAGGCCAGGGCCTCCAGGGCCGCGTTGGGCATGGGATCGTAGAGGGTCGGCAGGCAGAACACATCGGCGGCGCCGTACCAGGGGCGCACGTCCTTGAGGCCGCCGAGGAAATGGACGCGCTCGTCTACGCCCAGGGTCTGGGAAACCTGCTCGGCGAGTTTGGCGCCCCTATCCTTGCCGACGACCACCAGATGGGCGTTCTGCCGCTTCATCGCCGCCAGGGCCCGCAGCAACACATGGACGCCCTTGCGCTCGAAGCCCGAACCGACGAACAGCACGACCGGCGCCGACTCGGGAATGCCGAGTTCCGCCCGCGCCTTCACCCGGTGCTCGTCCCGCAGGCCGGGGTGGAAGTGATCCAGATCGACCCCGTTGTGGATGACGTGCAGTTTGTCGGCCGCCACGCCGAAGCGGCGCACGATGTCGTCGCGCACCATGACGGAATTGCAGATCACGCCGCGCAGGGCCGGGTCGCGGAACATGGCCGCCTCGGCCGCCAGCGTATAGCGATGCCAGGGCGACAGCCGCGTGGCGAGGCGCGCCAGACCGCCGCGGGCGGCGTCGCGCAGCTCCAGCCAGGTGGCGTGCACACCGTCGCCGGCCCGATAGACGTGGCAGCCGGGAATACGCTCGTGGCTCTGGACGAGGTCGAAGCGGCCCGAGTCGATGACGCCGCGCACGCAGCGGGCGAAGCCGGCGTCGCGCCAGGTGCGGCCCAGATAGAAGGGGTCGCAGCGCAGCACGCCGGCCGCATCGCCGGTCCACTCGCGGGCGATCATCGTCACCTCCACGCCCTGCTCCCGCAGGCCGCCGAGGGCCCGTTCGACGAACCTTTCGGCGCCGCCATACGGAGTGTACTTCTGCCGGGCAATCGCGATTTTCATGACCCCAGCAACTCCTCGCAGGCCGCCAGCACCTGTTCCACCGGCAACGTCGTCAGGCATTCGCTGACCTTGCTGTTGTCGCAGCCGGCCTGGCCGCAGGGGCGGCATTCGTGGGTGGTCGAGGCGACGATCCGGCTGGCGGTGCCCCAGGGGCCCCATTCCTTGTCGCCCGAGGGACCGAAGATGGCCACCACCGGCGTGCCCATGGCGGCGGCGATGTGCATCGGCGCCGAGTCCACGCCGACGAACAGCCGCGCCCGCGCGGTCAGGGCAGCCAGTTCCTTCAGGCTCAGGGCACCGGAAAGATCGATGGTCGGCACTCGCGCCGCCGCGCGCACGGCGGCGACCAGTTCGCGCTCCCTGGCGTCGGGGGCGCAGGTCAGCACCAGCGGCAGGCCACGGGGAGCCAGGCCCTCGCAGAGCCGGGCGACGCGCTCCGCCGGCCAGCACTTGAAGCCCCAGCGGGAGGCCGGATGCAGGTGGATGAAGCCCTGCGATGCGATGCCGTGCTGGACCAGCAGCGCATCGACGCGGGCTTCCGCCGCGGCGCCCGGCACCAGCGCCACCTTCGCCTGGTCCGGATCGACAGGAATGCCGAGGACACGCAGGGCGTCGAGGTTGGTGTCGACGGTGTGGCGATAGGAATGGGACTGGGCCGCGTAGTGATGGCTGAAGCTGCCGTGCCAGAAGCGACCCGCGTCGGGACGGCGCGGTGCGACGGACCAGCGGGGTCGCAGCAGGCGCACCAGCCAGGCGCCGCGCGTATGGACCGAGAGATGGACGACGAGGTCGTAGCGCCCTTGCCGCAGTTGCGCGAGCAGGCCCGCTTCGGCGGCGGCCTGACGCCGCAAGCCCTGCTTCTTCCAGCCCCGGTCGATGGTCAGGATGCGTGCGATGGCCGGATGGCCTTCGAGCATGGGCACGGTATCCCCATAGACGAGGGCGTCGATCTCGCAGCCGGGCGCGGCGCCTTTCAGCGTCGAGAACACCGGCGCCGCCAGCAGCACGTCGCCGTGGTGGCGCAGCTTGATGACGAGGGCGCGGCGCACCTGATCGAGGGGAATGGCGGCGGAACTCATGGGGGCGCTATTGTGCCACCCTCGCGGGTGTCCAACCCATTGGCTACCGCAATTCCGGAGGTCCGCTTCCGCGGACGCGTTGTGCCACCCTGTCGTGCCAGACGAGGCGTCCGTCCTCGATCAAGGCCGCCGTGCCGTAGGCGAAGGAGAAGCCGAACCACTCGGACGCCGGTAAGCCGGCGAAGGCCGCGGCGCAGACCTTCATCACGCCGGCGTGGACGACGAGGACGGCTTCGTCGTGCTGCGCGGCGATTTCCTCCACGCAGGCCACTACACGTTCCCGCAGCATGGCGACGCTCTCGCCACCGTGGCCGGCGAAGTGCAACGGGTCCGCCGCCCAGGCGTCGATGGCGGCACGGCCGATGTCGCGCCAGGGCTTCATCTCCCAGGCGCCGAAGTCGGCTTCGCGCAGGCGGTCGTCGAAGCGGGGTGCCGGATGCAACGCCTCGGCCAACAGCCGGCAGCGCACCAGGGGACTGCTGAACACGGGGGCATCCGGCAGCAGGGGCTTCAGGCGGTCGGCGACGGCGACGGGGTCATCGGCCGGCGGCAGGTCGCTGCGGCCGTAGCAGATGCCATCCGCCACCTCCGGCCGCGGATGGCGGATCAGGAAAAGTCGCACAGCAGGCCCAGGTAGAAGGCCAGTTCCGCCGCCTGCTGGACGGCGCCGAGGCAGTCGCCGGTGTAGCCGCCGATGCGGCGCGCGAAGTAGCGGGCGGCAACCATCGCCACGAGGGCCGCCGCCGCCAGGGCCGCCGCCGCTTCGGGCAGCGGCAGCAGGACGCAGGGGACGATGCCGAAGAGCGCGGCAAGCGCAAGGCTGCCGCCGCCCAGGCGACTCGCCAGGGGCTTCGATTTGGCGCCGTCGTCCTCGCGGGCGTAGTCGAGGAAGCCCATCAGGCTCACGGCGGCGAAGCGCGATGCCGCATGGCCGGCCACCAGGGCCGGCAGCAGGAACTCCGGCTCCATCTCCATGAGGGCGTTCCATTTCGCCAGCAGCAGCAGGACGACGCCGATGACGCCATAGCTGCCGACCCGCGAATCCTTCATGATGGCCAGCACGCGGGCCTTGTCCCAGCCGCCGCCGAAGCCGTCGCAGGCATCGGCGAAGCCGTCCTCGTGGAAGGCGCCGGTGGCGAGGATGGTCGCCGCCATGCCGATGGTGACCGCCAGGCTGAGCGGCAGCAGCAGCGAGGCGGCCAGGGTTGCCGCGCCGCCGATGAGGCCGACGAGGATGCCCACCAGGGGCAGGTAGCGCGGGGCCCGCACCAGGTGGTCGTCGGCATGGCCGATCCAGGCCGGCACCGGCAGGCGCGTGAAGAAACGCAACGCAGCGAAGAAATAGACGAGTTCGTTGCGCAGCATGGCGTGGCGGGCGCCTCAGCGCTGGCCGAGCAGATTCCAGACCAGGCGCTTGACGATGGACGGCTCGAAGGGCTTGTCGCAGATGCCGGAAACGCCGGCCTCCTGCACGGCGGCGAGACGGCCCTGGTTGGACTCGCTCGTCACCATGAGCACCGGCACCGAGTTCTGCCAGCTCTGCTGGCGGATGTACTCGACCAGGGCCTGGCCGTCCATCTCCGGCATGTTGTAGTCGGTGACGACCAGATCCACCATCATCTCGGAGAGGATTCCCACGGCCTCGCGGCCGTTCTCGGCCTCGTAGAACTTCTCGATGCCCAGGTTCTCCAGCACGCGGCGCATGAATTTGCGGGCGCTCGGACTGTCGTCCACCAACAGCACGCGCAGGTTCTCGCCGTCGATCTCCTGCACCAGGTCGGCGTCCTGGTGCAGGAAGTCGAGGGTCGTAAGGAGGGCCGTCTTCAGCTGCTCGATGGCGAAGGGCTTGGGCAGGATGCCGCAGACGCCGGCCTGGCGCACGGGCTCCAGGGCCTGGGGCCGCGTCTCGCTGGAGATGAGGATGAAGGCCACCTGCTCCAGATCCTTGTCGGCGCGCATGGCGCCGATCAGCTCGGTGCCCGACATGTCCGGCAGGTAGAGGGCGCTGATGACCAGGTCGGGTTTCGATTCGGTCATCGCCACGAGGGCGCCGTTGCCGCTGCCGAAGCTGCGCACGAACTCAATGCCCAGGCTGTTGAGCTGGGAGGTGATGAACTTCGCCTGGCTGGCGGACGGCTCCACCAGGAAGACGACGAGACTGCCGAACGACGTGGACATGGTCGATCCCCTATATGACGGCGGCCATTCTAGGCGATATCGGCCGTCCCGGCCCGGCCCGCCTAGGCCGAGCCTTCGCTGACGCCAGCCGACTCGAAGCTCGCCATCTCGTTGAGGAAGGCGCCGGCCGCCCGCAGCAGGGGCCAGGCGAGGGCCGCCCCCGTGCCCTCGCCGAGACGCAGACCGAGATCCACCAGCGGCTTTGCGCCGAAGGACGCCAGCTGGGCCCGATTGCCGGGTTCGGCCGAGGCGTGGCAGAACACCGCGTAGTCGAGGAAAGCCGGCTGCAGCCGCGCCGCCACCAGGGCCGCGGCGCCGCAGATGAAGCCGTCCACCAGCACCATCATGCGTGCCTGGGCGGCGGCCAGCATGGCGCCGGCCATCATGGCCACTTCGAATCCGCCGTAGCGAGCGAGGATGGCGAGCACGCCATCCTCGCTCTTACGGCTATCCGATGGGCTCCCCCTCCCATCCTCCCCCTCCGGGAGGGGGAGGCGACTGATCGGTGGCCGTTCCGGCCAGGCCGAAAGGGCCTGGCCAAGCAGTTCCCGCTTGCGGGCGAGACCGGCGTCGTCCAGGCCTGTGCCGCGGCCGACGCAGTCCTCCAGGGTCGCGCCCGTCAGGCAGTGGGTGATGAGGGAGGCGGCGGCCGTGTTGCCGATGCCCATCTCGCCGAAGCCGATCACCTCACAGCCTTCCGCCGCCAGCTTGCGCACGATGTCGGCGCCCTTCGCCATGGCCGCGTCGCGCTGGGCCGCCGTCATGGCCGGGCCTTCCAGGTAGTTGGCCGTGCCGGGCGCCACCTTGGCGTCCACGAGATTGGGCCGGGCGCCGAAGTCGTGGGCCACGCCCGCATCCACCACCGTGAGGCCGATGCCGTTGGCCCGGGCGAAGACGTTGATGGCGGCGCCGCCGGCAAGGAAGTTCTCCACCATCTGCCAGGTCACGTCCTGGGGGAAGGCGGAAATGCCGGCCTTGGCCGCGCCGTGGTCGCCGGCGAAAACGACGATGTGGGGGTTCGCAAGGGTCGGTGCGAGGGAGCCGCGCACCAGGCCGACCTGCAGCGCCAGGTCTTCGAGGCGGCCGAGGGCGCCGAGCGGCTTGGTCTTGGTGTCGATCTTGCGACGCAGGGCCGCCTCCAGGCTGCGGTCCACGGGGGCGACCGCGAATTGAGGGGAAGTCATCCGTTCCATCCTTTCCAAAAAGCAAAAGGGCTTCGCCGCACGCGGCCAGGCGCACGGCGAAACCCTTGCCACAGGTTTCCATAGAAAGAATCCGACAGGTCTTCTGGCTTCCGGATCGTCCGAAGCATCGCGCCTTCCCGCGGGGGTGTTCCCCTGCAGTGGCTGCCTTTACGGCTGGCGATGTTCGTCCCCGGTTACAGCGGCGGGCCCGCTGCCGAATCTCACGGCATTCCCTTGGTCGAATCGGGGCGGATTATAGCCGGGCACGTGAGCGCAGCGGCACGGGGCGGTCGCGCCGTCGTTAGGCGCAGAAAGCGCGCAATGCCTTCGTCACGACCACCCCGTACCGCTGTCTTGTGCTGGGGAGAGGTTCCAAGAAAAAACCCATGCTACCCTCGCGCCCCATGACTGAACTCATCATCGGCGGCGCCCGCTCGGGCAAGAGCCTCCTGGCGGAAGCGCGGGCGCGGGAATCGGGCCTGCGCGTCGTCTATGTGGCCACGGCCCATGCCGAGGACGGCGAGATGGCGCGCCGGGTCGCCCACCACCGGGCGCGGCGACCCGCCGAGTGGGGCTGCATCGAGACGCCGCTGCATCTGGCCGCGGCCCTGCGGGAACAGGCGGCGCCCGATGTCTGCCTGCTGGTGGACTGCCTGACCCTCTGGCTCACCAACCTTTTCTTCGCCGGCGGGGCGGCCCGCCAGGCCGAGGCCGACAAGGCCATCGACTGTCCCCTGCTCGCCGGCGAGACCCAGGCCCTGCTGGACCTATTGCCGACCCTGCCGGGGCGCGTCATCCTGGTCAGCAACGAAGTGGGCTGGGGCATCGTGCCCATGCACCCGATCTCCCGCCTGTTCGCCGACGAGCAGGGCCGGCTCAACCAGCGCGTCGCCGCCGTCTGCGAACGGGTGACGCTGGTGGCGGCGGGGTTGCCGCTGGAGTTGAAAACCTAGCCGGCGGCCGGCGCGACATCCCGGCCCAACGCAGAATCATCAGCCTTACTGCCAAAGTGGGTTTGACGTATCCTATGCATCCCTCATTTTTCCGGATGCAGCCATGCAAGCAACCGTGTTCGTGGATAAGGAAACGGCGAACATCCGTTTGGTGGGCACCTTCAATCATGCGGTGCATCGGCCGTTCAAGGAGGCCACCCGGCCGGCCCTCGCCAACGCCGACGTGAAGGAACTGCTGATCGACATGTCGAACGTCGAGCGCATCGACAGTTCCGCCCTCGGCCTGCTGCTCGTCACGCGCGACGAGGCCAAGAAGGCCGGTAAGACCATGTCCCTGAAGGGCGCCCAGGGCGTCACCAAACGGGCCCTGGACATGGCCCAGTTCGAACGCCTGTTCGCCTTCAAGTAAGCCTGGACGCCCTTGCGTCCCCGCGAACGGACCGACCGAGCTTTCCGGATTACGCCCATGGAACCGATAGCCACTTGCGAGGCACGACCCGAGCCTGCCCCGATGCACCGCCAGCCGCTGCTGCAGGGTCTGGGCGGATCGGCCCTCTTCCACGGCGTGGACCCGGCGGCCGTCGCCGCCGCGCTGGAGGAAGCCGAAATCCTCACGCTGCCGGCCGGAGCACCCTTGCTGATGCCCGGCACGGCGAACGACAGCGTCTACCTCCTGCTGAGCGGCCGGCTCGCCACCCACCTCGACGGCACCCCCTCCCCCGCGGGCGGCATCGCCATCCTGCCGGGCGAGAGCGTCGGCGAGATGTCGGCCATCGACGGTCAGGCCGTTTCCGCCCTGGTCTGCGCCGCCGAGGAATCCCGCGTCCTGCGGATGCCGCCGCAACTGTTCTGGGAGCGTCTCAGCGCCATCCCCGGGGTCGCCCGCAACCTGCTGGCGGTGCTGACCCGACGCATGCGCCACGGCAACGAGGCGATCCTCGCGGCCCAACGGGAGCGCATGGCGCTGGAGCATCTCTACGAGGAACTGAAGATCGCGCGCCAGCTCCAGGCCAGCATGCTGCCGCCGCGCGGCCCCCTGTTCCCGGAGCGCGGCGACATCGAGGCCGAAGGCATCATGGCGCCCACCTCCAGCGTCGGCGGCGACCTCTTCGACGCCTTCCTCGTCTCGCCGCGGCGGCTGTTTTTCTGCGTCGGCGACGTGTCCGGCCACGGCATCCCGGCGGCGCTGTTCATGGCGCGCGTCGTCGGCCTGATCCGGGTCGCCGCCATGGCGATAGGCGAGCCCCACAAGCTGCTGGAACACCTCAACGCCCAGTTGAGCGTCGGCAACGATGCCAGCATGTTCGTCACCATGTTCTGCGGCTTCCTCGACATCGACAGCGGCTGCCTGTCCTATTCGAACGGCGGGCACTGGCCGCCGTTGCTGGTGTCCGCGGCGGGCGTGCACGAACTGTCCCTGCCGCGGGGCATGATGATCGGCCCCATCGCGGATGCCGCCTATACCAGGTGCGAGGTGACGCTGGAACGGGGCACGACGCTGCTGTGCTACACCGACGGCGTCACGGAAGCGGGCAATGCCGACGGCGAGGAATTCTCCCTGGCCGGCCTGGCCGCAGTCCTGGGCGGCGCGCCGGCGGCAGGGCGGCCCCTGGCCGAGACGCTGGAACAGGTGCGTCTGGAACTGCTGCGGTTCTCGGGGGATGCGCCCCTGGCCGACGACTGCACGCTGCTGGCCGTGCGCCGGCGCTGATCTACCGGCCGACCAGCAGTTTCGCCCCCAGGGCGACGAAGATTCCGCCGGCGACGCGATCCAGCCAGGTGCCCAAGGCCGGGTTGCGCGCGAGCCTTTCGCCGACGCTGCCGGCGAACCAGCCGATGGCGCCGAACAGCAGCGCTCCCTGCACCGTGAAGACCAGGCCCAGCTGGGCGATCTGCCAGGGCACGTGGCCGCGGGCGGCGTCCACGAACTGGGGCAGGAAGGCGAGGAAGAACAGGATCACCTTCGGGTTGATGGCGTTGGCGACCAACCCGCGCCGGAACAGTCGGCCGACGCTCTCGCGGCCGTCCGCAGCGCCGGCCGGCACCGCCGCGCCGCGGGCGTTGCGGATCGCCTGGGCACCGAGCCAGACGAGATAAAGGCCGCCGGCGATCTTCAAGACCGTGAAGGCGAAGGGCGAGGCGGCGATCAGGGCGCTGATGCCCAGGGCCGCCAGCAGCGTGTGGTTGAGGCAGCCGATGGCGCAGCCGAGGCCGAAGGCCATGCCGGACCGGCGCCCCCGGGCCATGCCGAGGGAGAGCACCATCAGGTTGTCCGGGCCGGGGGCGAGAGTCAGCAGCACCGCCGCGGCGAGGAAGGCGGCGAACTGGGGCAGGGTGAGCAGGGCGTCCATGGCGCGATTGTGCCCCAGGGACGCGGCCCCGGCACAGCCCCTACGGCTTTGCCGCCGCTTCCACCCGCAGCATGCCGCGCACGCCGTTGATGAACCAGATTCCGGTCGCCTGCGCCAGTTCGTCGCGACGCACGACCTGCTCGTGGATTTCGCCGCGTGCCAGCAATTCCGCCCGCAGCACGCCGGCCAGCAGACCGCAGGCGACGGGTGGCGTCACGCGCCGGCCGGCGATTTCCACCACCAGGTTGCCACGCGTGAATTCGGTGAGCTCGCCGCGCTCGTTCCACAGCAGGGTGTCGAAACAGCCGGCCGGCGGCACATGGGCCTGGTAGACGGCCCGCTGCGTGGTCTTGTGGCGCAGGAATTCGTCGCTGCTGTCCACCGGCGCGGCGGCGATGACGAAGCGTAGCGGGCCCGGTACCGCTTTCAGTGCATAGGACTCCGTCGCCACCGCGCCGTGGCGGTCCAGCAGCAGGCGCACGCGCCAGGCCGCCGTGGGCAACCGCGCCGCCAGGGCGTCCAGGGCCGATTCCACCTGGGCGGGAACGCAGGCGAAGCCGAAGTGCCCGGCGCTGGCGCAGAGCCGTTCCAGGTGATGGTTCCGCAGCCAATAGACGCCGTCTTCCAGGCGCAGGGTCTCGATCAGTTGGAAGTCCGCCGTGGCGCGCAGCAGGAAGCGCCGCTTGACGAGCCATTCCGCGTATTCCTGCTCCGCCGTGGAATCGAAGACGATGCCGCTGCCGATGCCGCATTCGGCCCGACCGCGGCGTTCATCGACGACGACGCTGCGGATGCCGACGCTGAAGCTGGCGTGGCCGCCGGGGCGGATCACGCCGATGGCGCCGCAGTAGGCACCGCGCGGCGCATCCTCCAGCGCGGCGATGGCGGCCATGGCGGCCACCTTGGGGGCGCCGGTGACCGAGCCGCAGGGAAACAGGGCGCCGAACACGTCGGCCAGCCCCACCTCCGGCCGGGTCGTCGCCTGTACCGTGGAAGTCATCTGCCAAGCGCTCGGCAGCGCCTCGATGTCGAACAGGCGCGGCACGCGCACGCTGCCGGTGGCGGCCACGCGCGCCAGGTCGTTGCGCAGCAGGTCCACGATCATCAGGTTCTCGGCCCGTTCCTTGGCCGAGGCGCGCAATTGCTCCGCCGCCGCGGCGTCGGCCGTGGCGGCGGCATGGCGCGGCGCCGTGCCCTTCATGGGCCGCGTCGTCAGGGTGCCGTCCGGCTGCCAGTCGAAGAATAGCTCGGGCGAGACGGACAGCAGCTGCCAGCCGTCGCCCGCCAGGTGGGCGCAATAGGCGTCGGGCTGGGCCGCCCGCAGGGCCACGAACAGGGCGGCGCCGGCGCCGGTAAAGTCGGCCCCCAGGCGCGTGGTGAGATTGACCTGGTAGTAGTCGCCGCCGGCGATGCCGCGATGGATGACGTCCATGTTCGCGGCGATGCGCGCTTGCGGCGTGGTCAGGCGCCAGGGGCCGCAGGAGAACTCGCCGGCGGGGCCCTCGTCGCTGCCCGGCCTGTCATAAACAGAGAAGGCGGCCAGGGGCAGGAAGTCCAGGGGCGGCAACACCCGGAACGCCGGATCGAAGGCGGGCGCCGCTTCGTAGGCGACGAAGCCGACCACCCAGCGGCCGGCCCGGGCATGGGCTTCCGCCGCCGCGATGACGACGACCACCTCGTCGGGGCGATGCGCGACCAGCACCGCGACGGGACGGAAGAAGGACAGCGCGAGCCGGGTGCCGTCTTCCTGCGGAAAGTCGATCTGCGCTTTCACGCGACGCCGGGGGTCATGGACAATCCGGCAGCAGGTGGCGCAGACGGTCCCAGTCCAGGGCGGCTTCCACCGCGTCGGCGAGCCTGTCCAGGTCGGCCTCCCGGCGCGCGGCGAAATCCACCGGCGCAATGCCCCCAGCGCCGGCCCAGGCCAGCAGTGCCTTGAGCGCTTCGGGCCGGTCGAAGAGTCCGTGGCAATAGGTAGCCAGGATGCGCCCGTCCTCCGAGACGGCGCCGTCGGCGCGGCCGTCGGCCAGGCGCACGGCGGGCCGCGCCAGGGCGGGGCCCACGGTCACGCCCATGTGGATCTCGTAGCCGGCCATGGCGGGGTCGCCGTCGAGAGCCAGGTGGCCAGTGACGTTCTTCAACTGCTTCTCGGCTTCCAGCGTGGTCTCGCAGTCGAGGAAACCCAGGCCGTCCATGCTGCCGGGCTTGCCTTCGATACCCGCCGGATCGTGGAGCCGGCGACCCAGCATCTGGTAGCCGCCGCACAGGCCCACGAGCTTGCCGCCGTAGCGCAGATGGCGCTGCAGATAGGGCTCCCAGCCCTGCTCCCGCAGCCAGGCCAGGTCGGCGGCCACGCTCTTGGAGCCGGGTAGTACCACGAGGTCGGCGGGCGGCGGCAACTGTCCCGGCCCGACCCAGCGGAAGTCCACTTCCGGATGCAGACGCAGCGGGTCCAGGTCGCTGTGATTGGAGATGCGCGGATAGGCCGGCGCCACCACGCGCAGCTTCGCCTCGCCGGCCCGCTCGTTGTGGCGTTCGAGGGCATCCTCGGCGTCGAGGAACAGGCCGTGGAGATAAGGTACGACGCCGAGCACGGGCTTGCCGGTGTGCTTTTCGAGCCAGTCCAGGCCGGGCTTCAGCAGTCCCACGTCGCCGCGGAAGCGGTTAATGACGAAGCCCTGGACGCGGGCCTGTTCGCTGGGTGACAGCAGCGCGAGGGTGCCGGAGAGGTGTGCCAGCACGCCGCCCCGGTCGATGTCGCCGACGATGATGACGGGAATGTCCACGGCCTCGGCGAAGCCCATGTTGGCGATGTCCCGGTCCCGCAGGTTCACTTCCGCCGGGCTGCCGGCGCCTTCCACCAGCAGGCAGTCGAATTCCTGCGTCAGCCGGCTCCAGGACTCGATGACGGCCTTCATGGCCGTGGCCTTGTAGTCGTGGTAGGCGCGGGCGTCCAGGTCGGCGATGGCCTTGCCGTGGATGACCACCTGGGCGCGCCTGTCGGTGTTGGGCTTGAGCAGCACCGGGTTGAAGTCGATGCGCGGCGCGATGCCGGCCGCCCGGGCCTGCAGCGCCTGGGCGCGGCCAATCTCGCCGCCGTCCACGGTGACCGCGGAATTGAGCGCCATGTTCTGGGACTTGAAGGGCGCCACCTTCACGCCGCGGCGATGCAGGATGCGGCAGAGGGCGGCGACGAGCACGCTCTTGCCGGCGTCCGAGGTGCAGCCTTGGACCATGAGGGCGGGCGTAGAATTGCGGCTCTTTTCCATCGCCGAATTATCCCATGCCCTCCCCCACCCTCGCCGCCGCGGCCCTCGGCGGCGCGCTGCTGGACCGCCTGTTCGGCGACCCGCGGCGCTGCCATCCCCTCGTCGGCTTCGGCCGGCTGGCGGACGGGGCAGAGCGGCTCCTGCGCAAGGGGGCGCCGGGCCATGCGGTCGGCAACCGGCTGCGGGGCCTCGCCGCCTGGGCCCTGATCGTCCTGCCCTTCGTCGCCGTCGCCGCGGCGGTGCCCGGCGGCTGGATCGGCCTCGCCGTCGATGCCCTGCTGCTGTGGTTCGCGCTGGGCGCCCGCGCCCTGGCCGAGCACGGCCAAGCCGTCGCCGCGCCCCTGGCGGCCGGCGATCTCGATGAGGCGCGCCGCCGCGTCGGCTGGCTGGTGTCGCGGGAAACCGCCGCGCTGGACGAGGAGGGCATCGCCAAGGCCGCCGTGGAATCGGTGCTGGAGAACGGCAACGACGCCGTGTTCGGCGCCCTGTTCTGGTTCTTCGTCGCCGGCGGCGCCGGCGCCCTGCTGTTCCGCCTCGCCAACACCCTGGATGCCATGTGGGGCTACAAGGACGAGCGGCGCATCCACTTCGGCTGGGCGGCGGCGCGCATCGACGACCTGCTCAACTTCATCCCCGCACGGCTCACGGCCCTGACCTACGCGCTGCTCGGGCATACGGCGCGGGCCTTGGCCTGCTGGCGCCGCCAGGCCGCGGGCTGGGGCAGCCCCAACGCCGGCCCGGTGATGGCGGCCGGTGCCGGTGCCCTGGGCGTGCGCCTCGGCGGCGCGGCGGTCTATCACGGCGCCGTCGAGGAACGCCCGCCCCTGGGCGAGGGCGCGGCGCCCGGCGCCGCCGACATCGGCCGCGCGGTCAGTCTGGTGGAGCGCGGCCTGTGGCTGTGGCTCGCGATCTTCGGCCTGCTGGCCGCGGGAGTCGCCCATGCTTGAGCACGGCGGACGCATCGGCGAGGCGGCGGCCCGCTGGGGCATCCCGGCGGCCGACTGGCTGGACCTGTCCACGGGCATCGCACCCTTCCCCTATCCGGTGCCGCCGGTGCCGCCGGCATGCTGGCAGCGCCTGCCCGAGGACGAGGACGGCCTCGATGCCGCCGCGCAGGCCTGCTACGGCGCCGCCTCCCTGCTGCCCCTGCCGGGCTCCCAGGCGGCGATCATGGGGTTGCCGCGGCTGCGCGGTGCCGGTACCGCGGCGGTGCTGACGCCGGCCTACGGTGAATACGCGGCGGCCTGGCGCGCCGCCGGGCACCGGGTGGCGGCCATCGCCGTCGACGGACTCGAAGCCGCGGCGGCCACGGCCGACGTGGTGATGCTAGGCAACCCGAACAATCCCGATGGCCTGCGCTTTCCGCGCGACCGTCTGCTCGCCGCGGCAGGCACCCTGGCGCGGCGCGGCGGCTGGCTCGTGGTGGACGAGGCCTTCGCCGACGCCGAGCCGGAGCAGTCCCTGGCCGCCATCGCCGGCGGCGGCGAAGCGCCGAACCTCGTCGTGCTGCGTTCCCTCGGCAAGTTCTACGGCCTCGCCGGCGCCCGCGTCGGCTTCGCCATCGCGGCGCCGGCGCTGCTGGAGCGGCTGCGGGAACTCGTCGGCCCCTGGGCCGTGGCCAACCCGGCCCGCTGGGCGGCGCGCCACGCCCTGGCGGATGCGCCCTGGCAGGCCATGCAGCGCGAGCACCTGAACGAGGCGGCGCACCGCCTGGCCCGACTGCTGGAAAACGCCGGTTTCGGCACCAGTGCGGGCACGGCCCTGTTCCGCTACCTCCCCACGGATCGGGCGATGGAGATCTTCGAAGCCCTGGCGCGGCAGGGCATCCTGGTGCGGCGCTTCGCCGAACCGGCGGCCCTGCGTTTCGGTTTGCCGGGGGATGAGGCAGGCTGGCGCCGGCTTGAAGCCGCGTTGCGCGCTGTCGCGGGGTAATTGACGTTCTGGGCGGGGCACCGCCCTGCGACGAACCTCAGCGTCCGACGGGAAGCAGGCCGGCAAGCACTTTCCGGATCGGCGCCGGCAAGGGCGCCGACTCGACTTCCCCGGCCGCCAGCCAATGCTGTCCCGGCTCGGCGACCTGCGGCGCCGCTTCGGCAAGAACGAGCAGCGGCCGTAGCGTCAGTCGGAAATGGGTGAAGACATGGACGAGTTTCGGCAGGGGCCGGCATTTGCCCACCCGCCAGCCGCGGCTTTCCAGATGGGCACGGGCATCGGCCCCCGCCGGCACTTCCGGCAGGGACCAGAGGCCGCCCCAGATGCCCGCCGCGGGCCGCTCCTCCAGCAGCACCCTGCCGTCCGTCATGATCGCCAGCACCGTGGATTCCCGTTCGGGCAGGGCCTTGCGGGGGCGGGCCGCCGGCAATTCGGCGACGCGGTCCTCCCGCCGGGCGACGCAATCCTCCGCCAGGGGACAGTCGCCGCAACGGGGCCGGCCACGGCTGCACACCCCCGCTCCCAGGTCCATCTGGGCCTGGATGTAGGTGCCGCAATCGCCGTCGGGCAGCAGGGATTCGGCCAGCCGCCAGAGGGATTTCTCCACCGCCGGCGCCCCCGGAAAACCTTCCACCCCGCGCCAGCGGCACAGCACCCGCTTCACGTTGCCGTCGAGGATGGGGGCCCGGACGCCGAAACAGAAGACGGCGATGGCGTTGGCCGTGGAGCGGCCAATGCCCGGCAGGGCCGCGATGGCTGCCGGGTCCTGCGGAAACCCGCCGCCGTGTTCCGCCATGACGGCCCGGGCGCACTGGTGGAGATTGCGGGCCCGCGCGTAGTAGCCCAGGCCGCTCCACAGAGCCATGACCTCCTGCACGGGCGCCGCCGCCAGATCGGCCAGGGTGGGGAAACGCTCCAGGAAGCGCCCGTAGTAGGGGATCACCGTCGCCACCTGGGTCTGCTGGAGCATGATCTCCGACAGCCACACCCGGTAGGGATCGGTGGTGTTCTGCCAGGGCAGGTCGTGGCGGCCTTGGCGCGCGTGCCAGGCGATCAGCCGCCGGGCGAAATCGCTCAAACCTTCACCGGCTTCACGCGGCTCGCCGCCAGCTTGGCGCGGGCGCGGGCCTCGTCTGTGGTGTCGGCGTTGGCCACGGCCACCCCCATGCGGCGCTTCTTGAAGCTCTCGGGCTTGCCGAACAGGCGCAGGTCCGACTCGGGCACCTGCAGGGCCTCGGCGGCGCCATCGAAGGCGATGCCCTTTTCCTCCATGCCGCCGTAGATCACGGCCGAGGCGCCGGGCCGGCGCAGGGCCGTGTCCACCGGCAGCCCGAGGATGGCGCGGGCGTGGAGCTCGAATTCCGACAGGCGCTGGGTCGCCAGGGTGACGAGGCCCGTGTCGTGGGGCCGCGGGCTCACCTCGGAGAACCAGACCTCGTCGCCCTTGATGAACAGTTCGACGCCGAAGATGCCGCGCCCGCCGAGATTGCCGGTGACCTGGGCGGCGATGGCGCGGGACTTCTCCAGGGCGGCTTGCGACATGGCCATGGGCTGCCAGGATTCCACGTAGTCGCCATTCACCTGCACATGGCCGATGGGCTCGCAGAAGAAGGTCTCCACCTGGCCCGAGGCGCCGACGGCGCGCACGGTGAGCTGGGTGATCTCGTAGTCGAAGTCGATGAAGCCCTCGACGATGACGCGCCCGGCGCCAACGCGGCCGCCGGCCTGGGCGTAATCCCAGGCCTTCTGCACGTCCGCCGGCGCCTTCACCAGGGACTGGCCCTTGCCCGAGGAGGACATGACGGGCTTCACGATGCAGGGGTAACCCACTCCGTCACCATTGGCCCCGTCGATGGCGGCCTGCAGCTCGGCCAGGGAATCGGCGAACTTGTAGGGCGAGGTGGGCAGACCCAGTTCCTCGGCCGCCAGGCGGCGGATGCCTTCCCGGTTCATGGTCAGGCGCGCGGCGCGGGCCGTGGGAATCACCTCGGCGAGGCCCGCCTTCTCCACTTCCACCAGCATGTCGGTGGCGATGGCCTCGATCTCGGGCACCACCAGCTGGGGCTTTTCCTTCTCGATCAGGGCGCGCAGGGCGGCGCCGTCGGTCATGGTCACCACGTGGCTGCGGTGGGCCACCTGCATGCCCGGCGCATCGGCGTAGCGGTCCACGGCGACCACCTCGCAGCCCAGGCGCTGCAATGCGATAATGACTTCCTTGCCCAGCTCGCCGCTGCCCAGCAGCATGACGCGCGTCGCGGAAGGGGAAAGGGGGGTGCCGATGCGCATGGTGTCCTCCGATAACCGAAGCGGGCGATTCTAACGACAAAGACCCATGACCACCCCCATCGAACCCCAGCAGTTCCGCGCCGCCCTCGGCCAGTTCGCCACCGGCATCGCCGTCGTCACCGCCGTCGGCGCCGACGGCCGCCCGGCCGGCGTCACCGTCAATTCCTTCGCCTCGGTTTCCCTCGATCCGCCCCTGGTGCTCTGGTGTCTGGCCCACAAGGCGGCCACCATGTCCGTCTTCCAGGCAGCCGGCCATTACGCCATCAACATCCTCGCCGCCGACCAGGTGGAACTCTCCAACCGCTTCGCCCTGCCCCAGGCCGACCGTTTTGCCGGCATCGACTGGACGCCGGGCCTGGGCGGCGCGCCGCTGCTGGACGGCTGTTGCGCCCGACTCGAATGCCGCGCCGAAACCCGGTACGCGGGCGGCGACCACCTGATCTTCGTCGGCCGCGTCGAGCGCCTGGCGCGGGACGAACGTCCGCCCCTGATCTACCACGCCAGCCGCTACCGCGCCCTGACCGATCTGCCGGCTGCGCCGGATGTCGCCCAAACCCCCATGTAAGGAGCAAGCCCCATGGATCGGAAGAAAGCCCTGCGCGCCGCCGGCGCCCTGCTGATCGCCGCCTGGTCCCTGGCGGCGACGGCCCAGATCAAGGTCGGCGTCATCTACTCCGCCACGGGTCCCACCGCCGTCGTCGGCATCCCCCAGAAGAACACCGTGCCGCTGCTGCCGCGCCGGATCGGCGACGCCACCATCGAGTACCTCCACTACGACGACGCCTCGGACTCGACCCAGACCGTGCAGCTGGTGAAGAAGCTGGTTTCCGAGCACCGCATCGATGCCCTCATCGGCCCCACCGGCTCGCCCAACGCCATGGCGGTGTTGCCCTTCGTCGCCGAGCAGGGCATCCCCATGCTGGCGCCGGTCGGTACCACGGCCGTGGTGCTGCCCATGGACGAGAAGAAGCGCTGGGTGTTCAAGACCACCCAGAACGACGGCCTCATCGCCGAAGCCCTCATCGCCCACATGAAGAAGACCGGCGTGAAGACCGTCGGCTTCATCGGCTACAACGATCCCTACGGCGAGTCCTGGCTCAAGGAATTCTCGGCCCAGGTGCAGAAGGCGGGCATCCAGCTGGTCGCCACCGAGCGCTATCTGCGCACCGACCAATCGGTGACGGCCCAGGCCATCAAGCTGATGGCCGCCAGGCCCGACGCCGTCCTCGTCGCCGGCACCGGCGGCCCCGCCGTGCTGCCCCACGCGACGCTGGTGGATCAGGGCTACAAGGGCAAGATCTACCAGACCCACGGCGCCGCGACACCCGACTTCATCCGCCTCGGCGGCAGGAAGGTGGAGGGCGCCTTCATGGCGGCGAGCCTGATGCTGGTGCTCAACGAGATTCCCGCCAGCCACCCGTCGAAGAAGATGGCCCAGGGCTACATCGCCGCCTACGAGCAGATCCATGCCGCCAAGCCGGCCACCTTCGGCGCCAACGTCTATGACGCCGGCCTCCTGCTGCAGAAGACCGTGCCTGAGGCCCTGAAGAAGGGCAAGCCCGGCACGCCGGAATTCCGCGCCGCCCTGCGCGACGCCCTCGAACAGGTGAAGGAATTCGTCGCCACCCAGGGTGTGTACAACATGTCGCCCCAGGACCACTCGGGCTTCGACGCCCGCGGGCGCGTCATGATGACCCTGAAGGACGGCGCCTGGCGGCTGGTGGCCGACTGAGGACGGCGCCCGTCGTCAGGGATGCCCGTCGGCGATTGCGTCGGCGCCGGTGTCGAAGGCGCGCCAGTCCAGCAGGGGGACGACGCTCTGGTCTTCGAGCAGTACCAGCCCCGAGGTAGCCCGCGACGTGGCCTTGCCGGAACCGTGCTTGGCCCGCTCCGGCGGCACGACGACGATATCGACCACGCCGTCGGTGCCTAGGGCACAGGTGGCATCGCCCTCGGCGACGATGATGGCGACACGCCGCTGCAGGTCCACCACCAGTTGCCCGGCGGAATCGAACAGCTTCATCAGGGTCGCCAGCGTGGTATCGCGCGCCTGCTCGAAGGCGGTCAGGGCTTCGCTGCCCTGGCCCGCCTCCTTCATGCCCAGCAGCCGGTCGGCGAGGGCATGGATGGCGGCATGGGGCTGTTCGAACTGGCTCAGCAACAGGCCGAGCCGCCGGTCGTGGGACTGGTAGGCATAGAACCACTTGCCGAAGGCGCATTCGCGGGGACTGCGGGCCTTGGCGAAGGGCACGCCGGTGCGGATGGAGTTTTCCAGGGCCGCCATCCAGTCCAGGTGGTCCTGGCGCCGCTGGGGCAGCATGGCCTGCATCTCGCCGTACTCGGCATAGAGGGAGGGCTGGCCCAGGGTGTCCCAGAGGGAGATGTAGCCGAGGGGTTCGCCCTCGAAGACGAAATGCTCGGCGGCATCGGCACCGGCCGAGGCGAAATCGGCCGGCATCGGCGCCACGTAGCGCACGTGACTCAGGGGGACGCCGAAGACCCGTGGGCCGAGACGGACGAGGAGGACTTCCAGGTCGCCGGAGGCCGGCGCCATTTCCCGTTGCACTGGTACCGGAACCGTCGGCTGCATGGCATGACCCGCAGAGTTGGTGGAGCGGGCGAAGGGAGTCGAACCCTCTTCATGAGCTTGGGAAGCTCAGGTAATGCCGTTATACGACGCCCGCGTTCGCCGCCATTTTAGGGGGGCTGCGCCGGGCTGGCAATTCCCCCGGTGTAAAATCGCCGCCATGATCCAGGTCCAGATCAACGGCGAGAACCTCGCCCTTCCCCCCGCCACGACGGTCGCCGCGCTGCTGGAAGGCCGCGGCCTCGTCGGCAAGCGCGTGGCCGTCGAGCGCAACGGCGAGATCGTGCCGAAAAGCCGCCATGCCGAGACGGCGCTCGCCGCCGGGGACCGCATCGAAATCGTCGTCGCCGTCGGCGGCGGCTGAACTCCGCGAAAGAACGCCATGTCCGCTACCCCCGATTCCCTCGTCATCGCCGGCAAGTCCTACGGCTCCCGCCTGCTGGTCGGCACCGGCAAGTACAAGGATTTCGCCGAGACCCGCGCCGCCGTCGATGCCTCGGGCGCCGAGATCGTCACCGTCGCCATCCGCCGCATGAACATCGGCCAGGACCCGAACCAACCCTCCCTGCTGGACACCCTGCCGCCGTCCCAATACACCTACCTGCCCAACACCGCCGGCTGCTACACGGCCGACGACGCCATCCGCACCCTGCGCCTCGCCCGCGAGCTGCTGGACGGCCACAGCCTGGTGAAGCTCGAAGTGCTGGGCGACCCCAACACCCTGTTCCCCAACATGCCCGAGACGCTGAAGGCCGCCGAAGTACTGGTGAAGGACGGCTTCCAGGTCATGGTCTATTGCTCCGACGACCCCATCCAGGCCAAGCTGCTTGAAGGCATCGGCTGCGTCGCCGTGATGCCGCTGGCCTCCCTGATCGGCTCCGGCATGGGCATCCTCAATCCCTGGAACCTCAAGCTCATCATCGAGGCGGCGAAAGTGCCCGTGCTCGTGGATGCGGGCGTCGGCACGGCCTCGGATGCCGCCATCGCCATGGAACTCGGTTGCGACGGCGTGCTCATGAATACCGCCATCGCCGGCGCCCAGAACCCGGTGCTCATGGCCGGCGCCATGAAGAAGGCCGTCGAGGCGGGCCGCGAGGCCTTCCTGGCCGGCCGCATGCCGAAGAAGTTCTACAGCGCGAGCCCCAGCTCGCCCACCAGCGGCCTCATCGGTTCCTGACGCGGCCGTGCGCTTCCTGCCGACGGTGCTGTGCGCCGCCCTGCTGGCGCTGCCGGTCCGCGCCGCGGAACCGCCGGCGGCCGACACCGCCGCCGAGCGCCTCGGCTACGCCTTCGAGTACCCACGCGTCCTCGCCCAGCAGCGCATCTTCGGTCTCGCCCACGGTGTCGCCCTGCTGGCCGCCGCCTGCATGGACGTACCCGAATCCGCCGAAGCCGCGCAGCTCGCCTATAGCGCCTGGCGGCAACGCCAGCAGGAAGCCATCGACACGGCCACCGCGGAACTGTCCGCCTATTACCGCCCCGTCGGCAACGTGGACACCGAATGGCAGGATGTGGCGAAGTTCATGCATCTGCGGGACGCCCTTCCCTATGAAGCCGCATCGCCGGAGTTGCAGGCCGCCTGTGCCACCCTGCCGGAGGCTCTCGCCAGGCCGCGCTACGACCTGGCGCAACAGTTCCGCCTGGAGGAGCTGATGGCCCGCGTCCTCGCCGCCGTCGACCTGGAGGCCCGCCACAAGTACTGCCGGGAACGCTTCGACGAGGCGGCCCGCCGCGTCCACGAAGCCCGCTACGCCGTCTGGGGCGAGATCAACGATCCGCTGCGCCGCGAGGCCGAGGACACCCTCGCCCGCGAGTGGCCCGCCGACGGCCCGGCGGCAAGCTACGCCGACTGGCTTGCGGAAGCCGTCGCCGCCATCCGCGTGGGCGGCTCCCGGCGGGATTGCCAACGCTTTTCCGCCACCCTGAAACAACCTGAAACGGCCCTGCGCAACGCCTTCCAGATGCCTCCCGCAGCCGCCGCCGGAAACACGAAATGACGACATCCGACAACCAACGCGCCATCCGCAGCTTCGTGCTGCGCCAGGGCCGCGTCTCCAGCGCCCAGGCCCGCTACCACGAGGAAGGCATGCCGCGCTGGGGCATTCCCTACCGCAACGCCCGCCTCGACCTGGACGCGACCTTCGGCCGGCGGGCGCCGCGCATCCTGGAAATCGGCTGCGGCATGGGGGAGACCACCGCCATCATCGCCGCGGCGAATCCGCAGAACGACTACCTCGGCATCGAGGTGCACACGCCCGGCGTCGGCTCCCTGCTCAAGGAGATCGCCGTGCGGGAACTGACCAACCTGCGCGTCGTCCAGCACGACGCCGTGGAAGTGGTGCGGGACATGCTGGCGGAAGGCTCCCTGGCCGGCATCCACATCTACTTCCCCGACCCCTGGCCGAAGAAGCGCCACCACAAGCGGCGCCTGATCCAGCCGCCCTTCGTCGCGCTGCTGGCCAGCCGCCTGGCCCCCGGCGGCTACCTCCACTGCGCCACCGACTGGGAGGAGTACGCCCAGCAGATGCTGGAGGTGCTCGCGGCCGAACCGCTGCTGCAGAACACCGCCGCCGATTACGCGCCGCGGCCGGACTACCGGCCCCTCACCAAGTTCGAACAGCGCGGCAAGCGTCTGGGCCACGGCGTCTGGGACCTGATCTTCCGGCGCAACTAAGAACCCATTTCAGTTGCTCCATGACGCTGTGCGTCTTCCGCGACGCATGAAACGGGGTGTTGCGGTGCGCGCCAAGGACGGCGGGTATCCGACTCCCTTCATGTCCTCCGGGCCGAAGGAGCACCGGCCCTCCTCCTTGACTTCCGGGAGTCGGATACCCGCCATCCTTGGCTGGATACTTCGGCGGTTTGAGATGGCCAAACACCCACGGCGGCAACGGATCGGGCCGGTGGGGTGCCCTGCCCCGCGTAAGTAAAGAAGGAGGAGCCGGCCGCAGGCCGGCGACGGGTGACATGGAGCGGGGCAGGGCACCCCGCCGGCCCGAGCGCCACCGACTGCCAATGCGAATGCCTGTTTCATCCTCAGTAGGCACCGGCGGATGCATTTCGGCCCGAACGGGCCTACACTATGGGGATGTCCGAAGCCCACCCCCCGAATCCGGTTGGCGCTGACGGTACCCGGACTCCCTCCCGCGGTGCCGCAAGACCCATCATGTCGCCCCGCGGCGCCGCCCTGATCGACGGCAGCCACCACCTCGCCCCGGCCCTCAACGAAACCCTTTCGCGCATCCGGCAACTGGCCGGCGACGACGAATCGGTCATGCCCGGCGAGGAAATGACCTCCGCCCGGCTGGCGGAAGACCTGGAAAGCCTGCTGAAACGGGAACCCATGATCGGCGCGCTGATCCCGGCCGCCGCGGACCATCGCCAGTTGGCCCACATCGCCGCCACCCTGCCCCTGTCCGGACGCCTGGGCATCAAGCTGGCCCTCGCCGCCAGGGACCGCACCGAACTCTATCTCCACGGCCTGCGGGTGGCCTGTTGCTGCGGCGCCCTGGCCCAGCGCCTGCACCTGGCGCGCCACGAGGTGGCCGAGGCCGTCGCCGCCGGCCTGTTCCACGACCTGGGCCTGCTCTATGTGGACCCGGCCCTGCTGGAACCCGGCCTCCGCCTCGATCCCCGGCAGCGCCACTACCTGGACGTGCACCCGCTCACGGGCTACCTGATACTGGAGAGTGAATCGGCCTGGCACCCGGTCGTCAGCACCGCCGTCATGGAACACCACGAACGCATGGACGGCAGCGGCTACCCGCGCGGCCTCTCCGGCAGCCGGCTCGGCGAACTGGGCCAGCTGCTGGCGGTCGCGGAACTGACGGCCAGCCTGCTCGCACCCGGGGCGCCGGCCCTGTCCTGGCTGCGCCTGGGCGTGGTGCTGCGCCTGAATGCCGAGAAGCTCAACCGGGACTTCGTCCATTGCATGCTGACCGCCATCCCTCCCGGCGAAGCGCCGCACGCCGGCGCGGCGGACCTGGGCGGCGCCATCGAGAACATGGTGGACATGGCCATCGCCTTCGAGAGTTGGAAGGCCATACGCGCCGCCCTGCCGGCGGCGGCGCTGACCGACTTCATCGGCCATCGCATGGACCATCTCGGCCGCAACCTGGCCGATGCCGGCATCGACCTGGACTTCTGGCAGGAAATCGACGCCGACCTGGAAGGGGATGCGATCTCCCTCAACGAAATCTGCGTGACGGCGCGGGAAGGCCTGCGGCAATTGATCGACATCGCCGACGAAACCCGGCGCCGCTGGACGGGACATCTGCCCGTGGTGCCATTGGCAGCCGCCTGGGTCGAGGACATCGAGGGGCTGTCCCGGTAAGCTGCGGGAACGGCAACCGATTGGAGAACACGATGGCTTCCAGCCGCCCGACGACGCATCCGGCGAAGGCGGCCCCATGAAACGGGTCTGGCTGCGCAGCGCCGCCCTGTTCCTGGTGCTGGAGGGCATCCTGGGCGCCCTGCTTTACTGGAACCACCGGGACCGGGAACTCGCCTACCTGGAGCAGTACAGCCTGGTGGCGGAAACCGCCTACCGCTCCAGCCTCAACATGTACGGCCTGGCCATGGACACCTTGTACACCGAGGCCATCGACCGCCCGGCCGTCCTCCAGCTCTTCGCTGCTGGCGCCGCCGCCACCGGCCCGGCCCGGGACGAGGCCCGCGCAGCACTGCTGGCGCTGCTGACCTCGACCTATGCCGCCATGCAGCGGCGCGACGTGCGCCAGTTGCACTTCCACCTGCCCGACGGCACCAGCTTCCTGCGCTTCCACCAGGTCGACAAGTTCGGCGATCCCCTGTTCGAAGCCCGGCCGTCGGTACGCCTCGCCAATACGGAGAAGCGAGTCGTCCGGGGTTTCGAGACCGGCAAGGTGGTGGCCGGCTTCCGCTACGTCTATCCCCTCGGCCTAGCCGGCAGGCACGTCGGCAGCGTCGAGACCAGCGTCACCTTCGCCGCCATCGGCAAGGCCATGAGGGAACTGACGCCCGACCGGGAGTACGCCTTCGTCGTCCTGCGCTCGGCGGTGGCGCCCAAACTTTTATCGGGTCAGGAGAAACTCTACGAACCGGCGGCCATCCACGCGGACTATCTTGTCGAGGACCCCCAGCGCAAGCTGCCCAACAGTCCGCCCCCGCCCTCGGCAACCGCCCGGGCCATCGACGCCAGACTGGGCCGGGATGCCGGCGCCGCCGCCGCCATGGCGGCCGGCAGGACCACGACCCTAAAGGTCGCAGTCGGCGGCAAGCCCTACGCCGTGTCCCTGCTGGCCGTGCGGGACGTGGAAGACCGCCTGGCTGGCTATGTGATCGGCTATACCCAGTCGGATGCCCTCGACGCCATGGGACGGGAATTCTTCCTCTCCCTGGCCGGGCTGACCCTTGCCCTGGCCCTGGCGGCCTTGCTGGTGGTGCGCCTGGAGGATGCACGCCTGGCCGCCGAGGCGGCCAACCGGGCCAAGGGCGAGTTCCTCGCCAACATGTCCCACGAGATCCGCACGCCGATGAACGGCATCATCGGCCTGACCCAGCTGGCCCTGGAGGAGCCGCTGGCGCCGACCACGCGGGAATACGTGTTCAAGGCCCACGAGTCGGCCGAATCCCTGCTGGGCATCCTCAACGACATCCTCGACCTCTCGCGCATCGAAGCCCACCGGCTGCCCCTGGAAAGCATCCCCTTCGATCTCGACACCACCCTGCGCCGGCTCGACATCGTCTTCGGCGAGGCGATCCGGCAGAAGGGACTCGCATTCTCCGTCCTCTGTCCGCCCGAGGTTCCCCGCGGCCTGGTGGGCGACCCGACGCGCCTTTCCCAGATCCTCACCAACCTGGTGGGCAACGCCCTCAAGTTCACCGAGAAGGGCAGCGTGGCGGTGGAGGTCGCCGTCGACTCCGCACCCGCGGACGACCGCGTGGTCCTGGCCTTTGCCGTGCACGACACCGGCATCGGCATGACGCCGGAGGCCCAGGCCCGCGTCTTCACGGCCTTCAGCCAGGCCGACAGCTCGACGACGCGGCGCTACGGCGGCACCGGCCTGGGGCTCACCATCTGCCGCCACCTCGTCGGCATGATGGGCGGCGCCATCGAAGTGGAAAGCCAGGCCGGCGCCGGCTCCAGCTTCCGCGTCACCCTGCCCTTCGGCCGCTCGGATGCCGCCCTGGCACCGCAAAGCCGTGCCCTGCGCGACGGGCATCCGGAACTGGCCGGACTGCACGTGCTGCTGGTGGAGGACAACCCGACCAACCGGCTGGTGGCGACCCGCATCCTGGAAAAGGCCGGCATCGCCGTCACCACGGCGGAGAACGGCGCCGAGGCCCTGACGCGCCTGGAGGCGGCGCCGGAGACCTTCGACGCCGTGCTGATGGACGTCCAGATGCCGGTGATGGACGGCATCACCGCCACCCGCCGCCTGCGGACCCATCCGCGCTTCGCCCGCCTGCCCGTGATCGCCATGACGGCGGACGCCATGGCCGAAGACCGGCAGCGCTGCCTGGACGCCGGCATGCAGGACTATGTGCCCAAGCCCATCAGCGTTCCCGCCCTGCTGGCGGCCCTGGCACGGGCGACGCGGCGCTGACTCAATCCGCGGCGAGGAAGCCTTCCAGCAGCCGGTTGAGGAAGCGCACGCCCCGGGGGCTGGGCGCCAGACGTTCCGGCGTCAGGGTCAGCAGGCCGTCCCGCGCGGCGGCGGCGAGACGCCCATGGATCGTCGCCAGCGGCAGGCCGGTGCGTTCCTCGAACAGGGCCGGCGCCACGCCATCCACCAGGCGCAGGGCGTTCATCATGAATTCGAAGGGCAGCTCCGCCGTCACCACCTCGTGCCGTTCCGCCACCGGGTCGGCCAGATAGTCGCGGGGGCCGCGGCGGCGCGCCTCCCGCAGGATGCGGTCCGGCAGGCTGATCTTGGCGTGGGCACCGGCGCCGATGCCCAGGTAGTCGCCGAAGGTCCAGTAATTGAGGTTGTGGCGGCAGCGGCGGCCGGGCCGCGCGAAGGCGGAGGTCTCGTAGTGCTGGAAGCCGGCAGCGGCCAGGGTCGTCTCGACCATCTCCTGCATGTCGGCAGCGAGATCGTCGTCCGGCAGGGGCGGCGGCGCCCGGTGGAAAGCCGTGTTCGGCTCCAGGGTCAGGTGGTAGGCGGAGACGTGCTGGGGAGCGAAACCGACGGCCGTCTCCAGGTCGTGCCGCGCCTGCTCCAGCGTCTGGTCCGGCAGGGCGTACGTGAGGTCCAAATTCACGTTGTCGAAATGGCGCCGGGCGAACTCGATGGCGCGCCGCGCCTCGTCGCCGGAATGGATGCGGCCCAGGGCCGCCAGCTTGGCGTCGTCGAAGCTCTGGATGCCCAGGGACAGGCGGTTCACCCCGGCGGCGCGGAAGGCAGCGAACTTCTCCGCCTCGGCCGTGCCCGGATTGGCCTCCAGGGTGATCTCGGCGTCCGGCGCCAGCGGCAGGCGGGCGCGGAAGGCCGCCAGCAGGCGGTCCACCGTCGCCCCGGACATGAGGCTGGGCGTGCCGCCGCCGAAGAAGACGCTGACGACCGGCCGCCCCCAGACGTTGGGCAGGGCCGTCTCCAGGTCGGCGATCAGGGCGTCGGCATAGGCCTCCTCGGGGATACCGCCCTTCGCCTCGTGGGAGTTGAAGTCGCAGTAGGGGCATTTCCGCACGCACCAGGGGAAATGCACGTAGAGCGACAGGGGCGGCAGGGCCTTGAGGGGCTGCCGCTCCGTGCTTGCCGCGATGGGGATCACCGCTTTTCTTTGAGCTGCTCGATCAGGCGGGCCAGGGCCTTGCCCCGGTGGGACATGGCGTTCTTGTCGGCGGCCGGCAGCTCGGCGGCCGTGAGGCCCTTCTCGGGCACGAGGAAGTAGGGATCGTAGCCGAAGCCGTTCTCGCCCCGCGGCGTGTCGATGATCTCGCCGTGCCATTCGCCCTCGGCGATGACCGGCTGGGGATCGTCGGCGTGGCGCACGAACACCAGCACGCAGACGTAGTGGGCGCGGCGATCCGTCTTGCCCTGCAGCTCCGCGATCACCTTCTGGTTGTTGCGCTCGTCGGACTTGGGTTCGCCGGCGTAGCGCGCCGAATGGACACCGGGCTCGCCGCCCAGGGCCGAGACGCAGATGCCCGAGTCGTCGGCCAGGGCCGGCAGGCCGGTGAGGCGGGCGGCGTGGCGCGCCTTGGCCAGGGCGTTTTCGACGAAGGTGAAATGGGGCTCCTCCGCTTCCGGCACGTTGAACTGGGCCTGGGGCAGGACCTCGAAATCGAGGGTCGCCAGCAGCTGGGCGAACTCCCGCAGCTTGCCGGCGTTGTTGGAGGCGAGGACGAGTTTGTTCATGTTGTGCTATCCGTCAGGTAAAGATATTTCTGGAATCCGGCGAACACGCGGCTGATTTCCTCGGGCTTCCCGAGGTCGGCCACGGCGTCGGCAATGGAGTCGTGGTATTTGAGTTTCAGCAGCGGCGTCAGCTTGGCCTGGTCGAGCTCTTCCACGCCGATGCCGACATAGTGGGCCAGCACGAAGTCGAGAAAGGCGCGCTGCCTGTCGCTGAAATTGGTGTCGATCAGCGCTTTCGCCCGCATCGCCCTGTCGGCGCGCGTCAGCGGCTCCAGCGCATAGGCGACGTGGGCGAGCACGTCGAACAAGTCGCTGCTCTCGGCGTCGATGATCTTCTGCATCTCGGCCAGCTGGTCCTTGCCGAAACCCTTTTCGGCGAGCCCTTCAAGCAGCTTCCGGCGCGTGTCCGGCGCGCTCCACAGGGCGCGCAGCTCGTCCTCGTCCCGAAAGAATTCAGGCAGCCTGCCGAACAGCGCTTCCATGAACTGGGCCGCCGACATGGGCGTGCCGTCGGGATGCCAGAAGCTCGTCGCCATCATGTGCTGGATATGGCGCGCCTTGCCGTCGGCGAGCTTGACCTTGACCTTGCGCGGCGGGCGCGGATCGTCCGCCGGCGGTTCGCACACCTCCAGCGGCGGACGCGGCGCGGCCGGCGGATAGGGCGCCTCCGGCAGGAGAGGCTCGCCGTCCCATTCGGCATCGCTGAAATGGTGGTGCGCCCGCACGAAGTCGTAGATCGTGAAATAGTCCTTGCCGTCGTAGAGCCGGGTGCCGCGCCCGATGATCTGCTTGAACTCGATCATCGAATTCACCGGCCGCAGCAGCACGATGTTGCGCACATTGCGCGCATCGACACCGGTGGACAGCTTTTGCGAGGTGGTCAGGATCGTCGGAATGGTCTTCTCGTTGTCCTGGAAGTCCCGCAGCCATTGCTCGCCGAGGGCGCCGTCGTCGGCGGTGACGCGCTGGCAATAGTTGGGGTCGCTATTGGTCTTTACCTGGTTGATCAGGTCGCGCACCACCAGCGCATGGGTCTGGTTGGCGCAGAACACCAGGGTCTTCTCGCGCGGGTCGACCTGGCCCATGAAGATCTCGACGCGCTTCCTTTCCCGCTCGCGAATCTCGATGATGCGGTTGAAGTCCTTTTCCTCGTAGCGCTTGCCGGCCTCGATCTCGCCCTCGACCACCGTGTCGTCGGGCGTGAACACATAGTCGTCCAAGGTCGTGGCGATCTGCTTGACGCGGAAAGGCGTCAGATAGCCGTCGTTGATGCCGTCCTTGAGCGAATAGACGAACACCGGCTCGCCGAAATAGGCATAGGTATCGACGTTGTCGCGGCGCTTGGGCGTCGCCGTCAGGCCCAGTTGGACGGCCGGCGCGAAGTAGTCGAGGATGCCGCGCCAGTTGCTCTCGTCGTTGGCGCCGCCCCGGTGGCATTCGTCGATGACGATGAAGTCGAAGAAGTCCGGCGGGTACTCGCCGAAATAGGGCGCGGCGCCGGCCCCGCTCATGAAAGTCTGGAAGATCGTGAAAAACAGGCTGCCGTTCTTCGGCACCTTGCCCTTCTTGCGGATGTCGTCCGGCGCGACGCGCACCAGCGCATCGTCGGGAAAGGCCGAGAAGGCGTTGTAGGCCTGGTCGGCCAGGATGTTGCGGTCGGCGAGGAACAGGATGCGCGGCCGGCGTGTCGGCTCCCCGGTCAGGTTCCAGCGGCTGTGGAACAGCTTCCAGGCGATCTGGAAGGCGATGAAGGTCTTGCCCGTGCCCGTCGCCAGCGTCAGCAGGACGCGCGGCCGGCCTTCGGCGATGGCCGCCAGCACGCGCTCGACGGCGATGTCCTGGTAGTAGCGACCCTGGAAATAGCCGCCCCTGTCCTCGAAAGGCACGGCGGCGAAACGGTCGCGCCAGGCGTTGGCCGTGGCGAAAGTCAGGGTCCAGAGTTCGTCCGGCGTCGGATAGCGGGCGACTTCGCCCTCCGCCCCGGTCTGCATGTCGATACCGTAGATGCCGCGCCCGTTGGTGGCATAGGTGTAGCGGACCGCCAGCCTGCCGGCGTAGTCCTTGGCCTGGCCGACGCCCTCGGTCAACTCCTTGTCCCAGGCCTTGGCTTCCACCACCGCCAGCTTGGTATTGCGGTACTCCAGCACATAGTCCGCGCTCAAGGCTTTGCCGCGCCGGCCCCGGCCTTCCAGCCGCCCGAGGGTGATCGGATACTCGCGCCGGATGCGACTCCCCTCGACCTTGCCCCAGCCGGCGGCGGCGAGGGCCGGGTCGATATGTTCGGCGCGGGTTTCGGCTTCGTTCATGCGGTCGGGCCGGCTACCAGTTCATCCAGCGCCGCGCGCGGTGTCAGGATGCGCAACTCGCCCAGCGGATCGAGGCAGAGCAGGTCGGCATCGCCCGTAATGAGGCACGGCGCGCCAGCCGCGAGGGCGGCGTGGATGAAAGCATCGTCATTGGGGTCGCGAGAGAACACGCGTTGCGCAAGCTCGGCGGGAATGTCGATCCAGACTGCGGCGGCGTGTGCCTGCTGCAAAATGTGACGACGGTACTTGATTGTCAGGTAGCGGTCGAACTTTGGCAGCCAGATGCGCCCCTCCAACTCGGCAAATGTGGTCGGCGAAAACACCAGCCTACCGACATCCAGTAGTCGATCCACCAGCATCGCCGGCACGCCGCCGGGAGCCAAGGCCGCACTCAGCAGCACATTGGTGTCGACCACCACAAGTCCATAACGGGACTGGACGGCGGGATCAGCTTTCATCAGCAAGCAGTTCGGCCAGCTTTTCCTCCGTCAGGCCAGCCGCCGCAGCGCCTTCTGCAGCTTCGCGCAGGGTTTTCCGCAGACGGTCGGCGTAATAGGCGCGCATCGCCTCGTAATCTTCGGCGCTGACCATTACACCGACCACGCGGTCGTGGCGTGTCACCTGCACGGGCTGACGCTGGGCCTTGTCGAGCAATTGGCCAAAGTGGGTCTTGGCCTCGTTGGCGGTCATGGTGAGCATGGAAAAACTCCTAGGCTGCGTAAAACGGTAGCCTCACTATAGAAAAACCGTGCGATTCGGTCAAATCGAACGATTCAGACGGTGACATTCCGTAACCGACTGACCATCGCTTGGCGAAAGTCGACGCTGGCGGGACGGGGGCTCATGGCTTCTTCGCCACCTTGCGCGGCGCTACTTTGCCCGGCGGCAAGAAATTGTCACCCGTCACCACCGGCTTGCCGGTCTTCGCTTCCAGCGCCTTGCGCGCCTGCTTGGCGATGGCGCCGCCCTTGGTTGCGGCCTCGGCGTTCTCGGCCATGCCGGTGGCCTCATCGGTCTCGGCGATCTGGCGGGTGGAGAGTTCGTCCAGCGCGGTGAAAATCAGCTCCGCCTCGCTCATGTGGTCGCGCAGGTTGTGATCCTGCAAGCCCTTGAGGTTCTTGTGCGCCTTGACGCTGACGCCCGACCATTCCTGATGGATGATGTTGGTCAGGATGGCGAATTCCTCGCCCTGTTTGATGTCGTGGTTGGCCCAGTAGTCGGTCAGCTTGTTGCGCGTTTCCTGCCCGGTCATGCGCTGCTGTATCCACTTCTCGCTGCGCCCGTGCTGGCGCCAGGTTTCGCGGGCGCGGTCGAGCGCGCGGCCGGGATCGCCCATTTCCTGCATGCGCTCGTAACCCACCTTCGCCAGCCAGCGCTTGATCGGCTCGGCCTTGGGACTGGGGATGCTCTGCACGATACGCAATAGACTCTGGGCGGTAGCGACATCCGTCAGCCGCTGCTTGCCATCTGCTGCCGGCATTTTCAACTGTCGACAAAGTGTCGACAGTTCAGCGCCATCCTCTTGTCGCACACGCTGTTTCATCTTGAACCAGTAGTCGCGCGCATTGGCGCTGTCGGTCAGCGCCTGAACGATATCGATGACCGAGAACCACCAGGTTTCGGTGTCTTCGTCATAGGCGCGGCGGATTTCGTGACTCTCGAAGAATGCGGACTGAACGGCCATGGCTCAAAGCCCCCTCGGTGTCGATGACTTTGGCATTTTACAGCTGCCCGCTGAATGCCTGGTGCAGCAGGGACTTCTTCAACTCCTCCAGCGCCGCGAGCTTTTGCTGGTAGAGGGATTCGAGGCGTTGGGTTTCCTCCGACAACTTATCCAAACTCGCAGCAATCTGCTCCTGCTGAGCAGTGGGAGGGCGCGCAAATGCGAAATCCTTGATTTGCTGGCCACTGATGTGAGGAACGCCAATCCCTGTTTGAACACCAAGTATGTGCTGGATGAATGCGTTGTTGCGAACAAGGTACAGCAGAAACCTACTAACAAGATTTGACTTGCAGCGCAGGCTCGCTGTTCGTTGGACAAGCAAACAGGGGAGGTCATCAGCTGTGATGAGAGAGTGTTTCAACCCTGCCTTAACCCACGGACGATCCATCGCCAAGACAACGTCGTTTTCACGAAGCCAATACCGGTCGTAAGCAGCGGTATCGTATTTCGACCATCTCCTTACATCGTCCCAGCGTAGGTTGCCTTGCACGATGTTGTCGCCTCGCAGCAATGGAATGTCGCCTTCACTCGCTGAATAGTTGGCACTCTTGAATGCGAACCCGACAAGGAGGTCGATTTCTGCCCCGAGCGTGGTTTCCACCCATCCCGCCCCCCGCTCAGTGAAAACCTTCTGCAACTGGCTCTCGAACAAGGCGCGGGCGTTCTGGAGGTTCTGTTCAGCGTTGGCCTTGGCGGTGGCGATACCGTCGAAAGCTGCATCGAGGATGGCGACAATGCGGTGTTGTTCTTGGAGCGGAGGAACTGGGAATTCAATCCCAAGAACTTGCTTCGACGATAAGTGCTTTACGGTAGCAAACCCCGTAGCGGCTTCAATCTCCTTCAGATAGTCATTTATCCCGTAAAGGAGAAACCTCGGAATAAGTTCGCCAGTAAAGTCTTGCAGTCGGCACACTCGTTGGTTGAGAAGGGATGGAGGCCCCTTCCACTCAAAGCAGCCAAATTCACCGTCCATACCAATGAGTAGATCGCCCGCATTCACGATATACCTGGAGTCATAAGGGCCATCAAACCAGGTTTCCGTTTCGACCCCCAACTTAAGGCTGCGGATTCGGACCAGTGGCATGCCTTTTGATGGATTGAACTTCTTGGCGTCGAACGCATACCCGTTCTGAATTCTAAGAACTTCGGCGAGTTGCCTTCTCTTCCACCCCACCTTCACAGCATCGCCCTGATCTTCGCCAGCACAGCTGCGCTCTCGGCATCCAGCGCGACGATCTCGTCGAGAATGACCTGCGGGCTGCGGTGGGCGACCGCTTCGCCGCCCTTGGGGTTCTTTACCGAGAGATCGTAGGTCGCGGTGTCGATGGCGGCGACATCGACCGTCCAGCTTTTCGGCGAATCCGCCTGGCTCGCCTGCAACTCGACGAACTCGGCGAGGTCCTCGTCGTTGAGGGGGTTGGTCTTGCCCAGGTTGCGGCCGGGGTCGAGCTGGTAATACCAGACCTTGCGGGTCGGCGCGCCCTTCTCGAAGAACAGCACGACGGTCTTGACGCCCGCGCCCTGGAAGGTGCCGCCGGGGCAGTCGAGGATGGTGTGCAGGTTGCAGCTCTCCAGCAAGAGCTTCCTCAGGCTCACCGAGGCGTTGTCGGTGTTGGAGAGGAAAGTGTTCTTGATGACCACCGCCGCCCGGCCGCCGGCCTTGAGCCGCTTGATGAAGTGCTGGAGGAACAGGAAGGCCGTTTCGCCCGTGCGGATGGGGAAATTCTGCTGCACCTCCTTGCGTTCCTTGCCGCCGAAGGGCGGGTTGGCGAGGATGACCTCGAAGCGATCCTTGTCCTGCACGTCAGGATCAAGTGCAAGCGTGTTGGCATGCACGATGTTGGGCGTCTCGACGCCATGCAGGATCATGTTCATGATCGCGATGACGTAGGCGAGGCTCTTCTTCTCGATGCCGTAGAAGGTGCGCTCCTGCAGGGTCTTGAGGTCGGAGGTGGTGAGCTTGCCGGCCTTCAGGTAGTCGAAGGCCTCGCAGAGGAAGCCGGCCGAGCCGCAGGCGCCGTCGTAGATGCGCTCGCCGATCTTCGGCTTCACCACCTTCACCATGGCGCGGATCAGGGGGCGCGGGGTGTAGTACTCGCCGCCGTTGCGCCCGGCGTTGCCCATGCGCTTGATCTTCTCTTCGTAGAGCGCCGAGAGTTCGTGCTTCTCGGCCTGGGAGCGGAATTCCAGTTCGTCGATGTGGTCGATGATCTCGCGCAGGTTGTAGCCGCTGTGGATCTTGTTCTTGATCTCGCCGAAGATTTCGCCGATCTTGTATTCGATGGTGTTCGGCCCGGCGGCCTTCTGCTTGAAGGCGTGGAGATAGGGGAACAGCGTGCGGTCGACGAAGTCGCGCAGGTCGTCGCCGGTCAATGCCTTGTTGTGGTCGAGCTTGCCGTCCGGGCCCTTGGGGGCGGCCCAGCTTTCCCAGCGGTAGGGCGGGGCGAGGATGTAGCTGTACTTGCGCCCCTCAAACGCCGCCTCGGCCGCCTTGTCCTGCTCCAGGCCGTCGAGATATTTGAGGAACAGCAGCCAGGAGGTCTGTTCCGTGTAGTCGAGCTCGGTGGTGCAGCCGGCCTCTTTCCACAGAACGTCGTCGACGTTCTTGAATGCCTGCTCGAACATGCCTTTCTACCGTGCCGCCAGGGCGGCCTTCTGGGCGGCGACGATCTGGCGGATGCCGTCGGCGCCGAGGTCGAGCAGGGCTTCCAGTTCGGCGCGGGAGAAGGGTGCGCCCTCGGCCGTGCCCTGCACTTCGACGATGCCGCCGGCGCCGGTCATGACGACGTTCATGTCGGTGTCGCAGTCCGAGTCTTCCGGGTAGTCGAGGTCGAGGACCGGCACGCCCTCGTAGATGCCCACCGACACCGCGGCGACGAAGTCCCGCAACGGATTCGCCGCCAGCTTGCCCGCCGCCACCAGCTTGTTGCAGGCGTCGTGCAGGGCCACGCAGGCGCCGGTGATGGAGGCGCAGCGGGTGCCGCCGTCGGCCTGCAGCACGTCGCAGTCGAGGGTGATCTGGCGCTCGCCGAGGGCGGCCAGGTCGGTGACGGCACGCAGGGAACGGCCGATGAGGCGCTGGATCTCCTGGGTGCGGCCGGACTGCTTGCCCTTGGCGGCTTCCCGGTCGGTACGGGTGTGGGTGGAGCGCGGCAGCATGCCGTACTCGGCCGTGACCCAGCCCTGGCCCTTGCCCTTGAGGAAGGGCGGCACCTTCTCGTCCACGCTGGCGGTGCACAGCACCTTGGTGTTGCCGAACTCCACCAGCACGCTGCCTTCGGCGTGGAGGGTGTAGTTGCGGGTGATGCGCAGGCTGCGCAGTTCTTCGGGTTTCCTGCCGCTCGGTCTCATGCTGTCCTGTTCCTATCTTGAATACTTGCGTATCGCGCCGCGGATCTCGTCGATGGCGCGTTCGATGTCCTCTTCGGTGAGGGTCGGGTCCCGCTGTCCCGGCGCCCGGAACCCTTCCATCTGGGTGGTGTGGGCGTCCAGCGGCATGGTGCGGGTTTCGACGGCGAGCCGGGCGTCCTCGCCGCCGCCTTCCCAATTGACGGCAAGGGCGGAAAGATTGTCGCTGCCGGCGCCGGCACGCCTTTCCGCTTCGGCCATCAGCTGGGGCACGGCCTGCATGATACCGGCGCCGGCGACGGATTTTTCGATCAGCGTCTCGTCGAGGGGGCCCCAGAAGCCGTCCGAGCAGAGCAGCAGCACGTCGCCCGACACCAGCGGCGTGCGGTGGGAAAAATCCACCTGGGGCGTGTGGTCGCCGCCGAGGCAGCTGTAGACGCGGTTGCGCGCCGGGTGGTGCAGGGCCTCCTCGGGCGTCAGCTGGCCCTGGTCCACCATCAGCTGGACGCGGGAATGGTCGCGGGTACGGCCCAGCAGCCGGCCGCCGCGCAGGTGGTAGAGGCGCGAGTCGCCGGCATGGGCCCACCAGGCGCAGCCGTCCTGGACGACGCAGGCGACGCAGGTGGTGCGCGGCGACTCCGGCAGGTCGTGGGCGGCAGCATAGTCGGCGATGGCATGGTGGGCGTTGCTGAAGCCCCAGGAGAGGAACAGCACGGGGTCGGGCAGCCGCGGCCGGGATTCGCGCTGGAAAGCCTCGGTCAGGTATTGCACGGCGATCTGGGCCGCCACCTCGCCGTGCAGATGGCCGCCCATGCCGTCGGCGACGATCATCAGCAGGGAGTCCCGCGAATAGCAGTAGGACAGGCGGTCCTGGTTGTGCTCACGGCCGCCGATGCGGCTGTCCTGGAAGATGGTGAACTTCATGGCGCAGCTCCGGAACGCTGCTGCAGGGAGGAGGATGGGTTCATTTGCCGATCAATCCTTTCAGGCGCTGGCTCAGGGTGTCCATCCAGGTGCCGGCGTGTTCCGTGCGCTGGCCGTCGGCGAGGGCCTTCTGCAGGGCGAAGACGCTCAAGGGCCGCTCCAGGTAGTCGAGCTTCATGCACCAGTCCACGGTTTCCAGCAGCTGCTTCGAATACTTGCCGGCCCAGCGCCTTTCCGCCGGCACCAGTTCGTCCTGCTTGAGGCGCGCGTCGGCGGCCTGGGGCACGTGGGCGCCGAGGGTGGTGTAGATGCTGGCGCCGACGGCGTAGATGTCGGTCCAGGGGCCGAGCTGGTCCGGCGCCTCGTACTGCTCCGGCGCCGCGAAGCCCGGCGTGTACATGGGCTTGAGGTTGGGGCCGTCGTCGCCGAGGGCCTGGCGCGCGGCACCGAAGTCCAGCAGCACCGGGGCGCCGTCCACGCGCAGGTAGATGTTGGCGGGCTTGATGTCGAGATGCAGCAGCTTCTGGGTATGCACTTCGCGCAGGCCGTTGAGCAGGCGCGCGAAGACGTTGCGCACGAAGCTCTCGCGGATTTCGCCCTTGTGCTTGTGGATGTGCTCCTGCAGGGTCCGGCCGCGTTCGTACTGCATGACCATGTAGACGGTCTCGTTGGCGCGGAAGAAGTTGAGCACGCGCACCACGTTGGGGTGGCTCAGGCGCGCCAGGGAACGGCCCTCCTCGAAGAAGCATTTCATGCCGTGGCGGAAGGCGCCCTGGTGCTCCTCGGCGATCTGCGGGATGGCGCCTTCGGTGCGCAGGGCGAGGGAATTGGGCAGGTATTCCTTGATGGCCACGGGCGTCTCGTCCTCGTCGTAGGCCAGGTAGACGATGGAGAAGCCGCCGAGGGACAGCTGCCGTTCGATGCGGTAGCGGTCGAGGCGGAATCCGGCGGGCAGCGGTTGATTGGCCTGCTGTGGCGGCATGGGGCGCAGATCGTTATACTCCGGGCGATTGTCCTTTGATGCCGCAGCGGTGTAAAGCCGCACTCCCAACGATGACCATCTACAGCATGACCGGCTATGCCGCCGGCACGCGCGACCTCGGTTGCGCTTCCCTGCATGTCGAGATGAAGAGCGTGAACTCGCGCTTCCTCGACGTGATCTTCCGCAGCGGCGAGGAGCTGCGCGCCATGGAAATGCCGGTGCGCGAGAAGATCGCCGCCGCCCTGGCCCGCGGCAAGGTGGAATGCCGCCTGAATCTTTCCCACCAGGCCAGCGGCACGCGGGAACTGGCGCCCGATATGGCCCTGGTGGGCCAGCTGGCGAAACTCGAAGCCCTGGTGCGCGACGCCCTGCCCCAGGCCGCGCCCCTCACCGTCGCCGACGTGCTGCGCTGGCCCGGCGTGATCGGCGACGAGAGCGTGGACGCCGAGCGCCTGCAGGCCGAATGCCTGGTCCTGATGGACGCGGTGATCGCCGAGTTCCTGGCGACGCGCGAGCGGGAGGGCGACAAGCTCGCCGCCATGATCCTCGACCGCGTCGCCCGCATGCGCGAACTGGTGGCCCAGGTGGGCCCCATGCTGCCCAAGGCGCTGGCCGACTACGAGGTCCGCCTGTCGACCAAGCTGCGCGAGGCGGTGGCCAGCCTGGACGAGGAACGCATCCGCCAGGAGATCGGCCTGTTCGCCACGCGCATCGACGTGGCCGAGGAGTTGTCGCGCCTGGTCGCCCACCTCGACGAGGTGGCGCGCGTGGTGAAGAAGGGCGGCGCCGTCGGCAAGCGCCTCGACTTCCTGATGCAGGAACTCAACCGGGAGGCCAATACCCTGGCTTCCAAGTCCGTCGCCGGCGAAGTCACCGCCATCGCGCTGGAACTCAAGCTGCTGATCGAGCAGATGCGCGAGCAGGTACAGAATCTGGAGTAGGAGCAGGCATGGCCATCGGAACCCTTTTCGTCGTTTCCGCCCCCTCGGGCGCGGGCAAGACCACCCTCGTGAAGCTGCTGCTGGAGCGCGACGCCCAGGTGCAGCATTCGATCTCCTACACGACGCGGGCGCCGCGGCCCGGCGAGCAGAACGGCCGCGAGTACCATTTCATCGACATCCCCATCTTCGTCGCCATGCGCGACCGCGGCGAGTTCCTCGAATGGGCCGAGGTGCACGGCAACTTCTACGGCACCTCCCGCGTCTGGCTCGAACAGCGCATGAACGCCGGCCAGGACATGCTGCTGGAGATCGACTGGCAGGGCGCCCAACAGGTGCGGGAGATGTTCCCGGCGGCGGTGAGCATCTTCATCCTGCCGCCCTCGGTGGGCGAGCTGGAGAAGCGCCTGCGGGGCCGCGGCCAGGACTCGGAAGAGGTGATCCAGCGTCGCGTCGCCGCGGCGCTGGGCGAAATGCGCCACGTGGACGAGTTCGATTTTGCTATAATCAACAATAACTTGCAGGAAGCATTGGAAGACCTTTGCGCTGCAGTACGGGCCTCCCGCCTGCGCTTCGCGCCCCAGGCGGCCCGCCATCCGGAAGTTTTCCGTTTCCTCGATATCCAACATTGATCCAGAAGGACAGACCATGGCCCGCGTGACCGTTGACGATTGCCTGAAAAGAATCCCGAACCGCTTCCAGCTGACCCTGGCCGCCACCTACCGCGCCCGCCAGATCACCATGGGCAGCACGCCCCAGGTGGAAGCCGGCCGCGACAAGCCCACCGTCGTCGCCCTGCGCGAGATCGCCGGCGGCAAGGTCGGCCTGGAAATCCTCAACCGCGGGCAAGCCTGACCCGCATGAAGCGGACGCGAGGACCCGATGTCGGCGCCCCCTTCGTCCGCTTCTCCCCTGATCGCTGACGTCGAGGTCGACGAACCGCCGATCATCCCGTTCGACATGCATCCGCCGGTCGACCTGGCCGAGGATCTCGAACGCTTCAAGACCCAGCTTTCCAGCTACCTCAAGCCCGACGACGTGGAGCGCGTCGTCGCCGCCTACCATTTCTCGGCGGATGCCCATCTGGGCCAGCTGCGCTCCAGCGGCGACCCCTACATTTCCCATCCGCTGGCCGTCGCCGCCACGCTCGCCAACTGGCAGCTCGACACCCAGGCCCTGATCGCCGCCCTGCTCCACGATGTGATGGAGGACACGGTGATCAGCAAGGACCAGATCGCCGCCGCCTTCGGCAAGACGGCGGCGGAACTGGTGGACGGCGTCTCCAAGCTCGACAAGATCGAGAACCAGTCCTACGAGGAAGCCCAGGCGGAGAACTTCCGCAAGATGCTGCTGGCGATGGCGCGCGACGTGCGCGTCATCCTCGTCAAGCTGGCCGACCGGCTGCACAACATGCGCACCCTGGATGCGCTGCGGCCGGACAAGCGCCGCCGCGTCGCCCGCGAGACGCTGGAAATCTACGCGCCCATCGCCAACCGCCTCGGCTTCAACACCCTCTACCGGGAACTGCAGGAACTCGCCTTCCGCCACCTGCATCCGGTGCGCGCCCGCGTCATCGCCAAGGCCCTCAAGTCCGCGCGCGGCAACCGCCGCGAGGTGGTGGGCAAGATCCTCGAAGCCGTCGGCAAGCGCCTGCCGGCCTGCCACATCGACGCCGAGGTGACGGGGCGCGAGAAGCATCTCTACGGCATCTACCGCAAGATGCGCGAGAAGCACCTGTCCTTCTCCCAGGTGCTGGACATCTACGGCTTCCGCGTCATCGTCAAGGACACGCCCACCTGCTACCTGGCCCTGGGCGCCCTGCACGGCCTCTACAAGCCGGTGCCGGGCAAGTTCAAGGACTACATCGCGATTCCCAAGGCCAACGGCTACCAGTCCCTGCATACGACGCTGATCGGCCCCTACGGCACGCCGGTGGAAATCCAGATCCGCACCGCCGAGATGAACCATGTCGCCGAGTCCGGCGTCGCCTCCCACTGGATGTACAAGGACGAGCACGCCCTCACCGAGCTGCAGAAGACCACCCACCAGTGGCTGCAGTCGCTGCTGGAGCTCCAGTCGGCGTCGAACGACTCGGCCGAATTCCTCGAACACGTGAAGGTGGACCTATTCCCCGGCGAGGTCTATGTGTTCACGCCGCGCGGCAAGATCCTCGCCCTGCAGCGCGGCGCCACGCCGGTGGACTTCGCCTACGCGGTGCACACCGACATCGGCAACCGTTGCGTCGCCTGCCGCATCAACTTCGAGTCCTCGCCCCTGCGCACCGAGCTGCGCAACGGCGACCGCGTCGAGATCATCACGGCGCCCCACGCCTCGCCGAATCCGTCCTGGCTGGGCTACGTGCGCACCGGCAAGGCCCGCGCCCAGATCCGCCACTTCCTCAAGACCCAGCAAAGCCGGGAATCCACGGCCCTGGGCGAGCAGTTGCTGGACCAGGCCCTGCGTGCCATCGAAATGGTCATGCCAGCCGACGACGCGGCGGTGTGGGATCGCTTCCTCAAGTCCTGCGGCGCCAAGTCGCGGCAGGAGGTGCTGGCGGACATCGGCCTCGGCAAGCGGCTGCCGGCCATCGTCGCGCGCCGCCTCGCCGACGCCGTGGAGGCGGGCGCCGGCGAGACGGCGCCGCAGCGGCCCGCCGGCACCATCCTGATCCGCGGCACCGAAGGCATGACGGTGCAGCTCGCCAAGTGCTGCCGCCCCATCCCCGGCGATCCGGTGATCGGCATCATCCGCAAGGGCCAGGGCCTGGTGGTGCACACCCACGACTGCCCGACGCTGGCGCGGGCGCGGCGCGAGAAGGGCGCCTGGATCGACGTGGACTGGGCGACCGACATCCACCGCAGCTTCGAGGTCGGCATCCGCGTCATCGCTGACAACCGCAGCGGCGTGCTGGCGAAGGTGGCCGCGGCCATCGCCGAGGAACAGTCGAACATCGTCAACGTCAGCATGGACGACGACCACGGCGCCACGACGGCGCTTTATTTCACCCTGCAGGTGAGTGATCGCATCCACCTTGCGCGTATCCTCAAGAGCATACGGCGCATCCCGGACGTGGTGCGCATCAGCAGGCTCAAGGATTGATTCAGCATAAGGAGTGAAGAATGGCCATGTACGAATCCGAACACACCCGGTTCATGCGCGAGTGGCTGGAAAAGCATCCGCAGGAACTGGAGGAGCAGAAGCAGGGACGCGCCCTCTGGTGGGACAAGTCCCCCGGGGATGCCGACGCCCAGCGCCGCCTCGCCGAGGCGCGCGTGCCCCAGAAGCCGTACTATTACGATGCCAACTAGTGGAGGATCAAGGATGAGAAAGACTCAACTCGTAGCGCTTGTGGCCGGCCTGACCCTCGCGGGTAGCGCCGCCGCCGATCTGCAACTGGCCCAGGCCCAGGGCTGTCTGGGCTGCCACACGGTCGACAAGAAGCTCGTCGGCCCGGGGTGGAAGGACGTCGCCAACAAATACCGCGGCGACGCCGGCGCCGAAGCCAAGCTGGTGAAGAAGGTGCGCGAAGGCGGCAAGGGCAATTGGGGTGAAATCGTCCAGCCGCCCAACACCACCACCTCCGATGCCGATCTCAAGACCCTGGTGAAGTTCATCCTCGCCTTGAAATGATCCGCGCCGCAGCGACAGACAACGGCAGGCCGAGCGCCTGCCGTTTTTTTTTTGCACCCCGCATCTGCAGTATCCGAGCGGAATACTCGACATTTGAAAACCTTGACTTCCATCAACTTAATCCGGCAGCCCGATCACTAGCATGCTCGGGCAACCCTAAAGTTTGGGTGGTTTTTCTTTCCAGGGAAGACGCTGTGAATATTTCGAGTGTGATCGTGCATGCCCGCCCCGGCTCCGCCGAGGCCGTCAAGGCGCTGCTGAACGGAATGGACGGTATCGAGGTGCATGGCGTGTCCCCCGAGGGCAAGCTGATCGTCACCATTGAAACCGACGACGACCAGGGCACGACCGGGGCCTTCGAACGCATCAGCATGGCGGAAGGCGTTCTGTCCGCAGCCATGGTCTTCCATCAAGTCGAATCCGATCCAGAAATGGATATTTCAGTGGAGGCCGGCCGCCAGGTCGCGCCCTAACTACAAGGAGCTCTGAAAATGAATCTGACGCGGCGTGATTTCATCAAAGCCAATGCGGTCGCAGCGGCTGCCGGCGTGGCCGGCATGTCCATTCCCGGCGCCCAGGCCATCGCCCAGACCGGCGCCGACGGCGTGCGCTGGGACAAGGGCGTCTGCCGTTACTGCGGCACCGGCTGCTCCGTGCTGGTCGGCGTCAAGGACGGCCGCGTCGTCGCCACCCAGGGCGACCCGGATGCGCCCGTCAACAAGGGCCTCAACTGCATCAAGGGCTACTTCCTTTCCAAGATCATGTACGGCAAGGACCGCCTGACGCGTCCGCTGCTGCGCAAGAAGGACGGCAAGTACGACAAGAACGGCGAGTTCACGCCGGTGTCGTGGAAGGAAGCCTTCGACATCATGGAAGAGAAGGCCAAGGCCGCCCTCAAGGCCAAGGGTCCGCGCGGCGTCTGCATGTTCGGCTCCGGCCAATGGACCATCTGGGAAGGCTATGCCGCCGCCAAGCTGTTCAAGGCCGGCTTCCGCTCCAACAACATCGACCCGAACGCCCGCCACTGCATGGCTTCCGCTGTCGTCGGCTTCATGCGCACCTTCGGCATCGACGAGCCCATGGGCTGCTACGACGACATCGAGCAGGCCGACGCCTTCGTGCTGTGGGGCTCCAACATGGCCGAGATGCACCCGATCCTCTGGTCGCGCATCACCGACCGCCGCCTCACCGCCAAGCACGTCAAGATCAACGTGCTATCCACCTTCACGCACCGTTCCTGCGAACTGGCCGACAGCGAGCTGATCTTCAAGCCCCAGTCCGACCTGGCGATCCTCAACTACATCTGCAACTACATCATCCAGAACGGTGCGGTGAACAAGGAGTTCGTCGCCAAGCACGTCAAGTTCGCCAAGGGCGTCACCGACATCGGCTACGGCCTGCGGCCGAACCATCCGCTCGAACAGGTCGCCAACAACAACGGCTATCCGGGCCCCGACGGCAAGCCGAAGGGCAACCCGATGGCCGCCAGCCCCATCACCTTCGACGACTTCGCCAAGTTCGTCTCCGAGTACACCCTCGACAAGACCCACGAGATCTCCGGCGTGCCGAAGGACAAGCTGGAAGCCCTGGCCAAGGTCTATGCCGATCCGAAGACCAAGGTGGTCTCCTACTGGACCATGGGCTTCAACCAGCACACCCGCGGCACCTGGGTGAACAACATGATCTACAACGTCCACCTGCTGGTGGGCAAGATCTCCGAGCCGGGCAACGGCCCCTTCTCCCTCACCGGCCAGCCCTCCGCCTGCGGCACGGCCCGCGAGGTGGGCACTTTCGCCCACCGCCTGCCCGCCGACATGGTGGTCATGAATCCGAAGCACCGGGAGCTTTCCGAGAAGCTGTGGAAGCTGCCGGCCGGCACCATCCCCGACTGGGTCGGCCTCCACGCCGTCGCCCAGAGCCGCGCCCTCAAGGACGGCCAGGTGCATTTCTTCTGGTCGACGACTACCAACAACATGCAGGCCGGCCCGAATATCAACGGCGAGATATATCCCGGCTGGCGCAACCCGGCGGCCTTCGTCGTCCATTCCGACGTCTATCCGACGGTTTCGGCCACGTCCGCCGACCTGATCCTGCCGTCGGCGATGTGGATGGAGAAGGAAGGCGCCTACGGCAACGCCGAGCGCCGCGGCCAGTTCTGGCGCCAGCAGGTGAAGCCCCAGGGCGAGGCCAAGTCCGACCTCTGGCAGTACGTGGAGTTCTCCAAGCGCTTCAAGACCGACGAGGTGTGGCCCGCCGAACTGCTCGACAAGAACCCCGAGTACAAGGGTAAGACCCTCTACGAGGTGCTCTATGCCAACGGCCAGGTGAACAAGTTCTCCGCCGACGAGGCGAAGAAGTCCAATGCCCACGCCTGGGGCGACTACACCAATGAGGAAATCCAGGACTTCGGCTTCTACCTGCAGAAGGGCCTGTTCGAGGAATATGCCAGCTTCGGCCGCGGCAAGGCCCACGACCTGGCCGACTTCGACGTCTATCACAAGGCCCGCGGCATGCGCTGGCCGGTGGTCAACGGCAAGGAGACCCTGTGGCGCTTCCGCGAAGGCTACGATCCCTATGTGCCGAAGGGCGAGGGCGTGCGCTTCTACGGCCACCCGGACGGCAAGGCCGTCATCTTCGCCCTGCCCTACCAGCCCGCCGCCGAAATGCCGGACAGCGAGTACGACCTGTGGCTGTGTACCGGCCGCGTGCTGGAGCACTGGCATACCGGCTCCATGACGCGCCGCGTGCCCGAGCTCTACAAGGCGGTGCCCGATGCGGTGATCTTCATGAACCCCGAGGATGCCAAGAAGCGCGGCCTCGCCCGCAACGACGTCGTCAAGGTCAGCAGCCGTCGCGGCGAGATCCAGTTGCGCGTGGAAACCAAGGGGCGCAACAAGCCGCCGGTCGGCCTCGTCTTCGTGCCGTTCTTCGACGAGCACCGTCTGGTGAACAAGCTGACCCTGGACGCCACCTGCCCGCTCTCGAAGGAGACGGACTTCAAGAAGTGCGCGTGCAAGGTCGTCAAGGTCTAAGCGCCAACGGACGCCGGTGCGTGCGGAAGTCTCGACATCCATGATTTCCGCCCGCGCCGGCGCGCCAAGCCTCCCCTTACAGAGATCGATTTTCCATCATGGCTGCGGAACAAAAAACCACATCGCGCCGCCAGTTCATTTTCGACACCGCCCGCATGGCGTGCGGTGTCGGCATGCTGGGGCTCGGCCTCGGCCTCTACACGCGGCAGGCCCTGGCTCTGCCGCCGGCGGCCATCCGGCCGCCGGGCGCGGGCAGCGAGAAGGATTTTCTCGGTGCCTGCATCCGTTGCGGCCTCTGCGTGCGGGACTGCCCGCCGCAAATCCTTTCCCTGGCGACGCCGGAGCAAGCCATCGCCACCGGCACGCCCTATTTCGTCGCCCGCAGCGGACCCTGCGCCATGTGCGAGGACATTCCCTGCATCAAGGCCTGCCCGACCGGCGCGCTGGACCACAAGCTGACGGACATCACCAAGTCGCGCATGGGACTCGCCGTCCTCGTGGACAAGGAGACCTGCCTCAACTTCCTCGGCCTGCGCTGCGACATCTGCTACCGGGTCTGCCCGGTCATCGACAAGGCCATCAAGCTCGAGCCACGTCACAACGAACGCACCGGCAGCCACACGATCTTCGAGCCGGTGGTCTATTCCAACGCCTGCACCGGCTGCGGCATGTGCGAGCAGGCCTGCCCGCTGAAGACGGCGGCCATCAAGGTCTATCCCATCCCGCTTGCCAAGGGCGAGCTGGGCGAGCACTACCGGCTCGGCTGGGAGGAGAAGAGGAAGGCCGGCCGCAGCCTCGTCACGCCGGAGATCGAGCACCAGTACAACCTGCCGGAAGGACTCAAGTACGAGTTCGGCGGGCGCGGCCTGGTGCCGGATACCGGGGCAGCCGGTGCCGCGGCGCCGCCGCCGAACGCGCCGGCCACGCCCGCCGCACCCGGTGCGGCGAGCGGTCTACCGAAGGCCTTGCAGGGGAACCAGCTATGAGCACCCTGCGCGCCGGCAAGGAGGCGCTTGCCGCCAAGGGTTGGTGGGGCGCCCACAAGTGGCTGGCCTTGCGCCGGCTTTCCCAGATCTCCATCCTGGCCCTGTTCCTCGCCGGGCCCTGGTTCGGGCTCTGGATCGTCAAGGGCAACCTGAACTACAGCTACACCCTGGACATCCTGCCCCTCACGGACCCCTACGTGCTGCTGCAGTCGCTGCTGGCCGGCCACGCGCCCGAGCGCAACGCCCTCATCGGCGTCGGCATCGTGCTGGCCTTCTATGCCCTCGTCGGCGGACGCATCTTCTGCAGCTGGGTCTGCCCGGTGAACCTAGTCACGGACGCCGCCGACTGGCTGCGGGAGCGCCTGGGCATCAAGGGCGGCGCCCATATTTCCCGCGGTGCCCGCTTCTGGATACTCGGCCTCACGCTGCTGATGGCGGTCGCCACCGGCACCATCGTCTGGGAACTCGTCAATCCGGTGTCCATGCTTCACCGCGGCCTGTTCTTCGGCATCGGCGCGGCCTGGATGGTGGTGCTCGGCGTCTTCCTGCTCGATCTCTTCGTCATGAACCGCGGCTGGTGCGGCCACCTTTGTCCGGTGGGCGCCTTCTACAGCCTGGTCGGGCGCTTCAGCCCCCTGCGGGTGAGCGCCACCGGACGCGCCGCCTGCAACGACTGCAACGACTGCTTCGTCGTCTGCCCCGAGCCCCTGGTCATCAAGGCCCCCCTCAAGGGCGGCGACCGCGGCATCGGACCCGTCATCCTCTCGCCGCAATGCACGAACTGCGGCCGTTGCATCGATGTCTGCTCGAAGGATGTCTTCGCCTTCGGCACCCGTTTCGGCAATTCCGTCGTACCCGTAGCCGGCGTCCCGCACACGACGCCGAAATGACCAACGTTTATTCCTCTGTGGGGAGCGCATCATGAAAAAAACCGTCACCATCCTCCTGGCCACGCTGCTGACCGCCATCGTGGGCTGCGCCAGCTACGAACCGATCTCGTCGATGCGCGGTATCGACGTCGCCTCCGGCGACGCCGCTCCGGAAGTCAAGACCTACGTCGGCAAACGGCCGGGCACCGCCGGCAACCAGAAGATCGCCCGTACCTATGCCGAGCAGCCGCCGGTCATTCCCCACGCCCTCGACAACTTCGACGACATCAATCTGGAAGAGAACCAGTGCATGGGCTGCCACAGCCCGGCCAAGTACCAGGAGAAGAAGGCGCCCAAGGTCGGCGACAGCCACTTCCTCGACCGCAATGGCAATAAGCTCGCCGATGTCTCCATGCTGCGCCACAACTGCACCCAGTGCCATGTACCCCAGGTCGATGCGCCGCCACTGGTCGAGAACCGCTTCATCGGCAACGTCAAGCAGTAAGCCGTAGCGGCGGGGCAGCCGCCCCGCTCTCTCCCGGCCTGTCCTTCAGGTCAGGGTGATCGCTGCCACCGGGCACGGCGCCACGCAGGCGCCGCAGCCCGTGCATTTCTCCCCATCCACTTCCGGCAGGGCCGCGCCGCCGAGGCGCGGCCGGAAGCGGATCGCCGCCACTGCGCAGGCATCGCCGCAGGTACGGCACACCGCATTCCCCCGCGCCATGCACTTGTCCCCGAAGACGGGAAGGATGCGCCATGGCCGTCCTTCCGGCACCGCCTTGAGAACGCCGGGCTTGCAGGCGGCGGCGCAGGCACCGCAGAAGCTGCAGGCGCCAAGGGCGAAGTCGATGCGCGGATAGCCCCGCTCGATGACGATGATCTTCTCCGGGCAGGCCGGAACGCATTCGCCGCAGCGCGTGCAGGCGGCGAGAAAATCCGCCTCGGGCAGGGCCCAGGGAGGGCGCTGGGGCGCCTTGCGGCCGGACAGGTCGCCGCGCAGGAACTGGCGTCTGGAGATCATGGAACCGTGTGCGGAATCGGGTCGCGTTGAAGGATGCGGGCCTCAGGATAATCGAAGCGGCGCGGCGGCGGCACAAACAAAAGGGCGGCCGTAGCCGCCCTTCCGTTCCCTGAGCGAACGCCTGTTATTCGTCGTCTTCTTCCTTCATGCCCTGGGGCTTCTTGTGGGCGATGCCCTTGTGGCAGTCGATGCAGGTGCCCTTGTCGCGCTGGGCCAGTTCGTGCTGCTTGCGGGCGCGCTGCTTCTGCTTCTCGGCATTCATGCCGTCGAAGCTGTGGCAGTTGCGGCACTCGCGGGAGTCGGAATCCTTCATGCGCTTCCATTCATGCTCCGCCAGCGTCAGGCGCTTGGCCTCGAACTTCTCCGGCGTGTCGATGGTGCCCATGATCTTGCCGTACACCTCGCCGGACGCCTGGATCTTGCGGGCCATCTTGTGCACCCAGTCCTTGGGCACGTGGCAGTCGGAGCAGACCGCGCGCACGCCGGTGCGGTTGGAGTAATGGACGGTCTGCTTGTACTCCTGATAGACCGTATCGCGCATCTCGTGGCAGGAGATGCAGAAGTCCAGGGTGTTGGTGGCCTCCATCGCCGTATTGAAGCCACCCCAGAAAATGATGCCGGAGACGAAACCGAACCCGAGCAGCCCCAGCAGGGAATACTTGGCGCTCGGACGCATCAGCATCGCCATCAGTCCGCTTTTTTCCTCAGCCATGCCCAACTCCTCTTGAATACACCAACCACTGTGATGGGCGGAATATATCCGAGCCGATAGCAGGGTAAATTGATGTACGACAAGAATGTAAGGGCATTGCAGTCGGCATAGACCACGACTGCAGGCGGGTTATAGGGCGCCGCCACCTGTCTTTGGTGATAAACCCGCCGGCATAAGCCCGGGCCGGGCGGCCGGCGCGCCGTACGGGCATGGAGACCGGAATGGCTCCTTATTTCGCGGCAGCGCGTTTCCTCGCCTCGGCGATGCTCTCGCCGAGGGAACGGGCATCCTCCGATTCGGGCGGCAACTGCTTCAGGAGCCGATCCCAGTAGTCGGCGGCCTTGGCGAAATCCTTGCGCTCGAAGGCCGCCGTGCCGGCGAGGACCAGGGCCTGGGGCGCGTCGGGGTCGAGCTTGAGGGCCTTGGCGACGTACTGCATGGGTTTGCCGTCCAGCTTGCCGCCGGCATTGAGGGCCAGCACCTCGGCGTAGTCGGCCAGCAGCTGGGCATCGGTCTCCACCAGCTTCATGGCCCGCCCGTAGGCCTTCTCCGCTTCTTCGAGGCGGCCCATGGCCTTGTAGGAACGGGCCAGCATGGCCCAGCCCTTGAAATTGTCCGGCTCGTTCTCCAGCTTGGCGGCAAGGCCCGCCACCATGCGCTCGATCTCGTCCACGGAGAAGCGGCGCTCGGGCGCCGGCGGATTCAATCCGGCCGGATTGCCCAGCAGGGCATAGAGCAGCAGCGCCGTCAGCGGTACCAGCAGGGCCAGGGCCAGCATGGTCTTCTTCGGTGCCGGCGGAGCAACGATCACGGCGTCGTCCTGGCGGCTGTCTTCCAGCATACGGCGCTGGAGTTCGGCGTAGGCCAGTTGGTAATCCTCCTCGCCGAGGGCGCCTTCGGCGCGGTCGCGCTCCAGTTCGGCGAACTGGTCCCGATAGATCGCGGCGTTCAACTGCTGGTGGGTGGTGGTGGAAACGCGCGGCTTCCAGAGGAAGGGGCGCAGCAGCAGGAACAGGGTCAGGACGACGGCCAGGGCCGCCGCCGCGAAGAACAGCGTCATTATTCGGATTCCTTCAGCAGGGCCTCGGCGCGGCGGCGTTCCTCGTCGGAGAGGAGCGTGTCCTTCACCTCGCGGCTGCGGCGGCGCAGATAGACGATGAGCACGGCGATGCCGGCCGCCATGAGGACGAAGGGGCCGACCCAGAGCAGCCAGGTGGTCGGCTTGACGGGGGGACGGTAGAGCACGAAGTCGCCGTAGCGGCTGACGAGGAAGTCCCGCACCTCCTGGTCGGTCTTGCCGTCCTTGATGAGCTTGCGCACCTCGCGCCGCAGGTCCTGGGCCAGGTCGGCGCGGGAACCGGCGAGGGACTCGTTCTGGCAGACCAGGCAGCGCAGTTCCTCGGAGATGACGACAAGACGCTTCTCGACGGCCTCGTCCTCCGCCAGGGGCGCGGCTTCCTTGGCCTGGAGGAGGCTGCAGGACAGCAGGGCGGCAAGCAGGATCAGGGTGCGCTTCATGACCGCTTCAACTCGTTGATGAGGGGGATGATGGTCTTCTCCAGGGCTTCCACCGTCACCGGGCCGATGTGCTTGTGGCGGATGACGCCCTGCTTGTCGATGACGTAGGTTTCGGGCACCCCATAGACGCCGTAGTCGATGCCGACGCGGCCGTCGGCGTCGAAGGCCGAGAGGTCGTAGGGGTTGCCGAACTGCTTGAGCCAGCGCAGGCCGTCCTCGCGCTTGTCCTTGTAGTCGAGGCCGATCAGGGGCGCCACGCCGGCGCGGGCGAACTCCACGAGCAGCGGATGTTCCTGGCGGCAGGAGACGCACCAGGAGGCCCAGACGTTGAACACCCAGACCTGGCCCTTCATCTGCTCGGGGGAGAAGCTCTTCTCCGGCGCCGCCAGCTGGGGCAGGCTGAAGGCCGGTGCCGGCTTGCCGACGAGGGGACTCGGCACCTCGCGCGGGTCGCGGTTGAGGCCGACGGCAAGGAAACCCACCAGGACCGCGAAGAGGACCAGGGGAATGAGGAATTTCTTCATGAAACAGCCCCTTCGAGCTTGGCCGCGGCGGTCGCGGAGGATTTGAGCCGGATGCGGTAGCGCCGGTCGAGGGAGGCGACGAGGCCGCCCAGCGCCATCAGCAGGCAGCCGCCCCAGATCCAGTCCACGAACGGCTTGAAATAGACGCGCACGCTCCAGGCGGCGCCGGCCAGGGGTTCGCCAAGGGACACATAGACGTCCCGCGTGAAGCCGGCGTCGATGGCGGCCTCGGTCATGGGCATGGCCGAGGAGAAATAGCTGCGCTTCTCCGGCATGAGCTTGCGTACCGTCTTGCCGTCCTTGATGAGATCGAAGTCGCCGCGGGCCGCCTTGTAGTTGGGACCATCCACGCTCGCGACGCCGTTGAACTTGAAGCTGTAGCCGCCCACGGTGACGGTATCGCCCGGCTCCATGCGCACGTCGCGCTCGTCCTGGTAGCCGCCCACCATGGCGACGCCGACGACGAAGGCGGCGACGCCGAGGTGGGCGATCTGCATGCCCCAGAAGGAAGGCGGCGGCGTGCCGGCCTTGAGGCGGTCGATGATCTGCATCGCCGCCGCCGCCGCGACCCACACGGCCAGCAGCAGGCTCATGGCCACCAGGGGCAGCCATTCGCCCGCCAGGAAGGGCAGGCCGGCGCCGGCCGCCAGGGCCAGCACCGCCGGCACCCGCAGGCGCCTGGCGATGTCGCCGAGGCTGGCGTGCTTCCAGCGCGCCACCGGCCCGGCGGCGATGAGGAACAGCACCGGCACCATGATGGGCACGAAGACGGCGTTGAAGTAGGGCGGCCCCACCGAGAGCTTGCCCAGGTTCAGGGCGTCGATCAGCAGCGGATAGAGGGTGCCGAGCAGCACGGCGCCGCAGGCCACCACCAGCAGCACGTTGTTCATCAGCAACAGGGTCTCGCGGGAGATCAGGCCGAAGGCGCCGCCCAGGCTCACCTTGGGGGCCCGCCAGGCGTAGAGGGCCAGGGACGAACCGATCACCAGGGCCAGCAGGATCAGGATGAAGACGCCACGGCGCGGATCGGTGGCGAAGGCATGCACCGAGGTCAGCACGCCGGAGCGCACGAGGAAGGTGCCCAGCAGGGAAAGGGAAAAGGCGCCGATGGCCAGCAGCACGGTCCAGCTCTTGAAGCTGCCGCGCTTCTCGGTCACGGCCAGGGAATGGATCAGGGCCGTGCCCACCAGCCAGGGCATGAAGGAGGCGTTCTCCACCGGGTCCCAGAACCACCAGCCGCCCCAGCCCAGCTCGTAATAGGCCCACCAGGAACCGAGGGCGATGCCGAGGGTCAGGAAGATCCAGGCCGTCGTCGTCCACGGCCGCGACCAGCGGGCCCAGGCGGCGTCCAGCTTGCCCGACAGCAGGGCGGCGATGGCGAAGGCGAAGGCCACGGAGAAGCCCACATAGCCCATGTAGAGCAGGGGCGGATGGAAGATCAGGCCCGGGTCCTGCAGCAGGGGGTTGAGATCGCGGCCGTCCTCCGCCGCCGGCAGCAGGCGCTCGAAGGGATTGGAGGTCAGCAGCACGAACAGCAGCAGACCGGCGCACACCAGGCCGAGGACGCCGATGACGCGCGCCACCATGGTCTCGTCGAGGGTGCGCGACAACTGGGCGACGGCGAAGGTCCAGCCCGCCAGCAGCAGCACCCACAGCAGCAGGGAACCTTCATGGCCGCCCCAGACGGCGGCGACGCGGTACGCGGTCGGCAGCTGGGAATTGGAGTGCTGGGCCACATAGACCACCGAGAAATCGCTGGCGTAGAAGGCCCAGGTCAGGCAGGCGAAGGAGGCGGCGATCAGCAGGAAGGCGGCCTGGGCGGCGGGCCGTGCCATGAGGACCCATTCGCGCCGGCCCTGGTGGGCGCCGAGCAGCGGCAGCACGCCCTGGACGGCGACGGCGCAGAAGCCGAGGATGAGGAGGAAATGTCCGAGTTCGGGGATCATGGCTTGGCGCCCTGCGGGTTCTGGTTCTTTTGGGCCTGGTCCACCGAATGCTTGGCCTCGGGGGGCATGTAGTTCTCGTCATGCTTCGCCAGCACTTCGCTGGCGGTGAACAGGCCGTCGGCGCCCAGCTTGCCCTGGACCACGGCGCCCTTGCCCTCCTTGAACAGGTCGGGAAGGATGCCCGTGTAGGCGACCGGGATGTCCTGGGCCGTGTCGGTGATGATGAAGTTCACTGTCAGGTCGGTGCGCTTCACGGAACCCTCCTTGACGAGACCGCCGATGCGGAAGGCCGCGCCCTTGGGCGCCTTGCCGGCGGCCACTTCCGAGGGCGTCACGTAGAGGGCGATGTTGCTGTTGAGGGCGTTGAGCACGAGGGCGGCGGCGATGCCGATGGCCGCCAGGCCGCCGACGATGATGGCGGTACGCTTGTGTCGGGCTTTCAATTGGCTTCCTTTTCTTCCAGCTCTTCGGCGATGCGCTCCCGGCGCAGGCTGCCGAGAATTTCGTTTCGACGCCTGCCGACCAGGATCGGTTCCAGCACCATGGCCACGGCGCAGACGCCGAAGCTGCCCCAGACATAGAGGCCGTAGCCGCCCATGGCGAAGAATTCGGCGGGGCTGTTCCAGATCATCGCTTCACCTCCGCAAGGTCTTTGACCCACTCCGTATGCGCCTCCCGCTCGAGGATGATGGCGCGCACCCGCATGAGGGCGACGGCGATGGAATACATCCAGAAGCACAGGGCCATGAGCAGCATGCCCCACAGCATGGTCTGGGCCATGGCGGGCGCCTTGTTCACCGACACCGAGGCGCCCTGGTGCAGGGTATTCCACCACTGCACGGAGAAATAGATGATGGGCACGTTCACCACGCCCACCAGGGCCAGGATGGCGCCGGCCCGGTCGGCACGGCGCGGATCGTCGATGGCGGCCTGGAGCGCGATGAAGCCCAGGTAGAGGAAGAACAGGATCAGCTCCGAGGTCAGGCGCGCGTCCCACACCCACCAGGTGCCCCACATGGGCTTGCCCCAGAAGGCGCCGGTCCACAACGACAGGAAGGCCATCAGGGCGCCCGTCGGCGCCAGGGCCGAGGCCATCATGCCCGACAGGCGCGTGTTCAGGGCCAGGCCCAGGCCGGCCCAGGCCGCCATGACCAAGTAGATGAACATGGACATCCACGAGGTCGGCACATGGACGAAGATGATGCGATAGCCCTCGCCCTGCGTCGCGTCGGTAGGCGCCACGAAGAAGGAAAGCCAGAGGCCGGCGACGCCGAATACGGCGGTGAGCGCCCAGAACCAGGGGATCATTTTCCCGGCGAGGGGATAGAAGCTCTGGGGCGACGCGAACTTGAACCAGTGGACCAGCCTGTTGCTCATTCCAGTGCAATCCTCAAAGCCGCCGTGGTCGCCCACGGCGCGAAAAATACGGCCAGCGCCAGAAGCGCCGCCAGCAGCGACAGATGCCCGCCGGCACCAAGGCCGGAAATATGCGCCTCCACCGCCCCGGCGCCGAAGATCAGCGCCGGCACGTAAAGCGGCAATACCAACAGCGACAGCAGCACGCCGCCGCCGCGCACCCCCAGCGTCAGGGCCGCGCCGATGGCGCCGATCAGCGACAGCAGCGGCGTTCCCAGCAGCAGCGCGATCATCAGCACCCCCAGCGCGCCGGCATCCAGGTCGAACTGCAGGCCCAGCACCGGCGCCAACAGCACCAGCGGCAGGCCCGACACCAGCCAGTGGGCCGCCACCTTGCCGCCCACCAGCAGGCCGAGGGGCGTCGGCGACAGCACCATCTGTTCCAGGGTGCCGTCGGCATGGTCCGCCGCGAACAGCCGGTTCAAGCCCAGCATCGTCGCCAGCAGGGCCGCCACCCACAACACGCCCGGCGCGATCTTCTTCAACAGCGCCGGCTCCGGCCCGATGCCGAGCGGGAACAGGCTCGTGACGATGACGAAGAAGAACAGGGCCGTCAGCACCTCGCTCTTCCTGCGCGCCGCCAGCAGCAGGTCGCGGCGGATGACGGCCAGCAGGGCCTTCACAGCTGCACCACCCTGCCGCCCGGCATCGGCATCGACTGGTGGCTCGTCAGCACCGCGATGCCGCCGCCCGCCAGATGCTCGCCGATCAGGGCCGAGAGCATGTCCACCGCCTTCACGTCCAGCGCCGTGAAGGGCTCGTCGAGAACCCAGAGGGTCGCCTTCCGCGTCACCAGCCGCGCCAGCAGCACGCGCCGCTTCTGTCCCGCCGAGAGGAAACGCACCGGCAGTTCCTCGCGGCCCTTGAGACCGAAACGGTGCAGGGCCGCCAGGGCCTCCCGGTCCGGCAACTCGCCGCCGTCCAGCCTGGAAGCGAGTTGGAGGTTCTCCAGGGCGGTTAGTTCCTCCTTGACCGCGCCATGGTGGCCCAGATACAGCAGTTCGCGGCGGAAATCCTCGCCCAGACGGCGGGCCGATTCGCCGCGCCAGCGGATTTCGCCGTCCGCCACCGGCATCAGTCCGACCAGCATGCGCAGCAGACTGGTCTTGCCGGCGCCGTTCTCGCCGCGTACATGCACCCATTCGCCGGCACCGACCTGAAAGTCGAGTCCGGCGAACAGGCGGCGTTCGCCGCGGACGCAAGTCAGGCCGTGTACAGAGAGCATGGGGAGCGAATTTTGCCTGATCCGGCCCCTTTCCGGGTTACTTCCGGTCAATTTGAATTCCCGCCCGCAATGGGGCGACGGCCCGGGGAGGCAAACCGCCACGGCGAAAATGTACCGGTGCCGACCTGACCGGTACCGACCACTATCTTTTGTGTAATGCAACAAGCTTTCATATCCCGGAACGGCGCCGCTGTTTCGCATATCAAAAAATTTGTTTGCTGCATTGCGGCGAGCTTTCCTATACTTGCCGCCATCACGAACACGCGAGGGGCGCAACCTCTCGCGTGCCCAACCCGGGTGGGGGCAAAAACCCCTGCCTGTCTGTAGGTCGGACCCAACCGCCGACCGCGCCGTGAGGGGCCGCCGGCCCGCGCCCGCAAGGCGCCGGACCGGACAGCCCCGCCGAACCTGTATTTGGAGCCCGACCCCGTCGTCTGCGCCGCCATCGGCACGCAGCGCATCGGGTTTGGCGTTGCATTTCCGTTCCGGAGAGGTGTTCCGGACCGGCTTTTCGGAAGGCGCTGATGGAAAGTTTGTCGAATCTGGTCATTTCTGGATTTTTCATGGCCGCCCTGGGGGTGGCCCTGGCGATGCTGCTCGCCTTCGCCAACCGCAAGCTCTACGTCTTCGAGGACCCGCGCATCGGCGAAGTGGAGGAACTGCTGCCCAAGTCCAACTGCGGCGCCTGCGGCCAGGCCGGCTGCCGGGCCTTCGCCGAGAAGGTGGTGGACGGCTCGGTGATCCCGGCCCAATGCACGGTGAGCGCCCCGACCCAACGCCAGGCCATCGCCGATCTGCTCGGCGTCGAAGCCGGCAACGTGGAAAAGAAGGTCGCCCGGCTGGCCTGCGCCGGCGGCAAGCACGTGGCCTTCGTGCGTGCCCGCTACTCGGGCCTCAGCACCTGCCGCGCCGCGGCGGTGGTCGGCGGCGGCGGCAAGGAATGCGCCTGGGGCTGCCTGGGTCTGGGCGACTGCGAGGTGGTCTGCGGCTTCGACGCCATCCATCTCGACCTCCACGGCCTGCCGGTGGTGGACGCCGACAAGTGCACCGCCTGCAACGACTGCGTCGAAGTCTGTCCCAAGGGCCTGTTCTCCCTGGAGCCCGTGTCCCACCGCCTCTGGATGGCCTGCAAGAACCGCGCGGACGGCGACACCGCCGAGGCCTCCTGCGAGGTGGCCTGCACCGCCTGCGGCAAGTGCGTCATGGATGCGCCGTCCGGGCTGATGAAGCTGGACGGCAACCTGGCCGCCATCAACTACGAAGGCAACCGCCTTGCCAACCGCGAACCCATCGAGCGCTGCCCCACGGGCGCCATCGTCTGGTTCGACAACCCGAACAAGCCCGTGCGGGGCGCTGCCGCGAAGAAGATCGTGCGCAACGAGCCCCTGCCGGTACTGAATTCATAAATCTGGGAGTGCGATCATGCTGAAGAAAATCCTCGACATGCTGCAGGGCGAAACCGCCGGCCGCGACACCGGCAAGACGGCCAAGTATCCGGGCGTGCGCGACGCCGTGGACGGCAACACCGCCGTCATCCACGTGGAGCGCGAAGCCTCCGACGCCGCCGGCGCCTACCCGATCACGCCCTCGACCCAGATGGGCGAGTACTGGGCCGAGGAAGTGGCCGCCGGCCACCTCAACATCTCCGAGCGCCCGCTGATCTTCGTCGAGCCCGAGTCCGAGCACGCCGCCGCCGGCGTCACCGCCGGCATGTCCATGACCGGCCTGCGGGCGACAAACTTCTCCTCGGGCCAGGGCATCGCCTTCATGCACGAGTCCCTCTACGCCACCGTCGGCAAGCGCCTGCCCTACGTGCTCAACATGGGCTGCCGCGCCATCACCAAGGCCAGCCTCAACGTGCACGCCGGCCACGACGACTACCACTGCATCGACGACACCGGCTTCATCCAGGTGCTGGCGAAGAACGCCCAGGAAGCCGCCGACCTCAACCTGATCGCCCGCAAGACCGCCGAGCTGTCCCTGACGCCGGCCATCGTCGGCCAGGACGGCTTCCTCACCACCCACCTGATCGAATCGGCCCGCCTGCCGGAGCGCGCCCTTGTCGCCGAGTACCTCGGCAAGCCCGACGACATCATCGACACGCCGACCCCCGGCCAGCAGATGATCTACGGCCCGAAGCGCCGCCGCGTGCCGGCCATCTGGGACGTGGACACGCCGCTGCTGTCCGGCTCGGTGCAGAACCAGGACGCCTACATGCAGGCCGTCGCCGGCCAGCGTCCCTACTTCTTCGACCACATCGAAGAGCTGGCCGACAAGTGCATGGAAGAGTTCGGCGAACTCACCGGCCGCCACTACAGCCGCATCGGCGCCTACCGCACCGCCGACGCCGACTACGTCATCGTCGGCATGGGCAGCATGGTGGTCCAGGCCGAGGCCGTCGCCGACTACCTGCGCGAGACGCGCAAGCTCAAAGTCGGCGTCGTGAACATGACCATGTTCCGCCCCTTCCCCGGCGACCTGCTCGGCCACCTGCTCAAGGGCAAGAAGGGCGTCGCCGTGCTCGAACGCACCGACCAGCCGCTGGCGGAAGACCTGCCGCTGATCCGCGAAGTGCGCGCGGCCCTGACCAAGTGCCTGGAAAACGGCCTTGCCGGCGACGGCGAGAAGCCCTACCCGAACTACGCCGCCTATGCCGGCCGCGGCGACATGCCGCGCCTCTACTCGGGCTGCTACGGCCTCGGCAGCCGCGACATGCAGCCGGAAGCCATGATCGGCACCATCGAGAACATGCTCGAAGGCGGCACCCAGCGCAAGTTCTTCTACCTGTCGGTGGATTTCCTGCGCGAGCAGGCCTTCAACCCGAAGGACGAGATCCACAACCAGCAGCTGCAGGAAGCCTATCCGCGCATCAAGGAAATGGCGGTGCGCGGCTCGGAGAACCCGAACCTGCTGCCCAAGGGCGCCATCACCGTGCGCATGCACTCCATCGGCGGCTGGGGCGCCATCACCACCGGCAAGAACCTGGCGGTGACCCTGTTCGAGCTGCTTGGCTACGACATCAAGGCCAACCCGAAGTACGGTTCCGAGAAGAAGGGCCAGCCCACCACCTACTACCTGTCGGCGGCGCCGGAGCCCATCCGCGTCAATAGCGAGTACCTCTACGTGGACGTGGTGCTCTCTCCCGACCCGGCGGTGTTCGGCCACAGCAACCCGTTGTCCGGCCTCAAGAAGGGCGGCTGCTTCATCATCCAGTCCAACCTGGGCGAAGAGACCTGGGCCAGCTTCCCGACCTGGGCGCAGAAGTTCATCGTCGACAACGAGATCCGCGTCTTCTACATCGACGCCTTCAAGATCGCCCGCGAGGAAGCCGGCAGCCCCGAGCTGCAGCTGCGCATGCAGGGCAACGCCTTCCAGGGCGCCTTCTTCGCCGCCAGCCCGACCATGGCGAACGCCAGCCTCACCGAGGACGCCCTGTTCCGCGCCATCGAGAACCAGCTCCAGTCCAAGTTCGGCGGCAAGGGCCAGGCCGTGGTGGACAACAACCTGCGCGTGGTCAAGCGCGGCTTCACCGAACTCGTCGAGATCACCGACAAGGAAGTCGGCGTCTCCCGCCGCACCCTGGCGAAGAAGGATGCCGGCCTGCCGATCATGCTGCAGCAGATCCCGGTCGCCGACGGCGGCGTCGCCGACATCCACCGCTTCTGGGAACAGACCGGCAACTTCTACCTGACCGGCAAGGGCTCCGACAACCTGGTCGATCCCTTCATCGGCGCCTCCCTGATGCCCGCCTCCACCGGCGTCTTCCGCGACATGACCGGCATCCGCTTCGAGCATCCGGTGTGGATCGCCGAGAACTGCACGGCCTGCGGCAACTGCTACACCGAGTGCCCCGACTCCGCCATTCCCGGTCTGGTGAACTCCATCGGCGACGTGCTCAACACCGCGCTCAACCGCATCGAGACCGCCGGCACGCCGACGCGCTACCTGCGCCGCGCCGTGCGCAGCGTCGAGAAGAAGCTGCGCGCCCTCGTCGACCTGGAAGGCGGCGCCGTGCGTCCCCTCATCGACCGCGCCATGGACGAAGTGCTGGCCGAGACCGCCGACGCCGAACGTTCCGCCCTGGCGGCCGAGTTCACCCAGCTGCAGGTGCAGCTCGGCGGCTTCCAGTTCGCCCGCACCAAGCCCTACTGGGACCAGAAGGAGAAGAAAGCCAAGGGTTCCGGCGGCCTGTTCTCCATCACCATCAACCCCTACACCTGCAAGGCCTGCGCCTTGTGCGTCAAGGTCTGCGAGGACGACGCCCTCAAGATGGTGACCCAGACCGAGGACTCCACCGAAAAGCTGCGCCGCGACTGGAACCTCTGGCTCGACCTGCCGACCACCGGCAAGGAGTTCTCGCGCATCGACAGCCTCGACGAGAAGATCGGCGCCCTGGAAACCCTGCTGCTCGACAAGCACAACTACAACTCGATGAACTGCGGCGACGGCGCCTGCCTCGGCTGCGGCGAGAAGACCGCCATCCATCTGTTCACCTCCACGGTCACCGCCCTGATGCAGCCGCGCGTCAAGGCTTTCGTCGAGAAGCTCGACGACCTCATCGCCCGCCTGGAGAATCACATCCGCATCAAGCTGGTGGAGTCCGTGGACGTGGCCGACACCAAGTCGATGATCGCCGCCGTCGATGCCGCCAAGGACAAGGACCTGACCCTGTCCGACCTCTCCGCCAAGATCAGCGAGGGCAAGCCCTCGCGGCCCCTGGACCCGGACTGGGTGCGCTGGTCGGCCCAGGTGCTGGAGAAGCTGCGCGACCTGCGCTGGCGCTACGTCGAAGGCCCGAGCAAGAAGGGCCGCGCCGAGATGGGCATCGTGAACTCCACCGGCTGCACCTCGGTGTGGGGTTCCACCTGGCCCTTCAACCCCTACCCCTTCCCCTGGACCTCCCACCTGTTCCAGGACAGCCCGTCCGTGGCCATGGGCCTCTTCGAAGGCCATATGTCCAAGATGGCTGACGGCTTCAAGGCCGTGCGCATGGCCGAGATGGAGCTGGCCGGCGAGTACCTGCCGGACATGCACGAGGACTTCTTCCGCCGCTTCGAGTGGAAGCAGTTCACCACCGACGAATGGCTGCTCTGCCCGCCCGTGGTGAGCGTCGGCGGCGACGGCGCCATGTACGACATCGGCTTCCAGAACCTGTCCCGTGCCCTCATGTCCGGCGCGCCGATCAAGGTGCTCGTCGTGGACACCCAGGTGTATTCCAACACCGGCGGCCAGGCCTGCACCTCGGGCTTCATCGGCCAGGTCTCCGACATGGCGCCCTTCGGCGCCGCCCAGCGCGGCAAGCAGGAGACGCGCAAGGAGATCTCCCTGATCGGCATGGCCCACCGCACCTCCTACGTGCTGCAGTCCACCATCGCCCATCCGAACCACCTGATCGAAGGCTACATCGACGGCCTCAACAGCCGTCGCCCGGCCCTGTTCAACATCTACGCCGTCTGCCCGCCCGAGCACGGCGTCGGCGACGACAAGAGCGTGGACCAGAGCAAGCTCGCCGTCGAAGGCCGCGCCTATCCGCTGTTCAAGTTCGATCCGGACGCCGGCATCACCTTCAGCGAATGCGTAAGCCTGGAGGGCAACCCCTCCATGGAAACCGACTGGCCCATGTACACGCGCAAGTACCGCGACGCCGACGGCAGCGAGCAGACCATCGAAGTGCCGATGACCTTCGCCGACTTCGCCGCCACCGAGGCCCGCTTCGGCAAGCAGTTCAAGAAGGCGCCGCCGGAGACCTGGAACGACAACATGGTGCTGCTGGCCGAATTCATCGACATGGACAAGGATGACCGCGAGGGCAAGTTCCCCTTCATCTGGGCGGTGGATCAGAAGAACCGCCTGATGCGCCTGCTGGTCACGGAAGAGCTGGTGCGTGCCTCCGAGGAGCGCCGCAACTTCTGGCGCCAGCTCAAGGACGTGGCCTCCACCGGCGCCGGCCAGGCCGCCGATGCCGAAGCCATCGCCGCCGAAGTGCGCGCCGAACTGCTGGCGAAGATCACCGCCAGCCTCGGTGTCGGCGGTGGCGATGCTGCCACCCCGGCTGCCGGCGCGGTGGCTACTGCCGGCGGCTCCGCCGCCAACGCCGACGGCTACGAGGCGGTCTGGATCGAGACGCCGGAATGCACGGCCTGCGACGAATGCACGACCCTGGCGCCGAAGACCTTCGCCTACAACGACCAGAAGCAGGCCATCGTCATCAATCCGAAGGGCGGCAAGTTCGCCGACATCGTCAAGGCCGCCGAGAAGTGCACCGCCGGCTGCATCCATCCGGGCACACCGTGGAACATGGCCGAGCCCGGCGTCGAAAAGCTGATGGTGCGGGCGGCGAAGTTCAACTGAGGACGCGATGAAACTCCTCAACTACTTCCGCGGCGAGGCCTTCCAGCGCGGCGTGCATCCGCCGTCCTGCAAGGAGGCGACGGCCGGGCGGCCGATCCGCCGCCTGCCCTTCCCGTCCCGGGTCGTGGTGCCCCTGTCGCAGCACATCGGCAAAACGCCGCGCCCCGTCGTGCGCGTCGGCCAGCAGGTGGTGCGCGGCGAGCCCATCGCCAAGAGCGACGATTGGCTGTCGGTACCCCACCACGCGCCGGTCACCGGCGTGGTGGAAGCCATCGAGCTGCGGCCGTCGGCGCGGGGACCGTGGATCGAATCCATCGTCATCCGCAGCCATCCGGGCGCCACCCAGGAAGACCTCTGGGGCCAACCGCGCGACATCGACGCCATGGAGGGCGCCGAAATCCTCCAGGCCATCTGGGACACAGGCATGGTGGGACTCGGCGGCGCCGCCTTCCCGACCCACGCCAAGCTGACGGTGCCCAAGCAGGCCAAGGTGCACACCCTGGTGGTGAACGGCTGCGAGTGCGAGCCCTACCTGACCTGCGACCACCGCGTCATGGTGGAACAGGCCGACGACCTGGTGCGCGGCATCCGCTACGCCATGAAGGCCACCGGCGCCACCCGCGCCATCGTCGGCGTCGAGGACAACAAGCCCGATGCCGTCGTCGCCATCCAGGCGGCGATCGAACGCGACCGCCGTCCCGGCGACGACTGGGAGACCGGCGTGTTCGTCGAGAAGGTGCCGACCAAGTATCCGCAGGGCTCGGAGAAGATGCTCATCATGGCCCTGTTCGGCTTCGAGATCCCCTCGGGCCAATTGCCCGTGTCGCTCGGCATGGTGGTCAGCAACGTCGGTACCCTGGCCGCCCTCGGCCAGCTGCTGCCGGCGGGCCGCGGCCTCACCGAGCGCGTCGTCACCGTCACCGGTCCCGGCGTCGCGCGTCCCGGCGACTACCGCGTCGCCCTCGGCACGCCCCTGGCGGAAGTGCTCGCCTACGCCGGCGCCCCGGCCACGGCGCGCCAGGTCATCATGGGCGGCCCGATGATGGGCCAGTCCGCCGCCTCCCTCGACGTGCCGGTCACCAAGGGCGTTTCCGGCATCGTCGTCATGCGCCACGACGACATGGCGGCGGTGGAAAATCGCCGCACCTACCCCTGCATCAAGTGCGGCGAGTGCGTCGAGTCCTGCCCGATGGGCCTGAATCCCTCGGCCCTGGGCATGCTGGCGGCGAAGCGCGAATACGACCTCATGGGCAGCGACTTCCATCTCGGCGACTGCTTCGAGTGCGGCTGCTGCACCTATGTCTGTCCCTCCAACATCCCGCTGGTCCAGCAGTTCCGCGTGGCCAAGCAGATTCTTCGCGAAAAGGCTGCATCATGACCCGCCCCCTCCAGCCCCCCCTCGCGGGGGGGAGCCCGCAAGCTCGCTGCGCTCGCACAATTAGGGGCGCGTACGTGAATCTTGGGAGCGGTTTGCCGCTCCGCGGCTTGCCGCCTTGCCTTGGGGCGGCCCTGCGGCAAGGCTAGGAATGGAACCCATGTCCTCCACCATCGAAATCCGCTCCGCCCCCCATGTCAAGGGGCCCCGCAGCGTCGAGAAGATCATGTCCCACGTGGTCTGGTCGCTGCTGCCGGTCTGCGCCTTCTACGTCTTCCAGTACGGCGTCTCGGCGGCAGCTTCCATCGTCGTCGTCACCGCCGCCTGCCTCGGCACGGAACGCCTGTTCGTCAAGACCGGCACACAGTCCGGCAGCCTGGCCGACTGGTCGGCCACCATCACCGGCATCCTGCTGGCGCTGACGCTGCCGCCCGGCTTCCCGCTGTGGATGGGCGCCGTCGCCGGCTTCATCGCCATCGCGCTGGGCAAGGCCCTGTTCGGCGGCATCGGTTTCAACGTCTTCAACCCGGCGCTGGTGGGCCGCGCCTTCGTCCAGGCCGCCTTCCCGACGGCCATCGCCACCTACACGCCCTCCTTCCTGCCGGGCCGCTTCAGCGAGTTCATCCCCTCGTCCCTGGCCCTGCCGCTGATGACGCCGGCCGACACCGTCCTCTGGCTCAAGGCCAAGCAGCTCGACGCCCTCACCGGCGCCACGCCCCTGGCGAAGTGGAAGTTCGACGGCATCGTCGCCGGCGCCGACGAACTGCTGACCTCCCTTTCCGGCCATATGGCCGTGGGTCCGTCGCCCCTGCTGATCCTCGTCTGCGGCGCCTACCTGGCGGCACGGCGCTACATGGACTGGCGCATCCCGACGGCCATCATCGGCAGCGCCGGCCTCACCGCCTGGGTGCTGTTCGCCCTGTCGCCGACGAGCTATCCGAACCCGATGTTCATGCTGCTGTCCGGTGGCCTCATCCTCGGCGCCATGTACATGGCCACCGACATGGCCACCTCGCCGGTGACGCCGCGCGGCATGTGGGTGTACGGCGCCGCCATCGGCCTGCTCACCGTCGTCATCCGCTACTACAGCGGCCTGCCCGAGGGCGTCATGTACGCCATCCTGCTCGGCAACGCGGCGACGCCCCTGATCGAGCGCATCACCCAGCCCATGCCCTTCGGCAAGGGCCTGCTCGAACGCAAGCGCAAGGGCGCTTCCTACCCCCTGCATCCGGGCTACATCTCCCGCGAGGAAGCCGGCGCGGTGACGCCCCAGAAGCAGTTCCTCAAGAACAAGCCGAAGAAATGAACGCCGAACTCACCGCCCCCCAGACCACCCCGACGACCGCCATGGTCCGTACCCTGGGCCTGGTCGCCACCATCTGCGGCCTCATCATCGTCGGCGCCTACCAGGGCACCTACGAGGCCGTCCAGGTTAACAAGCGCCTCGCCCTCGAACGGGAGGTGTTCAAGGTGCTGCCGGCCGCCAAGTCCATCGCCGAGTTCGTCGCCCTGCCCGATGGCGGCGTCCGGCCGGCCGGCGGCGAGACGCCCGCCGGTGCCGTCAAGTTCTACGCCGCCTACGACGAGAAGGGTGAGCTGGCCGGCATCGCCGCCGAGGGCGGCGCCAAGGGTTACGCCGACACGGTGCGCATCCTGTTCGGCTACCAGCCGGCCTGCCAGTGCATCACCGGCTTCGGCGTCGTCGCCATGCGCGAGACGCCGGGCATCGGCGACAAGATCCTCACGGACGCCGAGTTCCGCGCCAGCTTCAAGGCCCTCGACGCCCGGCTGAACGCCGAGATGAAGGCGCTGGCCAACGAGATTAGGACCGTCAAGCACGGCACCAAGACCCAGGCCTGGCAGATCGACGCCATCGCCGGCGCCACCATCACCTCGCGTGCCGTCGGCAAGGCCATCAACGACGCCGCCCAGGTGTTGCTGCCCAGGCTGGTCCCTAACATAGACAAGGTGAAGAAGTCATGAGCGCTGCCACCGCCCGCAACTGGGATGAATTCATGGAAGGCATCTGGCGCCAGAACCCGGTGTTCGTCATGGTGTTGGGCATGTGCCCGACCCTGGCCGTCACCGTCTCGGCCATGAACGCCCTCTCCATGGGTCTCGCCACCGCCTTCGTGCTGATCTGCTCCTGCGGCCTGGTGTCGCTGATGCGCAAGATCGTGCCGAAGGAAGTGCGCATCGCCACCTACATCGTCATCATCGCCACCTTCGTCACGGTGGTGGATTACGTGATCCAGGCGGTCAGCCTCGCCCTCTACGATGCACTCGGCGCCTTCATCCAGCTCATCGTGGTGAACTGCATCATCCTCGGCCGCGCCGAGGCCCACGCATCGAAGAACCCGCCCTTCGCCGCCATGGTGAACGCCGCCGGCATGAGCATCGGTTTCGCCATCGGCCTGCTGGCCCTCGGCGTCGTGCGCGAAGTCCTCGGCGCCGGCACCCTGTTCGGCGTCTCCCTGTTCGGCGCCGGCTTCCAGCCCTGGGTCATCATGGTGCTGCCGCCGGGCGGCTTCTTCGTCCTCGGCGCCTGGCTGCTGTTCTTCTCCTGGCTGGCGCGCCGCAAGCAGCGCCATGCCGCCGCGGAGGTTGCCCAGAATGCATGAGTCCGCCTTCCAGATCCTCGTCAACGCTCTGCTCGCCAACAATTTCGTGCTGGCGATGTTCCTCGGCCTGTGTCCCTTCCTCGGCGTCTCGGGCCGGCTCGACACCGCCTTCCCCATGGGCGTGGCGACCACCTTCGTCATGCTGGTGGCCTCCCTGTGCGCCTACGGCCTCAACTTCCTGCTGACCACCTTCCACCTGGAGTTCCTGCGCCTGATCTCCTACATCGTCATCATCGCCTCGGCGGTGCAGCTGGTGGAAATGGTGCTGAAGAAGTACAGCCCGGGCCTGTTCCGCGCGCTGGGCATCTATCTGCCGCTGATCACCACCAACTGCGCGGTGCTCGGCGTGGCCCTGTTCCAGACCGCGCGGGAATACGACTTCGTCCAGTCGGTGACCTTCGCCGTTGGCGGCGGCGCCGGCTTCACTCTCGCCCTGGTGCTGATGGCCAGCGTGCGCGAGCGGCTGCAGCTCTCCAACGTGCCCGACGTGGCCCAGGGCACGGCCCTGTCGCTGATGCTGGCGGGGGTTCTTTCGCTGTCCTTCATGGGCTTTGCGGGCCTCGGCGGCTGAACCATGACGACCTATCTCGTCACCATCGGCCTCATCTTTGCCGTCATGGTCGGCGGCATTGCCGTGGAGCGGCTCTACCGCTCCTTCTCCGCACGCAATCCGGCTCTGGGGCCCTTCCGCAAGCTCGACGGCAAGTGCGGATGCTGCTCGGCCGGCAGCGGTTGCGCCGACGGCGGCTGCGAAACCCGCTAGCCGCCCGCTTCCCGGCGCCACAAGCGCCGGGAAGCCTGCGCCTCAGACGATGTCCAGGTGCTGGATGCCGGCGTTCACATCCTTGTCCTTCGAGTCCTTGCTGTTCAGCTTGATCTGCAGGCGCACTTCGTTCATCGAGTCGGCGAAGCGCAGGGCATCCTCGTAGCTGATGGTGCCTGCCTCGTAGAGCTCGAACAGGGCCTGGTCGAAGGTGATCATGCCCAACTCGCGGGACTTCTTCATGATCTCCTTGATGCCGTGGATTTCCGCCTTGCCGATGAGGTCGGAAATCAGCGGCGAATTCAGCAGGATCTCGATGGCGGCGGCGCGGCCCTTGCCTTCCTTGAGGGGAATCAGGCGCTGGGAGACGACGGCGCGCAGGTTCAGGGAGAGGTCCATGAGCAGCTGGGGCCGGCGTTCCTCGGGGAAGAAGTTGATGATGCGGTCCATCGCCTGGTTGGAGTTGTTGGCGTGGAGCGTGCCGAGGGCCAGGTGGCCCGTCTCGGCGAAGGCGATGGCGTGTTCCATGACCTCCTTGTCGCGGATTTCGCCGATCAGGATCACGTCCGGCGCCTGGCGCAGGGTGTTCTTCAGGGCCGCCTCCCAGGACTCGGTATCCACGCCCACCTCGCGCTGGGTGATGACGCAGTTGATGTGCTCATGCACATACTCCACCGGGTCCTCGATGGTGATGATGTGGCCGTAGGAGTTCTTGTTGCGGTAGCCGATCATGGCCGCCATGGACGTGGACTTGCCCGAGCCCGTGCCGCCGACGAAGAGCACGAGACCGCGCTTGGTCATGGCCACGTCCTTGAGCACGGCCGGCAGCTTGAGGGCGTCGAAATCCGGGATCGAGGTGTTGATGGTCCGCAGCACCATGCCGGCGCGGCCCTGCTGCATGAAGGCATTAACGCGGAAGCGGCCGATACCGGCGGGGCTGATGGCGAAGTTGCACTCCTTGGTGGCCTCGAACTCCGCCGCCTGCTTGTCGTTCATCACCGCACGGCACAGCTCCAGCGAATGCTGGGAGGTCAGGGCCTGCTGGGTGACGGGGGTCATCTTGCTGTCGATCTTCATGGCCGGCGGAAAGCCGGCGGTGATGAAGAGGTCGGAACCCTTCTTCTGCACCATCATCGACAGCAGCTGGTGCATGAATTTGAGGCCTTCGTCGCGTTCCATACGTCAGTCTCCGAACATTTCCATGATTTTCTTCAGCCGCGAAACGGCTCACATCAGTCGCCTCCCCGCGAGGGGGAGGCCGGGAGGGGCGGGCGTTTAGTCCCGCAAGGATAACTTTCCGGGCGTCAGCCCGGAAAGTTATCCTTGTTCGCCGCCTTGCTGCGGGCCTCGGCAGAGGACACGATGCCGCGCTTCACCAGGTCCTGCAGGTTCTGGTCCAGGGTCTGCATGCCAAACTGCTGGCCGGTCTGGATCGCCGAGTACATCTGGGCGATCTTGTTCTCGCGGATCAGGTTGCGGATGGCCGGGGTGCCGAGCATGATCTCGTGGGCGGCGACGCGGCCGTTGCCGTCCTTGGTCTTCAGCAGGGTCTGGGAGATCACCGCGCGCAGGGATTCGGACAGCATCGCACGCACCATTTCCTTTTCGGCCGCCGGGAACACGTCCACGATCCGGTCGACGGTCTTCGCCGCCGAACTCGTGTGCAGGGTGCCGAACACCAGGTGGCCGGTCTCGGCCGCCGACAGGGCCAGGGCGATGGTTTCCAGGTCGCGCATTTCGCCCACCAGGATCACGTCCGGGTCCTCGCGCAGGGCCGACTTCAAGGCGGTGGAAAAGGACTTCACGTGGGGACCGACTTCGCGCTGGTTCACCAGGCACTTCTTCGATTCGTGCACGAATTCGATGGGGTCCTCGACGGTGAGGATGTGGCCGTAGTCGTTCTCGTTGATGTCGTCCACCATCGCCGCCAGGGTGGTCGATTTGCCGGAACCCGTCGGGCCGGTCACCAGCACCACGCCGCGCGGCGTGCGCGCGATCTCGGCAAAAATCTTCGGCGCGTTGAGTTGCTCCAGGGTCAACACCTTGGAGGGAATGGTACGGAACACCGCGCCGGCGCCGCGGTTCTGTACGAAGGCGTTGACGCGGAAACGCGCCAGGCCCGGCACGGCGAAGGAGAAGTCGATGTCCATGTGCTCCTCGTACACCTTGCGCTGGCCGTCATTCATGATGTCGTACACCATGGCATGGACGTCCTTGTGCTCCATGGGCGGCAGGTTGATGCGGCGGATGTCGCCGTGGACGCGGATCATGGGCGGCAGGCCGGACGAGAGGTGCAGGTCGGAGGCCTTGTTCTTGACGACGAAAGCGAGCAGTTCGGTGATGTCCATGGCGGGGTTTCCTGGCGGCCGGTTGGTATACTGAAGCCGCTATATGACATCAATCGCCGCCAACTTGCAAGCCGTCGCAAGCCGCATCGCAGCGGCCTGTTCCGCCGCCGGACGCAACCCCGCCGAGGTGTCGCTGCTGGCCGTGAGCAAGACCTGGCCGGCCGCCTGCGTGCGCGAAGCGGCGGGCTGCGGCCAGCGCGCCTTCGGCGAGAACTACGTGCAGGAAGGCGTCGCCAAGATTTCCGAACTCGCGGACCTGGGTCTTGAATGGCACTTCATCGGCCCGCTCCAGAGCAACAAGACGCGCCCCGTCGCCGAGCACTTCGCCTGGGTCCACTCCATCGAGCGCCTCAAGATCGCCGAACGCCTGTCGGCCCAGCGTCCTGCGGGCCTGGCGCCGCTGCAGGTGTGCATCCAGGTAAACGTCAGCGGCGAGGAGAGCAAGAGCGGCTGCGCGCCGGCAGAAGCACCGGCCCTGGCCGCCGCCGTCGCCGCGTTGCCGAACCTGCGCCTGCGGGGCCTCATGGCGATCCCCGAGCCCACCGACGACGGCGCCCTGCAGCACCGCCGCTTCGCCGCCCTGCGGGAATTGCTGGCGGAATTGAACCGGCAAGGCCTCGCCCTCGACACCCTCTCCATGGGCATGTCCGACGACATGGAGGCGGCCATCGCCGAGGGCGCCACTCTGGTGAGGGTCGGCACCGCCATCTTCGGCACGCGCAATTACGCGGCCTGAACCGGGCTAGGGCTCCTCTCTGAGCTTGCGGAACAGGGTGCGCGGGCTGACGCCCAGGCGCCGCGCCAGGGCATGGCGGTCGCCCGTGTGGCGGGAAGCCGCCCAGCGCAGGTAGCGCCGCTCCGCTTCCGCCAGGGAGACGATCTCCCCCGCCGCCGCTGGCGTCCCGCCGGCCGGTGCGCCGAGATGTTCGGGCAGATGCTCGGGCAACACCGTGTCGCCGTCCGCCAGCAGGGCGGCGCGCTCGATGAGGTTGCGCAGCTCGCGCACGTTGCCGGGAAAGCCGTGGGCCAGCAACCGCGCCATGGCGTCCGGATGCATGCGCAGCCGGCGCCGGCTCACCCGCGCCAGCAGGGATTCCACCAACAGGGGCAGATCCTCGCGGCGCTCCCGCAGCGGCGGCACGCGGATGGGGAAGGCGCTGATGCGGTAGTAGAGGTCGCGGCGGAAGCTGCCCGCCTCCACCATCTCCTCCAGGTTGCGGTGGGTGGCCAGCACCAGCCGGAAGTCGGCCCGCAAGGGCTCCAGGCCGCCGACGCGGCGGAAGGTGCCCGACTCGATGAGGCGCAGCAGCTTGACCTGGATGTGCAGCGGGATGTCGCCCACCTCGTCGATGAACAGGGTGCCGCCGGCCGCCGATTCCACGAGGCCGGTCTTGCGTTGCAGCGCCCCGGTGAAGGCCCCCTTCTCGTGGCCGAACAGCTCGCTGCCGATGAGGGTCTCGGTCATGCCGGCGCAATCCACATCGACGAAGGGACCGTCGGCGCGGGAGCTGGCGTCGTGCAGGGCCAGGGCCGCCAGTTCCTTGCCGACGCCCGATTCGCCGAGCAGCAGCACCGTCGCCTCGGAAGGCGCCACGCGCTGGATCATTTCCAGCATGCGGTTGAAGGCCGGCGAGCGCCCCACCAGCCCCTGGGCCGAGGGGCGGCTGCGGGCGCGGCGCACCATGCGCACGGTCTCGACGAAGAACACCGTCCGGCCGCCGGCGTCCCGGATGGGTGCCACCTCCACGTCCACATGCTCGGGGCCGTTGGGCGTGTGGTGGATGTGCAGGGCGCGGGCCGGCTCGTCGGTCTCCCGGCTGGCCTTGAGGGGGCAGCTTTCCCCCATCTGGTCGCAGGGCGCGTCGGCGTGGTGGGAGATTTCGTAACAGCAGCGCCCGATGCGGTCGCCGGGATCGCCGAATTCCTCGCGCCAGGCCCGATTGACGCCCAGCACCCGGTAGTCGGCGCTGATGAACACGCGGGGCTCCGGCAGGGAATCCGCCAGGGCCAGGGTTTCGGGGAGGGGGTTGTCGGGCGTCTCATCCACGGCCCCATTGTGCCACGAGAGGCACTCCATCAGTGCCACCAATGGCACAACGCCACCCTCCCTGGGCGGCGGCCGTGCTCCCGCACCTTCCGGAATCACGGCAGATCAAGACCTTGGGAACGAATAACCCCAAAGTAATAGGGTGGCATGCCTGTTGCACTAAGGGGTTTCCTAATTGCCTGCCAAAGGCAAATTCCGCTGGCCCCCGACAGCCATGCACGGCGGAGGATACGAGGAGAAATCGAGATGCTAAGAAGCACCAGACGCGTGCTGGCGGGACTGTTGCTGGCAGCCGGACTGCTGTTCCAGGGCATGGCTGCCGCCGCGCCGGCCCCGGGCGGCGACACCGCCGCCGCGACCCAGCCGGCGGCCGAACCGGCCATCGCCAACCACCGCTGCCTGCGCTGCCATGCCGACCAGGAAGAGAAGTTCACGGTCGGCGCCGACGGCAAGCGCAACAACATCTACGTCGATCCCCAGGTCCTGGAGCACAGCGTGCACGGCAAGGTGGCCTGCACCGGCTGCCACAGCGACGTCACCAAGCTGCCCCACGCCAAGCCCCTGGCCAAGAGCATCGGTTGCGTCGCCTGCCATCAGCAGCAGTGGGACAAGGCGAAGGGCGACGCCAAGCAGCGCGAGCGCCTCGACGTGGTGCTCCAGCAGACCGACAACTACCTGCACTCGGCCCACGCCAAGCCCAACGCCAAGGACCAGTCGCGCGTCAACGCCGCCTGCCACGACTGCCACGACGCCCACAACATCGGCGCCCCCGGCGCCCTGCAGCGCAAGGAACACCGCCTGAAGAACCCCGAGGTCTGCGGACGCTGCCACGAGAAGCAGAAGCAGGACTACCTGGGCTCCATCCACGGCACGGCCATCGTCGAGAAGAAGGACGAGAAATCCGCCGTCTGCTCCGACTGCCACACCACCCACGCCATCGGCTCGCCCAAGGGCGACCCGGCCAAGCTGGCGATCACCCAGAACTGCGGCGACTGCCACAAGAAGGCCCAGAGGACCTACCTGGAGTCCTACCACGGCCAGGTAAACCGGCTCGGCTACACCAATACCGCCAAGTGTTTCGACTGCCACACCGGCCACAAGGTGAAGAAGGAAGACGACCCGACCTCCTCGGTGCACGTCAACAACCGGCTGGAGAACTGCAAGAACTGCCACAAGAACGCCACCGAGAACTTCCTCCAGTTCCAGCCCCACGGCGACCCGGACAACTTCGAGAAGTACCCGGGGCTCTACGTCGCCAAGCGCTTCATGGGCGCCCTCATCATCGGCGTCATGGTGTTCTTCTGGGTGCATGTGCTGCTGTGGCTCTACCGGGAGCTGATGGACCGCATCCAGGGCAAGGGCTTCCGCGAGGACCTGGACAAGCCCGAAGTGGTGTACTTCCGCCGCTTCTCCCCGGTCTGGCGCTGGATACACGGTCTCTTCGCCATTTCGACGATGACCCTGATCCTCACCGGCACCTCGCTGCTGTTCTCCCACACCGACTGGGCCAAGGCCGTCGTCACCTTCCTCGGCGGCCCGAAGATGGAGGGCATCATCCATCGCACCGCCGCCGTCACCTGGCTGTCGATCTTCCTCTTCCACCTGGCCGTCGTCGGCCGCAACATCTGGGCGAAGCGCGCCACCTTCAACTGGTTCGGCGGCACCTCCCTGATCCCCAGCATGACGGACCTGCGCGACCTGAAGGCCATGTTCCTCTGGTTCTTCGGCCGCGCCGAGCGCCCCGACTTCTGCCACTGGACCTACTGGCAGCGCTTCGACTACTGGGCGCCGTTCTGGGGGGCCATGGTGATCGGCTCCTCGGGCATCATCCTGTTCTTCCCCGAGAAGACGGCGACGGTGCTGCCGGGCTGGGTGTTCAACATCGCCACCCTGATCCATGCCGAGGAAGCCCTGCTGGCCGCCGTTTTCCTCAACACGGTGCACTTCTTCAACGTGCATTTCCGGCCCGAGCGCTTCCCCATGAGCACCACCATCTTCACGGGCGCCATCCCGCTGGAGGAGTTCAAGCACGACCACCGGCTGGAGTACGAGCGCCTGGTGACCATCGGCGAACTGGAGAAGCACCTGGTCAAACGGCCCTCGCGGCGCGTGGACCTGGCCTCCTCGTTCCTGGCGACCATCCTCATCGTCGCCGGCCTGACCCTGCTGACCCTGGTGCTGATCGGCCGCGCCACGGCCCATTGATGGAGGCGACCATGAAGAAAACAGCACTCTCCCTGGTCTTCCTCGCCCTCGCCGGCAGCGCCGCCGCCCGCGGCGACGTGGACGTCCTGGCCCGCACCTGCAACGGCTGCCACGGCCTCAAGGGCGTCAGCGTCGGCCTCTCGATGCCCTCCATCGGCGGCCTGCCCCGCGACTACCTGCGCAACATCATGAAGCAGTGGAAGTACGACGAGCGCACCGCCATCACCATGAGCCGCATCGTCAAGGGCCTCTCCGACGACGAGATCGACGCCCTCGCCGCCCATTTCGCCAAGCAGCCCTGGGTGCCGGCGAAGCAGCCGGCGACGCCCGAACTGCTGGCGAAGGGCCGCTCCGCCATCTCCGAGAACTGCGAGGACTGCCACGGCTTCACCGGCAGCGACCCGGACGTGGGGGTACCGAAGATCAACGGCCAGTGGGCGAAGTACATGGAGCTCGAACTGGCGAAGTACCGCAGCAAGGAATTCAAGATGCCCCACCGCAAGATGAAGAAGGCGGCCCAGGACATGAAGCCGGCGGACGTGTCCGCCGCGGCGCGCTATTTCGGCGCCCAGAGCAAGTGAGGACGGACGCCATGAACGCCATCGACCGCCGCCGCTTCCTCAAGGCCCTTTCCTCCCTGGGCGCCGCCGCCGGCGCCTCCCTCCTGACCCTCCCCGAGGCCCGCGCCGCCGCGCCCAAGGCCCGCGTCGTCGTCGTCGGCGGCGGCTTCGGCGGCGCCACCGCCGCCAAGTACCTACGCCTGCTCGACCCGGGCATCGACGTCACCCTCATCGAGCGCGGCACCCTCTACACCTCCTGCCCCCTGTCCAACGAGGTCGTCTCCGGCGAACGCCACATCAAGACGCTGCAGACCGGCTACCGGGGCCTCGCCGCCCGCGGCGTCAAGGTGGTGCACGCCGAGGTCACCGCCATCGACCCGGCCGGCAAGACCGTCGCCACGGCCGAGGACGGCAGCTTCCCCTACGACGCCCTGATCGTCTCCCCCGGCGTGGACTTCGACTACGCCGCCGTCGAGGGCCTCACCCAGGAGCTCTCCGAGACCGCCATCCCCCACGCCTGGAAGGCCGGTCCCCAGACCCTGCTGCTGAAGAAGCAGCTGGAAGCCATGCCCGACGGCGGACGCTTCGTCATCGCCGTGCCCAAGGGCCCCTTCCGCTGCCCGCCCGGCCCCTACGAGCGGGCCGCCCAGGTAGCCATGCACTGCATGCACCACGGCAAGAAGAAGGCCAAGATCCTCATCCTCGACGCCAACGAGTCCTTCTCCAAGAAGCCCCTGTTCGAGGAAGCCTGGAAGGCCCTCTACGGCTACGGTCCCACCGGCATGATCGAATGGGTCTCCGCCTCCGCCGGCGGCCTCGTCGAGCGTATCGACGCCGGCAGCCTGACCGCCCACACCACCTTCGACGACGTCAAGGCCGACGTGCTCAACGTCATCCCGCCCCACCGGGCCGGCAAGATCGCCCGCGACGCGGGACTCGCCACCCTCAAGGGCAACTGGTGCGAAGTGAAGCCGGAGAACATGGAGTCCAAGGCCCACAAGGACATCTACGTCATCGGCGACGCCTGCGTCGGCGGCGAAACCTCCACGGGCAACGGCTTCCCGAAATCGGCCCACATGGCCAACTCCCAGGCCAAGGTGGTGGCCGCCAGCCTGGCCGCCAAGCTCAACGGCCTGCCGGCGCCGGTGCCCATCTACACCAACACCTGCTACAGCGTGGTCGGCCACGATTGGGGCTTCTCGGTGGTGCACCTGTTCCGCGTGCAGAACGGCCAGTGGGTCTACATCAAGGAAGGCAGCGGCATCTCGCCCGTCGCCCTCGGCACCAAGCAGGCGCCCAAGCCGGTGCCGCGCATCTACCGCAAGATGGAAGCCGAATACGCCGACGGCTGGCTGCGCAACCTGCTGGCCGACGCCTTCGCCTGAACGCGGGTCCGCGTCCGCCGGAGGCGATTCCGGCGGCGCGGGGTATTTTCGCCGGCCGCCATGGCAAAATAGCCCGCGAGAGGATACGCGCATGAAAATCACCTTCATCGGCGGCGGCAACATGGCCATCGCCCTCATCGGCGGCCTGCGCAAGCAGGGCTTTTCCGCCGCCGGCATCCAGGTCGTCGAACCCGTCCCCGAAGCCCGCGACCGGCTCACGGACGTCTTCGGCGTGCGCTGCGCACCGACCCTGGACGCCTCGGCCATGGCCTGCGAAGTGCTCGTGCTGGCCGTCAAGCCCCAGCAGATGAAGGAGGCCGTCGCCCCCGCCATCGGCCACCTCAAGGACCAGCTCGTCATCAGCATCGCCGCCGGCCTGCGCCTGGCGGACCTGTCCCGCTGGCTCGGCGGCCACCGCCGGCTGGTGCGCACCATGCCCAACACCCCGGCCCTGATCGGCGCCGGCATCACCGGCCTCTACGCCGACGCCAGCGTGGACAAGGAAGGTCGCGACACCGCCGAGAAGATCCTCACCGCCGTCGGCCGCACCGTCTGGATCGACGAGGAGGCCAAGATGGACGCCGTCACCGCCATCTCCGGCAGCGGCCCGGCCTACGTCTTCTACTTCATCGAAGCCCTGGAGACCGCCGCCATCAACCTGGGCTTCGACTCCTTCGCCGCCCGCACCCTGGCCGTGGAAACCTTCCTCGGCGCGGCGCGGCTGGCCGACAACACCACCGAACCGGTCTCCACGCTGCGGGAACGCGTCACCTCCAAGGGCGGCACCACGGCGGCGGCCCTCGACTCCTTCGCCGCCGACGCCATCGCCGCCGCCATCGAGCGCGGCGTGCAGGCGGCCAACGCCCGCGGCAAGGAACTCGGCGACATCCTGGGACAGGACTAGGATGAAACTTCCACGCATCGGCTGTGGTGCGCGCTCGGGCCGGTGGGGTGCCCTGCCCCGCTCCATGTCACCCGTCGCCGGCCTGCGGCCGGCTCCTCCTTCTTTACTTACGCGGAACAGGGCACCCCACCGGCCCGAGCGGATCAAGCCATGGAGGTTTGGCGGCCAGGCTGCACCAGCGTATCCAGCCAAGGATGGCGGGTATCCGACTCCCGGAAGTCAAGGAGGAGGGCCGGCGCTCTTTCGGCCCGGAGGACATGGAGGGAGTCGGATACCCGCCGTCCTTGGCGCACGCCGCAACACCTACGTTTCATGCGTCACGGCAGACGCGCAGCGTCATGGAGCACAGACATGAGCACCACCTCCCTCGTCCTCACCCAACTGCTGCTCCAGGTGGTCGGCCTCGCCGTCAGCCTGTTCGCCGGCCTGTTCGTGCTGCGCTTCCTGCTGCAATGGGCGCGGGCGCCCTTCCGCAATCCCATCGGCCGCTTCGTCATGACCCTCACCGACTGGGGCGTGCTGCCCCTGCGGCGCGTGGTGCCGGGCTGGCGCGGCCACGATCTTTCCTCCCTGGCGATGGCCTGGCTGGTGGAGACGGTCGGCGTGGTGGCGGCGGTACTCATCGTCGACGCCCCCCTCGTCGAGGGCGGCAACCTGGTGCCCCTGGCCTTCGTCGCCGGCTTCCTCGAAATGCTGCGTACCGTGGCCTACGTGGTGCTCGGCGCCACCCTGGGCCTGGTGGTGCTGTCCTGGGTGAATCCCTACGCGCCCATGGCGCCGGTCTTCGAAGCCCTCGCCCGGCCCTTCCTGCAGCCCTTCCAGCGCATGATCCCGCCCATCGCCGGCATCGACCTTTCGCCCCTGTTCCTGCTGCTGCTGCTGCAACTGGTGCTGGGCCTGCTGGCCTCCTTCAAGGGCGGCCTGCTCGGCTTCCACCTGTGAGCTGGCTGCGGGCCGACGGCGACGGCGTCGTGCTGACGCTGCACATCCAGCCGGGCGCGAAAAAGACCGAAGTCGCCGGCCGCCACGGCGACGCCCTCAAGATCCGCCTCGCCGCGCCGCCGGTGGACGGCAAGGCCAACGAGGCGCTGATCGCCTTCCTCGCCAAGGCCCTGGGCGTACCGAAGGCGAACGTCGAACTCGTCGCCGGCCAGACCTCCCGCGCCAAGCGCCTGCGCATCGCGGGCGTCGCCCCCGCCGAAGCCGAAGCCGCCCTTGCCTGATCTCCCGGAGGAATCCGCCATGACCACCGTGTTCGAACGCATCGTCGCCGGCGAACTGCCCTGCGCCAAGGTCTATGAGGACGAGCTCGTCTTCGCCTTCATGGACGCGGGCCAGGTGAATCCCGGCCATGTCATCGTCGCCAGCAAGGCCCCCTACGAAACCCTCATGGACGCCGACGAAGCCACGGCCACGGCGCTGATGGCCGCCGCCTGGCGCATCGCCCGGGCCGTCGAGGCGGCCTTCGCGCCGGCGGGCATGACCGTCCTCCAGGCCAACCGGGCCGCCGGCTGGCAGACCGTGCCCCACCTGCATCTCCACGTGCTGCCGCGCCACGCGGACGACGGCGTGGAGCTGACCTGGCCGCGCAAGGAGCCGGGACTGGAGAAGCTCAGGGAACTGGCGGCCCGCATCCGCCTGTGACGGACGTTCAACCCGCCGCGTCGTCGATGTAGGTGTGGGGCCGCCGCCGCAGGCGCCCGAAGTCCTTGGCCGCCAGGATGTCGTTGAGATAGGCGAGGTTGCGCTGGATGGCGGCCTCGTAGGGATTCTCGCCGCCGAAGTGTTCGCCCATAAGGCGGTGCACGCCGCCGAATTCCTCGTCGAGGCGGCGGCGGATCAGCCCCGAGTAGAAGCCCGGCGTCTTCGCCAGCAGGGTCTCCCGGTCGGGGTAGGGGGTGTCCGGCGCGCCGGCGAGGCCGATGGCGCTGAATTCGATGAACAGGAAGTCGCGGCACTTCTCCAGGTAGCAGCGGTCCGCCGTTTGGCTCAGCAGGTCGGAGGAGGCGATGATGCTGCCCAGCAGCCGGTCCTCCGCCGGCCAGTCCGCCGGGATGTGGAACACCAGCTTGGTGGGCATGATGAGGTAGGCCCGGCCGGCCAGGGGTGCCAGGGGCGTGGCGGCGAGATAGCGCGTCATGAACTCGACGCCGCGTTCCTCGTGGATCGGCGTCAGGGTGGCGCCGAAGAGATCGGCTTCGTCGGTGCGGCGGAGCATGCCCACGTCGTGGAAGATCGCCAGCAGCACGGTCAGCAGGGCGTGGTCGGCGTCGATGGCGCCGGCGCTGCCCGGCGGCAGGGAACGGCCGTGGCCGTCGATGAGACGGGCCGCCGTCAGGCCGGTCTCCAGGGCGTGGCGCAGGTCGTGGTAGAGGGTGTCGCAGCGGAGCAACCCCGGATACTCGCCCCGGTAGGCCGCCACCGCATCGCCCACGGCCGCCGCCAGCAGGTCGCGGCGCCAGGCGTCGCCGTAGCGCGCCGTCAGCGCCGCGCCGATGGCGGCCTCGACGGCGGCCGGGTCTTCCAGGTCCACCTGGCCGCTGGGGTCGCGCTGGGCCAGCCTTTCGTAATCGATGGCCGCCGCGGGCTGCTGGGGTGTGCCGGAACACATGTCCACGTGCTCTCGTCCTTTTGGGGTGCGCTTGCTCGACGCTATGGTACTTGAGGAATCAGACCCCATGGACGGCGGGAAAGTGCGATCTTTATGCGGGAGTCGCTCCGCGCCCGGCGGGCGCCGGCGTCAGTCGCGGAAGACGACGAAGTCCGAGACGGGCACACGCTCGGTGACCAGCTGTTCGGTGATGTGGGACGCATCGGCGTAGCCGAGGGCCAGCCCGCACACCACCATCTGCTCGGGCGGCAGGGCCAGCTGAGCGGCGATGACCCGGTGGAACTGGGCCCAGGCCGCCTGGGGGCAGGTGTCGAGGCCGCGGGCGCGGGCCGCCACCATGATGTTCTGCAGGAACATGCCGTAGTCGAACCAGCTGCCCTTGCCCAGGCGCCGGTCGATGGTGAAGATCATGCCCACCGGCGCGCCGAAGAATTCGAAGTTGCGGCGGTGCTGGGCGCGCATGGCCGCCGTGTCGCCCTTGGCGATGCCCACCAGCTTGTAGAGGTCGAAGCCCACCTTGCGGCGGCGGCCCAGGTAGGGTTCGAAGAACTCGGCCGGGTAGTAGTCGTACTCGTAGTCGTGGGCCTCGGGTTCCGTGTCGAAGGCGGCGCACACGGCCGCCACCAGGGTATCCAGGGTCCGTCCCGTGAGCACATGCACGTGCCAGGGCTGCATGTTGGTGCCCGAGGGCGCCCGCGCCGCCACCTGCAGGATGCGCTCAATCTCCGTCCGCGCCACCGGCTTGTCCAGGTAGGCGCGCACGGAGCGGCGCGATTCGATGGCGGCGTCGACGGCGGCGATGGCGGGCGTGGTGGTCATGGCAGGCTTCCTCGTGGTTCAATGGCGGCCCGATTATATCGACGGACCGTATCACGTCATGGGACCGCTACAGGGAATCCGCATCATCGAAATGGCCGGCATCGGCCCCGCCCCCTTCGCCGCCATGCTGCTCGCCGACATGGGGGCCGAGGTGATCCGCATCGACCGCAAGGCCGCCCCCGGCGACGGCGCCTTCGACACCCTGAAGAGCTACGGCTTCCTCAACCGGGGCCGCCGTTCCCTGGCCCTGGACCTGAAGAAGCCCGAGGCCGTGGCCGCCATGCTCAAGCTGGTGGAGTCCGCCGACGCACTCATCGAGGGCTTCCGCCCCGGCGTGATGGAGCGCCTGGGACTGGGGCCCGAGCCCTGTCTGGCGAGGAACCCCAAGCTGGTCTACGGTCGCATCACCGGCTGGGGCCAGACCGGTCCCCTGGCACCCACGGCCGGCCACGACATCAACTACATCGCCCTGACCGGCGCGCTCCACGCCATCGGCAAGAAGGAGCAGCCCATGCCGCCCCTCAACGTGGTGGGCGACTTCGGCGGCGGCGCCATGTTCCTGGCCTTCGGCGTGGTCTGCGGCATCCTGGAAGCGCAACGCTCGGGCAAGGGCCAGGTGGTGGACGCCGCCATGACCGACGGCGCCTCGCTGCTGATGGCCATGCAGTACAGCTTCAAGGCCATGGGCCACTGGAACAACACCCGCGAAGCCAACCTGCTGGACGGCGGCGCGCCCTTCTACGGCACCTATCGCTGCGCCGACGGCAAGTGGCTGTCGGTGGGCCCCATCGAACCCCAGTTCCACGACGTAATGTTGCAGAAGCTCGGCCTGCCAGCCGAGGAATTCGCCGACCGCTGGAATCCGGAAGCCTGGCCCCGGTTGCGGGCGCGGCTGGAGGTGGTGTTCCTTACCAAGACTCGCGACGAATGGGCAGCATTGTTCGAACCCACCGACGCCTGCATCGCGCCGGTGTTGGACCTGGACGAAGCGCCCCGTCATCCCCACAACGTGGCGCGCGGCACATTCGTCGAGCATGCGGGCATCACCCAGCCCGCACCTGCACCGCGCTTCTCGCGCACCGAACCAGGCATCCAGCGACCGGGGCCCCAGCGGGGGGAGCACAACGAGGAGGTGTTGGCGGGGTGGGGATTTTCTTCCGACGAGGTCGCGGCTTTGCGTTCTGCGGGCGCGATCTAGTTTTTGCTTGTCAGCTGGCGAGCGGGGGAGGGGCGTGCCTGGGCATAACCCATGGGCTACAGCGGTCATCAGCCACAGCCTTGCCAAGATGCCGGATACATCGTCTAATCCATACAGGATATGACAAAGTCCCAGTGCGCTGCGGTGGAGACGCCTTTCACTTTCTAATTTGACCGCACTAAATCCGGTCAGGAAGTTGATCCCATGGGACTTTCTTTTTCGTGCAGGACCGTGACGCTGAACTTTACGTTGGACCACAAAAGCATGACTACGCTTGCACGCTCCCTACTTGTAGCGTTCTTGCTGCTCCTGTCCGCTCCGACGCGAGCAATTGAGGCCGAAGAGGCTGAGGTAACCGTCCAGAAAGAACAACTGAGCGGCCTTGGCACTTTGGGCAAAGGAATTGCCCTTGGATTGGAAGGCAGCGGGAAGCTCATCTCCCAGCACAAGCAGCCGAATCGCCACGACAAGAATTCAAGGGATATGGTTTCAACCTACTCTTTTCTTGGCGTACGCACGCAGTGGCTGCGTCCAGGGCAAATTCCCGAAAAGGTCCTCCTATATTCCCTTGAAGTTAAGGGGCGGAGGCATCCCGTTTCTGGCCGCCTAGCTGTTGGTTCTGCCACAACGAAAGAAATTGCCAGTCGCTATGGGGAACCCTCAACACGTACTAGCTCAACAATGGTCTATTTCGCTCCTGACTACGTTCAAGATACAAGAATTACCTTTCATTTCAGCGACGGTGTGCTTGGAGCAATACGATGGGACTTTCAAGACTAGTGCGCCGTCATTGTGGCCCAACCCATCATTGCACCGGACCTGCGCGAAAAGCCGCTCCGGTCGGCTAGCTCCACGGTCTCATCTTTCCCCACCACGCACCCTTGACATACCATAATTGGTATATACATAATCTGGCATGTGGCAGATCGAAGAACACCGCCGCGTCGACAAGCAGCTTTCCGGATCGGTGCCTGTCGAGGTTCTGCAGCGCTACGAGAAGTGGAAGGACATTGCCAGACTATCCGGACCACAAGGCTTGCGAGCGATCAAGGGGTTTCACGACGAAGCCCTCTCGGGGGAATGGAAGGGCCATCGCTCCTCCCGGCTCGGGCTCCAGTGGCGGGTAATCTACCGGGTTGTTGCCAACGTGCTGCTGGTCCAGGTGGTCCATGTCACCGCCCACGATTACAGGAGGCCATGAAATGAAGGAATTTCGTCCCGCGAAGAAGCGCGTGGAAGTGTCCGTGGGCGAGTCGGTGCGCATCCTGCGTGAGTTGCAGGAGCTGAGCCAAAGCCAGCTTTCCGAACTCACGGGTATTCCCCAGGCAACCATTTCCGCCATCGAGAATGGCCGGGTGAACCTGGGGGTGGAACGCGCTAAAGTACTGGCTCGCGCCCTCGATTGCCATCCGGCGGTACTGGTTTTTCCCGGCTGGGAGCTTCCCCTGGAGCATGCGGCATAACTTAGCTCCGCGCGTTACCCACGACGCGAAGCCGGGTTTGCGGTGCACGCCAAGGACGGCGGGTATCCGCCTCCCTCCATGTCCTCCGGGCCGAAAGAGTACCGGCTCTCCTCCTTGACTTCCGGGAGTCGGATACCCGCCATCCTCGGCTGGAGTCGTCGGTGGTTTGAGAACGCTAAAGGGATCAGCTTCGAATTACTTCGTCATCTCGTGCTGTGACAACCGGCGTGGGGTAATTTGAAGCTCGCCCTGTTTGCGATGTCACCGTCCACGACGACAGGAGACCGTGAAATGAAAGGGTTCCGCCCGGCAAAGAAGCGCGTCGAAGTCCCCGTGGGAGAGTCTTTCCGTATCGTGCGGGAACTCCAGGATCTGAGCCAAAGCCAGCTTTCCGAACTTACGGGCATCCCCCAGGCAACCATTTCCGCCATCGAGAATGGCCGGGTGAATCTTCAAACCAATCGTTCGCCAACCCTACCTGTGTCAACTTTGACCAGATGCCGTCGTCGCAGGCAGTCACCCTATGCCGGAATCGTCCAGTAGTACTCGAAGCTGCAGTAGCTCGCCGAGCTATACACGTCCCGCCCGATTGCGAGTGATAGCATTTTCCGCTATCGTTCCCTCGTGAACACCAAACACCGCAAAACGCTCGCTGCCATCTTTGCGCGTCCGACGTCGCCATCCATTCTGTTCGCTGACATTGAGGCGCTTATGAAGGCACTGGGTGGTTCCATTTCCGAACGCGAGGGTTCCCGCGTCAAAATTGAACTGAAGGGCGAGCAATGGCGGTGCCATCGGCCACATCCGGGTAAGGAGGCCAAGCGTTATCAGGTCGAGGAAGCGCGGGAGCTTCTGGAGCGTGTTGGAGTAATGCCATGAACACTATGTCATACAAGGGCTATACCGCTCGCGTCGAGTACGACGAGCGAGACAATATCTTCGTCGGTCGCATTCTCGGCATTCGCAGCATCATCAGCTTTCATGGGGTCACAGTTGCGGAGTTGCGGGCCGAGTTTGAACATGCGGTCAAGGATTACCTTGCCGAGTGCAAGAAAGAGGGGGTTCATCCCGAGAAGCCGGCATCAGGCAAGTTATTGCTTCGTGTGCCACCGGAGGTTCATGGCCGGGCTTTGGTGGCAGCGCAGGCTGCTGGCAAGAGTCTCAACCAATGGGCTACCGAGGTATTGCAGCATGCAGTTCAACAAGGCGGCTAATCGGATAGAGATCTCCGTCGGCGAGTCCATGCGCATCCTGCGTGATTTGCAGGAGCAGAGCCAAAGCCAGCTTTCCGAACTCACGGGCATTCCCCGGGCAACCATTTCCGCCATCGAGAATGGCCGGGGGAACCTGGGGGGTGGAGTGCGCCAAGGACGGCGGGTATCGGTCTCCCTCCATGTCCCCCGGGCCGAAAGAGTACCGGCCCTCCTCCTTGACTTCCGGGAGTCGGATACCCGCCATCTTTGGCTGGAGTCGTCGGTGGTTTGAACCAGCCAACACCTACTGCGGCATCGGCTCGGGCCGGTGGGGTGCCCTGCTCCGCGTAAGTAAAGAAGGAGGAGCCGGCCGCAAGCCGGCGACGGATGACATGGAGCGGGGCAGGGCATCCCGCCGACCCGTACTGGCACGCCCATTGCATGACAACAGCAATACGTCATTGCCCATGAGGTGCCTGCCATGCAAATCCGCCCCACCGATGCCTATGCGGCCTTCTCGCTGCTGACTTCCGCAGTCCAGCGCAAGCCGGCCGTCGCCCTGGCCGACTCGGCAGGTTCTTCCGCCGCGTCGGCAAGTTCCGCCGGACAGGCCAGCATTTCTTCGGCGGCCCGCAGCCGGCTGGCGGCGGAGAGTGGGGAGACCGGCAGCGCCACGGCGGTCTATGACACGGACCAGGGAGCCAAGTCCCTGGACATCGACGCCTACTTCACGCCGCCGGCCGGGGGCTATCTGACGCTGCCGCCGCTGCTGCTGCCGAGCCAGCGCAACATCGATGCCCTGAGCAGTCATATTTCTTCGGCTTTGCCGCAAGTCCTGGCGGAGAACGGCATCCCCTCGGCGCCGGCGAGCATCGCCTACGACGACCAGGGCAAGATGCAGCTGCCGGCCGACTATCCCCATGCCGACAAGTTCCGGCAGGCCCTGGAGAAGAACCCGGCCCTGGACCGGGAGCTGCGCACGGTGAATGCGCTCGCTTCCCACCGGGTGGAGATCGGCAAGTCCATGTCTTTCCAGCAGGAGTATGCCGCCGCGTCCTCCGCGGCCGAGGCCGCCGCCGTGGTCGCCCGCCATGCGCATCTGTTTTCGGGCGGCCGGCTGGCATCGAGCATCGCCCTCGAATTCTCCGCCGGCGGACGCCTGACGGTGACGGCGGACGGCAAGGCGATTTCCTGAGGCTGCGGCGCAATTCGCCTGCACGCCGCTTCCCCGGAGGCGGCGGATTTATGAATAATGTCGCCTCCTCCGGCGCGGCGACTTCATGCGTCGGGAATCGATTCCCTCTCCGGCATTCGCGAACCCAATGCTCCTGCTCGAACTCCTGCTGCTCCTGCTGCTCTGCGCCGTGGCCCTCGGCTGGGTGGCGCGCCATTTCAAGTTTCCCTATCCCATCGCCCTGGTGGTGGGCGGCGCCCTGCTGGGCTTCATTCCCCGGCTGCCCCAGTTTCCCTTCGATCCCCAGCTGATCCTGGTGGTGGTGCTGCCGCCCATCCTCTACCAGGCGGCCCTGCTGACGTCGTGGCACGACTTCAAGGCCCATATCCGGCCCATCTCCCTGCTGGCCATCGGCCTGGTGATCGCGACGACGCTGGCGGTGGGCGCAATGCTCAAGCTGCTGGTGCCCGACGTGCCCTGGGCCGCCGCCTTCGTGCTCGGCGCCATCGTCTCGCCGCCGGACGCGGTGGCGGCGACGGCCATCCTGTCGCGGCTCAACATCCCGCGCCGCATCGTCACGGTGCTGGAGGGCGAGAGCCTGGTGAACGACGCCTCGGGCCTGGTGCTCTACAAGTTCGCCGTGGCGGCCGTGCTGACGGGCGCCTTCTCCCTGGCGGAGGCGAGCGTGGATTTCACCGTGCTTTCCGTCGGCGGCATCGGCCTGGGGATCGCCATCGCCTTTCTCTTCATCGAGGTGCACAAGCGCCTCGGCGACCCCTTCATCGAGGTGCTGACCTCCCTGCTGATTCCCTACACGGCCTATGTGGCGGCCGAGTCCCTGCATTGCTCCGGCGTGCTGGCGGTGGTGGCGGCGGGCCTGGTGCGCGGACGCTATGCGCCGGAGATCGTGTCGGCGGAGATGCGCATCCTGGCGCGCTCGGTGTGGAACATCCTGGTGTTCATGCTCAATAGCCTGATCTTCATGCTGATCGGCATCCACATGTCGGACGTGGTGGCGAGCCTGGCGCGCTACTCGGCCGGCCAGCTCGTGGGCTGGGGCCTCGCCGTGACGGCGGTGGCGGTGGCGGTGCGCTTCGCCTGGGTGTATGCGGTGGCCCTGCTGCCGCGCGCCCTCAGCGGACACCTGCGCGACAGCGAGCCGCGTCCGCGCAAGCGGGAACTGGCCATCATCGGCTGGTGCGGCATGCGCGGCATCGTCTCCCTGGCGGCGGCCCTGGCGCTGCCGCTGGCCTTGCCGGACGGCACGCCCTTTCCCCACCGGGACCTGATCGTCTTCCTCACCTTCTTCGTCATCGCGGCGACGCTGGTGGGGCAGGGGCTGTCGCTGCCGGTACTGATCCGCCGCCTCAAGGTGGGCGCCGACTGGAGCCACGGCGCCGAGCAGCAGCGCGTGCGCGCGGCCATGGACGCGGCGGCCATGGCGGCCATCGAAGGATTGGCGGCGGCCGAGCAGGTGCCGGACGAATGGGTGGCGCCGCTGCGCGCCGAGATCGTCGCCCGCATCGCCCTGGCCGCACCCGTCGGCCTGGAGGAGAACCCGCGTACGGCGATGGCGGCGCGGCTGCGCCATGCGGCCATCAAGGCCGAGCGCCGCGAGTTGATCCGCCTGTGGCGCGAGAACGAGATCAGCGACGAGGTGATGCACCACATGGAGGAAATCCTGGATTACCAGGAGGCCCACCTCTAAAGGATTCAGGGGTCCAGCTTCGCCGCCAGGGCCGTGACGTCGTCGTGGGATTGGCAGCCGCGGGCCTCGAACTCGTTGCGCGCCGCGTCTTCGAGGGTGGCGCCCGCCGCCAGGGCGTGCAGCATGGCGAGCAGGCCGGCCTCGCCGAATTCGACGCCGCGGCGGTCCACCGCCTCCGCGAGGCCGTCGGAACTCAGCAGCACGACGCCGCCGGGCGGCAGGGCGCTGGTCTCCAGGGAAGCGTCGAACTCGTCGGCGGGCAGGATGCCCAGGGCCACGTGGCGGGACAGCCAGCGCTCGGCCACCCGGCCGTCGGGACCAGCGCAGAGCACGGGCGGCATGCCGCCGTTCCAGACGCGGATGCGGCGCCCGGCGGGATCGATCTCGACGACGACGGCGCAGACGAAGCGGCCGGTGGGCATGAGCTCGTGGATCTGGCGGTTGAGTTCGACGCAGACTTCCGCCAGGCCGAGGCCCCGGTTCGACAGGCCGTAGAACTTCTCCACCACCGGCACCACATTGAGGGCGGCGGCGAGGCCGTGACCCGTGCAGTCCGCCAGCAGCAGGCGGATGTGGCCGTCCGGCGTGACGGCGGCGGCGGCGGCGTCGCCGCTGAAGCTCAGGGCCGGCCGCGACCAGAGGCCCAGGCGGCGGTCGTCGCAGCGCAGCCGCACGAGGCGCTGCATGACTTCGCGGGCGAAGGCCTTCTCCCGCTCCAGTTCGCCCACGGCGCGGCCGAGACGCTGGTTGATGCTGTTGATGTAGAGGGCGATCGCGGCGACGAGGACGATGAGGATCAGGGCGGCGACGAGGCTGCGGTAGAGCCAGGTGTAGTCCCGCCGGGGCTCGGGGTCATAGAGGAAGCCGGCGAGGGAGAAGTCCGCCGGCAGCAGGCCGAGGCCGGCATAGGTATCGGCGATGTGCTGCCAGCGGCCCGGATTCATGTAGCCCACCTCGATGAGGTCCGGCTGCAGGAGCTGGACCATGCGCCGCGCCTCGTAGAGGTAGAACTCGCGCGGATGCCGCCGCGAATACTTGGCGACGATGAGGTCGGCGATCTCCTCCGGGTGGGCCATGGCGTACTGCCAGCCGCGCAGGCTGGCGGCACGGAAGGCGGCAACCCGCTGCGGATGGCCGGCGATCTGCGCTTCCAGGGTGAACAGGTTGTCGCCGTAGAAGTCGATGCCGGCGGCGCGCGGCGTATAGGTCTGGTAGGAGAGCAGGGCGCTGTCCAGGTAGTAGGGCTCGTTGGTGACGTAGGCGGAGATGGCGTCCACCCGCCCCTTGATCAGGTCCAGGGGGTCGAAGCTGTGCTCCATCTGGACGATGCGGTCGAGGCCGATGCCCTCCTGCCTGAGGTAGGCCACCAGTTCGTCGGAGTTGCGTTCGAGCATGACGCGCTTGCCGACCAGGTCGTGGATGCCCTGGGTGGGGCGGTCCTGGCGCGCCACCAGCACCTGGGGCGAGTGCTGGAAGATGACGGCGAGGACCGTCACCGGATGGCCGGCCTTGCGGGATAGCAGCAGGCTGCTGTTGCCGACGCCGAACTCGGCCCGGCCTTCGAGCACCTCCCGCACCGGGTCGCTGCCGGGCCGGGCTTCGGCAATGTTCACATCGAGACCCGCCTCCCGGTAGTAGCCCAGTTCCTTGGCGGCGTAATAGCCGGCGAACTGGAAGGCGTGGGTCCACTTGAGCTGGAGCGTGACCTTCTCCAGCTGGATGGCGGCGCCACGGGCGGCAAAGGCGGCCAGCAGGAGCAGACAGAGGAGGGCAGGGCGGGCGAAACGGGTCATCGGCGGCGGTTCGGGGTCGCGATCGGTTCGCGGCAGCGGGTCCGGGCTGCCGGCGGCCCGCCATCGGGATGACGGGCGGAAAGATTCTACTCCCGCCGCAAGACGGGTTTGTGACGGCGCCTCAGAGCTCCAGCAGGCCGCCGGCGCAGCTTTGGGCGCGCTCCAGCCGCGCTACCGTGGGCAGCAGGTTGAGGCCGGTGTCCTTCTTCAGGGCCTGGGCCAGGTCCTTGAGTTCCCCCAGGGTGGTCTTCACCGCTTCGCCGGCGGCGGCGAAGGCGACGGCATTGCCGCTGTCGCAGGAGGGGAAGGCGAGGGCGCGGCCATCGAAGGCCTCCTCGATGCGCTCGACGCTCTGGCGGAAGCTGCGCCGCCGGGACAGCAGATTGACCACCAGCAGGCCCTCGCCGGACAGGCGCGCCCTGCAATCCAGGTAGAAGGGCAGGGTGTCGAGACGGCCGGCGCGGGCGTCGGCGTCGAAGCCGTCCACCAGGATGAGGTCGAACCTGGCGCGGGACTTGGCCACGTAGTCGGCGCCGTCGCCGATCTCGATCTTGATGCGCGCCGGGTCCTCGGGCAGGCGGAAATACTGGTAGGCCGCCCCCACCACGGCGGGATCGATCTCGACGACGACGAGCTTCGCCGCCGGCCGGTGGCGGTAAAGGAACTTGGTCAGGGAGCCGGCGCCGAGGCCCACCAGCAGCACGCGGCGCGGCCACTCGGGCTCGGGCCGCAGCAGCAGGGCCGCCATCATCTCCCGCGTGTAGTCGAGCTCCAGGGCATAGGGGCGGGCGACGCGCATGGCGCCCTGCACCCAGTCGGAGCCGAAATGCAGGCTGCGGACGCCGGCTTCCTCGCTGATCTCTATGGTCACGGTGTTCGGCGCCGGTGGGAGCGGCGCGTCAGTCCAGGTAGGTGCGCGCTTCCTCGAAGCGGGCGGCGAACCAGCCGGACTTGAGGCTCTCGGCCCGCACCTTGCCCTGGCTGTTGGGGGCATGGACGAAACGACCGTCGCCGATGTAGATGCCGACGTGGGAATAGGGCCGGTTGCGGGTGTTGAAGAAGACCAGGTCGCCCGGCTTGAGCTGGCTGATGTCGATGGGCTTGCCGCGGCGGGCGATGTCGGCGGCGGAACCCCTGAGCTGGAGACCGGCGGCCTTGTCGAAGACGTAGCTGACCATGCCGCTGCAATCGAGGCCCGCCTCGGGATTCTTGCCGCCGAAGCGGTAGCCGGTTTCCACGAGGCTCATGGCGAACAGCACCACGTCGTGACCCTTCTCGGCGAAGGGGGAGGGAACGGGCGACGCCGCCGGGCGCGGCCCGGGCTGGGCGGTGCGCTCGCCGGCCACCGGCGCCGGGGCCTGGGTCAGGGACGACAACACCCCGCAGCCGGCGAGGACGAGGGTGGAGCTGGCGGCGAGGATGGTGGGAACTCTGCGGCGCATGGGGACGATTGTCTTCCGGTAGACTCGGGCGCCAACCGGCAAAAAAAGGAGAAAAGGCCATGCTATTGCGCGATCCCGACCTGCTGCGCGACCGTGCCCTCATCGACGGCGCCTGGACCGCCGCCGACAGCGGCGCCGTCGTCGCCGTACGCAACCCGGCCACGGGCGCCACGCTCGCCAGCGTGCCCGACATGGGCGCCGCCGAAACCCGGCGCGCCATCGCCGCCGCCGAGCGGGCCCTGCCGGACTGGCGCGGCTACACGGCGAAGAAGCGCGCCGCCATCCTGCGCAAGTGGTACGACCTCATCGTCGCCGCGGCCGACGACCTGGCCCTGCTGATGACCTCGGAACAGGGCAAGCCCCTGGCCGAGGCCAAGGGCGAGGCCCTCTACGCCGCCAACTTCGTCGAGTGGTTCGCCGAGGAAGCCAAACGCGTCTATGGCGACACCATCCCGAGCACCGACCCGAAGACCCGCATCGTCGTGCTCAAGCAGCCCATCGGCGTCTGCGCCGCCATCACGCCCTGGAACTTCCCGGCGGCGATGATCACGCGCAAGGTGGCGCCGGCCCTGGCCGCCGGCTGCACCGTGGTCATCAAGCCCGCCGAGCAGACGCCCCTGACGGCCCTGGCCCTGGCCGAACTGGCCCGGCGCGCCGGGTTCCCGGCCGGCGTGTTCAACCTCGTCACCGGTTCGGCCGCCTCGGCGCCGCAGATCGGCGGCGAGCTGACCGCCAACCCGGTGGTGCGCAAGCTCTCCTTCACCGGGTCCACGGAAGTGGGTCGCCTGCTGATGGCCCAGTGCGCGCCGACGGTGAAGAAGGTGTCCCTGGAACTGGGCGGCAATGCCCCCTTCATCGTCTTCGACGACGCCGATCTCGATGCCGCCGTCGAGGGCGCCATGACCTCCAAGTACCGCAACGCGGGCCAGACCTGCATCTGCGCCAACCGGCTGCTGGTGCAGGAAGGCATCTACGAGGCCTTCGCCGCCAAGCTGGCGGAGAAGGTCAAGGGCCTCAAAGTGGGTATCGGCACGGAGGCCGGCGTGAACCAGGGCCCCCTGATCGACGACCAGGCGCTGGCCAAGGTGGAAGCCCAGGTGGCCGACGCCGTCGCCAAGGGCGCGCGCATCCTGGTGGGCGGCAAGCGCGCCGAGGTGGCGGGGCTCGCCGGCGGCACCTTCTTCGAACCGACGGTGCTGGCCGGCGTCACCACCGCGATGCGATGCGCCGTGGAGGAGACCTTCGGTCCCGTCGCGCCCCTGTTCAGCTTCAAGGACGAGGCCGACGCGATCCGCATCGCCAACGCCACCGACTACGGCCTGGCCGGCTATTTCTACACGCGGGACGTGGGGCGCGCCTGGCGCGTGGCCGAAGCCCTGGAATACGGCATCGTCGGCGTGAATACCGGCATGGTGTCCTCGGAGGTGGCGCCCTTCGGCGGCGTCAAGCAGTCGGGCATCGGCCGCGAGGGCTCCAAGTACGGCATCGAGGACTACCTGGAAATCAAGTACGTCAGCATGGCGATCTGATCCCGCCATGGCGACGGCAAACACCATCGGCCCGACCCAGCTGATGCGGGGCATGCTGCTGGGCGAGGCGGTGTTCTACGTCTTCGCCGGCATCGGCTTCGGCCGCCTCGGCGCCGACGCCGGCAGCATCGCCCTCCTGCTGCTGGCCATGGCGGCCACCGGCCGCGGGCTGGTGGTCCTCACCACTTACGCCTACGCCCACGCCTTCCGCACGCCGGTGCCGCCGGAGAACCGCATCGGCCGGCTCGACACCTTCGTCATGATGGCGGAGGAATACCTGTCCTTCGTGCTGCTGTTCACCGTCGTCCAGCCCTTCGAGCGCCTGTTCACGACGCCCGACCGGCTGGCGCCGCCGGCAGACGGCGGCCTGCCGGTGCTGCTGGTGCACGGCTACCAGTGCAACCGGGGCTTCTGGTTCTGGCAGCGCCATGCGCTGCTGCGGGCGGGCCGCACGGTGGCGACGGTGAACCTGGAACCGGTGTTCGCCTCCATCGACCACTACGGCGAAGCGATCCACCGCCGCATCGAGGAGGTCTGCGCCGCCACCGCCACGGAACAGGTGATCCTGGTGGGCCACAGCATGGGGGGTCTGGCGGCCCGCGCCTATCTGCGCGCCCACGGCAACGGCCGCGTGGCGAAGCTCGTCACCCTGGCCTCGCCCCATTTCGGCACCCGGCTGGCCATGCTGGGCCTGGGGACCGAAGCAGGCCAGATGGTGCCCGGCAACGACTGGCTGACGGCCCTGAACGACCAGGAGGACGAGGCCCTGCCGGAGGCCACCGTCGCCGCCTGGAGCCCCTACGACAATTTCGTCATGCCCCAGGAAAACGCCCTGCTGCCGATCCGCGACACCCGCAACCTGGGCCCCATCGGCCACCTGGCGATGGCCTTTTCGCCGGCGGTGACGCAACTGCTGCTGAAGGAGACGGCGCCGCCGGCGTGACGGTGGCGGGCGGCTCCCGGGAGATCAGCGGCGGGGACGCTTGTGCTTGCGGGCGTGCTTGCGCGCCGGCTTCTTGTGACCCTTCTTGACGGCCTTGGCCGCGGGCTTGGCCGTCTTGCCAGCCTTGGCGGGCTTGCCGGCCTGGGGAGCCGCCGCCTTCTGCTCCATGGCCGGTGCCGCCGCCGGCACTTCCGCCGGAGGTGCAGCCGGTTGCACCACGACGGGCTTGGGCGGCACCACGACCGGATCGGCCGCCAGGGCTGGGGCGGCCAGCAGGACGGCCGCAGCGAGAAGTAAGGGGTTTTTCATGGGAATGCCTTTCTGGATTTCCCGGCCAGTCTACCCGATGCAGCCCTTCCGGGCAGCGGGAACAGGGCGGCAAGCCCCGGCAGCAGACCCGGACTGCGGCGGCAGCACCCGCGAAGCCCTTGCCGCCGTGCCTATAATGGCCCGACTTTCTCCGCTGGAGGCAGCACCATGAAGATCCGCGCCGCCGTCCTCGACCGCATGGAATTGCCGCGGCCCTACGCCCAGTCCCGGCCGATCTCCGTCGAGACCATCGAACTCGATAGCCCCGGTCCCGGCGAGGTGCTGGTGCGCATCACCGCCGCCGGCCTGTGCCATTCCGACCTTTCCATCATCAACGGCGACCGCCCCCGGCCCATGCCCATGGCCCTGGGCCACGAGGCGGCGGGGGTGGTGGAGGAATGGGGGGCCGGCGTAACGGACCTGGCCCGCGGCGATGCCGTGGCCCTGGTGTTCGTGCCGTCCTGCGGCCACTGCCTGCCCTGCCAGGAAGGCCGGCCGGCCCTATGCGAACCCGGCGCGGCGGCCAATACGGCGGGCACCCTGGTGGGCGGCCATCGGCGCCTGCACCGGGCCGACGGCACACCCCTCAACCATCAGGTCGGCGTCTCCTGTTTCGCCGAATACGCGGTGGTGGCCCGGGGCTCCCTGGTCAAGGTGACGCCGGACCTGCCGCCCGAAGTGGCCGCCGTATTCGGCTGTGCGGTGCTCACCGGCACCGGCGCCGCCATCAACGCCGCCAATGTTCGTCCGGGCGGCAGCGTCGCCGTGGTGGGCCTCGGCGGCGTCGGCCTCGCGGCCCTGCTCGGCGCCCTGGCTGCCGGCGCCCGCGAGGTGGTGGCCATCGACACCCTGACGGCCAAGCTCGAAACGGCCCTGGAACTGGGCGCCACCCGCGTCTTCCACGCCGACGATCCGGACTGCGTGGCCCAGGTGCGGGCGGCGGTGCCCGGCGGCGTCGAGGTGGCCATCGAGGCCGCCAGTTCCGTCAAGGCCCTGGACCTGGCCTACCGCATCACGCGGCGCGGCGGCACCACGGTCACCTGCAGCCTGCCGAACCCCCACCACATGTTCCAGCTGCCGGCGGTGAACCTGGTGGCCGAGGAACGCACCCTGAAGGGCAGCTACCTGGGCTCGGCGGTGCCGGCGCGGGACATTCCGCGCTACATCGAGCTCTACAAGGCCGGCCGGCTGCCCGTGGACCGGCTGGTCACGCGCACCATGGGTCTCGACGAGATCAACGCGGGATTCGACCGTCTTGCCGCCGGCGAGGACGTGCGGCAGGTGATCTTGTTCTGAGCCGGGCGGCTCAGATCGGCGCGTCGCCTTCGCGGCGGTTGCGGCGGCGGTCCAGCCACCAGGCCAGCACCGGCAGGAAGGCAAAGGAGCCGGGCAACACCAGGACCACCAGGTAGGGGGAGATGTGGGCCAGGGCGCGCAACTGCTCCTGCAGTTCCGCCCGTTCGGCCCGGGACCAGGGATCGCCGTTGCGGTGTTTCATCAGTAGCGGCATCAGGCCCCGCACCTTGACGAATTCCGACAGGATGGCGGCGCGCTCGCGCTTCTGGGCCTCCAGCATTTTGTGCACGAGACCCGGACTCGGGCGCTTGCCCGTAGTGGCGGCGATATGCTGCTTCGCCGCCCGGGCATGCTTGCGGTTGGGGAAGCGCCGCGTCATGGCGTCAGTGGAGCCGGGCGCGACGGCGGCTTGCGAGCCAGCCCTGGAACCGGTCCCAGGCCTGCCAGACGATGACGCTGCGGCGCGCCCAGCGGAACAGCACGCGCGGCCGGGCGACGGCCGCCGCGACGACGGTGGCCACCAGGGCCTCGGGATGACGGCGCAGCCAGCGAAATCCTTCGCGGATGCCGTCCCCCGCGGCGAACAGCGGCGCAAAGGCGGCGCCGTGGCCGGCGAACTCGTCCCGCAGGGCGGCGCTGCGCAGTTGCAGCCGCTGCTTCTTGAGGGCGAGTTCGACCTGGGGATTCATTCGCGCGGCGGTTCGAGGGCAGCGCGGTCCCCGGCGAGTTCCGCCAGACTGGCGGAGAACAGGCGAGAATCGGCGCGGCCGTGGCTGCGGGCCACGCCCAGCGCCAGGAACCCGGCACCGAGGAACAGGGCCGAGAAGATGCCCAGCACCAGCAGCCGGTGGCTGTCCCAGAGCAGCACCGTCAGGAAGACGGCGAGGAACACGGCACCGGCGCACAGCAGGAGGATGCCGGCGGCGCCGTAGGCCAGCAGGCCGACGAGGCGCGCCTTCTCCTCCTGGACTTCTGTGGCGAGCAGCTCCAGGCGCACCTGGAGCATCGCAACGCCGCTGGCGAGCAGGCCCCGCAGGGACGAATAGAGGCCGCGGGAGCGCGGCGTATCGCTCACCGGGATCAGCGACGGCCGATCAGCAGGCCGACGATGAAGCCGAAGCCGGCGGCGACGCCGACGGCGCGCCAGGGGTTCTCGTGCACGTAGTCGTCGGTGGCGTGGCCGACCTGCTTGGCCCTGTCCACGACGACGGCCTGGGCGTCGGCCAGGCTTTCCTTGGCGCGGCCCAGATGCTCCTGCAGGCGGCCACGCAGTTCGGCAGCCTTGTCGCCGGCCTGGCCGGCGGTGGCGCGCAGCAGTTCTTCGGCGTCGGCGACGACGACCTTGAAGTCGGCGACGAGTTTGTCCTTGGTGACGGTATCGTTCATGGCGCTTCTCCCTGGAGAGGAATCGGAAAGCACGAAGCCTACCGGTTTCCCCCTGCCGGCGCAACGAAAACGCCCGAAAACGCCCATAGGGCGCCCATCCTGCGCCGGATGGGGATGGCAACCCGGCGGCCGATGCCTTGCCGCGGCGCCCCTTCATTTAGAATGCCGGGATCGCCAACCACCGGGTTCCCTCTCCGTGACCGTGACCACCAGCGCCCCGACGGATGCCCCCCCCAGTGCCCCCGACATCGAGGCCAAGATGCGCGTCGAGGTACGCGACATCGGCATCCCGCCCCGGCCCGCCATCCTCGAACGCATCAACAGCGAGATGCAGAAGGACGAGCCGGACTTCAAGCAGCTGGCCGACATCGTCGGTTCCGACGTGGGCCTCGCCGCCAGCGTCATCAAGGTCGCCAACTCGCCCTATTTCGGCTTCGGCAAGAAGGTGCGCTCCGTCCAGGAGGCCCTGCTGGTGCTGGGCCTCAAGGTCATCGTGCGCACCATCGCCGGCCTCGCCCTGCAGCGCACCTTCCCCCACGTACCCAATCTGGAACGCTTCTGGGACGCTTCGGCCTGCACGGCCCGCGTCTCCGGCTGGCTGGCCCAGAACCTGAGCGGCCGCGCCAAGGTACGCGCCGACGACGCCTACACCTTCGGCCTGTTCCGCGACTGCGGCGTACCGGTGCTGATGATCCCCTTCCCCGAATACCAGGGCGTCCTCAAGACGGCCAACGCGGAAGCGACCGCCAGCTTCACGGCGGTGGAGGACCAGGCCCTGTCCATCAACCACGCCATCGTCGGCTCGGAGCTGGCGGAGGACTGGCTGCTGCCCGAGGAAATCCACACGGCGATCCGCCACCACCACGACGCCGGCGTCATCGAGGACGGCGGCCCGGCCGCCGTGGCGCCCGCGACCCGGCGCCTGATCGCCGTCTCCCAGACCGCCGAATACCTGATCCACCGCCATACCGGCCTCAACCGCACGCGCGAGTGGGACAAGCTGGGCCCCGCCTGCATGGCCCTGCTGGAGCTGGACGAAGAGGACCTCGAACGGCTGTTCCAGGACAGCCACGCCGCCGTCAAGGGCGAATAGGCCGTCCGGCGGGGCTACCAGTCGTAATCCACCGTCAGCGGCGCGTGGTCGCTGAAGCCTAATCCTCCGCGGTTTTGCCCCGGCGTCGAGTCCGTGGTGCTTGTGCCTGAAAGACCGGCCACCACGCTCCCAGGCGGGCCTTGATCGTTGCCAATACTGATTCTTCTGTCTGTATCGACTTGAGAATATGGGCCGGTACTTCGGTGAAAGCGTGATGCGTCATTCGCTCCGGCGACACACGGATGAAGTGCCGGATAATCACCGGGGACACGGATGCGGCGTTCTCCGCATCCAAATCGAAGACACAGATATAGGCGTTGAGCGGCGGTTCGACTGGCGCCCCCGGCACGGCCTTCAGCCGCTTAATTCCCGGTGCCTCCTCTTCCAGTTCCGGCGCACCTAGAAACGGCTGCCAACTGTCCCACACCGATTGCGGAATGGCCAGCACGGTTCCCGCCGCCGCCGATCCATTCCCGGCCAAACGAAACTTCAGAAGCATCTGGTAGAAGGTCCGCTTGAACACATTGGCGATGTTCGGACCCTCAACCCCCTGCCCCGTCCATCTCTGGAGATTGCTCCGGAGCGCGTCGGCGAAATCGTTCTCGTGCAAGCGGAGCCCGTCGCGCAAGTTGTTGACGGCATGTCGGTACGTGCCGTGGTAATCCATTGTCTGGAGCTCCAGGATGCCGTACCTGGAGACAACGAAGTCACCCCCACTGCCGGGCCGGATTTCAACGACCGTGACATCAAAGGCCATTTCCGGTGATCGGGATGTTCCAATCACGGAGATTTCGCCCCCGAGCTTGTCTTGGAAGAACACGTAGCCGACGCCACTGGCATTGATGGCCTCGATGAGTTTCGCTCGCTCGGACTCATCTTTCAGGAGCGAGACCGGAACCGGCTCAACGGCCTCGGCAAGGCCAAAAATGAGCTGACAACCGCGGCTCACGATTGCCGAGTTGATCACGCGATAGGGGCAGACGAGCCAGTCCTGACGCGGGCCGTTGCTCGAACTGCTGATGGTGCAGACGCCGCTGGAGTTCGTGTTCTTGACGCAGTTCGTGCTGCGATGAAGCACATCGCTCAGAAATGCGCACTTACCGGCATTTTCTCCGGATACGGCTTCGACATCGAGCCTGACCAGCGGATAAATGCGCTGGCCGTACCACTCGCCAACGAAATTACTACCGCGACTGTTTGCCGTTGCCATTGAACTTGGCCTCTTGAAGCTGCACAAAGCTTGGCTGCGCGTCGAAACCTATGGCCATCCTGCCGTGTTCAAGCGCAACCTCCAAGGTACGACCGGTTCCGGAGAACGGGTCGAGAACAACGCCGCCGGGGGGGCACGACGTCAGGATGCGCGGCTCGACAAGATCGCGTGGAAAAGTGGCGCTATGGCCCGCCTCGCCCGGAGCGACATTGACCGTCACAACATCGCCTGCACGCGGCTCGGCGTGACCGAGTTGATAGTAGTAAGCAGGCCGCCCCGATGACGGCTTCCTCACAAAATGGAAGAAATGCTCATGCACATTGCGCAGCCGGTCGCCTTCCGGTCGGGGAACGGCATTGGGCTTATGCCAGATGACATCGTTCCGCAGAATCCAGCCCAACTCCTGCATGGCAATTGCGTAGCGGGCGGGGATCAACAGGAGGTTCTTCTCCTGGCGGATACCGCCAAGAGGCGTCTTGCGGCGCTGGCGATACGCCGAACCAAGGCCCTGGCGCCCCTTGTCGCGGATGCTCGCCCACCGGGCAAAGTAGGTATCGCCAATGTTCACCCACATCGATCCGCCGGGCTTCAGGCATCGCTTCGCCTTGTCGAGAATCTGCGCCAAGTGTTGAACGAACCACTCGGGGTAGGGTTCAAGACCGAGCAGCCCCCCCTGCCGCCGATACCATTCATAGCCCGGACTAACTTGGCCGATCTTCCTCACCGTCGGAATGTCGTTGAAGTAGTCCCAGTTATGTGGCAGCCCATAGTCCCGATGGCCCCAGTACGGCGGACTGGTGATGATGAGATCGACGGACTCCTCGCGAAGCTGGTCGAGTAGATCGAATGCATCGCCCTGGCGGACATCGGCGACCCGCCTCTTCGGCGTCTCTCGATGGCGCTTTACCGGGACGGCGGCGATCTGATTTTCCATGCGGCAATTGTACAGACCCGGGAATGTGCATGCGCTCGCGCTCAAGGCTACCAGTCGTAATCCACCGTCAGCGGCGCGTGGTCGCTGAAGCGCTGTTCCTTGTACACCCCGGCCGCAACGGCCTTGGCGGCGATGCCGGGCGTGGCGAGCTGGTAGTCGATGCGCCACCCCACGTTCTTCGCCCAGGCCTGGCCCCGGTTCGACCACCAGGTGTAGGCCTCGCCGCCGGCTTCCGGATAGAGGCGGCGATAGACGTCCACCCAGCCCAGTTCGTCGATGACGCGGGTCAGCCAGGCCCGTTCTTCCGGCAGGAAGCCGGAGTTCTTCCGGTTGGACTTCCAGTTCTTGAGGTCGATCTCCTTGTGGGCGATGTTCCAGTCGCCGCAGACGACGATCTCGCGGCCCTCCCGGCGCAGGGCGTCGAGCTGGGGATAGAAGAAGTCCATGAAGCGGAACTTGGCCTCCTGGCGCTCGGGGGAACTGGAACCCGAGGGCAGGTAGAGGGAGATGACCGACAGCGTCTCCCAGTCGGCCCTAAGATAGCGGCCTTCGGCGTCGAACTCGGCGTTGCCGATGCCTTCAACCACCCGCAGCGGCGGGCGCCGCGCATAGATGCCGACACCGCTGTAACCCTTCTTCTCGGCGCAGTGGAACCAACCCTGCAGGCCCGCCGGCGCGCGCATGGCATCCGTCAGATCGGGCAACTGGGCCTTGAGCTCCTGCAGGCAGACGACGTCCGCCGACTGGCCGGCGAGCCACTCGAACATGCCCTTGGCGGCGGCGGAACGGATGCCGTTGAGATTCAGCGAGACGATTTTCAGCACTGGGATTTTCCTTCTGCGGCGAGCGCCGCATTATGGGCCAAGCCAAGAGGGCGGCGCACGCCTTGGGCAGACGCATCCCGTTCTGTCGGTGACCCTCGACAGGGTCCCCGGTGCGGTAATGCGACAGCCCGGTGCCGGGTCGTCGCCATTGCGATACGGACGGGCTTGAAAAGCTGTAATACTTAAGTCATGCTTCGGGCCTTCCGCCACGTCCCCACGGAAATCACAGGCTGCCCGTGAAAAAGATTCTCATCGTCGACGACCATCTGATAGTCCGGCAGGGCCTCAAACAGTTCATCAACGGTTTGGGCCAGCTGACCGTCGGCGGCGAGGCGGGCACCGGGACCCAGGCCCTGCAGCTGCTCAGCGCCGAAAGCTGGGACATGGTCGTGCTGGACCTCTCCCTCAAGGACGTGAACGGCCTCGAACTCCTGAAGACCATCCGGCGGCAATATCCGGCGTTGCCGGTGCTGATCCTCACGGCCCACGGCGAGAACAGCCATGCCCTGGCGGCCATCCGCGGCGGCGCCGCCGGCTACATCACCAAGGACAGCCCCACCGAGGAACTCCAGCTGGCCCTGCTGCGCGTGGCCGGCGGCCAGACCTATCTGGGTCCCCAGCTGACCCAGCTCCTGGCGAACGGCCTGCACCAGAACAGCACCAGCCTCCAGCCGGCCCACGAATCCCTCTCGAAGCGGGAGTTCGAAGTCCTGCTGCGCCTGGGCCGCGGCACCCCCCTCACGCGCATCGCCGAGCAGCTCAGTCTGAACGCCAAGACCGTGAGCACCTACCGGGCGCGCATCATGGACAAGCTTTCCCTCCAGTCCAACGCCGACATCGTCCGCTACGTGGACCAGCACGGCCTGGACCCCGGCGGCTGCGCCTGAGGCTCCCGGCCTCCGCGTAGGCCTTGCCCTACAAAGCCCGCGAAGTTCTCCGACGCAAGTCGCCGCGTCCCGCTATATGCGGTTCGCTGCTTTCCATGCAGTCTTCATGGTGCGCACCGCCGCGCCGGATGACCGCAGACCCGTCCCGGCCGATCCGGCGGATGCGCGAAAGGGGCTCCCATGAAAATGTCGACTCACGAATATTCCTTCCTGATCCTGACCCTCGTCGCCGGGCTGGATCTGCTCGCCGCCGTGATGACCAGCATCCCTGACGGGATCGTCGGCGGCGTCCTCGTCGCCTGCCTGGCCCTGATGATGGTCCTCGAAACCTCGGCGGCGAGGAGTATCGCGGCACCGGCAGGCGAAGCCCCCGCCGGGGAAGCGCCGGACCTGGGCCGTGCTTCCCATGATTGACACCAGTTTCGGTCTCACTCCTCCTTGGCCGAATGCCGGCGCGCCATGCGCCGGCAGCTTTTCTTCCTGCACCGGACCGTCGCCGATGCCCGGGCAGGCCCCCCAGAACTAGGGGCCTGTCCGGGCATGGGGTGACGGCGGGTCTCGATGCCAGCGCGGAGGTCGCGCATGAAAAACGAATTCCACGTCAGTCTCAAACAGTTCGTCCTCTCCCTGTCCCAGGCCCTGGACCTCATCAATCCGTCCATGGCCGACTATCACAAGCGGGTGGCCTATATCGCCGTGCGCGTGGCGGAAGCCGCCAAGGTCACCGGACGCTTCAAGGAGGACCTGGTGGTGGCCGCCGCCCTGCACGACATCGGTTCCCTGTCCTGCCATCACCCCGAGGGCGTGGGTGCCCCCGAGTTCCGGGTGCGCGGCGCCCATGTGGGCTACCGGCTGCTGCACAAGTTCAAGCCCTTCCGCGCCTCGGCCCGCATCGTGCGTTTTCAGAACGTGCTCTGGGCCAACGGGGAGAACCGCGAGGTGAACGGCGAGATCGTTCCCATGGGCAGCCACATCGTCCATCTGGCCAAGTTCGTCAATTCCAGCCTGGACCGCTCCCAGCCCGTCCTCATGCAGGCGGACGACCTTTGCGAACGCCTCATGGGCTGCCGCGGACACACCCTGATGCCCGAATACGTGGACGCCTTCCTCAAGGTATCGTCCAACGACGCCTTCTGGCTCGATCTGGACGATCCCCAGCTGCTGCAGCTGATGGCCCAGCGCACCCCCTTCTCCCACATCGAGCTGGACATGGACGGGCTGCAGGACTTCGCCGAGCTGCTGGCCCAGATCATCGACTTCCGCAGCCGCTTCACGGCCACCCATTCCAGCGGCGTGGCCGCCAGCGCCGCCACCCTGGCCCAGCTCTTCGGCCTGCCCGAGGCGGACTGCAAGCGCATCCAGGTGGCCGGCTACCTGCACGACCTCGGCAAGCTGGCGATCCCCGCCGAGCTGCTGGAGAAGAACGGCAAGCTCACCGCTGCCGAATGGCAGGTGGTGCGCGCCCATCCCTATTATTCCTACCGCATCCTCGGCGCCATCCAGGGACTGGAGGACATCGCCCTGTGGACCGGCGCCCACCACGAGAGCCTGCGCGGCACCGGCTACCCGTTCCGCGCCGGCCACGACGGCATTCCCCTGGAGGCGCGCATCCTGACCATCGCCGACATCTTCACGGCGCTGACGGAAGACCGGCCCTACCGGGCCGCCCTGGACCAGGCGGCGGTGCTGCCCATCCTCCTGAAGAAGGTGGAGGACTTCGAGATCGACCGCAAGGTCTTCCAGGTGCTGAAGGAAAACTACGCCGTCGTAAACTGCAGCCGCGTCGCCGCCCAGGTGGCCGCCCTGGAGGAATACCGCAGCTTCATGGAGGGCCTGACCCTGCTCGACCTCTCCGGGGCGCGGGCCGCCCACCTGGGCTGGAAGCGGCGCCTGCGCGACTATCTGGACGGACATGACAGTTTGTCGCGGGGCCAGCTGCTCAGCCACCGGGAATGCGACCTGGGCCGCTGGTACTACGGCGAGGGCCTGGCGGAATACGGCCATATCGTCGAGATGCACCGGCTCGAAGAACCCCATGCGGCCCTCCACCGGCTCATCGGCGCCCTGGTGGACCACAAGGAGAACCGCCGCCACGACGATGCCGAGGCCTGCTTCGCCCAGGTGGAACCCCTTTCCCGCCGGATCGTGGAACTGCTGGGGGCGATAGAGCACAAGGCCTCCCAGGCCATCTCGGAAAACCTGCTGGCGCTGCATTGACCGACAATGGCAGCCGAGGTCTCCCGACGGCCGGCCGATTCGCCAGGGGAAGCGCCCGGTGATCGTGAAATTTCTGCACACCCCCCGCCGGGGCCGACACTACAATCGGGCAACCGCGTCCCCACCCCCGACGTAAGCGCCCAACCGATGCCCATCGCCGACACCCCGCTCCTGTTCGGACAAAGCGCCCTCCAGCGCTACGCCCTCGCCCTGGGCATCGTCCTCGCGGCACTGGCCGTCCGCCTGGCAATACTCCCCATTGAAGCAGGGCTGCCCTACGTGACCTTCTATCCCGGCATCGCCGTGGCCGCCTTTCTCTGCGGCACCGGCCCGACGCTCATGGTCATCCTGCTGTCCACCGTCGTCAGCGGCACCCTGCTCGCCCACTCCCAGGGGCCGGGCGCCCACCTGCCGGTGGTGCTGACGGGCGCTGTTGCCTTCTTCCTTTCCTCCGCCACCATCTGGCTGGTCCTGCGCCATTTCCAGCAACGCCTCGCCGTGGCGGCGCCGGAGCGCCGCCGCATGGTCGCCGCCCTCCGGCAGGAACGGGCCCTGCTGGCCTCGGTCATGGACACGACCGACGTGATGCTGGTGTACCTCGACACGAACTTCAACTTCGTCTGGGTCAACCAGGCCTATGCGGACACCTGCCGCAGGACACCGGAACAACTGGTCGGCAAGAACCATTTCGCCCTCTACCCCGATGCGGAGAACGAGGCCATCTTCCGCGGCGTGCGCGATACCGGCAAGCCGGTCTTCTTCAAGGACAAGCCCTTCGAATTCCCCGACCAGCCGGAGCGGGGCACCACCTACTGGGACTGGAGCCTGACGCCCCATCGGGAGCCGGACGGCCGCGTGACGGGCCTCGTCTTCAGTCTGCGGGAAACCACCGCCCACGTGCGGGCCGAACAGGCGGTCCGGGCAAGCGAAGCCAAGCTGAGCCTGCTCATCGAGCACGTGCCGGCCGGGATCGCCATGCTGGACCGCGAGATGCGCTACCTGGCGGTGAGCCGGCGCTTCCTCGCCGACTACCGACTGGGCGACGTGAGCGTCATCGGCCGCAGCCACTACGAAGTCTTCCCCGAAATCCCGGACCGCTGGCGCGAACTCCACCGACGGGGCCTGGCGGGCGAGACCCTGAGCTGCGAGGAAGACCCGTTCGTGCGCCAGGACGGCCGCGTGGATTGGGTGCGCTGGGAAATCCAGCCCTGGCGCGATGCGGCGGGGAAGATCGGCGGCATCATCGTGTTCAACGAGGATGTGACGGCCCACAAGCAGGCGGAAAGCGCCCTCAAGGCGGCGAAGATCGAGGCCGAGCGCGCCAACGAGGCCAAATCCCGCTTCCTCGGCGCCGTCAGCCACGACCTGCGGCAACCGATCTTCGCCATTTCCCTCTACGTGGACACCATCGAGACGAAGTTCGGCACGGCCGAGCCGGAAATGGTGACCAACCTCAAGGGCTGCGTCGCCACCCTCGGCGACATGCTGTCGAACCTGATGGACCTGTCCCGCTTCGACGCCGGCGCCGTCAAGGCCCATGTGCGCGACTTCGACGCGAACGCCGTGATGGCGAAGATCGTCTCCTACCATGCGCCCCGCGCCCATGTGAAAGGGCTCCAGCTCCGGGTGGGGCGCTTCGACGGCCTCCACGGCCATACGGACCCGGTGCTGTTCCAGCGCATCCTGTCGAACCTGGTGGCGAACGCCCTGCGCTACACGGAGCGGGGCGGCGTCCTCATCGCTCCGCGGCGCCGGAGCGGCAAATGGTGGATCGAGGTCTGGGACACGGGCATCGGCATCCCGGCGGACATGACCGGAGTGATCTTCGAGGAGTTCCGCCAACTGCCCCCGGTTCGCAACGACCAGCCCAGGGGAACGGGCATCGGCCTCACCATCGTCGCCCGCACGGCCGCCCTGCTGGGCCTGGAGGTGCGCGTGCGCAGCGTCGTCGGCAAGGGCTCCCTGTTCGCGGTGGAGCTGCCCCTCGGGGATGCGCCCGCAGCAATGGTCCCGCCCGACATGCATTGCCGGCCCTTGAGCATCGCCCTGGTGGAGGACAACCGTTCCGTGGCGGAAGCCCTCGCCCAGTTGCTGGAGGCCTCCGGCCACCGCGTCGTGACGGCGGCTTCCGGCGCCGGCATCGTCCCGCTGCTCGGCGCCGGCAAACCCGATCTGCTCCTCACCGATTATCGCCTCGCCGACGGGGAGACGGGCCTCGACGTGATCGCCGCCGTCCGCCGGGCCTGCGGCGACGACATCCCGGCCATCATCCTGACGGGCGACACCGACACCAAGGCAACGGGCGCCGGGGCCCAGGGCAGGACACGGCTGCTGTACAAGCCGACGGACTTCGGCGTCCTCTGGCGGAACATCGAGGAACTGCTGGCCGAAACCCGCTGACGGCGCACCCCGCCGCCGGCTGCGGCACTTCCGGGCCGCGGCGGGACGACGCCGAGCATGTAGAATTCCTGCCATGACGAATCCCGCCCCCCTTCCGAAGAATCAGGCCGAGGCCCGCCAGGGCCTGAGCCGCGATTTCATCGCCTTCGCCTGCGAGCGCGGCGTGCTGCGCTTCGGCGAGTTCAAGACCAAGGCCGGCCGCCTGAGCCCCTATTTCTTCAACGCCGGCCTCTTCAGCGACGGCGCCGCCCTCGGCCGGCTCTGCGACTTCTACGCCGAGGCCATCCTCGCCGCCGGCGTGGACTTCGACGTGCTGTTCGGCCCCGCCTACAAGGGCATTCCGTTGGCCGCCGGCACGGCCGTGGCGCTGGCCCGGCTCGGCCGCGACACGCCCTTCGCCTACAACCGCAAGGAAGCCAAAGACCACGGCGAAGGCGGCACCCTGGTGGGCGCGCCCCTCGCGGGCCGCGTGCTCATCATCGACGACGTGATCTCGGCCGGCACCTCGGTGCGGGAATCCGTCGAACTGATTCGCGGCGCCGGCGCCACGCCGGCCGGCGTCGTCATCGCCCTCGACCGGCAGGAGCGCGGCCAGGGCGAATTGTCGGCGGTGCAGGAGGTGGTGCGCGACTACGGCATCCCGGTGGTGCCGGTGGCCACGCTGGCCGACCTGATCGCCTTTCTCTCCGGCCATCCGGAACTGGAACGCAAGCTCGCGGCCGTGCGCCGCTATCGGGAGGACTACGGTGTCGAATAAACGTTTGGCGATCGGGCTTGCCGCGGCCGTGCTGACGGCCGCCTTCGCGCTGCCGGCGGCGGCGCGCACTTTCTGCTGCACGGACAAGAGCGGTCGCAAGGTCTGCGGCGACATCCTGCCCGAGCAGTGCGAGGACCGGGCCTACAAGGAGTTCGGCGACAAGGGCAAGATCCGCAACGTGGAGGCGCCCCTGACGCCCGAGCAGAAGGCCCAGCGCGAGGCCGAGGAGGCGCGCAAGAAGGAGGCGGAGCGCATCGCCGCCGAGCAGCGCCGCAAGGACCAGGCCCTGCTCAACACCTATACCGGCGAGAGGGAGATCGACATCGCCCGCGACCGCGCCATCGCCGACCACGAGGCGCTCGCCAAGCAGGCGGGCGAGAAGTACGAACGGGCCGTAAAGCGCCGCCAGCAGTTGGACAAGGAGCTGGAGTTCTACACCAAGAAGCCCGTGCCACCGGACCTGAAGGCCCAGATCAAGGAAGCCGAGACGGAAATCCTCGCCCAGCAGAAGCTGATGGAGGAGAAGAAGAAGGACGTGGACGCCACCCGCGCCAAGTTCGAGGAGGACAAGAAGCGCTACCGGGAGCTGACCACCAAGCCGGCCGGCCGCTGATCGAGCGGGCCGACCGCCGACCGGAAGCCGCCCGCGGGCGGCTTCCTGCGTTTACCCGGCCAGCTTCTTCTTCAGCAGCTCATTGACCTGCTGGGGATTGGCCTTGCCCTTGGTGGCCTTCATGGCCTGGCCCACCAAGGCATTGAAGGCCTTGTCCTTGCCGGCGCGGAATTCCTCCACCGACTTCGGGTTGGCCGCCAGCACCTCGTCGATGATCTTCTCGATGGCGCCGGTGTCGGTGATCTGCTTGAGGCCCTTCGCCTCGATAACGGCATCGGCATCCTTGCCCTCGCCGGACCACAGCGCCTCGAACACGTCCTTGGCGATCTTGTTGGAAATGGTGTTGTCGGCGATGCGCTTGACCACGCCGGCCAGCTGGGCCGGCGAAACGGGGGCGGCGGAAATCTCCAGCCCCTCCTTGTTGAGCCGTGCCGCGACTTCGCCCATGACCCAGTTGGCGCAGGGCTTGGCGCTCTCCTTGCCGGCGATGGCGACACAGTCCTCGAAATACTTCGCCGTCCCGCGGGTCGCGGTCAGTCCGCCGGCATCGTAGGCCGAAAGACCGTAGTCGGCCTCGAAACGGGCCTTCATGGCGGCCGGCAGTTCCGGCAGGCCGGCCTTCACCGCGGCGATCCAGTCGGGCTTGATCTCCAGGGGCAACAGGTCGGGATCGGGGAAGTAGCGGTAGTCGTGGGCATCTTCCTTCGAGCGCATGGCGCGCGTCTCGCCGGTGTCCGGGTCGAACAGCACCGTGGCCTGCTGGATCTTGCCGCCGTCCTCGATGGTCTCGATCTGCCACTTGATCTCGTACTCGATGGCCTGCTGCAGGAAGCGGAAGGAGTTGAGGTTCTTGATCTCGCGCCGCGTGCCCAGGGGCGCGCCGGGACGCCGCACGGAAACGTTGGCGTCGCAGCGGAAGCTGCCTTCCTGCATGTTGCCGTCGCAGATGCCGATCCACTGGACCAGCGCATGCAGGGCCTTGGCGTAGGCCACGGCCTCGGCGGCCGAGCGCATGTCGGGCTCGGTGACGATCTCCAGCAGCGGCGTGCCGGCCCGGTTGAGGTCGATGCCCGACTTGCCGTGGAAGTCCTCGTGGAGCGACTTGCCGGCGTCCTCCTCCAGGTGGGCGCGGGTGAGATGGACGTACTTCTCCGTCTCGCCGACCTGGATGGTGAGCCCGCCGCCGGACACGACGGGAATCTCGAACTGGCTGATCTGGTAACCCTTGGGCAGGTCCGGGTAGAAGTAGTTCTTGCGCGCGAAGACGGAGCGCGGCGCGATCTCGGCGCCGACGGCGAGGCCGAACCTGATGGCGCAAACCACGGCCTCCCGGTTGAGCACCGGCAGCACGCCGGGCAGGGCGATATCCACCGCGCAGGCCTGGGCGTTGGGCGCCGCACCGAAGGCGGTGGAGGCGCCGGAAAAGATCTTCGACTGGGTTTGCAGCTGGACGTGGGTTTCCAGCCCGATGACGACTTCCCACTGACTCATGATGTCTCTTTCAGGAACACTTGCCCGTCCTGGCGTCGACCAGGATGGGCCACAGATAATCGAAGGATTCGCCGCTGCACTGGGTCTTGCAGTCGCGGAAGGCGACGGTGACGTGGCTGTCCTGCTCCCAGACGCGCACCTTGCATTCGTCGCCGTTGGCCTTGGCCAGCGCCACCGGCGTCGTCCCGGCCTGCTGGAACTCCTTGAGGTCGAAGCGGCAGGTGCCGCGCTTGGGGATGTTCACCTCGGCGCGGAAGCGGCGCACGTCGGCATCCTTGACCTGGAGGTCGAGGCGGCCCCGGTAGCCCGTGTGGTCGCGGAAATTGCAGTTGGTCTTCACGTTCAGGGGCCGGTCCTTGATGGGCTCCAGCTTGCGGTTGGCCAGGTGCTTGAGGGGCTGGGACTCGATGCGGGGCTCGCGCTTCTCCACCACGGGCGGCGGCGCCGGCTCCGGCGCCGGCGCCGTGACGACGGGCGGCGGCTCGGGCGTGGCACAGCCCGCCAGGATCGCGGCGACCAGCCATGCCAGCCGGGGGCCGGAAAGCCTCATCTCAGTTGCTCCATGACGCTGCGCGTCTTCCGCGACGCGTGAAACGGGGTGCCGCGGCGCGAGTCACGGATGGCGGGTGTCCGATTTCCGCAAGTAGAGGAGGAGGGCCGGCGTCCTTTCGGCCCGGGGGACATGGAGCGCAGCAGGGCACCCCGCCGGCTCGATCACGCACCACCTTTGCTATAGACACCTGCTTCATTTCAGTCCTTGACCGAGGTGCACATGACGGTGGATTCGCCCTCCAGCACGGCCTTGCCGCCGACGCTGCAGACGGCGTCGAGGACCACGCGCTTCTTCTCGGCGACCACCTCGCGCACCGTGACGGTCGCGGTGACCGTGTCGCCGATGCGCACCGGCGCCTTGAATTTCAGCGTCTGGCCCAGATAGATGGTGCCGGGGCCGGGCAGCTTGTTGGCGAGCACGGCGGAGATGAAGCCCGCCGTCAGCATGCCGTGGGCGATACGGCCGCCGAACATGGTGGTCTTGGCGTATTCCTCGTTGAGGTGCACGGCGTTGATGTCGCAGGAGACGCCGGCGTACATGAGGATGTCGGCCTCGGTGACGGTCTTGGCGAAGCTCGCCGTCATGCCGGGCTTAAGGTCTTCGATGTCGTAGCCGCCTACTTTGTTCATGGTCTTCTCCCTCTGGAATTATTCCGCGAGCGCCGGCCGGCGCAGGTGCCAGTCGGTGGCCCGTTGGTATTGGTGCGCGACGTTGAGCATCTTCGCCTCGGCGAACCAGCCGCCGACGATCTGCAGCCCTACGGGCAGCCCCTGGCGGTCGAAGCCGCAGGGCACGGACATGCCCGGCAGGCCGGCCAGATTCACGGCGATGGTGTAGATATCCGACAGGTACATCTGCACCGGGTCGGCCGCCTTCTCGCCGAGGCGGAAGGCGGTGGACGGGCTCGTCGGCCCCATGATGACGTCGCAGTCCTTGAAGGCGGCGGCGAAGTCGTCGGCGATCAGGCGGCGCACCTTCTGGGCCTGCAGGTAGTAGGCGTCGTAGTAGCCGTGGGACAGCACGTAGGTGCCGACGAGGATGCGGCGCTTGACCTCGTCGCCGAAGCCCTGGGCCCGGCTCTTCGAATACATGTCGTTGAGGTCGCCGTACTCGGCGGCCCGGTGGCCGTAGCGCACGCCGTCGAAGCGCGAGAGGTTGCTCGACGCCTCGGCCGGGGCGATGACGTAATAGGCCGGCACCGACAGGCCCGAGTTGGGCAGGCTGACCTCGACCGTCGTGGCGCCGAGCTTGCGGTACTCGGCCAGGGCCGCCTCCACCGCCGCGCGCACATCCTCGTCCATGCCGGCGCCGAAGAACTCCTTCGGCAGGCCGATGCGCAGGCCGGCCAGGGGCTGGTCCAGGTCGCGGGCGTAGTCCTCGACGGGACGCTCCAGGGAGGTGGAATCCCGCTCGTCGAAACCGGCCATGGCGTTGAGCATCAGGGCGCAGTCCTCGGCGGAGCGGGCCATGGGGCCGCCCTGGTCCAGGGACGAGGCGAAGGCGATCATGCCGTAACGGGACACCACGCCATAGGTGGGCTTGAGGCCCGTGAAGCCGCACAGGGCCGCCGGCTGGCGGATCGATCCACCCGTGTCGGTGCCGGTGGCGGCCGGCGCCAGGCGCGCGGCCACGGCGGCGGCGGAGCCGCCCGAGGAACCACCGGGCACCCGGGCCGTGTCCCAGGGGTTCTTCACCGCGCCGTAGAACGAGGTTTCGTTGGAGGAGCCCATGGCGAACTCGTCCATGTTGCACTTGCCCAGGGTCACCGCGCCGGCCTGCTTGAAATTGCGCACCACCGTGGCGTCGTAGGGCGAGACGAAGTTGGAGAGCATCCTCGAGCCGCAGGTGGTGAGCCAGCCCTCGGCGCAGAAGATGTCCTTGTGGGCCAGGGGCACGCCCAGCAGGGGGCCGGTCTCGCCGGCGGCGCGGCGGGCGTCGGCATCCCGCGCCATGGCGAGGGTCTTGTCCCGGTCCACGCTGACGAAGGCGTTGAGGGTGGGGTTGAGCTTTTCGATGCGGTCGAGGAACAGGGTCGCCAGCTCGACGGCGGAAACCTTCTTGGCCGCCAGGGCGGCAGACAAGTCTTTCAGGGAGGCGTGAATCATTCGATGACTTTCGGGACCAGATACAGACCGGCCTCGGTCTCCGGGGCGATCCTCTGGAAATCGGCGTGGCGGTCGGTTTCGGTGACGCGGTCTTCCCGCAGGCGTTGGACCACATCGACGGCATGGCTCATGGGCGCCACGCCGGTGGTATCGACGGCCTGGAGCTGTTCGACGAAACCGAGGATGCCGTTCAGCTGGTCGCGGGTACGCTCGACCTCGGCATCGGAAACTTCGATGCGCGCCAGGAGCGCGATGCGGCGCACGTCGTCGCGGGTCAGGGACATGGGAGGCTTTCGGAAACGAGCTTAATTGACGGGGCGCGATAGGGTATCATAGGCGCCTATTTTCCAGCCCGCGCCGGCTGCCGTCCCGCCGGCCGCAACTCACTTTCGGAATCATCGATGTTCGGCTTCCTGCGCTCCTATTTCTCGAACGACCTGGCCATCGACCTCGGCACCGCCAACACGCTGATCTACGTCCGCGGCAAGGGCATCGTTCTCGACGAACCCTCCGTGGTGGCGATCCGCACCGAAGGCGGCCCCAACGCCAAGAAGACGATCCAGGCCGTCGGCCACGCCGCCAAGCAGATGCTCGGCAAGACCCCCGGCAACATCACGGCCATCCGCCCCATGAAGGACGGCGTCATCGCCGACTTCACGGTCACCGAGCAGATGCTCAAGCAGTTCATCAAGAAGGTGCACGACTCGCGCCTGTTCTCGCCGAGCCCGCGCATCATCATCTGCGTGCCCTGCGGCTCGACCCAGGTGGAGCGCCGCGCCATCCGCGAATCGGCGCTCGGCGCCGGCGCCAGCCAGGTGTACCTGATCGAGGAACCCATGGCCGCGGCCATCGGCGCCGGCCTGCCGGTGTCGGACGCCACCGGCTCCATGGTGGTGGACATCGGCGGCGGCACCACCGAGGTGGGCGTCATCTCCCTGGGCGGCATGGTCTATGCCGGCTCGGTGCGCGTCGGCGGCGACAAGTTCGACGAGGCCATCATCGGCTACATCCGCCGCAACTACGGCATGTTGATCGGCGAGACCACCGCCGAGGCGATCAAGAAGGAAATCGGTTCCGCCTTCCCCGGCTCGGAAGTCCGCGAGATGGAAGTCAAGGGCCGCAACCTGGCCGAGGGTATCCCGCGCAGCTTCACCATCTCCTCCAACGAAATCCTTGAGGCCCTGACCGATCCGCTCAACCAGATCGTCGGCGCCGTGAAGATCGCCCTGGAGCAGACACCGCCCGAGCTCGGCGCCGACATCGCCGAGAAGGGCATGGTCCTCACGGGCGGCGGCGCGCTGCTGCGCGACCTGGACCGCCTGCTGATGGAAGAGACCGGCCTGCCGGTGATCGTTGCCGACGATCCGCTCACCTGCGTTGTCCGCGGCTCGGGGCTCGCCCTCGAAAAGATGGACAAACTCGGCAGTATTTTCGCGAACGAATAGCGTCCCTCCCCTTTAGTGTGCAAGGCGGCGCAGAGCATGCGCCGACTCGTCGTTTCTACTTGCCTGGGGCGCTATCGAAGTGATGTCAGCCGTCGGCCACTCGCCACCACCGTTTTTCAAACGGGGACCGGCGCCGCTCGCCCAGCTGACCTTCTTTCTCTGCCTTTCCCTGCTGCTGCTGGTGGCCGACCTGCGCTTCCACACCCTGGAGTGGGCGCGCATCGCCGTCGCCACGGTGGTGTGGCCCGCCCAGCGCCTGGCGGGCATGCCGGCGGTGGCGGCCGGCGATGCCAGCGACTTCTTTTCCAGCCTGGCGACGCTCCAGGCGGAGAACGGCGAACTGCGCCGCCGCCAGCTCGCCACGGCCAACCAGTTGCTGCGCCAGGACCACCTGGAGCAGGAGAACATGCGCCTGCGGGCCCTGCTGGACATGAAGGCGCGGCAGCCCGCCGAAGGCCGCATCGCCGAAATCCTCTATGCCGCCCGCGATCCCTTCTCGCGCCGGGTGGTGATCGACAAGGGCCTCCAGGCCGGCATCGCCACCGGCCAGGCGGTGATCGACGACGTGGGCGTCCTCGGCCAGGTGACCCGGGTCTTCCCCCTCACTGCCGAAGTCACCCTGCTGACGGACAAGGAGCAGGCCATCCCGGTCCAGGTCCAGCGCAACGGCCTGCGCGCGGTGCTCAACGGCGCCGGCGCCGGCATGATGGAACTGCGCTTCCTCGCCGCCAACGCCGACGTGCGCAGCGGCGACATCCTGGTGACATCCGGCCTCGACGGCATCTATCTGGCCGGCCTGCCGGTTGCCAAGGTCTCCCACATCGACCGGGACAACTCCTACGCCTTCGCCCACATCTTCTGCGAACCCCTGGCGGGCGTGGAACGCTGGGGCCAGGTGCTGGTGCTCGGCAGCCGCGAGGCCATGCCGCCGCCGCCCGAGGAACCCGTCGAGCAGAAAGAGAAGCCCGGCAAGGGCAAACGCGTCAAGCGGACCCACAAGACGCCATGATCCAGCCCACCCATTCCTCCCGCCGCATCCTGCTGCCCGCCCGCGGCTGGTTCGTCTGGGCGTCCCTGTTCCTCGCCTACTTCCTGAACCTGATTCCCTTCGGCCGGATTCCCGGCGTACCCGACTGGGTGGCCCTGGTGCTCACCTTCTGGTGCATCCACCAGCCCCTGCGCATCGGCATGGGTTCTGCCTTCTTCCTCGGCGTACTGATGGACATCGCCGACGGCAGCATCATGGGGCAACATGCCCTCGCCTACGTGCCCCTGGCCTTCGCCGCCGGCGGCCTGTCGCGGCGCATCCTCTGGTTCCCGCTCCTCCTGCAGGCTCTCCATGTGCTGCCCATGCTGTTCGTCGCCCAGCTCATCATGGTGGTGGCCCGCCTCATGGGCGGCGCCGAATTCCCGGGCCTGCTCTACTTCCTTTCCAGCTTCGTCGCCGCCGCCCTCTGGCATCCGCTGACCTATCTGCTGCTGCTGCCCCAGTACCGGCCCGTCGAGCGGGACGACAACCGGCCCATATGAACACCCGCCCCCTCCAGCTCCCCCTCGCGGGGGAGAGCCTGCAAGCTCGCTGCGCTCGACTGTCACGGGGCGCCCCCAACAGGCCGTTCAGCGGTTTGCGCCTCCGGCGCGTCCCGCTCTGCCTCGGGGCGGCCCAGCGGCAGAGCTGCTTCCGATAGGCGCTCTCCCCCATCATGGAGTTCAAGAACCCCCAGGAAGAGTTGGAACGCTTCCGCAGCCGGCTTGGCGTGGCGGGGGGGTTCGTGTTGTCCTGCTTCGCGGTGCTGTTCCTGCGCTTCGTCTGGCTGCAGGTGATCCAGCACGACTACTACCGCACCCGCGCCGACGAGAACCGCATTTCCCTCGTCCCCATCGTGCCGAACCGGGGTCTCATCGTGGACCGCAACGGCGCCGTGCTGGCGCGCAACTACTCCGCCTACACGCTGGAGATCACGCCCTCGAAGGCGAAGAACCTGGACGCGGTGATCGACAGCCTCGCCCAGATCATCGACATCCAGCCCAAGGACCGCAAGCGCTTCCAGAAGCTGCTGACCGAGAGCAAGAACTTCGAATCCCTGCCCATCCGCACGCGCCTGACCGACGAGGAGGTGGCCAAGTTCATCGCCCACCGCTACCGCTTCCCCGGCGTGGATATCAAGGCGCGCCTGTTCCGCCAGTATCCGATGGGGGCCTACGCCTCCCACCTGCTGGGCTACATCGGCCGCGTGAACGACAAGGACCTGGAGAAGATCGAACAGCACGAGCACGAGGCCAACTACCGCGGCACCGAGCATTTCGGCAAGACCGGCCTCGAACATCACTACGAGTTCGAGCTCCACGGCCAGACCGGCTTCGAACAGGTGGAGGTGGATGCCGGCGGACGCGCCGTGCGCACCCTGGCGCGTACCGCGCCGGTGGCGGGCAACAACCTGACCCTGACGGTGGACGCCAAGCTGCAGGAGATCGCCGAAAAGGCCTTCGGCGACCGCAAGGGCTCCCTGGTGGCCATCGAGCCGTCCACCGGCGGCATCCTCGCCCTGGTGTCGGTGCCCAACTACGATCCCAACCTGTTCGTGGACGGCATCGCCCCCAGCGACTGGGAACAGCTCAACACCTCGCCGGACAAGCCCATGGTGAACCGGGCGCTGAACGGCGCCTATCCGCCGGGCTCCACCTTCAAGCCCTTCATGGCTCTCGGCGCCCTAACCATTGGCAAGCGGCGTCCCGAGCAGTCCATCGCCGACCCCGGCGTCTTCAACTTCGGCGGCCACACTTTCCGCGACGACAAGAAGGGCGGCCACGGCGTGGTGGACATGTACAAGTCCATCGTCGTCTCCTGCGACACCTACTACTACCAGCTCGCCAACGACATGGGCATCGACAACATCGCCAACTTCATGCGCCAGTTGGGCTTCGGCCAGCGCACCGGCGTGGACATCGAGGGCGAGTCGGAGGGCGTGCTGCCGTCCCAGGAATGGAAGAGGAAGCGCTTCAAGAAACCGGAACAGCAGAAGTGGTACGCCGGCGAAACCATTTCCATCGGCATCGGCCAGGGCTACAACGCCTACACACCGATCCAGCTGGCCCAGGCGACGGCGACCCTCGCCAACAACGGCGTCATGTTCCGGCCCCACCTGGTGCAGTACATCACCGACACCAAGACCGGCAAGGCAACGCCCGTCGAGCCGCGCCCCCTGAAAACCCTGCCCCTCAAGCAGGAGCACATCGAAGTCATCAAGAAGGCCATGGTGGGCGTGAACACGGAGGGCACCGGCGCCCGCGCCTTCGCCGGCGCCGAGTACGTGGCCGCCGGCAAGACCGGCACGGCCCAGGTGTACTCCCTCAAGGGCGAGAAGTACGTGGAAGGCAAGGTGAAGAAGGAATTGCGCGACCACGCCCTGTTCATCGCCTTCGCCCCGGCCGACCAACCGAAGATCGCCCTGGCGGTGCTGGTGGAAAACGGCGGCTTCGGCGCCCAGGCGGCGGCCCCCATCGCCCGCCAGGTGCTCGACTACTACTTGCTGGGCAAGGTGCCGAAGGAAGCCGCACCGGCCGACGAGGCCGAACCGGAGGAAGACTGATGCTGCGTCGCCTGTGGATGAAGATCGTCGATCCCATCGACCCGCCCCTGATGGCCCTGGCGGGACTGCTGCTGTTGCTGGCCTTCGCCCTGGTCGCCAGCGCCTCGCCGGAGCGGGTCGCCGCCCAGCTCGTCAACACGACGGTGGCCCTGGTGGTGATGCGCATCGTCGCCCAGTTGCCGCCCCAGCGCCTGATGCACCTGGCCCTGCCGATTTATATCGTCGGCGTGCTGCTGCTGATCGCCGTCGCCCTGTTCGGCGACATCTCCAAGGGCGCGCGGCGCTGGCTCAACCTGGGTTTCATGCGCATCCAGCCTTCGGAGCTGTTGAAGATCGCTATGCCGCTGATGCTGGCCTGGTACTTCCAGAAGCACGAGGCCATGCTGCGCCTGCGCGACTACGGCGTCGCCGCCCTGCTGCTGCTGCTGCCCGTGGCCCTGATCGCCAAGCAGCCCGACCTGGGCACGGCGATCCTGGTGTTCGCCGCCGGCTTCTACGTCATCTTCTTCGCCGGCCTGCCCTGGAAGGTCATTTTCACCCTTGCCGCCACGGCAGTCGCCGCCGCCCCCGTGGCCTGGAATTTCCTTCACGATTACCAGCGCGGACGCATCATGACCCTGCTGGACCCGGAGAAAGACCCCCTCGGCAAGGGCTTCCACATCATCCAGTCCACCATCGCCATCGGCTCGGGCGGCATCCTCGGCAAGGGCTGGGGACAGGGCACCCAGGCCCAGCTGGAGTTCATTCCGGAACGCCACACCGACTTCATCTTCGCCGTCATGTCGGAGGAATTCGGCCTGCTCGGCAACATCGCCCTGCTGGTGCTCTATTCCCTGCTCATCGGCCGCGGCCTCATGATCGCCGCCAATGCGCCGACGGTATTCACGCGCCTGCTGGCCGGCGCCATCACCCTGATCTTCTTCACCTACGCTTTCGTGAACATGGGCATGGTGAGCGGCATCCTGCCCGTGGTCGGCGTGCCGCTGCCCCTGATCAGCTACGGCGGCACGGCCCTGGTGACCCTGTTCCTGGGCATCGGCATCCTCATGAGCATCCACAAGAACCGGATGCTCGTCCAAAAATGAGCCCGACCTCCCCCAACCCCTCCCTCGCGGGAGGGGAGCCCACAGGCTCGCTGTGCTCGATTGTCACGGGGAGCTCCCCATTGAGTACTTGGTGCGGATGTTCGCTCCGCGAACGCGACGTCCCGCCTTGGGGCTGCCCAGCGGCGGGACTGCGCTTGGCTGCAGCGCTCGTATTCGCCCTGCTGCTCTCCGCCTGCGGCAGCCAGCCGCCCAAGCCGGTGGTCGAGCGGGCGGAGACGCCCGCGGTGGCAGAGGCAACACCGAAGCCGGCGGCCCGCAAGCCCATGTCCAAAAAGGGCGGCGGCTACTACCTGGACGACGGCCCGGGGGACGATGGGCCGGAGGACCTGGAGGCGATTCCCGATGCGGTGCCGCGCATCGAGCCCCTGCACCGCTTCGCCAACAATCCCTATTCCGCCCTGGGCCGCGACTACGTGCCCATGCGGGAGCTCAAGCCCTACCGGGCCCGCGGCATCGCCAGCTGGTACGGCCGGCGCTACCACGGCCAGAAGACCTCCTCGGGCGAGCGCTACGACATGTACGCCATGACGGCGGCCCATCCGGTCCTGCCGATTCCGTCCTACGTGCGGGTAACCAACCCGGCCAACGGCAAGTCGGTGGTGGTGCGGGTCAACGACCGGGGCCCCTTCCACGCCGGGCGGCTCATCGACCTGTCCTTCACGGCCGCCTGGAAGCTGGGCTACATCGACAACGGCAGCACCTTGGTGGAGGTGGAGAGCATCCTGCCTGGCCGCGAGGCCCCGGTCGCCCAGGCCAAGCCGGCCGATCCCATCGCCCAGCTCGCCGCCGAGCCGGAACCGGCGGCCAAGCCCCTGCCGGAGACCCGCGACGCCCGCGGCCACTACCTGCAGCTCGGCGCCTTCGGCAACCGGGACAACGCCGCAGCCCTGAAGGCCCATCTGGCCCGCGAGCTCGGCAGCCTCGGCGAAAAACTCGTCGTCCAGGCGGCCGGCAACCTCTACCGGGTCCAGCTCGGACCCTGGCCCCAGGCCCAGGACGCCCGCCGCATCGCCGATAGCGTGAGCGAGACCCTGGGCCTCAAGCCCGTCGTCATCCAGCGCTGACCGGTATAATCGGCGACCACTTCTCCCCCGCAACGCCTGTTCCCATGCGCCTTTTCATCCTCATCGCCGCCGCATTGCTGTCCCTGCCGGCCGCTGCCCAGTTCGCTCCCGTGGCGCCGGCCATTGCCGGCCGCGCCTGGCTGCTCGTGGACCATACATCCAGCCAGCCCCTGGCCGGCCAGAATGCGGACGAGCGTATCGAACCCGCCTCCCTGACCAAGCTGATGACGGCCTATCTGGTGTTCTCGGCCCTCAAGCAGGGGGCCCTCAAGCCCGACATGCAGGTGGCCGTCTCCGAGCGCGCCTGGAAGGCCCAGGGCTCGCGCATGTTCATCGAGCCGAAGAAGCCGGTGACGGTGGACGAACTCATCCGCGGCATGATCGTCCAGTCCGGCAACGACGCCTGCATCGCGCTGGCCGAAGCCGTGGCCGGCAGCGAAGAGGCCTTTGTCCAGGTGATGAACCGGGAAGCCGCCCGCCTCGGCCTGCGCGGCACCAACTACGCCAACGCCACCGGCCTGCCCGATCCCCAGCACTACACCACGGCCACGGACCTGGCCCGCCTGACTTCCGCCCTGATCCACGATTTCCCCGAGTTCTATCCGATCTACTCCATGAAGGAGTATCGCTACAACAACATCACCCAGCCCAACCGCAACCGCCTGCTGTGGCTGGACCCGGCGGTGGACGGGGTCAAGACCGGCCACACCGAGGCGGCCGGCTACTGCCTGATCGCCTCCGCCAAACGCGGGGCGCGGCGGCTGATTGCCGTGGTGATCGGTACGTCCTCCGATGCCATGCGCGCCCAGGAATCCCTCAAGGTCCTCAACTTCGGCTTCCAGGCCTTCGATGCCGTCAAGCTCTACGACGCCAAGCAGCCCCTGTCCCAGCTCAAGGTGTTCAAGGGCGCCCAGGCTACGGTGAAGGCCGGCTTCCCCGAGGATTTCGTGCTCTCGCTGCCCAAGGGCGCCGCCGAACGCATCAAGGTCCAGCTCGTCAGCCAGCAGCCCCTGCTCGCCCCCGTGCAGCGGGGCCAGCGCATCGCCACCCTGAAGCTCTCCATCGACGACAAGCCCTGGGGCGAGTTCCCCGTCGAGGCGCTGGAAGGCGTGCCCGTCGCCGGTATCTTCGGCCGCACCTGGGACAGCCTCCGGCTCTGGCTAGAGTAGTGATGGCCCACCTCCCCCCAGCCCCCGCCTCAAGGCGGGGGAGCCCGCAAGCTCGCTACGCTCGAACCATCGGGGTGACTTCGAAAGGCTTTCGTCGCGGTTGCTCGCTCCACGAGCACGCCGCCTTGCCTTGGGACGGCCCGGCGGCAAGGCTACTTTCGGAGTCGTGATATGACCGTCTTCCTCAACGGCGACTACCTGCCTTTGACCGAGGCGAAGGTGCCGGTCATGGACCGGGGCTTCCTGTTCGGCGACGGCGTCTACGAGGTCATCCCTGTCTATTCGCGCCGGCCCTTCCGCATCGACGAGCACCTGGCGCGGCTACAGAAGAGCCTGGACGGCATCCGTCTGGCCAATCCCCACACGGTCGAGGAATGGCGGGCCATCGTCGCCCGGGTGATCGGGTCCGGCGCATCGGACGATCAGTCCGTCTACCTGCAGGTGACCCGCGGCCCCATGGCCGTGCGCAACCACGCCTTCCCGAAGACCGTCACGCCCACGGTCTTCGTCATGACCGAGCCCCTGGTGACGCCGCCCGCCGAACAGCGCGCCGCCGGCGTGGCCGCCGTCTCCGCCGCCGACTTCCGCTGGCTGCGCTGCGACCTGAAGGCCACGTCCCTGCTGGCCAACTGCCTGCTGCGCCAGATGGCGGTGGACGCCGGCTGCGTCGAGACCGTGCTGTTCCGCGACGGCTTCCTCACGGAGGGCGCCGCTTCCAACATCTTCGTCGTGCGCGGCGGTCGCCTGCTGGCGCCGCCGAAGAACCACCTGATGCTGCCCGGCATCACCTACGACGTGGTGCTGGAACTCGCCAAGGCCCACAGCCTGCCCCACGAGGTGCGCGACATCACCGCCGCCGAGGTGGCCGAAGCCGACGAACTGTGGATGAGCTCCTCCACCAAGGAAGTGCTGCCCATCGTCCGCCTCGACGACCGCCCGGTGGGACGCGGCGCCGCGGGCGGCAAGCCCGGCCCCCTGTTCGCCGACATGTACGCCTGGTACCAGGACTTCAAGACCCGCGTGATGCGAGCAGGCTGAGCCATGGCCGACGACACCCTCATCGAGTTCCCCTGCGACTTCCCCCTCAAGGTCATGGGCAAGGCCGAGGAGGGCTTCGCCCAGGCCATCGTCGAAGTCGTCGTGCGTCACGCACCGGACTTCGACGCCGGCCGCATGGAAATGCGTCCCTCCAAGGCCGGCAACTACCTGTCCCTGACCTGCACCGTACGGGCCACCTCCAAGGCCCAGCTCGACGCCCTCTACCGGGACCTGACCTCCCACCCGATGGTCAAGATCGTTCTATGAACGAGTTGGTGGTGCGCCAGCTTGGCCGCGTGGAGTACGAGCCTACCTGGCGCGCAATGCAGGACTTCACCGAGACCCGCGGCGCCGAGACCCCGGACGAGATCTGGCTTTGCGAGCATCCGCCCGTCTACACCCTGGGCCAGGCCGGCAAGCCCGAGCACCTGCTGCGGGACATCGGCATCCCCGTCGTGAAGATCGACCGGGGCGGCCAGATCACCTACCACGGCCCCGGCCAGATCGTTGCCTACCTGCTGCTGGACCTGCGCCGCCGCAAACTCATGGTGCGCGAGCTGGTAAGCCGCATGGAGCAGGCCATCATCGACCTGCTCGCCGAATACGGCATCGCCGCCGAGCGCCTGGCCGGCGCGCCCGGCGTCTATGTGGGCGGCGCCAAGGTGGCTGCCCTCGGGCTGCGGGTGAGAAACGGCTGTTCCTACCACGGCCTGGCGCTGAACGTGGACATGGACCTGGCGCCCTATGCCGCCATCAACCCCTGCGGCTACGAGGGCATGCCGGTCACCCAGCTCAGGGAACTTTGCGGCATCATGGACGCCCAATCCGTCGCCGACCGCCTGGCGGCCCACCTCCGACACCAGCTCCAGCCATGACCGAAAAGCAGAAGGGCGAAGCCAAGACCGCCCGCATTCCCATCAAGATCGTGCCGGCCGAAACCGTGCTCAAGAAGCCCTCGTGGATTCGCGTCAAGGCGGGTTCCAGCGCCACGAAGTTTGCCGACGTGAAGGCCATCCTGCGGGACCACGCCCTGCACACGGTCTGCGAGGAGGCCACCTGCCCCAACATCGGCGAGTGCTTCGGCAAGGGCACGGCCACCTTCATGATCCTCGGCGACCTGTGCACCCGCCGCTGCCCCTTCTGCGACGTAGGCCACGGCAAGCCCCTGCCGCCCGATCCGGAAGAGCCCGAGAAGCTCGCCAGGACCGTGGCCGCCCTCAAACTCAGGTACGTGGTCATCACCAGCGTGGATCGGGACGACCTCAAGGACGGCGGCGCGGCCCACTTCGCCGCCTGCATCGACAAGGTGCGCGAGCTGTCGCCGGGCACGAAGATCGAAGTGCTGGTGCCCGACTTCCGCGGCCGACTGGAAGCCGCCCTGGACGCCTTCGAGGGCCATCTGCCCGACGTGATGAACCACAATATGGAAACCGTGCCGCGCCTCTACAAGCAGGCCCGGCCCGGCGCTGACTACGCCCACTCCCTGCTGCTGCTCAAGGAGTTCCGCGCCCGCCATCCCCAGGTGCCCACCAAGTCCGGCCTCATGGTCGGCATCGGCGAGACCGACGAGGAAATCCTCGACGTGCTGCGGGACCTGCGCGCCCACGGCGTCGAGATGCTGACCATCGGCCAGTATCTGGCCCCGTCCAATCACCACCTGCCGGTGACCCGCTACGTCCATCCCGATGTCTTCAAGATGTACGAAACCGAAGCGACGAAGATGGGTTTCACCAACGCCGCCTGCGCCCCCCTGGTCCGATCGAGCTACCACGCGGACATGCAGGCCCATGGGGCAGGCGTGTAGGATCGTGACACCCATTTTGGCCACCCCGTCTGGCCGACTCTACCAGGCCGATTGCGTCGATGTGCTCCACTGTGTCGAGGCGGAAACGGTTGATCTTGCGTTTGCCGATCCTCCATTCAATCTGGGAAAGACTTATGCCTCCCGGATCAATGACGCTTTGGCCGATGAGAACTATGTGTCCTGGTGCGAGACCTGGCTGACCGAGATGATCCGGACCCTCAAGCCGGGTGGAACGCTCATGCTGTGGAATCTCCCCAAATGGAATATTCCGCTTGGACACTTTCTTGGTAAGCACCTGACTTTTCGGCATTGGATATCCGTCGATATCAAATATTCCTTGCCGATTGCCGGCCGCCTTTACCCATCTCACTATTCGCTTTTGTATTTCGTTAAGGGCACAAAGCCGGCGATCTTCCATCCCGACAGAATTCCCATCGCCTGTTGCCGCCACTGCGGCGGTGAATTGAAGGACTACGGCGGATACAAGGACAAGATGAACCCTCGCGGGGTCAATATCAGCGACGTTTGGACTGACATCCCCCCAGTCCGCCATGCGAAGTACAAGAAGTGGGAAGCCAACGCCCTTCCCTTGAAACTCATGGACCGGATAGTCAGCATGTCCACCGATCCGGGTTCCCTGGTCCTCGACCCCTTCGGGGGATCGGGCACAACGTTTGTTGCCGCCGAATTGACGGGACGACGCTGGATAGGAGGAGACTTGGGGTGCTCTTCGATTCTCGAACGGTTTGCATCCCTTGACGGGGACCGTGAGCACCTCAAGGAAATTCAGCGCCAAAAAAACATGCTGTTCACCGAAGAAGACTTGAGACGCCGCGAGAAATCCGGGAAACCCTTGTCCAAGAGGTACCGAGTAGAAGTCCCTTCTTCCGGAGCCGCCTGCCGTTGCGAACCTGAAGGCATGCCCAGCGAAGTTCCGATGTCCCTTTGACGCTACTTCCGTTTTTGCCGCCCCTCTCTGGAGCGGCCATCGTTCCCGGACTTCAAATAGGGGAAGCCAGGATCATCGGTGAGTTCGTCATGCTCGACGACCGTGATGACCAGCAGCCCTCGTTGTATCGTTGCGCCCATGCCGTGCCACATTCCAAGGTATGGGGACAGCTCGCCGATATTGCCGATACGATCCGTCAGATGCTCATACAGATCACGACTGGGCAGAATCAGTACGCCGACGTGAATCTTTTGAGCTGCAAGCACGATCGAGAGCTTGTTGAGGCTCCGGTGGGATGAGGAAATATTCCCCGTTTCCCATTCAAGTGCGACACGGACACCTCGCGGGGTCGTCGTAACGAAATCGAACTCCCCGAAGGCCGAGGTAATCGGCTCCTGGTAAGGCTCAAGAGACGGAAAGAGCCGAAGCGCCGGCTGCGCCTGCAGGTTCTGCAAGTCCACCTCGGCTTCAGCCTCCCATCCTTCGTGTTCGACCAAGTGCTGAAAAAACCTGTTCTTCAGGTAGCCAACGCCGTTGCGATCCCATTGTCTCGACTCCGGGTCCCGTCTCTTCTTCCGCAGAACCAAACGACCGGTGCCTGCCGGATGGTCGATTGCCGAGATTGCACGAGTATAGGACTCGTGGATTTCGGCCCAATCCTTCGCAGAAGCAAGGTCGCCCTTATCGAAAAGGACGATTGTCCGGAGCCATTTCATGGCCTGATTTCCGGCAGGCCCACGGTCAGGGCAGCAACGTCGCAGCCCAACGCCAAACAGATCTGGCACAGGACCGAAAAGGTGAGGTTCCTCTCGCCACGCTCCACTCCACCGATATACGAACGGTCGATGTCGGCGTGGTGCGCAAGCTCTTCCTGAGTCCAACCCAGGCCCTTGCGTCTTTCCCTTATTCGGGTACCCAACTCCAGAAGAATGTTCTCGGTATGCATCCGGCCATGGTCATAAAATGATGACTATCAGTCCACGGACTAAGATGCTCATTCCCAACAAGACCTTCGTGCCGGGATTTTCGTTTTCCGCTTGCCCGACAACTGCGGCGAAATCGGATGCCGAAACGGTGGGACAACCGTCATTGACCTCTATTTGCAGGAATCAATGGAAGCTACGGCTCCCGGCACCGACTGGATATATACGCCATATATGGCGCAATCCACATGGCGACATCTGCTATTTTTGGCAGAATGACCAAGTGCCGTGACGGGGGTAACTGCCAAGAGAAATCAGTTTATATACAATTAAATCATGTAGTTATATAAATATATCATCTGGGCATTGCTAATGGCACGTTCCTTGTAGTGGTTATTCCGTCTACCCGGATAACTGCCAAACATGAACCAGCCTTCCAGTCTTACCGCCGAGCTTCAACCGTCCGTTTCCCTCTACGAGCGCCGCCGCAAGATCTACGTGCGCTCGGTTTCCGGTTTCTTCGCCAAGTGGCGCTGGGCCTTGGTGTGGCTGACCCAGGCCATTTTCTACGGCCTCTGCTGGGTGCCCTGGAACGGGCGCCAGGCCGTGCTGTTCGATCTGGTGGAACGCAAGTTCTACATCTTCGGCCTCGTCTTCTGGCCCCAGGACGTGCTCTATCTGGCCGTGCTGCTGATCATCTCGGCTTACGCCCTGTTCCTGTTCACGGCCGTGGGCGGACGCCTGTTCTGCGGCTATGCCTGCCCCCAGACGGTCTACACGGAAATCTTCATGTGGATCGAAGAGAGGATCGAAGGCGAGCGCGGCGCCCGCATCAAACTGGACCAGCAACCCATGAACGGCCGCAAGCTGGGGATCAAAGCGGCCAAGCACGGCGCCTGGATCGCCGTATCCCTGTGGACCGGCTTCACCTTCGCCGCCTACTTCACGCCCGTGGGCGCCCTGGTGCGGGACCTCGTCAATTTCCGGCTGGGCCCCTGGCAGACCTTCTGGATTTTCTTCTACGCCTTCGCCACCTACGGCATGGCGGGCTTCCTGCGGGAACAGGTGTGCAAATACATGTGCCCCTATGCCCGCTTCCAGAGCGTGATGTTCGATCCGGACACATTGATCGTCACCTACGACGGCAAACGCGGCGAACCCCGCGGCGTCCGGTCGAAAAAGGCCGACCCCAAGGCCGCCGGCCTGGGCGACTGCGTGGACTGCGGCATCTGCGTCCAGGTGTGTCCGACCGGCATCGACATCCGCAACGGCCTCCAGTACGAATGCATCGGCTGCTCGGCCTGCATCGACGGCTGCGACCAGGTGATGGACAAGCTGGGCTATGCGCGCGGCCTGATCCGCTATTCCACCGAGAACGCCATGGAGAAGGACTTCGGCCGCGCCGAGATCGTCGCCCACCTGGTACGGCCGCGCATCCTGATCTACACGGCCGTGCTCTTCGCCATCACCGCCGCGGCGGCCTACAGCATCGCCGTGCGACTGCCCCTCAAGGTGGACGTGATCCGCGACCGGGGCGTGCTGGCGCGGGAAGTGGAGGGCGGTCTCATCGAGAACGTCTATACGCTGCGCATCATGAACACCGACGAGAAACCCCATCGCTATCACATCGGCGTTTCTGGCCTGGAAGGCATCGCCCTGGCGAATGCCGGCGAGACCGAGGTGGGGCCGGCGAGCACCCAGTCCCTGGTGATCTCGGCCCGGGTGCCGCCGGAGGCGGGCAGCAGGGGCTCCCAGCCCATCCACTTCGACATCGAGGCCCTGGAGGACAAGGCCATCCGCCTGAGAGAGAAGACGGTGTTCATGATGCCCTGAGGCACGGGTACCCGGCAGGTGAAAGGGCGGCCACGGGCCGCCCTTTTTCGTTTCCTCAGGCCGCTTCGCTGTAGCGATCCGCCGCGATGCCGAGACGATTGACCCCGCTCACCAGCGCCCGGATGGAGGCCGTGACGATGTTGTCGTCCACACCGACGCCGTAGCATTCGCCGGCGCCGTGGGTGGGGGCGATCTCCAGGAAGGCGCAGGCCTTGGCGTTGCCGCCGTCGCCGCTGGCGCCCATGGAGCGCTCTTCAAAGCTGCGCACCTGCACGTCGATGCCCGTACCGCGCAGGGCATGGACGGCGGCGTCGATGGGGCCGTTGCCCTCGCCGGCCAGCAGATGGGTCCGGCCGCCGATGTTCACCGAGAGGCGGATGCCCTGGGCGCCGCCATGCTCGAACAGGTGGTGCTCCACGTAGCGCACCGGCCCCGGCGCTTCCAGATAGGTGGCACCGAAGAAGGTCCACAGGTCGGCGGCGCTGACTTCGCCGCCGCTGGTGTCCGTGTGCTGCTGGACCACGCCGGAGAACTCCACCTGCAGGCGGCGCGGCAGCACGACGCCGTACTCCGCCTCGAGCAGGTAGGCGATGCCGCCCTTGCCCGACTGGCTGTTCACGCGGATCACCGAGTCGTAGCTGCGGCCCAGGTCGGCCGGGTCTACGGGGAGGTAGGGCACGTTCCACGGGGCGTCGGCCTTTTGGGCCGCGAATCCCTTCTTGATGGCGTCCTGGTGGGAGCCGGAGAAGGCCGTGAAGACGAGGTCGCCCACGTAGGGGTGGCGCGGGTGGACGGGAATCTGGGTGCAGCGTTCGACGGTGCGGGCGACGGCATTGATGTCCGAGAAGTCGAGGCCCGGCGCCACGCCCTGGGTGTAGAGGTTGAGGGCGAGGGTGACGATGTCCACGTTGCCGGTGCGCTCGCCGTTGCCGAAGAGGCAGCCCTCGACCCGGTCGGCGCCGGCCATGATGCCCATCTCCGCCGAGGCCACGGCGGTGCCCCGGTCGTTGTGGGGATGGATGCTGAGGATCACGCTGTCGCGCCGCGCCAGGTGGCGGTGCATCCACTCAATCTGGTCGGCGTACACGTTGGGCGTGGTCACTTCGACGGTGGTAGGCAGGTTGAGGATCACCTTGTTGTCCGGCGTGGCGCCCCAGGCTTCCGTCACGGCGTCGCAGACCTCCCTGGCGAAATCGAGTTCGGTAGCCGTAAAGGTCTCGGGGCTGTATTCGAGCACCCATTCGGTCTCGGGCCGCTCGGCGGCGAGCTGCTTGACGAGCTTGACGGCCGACACCGCCATGTCGACCACCTCGGCCTTGCTCATGCCGAAGACGATGTCGCGGAAGGGTTTGGAGGTGGCGTTATAGACGTGGACGATGGCGCGGCGGGCCCCCGCCACGGATTCCATGGTGCGGCGGATCAAATGCTCCCGCGCCTGGGTGAGCACCTCGATGGTCACGTCCGCGGGGATGTGACCGCCCTCGATGAGGGTGCGCACGAAGTCGAAGTCGGTCTGGGAGGCGGAGGGGAAGGCCACCTCGATCTCCTTGAAGCCGATGTCGCAGAGAGTCTGGAACATGCGCAGCTTGCGCTCCGCGTTCATGGGCTCGAAGAGGGCCTGGTTGCCGTCCCGCAGGTCCGTGCTCATCCAGACCGGCGGCCGGGTGATGACGCGGTTGGGCCACTGGCGGTCGGTCAAGCCGACCGGCGGAAAGGGCGCGTATTTGGCGGCGGAATTCTGCAACATGGCGGTGCTCCTGAAGGCGGTTCCGATGGGACAAATGCTACGGAAAACCGCCGGGCAGGTGCTTGCGTTCTTGTGCTTGAAATAGGGGTGAATTGGCAGATTATTGCCGCCATATGAAATCGGTGGCATGCTATTGCCGAACATCCCTTTAACAAGGAAATACCATGGCGCTGGACCGCTACGACCGGGAAATCCTCAAACTGCTCCAGCAGGACGGCCGCCTCAGCAACCAGGACCTAGCCGACCGCATCGGCCTATCGCCGTCACCCTGCCTGCGGCGGGTGCGCGCCCTGGAGGAAGCGGGCCTCATCACGGGCTACCGGGCCCTGGTGGATGCCAAGGCCCTGGGCCTGTCCCTCATGGCCCTGATCCATATCTCCATGGACCAGCACACCCCCGAACGCTTCGAGAGCTTCGAGTCCGCGGTGGGGGAGATACCGGAAGTGCTGGAATGCCTGCTGATCACCGGCCAGGCAGCCGACTACCAGCTCAAGGTAGCCGTCAAGGACATGGACGCCTACCAGGAACTGCTGCTGAACCGGATCACCCGCATCCCGGGCGTCACCGGCGTCCATTCGAGCTTCGTGCTGCGGCGGGTGGTGGACCGGACGGCCCTGCCGGTCTGATGACAGGAACGGCCCGGCTGCCGTGAATCAGGCGTAGACGTCGATCTTGTTGCCCAGGTGGGGCGGATTGCTGGCCGGCTGGGGCGCCTGGACGGCCGCCTGGAGCAACTGCAGCGCGGCGGCGCCCTGGAGGTTCATGGCCTTCTTCATGACCGCCACCTGCACCTCGGCAGCGGCGCGGGTCTGGGACATTTCGGTGGCGATGGCGGCGATGGCGGCGGTATCCATGGTGGTTTCCTTCCTGTCGAACAAATATCGGCACTTGCCGCGGAGACTTTAGCCACCGCCGGAAACCCGCCCGGCATGGACAGGCGGCCCTGCCTCGATTATCGTGCCGCCTCCGACCCTTCCCCTCCCCAGCCGCCGAACGCGATGCCCGAGCACCCCATGGAAAACGAACCGGCGGACGCCCTGGCAGGATTGCGCCGCCTGGCGCCGGAAGACCTGGCGATCTACAGGCAAGGCCTGGACCAGACCCGGCGCATCTGCTGGCAGCAGTTCTTTCCCTTCCTGTACTTCCATTACGGCACCAGCAAATCGGAGGACCTGCTGATCGAGGAGCGGGAGGGCTCCGTCTGTCTTTTCAAGCTCGACCGCCGCAGCGAGAAGCCCCGGTTGTCCCTCTACTTCCTGCCCATGCCCATGAACGCCAAGGTACTGCGGGAATGCCTGGAACGCGTGCGGACCTACAACGGCGACCACCGGGCGGCCATCTACTGGGTGGACGAGGAGGACATCGGCCTCCTGGCCGGATTGTGGGACACCCTGCGCCTCTATCCCATGAACAAGGAGTACCTCTACGATCCGAAGATCTACCGCCACCTGGCGGGAAGGAAGACGCGGGACCTGCGCCACAACCTGAGCCGGGTCGCGGCGCGGAACGATGTGTCGGTGCGCCCCTTCGAACCCGGCGACGCGGAGGTCTGCCTCGCCCTGATGGACGAATGGGCCGGCCAGCAGCGCGACAAGTACGGCCGCATCGCCTACCAGCGCTACACGAAGAACTGCCTGCGCCACGGCACGCTCTTCCCGGCGCCCGACCTGATCGGCAAGGTGGTACTGGTGGACGGCCAGGTAAAGGCCTTCGGTTTCGCCGGCGAAATCCGCACCGGGCTGGCGAGCCTCTTCATCACCTATTCCGACCTGGCCATCAACGGGCTGAACCGCTACCTGATCCACCAATTCATGCTGGACCTGGAAGCCAGCGATCTGGTGAACTCGGCCATGGCGGACACCCCGGGGCTGATCGCCGCCAAGGAATCCCTCTGTCCGGTGGCCATGCACGGGGTCTACCGGGTCCATGTGGGCGACCGGCGCTGAGCTCCATTCTCCGTCTGCCCAACCCCGATCCGTTCCGGCGGGATAAACTCCCCCGGTCCCACTCGCCCAACTCCCGCGAAGGAACCTAACCATGATGCGCGCCCTCAGCAATGCATTCGCCGCCGCCGTCCTGCTGCTGGCCGGCACCGCCCATGCCCTCGATTTCGGCAGCCTCAGCAACAAGGACGCCGCCGCCGGCCTCAAGGAAGCCCTGAGCCAGGGCGCCGGCAAGGCCGTGGGCCTGCTCGGCAGAGCCGACGGCTTCCTCGGCAATCCCCAGGTGAAGATTCCGCTGCCGGAAAGCCTGCAGCAGGTGGAAGGCCTGATGCGTGGCCTCGGCATGGGCAAGTACGCCGACGAACTGGTGACCACCATGAACCGGGCCGCCGAGGCCGCCGTCCCCGAGGCGAAGGCCCTGCTGCTGAACTCCATCAAGCAGATGTCGGTGCAGGACGCCAAGACCATCCTCTCCGGCGGCGACGATGCCGCCACCCAGTATTTCCGCCGCACCACCGCCGAGCCCCTGGGCGCCAGATTCAAGCCCATCGTGCAGAAGGCCATGGCCCGCGTGAAGCTGGCGGAGAAGTACGACCAGTTCGCCGGCAAGGCCGCCAAGTTCGGCCTCGTCAAGGAAAGCGACGCCCACCTGGAGAACTACGTGACCGGGAAGGCGCTGGACGGGCTCTACCTGATGATCGCGGCGGAGGAGAAGGCCATCCGCCAGGACCCGGTCGGGGCCGCGGGCGGCATGGCGAAGAAAGTTTTCGGCCTGCTCAAGTAGAATGGCAAACGGTTAGGGAAGGGACCAACAATGAAAATCGATTTGCGCAAGATCTATCGCTTCGAAGCGATCAACCACGCGGCGGGCGCAGCCCTGCCGACCGGCGGCGACATCTACTACGAATGCACCGAATGCACCCACGTGGTGAGTTCCGTTCCCCATATCGCGGCCCATTGCGAATGCGGCAACCTCGTCGGCAAGGGCGGCCAGGTCGAGATCAAGGACCCCGCCAAGGTCAAGCCGGTACGCGGCAAGCTCAAATAGCGCGTCCCGGCCTCCGGGCCGGTTTTCCATGAACAAGCTCAATCCGGCCCAGCGGGAGGCGATCCGCTATCTCGACGGTCCGCTGCTGGTGCTCGCCGGCGCGGGCAGCGGCAAGACCCGCGTCATCACCCAGAAGATCGCCTACCTGATCGAGGAGTGCGGCGTCAGCCCCCACAAGATCGCCGCCATCACCTTCACCAACAAGGCGGCGAAGGAGATGCAGGAGCGCACCAGCAAGCTCCTCAAGGACCGCTCCACCGAAGGCCTCACGGTCTGCACCTTCCATGCCCTCGGGGCGAAGATGCTGCGCCAGGAGGCCCGCCACGTGGGCCTCAAGCCCAGCTTCTCCATCCTCGACGCCTCCGACACGGCGGCGCTGTTCCAGGAACTCATCAAGGACGCCGACAAGGGCCGCGTGCGCCTGATTCAGAACCGCATCTCCCTCTGGAAGAACGCCCTCGTCGATCCGGAGGAGGCCGGCCGCATCGCCGCGGACGACATCGAAAACCAGGCGGCCCGCGTCTACGGCGACTACGAACGCACCCTGCGCGCCTACCAGGCCGTGGATTTCGACGACCTGATCCGTCTGCCGGCCCAGTTGCTGGACGCCAATGAGGAAGTGGCCCACCGCTGGCGCAGCCGCATCTGGCATCTGCTGGTGGACGAATGCCAGGACACCAACCGCTGCCAGTACCGGCTCATGCGCCTGCTCACGGAACCGCGCGCCTCCTTCACGGCGGTGGGCGACGACGACCAGTCGATCTACGGCTGGCGCGGCGCCGACATCGAGAACCTGCGCCAGCTGCGGGACGACTACCCGAACCTCCACGTGGTAAAGCTGGAGCAGAACTACCGCTCGACGACGCGCATCCTGGCCGCCGCCAACGCCGTCATCGCCCACAACCCGAAGATCTTCGAGAAGAAGCTCTGGTCCGACCGGGGCCATGGCGAAGCGATCCAGGCCGTGGCCTGCCGCGACGGCGAGCACGAGGCCGAATGGGTGGTCAGCAAACTCATGGCCCACCGCTTCGAGCATCGCGGCAAGTGGGCCGACTACGCCATCCTCTACCGCGGCAACTACCAGGCCAAGGCCTTCGAGCAGCAGTTGCGGGCTCACAAGGTGCCCTACGTGCTCTCGGGCGGCCAGTCCTTCTTCGACCGCGCCGAGATCAAGGACCTCACCAGCTACCTGCGCCTGCTCGCCAACGGCGACGACGATCCGGCCTTCATCCGCGCCGTGACGACCCCCAAGCGCGGCATCGGCGGCACCACCCTGGAAGCCCTGGGCAAGGCCGCAGGCCGCCGCCACCAGAGCCTGTTCGCCGCCGCCTTCGCCCCCGGCGTCGAAAACGAGGTGCCCGCCAAGCAGCTCGCCGCCGTGCGGGAGTTCTGCGACTTCATCAACCGCATGGAATGGCGTGCCGGGCGCGAACCCGCCGGCCAGGTGCTCGCCGACCTGCTGCGGGCCATCGGCTACGAGAGCTGGCTGTTCGAGACCCTGGACCCCCGCGAAGCCGAAACCAAGTGGAGCAACGTGCGGGACTTCGTCGGCTGGCTGTCCCAGAAGGGCGAGGAGGAGAACAAGAACCTGCTGGAGCTCTCCCAGACCGTGGCCCTCATCACCATGCTCGACAAGAACGCCGGCGAGCAGGACGCCGTCCAGCTCGCCACCCTGCACGCCGCCAAGGGCCTGGAGTTCCGCCACGTCTTCCTGGTCGGCGTGGAGGAGGGCATCCTGCCCCACCGGGAATCGGTGGACAACGGCAACCTGGAGGAGGAGCGGCGCCTCATGTACGTGGGCATCACCCGCGCCCAGATGAGCCTGTTCGTCACCTGGTGCGAGAAGCGCAAGCAGGGCAAGGAAATCCTGCCGCGGGAACCCTCGCGCTTCATCCCCGAGATGGGCGACGACCTGAAGACGGCCGGCAGAAACAAGGAAGCGGTGTCGGAAGACAAGGAGGCGGGCCGCGCCAAGCTTGCCCGCTTCAAGGAAATGCTCGCCGCCAAGAACTCTTGAAGCGGTACGCCGGGGCCGTTCCAAGCAAATGAATCCGCTTACTTGGTCTCGGCGCCCACCAGCTTGAACAGCTCGGTGATGGCGCCCTTCAGCTCGGCGTCGGTCACGTCGGCCATGCCGCCGCGGGCCGGCATGTTGCCGTGGCCGCGGATCACGGTCTTGGTGACGGCATCCACGCCCTTGGACAGACGCTGGGACCAGGCCGCCTTGTCGGTGAGCTTGGGCGCGCCCTTGTCGCCGGTCTCGTGACACTTGAGGCAGGCTTCCTTGATGATCTGCTCGCCGCTGCGGTCGCTGCTGGCGGCCTTGGCGCCGGCCGCCGGCTCCTTGAAACTGGCGCCCGACTGGTTGGTCATGAAGACGATGGCGCGGGCCAGTTCGGCCTCGGTGGCGTCGGAACCGCCATTGGGCGGCATGGCGCCCTTGCCCGCCTTGGCGGTCTTCACCAGCACGTCGAGACCGACACCGATGCGCTTGGCCCAGGCGGCCTTGTCGCCAGTCTTCGGAGCACCGGCGGCACCGCTGTCGTGGCAGGCGCCGCAGACGGCCTTGTAGATCTCCTCGCCGCCGCGGGCACCGCCGGCCGCCGCCTTCTGGGCACTGGCGAGATCGAGCTTGGCGATGGGCTGGATGCGGGCGTTGATGGCCTCCTCGTCCACCTTCGGGCGACCACCCATGGCAACGGCCAACGTCGTCGAGAGAAGAAGAGTGCCAGCGACGACGAGCGAACGGGAATCGGTGCGGAACATGGCAATCACCTCTATTGGATGTTTGTAGGTATATAAGCGGCTGATTATAGCCATTTCATGGACTCGGCTGGGCAAACGCGCTATCCTTCGCGTCCCGCGCCCGTAGCTCAGCTGGATAGAGTACTGCCCTCCGAAGGCAGGGGTCGTGCGTTCGAATCGCGCCGGGCGCGCCAGCATCAATCGAGGGGGTTGATCCTTAATAAGGGGGTTGGCCCCTTTGCCGTTTCTGGGATCGGCCGACCGCCGGCACAAGCAGACGGAATGCCTTGTCTGCGCGGCCTTCCCATCGGGAGAAATGAAGAACATGAAACGATTGGCTGCCACGGCAATCGGCATCGTCGTCCTATTGGGCGGATGCGCCACTGCGGATAAACCCTACCCTGCCGACACGCAGGCTGCCGGTCGCGGCCATGCCTCCGCTTCGGCGGGAGTCGAACTTGCGCACACCGAGACGCTGACCGGGAAAGCGCGACAGTCGGCCTCGTCGGCGGAGGAGGACGGAAACCACGGCGTGCGCCCGGATTCCATCATCACCATCGACCCGAAGAGCGGCCGGCTCTCGGAGGAGATGACCCGGCGTCTGCGGGAGATCGCCGATCAGGTCCGGCAGGAAGACCGCATCATCGTGCGGCTCGAAAGCTACGTCCCGGACGGCGGGAGCCCGGCACTCAATCTCGGCAGGGCATACCAGACCCTGCAGATCGTCAGGGACAGGCTCCAGGGGATGGGAATTCCCCAACGGCGAATCCAACTCGCCAGCTTCGGCGAGGAGTACGACGAAGAACGGGACCCCCACAAACACTGGGTCGAAATCTATCTGGTCAGGACGGGCTTGGCGTCCCTGCCCGCCGCTCACGACTCTCCCGCCCAAAGGTAATCGGACCCCGACCCGTCCGCCAGCGGCGGGTTCCAGGGAAGGCCACGCCACCGGTGCTGCGGCGCCGTTGGTGCGTCCGTGAGCTTCCGTGAGCTACTGCCAGGCTCGGAGAGCCTTTCCGCTGCGCCCGATGCTATAAATCGCGCCCTAGTCTTTCCCTCGAACCAGGAGAGCATCGTGAGCCGCAGCAAGTCCTTGAATCATGTCTTCCGCATCGTCTGGAACACCTCCAAGTCCGTCTGGCAGGCCGTATGTGAAACCGGCAAGGCGCGGGGCAGGGACAAATCCTCACGACGCCTGCGCCGCGCCGCAGCCCTGGCGGGCCTGGCGGCAGCCGGCAGCGCCTACGCAAGCCCGGCAGCCAACGAGCTGCCCACCGGCGGCACCGTCGTGGCCGGCGGCGCCACCATCAGCACCACCGGCGCACGCATGGATATCCTGCAAACCACCCAGCGCGCCGTCCTGGAGTGGAACACCTTCAACATCGGTCGGGACGCCCACGTCCATTTCGAGCAGCCGGCGGGCGGGGCGGTGCTTAACCGCGTCCTCGACACCAACGCCAGCCAGATCTTCGGCCGTCTGACCTCCACCGCCCAGGTCTTCCTGGTCAATGCCCAGGGCACCTACTTCGCACCCGGCGCCCAGGTCGATGTGGGCAGCCTGGTCGCCTCGACGCTGGGCATCGCCAACAGCGACTTCATGGCGGGCAGGCTCGACTTCCAGGGCAACAGCAGCGGCGCGATCATCAACGCCGGCAACATCACCGCCGCCAGGGGCGGCACTATCGCCATGATCGCCGCGAAGATCATCAACGACGGTTCCCTGACCGCCGAAGGCGGCAACGTGCTGCTGGGCGCCGGCAGCAAGGTCACCCTGGACATGGGCGGCCCGGTGAAGCTGCAGATCGAGAACGACAGGCTGGAGACCTTGATCCAGAACGGCGGCGCCATCCGTGCCGACGGCGGCACCATCTGGCTCACGTCCCAGGCCGCCGCCACCCTGACCACCAGCGTCATCAACAACACGGGGCTCGTCGAGGCGAATACGCTGGCGACGGGGGAAAAGGGGGAAATCATCCTGTTCGCCCACGACGGCGACCTGAACGTGGGCGGCACAATCCGCGCGCCGCAGGGCTTCGTCGAAACCTCCGGCAAACACTTTTCCATGGCGCCGGGAACCAAGCTGGAAGCCGGCGACTGGCTCATCGACCCGGTCAACGTCACGGTGGACGCCACCCTCGCCACCGCCATCGAGAACGCCCTCAAGGGGGGCAGCGACGTCACCATCACCACCAGCGGCGGCAACACCCCGGATACGTCCGCCGGCGAAAGCGGCACGGACGGCAACATCACGGTGGATGCCGCCATCGCCTGGGGCCAGGCCGACGGCACCCAGGGCGCCGACAACACCCTGACCCTGTCGGCCCACAACAACATCGCCATCAACGAGAACATCACCCACACCCACAACACGACGACGCCTGCCGGCGGCCTGATCTTCAAATACGGCCAGGGTAGCGCCGAGGGCGGCGAAAGCACCTACACGGTCGCCGCCGGCAAGACGGTGACCTCCCGCTCGATCCAGTGGAAGAAGGGCAGCGACGCCAACAGCACCCGCTACGCCGTCGTCGACGGCAACTACTTCCTCGGCAACAAATACATCGAACTCGGACTCTGCGGCGGCTCGGCCGCCGCCGTCGCCAACTGCACTGCCGGCGGCAGCAAGTCGGGCAAGTTCGGCACGTCCAACAAGCCTTCCCTGTTCTTCGGCCGGGCGGCCGGATCGGGTATCGGCATGACAGGCGACGCCGACGGCTTCGGTGCCGGCACCGACCTGCGCATCGACTACTTCCTGCCCGGCACCCCGGCCGAGCAATTCACCGTCGGCTACACGGGCGGCACGGACGCCGTGAACTTCGCCACGGCCGCCAACTCCGGCACTTACGAGTTCCTGTCCCTGGGCGCGGACAACAAGATCACCATGAAGTACTCGGCGGTCATGGACAGCAAGCTCAAGGTCGAGCAGGAAATCTCCCTCAAGCCGGACGACAAGTTCTTCAACAACAAGGTCACCCTGACCAACGTCGGGGCGGGCGCCCTGGACGCCGTGCGCTTCGTGCGCAGCTTCGATCCGGACAACACGGTCGACAAGGGCGGCGGCTACAGCAACATCCAGAAGATCGACCAGACCCTCGCCGCCGGCGATGCCGCCAACGTCGTGAGCGCCACCAGCCTCACGGGCGACGCCTATTACACCGCCGCCGGCAACAAGCAGGCCAAGATCATCTACTACTCCACCGACGCCGCCACGACGGTCGGCTACGGCAGCAGCTTCTTCGGCGGCACCAGCATCTCCCAGATGGTCACCGCCGCCGGCGCTCTGTCGAAGGGAAGCAACCAGACGGCCGACCAGGGCATCGGCATCATCTACACCGCTGGAACCATGGCCGCCGGCGCATCGAAGAACTTCTCGTACCTCACGTCCCTCGACAACCGGGACATCAGCACGATCCTCTCGGACCTGAACACCGCCGCCGGCGCCACCCCCCGGACCACAACGACCACGGACAACACGCCCAAGGACACCGCCATCAAGACGGCCCAGACGCTGGTCGTCGAGCCGGTCACCAACATCAAGACCGTTTCCGGCACGCCCGCGCCGACCGCGCCGCCGCCCACCATCGTGATTTCGGACCGGGGCTCCCTGCCCGTCGTGGATGTTTCCGGCGGCCTGGCTTTCGTGCCCCTCACCCTCGCACCGCCCCCGCCGGCAACGGGCGGCAGTACCGCCGCACCTCCGGCGCCGGGTTCCCGCGGCACCGGTTCTGGCCCCGGTGCCGACAGCACATCCGGCAGTACTTCCGGGCGCGGCTCGTCGGAATCCTCCGCGACGGGAACCGCATCCGATATTCCGGCACCCGAGGTGGGCGGACGCGATCCCCTCGGCTTCATGCGCGTGTTCATCGTCAATGGCGGGCTGAACCTGCCCGAGGTCGCCCTCAACACCCCGCCGTCCCAGTCCGGGCAGGGCACGGGCCGGGGCAGCGCGCCGCAGCCGCAATAAGAGAACAGGACATCCAGCATGACGATGCATCGCCTTTCCCTGTTGGCAGCGGCCTGTGTCGCCGCCTTCCCGTGTTCCATGGCCCTCGCCCAACAGGCACCGGACGCCGGCCAGACCCTGCGCCAGCAGCAGTTGCCGCCGCAACTGCCCGCCGCCGGACCCGCCATCGATATCCAGGCGCCCAAGGGCGAGGTCGTCCTGCCCGGCGGCCAGCAGGTTGCCCTGCAGGAGATCGCCATCGGGGGCAACAGCATATTCGGTACCGATGAACTGCTTGCCGCCCTGGGCGAAGTCACCGGGAAGTCCTATGACCTGGCCGGTCTGCGCGGCCTTGCCGGCCGCCTCGACGCCTTCTACCGCGAGGCGGGCTACCCCTTTGCGCGGGCCTTCCTTCCGCCCCAGACCCTGGCGGGAGGCCGCCTGCGCATCGGCGTCATCGAAGGGCGCTACGGCAGGGTGAATGCCCTGGGCGAACCCGACCTGGCCGGCAACGCCGCCGGCTTCCTTGCCCCGCTCAAGCCGGGCGAGGTGATCGAGAGCGCGGAACTCGAACGCACCACCCTGATCCTCGACGACCAACCGGGCATCAAGATCGCCCCCATCATCCGGCCCGGCCAGGAACTCGGCACCGGCGACCTCGACGTGCGCGTCGAGCGCACGCCCGGCCTGAGCGGCGACGTCGGCATCGACAACCAGGGCAACCGCTACACGGGCGAACATCGGCTGCGGGCCAACCTCCAGTGGGACAGCCCCTTCGTCTTCGGCGACCAGATCACCGCCCGCATGATCTACTCGGACGAGCACATGTGGATGGGCAGCTTCGGCTACAGCCTGCCGCTGGGTTCATCCGGCCTGCGGGGCAACGTCGGCTACGCCCACACCTACTACCAGCTCGCCAAGGACTTCTCCAATCTGCAGGCCACCGGCACGGCGAAGGTGACCACCCTGGGCGTCAGCTACCCCGTCGTGCGCTCCCAGCGGGCCAACCTGACACTGGCGGCGACCTACCAGTACAAGAAGCTGAACGACAAGCAAGGCCTCGCCGGCACCAACGACGACAAGTCGAGCGACAGCCTGCCCATCACGCTGAACTTCGACCGGCGCGACGGCCTCTGGGGCGGCGGCATCACCTACGGCAGCCTCATCTACACGCCCGGCCGCCTGAAACTCGGCGCCACCCTGGACAACACGGACCGCACCAGCGGGCAGAACACCCGCGGCAGCTTCGACAAATGGAATCTGGACATCGCCCGGGTGCAGGCGACGCCGGTGTCGAACCTGACGCTGTTCGGACGCCTGTCCACCCAGGTTGCCGGCAAGAACATCGATTCCTCAGAGGGCTTCAGCCTCGGTGGTCCCAACGGCGTGCGCGCCTACCCGAGCGGCGAAGGCAACGGCGACGAGGGCTGGCTGGTCCAGCTGGAAGCCCGCTATGGCATGGGCGCCTACAGCCCCTACCTGTTCCACGACGCCGGCCGCGTGACGCTCAACGCCAATCCCGGCAGCCTGACGACCGCCCCCAACCCGAACCACCGCTCCCTGGGCGGCGAAGGCGTCGGGGTTCGCTACCTCGATGGCGACTGGAGCGTCGATGCGAACCTCTCGTGGCGCTCCCACGGCGGCAAGCCGGGCTCGGACACGGCGGTGCGCGATCCGCGCGTCTGGGTTTCCCTGGGCTACAAGTTCTGACGGCGGCGCCGGCGCGGGGCGAACTTCCCGGCTGCGCAGCCGCACGGTATGATGCCGCCCTGCCCGGATCGGTCCGGGCGGGCCCGCCTTCACCTCTCGGACTCCCATGGACTACCGCATCCTCCCCGTCACCCCGTTTGCCCAGAACTGCTCGCTGATCTGGTGCGAGGAGACCATGAAGGGCGCCGCCATCGATCCCGGCGGCGACATCGACGAGCTCGTCGCGGCGGCGGCCCAGTACGGCGTCGCGCTGGAAAAGATCCTGCTCACCCACGGCCACATCGACCATGCCGGCGGCACCGCCGACATGGCGGCGCGCCTGGGCATCCCCGTCGAAGGTCCCCAGAAGGAAGACGCCTTCTGGATCGACCAACTGCCGAACCAGAGCCGCATGTTCGGCTTCCCCCCCTGCGCCGCCTTCACGCCCGACCGCTGGCTGGAAGACGGCGACACGGTGCAGGTCGGCAATGTCGTCCTCAACGTGCTGCACACGCCGGGCCACACGCCGGGCCACGTCTGCTTCTTCCACGCCCCCTCGAAGCTGGCCTTCGTCGGCGACGTGCTGTTCGCCGGCTCCATCGGCCGCACCGACTTCCCGCGCGGCAGCTACGAAGAGCTGATCGGCTCGATCCGCGGCAAGCTCTGGCCCCTGGGCGACGACGTCCAGTTCGTGCCGGGCCACGGCCCCATGTCCAGCTTCGGCGAGGAACGCCAGTCCAATCCCTTCGTCGCCGACGGCGTCTGAGGCTGCCGCCCATCCCGGTTTCCCCGCAGTAACATAGCCGCTTCCACACGTCTCAGGGAGCAGCCATGACCACCGCCGCCCAACGCTGGCGCTTTTTCCGCGCCGGCGGCTTCGACCAGGTCCGCCTCGACACCGCCGCCGAACTCCTCGCCATTGGCGAGCTCGACCAGAAACTCTGGGTCGCCCTTTCCTGCCCCGTCCAGGGCATCGAGTTCGATGCGCGCACGCTGGCCTTCGTGGACAGCGACAGCGACGGCCATGTGCGCGCGCCGGAACTGATCGCCGCCGTGCAATGGGCCGGAGCGCGGCTGAAGGACGCCGAGGTTCTCGCGCAGAAGCTGCCCGGCTTACCGCTGGCGGCGATCCGCGACGATGACGAGGAGGGCGCCCGCATCGCCGCCGCCGCCCGCGACCTGCTGGCCGACATCGGCGCCGCGGACGACATGGTGACCGTAGAAGCCGCCAGCGCCGCCCAGGAACGCTATGCCCAGCGGGCCCTGGCCGCCTGGGAAGCGGCGGGCGGCGCAGCCAAGCCCCTGGGCGACGCCACCGAGGCCGCCCACACCGCCCTCCAGGCCGTCGCCGGCAAGATCGACGACTGGTTCGTACGCTGCCGCCTGGCCGCCTTCGACACCCGTGCCGGCGAGGCCCTCAACGCCGGCGACGAAGCCTTCGCCGCCCTGGCGACCGGCACCCTCACCGCCGACGCCGAGGCCATCGCCGCCCTGCCGCTGGCCCGCGTCGCGGCGGAGGCGCGGCTGCCCCTGGGCGCCGGCATCAACCCGGCCTGGGCCGCACGCATCGCCGCCTTGCGCGAAACCGCCGTGGCGCCGCTGCTGGGCGACCGGGAAGTCCTGACGGAAGCGGACTGGCAGGCCCTCCAGGACAAGCTCGCCCCCTACGCCGGCTGGCTCGCCGGCAAACCCGATCCGGGCGCCGAAGGCGACGGCGTGCGGGAACTGGAAAAACTCGCCCGCTATGGGCGCGACCTGATGTCGCTGGCCAACAACTTCGTCGCCTTCCGCGACTTCTATACACGTCAGGGCAAGGCCACCTTCCAGGTCGGCGCCCTCTACCTGGACGGCCGCAGCGCCGAACTCTGCGTCGCGGTCAGCGACGCCGGCAAGCACGCGGCCCTCGCGTCCCTCTCGCGCATCTGCCTCGTCTATTGCGACTGCGTGCGCGGCGCCGAGAAGATGAGCATCGCCGCCGCCTTCACGGCCGGCGATTCGGACCAGCTCATGGTGGGCCGCAACGGCGTCTTCTACGACCGCCAGGGCCGGGACTGGGACGCCGCCATCACCAAGATCGTGGACCACCCCATCAGCCTGCGCCAGGCCTTCTGGTCGCCCTACAAGCGCCTCGCCCGCATGGTGGCCGAGCAGTTGCAGAAGGTGGCCGCCAACAAGGCCGCCGCCATGGAAACCAAAATGGCCACGGTCGCCACGGAAGCCGGCAAGAAGGTCGAGGCGCCGGCTGCCAAGCCCGCGGCGACGCCCTTCGACGTGGGCAAGTTCGCCGGCATCTTCGCCGCCATCGGCCTCGCCGTCGGCGCCATCGGCACGGCCCTGGCTTCGGTGCTGACCGGACTGCTGTCCCTCAAGTGGTGGCAGCTGCCCTTCGCCCTGGCCGCCCTGCTGCTGGTGGTCTCGGGTCCGGCGGTGATCATGGCCTGGTTCAAGCTCAGGAGCCGCAACCTGGGCCCCATCCTCGACGCCAACGGCTGGGCCATCAATGCCCGCGCCAAGATCAACATCCCCTTCGGCACCTCCCTGACCCAGCTGGCGCAACTGCCGGCCAACGCCGAGCGCTCCCTCACCGATCCCTACGCCGAGAAGAAGCGGCCCTGGGGCGTCTACCTCGCTGTCGGCCTCGTGCTGCTGCTCGCGGCCTTCGCCTGGTTCGTGCGCAGCACGCTGCAATAGGGGGCCGCCATGAAGATCGGGAAAATCCTCGGCATCGCCGCCGGCGCGCTGCTCCTCGTCCTCGTCGCGGTGGTGGCCTTCGTCGCCAGCCGCTTCGACGGTCCGCGCCTGAAGGCCGAAGCCGCGAAGGTGATGATGGAGAGCAAGCAGCGCACCCTCAAGATCGACGGCGAACTGGCCCTGTCCTTCTGGCCCAACCTGGGCCTGCGTATCGGCAAGGTCTCCCTTTCGGAGCACGGCCGCCCCGAAGAGTTCGCCAGCGTGGAGGCGGCCCGCGTCTCCGTCGCCGTGCTGCCGCTGCTGTCGGGGAAGGTCGTGGTTAACGAGGTGGCCGTGGAGGGCGTCCGCGCCGTCGTCGTCAAGCACAAGGACGGCCGCCTCAACATCGACGACCTGCTGTCCAAGGAGAAGTCGGAAGACAAGCCGGTACAGCTCGACATCGCGGCCGTCAAGGTTGCCAACGTGCAGCTCGCCTGGCGCGACGAGAAGACCGGCAGTTCCACCACCCTGTCGGGCCTGGATCTTTCCACCGGCCGTCTGCGCGTCGATGCCGGCCGCCTGGACGTGGAGGCCCTGTCCCTGGCCGCCAAGGGCAAGGTCGACGCCGACGCCTTCGAACTGCGCCTCGCGGCCCCCAGGCTTGCCGTTGCGCCGGATCGGGCGGGCGGCGAAGCCACCCTGTCGGCCAGCCTGACCGGCGCCCAGCGCAAGATCGACGCCAAGCTTTCTCTCACAGGCATCGAGGGTACGGCCCAGGCCCTGAAGATCGCGGCCGTCGCCCTCGACGTGGATGGCAAGGCCGGCGATGCCGCCCTCAAGGCGACGCTCAACACCGCCTTGGCCGCCGACCTGGAGCACCGCACGGCGGCATTGGAAAAGCTGGCCGGCACCCTCGACATCGCCCATCCGCAGATGCCGATGAAGCAATTGCGCCTGCCCCTGAGCGGCCATCTCAAGGCCGATCTCGCCAAATCGTCGGCCACGGGCCGGCTGGCGACCCAGTTCGACGACTCGAAGCTGGCGCTGGCCTTCGACGTGCGCCGCTTCGCGCCCCTGGGCCTCGGTTTCGACCTGGACATCGACCAGCTCGACGCCGACAAGTACCTGCCGCCCGGCCAGGCGGGCGACAAGAAGAAGGACGACGGCAAGCTCGACCTCTCCGCCCTCAAGGGCCTCGACGTGGAAGGCGATGTAAGGATCGGCAGCCTCAAGATCGCCAAGGTCAAGGCCACCAACATCAAACTGAAGATCCGCGCCGCCAACGGCCGCCTGGAGGTGGCGCCCCATTCGGCGAACCTCTACGACGGCAGCCTCACGGGCAGCCTGGCCGTGGATGCCAACGGCAACGTCGTCACGGCGAAGGAGAACCTGGCCGGCGTGCGCATCGGCCCCCTGCTGAAGGACGCCCTCGACAAGGACCTTATCGAAGGCCGCGGCAACGTAAGCCTCGACGTGACCGCCCGCGGCGACAGCGTCGCGGCCATGAAGAAAACCCTGGCCGGCACGGCTGCCATGAGCCTGCAGGACGGCGCCCTCAAGGGCATCAACCTGGCCAAATCCTTCCGCGAGCTGAAGGCGAAATTCAGCAGCCGCCAGGATGCCGCCCAACAGGCCAGCGCGGCCGACAAGACCGACTTCTCGGAATTGTCTGCCAGCTTCCGCATCGCCAACGGCGTCGCCCGCAACGACGACCTCGCCGCCAAGTCGCCCTTCCTGCGGCTTGGCGGCAGCGGCGACATCGACATCGGCAACGACCGCCTCGACTACCTGGCCAAGGCCAGCGTCGTCGCCACGTCCGGCGGCCAGGGCGCCCAGGATCTGGAATACCTGAAGGGCCTCACCATCCCGGTACGGGCGAGCGGTCCCTTCGCCGATCTTTCCTACCGCATCGAGTTCGCCGGCCTCGGCACCGAGGCGGTCAAGGCCAAGGTGGCGGAAACCACCCAGTCGGCGCGCAAGACGGCCGAGGAGAAGCTCAAGGGCGGGCTCGGCAAACTGCTCGGCCGGTAGGCCGCCCCCGGCCCGGCCGGGAAGAATCGAATTGAATAGGCAAAGCGGCCCTCATCCGCCCTAGGGAGACCGGGGCGCGGGCGTACCCTCGGCGAATTGCGCAGACTTGCGGCCCAAACGTCGCCGAGAGAGAAGACCCATGAAGAACAACCAGCCGGTCACCCAACGCGAGAAGCCCTTCCCTAGCGGGAAGTATCTGGTTTCGAAGACCGACCTGAAGGGCGCCATCACCTATTGCAACGACGCCTTCATCGAGCTTTCCGGCTTCACGAAGGAAGAGCTGGTCGGCAAAAACCACAACGTCGTCCGCCATCCGGACATGCCGCCCGCCGCCTTCGCCGATCTCTGGAAGACGGTGCAGGCGGGCCGCCCCTGGCGCGGCATCGTCAAGAACCGCAGCAAGGATGGCGACCACTACTGGGTGGACGCCTTCGTCGTGCCGCTGAAGAAGAACGGCCAGATCACCGGCTACATGTCGGTGCGCTCCGAACCCTCCCGCGCCCAGGTGAAGGCGGCGGAAGATCTCTACCAGCGCATCGACGCCGGTTCCGCCAAGCTGCCGTCCGCCGGCGGCTTCCTTTCGCGCCTGAGCATCCGCACCCGCCTGATCGGCGTCATGAGCGCCATGGCCATCATGCTGACCGGCGGTGGCGCCGTCGGCATGGCGGCCCTTCACTACTGCAACGAAGCCCTGCAGACGGCCTACACGGAACACATGGCGCCGTCCCTGGCCATCGGCAAAATGGTGGAGCGCCTCGGCGACAACCGCTCCCAGATCATGCTGGCTCTGCAGCACAGTCCGGACAACCGCTACGCAAGCATGCACGACCACCCGGTGTCGCTGCACATCGACGCCACTCTGGCCAACCGCAAGACCATCGAGGACCTGCGCGCCGAGTACGACCGGAAGACCAAGGACGGGGAAGAGAGAGCCCTGGCGGAGGCCTTCTTCGCCGCCCGCGACCAGTTCTCCAAGGAAGGCGTCAACGCCGCCCGGGAGGCCATCAAGGGCGGCGACTACGACGCCGCCCAGATGCTCCTGCTGCAGAAGATCAACCCTCTCTACAAACAGGCCATGGAGAAGGGCGAGGCCCTGCAGCAGCACCTGATCGCCGCCGGCCGCAAGGCCTATGACGTGGCCCAGGAGCGCTACGGGATGGTGCGTAACCTGGCGATCTTCGGCACCCTGGCGGCCCTGCTGCTGGTGGCCGTCGGCGGCGGCTTCCTGGTGCGCGCCATCGTCGTCCCCATGCGCCGTGCCAGCGAACACTTCGACAAGATTTCGGAAGGCGTGCTCACCGACGAGATCGACATCTCCGGTCGCGACGAGGCCGGCACGCTGATGTGCTCCCTGGCCGCCATGCAGGTGCATCTCAAGGTGATCCTCGACGAGGTGCGCCTGGTCTCCATCTCCCTCGACGAGGAGAGCCGGCGCCTGACCGACGACATGGAACATGTCATGTCCCAGTCCGTGCAACAGCAGGATCGCGTCCAGGGGACGGCCGCCGCCACGGAGGAACTGACCCAGTCGGTGGCCGAGGTGGCCTCCAGCGTGGACAACACCGCCCAGGCGGCGGCGCGCTCCAAGTCCCTGGTGGAGGAAAGCACCGTCGCCATGAGCACCAGCATGGAAGCCACGTCCCGCGTGGTCGGCACGGTGCAGCAGTCGAGCGACACCATGTCCGAGCTGAATCGCGCCATCGAGAAGATCGGCGTCATCACCAACACCATCCGCGAGATCGCCGAGCAGACCAATCTGCTGGCCCTCAACGCCGCCATCGAGGCCGCCCGGGCCGGCGAGCAGGGCCGCGGCTTTGCCGTGGTAGCCGACGAGGTAAGGAAGCTCGCCGAGCGCACCTCCGCCTCCACCACCGACATCAACACCACCGTCAGCGAGTTCCAGAGCGCCACCCAGGTCGCCGTCGCCGCCATGGAACAGGCGACCCAGGAAGTCGCCGAGGGCGTCGCCAAGATGCGCGAAAGCGTCGCAGGACTGGACCAGATCCGCGTCTCCAGCGACGAAGTGGCAGCCATGGCGGACACCATCGCCGCCGCATCGAAGGAACAGGCCGTCGCCAGCCAGGACGTGGCGGTAAACATGGAACAGGTGTCCTCGCTAATCGAGCAGAACACCTCGGCAGCGCGCAACGCGCTGCACAGCGCCGAATCCCTCGCCTTCACGGCGGCGGAGCTGCGTTCCGTGATCGCCCAGTTCGAGCTGGTGAAAAAAGGCTAAGGTCGCCGCCACCCGGAATACGGCCCACCGGGCCCCCCGTCCCATGCCGCATGTCGGCGACGTTGCATAGGGTTGCAGGCTTCCTGCCGCCATCCGGCACGCGGATGGATTGACTGATACCATGGGCGGTATATCATGAACCAAGCCCGAAAGCTACTGGCCGCCATCCTGGCGAACCCCAAGGCCGTCCGTTTCACGGACGCCTGCAAGGCCGCCGAATTGATCGGTTTCACGCACAAGGGCGGACAAGGATCGCATCGCGCCTTTGCCAGGCCGGACGAGCCGGAGTTACTGAATTTTCAGAACCGGGGCGGCAGTATCGCCCCCTATCAGGCGCGACAGCTGATACGGATGATCGAACGTTATGGCGAAGAAGCAGACAAGCTACCCGATTGAGGTTTTCTGGAGCGATGAGGACGCCGGCTTTATTGCCATCGCTCCGGATCTGCCCGGCTGTTCCGCCTGGGGGGCGGACGAAGCCGAGGCGATCCGCGAAGCCCACGACGCCATCGGCGCCTGGCTCAAGGCGGCCAGGGCGGCGGGCCGCACCATCCCGGAGCCGACACCACCGCTCGATGACGCCGGTTTCTCCGGCAAATTCCTGATGCGTCTGCCGCGGCGGCTGCATGCCGATCTGGCCAGGAGCGCAAAGCGCGAAGGCGTGAGCCTGAATCAGTATGTGCTTTATCTGCTCTCAGAGCGAAACAGCCAGCGTGCTACTTGATGTCGACACGGTGAGTTCCCCGGATTTCCCCAACACTGGAGGCATTCCCTCGTTTCCGGTCTGCCGCCACCCCAAGCGCATGGGCAGTCAAACACGTAGCCACGAAAATCGTGGCTTTGTCGTATTTCAATAGTCTCCGCATGTTTCGCATTGGCATCGACCTCGGCGGCACCAAGACGGAAATTGTCGTCCTCGGCGAGGACGGCAGTGAACGCCTGCGCCGACGCATCCCTTCGCCGCGGAACGACTACGCGGAGACGGTACGTGCCATCGCCGGACTCGTCGAAACGGCCGAAATCGAACTCGGCGAGCGGGCCAGCGTCGGGGTCGGCATCCCGGGGGCCGAGTCCCGCACCACGGGCCTCATCAAGAACGCCAACTCCACCTGGCTCATCGGCAAGCCCCTGCGCCGGGATCTGGAAGCCGCCCTCGGTCGCGAAGTGCGGCTCGCCAACGACGCCAACTGCTTCGCCCTTTCCGAAGCCGTGGACGGGGCGGCAGCCGGCGCCGAGGTGGTCTTCGGCGTCATCCTCGGTACCGGGGTCGGCGGCGGCATCGTCGCCCATGGGCGCGTGCTGGGCGGCATCAACGCCATCGCCGGCGAATGGGGCCACAACCCCATGCCCGGCGAACATCACCCGTCCGTCTGCTATTGCGGTCGCAAGGGCTGCGTCGAACTCTACCTCTCCGGCCCCGGCCTGGCGGCGGACCACGCCCGCAGCATCGGCCCCACGGCAGGCGAGCGCCTCGCGGCGCCGGAAATCGCCGTCCGTGCAGCGGCCGGCGACGCCGATTGCGAGGCGACCTTGGTACGCTACGAACGGCGACTGGCGCGGGCCCTGGCGGTGGTCATCAACATCCTGGACCCGGACGCCATCGTGCTGGGCGGCGGGCTTTCCAATCTCCACCGGCTCTACGACAATGTGCCGAAACTCTGGGAGCAATACGTGTTTTCCGATCGCGTCGAAACGCGCCTGCTGAAGAACCGCCACGGCGACTCATCGGGCGTACGGGGGGCGGCATGGCTGTGGTGACCCTCTTCACCGGCGGCATCCGCCCGCTGCCGCCCGAGAACCAGCCCACGGGCATGTTCAAGGACGAGCGCTTCGAGCCCGTCTGGGCCGGCCTTGAGGGCTTCGCCGGCGATGCCCAGGCTGACCGCCGCGTCCATGGCGGGCCCGAGAAGGCCCTCCACCAATACTCGGCGGAGAACTATGCGCGCCTGGCAGCCGCCTTCCCCGAGGCCGCGTCCCTGCTGGTGCCCGGGAGCCTGGGCGAGAACATTTCCGTGCCCGGCTGGACCGAGGCCGATGTCTGCATCGGCGACGTCTTCCGCCTCGGCGACGCCCGCATCCAGGTCTCCCAGCCCCGCTCGCCCTGCTGGAAGATCGACCGCCGCTACGGCGTCGAGGGCATGACCCAGTTCATCGACAGGGAGGGCGTCACCGGCTGGTACTTCCGCGTCGTCGAGGAGGGCGAGGCGGCCCCCGGCTGCGCCTTCGAACTGCTTGAGCGCACGGCTCCCGACGCCAGCATCGCGCGCCTCTGGCGGCTCTGGCGCGAACACCGCCCCGATCCCGCCGACCTGGACGCCCTGGCGGCAACGCCGGGCCTGTCGCCCAACTGGGTGAAGAAGCTCGCCGACCGCGCCGCCTGGCTGCGCACCAACGCCTCATGAATCCCTGGCTGCGCGTCTTCGCCCCCTTCGCAGCGGGCTACTACCTCTCTTACCTGCTGCGCAACGTCAATGCCATCATCGCGCCGGAGCTGACGCGGGAACTCGGCGTTTCCGCCGCCGACCTGGGACTGCTGACCTCCGCCTACCTGCTGGCCTTCGGCGCCTTCCAGCTGCCCCTGGGCATCCTGCTCGACCGCTACGGCCCGCGCCGCGTCGAGTCCGCATTGCTGCTGATCGCCGCCGCCGGCTGCGCCGTCTTCGCCCTCGGCGGCAACCTCGCCGAACTGGCCGGGGGACGGGCGCTGATCGGCCTGGGCGTCTCCGCCTGCCTGATGGCCTCCTTCAAGGCCTTCTCCCTCTGGTTCCCGGCCGAGCGCCAGGCGTCCCTGAACGCCGCCGTGATGGCGGCCGGCGGCCTCGGCGCCCTGACGGCGACGACGCCCCTGTCCTGGGCCCTGCCGGTGGCCGGCTGGCGCGGCGTCTTCTTCGTCCTGGCGGCGCTGGCCGTTGTGGCCGCCGCCGGCATCTTCTCGACACCCGACAAGGCCGCCGCCGGCAGCCGCGAAACCCTGAAGGAACAACTGGCGGCCCTCGGCGGCATCCTCAGGAGCCGGGTCTTCTGGCGCTTCGCGCCCCAGACCGCCTGCATCGTCGGCGGCTTCATGGCCCTGCAGGGCCTGTGGGCCGTGCCCTGGCTCATCAACGTGAACGGCTACGACCGGGGCGCCGCCGCCTTCCACCTGCTGCTCACCAGCGGCGCCATGCTGGCGGGCTTCCTGTCCATCGCCGCCTTCGTCACGCGCCTGCACCGGAGCGGCATCCCGCCCCAAGCCATCCTCAAGACCGGCATGGGCGGCGGACTTGTGGCGATGCTGCTGATCCTGCTCGGCATCGGCTCCACCCACGTCCTCTGGTTCGCCCTCGGCCTGGTGTTCTCGGTGGGCAACCTGGCCTATGCCCTGCTGAGCAGCCACTTCCCGGCCCAGCTCTCGGGCCGCGTGAACACGGCCCTGAACCTGGCCGCCTTCGTCGGCGCCTTCGGCCTGCAGTGGGGCTTCGGCGCCCTGGTAGACGCCCTCAGCCACACCGGCCTGTCGCCCCAGGAGGCCTTCCGCTGGACCTTCGGCGTGCTGCTGGCGCTGCAGGCAGGGAGCTATCTGTGGTTCCTGCTCGGCGAGCGGCGCCGCGACTGATCAGAATTCCAGCGGGTCCACATCCAGATGCCAGCGCAGGTCCCGCGGCGCCTTCAGCGCTCGCAGGCGCTCGCTCCATGAGGTCAGAAACACCTGCAGGGCCGGACGGTGGGGGGATTCCACCAACAGCTGACCCCGCTCCAGGTTCATGAGACGGAACAGCCGCATGGGCACCGGATCGTAGAGGCTCACCTGGGGACCCGCCAGGGCCAGTCCCTCGGCCTTGGCTTCGGCGAGGAAGGCGAGCGACGTGGCCATTTCCTTCGCCTCCGCCCGCAGCAGGGCCTGGAAGGCGAAGGGCGGGAAGCCCGCCGATTCCCGGTCGGCAAGCTGGGTGGCGGCGAAGGCGGCGTAGTCGTGGTCGGTGAGCGCCCGGTAGAGCGGATGGTCCGGATACTCGGTCTGGATCAGCACTTCGCCGGGCAGCTCGGCCCGGCCGCTGCGCCCGCCTACCTGCATGAGTTGGGCGAACAGTCGTTCGGGGGCGCGGAAGTCGGCGGCGAACAGGGCCGCATCGGCGCCCACCACGCCCACCAGGGTCAGCAGCGGAAAATCGTGGCCCTTGGCCAGCATCTGGGTGCCGACGAGCACGTCGGCTTCGCCGGCGTGGATGGCGGCCAGCAGGGCCTGCCATTTCGTCGGGCTGTTGGCCGAGTCCCGGTCGATGCGCAGCACCCGGGCTTCGGGAAAGCGCTCCTGCAGCGCGGCTTCGAGCCGCTGGGTGCCGCGGCCGAAGGGCTGGATGTCCAGGTTGCCGCAGTCGGGACAGGCCTTCGGGATGGCCGCTTCCAGGCCGCAATGGTGGCAGCGCAGGCGCTTGTCGGCCAGATGGACCACCAGATTGGCGGCACAGCGGCGGCAATGGGAGATCCAGCCGCAGGCGGGGCAGGCCAGCACCGGCGCATAGCCGCGGCGGTTGAGGAAGACCAGGCTTTGTTCCCGCCGCGCCAGGCGTTCGCCGATGGCGGCGATCAGGTCGGCGGAAAGGCCGTCCTGGAGCTTTTCCTTGCGCGTGTCCACGGTGCGGACTTCCGGCAGGGTTTCGGCCACCGCCCGGCGCGTCAGAGGCAGCAGACGGTAGCGTCCGCTGGTGCCGTGGTGGAAGCTCTCCAAGGAGGGTGTCGCCGAACCGAGGACGATGGGCACGCCGACCTGCTTGGCGCGGAACACGGCCACGTCCCGGGCCGAGTAGCGCAGGCCGTCCTGCTGCTTGAAGGAGGGATCGTGCTCCTCGTCCACGACGATGAGCTTCAGTCGCGGCATCGGCATGAACACCGAGAGCCGCGTGCCGAGCACGATGTCGGCACGGCCCTCCAGGGCGTCGAGGAAGCTGCGGGCCCGGGCCGCCTCGGCCAGGCCGCTGTGGGCGGAAACGATATGCCGGCCCGGGAAGCGGTTCCGCACGCGGCCTTCGAGCTGGGGCGTCAGGGCGATCTCGGGGACCAGCATCAGAGCCTGGCCGCCGGCCGCCAGCACGGCGTCGATGGCCCGCAGGTACACCTCGGTCTTGCCGCTGCCGGTGACGCCGTGGAGCAGGAAGGTCTCGAAGCCCGTGGCCGCGCCGATGGCGGCGACGGCGGCCTGCTGTTCCTCCAGCAGGTCCGGCAGGGCGGGCGGCGCGACGGCCGGCGACGGCTTCTCCTTGGGTCGGCGCGGCAGCTTGCCGCGCCGCAGCATGGGGGGCAAGGCAAAGCCGATCACTTGGCCGAGGGGATATTGGTAGTAACGGGCGCAGAACTCGCAGAGTTCGATCCAGTCGTCCGGCAGGGCCGGCATGTCCCGCAGTACGCTGCCGGTCTTGAGCTTTTCCGGCGGCTGGTCCGACTCCGCGGCAACGCCGAGGACGAGGCCGATCTTCTCGCCGCTGCCGAAAGGCACGGCCGCGCGCCTGCCCCGGTCGGCCGCCGTCCCGTCCGCCACCCGGTAATCGAACAGGCGCGGCAGGGGCACATCGAGGGCGATCCGGACGATGCTCATAGTCTGTCAGACCCTTGCCGGCGCAATCTCGACTTCACCTCGATTAAGACGCCTAATTGATTGGGTCGAAAGGGGTTTTGTCTTACTCACAAAAACTGTGGACAACTTTGTGAATAAGCCGCCAGGGAAGATGCTAAATATCCGTGCCGTAAAGCGAATTTCATGTTTGCGCAACAAATGTGCGCCGATAAATACATTCAAAAACAGATATTTAACTCAAATGGACTAGCCGGACGGCCCTTTCGGGCCGGAAATTGCCGGCTTACCCATTTCTGTGAATAAGTCAACACCCGGGGGCGTTTCCGGAACCCTTGCGGGGCCTGGGTTGTAGCCGGGTGCCGCCCTAGGACCGCCGGCTGCGCTCGTGCACGGCATCCACCAACGCAGTGACATGGTCCGGCGGGGTGAATTGGGAAATGCCGTGGCCCAGGTTGAAGACGTGGCCCGTGCCGCCACCGAAGGAATCGACGATGCGCCGGCCTTCCTTCGCGATTGCCTCGGGAGAGGCGAACAGGGCCACCGGGTCCATGTTGCCCTGGAGGGCCACCTTGTCGCCGACGCGGCGGCGCGCCTCGCCGATGTCCGTGGTCCAGTCCAGGCCGATGGCGTCGCAGCCGATGGCGGCGATGGATTCGAGCCACTGGCCGCCGCCCTTGGTGAACACGATGCAGGGAATGCGCTCGCCGTCGTGGGTCTTCTTCAAACCGGCGACGATCTTCTCCATGTAGGCGAGGGAGAACTCCTGGTAGGCCGCCGCAGAGAGGGACCCGCCCCAGGTGTCGAAGATCTGCACGGCCTGGGCGCCGGATTCGATCTGGGCGTTCAGGTAGTCGGTAACGGCCGTGGTGTTCACTTCGAGGATGCGGTGCAGCAGGTCGGGCCGGTTGTAGAGCATGGTCTTGACGGTGCGGAAGTCGTCCGAGCCGCCGCCCTCGACCATGTAGCAGGCCAGGGTGAAGGGGCTGCCGGAGAAGCCGATCAGGGGCACCGAATTGTCCAGGGCGCGGCGGATTTCGACGACGGCGTCCATCACGTAGCGCAGATGGACATTGGGGTCCGGCGCTTCGAGATCGCGAATCTCCCATTCCTCCCGCAGGGGCCGCTCGAACTTGGGACCCTCGCCCTCGGCGAAGTAGAGGCCCAGGCCCATGGCGTCGGGCACCGTGAGGATGTCGGAGAACAGGATGGCCGCATCCAGCGAGTAGCGCGCCAGGGGCTGCAAGGTGACCTCGCAGGCCATGCTCGGCGACTTGCAGAGGTTGAGGAAGTTGCCGGCACGCCGGCGCGTCTCGCAGTATTCCGGCAGATAGCGGCCGGCCTGGCGCATCAGCCAGACGGGCGTGTAGTCGACGGGCTCGCGCAGCAGGGCGCGCAGGAAGTTGTCGTTACGGGGGCGGGCCATGAGGCGCTCCGGCAGGGGAAAGGCGGCATTATCGCATTGCCGGGGCGCTCCTTGCCGGGTATCAGGCCTTGAGGCGGCGAATCGACGCGGGCAGGGGCGAAGAATGGCGGCTCCGCTCCCCGCCAGGGTCCTTATTCCTTGATCGCCTCGATGGCGATGTCGATCCTCACCTCGTCGCCGACGTGGGGGGCGTACTTGCCGGCGTTGAACTCGGACCGCTTCACGGTGGTCGTGGCGTTGGCGCCGAGGGCGTCCTTCTTCAGCATCGGGTGGGGCATGGCCTGGAAGGAGGTCACGGTCAGGGTAACCGGCTTGGTGACGCCCTTGAGGGTCAGGTTGCCTTCGATGGCGACGGGCTTGTCGCCCTCGAAGACCACCTTGGTGGACTTGAAGGCGGCCGTCGGGTACTTGGCGGTATCGAGGAAGTCCTCGCCCTGGATGTGCTCGTTGAAGGTGGGATAGCCGGTGTTGACGGACCGGGTATCGATGACGATATCGACGGCGCCGGTCCTGGCGGCCTTGTCGAGGACCACCTTGCCGGTGGTCTTGTCGAAGCGGCTGAGCTGGGTGGAATAGCCGAAGTGGCTGTAGGAGAAGCGCGGGTAGGTGTGGGTGCCTTCGACGACATAGGTTTCGGGGGCTGCCAGGGCCGGAGCGGAGGCGGCAGCGGCGACGGCGAGGACAGCGGAAAGCTTGGCGAGGTTTTTCATGGCGTTTCTCCTGTGGCGGTGGGGGCTTACTTGCCGGGGGCGGCGAGGATGCGAAACTTGATCTGGATTTCGTTGGCGACGGTGTCGAAGGCGGCCCAGGGTCCTTCGCCGATGGCGAAGTCGGCGCGCTTGAAGGCGAAGCCGCCTTCGAAGACACCCTGGGTTCCCTGGGCGGTGAAAGTGACCGGCGCGACGACATCCCGGGTACGGCCCTTGATGGTCAGCTTGCCGGCCACCTCGTAGCGATTGCCGCCCAGGGGCTTGACGCCGGCGGACACGAAGCGGGCCGACGGGAAGGCCTTGGTGTCGAACCATTGCTTGCCGGCTACTTCCTGGTCGGCCTCGGCGGAACCCGTGTCGATGCTGGAGAGATCCACGTCGATGACGGCCTGGGCGGCGGTCGCCCGGGCCGGGTCGAAACTCAGCTGGGCGGCGAACTTGCGGAACCTGCCGTCCATGGCGACGCCCATCTGCTTGTAGCCGAAGGCGATGGCGCTCTTGTCGGCCTGGACCTGCTTGTATTCGACGGCCTGGGCGGCCGGGGGCAGGACGGCGGCCAGGACGAGCCCCAGGGAGAGGCGGGCAATCGATGATTTCATGTCAGTGGCTCCTTGATGCTGTGCGTGTGCGTCTTCCGCGACGCATGACATGGGGGGTTGCGGTGCATGAAACGGGGGTTACGGTGCTCGCCAAGGACGGCGGGTATCCGACTCCCTCCATGTCCTCCGGGCCGAAAGAGCACCGGCCCTCCTCCTTGACTTCCGGGAGTCGGATACCCGCCATCCTTGGCTGGATACGCTGGTGCAGCCTGGCCGCCAAACCTCCATGGCTTAATTCGCTCGGGCCGGTGGGGTGCCCTGCTCCGCGCAAGTAAAGAAGGAGGAGCCGGCCGCAGGCCGGCGACGGATGACATGGAGCGGGGCAGGGCACCCCGCCGGCCCGAGCGCGCACCACAGCCGATGCAAAGACGTGTTCCATTTCAGTTCTCCGCGGTGCGAGCGGGCAACATGCGCTTGAGGATGTCGTCCCTGTCGATGAAGTGGTGCTTGAGGGCGGCGCCGATGTGGCCGGCGAGGAGCGCGACGAACAGCAGGTTGAGGCTCTTGTGGGCCAGGGCCAGGGTGTCGCCCAGTTCCTTGTCCTTGCCGAGCAGGTCGGGGATGGGCAGGACGCCGAAATAGACGGTCTGGAAGCCCTTGGCCGAACTCATGAGCCAGCCGCTGAGGGGGATCGCGATCATCAGCAGGTAGAGGGCCATATGCCCGGCGTGGGCGGCCAGTTGCAGGGCCCGCGGCATGGTCGCCGGCAGTGGCGGCGGCAGGTGGATGGAGCGCCAGAGCAGGCGCAGGACGACCAGCAGGAAGGCTGTGACGCCGGCCCACTTGTGCCAGGAGTAGAGCTTGAGCTTGTCGGGCGACAGGGGCAGGTCGTGCATGTAGAAGCCCAGGGCCAGCAGGCCGAAGAGCAGGGCGGCCATCAGCCAGTGCAGGGCCTTGGCGGTGCGCGTGTAGGCGGTCATGGCGATGCGCCTCATGGGGCCTGGAAGGCGTAGGCGTCCATGGCGATCACATAATCGTCGATGCCGGCGTGCAGGCGGTGGGCGACGGCGTTCTCGCCGCCGGCCCCCAGGGCCACATGGAGGGGCAGCAGATGCTCCTCGCTCGGATGGGCCCGGACGGCGTCCGGCGCCTGGCGGCGGTAGTCGATCAGGGCCGCCAGGTCACCGGCCGCGAGGCGATCCGCCAGCCAGTCGGCAAACTCCCGCACATAGGCCGGGATCGGGCCGCCGCTACGCTCGGCCGCCTGGAAATCCCGCAGGTTGTGAGTAACGCTGCCCGAGGCGACGACCAGGAAACCCCGGGCGGCCAGGGGCGCCAGGGCGCGGCCCAGGCGGTAGGCCTGTCCGGTGCCCCACCGGCTCTGGATGGACAGGGGGATCACCGGCACGTCGGCATCGGGGAACATCAGCCGCAGGGGCACCCAGGCGCCGTGGTCCAGGCCCCGGTCCCCGTCTGTCCGCACCGGCAGGCCGGCGGCGGCGATGGCGGTGACGACTTCCCCGGACGCCTCGCGGCAGCCGGTGGCGGGGTAGCGCAGATGGTAGAGCTCGTCGGGGAAGCCCCAGAAGTCGTGGAGGGTCTCCAGGCGGCCGGCGAAGCCGACGGTGGGCACCTCCGTATCCCAGTGGGCGCTGACCACGACGATGGCCCGGGGCTGGGGCAGGCCGCGGGCCGCCGCCGCGATGGCCGCACCGGCGGCGCCCGGGCGCAGGGCGAAGGTGGGCGCACCGTGGGGGACGAAGAGGGCCGGTTGGGTCGGGGTCATGGGCAGGGTTCCTGAAGGCATGGACGCACTGTAGCCTCCTCTTTTGTCGCGAAATAGCAGACAATCTGGAAATCTTCATTGCCAATATCGCAACAATGGACCGACTGGAAGCCATGCGCGTTTTCGTCCGGGTCGCGGAACTGGGCAGCTTTTCGGCCGTGGCCCAGCAAATGGGCGTGGCCCGCTCTCTGGTGACGCGCCAGGTGGCTGCCCTGGAGGCCCATCTCGGCGTCAAGCTCATGGCCCGCAGCACGCGCCGGCTGACCCTGACTTCCGGCGGCACCGCCTACCTGGAGAAGTGCCGCGTCATCCTGAACCTGGTGGAATCCGCCGAGACGGACGTGGCCGCCGAGCGCCTGACGCCCCGCGGCAACATCCGCATCAGCCTGCCCCTGAGTTTCGGCCTAAAGCGCTTGGCCCCGCTGCTGATCGAGTTTTCCCAACGCTACCCGGAGGTGGGCCTGGACATGGACTACACGGACCGGCGCGTGAAACTGATCGAGGAGGGCATCGATCTGTCGATCCGCATCACCCGCCGCCTGGAGGCCACCGACGTGGCGCGCCGGATCGGCACCAGCCGCATGCGGGCGGTCGCGGCGCCCGACTACCTGGCGCGCCACGGCCGGCCCCGGCATCCGGCGGAACTGGTTCATCACGAATGCCTCGGCTACACCGCCGCCGGCAGCCTGGCCTGGCAGTTCAGCGTCGATGGCCGGCTGGAGAATTTCCAGGTCCGCAGCCGCATCAACGCCAACAACGGCGACGTACTGATCGAAGCGGCCGGCCGGGGGCTGGGCATCACCTGCCAGCCGGATTTCATCGCCGACGACTACCTGGCCGCCGGCCGGGTGGAGGAAGTCCTCGCTGCGTTCCCCCAGCCGGAACTCGGCATCTACGCCATGCTGCCGAGCAACCGCCACGTCCCCCACCGGGTACGGGTGCTGATGGACTACCTGGCGGAAAAGCTGGCGGCCGACACGCCGTCCGGCGCCTGAGGAACAGCGCCTACTTGCGCCAGAAGGCGGGCGACAGCACCACCAGCAGGGTGAAGATCTCCAGGCGCCCCAGCAGCATGGCGAAGGCGCACAGCCAGGTCTGGAAATCCGACAACACCGCATAGGTGGAGGACGGACCGACGAGATTGAGGCCGGGGCCGGTGTTGTTGATGCAGGCGACCACGGCGGAGAAGCTCGTCACAATATCCAGGCCGCTGGCGCTCATGGCCAGGGTCAGGGAGACGATGGACACCATGTAGATGAAGCCGAAGGCCAGCACCGCATAGATGATGTCGCCGGGCACCGGATTGCCCGCCAGCTTGATGGGCTGCACCACGCGCGGATGCATGGAACGCAGGATTTCGCGGAACACCTGCTTGTAGAGGATGATGGCCCGCACCATCTTGATGCCGCCGCCGGTGGAGCCCGAGCAGGCGGCGAAGCTGCCGAGGAAGAGTATCCAGAGCTGGGCGAACATCGGCCACTGGGCGTAGTCCGTGGTGGCGAAGCCGAGGGACGTGGCCAGGGAGATGCAGTGGAAAGCCACGTAGCGCACGGCCGTGGCGAAATCGGGATAGACGTCGAAGGCCATCAGGTAGAGCGTCAGGCCGAGGATGCTGGCGGCAAGGACGCCGAGGTAGAAGGGCAGTTCCACGTCGCGGCGATAGGCGCGCCAGCTGCGGCCGTGCAGGGCCAGGTAGTGGCTGACGTAGCTGATGCCGGAGATCAGGGCGAAGAACATGGCGACCAGCTCGATCTCGACGCTGTTGAAGTGGCCGAGGCTGGCGTCCTTGGTGGACAACCCGCCGAGGCCCATGACGCTGAAGGCGTGCATGACCGCATCCCAGCCGCCCATGCCGGCCAGCTGGAACATGAGGGCGCAGGCGACGGTGAACACGATGTAGATCACCCAGAAGCCCCGCGCCGTCTCGGTGATGCGCGGCGACAGGTTGGCCTCCTTCACGGGTCCCGGCATCTCGGCCTTGAAGATCTGCCGGCCGCCGACGCCGAGCATCGGCAGGATCGCCACCGCCAGCACGATCACGCCCATGCCGCCGATCCAGTGGAGGAAGGTGCGCCAGAAGTTGATCGAGATGGGCAGGTCGTCGAGGCCCGACAGCAGGGTGGCACCGGTGGCGGTCAAGCCGGAAACCGCCTCGAAGTAGGCGTCGGTGAAGGACAGGCCCAGATGGAGCTGCAGGGGGATCGACGCAAAGACGGGCAGGAAGGTCCACACCATCGCCACGAGGAGGAAGCCGTCGCGCGTCTTCAGTTCCCGCTTGTCCTTGCGCGTCAGCAGCCACAGCAGGAACCCCGTCGCCAGCGTGACCGCCATGGCCTCGTCGAAGGCGCCCTCGGCGCCGTCCGCCTGGGTCATGGAAACCCCGATCGGCACCAGCATGATGAGTCCGAAGACCATCATCAGCATGCCGAAGGCCTTGAAGACCGGAAAGAATGCCCGCATGGCCGCTGCTCAGAGAAAGCCGGCGGACACCTGGAACAGGCGCTCCACTTCGGGGATCTGGCGCTTGTAGACGCAGAACACGACGACGTGGTCGCCCGGCTCGATCACCGTGTCGTGATGGGGAATGATGACCTCGTCCACGAACTCGTCCACGAGGAAGCCCTCCCGCTTCACGACGCGCGTCTCCTTGCTGCGGCGGACGATGGCGCCGATGTGGGCACCCTTGATCCGCGGCAGTTCGTCGAGGCGACGGCCGACCACCTTGGAGGTGGCGCGGTCGCCGTGGGCAATGATCTCCAGCGCTTCGGCGGCATCGCGCCGCAGCCGGTGCACCCGCACCACGTCGCCGCGGCGGACATGGGCGAGGAGGGCGCCGATGGAAATCTGGGCCGGCGAGATGCTGATGTCTATCGGCCCGCCCTGCACCATCTCGGCGTAGGCGCGGCGGTTGATGAGGGCGACGACGCGCTTGCAGCCGAGACGCTTGGCCAGGGAGGCGGCCATGATGTTGTCCTCGTCGTCGTTGGTGAGGGCGAGGAACATGTCCATCTCATCGATGTTTTCCTGGATGAAGAGGTCCTCGTCGGTCGCGTCGCCGGACAGCACGAGGGTCTTGCCCAGGCGCGCCGCGACGACCTCGGCGCGCTCGGCGTCGCGCTCGATCAGCTTGACCTCGTAGTTTTCCTCCAGGGCGGCGGCGGCGCGGGCGCCGATGTTGCCGCCGCCGGCAATCATGACGCGCCGCACCGGCTTCAGCATGCGGCGCAGCTCCTGCATGACGGGCCGCATGTGATAGGTGGCGGCAAGCACGAAGACCTCGTCGCCGGCCTCGATGACGGTGCCGCCGTCGGGCTCCACGGGCTGGCTGCCGCGGAAGATGGCGGCGATGCGCGCATCGGCCTCGGGCGGCAGGTGGGCGCGCATCTCGCGGATCGGCTTGCCGACCAGCAGGCCGCCCTCGAAGGCGCGCACGCAGACCAGCGTAACCCGGCCGTCGGCGAACTTGAGCACCTGCAGGGCCTCCGGATAGCGCACCAGGCTGGCGATGTAGTCGGTGATGTCCTTCTCGGGACAGATGGCGTGGGTGACGGCGAAATTCTCGTCGGAAAGCAGGCGCGGGTCTTCGAGGAAGTCCGCCGAGCGCAGGCGCGCCAGGCGCGTCGGCAGCGCGAACATGCTGCGGGCGATGCGGCAGGCCACCAGGTTGGTCTGGTCCGACTGGGTCACCGCCACCAGCATGTCGGCATCCTCGATGCCGGCCTGGCGCAACACCGACGGGTAGGCGGCATTGCCGGCGACGGTGCGGATGTCGAGGCGGTCGGTGAGGCGCGCGAGGGCTTCCCGGTTCTGGTCCACGACGGTGATGTCGTTGTCCTCAGAAACCAGCGCCTCGGCGACGGAGGCACCCACCTGGCCGGCACCGAGAATGACGATCTTCATGGCGATCCCTCTCTCAGCGGAGTCCGGGCGCCGGGCCGTCCAGACCGAAGGGAATCCCCTTTTCGGGACAAGCCCGGACGGCAATTTCGCGGAGCGAATATCCGCAAAAATGCACCTTCGACGCTCCCCGTAACGGACGAGCGTAGCGAGCATGCAGGCTCCCCTCCGCGAGGGCGAAGGCGGGATCTCGCGAAGCACGGCTTCGCGCCGCCGCAGCCGGCCGGCTATGCAAAGCCGGCCGTGGGCGGGGATGGGGGAGGCGGGTCATGCTTCTTCTTCTTTTCCCTTGCGCAGCCCCAGGTCCTTGAGCTTGCGGTAGAGATGGGTGCGCTCCAGGCCGGTCTTCTCGGCCAGGCGCGTCATGGCGCCGCCTTCGCGGGTCAGGTGGTATTCGAAGTACATGCGCTCGAAGTACTCGCGCGCCTCCCGCAGCGGCAGGTCCATCACCTCGGGCGGCAGGCCGGGCGGCAGGCCGGGGTCGATCTCGGCGCCGGGCGAGAGGTGGCGGCAGACTTCGTCGGCGTCGATCTCCTCGTCGAGGGCGGCCAGCGCCAGGGACTTCACGGCGCTCTTGAGTTCCGCGTAGCCGCCGGACCAGGCATGCTGGCGCAGGGCGTTCTGGGCGGCGGTGGACAGGCGCCGCAGCGGCACCTCGCCGGCCTCGGCCATGTGCAGCAGCAGGTGGGAGGCGATGTCGGGAATGTCGTCCTTGAACTGGACGAGGGCCGGCAGGCCGAGCCAGACATCGAACAGGCGGCGCAGGGCGGCCTCTTCCCAGCCGTTGGCCGCCAGTTCCGCCGCCTCGTGGGCGGTGCCGGCCACCAGGCGCAGGCCGAACTTCTCCAGGCGCTCCAGGCCGAACACCAGGTTCTTCTGCTGCAGGCGCGTCAGGCGGCCGAGCTCCTCGCAGTAGAGCACGCCGCCGGAGGCCGACTGCAGGGTCTCCAGGGTCAGGGGGGTCGAGTCGTGGGCGATGTCGATCCACATCTTGCCCGGCGGATGCAGGGTGCGCGCCGCCAGTTCGACGATGCCGCCGGGGGCCGCCCGCAGCAGCATGGTGGGGCTCTTGGCCGCCACCTGTTCGAGGCGCTTCTTCAGGTCGCGCAGGGGCGTCGAGCGGGGGAAGGCCGCCAGCGAAAGCCCGCCGGAGCCCGGCTTGCGGCCCAGCTCCAGGCCCCGCTTCACGGCCGCCAGCAGCTTCTGCATACCGATCGGCTTTTCGAGGAAATCGAGGGCGCCGATCTTGGTGGCTTCCACCGCCGTGTCGATGGTGCCGTGGCCGGACATCATGATGACCGGCATGTTGAGCTGGCCGTTGGCCGCCCATTCCTTGAGCAGCGTGATGCCGTCGGTATCCGGCATCCAGATGTCCAGCAGCACCAGGTCGGGCCGCGCGGTGTCGCGCGCGCCGCGCGCCGCCGCGGCGTGTTCCGCGACTTTCACGTCGTGGCCCTCGTCGCGCAGGATGTCGGAGAGCAGTTCGCGGATGCCGAATTCGTCGTCGACTACGAGTATTTGCGCCATGGATCAATCCTACACTGCCAGCGGCAGTCTGATGGTGATTTCCGCCCCGCCGTCCTTACGGTTGGCGAGCCTGATTTCGCCGCGGTGCTCGTCCACGATCTTCTTGACGATGGCGAGCCCGAGGCCGGTACCCTTGGCCTTGGTGGTGACGTAGGGCTCGAAGGCGCGCGACAGGATCTGGGACGGAAAGCCGGTGCCGTTGTCGCAGACGCACAGCACGGCGCGTTTCTCCTCGCGCCGCGTGGACACGCGGATGGCGGGTGTTTCCGTGCCGGCCTCGGCCATCGCCTCGTCGGCGTTCTTGAGCAGGTTGTGGAGCACCTGGCGCAGTTGGTTGGCGTCGGCGAGCACGCCGGACAGATCGTCCGCGTACTCGGCGCCGATGCGTGCGCCGGCCGATTCGTAGAGTCCGAGCACTTCCCGCACCAGTTCGTTGAGATCGATGGGGTTCAGCACTGGCGGCGGCGTCTTGGCGTAGTCGCGGAAGTCGTTGACCATGTTCTTCATGGCCTCGACCTGGTTCACGATGGTGCGGGCGGCGCGGTCGAGCATCTCGCGCCCGGGGCCGTCGAGCTTGTCGGCAAGCTTGAGCTGGAGCCGCTCGGCGGAAAGCTGGATGGGCGTCAGCGGGTTCTTGATCTCGTGGGCGAGACGGCGCGCCACCTCGCCCCAGGCCGCCGTGCGCTGAGCGGAGATGAGGTGGCTGATGTCGTCGAAGACCACCACGTAGCCGCCCCCCTCGGGCAGCTGCGAACCCCGCAGCAGCAGGACCTGGGGGGCGCCGTTCTGATGGTCGATCTCCAGCTGCTGCTGCCACTCGGCGCCGCGCTCGCGGAAGGCGGCGATCACCGCGTCCGCCAGTTCCCGGTGCCGGGGCCAGTCCTCCAGGGCCACGGTCTCCGCGGCCGCGAGGTCGTCGTCGAGGATGGCGATGGCGCCCCGGTTGGCGGCGCGCAGGCGGAAACCGGCATCGAAGGCCAGCACGCCGGCGGAGAGGTTGGCGAGCACGCTCTCCAGGTAGGCGCTGGTGGCTTCCAGCTTGCTGCGGTGGATTTCGGTCTCGCGGCGGGCGTCGGCGAGCTGGCGCGTCATGCGGCTGAAGGACTGGGTGAGGATGCCCATTTCGTCGTTGCTCTCCAGCGCCACCCGCGGCGTGAAGTCGCCGGCCGCCACCGCCTGGGTACCCTCGGCGAGGATCAGCAACGGCCGCGCCAGGCGCTCGGCGAGGAAGAAGGCCAGGGCCACGGCGGCGAACAGGGCCAGCAGCAGCGTGAAAGTGAGGGTCAGGGTGTAGATGCGCTTCAAGCCTTCCTTGCCGAGCTGCAGTTCCTGGTAGTCGCGGTAGGTGGCGGCCACCGACTCGGCGCTGCGGACGATGGCCGCCGGCACCGGCTGGGTCAGCTGCAGCACGCGCGGTTCCTCGCCGAGGGTGAGGGAATCCATGGGCGCCAGGGCGCGCAGCAGGATGCCGCTGGCGGCGTCGCCCTCGATGAGCGTGAAGCCGCGGCCCTGGCGGGCCTGGCGGAACTGGGCCTGGCTGGGCGGCGACGGCAGCAGGCTGCCGACGTCGCCGGAGCTGCTGGCCAGCACCTGGCCGGCGGCGCCGACGACTGCGGCCGTCTGCACGCCGGCCTGCTCGCGCAGGCGGTTGAGCTGGGTGGGCCGCACGCCGGCACCGTCGCCGAGATCGAGGGCCATGCTGCGCGCCTTTTCCAGCAGTTCGCCCTGCAGGGTGTCGAGCACGGTGCGCCCCAGGTTGAGGCCGCCTTCGAGGGCGCTGTCCACGCGCACGTCGAACCAGGAGTCGATGCTGCGCACGGCGAACTGCATCGAGACCGCGTAGACGAGGGCGCCGGGCAGCACGGCCATGACGGCCAGCATGGCGAGCAGGCGCGACTTCAGCTTGGAGCCGAAGACGGCGTTGCGGTAGTCGCGCCGAAGGGCGCGCAGCTGCACGGCAACCAGGCCCAGCAGGGCGACGGCGGCGACGGCATTGACGCCGATCAGCAGCGGATAGTGGCGCGCGAACAGGGCCGTGTTGGCGCTGGCCGTGGCCAGCAGGAACAGCAGCACCGCGGCCAGCGCGGCAAGGGCGGCGAGCGCGATCCTCATTTGCCCTCGGGCACGGTGAACTGCCAGCGCAGGATCTTGGCGTCCACCTGCCAGTCCCGGTTGGCGATGGCGTCCACCTGGAAGGGCTTGGGCAGCTGGCTGCGGTCCAGGGAGAGCCGCAGGGCGGCGTTGTAAACATCGCCGGGCTTCACCACGCCCTTGTCGATGACGGGCAGGGCGGCGACGCGGCCGATGACGCGCAGGGCCTCCGGCAGGCTGGCGAAGTTCTGGTGCAGACCGCCGGCGGACAGGCGGTACTGGCGCGTCAGCGCGTTGTAGGCGAGGCGGTATTCGAGACGGTAGTCGGCCACGTGCTCGTTGGCCCAGTACCAGCGCGGCCGGGTCATGTCGAATTCGAGGATGAAGTTGAGGGCCACGCCGCGGGAAACCGCCTCTTCGAGCCGCGGCCCCAGGTCCACGGCGAACTCGGCGGAGAGGGCGTAGCCGTCTTCGGTGGCGACGAGGGCCGCCCGCTGGGGCTCGATGCTGCCCGCCCAGGCGAACCCGGCCGCCAGCAGCAGCCAGGCGATGCTCCAGGCGCTAAGCAGCCTTTTCCAGCAGGGCATAAAAGAAACCGTCATGTTCCGCAGTCGGCAGCAGCTGCCATTGATCCCCTTCGCCGTCCCCCGTCGGCAGCCGGCGCGCATCGGCATGCCCGGCCACGAAGGACGCCACCTGCAATCCGTTCTCCTCGGGGAAAACCGAGCAGGTGCAGTAAAGCATTCTGCCACCGGGGGCCAGCAGCCGCCAAAGACCGACGAGGATTTCGGCCTGGGTGCGTGCGAATTTGGCAACGTCGCCGGGACGGCGCAGCCACTTGGCGTCGGGATGGCGGCGCACGACGCCGGAGGCGGAGCAGGGCACGTCGGCGAGGATGCGGTCGAACAGGCGTCCGTCCCACCAGTCGTCCACGTTCCGGCAGTCGGCCGTCTTCACGGCGCCCGTCAGGCCGAGGCGCGTGAGGTTGTCGGCGACGCGGGCGGCCCGCGCCCCATCGGCGTCCAGGGCCAGCAGGTCCAGGTCGGCCCGTTCGAGCAGGTGACCGGTCTTGCCGCCGGGGGCGGCGCAGGCGTCGAGCACGCGCATGCCGGCGCGGGCATCGAGCAGCGGGGCGGCCTGCTGGGCGCCCCAGTCCTGGACCGAGAGGCGGCCGGCGGCGAAACCGGGCAGGGCTTCCACGGCGACGGGCTTGTCCAGCAGCAGGGCCGTGTCGTCCAGTTGCCGGGCGCCGATGCCGGCGGCCGTCAGTTCGGCGAGCCGTTCCGCCGCGCTGCCGTGACGCAGGTTGGCGCGCAGGCCCATGGGGGGATGGCCGTTGTCCGCCGCCGCAATTTCGCGCCAGGCGTCCGGATAGGCCGTGCGCAGCCGGTCGAGCCACCAGCGCGGATGCTGATGGGCGGCCACCTCGTCGGCAGCGACGGCATCCGTCAGCTCGGCCTGGCGGCGCAGGAAGTTGCGCAGCACGCCGTTCACCAGGCCCTTGAACTTGCCGTGGGCGATGCCGGCGGCGGCCTGGACGCATTGATCCACGGTGGTGTGGGCGTCCTCGGGGCGGACCTCCAGGCGGTAGAGGGCGGCGAGCAGCAGGCCCCGCACGACGGGGTCCGTGGGCGGACGCTCCATGAGGCGGGCGAGGAAGAAGTCGCCGCGACCGTAACGGCGCAGGGCCCCCGCGGCCAGGTCGCGCGCCGCGGCACGCAGGGGGCCGTCGAGAGCGGCGGCGCCCAGGGCCTGGTCCAGGTTGCGACCGCGGATCACCGCGGCGACAAGATGGGCGGCGGCGGACAGGGCGGCGGCGAGGGGAGCGGAACGCATCGGCGGAGCATAACAGCAGAGCCGGGCGCGACCGCCCGGGTTTGCCGGCCTTTAGGGCATGATCTCCACGTACTCATAGACCTCGGCATCGGTGATGCGCCGGCGTACCGGCACCGCCAGACGGGAGAACCAGCCGGCGGGATCGTGGCGGTCGATTTCCCGGCCCATGAACTTCAGCAGCTCGCAGATGGGCTCGACCACGTTGTTCCGGTAGCGCTCGTCCCGCTTCACGTAACCCAGGTAGAGATTCTTCATGCAGTTGCGGCGGCACCAGGAGAAGGCCTCGCAGCCCTCGCAGGGCATGTCCGGCGTCGGCTGCAGGGGGCTCTTCTTGAGCCAGTTGCCCTGGATCTCGCCCATCTGCATGTGGTGGGCGTACATCATGTCGGGGCAGGGATAGATCTGGCCGTTGGGCATGACGTTGATGAGATGGGTCGATACGCGGCACTGGGTGAGGCCGGCGTAGAGTTCCCGGCCCCGGGTCGGCAGCACCTTGTTGCGTACGATGCCCATCAGCGGAATCACCGGGTAGAGGGCATCGTCGCGCGAGAAGAACTTGTCGATCAGCTTCACCAGCACGGCCTTGCGCTTTTCCACCGAGTCGCCGGCGTACATCTCGTCGGCGACGAACTGCCAGTAGAGGTAGTCGAAGGCCTCGGCCAGTTCGTCGAGTTCCTCGAAGCTGGTGTCCGGGTTGCCCCAGGTGACGCGGGCGGTGACGGTGCCGCCGACGCGGCTGCGCACGTGGTTGATGTTGCGGATCACCTGCCGCCAGATGCCGCGACCCCGGTAGCCGTCGGTGATGGCCTCGCCGCCGTCGATGGAGACGAGGATGTTGGAAAGCTTCGCCAGCATCCAGTCGGGCACATCGTCCAGTAGGGTGCCGTTGGTCTGCAGCTGAAAGCGGAAGCCGGGGAAGCGCGTCATGACGTCTTCCATCATGCGCATGTTGAGGGTCGGCTCACCGCCGTAGAAGGTGACGTACACCTCCTTGCCGGTCAGGTGCTTGTCCACGAAGGCCGCCAGCTGGTCCATGTCGTAGCGGAGCTCGGTCTGGGAGCCGAGCACCTCGCCGACGCCGAGGGAGCAGTAAGTGCACTTGAGGTTGCACTTGAGGGTGGTGAGCAGTTGCAGCTCGACCCGGCCGCCGACGATGGGATCGGGGTCGGACACGGGCGTGGCGGAAGCAGGGATTGTCAGCATGGGCGCGGACTCTACTACGCGGCCCGTACCTGTCAAGCGACCGGATCAAGGGGCTTTAGCGTCACTAAGGGAATGAAACGCGCCTGCGCCGGGGCAACCCGGCCGGGCGATACCCATTAAACGAAGATGGTGTTGTTCGAGAACACAACGTGCTATACCCACACCATGGGTTGCGTCTCGCCGGAGGAGCGGCGCCAGATGGCGCCGGAGTACCCGACCCAACAGAGAAAGGCAGGGAGGCTGCCATGAAAAAAACACAGCCCCTTGTCGTCGTCATCGACGACGACGATACCGTGCGCGACGCCGTCTGCCATCTTATTGCCAGCGTCGGCATGAAGGTGTTGGACTACCCGGGTTGCCGGCCCTTCCTGGCCGACAAGCACGCCCACGATTGCGACTGCCTGGTGCTGGACATCCGCCTGCCGGACGGCAACGGCCTGACGCTGCACCAGCAGCTGGCGGCCCGGGGCCAAGCACCGCCGGTCATCTTCATCAGCGCCCATGGCGACATTCCCATGGTGGTGCAGGCGATGCGGCAGGGTGCCCTGAGTTTTCTCGAAAAGCCCTTTGGTAGCCAGGCCCTGCTGGACCACATCCACGAGGCGGTGGCCCATGCCGCCAACCGCCGGCGCGAACGGGCCAGCCGGGCGACGGTGGAGGCCCGCGTCGCCTCCCTGACGCCGCGGGAGCGGGAAGTCATGGCCCTGGTCGCCCGCGGCACCCCGAACAAGGAGATCAGCCGCCTCCTCGGCATCAGCGTACGTACCGTCGAGCATCACCGCGCCAGCATGATGAACAAAATGCGGGCGGTATCCCTGCCCCGGCTGGTAAATGTTCTCGCCAAGCTGGATAGGTAGCGCTACCTAGTTGTCCTGCGGTCACTACGCATTGCGCATATCCTGGCCGCCCCCTTATAAAGGCGCCCCGCGGGCAAGTCCGGTTCCCCGCGCGCATCCGTCCCCACCATGTCCTTGTCCCTCACCGATCAGCGGCTGGACGCCCTCTACGAGATCACGTCCGATTCCGCCGCGCCGTATGAAGAAAGACTTCAGCGCCTGCTGGCCTTCGGCTGCGGGATATTCGGGCTCGCCCACGGCATCCTGGCGCGCATCCGCGACGACCACTACGAAATCGTCGCCGTGGCGCCCGGCGACGACCCCGCCACAATAGGCAGCCGTTTCCCCCTGGCCGATACCTATTGCAGCCACACCGTCCGCAGCGAGCATCCCATCGGTTTCGCCCGCGCCAGCGGAACGGCCTGGGAACGCCATCCCGGTTTCCGCAACTTTCGGCTCGAAGCCTATCTGGGCGCCCAGGTGCGCGTGAGTGGACGGCCCTGGGGTACCCTGAGCTTCTCCAGCTGCACGCCGATGCCGCGGGACTTCGACGCGGCGGACCGGGGCTTCATCAAGCTGCTGGCCCAATGGATCGGCTTCGGCACGGAATGGATAAAGCTCAACAAGCAGACCGCCCGCGCCTACGCCGCCGACCTGTCGCGCGCCATGATCGGCGCCATCGACGAAGGCGTGCTCTGCATCGATACGATGGCGCCGCACCGCATCTGCTTCGTCAATCCCCTGGCCGAAACGCTGCTCGGCCTCAAGGAGGACGCCGCCATCGGGCGCCCCCTGGCGGACCTCATCGAGCTGCTGCCGGACCCGGGCAGCTGCTGTCGCGGCATCAACGACTGGACCCACTGTCCCCAGCACGGCGAGTTCGAGGCCATGCTGCGCACGACTGGCCGGCCCGAGGGTTTTCCCGCCGCCCTCAAATTCGCACCCGTGGCGCTGGACGGCGACGCCCTCACGGTGGTGACCCTGCGCGACATCGGCAAGAGCCGGCAGACGGAGGAAAAGCTGCGCCTGTCCGACAAGGTGTTCGAGTACAGCGCCGAGGCCATCGTCATCACCGATGCCGACGCCCGCATCCTGGCGGTGAACCCGGCCTTCACCTGGCTGACCGGCTACCGGCCGGACGAGGCCATCGGCCAGACGCCGCGCATCCTCAAGTCGGGCCGCCACGACGATGCCTTCTACACCGGCATGTGGCAGGAGTTGATCGGCAACGGCCACTGGGAGGGCGAGCTCTGGGACCGGCGCAAGGACGGCAGCGAATACCCGAAATGGCTGACCATCAATGCCGTCAGCGACGACGGCCGCACCAGCCATTACGTCGCCCTGTTCTCCGACATGTCGGAACGCAAGGAGAACGAGGACCGCATCCGCTTCCTGGCCGAGCACGACCATCTGACGGGCCTGCCCAACCGGCGCCTGATGGAAGCACGCGCGCGCCAGCTGATCGCCTCGGGGCGGCGGCGCGACGCCGGCCTGGCGCTGATGGTCATCGACCTGGACCGCTTCAAGAACGTGAACGACAGCTACGGCCACCCGGTCGGCGACCGCCTGCTGATCGAAGTCGCCCACCGGCTCGTCGCCAACGTGCGCGACACCGACATGGTGGTGCGCCTCGGCGGTGACGAGTTCGTCGTGCTGCTGGAGGATATCCACGATGCGGAGGCCGCCGCCGTCGTTGCCGGCAAGATCCGCGCCGCCCTCAACCAGCCGGTATTGGTGGACGACAAGGTCCTGCATACGCCGCCGAGCATCGGCATCGCCCTGTTCCCGGACGACGGCGACAACGTGGATACCCTGCTGCAGAACGCCGACACCGCCCTCTACCAGGTCAAGGCCACCGGCCGCAATGCCTGGATGTTCTACACCGGCCAGATGAACGAAGCGGTGCGCCTGCGCCTGCAGCTGGAGAACGACATGCGCGCGGCCTTCGAGGCCGACGCCTTCAGCCTGCATTTCCAGCCCCAGTTCGACATCAACAGCCGCCGCATCATCGCCTGGGAGGCGCTGCTGCGCTGGCCGCATCCGGAGCACGGCTGGATACCGCCGGAGAAGTTCATCCCGGTGGCCGAGGAGACGGGCCTCATCCTGGCCCTCGGCGACTGGGTACTGCGCAACGCCTGCCGCGAGGCACGGCGCTGGCTGGACGACGGACTGGGGCGCTACCGCATCAGCGTGAACGTGTCGGCGCTCCAGCTGGCGGCGCCGGACTTCGCCGACGGCGTGGCGCAGGTCCTCGCCGACGCCGGCCTCGACCCGGCGCAACTGGAACTGGAGATCACCGAGAGCGTCCTCATGAGCCGGAGCAGCACCGTACCGGGCACCATCCGCCGCCTCAAGGAACTCGGCGTCTACCTGACCCTGGACGACTTCGGCACCGGGTATTGCTCCCTCGCCTACCTGCAGGCCTTCGCCGTGGACCGGCTGAAGATCGACCGCTCCTTCGTCCGCGACCTGGAAAGCAACCCGGACAACGCCGCCATCGTGCGGGCCGTGATCTCCCTGGCCCAGGCCCTCAAGCTGGACGTGGTGGCCGAAGGCGTCGAGACCGACCATCAGACCAGCTTCCTGCGGGAACACGGCTGCGGCGAAACCCAGGGCTTCCTGACCGGCCGGCCCATGCCGGCCGAGGCGGTGGCGGGCTTCGTCGCCGCCGCGGCCTAGAACCCAGGGACGAGGCACGCGGCCTGCCGCATGACTCCTGATCGCCTCGCGGGCGACCCGGCCTCACTCGGGCAGGGCGAAGGCCAGCCCGGGCGCCAGGGGAAAACCCCGCAGGAAGTCGCCGGCAGGCAGGCGCCGGCTGCCGGGCTTCTGCAGCTCCAGCAGGCGCAGGGCACCCTCGCCACAGGCGACGACGATGCCCGCCGCGCCGCTTTCCAGCACGGTGCCGGGCACACCGGTAGCGCTTGCGGGCGCAGCCTTCCATATCTTCAGCGGCATTTCGCCGAACAGGGCCGCACCACCGGGGAAGGGATTGAAGGCCCGCAGCTTGCGGTCCAGCTCCGCGGCCGGCCGGCGCCAGTCGAGTTCGGCTTCGGCCTTCTCGATCTTGTGGGCGTAAGTGACGCCGGCCTCGGGCTGGGGCACGGGACTCAGGCTTTCCAGCCTGCCGAGGGCCTCCACGATCAGGGCCGCGCCCTGGGCGGCGAGCTTGTCGTGGAGCGTCGCCGCCGTGTCGTCGGCGGCGATGGGCTGGCGGCCGGCCAGCAGCATGGGGCCGGTGTCGAGGCCCGCTTCCATGCGCATGATGGTGACGCCGGTCTCGGCGTCGCCCGCCTCGATGGCGCGCTGGATCGGCGCCGCGCCGCGCCAGCGCGGCAACAGGGAACCGTGGATGTTGATGCAGCCCAGGCGCGGAATGTCGAGCACCGCCTGGGGCAGGATGAGGCCGTAGGCCGCGACCACCATGACATCGGCCTGGGCATCCATGACGGGCTGATGGGTCGCCGGGTCCTTGAGCCGCTCGGGCTGATGCACGGGAATGCCGTGGGCCGCGGCGAGTTGTTTGACGGGACTCGCCTGGAGCTGCATGCCGCGCCCCGCCGGACGGTCGGGCTGGGTGAGTACCAGGGGAACCTCGAAGCCGGCAGCGAGGATGGCCTCCAGCGCAATGCGGGCGAATTCCGGCGTACCGGCGAAGATGACGCGCATCAGGCCGTTATCCGGGCTTGCTTGGCGAGCTTCGCTTTGATGCGCGTCTGCTTCAGGCGCGAGAGATACTCGACGAAGACCTTGCCCTCCAGATGGTCCATCTCGTGCTGGATGCAAACGGCCAGCAGGTCTTCGGCATCGAGTTCGAAAGGCCGCCCCTCGGCATCCAGGGCCCGCACGCGCACCCGCGCGGAGCGCTGGACCGTCTCGTAGATGCCGGGCACCGAAAGACAGCCCTCCTCGCCTTCGCATTCGCCGTCGCGCCAGACGATCTCCGGATTGATGAAGACCATCAGGCGGTTCTTTTCCTCGGAGACGTCGATGACGATGACCCGCTTATGCACGTCCACCTGCGTCGCCGCGAGGCCGATGCCCGGCGCCGCGTACATGGTCTCGGCCATGTCGGCGGCAAGCTTGCGGATACCGGCATCGACAGCCTTCACCGGTGCCGCCTTGGTGTGCAGCCGCGGGTCGGGGTAGCGCAAAATGGGCAATAGAGCCATGAAACGGGTCCAAGTATCGATTGATGCCGGGAGGATTTGGGGGCAGAATCCGGCGGAATCTGCGGGAGATCAATCCATGCGTCGCATTATATCTGCGCTGCTGTTGTGTTTTTCAAGCGCCTGGGCCGTGGCCCAAGGCGTAGCGCCCATCGAGCTGGCGCCCGACGCGCCCGACCGCCACATCGTCGTGCCCGGCGACACCCTCTGGGGCATCGCCACCAAGTTCCTCAAGGACCCCTATCGCTGGCCCGACATCTGGCGCCTCAATCCCGAGGACATCAAGAATCCCCACCGCATCTATCCCGGTCAGGTGGTCATCCTCGACAAGAGCGGTGCCCAGCCGCTGCTGAAGCTGGGCCGCATGGTCAAGGCGGAGCCGCGCATCTATACGGAGGAGCAGCAGAAGGAGATTCCGGCGATCCCCCAGAGCGTGATCGAGCCCTTCCTCTCCAACCCCCTCGTCGTCAGCGCCGGTTCCCTGGAAGCGTCGGCGCGGGTCGTCGCCTCCCAGGAAAGCCGCGTGTATCTGGCCGCCGGCGACCGCATCTACGCCACGGGCGTCAAGCACAAGGACAAGAACTGGCAGGTCTTCCGCCTCGGCAAGGCCATGGCCGATCCGGACCGGCCGGACCCGGAGAAGCCCGGCGAAATCCTCGGCGTCGAGGCCATCTACCTGGGCACGGCGAAGCTGCTGCAGGAAGGCGAACCCGCCACCTTCGAGGTCACCTCGATCCGCCAGGAAATCGGCCGCAACGACTACCTGCTGCCGGCGCCGGCGCCGGAGACCATCAGCTACGTGCCCCACGCCCCGGCCACCAAGATCAACGGCCGCATCATCGCCCTCTACGGCGGCGTCGGCGAGGGTGGCCGCTTCTCCATCGTCTCCTTCTCCCGCGGCAAGCGCGACGGCCTGGAGATCGGCCATGTGCTGGACCTCTACCGGGCCGGCAAGGCGGTCATGAACCGCTACAACGACCAGAAGGAAACCCACGTGCTGCCGGACGAGCGCTACGGCAACCTGTTCGTCTTCCGGGTCTTCGACCGGGTGTCCTACGCCCTGGTGATGAGCGCCGCGCGGCCCGTGGTCGCCGGGGATTACGTCCGCACGCCCTGAAGCCGACCGTGGCGACGGCCGCCTGGATACGCCTGACCCTGGTTCCCGGCGTCGGCGGCGAGACCCAGCGCCAGCTGTTGAAGACCTTCGGCCTGCCCGAGGCCGTGTTCGCCGCCGGCCTGCCGGCCCTGCGCAATGCCGTCGGCAGCACCCTGGCGGAGCGCCTGGTGAGCCACGACAGCAGCGCCGAAGTGGAGACGGCCCTGGCCTGGGCCGCCGAGCCGGGCAACCGCATCGTCACCCTGGCCGACCCGGAATACCCCCAGGCACTACTGGAGTGCGTCGATCCGCCCATATTGTTATATGCGAAGGGCGACGTGGCCTGTCTCAACCGTCCCGCCATCGCCATCGTCGGCAGCCGCAACGCCACCCATCAAGGCGAAGCCAACGCCGAGGCCTTCGCCGCCCATCTGGCCGGCACCGGGCTGACGGTCGTCAGCGGCCTGGCCCTGGGCATCGACGCCGCCGCCCACCGGGGCGCCCTGGCCGGTGCCGGCGCCACCGTCGCCGTGATCGGCACCGGGGCCGACCGCATCTATCCGGCGAAGAACGAGGCCCTGGCGCGCCGGATCGTCGAGAAGGGCGCCATCGTCAGCGAATTCCCCCTCGGCACGCCGGCCCTGGCGGGCAACTTCCCGCGCCGCAACCGCATCATCGCCGGGCTCGCGCGGGGTTGCCTGGTGGTGGAGGCAGCCGAACGCAGCGGTTCCCTCATCACCGCCCGTCTGGCCGCCGAGAGCGGGCGGGAAGTCTTCGCCATCCCGGGCTCCATCCATTCGCCCCTGTCCAAGGGCTGCCACAAGCTCATCAAGCAGGGGGCCAAGCTCGTGGACAAGGCGGAAGACATATTGGAGGAGCTGCGCTGGGAAGCCAGCGTCAATCCCATCGCGGGCAGCGGGCGTACCGCCGCTCCGGGGCGGGGAGACAGCGGGTCTGCTTTGCCGGCGGCGCCGGCCGATGGCGAAGAGGACCGGGTCCTGCTCGCCATCGGCCACGAAAGCTGCTCCCTGGAGACCCTCTGCGTGCGCACCGGACTGGCCGTCGATGCGCTGCTGGCACGGCTTCTCGCCCTCGAACTGGACGGCCGTATCGGCCAGTTGCCGGGCGGGCGCTACCAGCGCCTCTCCTGAACCCGACTTGCCAGCGCCCGCCGGAGGCGCTTATGATGCCGCGCTCACTCACCGCGGCCAGCCCATGACCAAGCAACTCATCATCGCCGAGAAGCCCTCCGTCGCCCAGGACATCGCCAAAGCCCTGGGAGGCTTCACGCGCCAGGGCGAGTACTTCGAGAGCGACGACTACGTGCTGTCGTCGGCCATCGGCCATCTGCTCGAACTCACGGTGCCCGAGGAATACGACGTCAAGCGCGGCAAGTGGACCTTCACCCACCTGCCGATGATCCCGCCGCGCTTCGCCTTGAACCCCATCGAGAAGACTTCCGACCGCCTCAAGCTGCTGACGCGGCTCATGAAGCGCAAGGACGTCTCCGGCCTGGTGAACGCCTGCGACGCGGGCCGCGAGGGTGAGTTGATCTTCCGCTACGTGGTCCAGCACGCTTTCAACGACAAGCCCGCCAAGCCGGTGCGCCGCCTGTGGCTGCAGTCCATGACGGCCGCCTCGATCCGCGACGGCTTCGCCCATCTGCGCTCCGATGCGGAAATGCTGCCTCTGGCCGACGCCGCCCGCTGCCGCTCCGAAGCCGACTGGCTGATCGGCATCAACGGCACCCGTGCCATGACGGCCTTCAATTCGAAGGAGGGTGGCTTCTACAAGACGCCCGTGGGCCGCGTACAGACGCCGACCCTGGCCATCCTGGTGGAGCGGGAAAACCGCATCCGCGCCTTCAAGTCCCGCGACTACTGGGAAGTGGAAGCCGAGTTCCAGGCCGTCGCCGGCACCTACCGGGGCCGCTGGTTCGACGAGAAGTTCAAGAAGAACGAGGACGAGCACGCCAAGGCCGAGCGCCTGTGGGAAAAATCCCGCGCCGAGGAAATCCGCAAGAAGTGCATGGGCAAGCACGGCGTCGTGGAAGAGGAAAGCAAGCCCAAGACCGAGCTGTCGCCCCAGTTGTTCGACCTCACCAGCCTGCAGCGGGACGCCAACGGCCGCTTCGGCTTCTCGGCCCGCACCACCCTGTCCATCGCCCAGGCCCTGTACGAGAAGCACAAGGTCCTCACCTATCCGCGTACCGACGCCCGCTGCCTGCCCGAGGACTACATCGGCACGGTGAAGGACACCCTGCAGGCCATGGAAGGCACCGGCTACGAAGGCCTGGCGAAGAACATCCTGAAGAACGGCTGGGTGCATCCCAATAAGCGCATCTTCAACAACGCCAAGATCTCCGACCACTTCGCCATCATCCCCACCGGCGCCGCACCGAAGAGCCTTTCGGAAGCCGAGCAGAAGATCTACGACCTGGTGACGCGCCGCTTCCTCGCCATCTTCTATCCGGCCGCCGAGTACAACGTCACCACGCGCATCACCCGCGTCGAGAAGGAAGCCTTCAAGACCGAGGGCAAGGTGCTGGTCACCGCCGGCTGGCTGGCCGTCTACGGCAAGGCCGCGAGCGCCGACGAGGAGAGCCCCAACCTGCCGCCCCTGGAACCCAAGGAGCGCGTCTGGGCCAACGACGTGGAGGTCAAGGACAACCAGACCAAGCCGCCGGCCCGCTTCAACGAAGCCACACTGCTCTCCGCCATGGAAGGCGCCGGCAAGCTGGTCGAGGACGAGGAGCTGCGCGAAGCCATGTCCGAGCGCGGCCTCGGTACGCCGGCCACCCGCGCCGCCACCATCGAGGGACTGATCGCCGAGGAGTACGTGCACCGCAACGGCCGCGAACTGCAGCCGACGGCCAAGGCCTTCTCCCTGCTGTTCGCCCTGGAACAGTTGCGGGTGGACGAGATCCGCTCCCCCGAGCTCACCGGCCTGTGGGAGTGGAAGCTCAAGGAGATGGAGCAGGGCAAGCTCAAGCGCGACGAGTTCATGGCCCACATCGTCGAGCAGACCCAGGTCATGGTAGACCGGATCAAGCACGGCGAATTCGCCGATCCGGATTTCGGCACCCTCAAGTCCCCCTGCCCCAAGTGCGGCGGCACCATCCACGAGACCTACAAGCACTTCAAATGCGACAAGTGCGACTACAAGCTCTGGAAGGTGGTCGCCAGCCGCCAGTGGGAACCCGAGGAAATGGACGAGCTGCTGGCGAAACGCCAGATCGGCCCGCTGGACGGCTTCCGCAGCAAGATGGGGCGGGCGTTTTCCGCCATCATCAAGCTCAACGCCGAGCACACCCCCGAGTTCGACTTCGGCAACAACGCCGATGCCGATGGCGAGGAAGTGGACTTCAGCGGCCAGGAGCCCCTGGGCGCCTGCCCCAAGTGCGGCAGCCGCGTCTTCGACCAGGGCATGGCCTATATCTGCGAGAAATCCGTCGGCGCCGCCAAGTCCTGCGACTTCCGCTCCGGCAAGGTGATCCTCCAGCAGGAGGTCTCCCGCGCCGAGATGCAGAAGCTGCTGGAGACGGGCAAGACCAGCCTGCTCAAGGGCTTCGTCTCCAACCGCACGCGCAAGAAGTTCTCCGCTTATCTGGTGCGGGGCGCCGACGGCAAGGTGGGCTTCGAGTTCGAGGCCCGGGCGCCCAAGGCCCCGAAGGCCGCGGCCGGCGAAGGCGCCGCGGCGCCGGCGAAGGCAGCCCCCAAGGCCGCTGCAAAAACGGCCAAGACCGCCGCCAAGCCAGCCGCCGCGAAGAAGCCCGCGGCGAAAAAGCCGGCGGCCAAGTCCGCCAAGTAGCGCCATGGCCGCCGCGCTGTCCCCGGCCGCGGCGGCCGTCCTCGACTTCTGGTTCCTGCCGGCCGGCCATGCTGGCCACGATGTCTTCCGTCCCGAGTGGTTCCGCAAGGACCCGGCCTTCGACGCCGCCATCCGCGAGCGCTTCGGCCCGCTGGTGGACGAGGCCCTGGCCGGCGGTCTCGGCGACTGGGACGCCACGGCGGACGGGGCCCTCGCCCGCATCCTGCTGCTCGACCAGTTCACGCGCAACCTGTTCCGCGGCGACGCACTGGCCTTCGCCGGCGACGCCGCCGCCCTGGCCCTGGCCGAAAGCCTGGTGGCGAGCGGACGCGACAAGAACCTGCCGCCGATCCGCCGCTGGTTCGTCTTTCTGCCCTTCGAGCACAGCGAATCCCTGCTGAACCAGGAGCGCGCCGTGGCCCTCTTCGCCGGCCTGCGGCGCGAGGCCCAGCATCCGGCCTTCGAGTCGGCCTACGACTATGCGGTGCGCCACCGGGACGTCATCGAACGTTTCGGCCGCTTTCCCCACCGCAACGCCGTCCTCGGCCGACCCTCTACGCATGAGGAAGAGGCCTATCTGAAGCTGCCGGGTTCGGGCTTCTGATCCCGTCGTCCTAAATTTTCCGCCGCCCGGGCCGATAGATGAAGCATCGGTCCCCGGATGGAGGAGATTTCGATGGACATCGCACTGAGTCAGGCCGAAGGCCGCACCGTGGTGGCCCTGCGGGGCCGCTTCGTCTTCGACAGCCACCGGGACTTCCGCGGCGTCATGGAACGTTCGCTGCGGGCGCGGCCGGGAGAAGTGGAATTCGACCTCGGCGGCGTGGACTACGTGGACAGCGCCGCCCTCGGCATGCTGCAGGTGCTGGGCGACAAGGCCCGGGCGGCAGGAAAGAAAGTCGTCCTGCGCAACAGCCGGGGAAACATCCGGGCGCTCCTGGGCATCGCCGGCATCGACCGCCTGCTGCCGGTCGCCTGACGGGCCTAGCGCGAACGGATCGGGCTGGTGCCGGGCAGCCGGCAGTCCAGCAGGGCCTTGCGCACCAGGTCGATGGCCTGATGGCGCGGGAAGCTCGCCCGCCACACCAGGCCGATACGGCGCGTCGGCGTCGGCTCGACGAAGGGGCGGGCGCGCAGCAGCGGGTCGGTTTTCGGTATCCCATCCACCGCCGTCGCCGGCATCACCGTGATGCCGACTCCTGAGGCCACCATGTGGCGGATGGTCTCCAGGGAACTGCCCTCCAGCACCTGGGGGCCGCCGTGACCCGCCTGGGTACATAAGTCCAGCACCTGGTCGCGGAAACAGTTGCCGCGGCCGAGCATCAACAGGGGTTCGTCCAGCAGGTGGGCCGGATCGATGGCTTTCTGCCTGGCCCAGGCATGGCCCACGGGCACCAGCACGCGGAAGGCCTCGTCGTAGACCGGCTGGGCCACCAGGCCGGGTTCCTCGATGGGCAGGGCCAGCACGGCCACGTCGAGATCGCCGCGCTTGAGGGATTCCAGCAGGCGCGCCGTGAAGCTCTCCTCGATGATGAGGGGCATCTTCGGCGCCCGTTCCTTCACCAGGGGCACCAGCTTGGGCAGCAGATAGGGGCCGATGGTGTAGATGGCGCCGATGCGCAGGGGGCCGGCGAGGGGATCGCCGGCGGCCTCGGCCAGTTCCTTGACGCGGCTCGCCTCGGCCAGCACGCGTTCGGCCTGGGCGACGATCTGCTCGCCCACGGGGGTGGGTCGCACGTCGTTCTGGCCGCGCTCGAAGAGAATGGCGCCGAGTTCGTCCTCCAGCTTCTTGACGGCCACCGAGAGGGTGGGCTGGGAGACGAAGCACTTCTCCGCGGCGCGGCCGAAATGGCGCTCGCGGGCGAGGGCGACGATGTACTTGAGTTCGGTCAGGGTCACGGCGTTATTATGCCTTCATTGCCCGCAGGGAAAGACACCGGCCCATGAGCCAGCCGCCGCTGATCCGCGCATTGCTCGATCCCACCCGTTCCCCCTTCGGCACCGCGGCGGTGGGACTCATGGAAACCCACGCCTCCTGGGTGCTGCTGGCGGGCGACTGGGCCTACAAGATCAAAAAGCCGATCACCCTGCCCTTCCTCGACTACGGCAGCCTGGAAAAGCGCCGCGCCTGCTGCGAGGCCGAGTTGCGCCTCAACCGCCGCTACGCGCCCGAGCTTTACCAGGACGTGGTCCCCATCGCCGGCAGCGCCGAGGCGCCGGTGCCCGGTGGCTGCGGCCCGGCCATCGAATACGCGGTGCGCATGCGACGCTTCCCCGAGTCCCAACGCCTCGACCACCTGGCCCGCCGCGGCGAGCTGACGGACGTCCACATCAGCGCCCTGGCCGCGGAGATCGCCGCCTTCCACGGCGCCGCGGCGGCGGCGCCCGCCGCTTCCCGCTTCGGCGAACCCGAGCTGGTGTTGGCCGAAGCCCTGGAGAACTTCGAGGAACTGGAGCGCCTGATGCCGGCGGCACCCGACCGGCTGCGCCTCGCTGCCCTGGCCGACTGGACCCGTGCCGAGTTCCGCCATCGCAAGGCCGCCTTCGCCGCCCGCAAGGAGTCCGGCTGCGTGCGCGAATGCCACGGCGACCTGCACCTGGGCAACCTGGTCCTGCTCGGCGAGCGGGTGGTGCCCTTCGACTGCATCGAGTTCAACGACGACTTCCGCTGGATAGACGTGGCCTCGGAACTGGCCTTCACCCTGGTGGACCTGCTGGACCATGGCCAGGGCGGCCTCGCCTGCTGGCTGCTCAGCGAATGGCTGGCCGTCGGCGGCGATTTCGACGCCCTGGCGGTGCTGCGCTTCTATGCCGTCTACCGGGCCCTGGTGCGCGCCAAGGTGGCGGCGATCCGCGCCGCCCAGGAGGAGGGGAGCGCCGCCGCGGCCGACCTGGATGACGCCCGCGGCTACCTCACCCTGGCGGAGCGCCTGTGCCGGCCGCCGCCCGCGAGCCTGACCATCACCCACGGCGTTTCCGGTTCCGGCAAGTCCCGCGCCTCGAAGCGGCGCCTGCTGGCGGACACCGCCTGCACCACCGTGCGCCTGCGCTCCGACGTGGAACGCAAACGCCTGTTCGGCTTCGGTGCGGCGGCCCGGAGCGGCTCCCCGGTGAACGGCGGCATCTATACGCCCGCCGCCAACACCGCCACCTACCGGCGCCTGGAGGACTTGGCCCAGGGAGCCCTGCACGGGGGCTGGTCGGTGGTGGTGGACGCCGCCTTCCTCAAGCGCAGCGAACGGGACGACTTCCGCCGCCTGGCGGCGAACAACGACCTGCCCTTCGCCATCCTCGCCTGCACGGCGCCGGTGGAGGAGTTGCGCCGCCGCGTCGCCGCGCGCCGGGGCGACCCTTCGGAAGCCACGCCGGAAGTACTGGAAAAGCAGCTGGGCTGGATCGAACCCCTCGCCCCGGAGGAACAGGCTTTCGCCGTCAGCCCCGCAGCCGCTTGAGGTGGCTGCCGCAGCCGGCGCCGCAGTCCGAGGCGCCGAAGCCCGGCGCCGGAACATCCCCCGCCGTCGTCCGGTTCCAGCGGCATTCGTCGCGGCGGGAGCGCCGCACTTCCACCACCCGTACGCCGGGGGCGGCCAGCAGGTAGTCGATGTGCCAGCGCAGGGTCTTCTCGCGGCGCAGGTGGCGGGCAATGCGCGCCTCGAGGTTGCGTTTCGCCGATCCCGTATAGACGTAGCCGCCCGCCGGGAAGTCGAAGACGCCGAGGCGGCCGACGGCCACGCGCACGTCCCGCGCCACCTCGATGCACAACTGGTAGGCGGTGGCGCCGCTCATGGCGCCGGCAGGTCGAAGCGGGCGGTGAAGCTGAAGGTGCTGCCGCGGCCCGCTTCGCTGTCCACCCGGATGCGCCCGCCCATCAGCTCCACCAGCTGGCGGCAGATGGAGAGGCCGAGGCCGGTGCCGCCGTACCTGCGCGTGGTGGAGCCGTCGGCCTGGATGAAGGCCTCGAAAATGGCCTGCTGCTTGTCGGCGGGAATGCCGATGCCCGAGTCGGCGACGGCAAAGCGCAGCAGCACGTGGCCGCCGTCCGCATTCTCCAGGGCGGCAGTCACCCGCACTTCCCCCTGCTCGGTGAACTTCAGGGCGTTGCCGATCAGATTCGTCAGCACCTGGCGCAGGCGCACCGGGTCCCCCAGCAGCCCGTCGGGCAGGGGCGGCGGGTCCCCCAGCACCAGGGTCAATCCCTTCTTGCGCGCCTCGTTCTCGAAGGTCGCCAGGAGGGAGGTCATGAGATCGTGGAGGTCGAACTGCACGCGCTCCAGGGTCAGCATGCCGGCCTCGATCTTGGAGAGGTCGAGGATGTCGTTGAGGATCACCAGCAGGGCATTGCCCGAGCTGTTGAGGACGTCCAGATAGCTCTTCTGCTCGTCGTCGAGCTTGGTCATAGCGAGGACCTCGGCCATGCCGAGCACGCCGTTCATGGGCGTGCGGATCTCGTGACTCATGTTGGCGAGGAACTGGCTCTTGGCCTGGTTCGCCGCCTCGGCGGCGCTGCGCGCCTGGTCCAGGCGTTCCACCAGCCGCCCCTTCTCCAGGCTCAGGCGGATCGAGGCGTCCAGGGTGTCGTGCAGATAGCGGGCGCTCGCCAGCAGGGCGGCCAGCAGCACGACGGCCATGATGCCGAAGGCCCAGCGCAGGGGGCTGTCGGCCTGCAGCAGCAGGATGAGGGCCGAGGAACCCGTGAGCTCCAGGGCGAAGATGCGGAAGGCGATGGGCACCGGCGAGAGGATGGGGACGGCGCCCGCCACCATGCCGCCCATGACGATGCCGGTGAACAACAGCACCAGGTCCTGGGCGCCCCACATGAAGGCCAGGGCACCAACGCCCCAGGCGCCGCCGGCGAGGGCCGTCGCCAGGACGTAGCGGCGGCGCCAGCGGGGTGCTGCCGCCGCATCCGGCACCGCGCGGCGGAAACCCAGGGCCAGCAGGTAGCGGCCGGAGGCGATGCTGACGATGCCGAACCACCAGACGAAGGCGACTTCCTGGGCCACGCCCAGGGTGGCGTTGACGTAGGCCAGCAGGCTGGCGTTGACGATGGTGACGAACTGGGCGACGCCGGCATTGCGGTAGAGCAGCACCGTCTTCTGGCGCTGGGCTTCGGCTTCGATGTCGATGGCGTGATCGTCCATCGGCGGCATTCTAGCGGAGACCTAGGAAGCGGCCGGCGGCCGGCCGAAGCGCGCCGTGAAGCGGAAGATGCTGCCGCCGCCCGGCCGGCTTTCCACCCAGATGCGTCCGCCCATCAGCTCCACCAGCTGGCGGCAGATGGACAAGCCCAGGCCGGTGCCGCCGTATTTGCGCGTGGTCGAGGCGTCGGCCTGGGTGAAGGCTTCGAAGATGGCCTGCTGCTTGTCGGCGGGAATGCCGATGCCCGAGTCGGCGACGGCAAACTGCAACACGGCCTGGCCGGGGTCCGCCGCTTCGCAGGTCACGCTCAGCCGCACTTCCCCCTGCTCGGTGAACTTCAGGGCGTTGCCCACCAGGTTGGCGAGCACCTGGCGCAGGCGCACCGGGTCGCCCAACAGCCCGCCGGGCAGGGCGGGGAAATCCTCCAGGACCAATGCCACGCCCCTCCTGCGGGCCTCGTCGGCGAAACCGGCGAGCACCGCGGCCGTCAGCTCCCGCGGCTCGAAGGGCACTGCCTCCAGGCTCAGCTTGCCCGCCTCGATCCGGGAAAGATCGAGGATGTCGTTGAGGATCACCAGCAGGGCATTGCCCGAGCTGTTGAGGACGTCCAGGCAGGCCCGCTGCTTCGCGTCGAGGGGCGTCATGGCGAGGACCTCGGCCATGCCGAGCACGCCGTTCATGGGCGTACGGATTTCATGGCTCATGTTGGCGAGGAAGCGCGTCTTCGCCTGGTTGGCCGCCTCGGCTTCCCGGTGGGCCCGCTCCAGATCGTCGTTGAGGGCCCGCAGCTCTGCCGCAAAGGCGAGGATGAGCCCGGAGATCAGCGATGCCACGAGGAAGGACGTCACCAGGCCGGTCAGCAGGTAGTCGGCGGTGATGCTGCCGCGCAGCAGTATCGACATGACGCAGACGATCAACTCGCTCAGCACCGTGGACACCGCCACCATGGCAAGCCACAGGCGCGGAATCGGTATCCGTTGCAGCAGGGCCAGCAGATGCGTCGGCAGCCGCATGGAATTACCCGGCGCCTTCCGCCGGCCGGCCCTGAGAGCGGGCAACGGCCATGACCGAACGCAGGAAATCCGGGCGGGGCGGGGTAGCGGCTTCCGGCAAGAAAGGGACGGACGGATTCACGGCGGGGGAAGCTCTCTCGATGGCATGGGCAAGGGCGGCGGCGAGCTGGAAAAACCGGCGGGGAAACCGGAAACGGGATGCGCCTGCCGCATTATGCCCGCCTCGTGTAGAGTAGCGCACCCCAGCCGCGCCGAGGCGACCGGCGCGGGCCGCCGCAACCACGCCATGCCAGAAGCCAAGCCCCCCCGAGAACCGCAGGCCGTCTCCTGCATGAAGTGCATCTACCACTTCATCACCTACGACCCCGCCTTCCCCTACGGCTGCCGCGCCATGAACTTCAAGAGCCGGCAACTGCCCCAGTACGAGGTCTTCGGCGCCTCCCGGCAGACCTGCCAGTACTTCAGCCCAAGGGAGAGGAAGGGGGAAGTCTGAACCGCGGTTTCTGGGTGCCGGTTCGCCGATGCGGCCGGATGCCGACAGCCCTCAGCGTCCGCGCATGGGACAGCCCTGGTAGCACTTGCGGCCGATGGTCTGCATGAAGATCTTGGTGGAGCGGCGCAGGCGCGTGGAAAAAAGCCGCGCCAGTTCCCGGTAGACCAGGGCGCCGACCTCGGGCGTCTTCTCCAGGTGGCCCGCATTCAGGCGTACCAGCTTGGCGTCGGTGACGGCGATGACGTCCGCCGTCCTGCCGTGGGCCTCGCTGACGACGGCGGTCTCGCCGAAATAGTTGCCCGGCGTGAGCAGGGCGAGGCGCATGGGCGCAAATTCGATGACCTTGCTGACTTCCAGTTCGCCTTCCAGGACGATGTACATGTTCTGGCCGAAGGAATTCTCCTTCACCACGTAGTCGCCGGCGGCTACGGTATAGGGCTGGCCCAGGCGCGCCAGCACTTCCAGGCCCTTGGGCCCGATCTGGCCGGGCGGCGGCGGTGTCATACCCTTGGTGATCTGATTGACGCACTGAACCTCGCAGACCGGCGCCATGTGGGTGCGCATCTCGGTGTCGATCTCCAGGTGGCGCAAGGCGACGATGCGCGCCAGGTTCTGGTAGAGCTTGAAGGCGATGTTGGGGAAGGAGGAGACGAAGTCGCCGGTGAAGCCCAGCAGCACGCCGTCGGTCTTGGCGACCACCGTCGCCGAGCGCGGCTGCTTGTCGGCCAGGGCCATCTCGCCGAAGCACTGACCCATTTCGAGGGTGCCGACCACTTCGACGGAACCGTCGGTGGCCGCGCGGCGGACCTCAAAGCTGCCGCCCATGACGAGGAAGATTTCCTGGCCGCCCTCGTCGTCTTCCTTGAACACCACGTCGCCCTGCCGACAGCTGACGCGCCGCGCCTTCGCCAGGAAAGCGACGAGTTCCACCGGCTTGAGGCCGCGGAAGAACGGCACCGTCCGAATGAGCCGGTCGACCACGGGCCCCAGTTGATCTGCTGCGTCGGTCGCCATGAGATGCTCCTTTGCCTATCCCGAAAAGCCGCTGCGGAAGCGAAGATCGTCGGCCCCGTCAAGCCCGGCCGACAATGCGATTGTACTGAATACGCGGGCGATCATAGCCATCGGACCGAAGCAGGTATTAGCGCTACCGAACAGGCCGGTCTGGCTGTCCATAATGGACAAGCAAGCATGTCCTAATGGACATTCGACCCTAGGGAAGAATTAGCAATCCGCTAATAATCATTGTGTTGTCTTCCTTAACGGACAAACGATAGCTGTCCATAATGGACAGACAACGCGGCTGTCGTTAAGCCCGGTTACGGGATTGATCCACCTTACGGTTTGGTCCGCCGATACCGGCGCCAGCGCTTTTCTCCGATATGGCTGACTTCTGCCTCTGCTTCCAAGTCATCCAATGCGCGTTTCACCGTCCGAGTGGAAATCTCCGGTCCGACCCGCCGATTTATCTCACTGCTAGATGAATCGGGATAGCTTTCTAGGTCCGCCAGAATCAGCGCCTTGAGCCGATAGGGCTCGATACGTTTGAGGGTGGTCACCTTGTCCAGGCCCACGCCGCGCAGTAGTTCCGGCGCCACGAAATAACGTGTGGCCTTGGTGCGACCACTGCTGCTTACCACACCGAAATCCGGCAAACGTCCCAGCCAGGATTTAAGAGCTTCGGCGCTCTCCACTTCCAGGGATTGCATCAGCTCCCGCGCCGTACAGGACTCGTTAAGGGCCAGCACTCCTATACATATGCGCTCGCGCTGGGTCAGTTGGTAACGCTGCTCCACCTCTTCAAGCAGTTGCAACACCTCCGGCTTGAGAATGCGACGCTCAATACCCACCTTCACCCAGTCGGGCCCCTCGCTGATCGCAGGGGCTGGGCGCCCTTGGGACAGCAGGCGGTCATAGATCAGGTCGAAGCCGCTACCCTCCCGCTCCATCAAGCCAAGATCATGGAACACCCGAGCTAAGCCTTCGTTGCGACGACGGCTGGCGTGGAGCAGGTTGCGCGGCGTCACCCCCAGAGGCAGGCGGCCTGGATTCACCAGTTCCAGCCGGTCCGGGTGGAGATTAAGGAAGATGTCCCCGCGCTGGGTGTAGGGTCGGTGAACCAGTGCATTCACCAGCAGTTCCCGCACCACGGCTTCGTCGTAAGCCGGTACGCTGCGCCGGTAGAGGCCCTCGGGAATCTCATAGCTTTCGCGGAAGTCCGCTACCTCGCGCCAAATGGCGTCGGGTAGTTCCAGGGGCGAAAGACTATAGTCGTCCCATAGCCACTTATTGATCTTTTGTCCCCGTTCGTCGTACTTTATGGCTTGCACCAGGGGTGCCGTGCCTAAGCGGCGGCGGTTCGCTGTTGTTCCGATCAGTAGCACACCCAGATGGGTCAGCCAGTCGCCATCAACAAAGCCATAGTGGTCCAGCAACTCATCGACCGTCTTTTCCTTGACCGATGCCTTGACCCGATCCGAGGCACGGATACCGGTGACGAAGGCGGCCAGCTTCACAGTGTCCGTGCCCTTGCGCGGAATGCGATTGTTGAGGGTTTCCCAAACCAGGCCTGGCCGCTCGTCGGCTAGGCGTAGCATGTCGTCGCCCAGAACCGGCTGGCAACTGTCACCCACACGCAGAAAGTAGCGGCCATCACTGGTGGAGGCAATGTTGGGGGAGCGGAGGACATCTACTTCAATGAACGCCGCCTGGTTATCAGCCGTGGCGACGCGGACGAACACCTTCACATTGACAGTCAGCTCGCCGATGCGCTTTGTTACCACGTCCGGCAGGTCGTCCGGAATCGTTTGGCCGACGGGCGGCAGTTCGTCTCCATCCTCAAAGCCAATCAGCAGCTTTCCGCCTTCACTGTTGGCTAAGGAAACGCAGGCGCGGGCAATATCAGCCCAATCTGCCGTTCGACCCGTTACTAGCCGCAAGGACTTACGCTCGACGTGCTGGCCTTCTAGGCTCATAAACGGCGATACCCAACAGGCGTAGGCTTGAAGAGAATTTTCATGCCCTGATCCAGCAGAGTGATGAAATGCAGCAGACCGTTCGATGACGAACAACTGAGCTTTCAGTGGTCCAACTCAGAAACGCAGCGCTTGGGAATACCCAATACCGTCAGACATCAATGTTCCTGGCGTACAGCGCATTGCCCTCGATGAAGGCGCGGCGCGGTTCCACGTTGTCGCCCATGAGGGTGGTGAAGATTTCGTCGGCGGCGATGGCGTCCTCGATCTGCACCTTGAGCAGGCGGCGCACGGTCGGGTCCATGGTGGTTTCCCAGAGCTGCTCGGGGTTCATCTCGCCGAGGCCCTTGTAGCGCTGCTTGGCGAGGCCGCGTTCGACTTCGTTGAGCAGCCACTTCATGGCGTCGGCGAAGCTGGCGACGGGCTGGGACTTCTCGCCGCGGCGGATGACGGCGCCGCTGCCGATGAGGTCGGCGATCATCTGGGAGGTCTTGCGGATCTGGGCGTAGTCGCCCGAGTGCATGAAGTCGTCGTCGATGTAGCCGGTGCGCAGGTTGCCGTGGCGCATCTTCTCGATGCGGATCTGCCAGCTTTCGGTCTTCTCGTCGAAGGCGGCGAGAATGTGCACGCCGCGGGGCGCATGCTTCGCCAGACGCGCGGCACTGTCGCGGGCGGCTTCCTCGCTGGAGATGTCCAGCGGGATGTCGTTGGCCAGCATGCTGTGCAGCACCACCGGCTCGATGAAGTCGGCGAGACGGCGGATGACCGCTTCGGAAAGCAGGAAGGCGCGCGCCAGCTCGCCGAGGGGCTCGCCTTCGATGGCGTCGGCGCCGATCTTCGGCACCAGCTGGGCGCCGTCGAGGGCGAGGGTCAGCAAGTGCTGGTTGAGTTCGTGGTCGTCCTTGATGTAGCGCTCGCTCTTGCCGTGCTTGATCTTGTAGAGGGGCGGCTGGGCGATGTAGATGTGGCCGTTCTCGACCAACTGCGGCATCTGGCGGTAGAAGAAGGTCAGCAGCAGGGTGCGGATGTGGGCGCCGTCCACGTCCGCGTCGGTCATGATGATGATGCGGTGGTAGCGCAGCTTTTCCTGCTTGTAGTCGTCGCCGATGCCGCAACCGAGGGCGGTGAGCAGGGTGACGATCTGTTCGGAGGAGATCACCTTGTCGAGGCGGGCCTTCTCGACGTTGAGCACCTTGCCGCGCAGGGGCAGGATCGCCTGGAACTTGCGGTCGCGGCCCTGCTTGGCGGAGCCGCCGGCGGAGTCGCCCTCGACGATGTAGATCTCGCAGAGGGAGGGGTCCTTCTCCTGGCAGTCGGCGAGTTTGCCGGGCAGGCCGATGTTGTCGAGCACGCCCTTGCGGCGCGTCATCTCGCGGGCCTTGCGGGCGGCCTCGCGGGCGCGGGCGGCCTCGACGATCTTGCCGGTGATGATCTTGGCGTCGACGGGCTTTTCGAGCAGGAACTCGGCGAGCTTCTGGGCGACGACTTCCTGCACCGCCGGCTGGGCCTCGGAGGAGACCAGCTTCATCTTCGTCTGGGAGGCGAACTTGGGATCGGGCATCTTCACCGAGAGCACGCAGGCAAGGCCTTCGCGCATGTCGTCGCCGGCGATGTCCACCTTGGCCTTCTTGGCGATCTCGTTCTCTTCGATGTACTTGTTGATGACGCGCGTCATCGCCGTGCGCAGACCGGTGAGGTGGGTACCGCCGTCGGCCTGGGGAATGTTGTTGGTGAAGCAGAGCACTTGCTCGGCGTAGGAATCGTTCCACTGCATCGCCACTTCGACGGAAATGGTGACGCCGCTGTCGCCGACCTTGGCCTCGCCGGCCGAGTAGAAGACGTTGGGGTGCAGAACCGTCTTGGCACGGTTGATGTAGTCGACGAAGCCCTTGACGCCGCCGGAGAAGGCGAAGTCCTCCTCCTTGCCGCTGCGCTGGTCCACGAGCTTGATCTTGACGCCGTTGTTGAGGAAGGAGAGTTCGCGCAGGCGCTTGGCGAGGATGTCGTAGTGGAATTCGATATGGCCGAAGATTTCCTCGTCGGCGAGGAAATGGACTTCGGTACCGCGGTTCTTGGTTTCGCCGACCACCTTGAGGGGGCTGACCTCGACGCCGTTCTGCACCTCGATGAGGCGGTCTACGGCGTGGCCGCGGTTGAATTCCATCTGGTACTTCTTGCCGTCGCGGCGGATGGTGAGGCGCAGCCACTTGGAGAGCGCATTGACGCAAGAGACGCCGACGCCGTGCAGACCGCCCGAGACCTTGTAGGAGTTCTGGTTGAACTTGCCGCCGGCGTGCAGTACGCACATGACGATTTCGGCGGCGGAGCGCTTGGGCTCGTGCTTGTCGTCGAACTTGACGCCGGTGGGGATGCCGCGGCCGTTGTCGGCGACGGAGATCGAGTTGTCCGGATGGATGGTGATGACGATGTCGTCGCAGTGACCGGCGAGGGCCTCGTCGATGGCGTTGTCCACGACCTCGAACACCATGTGGTGGAGGCCGGTGCCGTCGGAGGTGTCGCCGATGTACATGCCCGGACGCTTGCGCACCGCTTCGAGGCCTTCCAGCTGCTGGATGGAATCCTCGTCGTAGCCGCCGTTGTCGGGAGTCTGTTGCTGCGTCATGGGCTTCTTCCGTGGTGGTTCAGATGCGCATCGGCATGACGACGTACTTGAAGCGGTCGTTGCCGGGCAGGGTGATGAGGGCGCTGGAGTTGGCGTCGGCGAGGCGGCACTCGATGGTGTCGCCGCTGACGTTGTTGAGGACGTCGAGCAGATAGGTGACGTTGAAGCCGACGTCGAGGGTTTCTTCCTGGTAGTCGAGCTCGATCTCTTCCTGGGCCTCTTCCTGCTCGGCGTTGGTGGAAATGATCTTCAGGCTGCCGGGGGCGAGGACAAGACGCACGCCGCGGAATTTCTCGTTGGTCAGGATGGCGGCACGCTGCAGGGAATGGAACAGCATGTCGTGGGACAAGGTCAGGACCTTGTTGTGGTTCTGCGGAATGACGCGCTCGTAATCGGGGAATTTGCCGTCGATGAGCTTGGAGACCAGTTCGATGTCGCCGAAGCGGAACTGGGCCTGGGTCGGCGACAGGCTGATCTCCAAAGCTTCGTCGTTGTCGGCGAGCTGGCGGGAGAGTTCGAGCACGGTCTTGCGCGGCAGGATGACTTCGAGGCGCTGGTGCTGGCCGCCGATCTCCTCGCTGGCGTAGGCGAGGCGATGGCCGTCGGTGGCCACCATGCGGATCTCGCTGCCGTTGACCACCAACAGCAGGCCGTTGAGGTAGTAGCGGATGTCCTGCTGGGCCATGGAGTACTGCACCAGGGAGAGCAGGCGCTTGAACTGCTTCTGGGTCAGGGTGAGCTGGTTTTGCTGGCCGTCGGCCGTCGCCATGCGCGGAAAATCCTCGGCCGGCAGGGTCTGCAGGTTGAACCGGCTCTTGCCGGCCTTCAGGGTCAGGCGCTTTTCGTCCAGGGTCAGGTTGACCTCGGCCGATTCCGGCAGGGAACGCAGAATGTCCTGCAGCTTGCGGGCTGCCACCGTCAGGGCCGCCTTCTCGCCGCCGGGGACGGCGGTGCCAGTGCGGATCTGGATCTCGATGTCGGTCGCCAGCAGGGTCAGCCGCTCGCCGTCCTTTTCCATCAGCACGTTGGAAAGGATGGGCAGGGTATGACGCTTCTCGACGATGCCGCAAACCGATTGCAACGGTGCGAGGATCTGATCACGAGGTCCTTTAAATAGGAGCATTCTTAATTCTCCTTGTAGTAATAGGTGGCGTTGAAATTTGTGGGCAAACGGTTATTCGTATTCTGATTCATTGTGTTACGTAAGCCTGAAGTCTCTGGGGAACTGCCGTCGATGCCTGTGAAGGATTGTGGATGGAATTCCTGCTCCGGGATTTCGGGCGGTTTATCCACAATCTGTTCATATGTTTCCCAGTCATTTTCCAGAGACTTATCCCTTGATCGTCTGCAGTAATACATGCAGGTCGTTGTTGAGCTGGCCATCCTTGGTGCGCAAGTCGGCGATGGTACGACAGGCGTGCATGACGGTGGTATGGTCGCGACCGCCGAAGGCGTCGCCGATCTCGGGCAGGCTATGGGGCGTCAGTTCGCGGGACAGCCACATGGCCACCTGGCGCGGCCGGGCAATGGCGCGGGTACGCTTCTGGGAATACATCTCGGCGACCTTGATCTTGTAGTAGTCGGAGACGGTTTTCTGGATCAGTTCCAGGGTGATCTGCCGGTTGTGGGCGCCGATGACGTCCTTCAAGGCTTCCTTGGCCACGTCCATGTTGAGCTCACGGCCCTGAAAGTGGGCGAAGGCGAAGACCTTCTTGAGGGCGCCTTCCAGTTCGCGTACGTTGGAACGCAGGTTCTTGGCGATGAGGAAGGCCACGTCGTCGCCGAGACAGGCCTTCTCGGATTCCGCCTTCTTTTTCAGGATGGCGACGCGCATTTCCAGTTCCGGCGGTTCGATCTGGACCGTCAGGCCGGAGCCAAAACGGGAGATCAGGCGATCCTCGATGCCCTGGATGTCCTTCGGATAGGTATCGCAAGTGATGACGATCTGTTTCTTGGCGCTGACCAGGGCGTTGAAGGCGTAGAAGAACTCCTCCTGGGTGCGGTCCTTGCCGTTGAAGAACTGGATGTCGTCGATCAGCAGCAGGTCCAGTGAATGGTAGAAGCGCTTGAAGGTGTCGAAGGACTTCTGCTGCAGGGTGCGCACGAAGTCGGAGACGTAATCGGTGGCGTGGATGTAGCAGACGCGGGCCGCCGGGTTGGACTGGTAGACCGCATTGCCGATGGCGTGGATCAGGTGGGTCTTGCCCAGTCCCGTGCCGCCATAGACGAACAGGGGGTTGTAGGACGTGCCGGGATTCAGGGCCACCTGCTGGGCGGCGGCGCGGGCCATGTCGTTGGAGCGACCCGTCACCAGCATCTCGAAGGTGAAGTCCGGATTCAGGCGCGTCTTCTCGTAGGAAGGATCGATGCTGCGGATGGCCGGCCGTTCCGGTATCGGTGTCGGCGCAGCGGATACGGCTGTCTCGGGAACTTCGGGTTCGTCCCTCTCGGCGGAGCGTTCCTCCACCGCCAGGCTGATGGTCACCGGCTCGGGAAAGAAATCCTGGGAGATGGCTTCGATCTGGCTCAGGTAGCGTTTGCGCACCCAGTCCAGCACATAGCGATTGGGAGCGACGAGACGCAGGTGCGACGGACGATCCTCCTCCAGGCGCAACGTCTTGATCCAGGCGTTGAACTGCTGCGAAGGAAGTTCCTGCTCAAAGCGGGAAAGACAGGCGGACCAGAATTCGTTCATCGGTTGCGGTTGTCCGCAATTTAATGATTGTTATGGAAAATCTTCTCTGAAGACGCTCGAAGCAGGCGATCGGCGCGACCGTCGCAAGGGCGCTATTCTAGCCGCTTCCAGGGGAGTTATCCACAAGGCGGACCAGAAAAAGCGCTTGACAAACAGGGGCCTCAAACGATGTAATCGCGCGTTTCTCTTGGAAGGATACAGCTATGAAACGCACTTATCAGCCTTCGGTCGTGCGCCGCAAGCGCACCCACGGCTTCCTCGTGCGCATGCGCACCCGCGGCGGCCGTGCCGTCATCCGCGCCCGTCGCGCCAAGGGCCGTCACCGTCTCGCCGTCTAAGCAGCAGGAAACTGCGGCAGGTGTGGCACCGGCCACGGGCTACCGGTTCCGGCCGGCAAGCCGGCTGCGCCGGACCGTGGAGTTCGGAGCGGTCTTTTCCCGGCGACGGGTCCTGCGCGGTGACTGGTTCCATCTCCATTACACTTCCGGCGGTCAAGCGGCGCGTCTCGGGCTGGTTGTTGCGAAGAAGCTGGCGCGCCGGGCGGTTTGGCGCAACGCCGTGAAGCGCATCGGTCGGGAGGCTTTTCGCCATTGCCTGCCCGGCTTGCCGCCGCTGGATCTGATCCTGCGGCTGGCGAAGCGGGTCGATGGAGTGGATGCGACGAGGCGCCGGGCTTGGCGTGCGGAGATCGATGGTTTGCTGGCGAAGCTGCCGAAATGAAGTCCCTGTTGGCTGCGCCCCTGATCCTGCTGGTGAAACTTTACCAGTACGCCATCAGTCCCATGCTGGGCCGCAGTTGCCGTTTTCACCCGACCTGTTCGGAATATGCCGTCGAGGCATTGCAGCGCCACGGTGCCTTCAAGGGGCTCTGGCTTGCCGTCCGGCGGATCGGCCGTTGCCATCCGTGGCACCCGGGTGGGTTTGATCCGGTTCCCTGAACCGGGTTCTTGAGTAAGAGTTCTCTATGGACAACCGTCGCCTGATTCTGCTGGTGGTATTCAGTTTTTCCCTGATCATGCTTTGGGAAGCATGGCAGAAGCAGGGGCAGTCCCAGCCGGCCGCCGGTGCCGCGGCGCCCGCGGCGGCGACCGCCAGCGGTGCGCCGGTGCCGACGCCGACGCCTGCACCGGCCCTGCCGGGTACCGCGTCCGCTGCGGCAGTGCCGACAGCCGCCGCCACGGCCGTCGCCACCGCTCCTCAAATCACGGTCACCACCGATCTCCTCCGCGTCGATGTCTCGGCCCAGGGCGGCGATCTGGTGCGTCTGGAACTGCTCAAGCACCGGGCCACCGAGGACAAGAGCCAGAACCTCGTGCTTTTCGAGGGCAAGCACCACTACGCCGCCCAGAGCGGCCTCATCGGCACCGGCCTGCCGAGCCACAAGACGGTCTGGCAACTGCCGGCCGGCAACCTGGAACTCAAGGACGGCGAGAAGGAACTGCGCCTGCGCCTGGCGGCGGCCACGGAAGGCGGCGTCAAGGTGGCCAAGACCTACGTCTTCCGCCGCGGCAGCTACCTGATCGACGTGGAATACGAACTGGCCAACGGCAGTCCCGCGCCCGTGGCGCCCCATGCCTACTTCCAGCTGGTGCGCGACGGCCAGCCGCCGGAAGGCGCCAGCGCCATGATGCCCACCTTCACCGGCGCTGCCGTGTATTCGGAAGCGGAGAAATTCCAGAAGCTGGAGTTCGCCGACATCGCCAAGGCCAAGGCCAAGCACGCCGGCAAGACGGACAACGGCTGGGTGGCGATGATCCAGCACTACTTCGTCGCGGCCTGGCTGCCGGGCCCGCAGGGCGAGCGGGAATTCTTCACGCGCAAGCTGGGCGAGGACCTGTTCTCCGTCGGCGTCATCGTGCCTGTCGCGGAAGTCGCACCGGGTGCCACCGGCAAGCTCAACGTTCCGCTCTATGTCGGTCCCCAGGAGCAGGACAAGCTCAAGCAGATCGCCCCGGGCCTCGACCTGGTGGTGGATTACGGCTGGCTGACGGTGATCGCCGCGCCCCTGTTCTGGGTGCTGGAACTGATCCAGAAATTCACCGGCAACTGGGGCTGGTCCATCATCGCCCTGACGGTGCTGCTGAAGCTGGCCTTCTTCCCCCTTTCCGCGGCCTCCTACAAGTCCATGGCGAAGATGCGCGTGCTGACGCCCAAGCTGATGAAGCTCAAGGAGACCTACGCCGACGACCGCCAGCGCCTCAACACCGAGATGATGGAGTTGTACAAAAAGGAGAAGGTGAATCCCCTCGGCGGCTGCCTGCCGATCCTGGTGCAGATTCCCGTCTTCATCGCCCTCTACTGGGTGCTGCTCGGTTCCGTCGAGATGCGCCAGGCTTCCTGGCTGGGCTGGATCACCGATTTGTCGGCCAAGGACCCCTACTACATCCTGCCCATCATCATGGGCGTGACCATGGTGGTGCAGACCAAGCTCAACCCGACGCCGCCCGATCCCATCCAGGCCAAGGTCATGATGATCATGCCCATCGTCTTCACCGGCATGTTCTTCATGTTCCCGGCGGGCCTGGTGCTCTACTGGGTGGTGAACAACATCCTGTCGATCGCCCAGCAGTGGCAGATCAACCGCATGATCGAGGCCGGTGTCCCCAAGAAGTAGCAGCCGCGACACCATCGCCGCCGTCGCCACGGCACCCGGCCGCGGCGGCGTCGGCATCGTCAGGGTCTCGGGCAGCGGCCTGCCCGAATTCGCGGAACGCATGACCGGCAGGACGCCGGTGCCGCGCCAGGCTACCTTCGCCACCTTCCGCGACGCCGCCGGGCAGCCCATCGACCAGGGCATCCTGCTCTACTTTCCCGCGCCCCATTCCTTCACCGGCGAGGACGTGGTCGAACTCCAGGGCCACGGCGGTCCCGTGGTGATGCAAATGCTGCTGGCCCGCTGTGTCGAACTGGGCGCGCGGCTGGCGGAGCCCGGTGAGTTCACCCGCCGCGCCTTCCTCAACGACAAGCTCGATCTGGCCCAAGCGGAAGCGGTGGCCGACCTCATCGAGGCCAGCACGGCCCAGGCGGCCCGCTCGGCCCTGCGCTCCCTCTCCGGCGAGTTCTCGCGGCGGGTGCATGCGCTCACCGACGGCCTGGCCGAACTGCGCATGCTGGTGGAGGCGACCCTGGACTTTCCCGACGAGGAGATCGATCCCCTGCGGGATACGGACGCCGTGCCGCGCCTGGAGCGCCTGCGTGCCGATCTGGCCGCACTGCGGGGCCGTGCCCGCGAGGGCAGCCTGCTGCGCACCGGCTTGACGGTGGTGCTGGCCGGCCTGCCCAACGTCGGCAAGTCGTCCCTGCTCAATCGCCTGGCCGGCGAGGAGCGGGCCATCGTCACCGAGATCGCCGGTACCACGCGGGATGCGGTGCGCGAGACCATCCAGGTGGAGGGCATTCCACTCCACGTCATCGATACCGCCGGCCTGCGGGAGACGGACGATCCGGTGGAGAAGATCGGCATCGAGCGCACCTGGCGCGAGATCGAGCGCGCCGATGTGGTGCTGCAGATCGTCGATGCGCGCACGGGGGTGACGCCGGCGGACCATGCCATCGACGTGCGGCTGCCGGCCGGCGTGGCGCGCATCGTCGTCGAGAACAAGTGCGATCTCGCCCAGCGGGAGCCCGGCCGCAGCGAGGGGGAGCGGGGACGCATCCACCTGGCCCTGTCGGCGAAGAGCGGGGCGGGCATGGAGTTGTTGCACGACGAGTTGCTGCGCGTGGCCGGTTGGCAGGGCCATGGCGAAGACGCCATCCTGGCGCGGGAGCGCCATCTGGAGGCGCTGGCCCTGGCGGCGGGGCATCTCGATGCGGCGGCGGCGGAAATGGGACGCTTCGAGATCTGCGCCGAGGAACTGCGCCTGGCCCAGGAGGCGCTGGCGCGGATCACCGGCGAGTTCTGCGCCGACGATCTGCTCGGCATGATCTTCTCGCGCTTCTGCATCGGCAAGTAGCCATGCGGGTGGCGCCTTGAGCTTCGACCCGGTCTTCGTCGGCCTGCTGGTGGCGGCCTTCGGTGCCGGCTTTGTCGATGCCGTTGCCGGCGGTGGCGGTCTCATCCAGGTACCGGCCCTGTTCACCGCCTTTCCCGGCGAATCGCCGGCGACCCTGTTTGGCACCAACAAGGGGTCTTCGATCTTCGGCACGGCGAATGCCGCCTGGCGCTATGCGCGGCGCATCGCGATCCCCTGGGAGGTGGCGCTGCCGGCGGCGGCGGCGGCCTTCGTGTTCTCCTTCTTCGGCGCGGCCACGGTAGCCTGGCTGCCGCGCGACGTGGTGCGGCCCCTGATCCTCGTGCTGCTGGTGGCGGTGGCGGTCTATACGGCGGTGCATCGGGATTTCGGCGCCGTGGCGGGACGGCCGCCCGCCCGGCCGTGCGCCGCAGCGCTGGTCGTCGGCGCGCTGCTCGGCTTCTACGACGGCTTCTTCGGACCGGGGACGGGCAGCTTCCTGATCTTCGCCTTCGTGCGTTGGTTCGGCCTCGACTTCCTGCGCTCCTCGGCGGCGGCCAAGATCGTCAACGGCAGCACCAACGCCGCGGCCCTGCTGTACTTCGCGCCCAACGGGCATGTGTTGTGGATGCTGGCGCTGGCGATGGCGGTGTTCAACGTGGCCGGGGCGCAGGTGGGCGCGCGCATCGCCATCCGCCGCGGCAGCGGCTTTGTGCGCGGCGTGTTCCTGCTGGTGACGCTGCTGCTGATCGTGAAATTCGGCCACGATACGTTTTCAACGATGGTAAAGTAGCGGGCCCGCGGTAAGCGGTTGTATCGCTTGGGCATTGACCGGTTCTGCGCATTGCATAACAAGATTCGGCGGCGTATCGCCGGAAGACAATCCACCAGGAGGAAGACATGAAATTCAAGAAGACCCTTGTCATCGCGGTGCTGGCATCCGCGTTCGCCGCCGTCGCCCATGCGGACATCAACGTCGGCGTCACGGTTTCCGCCACCGGGCCGGCCGCTTCCCTCGGCATTCCCGAGAAGAACACCTTTGCCCTGATGCCGACGACCATCGCCGGCCAGAAGATCAATTACATCATCCTCGACGACGCCTCCGACACGACGACCGCCGTCAAGAACGTGCGCAAGCTGATCGCCGAGAACAAGGTGGACGTCATCGTCGGCTCCACCATCACCCCCAACTCCCTGGCCATGATCGACGTCGTCGCCGAGGCCGAGACGCCGATGGTTTCCATGGCCGCTTCGGCGCGCATCGTCGATCCGGCCAACCCGAAGGTGAAGTGGGTCTTCAAGACGCCCCAGAACGACATCCAGATGTCCACCGCCATCGTCGAGCACATGACGAACAGCGGCGTGAAGACGGTGGCCTTCATCGGCTTCTCCGACGCCTACGGCGAGGGCTGGTTCCAGGAGTTCTCCAAGGTGGCCGAGGCGCGCAAGCTCCAGGTCGTCGCCAACGAGCGCTACAACCGCAACGACACCTCCGTCACCGGCCAGGTGCTCAAGATCATCGCCGCCAAGGCCGACGCCGTGCTGATCGCCGGTTCCGGCACGCCGGCGGCGCTGCCCCAGGTGGCCCTGAAGGAGAAGGGCTACGCCGGCAAGCTCTACCAGACCCACGGCGTCGCCAACAATGACTTCCTGCGCGTCGGCGGCAAGAACGTGGAAGGCACCTTCCTGCCCGCGGGTCCGGTGCTGGTGGCGTCCCAGTTGCCCGATACCAACCCGATCAAGAAGGTGGCGATGGAGTACGTGACCAAGTACGAGGCTGCCCATGGCAAGGGCACCACGTCCACCTTCGGTGCCCACGCCTGGGATGCCGGCCTGCTGCTGCAGAACGCGGTGCCGGCGGCCCTCAAGAAGGCCCAGCCCGGCAGCAAGGAATTCCGTGCCGCCCTGCGCGACGCCCTCGAAGGCCTCAAGAACGTGACGCTGTCCCACGGCATTGTTAACATGTCTCCCCAGGATCATCTTGGCTTCGACCAGCGCGCCCGCGTCATGGTCAAGATCGAGAACGGGGCCTGGAAGCTCCAGCAGTAAGGGGGAGTCGACCTGAATCCAAGGGCGCCCGCGGGCGCCCTTGTTGTTATCTGAGCGGTATGCGATGGATCTGCAAATAGCCTTGCTGCTGGGCCAGGATGGCGTCGTCAATGGCGCGATCTACGCTTTGCTTGCCCTGGCCCTGGTGCTGGTGTTCGCCGTCACCCGGGTCATTTTCATCCCCCAGGGGGAGTTCGTCGCCTTCGGCGCCCTGACCCTGGCGAGCTTCCAGGTCGGCCGTACGCCGGGAACCCTCTGGCTGCTGCTGGGCATGGGCGCGGCGGTGGCGGCCATCGACATCGCCCTGGCCTTGAAGTCGGGTGCCCGGCGGCGCATCCCGCAGATCGCCTTCTGGAACCTGGTCTATCCGCTGCTGGCGGCGGGCCTGGTGTTCTTCGCCAATCCCCAGCAATGGCCGCTGGCCCTGCAGGTGGTGGCGGCCCTCGCCATTGTCGTGCCGCTGGGGCCCATGATCTACCGCCTGGCCTACCAGCCCCTGGCGGAGGCGACGGTGCTGGTGCTGCTGATCGTCTCGATCGCGGTACACCTGACCCTCGTCGGTCTCGGCCTGCTGTTCTTCGGTGCCGAGGGCTCCCGCACGACGCCCTTCTCGGAAGCGTCCTTCGACCTGGGCGGCATCATCGTCAACGGCCAGACCCTCTGGGTGATCGGCGCCAGCGCGGTGCTGATCGTCGTGCTCTATGTCTTCTTCGAGCGCACCCTCTACGGCAAGGCTTTGCGCGCCACCGCCATCAACCGCACCGGGGCGCGGCTGATGGGCATCTCCACCGTCATGGCGGGCAAGCTTTCCTTCCTGCTGGCGGCGGCCATCGGCGCCTTCTCGGGCGTACTCATCGCGCCGATCACCACCGTCTATTACGACACGGGCTTCCTCATCGGCCTCAAGGGTTTCGTCGGCGCCATCGTCGGCGGTCTCGCCAGCTATCCGGTGGCGGCGGCCGGGGCGATCCTGGTCGGGCTGCTGGAATCCTTCTCCTCCTTCTGGGCGTCGGCCTTCAAGGAAGTGATCGTCTTCACCCTCATCATCCCGGTGCTGGTGTGGCGCTCTCTGACCACCCATCACGTGGAGGAGGACGAATGATGCATCCCGTCCTCGCCGGCTTCCTCGCTGCTCTGGCGGTGGGGCCCCTGGTGCTGCCCGAGTTCTACGTCACGCTGCTCAATTACATCGGCCTCTATTCCATTGTCGCTCTCGGCCTGGTGCTGCTGACGGGGGTCGGCGGCCTAACCTCCTTCGGCCAGGCGGCCTTCGTCGGCGTCGGCGCCTATACGACGGCCTTCCTGACGACGACGCCGGCCGCCGAACTGCCGGCCTGGCTGGCCGTCTTCGGCAGTTCGCCCTGGGTTGCGCTGGCCGTCGGGTTGGTGCTCACTGCGGCGATAGCCCTTGTGCTGGGCTTCCTGACCCTGCGACTTTCCGGCCATTACCTGCCGCTGGGAACCATAGCCTGGGGCATTTCCCTCTATTTCCTGTTCGGCAACGTGGGCTTCCTCGGTGGTCATACGGGCATCTCCGGCATCCCGGTGCTGGAGGTGTTCGGCACCGAACTGCGGGAGTCGCGCCATTTCTACTACCTGATCTGGCTGGTGCTGCTGGGAGCGGTCTGGCTGACCCGCAACCTGCTGGATTCACGGGAAGGCCGCGCCATTCGTGCCCTCAAGGGGGGTACCGTGATGGCCGAGGCCATGGGCGTCGATACTGCCCGATCGAAGACGGTGATCTTCCTCATCGCCGCACTGTTCGCCTGCGTGTCCGGCTGGCTCTACGCCCACTTGCAGCGCTTCGTCAATCCGACGCCTTTCGGCCTGCATATCGGCATCGAATACCTGTTCATGGCGGTGATCGGCGGCGCCGCCAATGTCTGGGGCGCCCTGGTCGGTGCCGGCGTGATCACCATTCTCAAGCAATGGCTCCAGGACGTGCTGCCGACGATTTTCGGCGCCTCCGGCAACTTCGAGGTCATCGTCTTCGGCCTGCTGATGATCCTCGTCTTGCACCGGGCGCGGGAAGGCCTCTGGCCCCTGCTGACCCGTCTGGTGCCGACGCGGGAAAGGGCGCGCAGCGTGCCGGCAGCGGCGCCGCTGCCCCGGGGCGTGCAGGCGGGGAACGGCGACCTGCTGCTCGAAGTGACGGATGCGGTGAAGAAATTCGGCGGTCTGGTGGCCAACGACCGCATGGGCCTGTCGGTGCGGGCCGGCGAGATCATGGCCCTGATCGGCCCCAACGGCGCCGGCAAGAGCACCATGTTCAACCTGATTTCCGGCGTGAGCCCGCCCACTTCGGGGTCCGTGCGCTTCCGCGGCGAGGAGATCGCCGGCCTGACTTCCCGCGAGATCGCCCGGCGCGGCATGAGCCGGACCTTTCAGCATGTGCGCCTGCTGCCGACCATGACGGTGCTGGAGAACGTGGCCATCGGCGCCCACCTGCGGGGGCGGCGCGGTGTGGCGGCGGCTTCCCTCCATCTGGAGCGTTCCGAGGAGGCCCAGTTGCTGGCCGAGGCGGCCCGCCAGATCGAGCATGTGGGCCTCGCCGAGCACATGTTCGACCAGGCCGGTTCCCTCGCCCTGGGCAAGCAGCGCATCGTCGAGATCGCCCGCGCTCTGGCCTCGGACCCCTGTTTGTTGCTGCTGGACGAACCGGCGGCCGGCCTGCGCTACCTGGAAAAGCAGGCCCTTGCCGGTCTGCTGCGCAAGCTGCGCGGCGAGGGCATGGGCATCCTGCTGGTGGAACACGACATGGACTTCGTCATGGGCCTGGCCGACCGGGTGGTGGTGATGGAGTTCGGCAAGAAGATCGCCGAGGGGCTGCCGGAGCATGTGCAGAACGACCCGGCGGTGGTCGAGGCCTATCTGGGCGGAGTGGATTGATGACGGACCCCATCCTCGAAGTGAACGATCTTTGCGTTTCCTACGGCAAGGTGGAGGCGCTGCACCATGTTTCCCTCAAGGTGCGGGCGGGGGAGATCGTCACCGTGATCGGGCCCAACGGCGCCGGCAAGACAACGATGCTGTCGGCGATCATGGGCCTGCTGCCGCGCACGCGCGGCGAGGTGCGCTTCCTCGGCGAGGCCCAGCCGGCGGTGGAAGTCGAGCACATGGTGGCCATGGGCATGAACCTGGTGCCCGAGAAGCGCGAACTGTTCGGCGAGATGAGCGTGGAGGACAACCTGTTGCTGGGCGCCTTCATGCGCCACCGCCTCGGTTTCCGCGACGAGCGGGAGACCATGGAGCAGGTTTTCGCCATCTTTCCGCGCCTGAAGGAAAGGCGCCAGCAGCACGCCGGCACCCTCTCGGGCGGCGAGCGCCAGATGCTGGCGGTGGGGCGTGCACTCATGGCCAAACCCCGGCTGCTGATGCTGGACGAGCCCAGCCTCGGCCTGGCACCCCTGATCGTGCGCGAGATCTTCCACATCATCGCCGACCTCAAGAAAACGGGCGTTGCCATCCTGCTGGTGGAGCAGAATGCCCGGGCGGCCCTACAGATCGCCGATTACGGCTATGTGCTGGAGACCGGCGAAGTCGCCCTGGAAGGTCCCAGCGACGAGCTGGAGGACGACCCCAAGGTGATCGAGAGTTACCTGGGGCTGGGCGGCAAGCACTGAGTAGGCCTTGGAGCAGACTTCGGTAGGCTCTTAGTTTCCGCCGGGACGGGTATTCCCGTTCGCCTGACTGGCAGGTTGCGCCGGGGTGGCCGTCGGCGTGAAATCGAAATCCAGCGGTTCGATGATGGGTGAAGGCTTGGCTGTGGCCGGCCCCAGGGGCGGTTCGGCGGCAATGGTCGTCGGGCCATCGGCCAAGTCCGCCGCGGCGGTGCCGTAGGAGCGCAGGGCGGAGAAGGCGGTTGGGCCTGCCGGTCCCGGCGGCGCGGCGACAAGCGTCGGCTGCTTGGCGGGCGGTGCGGCGGGTGGCGTGGCGGGAAGGGCGGCAGGGGCGGCGATCTCGGCGGTTTCCTTGCGGCGGCGGGCAAGGATCAGCGGGTAGGCGCGCAGCAATCCAGCGCCCAGCATGCCGCCGACCAGTACGGCAGCCGCCAGCTGCCAGACCTGGGCTTCGGCGGCCCGGCGTTCCTGTTCCCGGTTGCGCTCTTCCAGCGCGCGGATGCGGGCTTCCGTCTGCAGTACATATTCCTTGATTTCGGCGAAGGCTTCCTGGGCGCGGACAATGCGTTCGTCCAGGGCTTCCTGGGCCTTGACCTGCTCGGCGTGGATCGACTCCAGGCGGGCCATGTCGGCGCTGGCTTCCGCCTCGGACATGGGGGGGGCGGCGGCGGCATCGAGGACCAGGCGGTCCTGGGAGGGTGGTGCTTTTTTGGGAGCGCCATCCGCAGATTGGGTGGTGGATGTCTTGGCCGGCGGCAGCGTCGTCGCCTGGACGGCAGGCTGTGGCCGAGGGGTGGCGGAGGCCGGGGCAACGTAGGGGCCGTAGCGTCTCTCGGGCAGGCCCTTGGGGATGACCAGTTCGGTGCCGACGGGAATCGGGGCCAGATCGAAACCTTCGCCGGAGGGTATCAGGCTGCTGTTGGCGGCCTGCATCATGCGCTTGAATTTTTCCCGGGCCTTGGGTTGGTTGGGATACTTTTCGCGGGCAAGGGCTTCCAGGTTGGTGTCCTGGCCCGGGCGCAGCAGATCGCCGGCGGCCGGCGCGGGCGGCGGCAGAGCGGCCGGACGGATGGCGGGAGGCTGGGGCTGCTGGGCGGCGGTCTTCGGTGCCTCCAGCAGGGGCAGCATGGTGAGCAGGGTGAAGTCGCGGGTCAGGCTGTTGCCGCAGGTGACCGTGAGGCGGAACTCGACGACGGGCTGGCTGACATCGTTGGCGGCGACGATGACCACCGGCCTGCCCTGGGACATTTCTACATAGGCGCGGGCACGGCGCGGAAAGTAATACTCGTCGGCGCTGCCGGGGACCGGGGTGAGTTGGAAGCAGTCGGCGGCCAGGGGTGGGCCGGCATGGCCGAGCAGGGGAATTTCCAGGCGCAGCGGCCGGCCGAGGGTGGGGGTGCCGCTGGGGGCGCCGAGGCCGATGGCGTGGGCGACGGTGGCGAGGCAGGCGAGGGGCAGGGCGGATAGGAAGCGCATGCGCAATTCTAATGCGGCAGGGTGTTCTATGGCTTTTGTTGCACGGAAATCGGTGGGGTTGTTTCACGTGAAACAGTGTTTGTGGTGAAAGGGGTTGTTTCACGTGAAACCATTTGGCGGTTGGCGGCGCGATTTCCCTGCGACAGGCGTATCATTGCGCCTCTTTTTTATGGCGCCGCGAATGCTTCTTTCGTTCCGCCTGCGGTGTGCCATCCGGTGGTCCGGATGCCGCCGGTCCCGGAGTCTTCACCTGAGATGCTCTATCCAACCCGTTTCGATGTCATCGTGATCGGTGGCGGCCACGCCGGCACCGAGGCTGCCCTGGCGGCGGCCCGGTCCGGCGCCGCGACGCTGCTGCTGACGCACAACATCGAAACCCTGGGCGCCATGTCCTGCAATCCGTCCATCGGCGGCATCGGCAAAGGGCATCTGGTGAAAGAGGTGGATGCCCTCGGTGGTGCCATGGCCGCCGCCACCGATGAGGCCGGCATCCAGTTCCGCATCCTCAATGCCTCCAAGGGTCCGGCAGTGCGGGCGACCCGGGCCCAGGCCGACCGTTCCCTCTATCGGCGTGCCATCCGCACCCGCCTGGAGAACCAGCCCAGGCTGACATTGTTCCAGCAGGCGGTGGATGATCTGGTTCTCGACGGCGACCGCGTGGTCGGCGTCGTCACCCAGCTCGGCATCCGCTTCGAGGCGCCGGCGGTGGTGCTGACGGCCGGCACCTTCCTCAATGGCTTGGTCCATGTGGGGCTGGAGAATTATCGGGCGGGTCGTTTCGGCGATCCGCCGTCCGTCTCCCTGGCGGAACGCCTGCGGGAGCTGAAACTACCGGTCGGCCGCCTCAAGACCGGTACGCCGCCGCGCCTGGACGGCCGTACCATCGACTACTCGGTGATGGAATGCCAGCCCGGCGACGACCCGGTGCCGGTGTTCTCCTTTCTCGGCAATGCCGGCCAGCACCCGCGCCAGATTCCCTGCTGGATCACCCATACCAACGAGCGAACCCACGACATCATCCGTGCCGGCCTGGACAGGTCGCCCATGTTTACGGGAGTCATCGAGGGTGTAGGGCCCCGTTACTGCCCCTCCATCGAGGACAAGATCCACAAGTTCGCCGGCCGGGATTCCCATCAGGTGTTCATGGAGCCCGAGGGGCTGGATACCCACGAGGTCTATCCCCAGGGGGTTTCCACCAGTCTTCCCTTCGATGTCCAGTTGGCCCTGGTGCGCTCGATCCGCGGTCTGGAAAACGTCCATATCCTGCGGCCCGGCTATGCCATCGAATACGACTATTTCGATCCGCGGGGCCTGAAGTCTTCCCTGGAAACCAAGGCCATCGGCGGTCTTTTCTTCGCCGGCCAGATCAACGGCACCACCGGCTACGAGGAGGCGGCTGCCCAGGGGCTGTTGGCGGGCGTCAATGCGGCGCGCCAGGTTCATGGTCGGGAGCCCTGGTGCCCGCGCCGCGACCAAGCCTATCTTGGCGTGCTGGTGGACGATCTGATCACCCGCGGCGTCTCCGAGCCCTATCGCATGTTCACCAGCCGTGCCGAGTACCGCCTGTCCCTGCGGGAAGACAATGCGGACCTGCGCCTGACCGAGATCGGGCGCGACCTCGGCCTGGTGGACGACGAGCGCTGGACCGCCTTCAATCGCAAGCGGGATGCTATCGCCGCCGAAGTGGAGAGGCTCAAGGCGACCTGGGTGAATCCGCGCCTGGTGCCGGCAGCCGATGCCCTGCGGGTGACCGGCAAGCCCCTGGAGCGGGAGTACCGGCTGTTCGATCTGCTGCGCCGTCCCGAAGTGACCTATGCCTCCCTGTTGACCTTGCCAGGAGCAGGGGAGGGGGTGGCGGCGGGCGAGGTGGTGGAACAGGTGGAAATCCAGGCCAAGTATCAGGGCTACATCGACCGCCAGCTGGAGGATGTGGAAAAGGCCCGCGAGGCGGAAACGCTGCAACTGCCGGCCGACCTCGACTATGGGGAAGTCCGTGGCCTTTCCATCGAAGTGCGCCAGAAGCTTGCCCAGAACCGGCCGGAAACCCTGGGTCAGGCGTCCCGCATCCAGGGAGTGACGCCGGCGGCGATTTCCCTGCTGCTGGTGCATCTCAAGAAGCGCACCCTGCCGAAGGAAAAGAAACTCGCATGAGTTCCGTGGATCGGCTCGTCTCGGGTATTGCCGCCCTCGGCCTGATGTTGCCGGAGGGCGGCATGGAAAAGTTGTCTGCCTATCTGGCCCTGCTGGGCAAGTGGAACCGGGTTTACAACCTCACGGCCATCCGCGACGAGGCCGACATGGTTTCCCATCACCTGCTGGATTCGCTGGCCGTCGTGCCGCATCTGGCCGGTGTCGATACCCTGGCGGATGTGGGCAGCGGTGCCGGCTTGCCCGGTCTGCCCCTCGCCATCGCCCTGCCGGACCTGACGGTGACGTCGGTGGAGGCCAACCAGAAGAAGGTCGCCTTCCAGCAGCAGGCGAAGATCGAACTCGGCCTCGCCAACGCCACCGTCCATTGCGGGCGTGTCGAGGCGCTGACGGGGCAGGTCTTCGATGCCGTGATTTCCCGTGCCTTCTCCGAGCTGGCGGACTTCGTCCGTCTGGCGGGCCATCTGGTGAAGGCGGGCGGGCGCCTGTTGGCCATGAAGGGCGTCTACCCCGAAGATGAACTCAAACGCCTGCCGGCCGGCTGGCGTCTTGTGGCTGCGCCAGCCCTTGTTGTTCCCGGCCTCGATGCCCAGCGTCACCTGATCATTCTTGAGAGAGCCTGACATGCACATATTCGCCATCGCCAATCAGAAGGGCGGGGTCGGCAAGACCACCACCTCGGTGAACCTGGCCGCCGCCCTGGCCCTCCATGGCCAGCGTACCCTGCTGGTGGACCTGGACCCCCAGGGCAATGCCACCATGGGCAGCGGCGTGGAGAAGCGCGACCTCAAGCGTTCCGTCTATCAGGTTCTCCTCGGGCTTGCCGACTTGGCAGATGCGCGGGCGCCTTCGCCGGCCGGCAAGTACGATGTGCTGCCGGCCAACCGCGACCTCGCCGGCGCCGAAGTGGAGATGGTCGAGCTCGACCGCCGTGAAAGCCGCCTCAAGGAGGCCCTTGGCCGTCATGCCGGCGACTACGACTTCGTTCTCATCGATTGTCCGCCGTCCCTGTCGCTGCTGACCCTCAACGGCCTCTGCGCCGCTCATGGCGTCGTCATACCGATGCAGTGCGAGTATTTCGCCCTGGAAGGCCTGTCGGATCTGGTGAATACCATCAAGAAGGTACACGCCAACATGAACCGGGATCTCAAGATCATCGGCCTGTTGCGCGTCATGTTCGATCCGCGGTCGACCCTGTCGAACCAGGTGTCGGCCCAGCTGGAGCAGCATTTCGGCGACAAGGTCTTCAAGACCCTGGTGCCGCGGAACGTCCGCCTGGCCGAGGCGCCCAGCTACGGCCTGCCCGGTGTGCTTTTCGACAAGACCTCCAAGGGCGCCCAGGCCTATCTGGCCTTTGCCGCCGAAATGATCGAACGCGTACAGAACTGGAAGGAATGACATGAACCCGCCCAAGATGAAAGGCCTCGGCCGCGGCCTCGACGCCCTGCTGGCCGCCAACAATGCTCCGGAAAGCCAGCGCCAGGACAGCCTGCCGGTGGGCGCCCTGCAGCCCGGCAAGTACCAGCCGCGCACGCGCATGGACCCGGGCTCCCTCGAAGAGCTGGCGGCGTCGATCAAGGCCCAGGGTCTGATCCAGCCGATTTCCGTGCGTCCCGTCGGCAACGGCCGCTACGAGATCATCGCCGGCGAGCGCCGCTGGCGCGCCAGCCAGATCGCCGGCCTCGATCAGGTGCCGGTGCTGATCCGGGAGATTCCCGACGATGCGGCCCTGGCCATGTCCCTCATCGAGAACATCCAGCGCGAGGACTTGAATCCGCTGGAGGAGGCGGCCGGCCTGCAGCGCCTGATCGACGAATTCGGCATGACCCACCAGCAGGCGGCCGATGCCGTCGGCCGCTCGCGGCCGGCGGCGAGCAACCTGCTGCGCCTGCTGCAACTGGCCAAGCCGGCCCAGGACATGCTGATGGCGGGCGATATCGAGATGGGGCATGCCCGTGCGCTGCTGGCCCTGCCGAAGGCGGAGCAGGGGCGCATCGCCGCCATGGTGGTGGAGAAGGGCTGCTCCGTACGGGAGGCGGAACGCATCGTCGCCCACGAAATCAACCCGCCGGCCAGGAAGGCGGGGGCGGCGAAAGCCCATGACCGCGACCTGGAACGCCTGGAGGAAGAGCTGTCCGACGCCCTTGCCGCCACCGTGAAAATCGTCGCCAACCGCAAGGGCGCCGGGGTTCTGTCGATCCGTTTCGCCAGTCTGGACCAGCTCGACGGCCTGCTGGCAAAGCTGCGCTGAATCGCCCGACCCCAAGTTTATGCAATTGCAGCATTCAGCTCTTGTATATAAGTCGGGATCGATGCTATCATCCGCAGGTTTTTTCGGCCCGCCATGAACGCAGAGGTTCGTTGGGTGTTGAGCCGCCAGGCGATGACGACATTGTGCGTCGCCGCAGCGGTCGGAGTGATTGGCGGATTGAATGCGGCTGTTTCGGCCCTGCTCGGGGGCGGTATCGGCATGCTGGGGGCTGCGGCCTATGCCTGGCGTGCGATCCGCAGCGACGAGAAGGATGCGAAAAAGGCGTACCGGGCGCAGATGCTCGGGGAGACCTACAAGTTGGCGGTCATCCTCGGCGGCTTCGCTCTCGTGTTTGTGGGCTACAAGGATCTGGCGGCCCTGCCGCTGTTCTTGGGCTTTGCATTAACCGTCGTCGTCTATTGGATGGCGCTGCTTAAAACTCGGAACTGAGAACATGTCTGCTGCTGCTCACGGCGAACCGCTGACCGCAACCACGTACATCACCCACCACCTGACCAACCTGACGGTCGGTTCCGGCTTCTGGACCCTGCACCTCGACACCTTCCTGATCTCCGGTATTCTCGGCCTGGTCGTCTTCGGTGCCATGGCCGCCGTCGCCGGCAAGGCCACCAGCGGCGTGCCGAAGGGTTGGCAGAACTTCTTCGAGCTGGTGCTCTCCTTCGTCAATCAGCAGGTGAAGGACACCTACCACGGCAAGGACCCGATCGTCGCCCCGTTGGCCATCACGATCTTCGTCTGGGTCTTCGTCCTCAACGCCATGGACCTGATCCCGGTGGACTTCATGCCCCAGGCCGCCCACCTCGTCGGCGTCGAGTATTTGAAGATGGTGCCCACCACCGATCCCAACCACACCTTCGCCATGTCGATCACGGTTTTCCTGATCATGATCTGGATGAACTTCAAGGTGAAGGGTTTCGGCGGCTTCATGCACGAGGTGTTTTCCGCCCCCTTCGGTCCCAAGCTGGCGCCGGTGAACTTCATCTTCCGCGTCATCGAAGACATCGCCAAGCCGATCTCCCTCTCGCTGCGTCTCTTCGGCAACATGTACGCCGGCGAGATGGTGTTCATCCTGATCGCCCTGCTCGGCGTCTGGCAGCTGCCCCTGGCGCTGCCCTGGGCCCTGTTCCACATCCTGATCATCACGCTGCAGGCTTTTGTGTTCATGATGCTGACCATCGTCTACATGTCGATGGCTTCCGAATCCCACTAACTTTTTCTGATTAACCCAACTTCGTTCGTTAAGGAGCAAACAAATGGAACTCGCCACCCTCCTGGGTAACACCTCCATCGCCGTCGCCATCCTGATCGGTGCCGGCGCTCTGGGCACCGCCATCGGCTTCGGTATTCTCGGCGGCCGTTTCCTGGAAGGCGCTGCTCGCCAGCCCGAAATGATCCCCACGCTGCAGGTCAAGATGTTCATCGTCGCCGGCCTGCTCGACGCGGTGACCATGATCGGCGTCGGTATCGCCCTGTTCATGCTCTTCGCCAACCCCTTCATCGCCGTCGTCAAGTCCTGAGCTGGCGTACCCCTGAAACTTTAACCAGGAGGTTAGCGTGAGCATCAACGCAACCCTCATCGGCCAGATGATATGGTTCGCCATCTTCATCTGGATCACGATGAAGTATGTGTGGCCGCCCCTGCAGAAGGCCATGGCCGACCGTCAGCAGCAGATCGCCGACGGCCTCGCCGCCGCCGAGCGCGGCAAGCACGACCTCGAACTTGCCGCCAAGCGTTCGGCTGACGCCCTGCGCGAAGCCAAGGATCGCGCCAACGGCATTACCGCCGAGGCCGACAAGCAGGCGCGTCAGATCATCGAAGACGCCAAGGAAGCAGCCAAGGTCGAGGCGGAGAAGGTGTACAACGCCAAGATGGCCGAGCTCGAACAGGAAGCTGAGCGTGCCCGCTCCGCCCTGCGCGAGCGCGTCGCCGAACTGGCGGTCGCCGGTGCCGAGAAGATCCTGCGCCGCGAAGTCAATGCCGGTGCCCATGCCGAGATGCTGACGGCGCTGAAGCAGGAGCTCTGAGCTCATGGCCGAACTCGTCACCATCGCGCGCCCCTACGCCGAAGCGGTCTTCCGCCTCGCCAAGGAAAAAGGGGCGCTGGCAGCCTGGTCCGGTTATCTGGGCCAGCTCTCGGCCTATGTTCAGAACGCCGAGGTGAACGCCTGCATCGCCAACCCGGGCCCGACGTCCGCACAGAAGGCGGACATCGTCAAATCCCTGCTGGGAGGCACTGTCGATGGCGACCTGGCCAACTTCATCCAGGTGCTTGCCACCAACGACCGTCTCGTCGTGCTGCCGGAAATCGCCGCCTTCTTCGAGAACCTGAAGAGTGCCGAGGAGGGCGTCAAGGACGCCATCGTCTATAGCGCCTTCCCCCTCGACGACAAGCAGCGCAACGAACTCTTGCCTACGCTCGAAGCCCAATTCAAGTCGAAACTGAGCCTCGAAATCAAGGTCGATCCCGAACTCATCGGCGGCGTCAAAGTCGTCGTCGGCGACCAGATGTTCGACGGCTCCGTGCGCGGCAAGCTCGAAGCTATGGCCACGGCCCTAAGGAATTAAGGAGCTTTACATGCAGCTCAATCCATCCGAAATCAGCGAACTGATCAAGTCCAAGATCCAAAACCTGCAAGCCAGCACCGACCTGCGCACGCAAGGCACCGTGGTCTCCGTGACCGACGGCATCTGCCGCGTGCACGGCCTGACCGGCGTCATGCAGGGCGAAATGCTGGAATTCCCCGGCAACACCATCGGCATGGCCCTGAACCTCGAGCGCGACTCCGTCGGCGCTGTGGTGCTGGGCGAGTACGAGCACATCTCCGAAGGCGACACCGTCAAGACCACCGGCCGCATTCTCGAAGTGCCGGTCGGTCCGGAACTGCTCGGTCGCGTGGTGAACTCCCTCGGCCAGCCAATCGACGGCAAGGGCCCGATCAACGCCAAGATGACCGACAAGATCGAGAAGGTCGCCCCCGGCGTCATCTGGCGTAAGTCGGTGTCCCAGCCCGTGCAGACCGGCCTTAAGTCGGTGGACTCCATGGTGCCGATCGGTCGCGGTCAGCGCGAGCTGATCATCGGCGACCGCCAGACCGGCAAGACGGCCGTTGCGGTTGATGCGATCATCAACCAAAAGGGTCAGAACATGATCTGTATCTACGTTGCCGTCGGTCAGAAGGCCTCGACCGTCGCCAACGTGGTGCGCAAGCTGGAAGAGAACGGCGCGATGGAATACACCATCGTCGTCGCCGCCACCGCTTCCGAGTCCGCCGCCCTGCAGTTCATCGCCCCCTACTCGGGCTGCACCATGGGCGAGTACTTCCGCGACCGCGGCCAGGACGCCCTGATCATTTACGACGACTTGACCAAGCAGGCCTGGGCCTATCGCCAGATTTCCCTGCTGCTGCGCCGCCCGCCGGGCCGCGAAGCCTACCCGGGCGACGTCTTCTACCTGCACTCCCGCCTGCTCGAGCGTGCCGCTCGCGTTTCCGAGGAATGGGTCGAGAAGTTCACCAACGGCGAAGTCAAGGGCAAGACCGGTTCCCTCACGGCGCTGCCGGTGATCGAAACCGCCGCCGGCGACGTGTCCGCCTTCGTGCCGACCAACGTCATCTCGATTACCGACGGCCAGATCTTCCTGGAGACCGACCTGTTCAACGCCGGCATCCGTCCCGCCATCAACGCCGGTATATCGGTGTCCCGCGTCGGCGGCGCCGCCCAGACCAAGGTCGTCAAGAAACTCGGCGGCGGCGTGCGTCTGGCGCTGGCCCAGTACCGCGAACTCGCGGCCTTCGCCCAGTTCGCCTCCGACCTGGACGACGCCACCCGCAAGCAGCTCGAACGCGGTCGCCGCGTCACCGAACTGATGAAGCAGGCCCAGTATTCGCCGCTGTCCGTGGCGGAAATGGCTGTCTCGCTGTTCGCGGTCAATGGCGGCTTCTTCGATGACATCGACGTCAACAAGATCCTGGCCTTCGAGTCGGCCCTGCATCAGAACATGAAGCAGAAGTACGCCGACCTGATGAACAAGATCGAGAGCACCAAGGATCTGGACAAGGATGCCGAAACCGCGCTCAACGCGGCGGTGACCGAGTTCAAGAAGAACTGGGCTTGATCATCATGGCCCCCCAGGCTCACATTCGTTCGCTGCCCCCCGCGGGGGGGCGCGTGCTCGCTTGGGGCGGCCCGACGCGAGCATTAGGAGAGCGCCATGGCAGGCGGTAAAGAGATCCGGACCAAGATCAAATCGGTCCAGAACACCAAGAAGATCACCAAGGCCATGGAGATGGTGGCCGCATCCAAGATGCGCAAGGCGCAGGAGCGGATGCGTGCCGCCCGTCCCTACAGCGAGAAGATCCGCCGCCTGGCGGCGAATCTGGCTGCGGCCAACAGCACGGAATTCCATCATCCCTTCCTGGCCAAGAGCGGTACGGCCGTCGAGGGCGGACAGAAGCGCATCGGCCTCATCGTCGTGACGACGGACAAGGGCCTCTGCGGCGGCCTCAACACCAACGTCCTGCGGCTGGCGATGAACAACATGCGCCAGTGGGAAAAGGACGGCGCCGGCGACATCCGCGTTACCTGCATCGGTAACAAGGGGCTTGGTTTCATGCAGCGCCTCGGCGCCAAGGTGGTGTCCCATGTCGGCCATCTCGGCGATACGCCCCATCTCGAAAAGCTGATCGGACCGATCAAGGTCATGATCGACGCCTTCGAGAAGGGCGAGATCGACGCCGTCCATCTGGCCTACACCAGGTTCATCAACACCATGAAGCAGGAGCCGCAGGTGGAACAACTGTTGCCCCTGACCGGCGAGCGCCTCGGCACGCCGGAGAGCAGCTGGGACTATCTGTACGAGCCCGAAGCCAAGGTGGTGATCGAGGAACTGCTGGTGCGCTACGTCGAGGCTCTGATCTATCAGGCGGTGGCCGAGAACATGGCCTCCGAGCAATCGGCACGCATGGTGGCGATGAAGTCGGCGACCGACAATGCCGGCAACGTCATCAAGGAACTCCAGCTGATCTACAACAAGGCCCGTCAGGCGGCGATCACCAAGGAAATCTCGGAGATCGTCGGCGGGGCGGCGGCGGTTTAATCGCCGCCCGTCGGGAAGATCGGGCGAGACTAACGTGAGCGCAGCGAACGTTACGACGAGACCAAATCTTCCGGGCGCGGCGGCTGTTTAAGAATTCATTGCATTAAGGAAATGACCATGAGCAACGGAAACATCGTCCAGTGCATCGGCGCCGTGGTGGACATCCAGTTCCCCCGCGAATCAATGCCGAAGGTCTATGACGCCCTGATCCTCGACGACGCCGACACCGGCAACGCCGAAGCCGGCCTGACGTTCGAAGTGCAGCAGCAGCTCGGCGACGGCGTCGTGCGCACCATTGCGCTCGGCTCCTCCGACGGCCTGCGCCGCGGCATGAGCGTCAAGAGCACCGGCGCCGGCATCAAGGTGCCGGTCGGCGAAGCGACGCTGGGTCGCATCATGGACGTGCTCGGCCGCCCGATCGACGAGGCCGGTCCCGTCGCCACCGAAGAGCGCCGCGCCATCCACCAGTACGCGCCGAAGTTCGACGAACTGTCCCCCGCCACCGAGCTGCTGGAGACCGGCATCAAGGTTATCGACCTGATCTGCCCGTTCGCCAAGGGCGGCAAGGTCGGCCTGTTCGGCGGCGCCGGCGTCGGCAAGACCGTGAACATGATGGAGCTCATCAACAACATCGCCAAGCAGCACGCGGGTCTGTCGGTATTCGCCGGCGTGGGCGAGCGTACCCGCGAGGGCAACGACTTCTACCACGAGATGAAGGACTCCAACGTTCTCGACAAGGTGGCGATGGTGTTCGGTCAGATGAACGAACCCCCGGGCAACCGTCTGCGCGTCGCCCTGACCGGCCTGACCATGGCTGAGCGCTTCCGCGACGACGGCCGCGACATCCTGTTCTTCGTGGACAACATCTACCGCTACACGCTGGCCGGTACCGAAGTGTCCGCCCTGCTGGGCCGTATGCCTTCCGCCGTGGGCTACCAGCCCACCCTGGCCGAGGAAATGGGCCGCCTGCAGGAGCGCATCACCTCCACCCGCGTCGGCTCGATCACCTCGATCCAGGCCGTGTATGTGCCGGCTGACGACCTTACCGACCCGTCGCCTGCGACGACCTTCGGCCACCTGGACGCCACCGTCGTGCTGTCCCGCGACATCGCCTCCCTGGGTATCTACCCGGCGGTGGACCCGCTGGACTCCACCTCGCGCCAGGTCGACCCGAACGTCATCGGCGAAGAGCACTACGAGACCACCCGCAAGGTGCAGGCCACGCTGCAGCGCTACAAGGAACTGCGCGACATCATCGCGATTCTGGGCATGGACGAACTGGCGCCGGAAGACAAGCTGCTCGTCGGCCGCGCCCGCAAGATCCAGCGCTTCCTGTCGCAGCCGTTCTCGGTCGCCGAAGTGTTCACCGGCACGCCCGGCAAGTACGTCACCCTCAAGGACACGATCAAGGGCTTCCGCATGATCGTCGAAGGCGAGTGCGACCAGCTGCCCGAGCAGGCCTTCTACATGGTCGGCGGCATCGAGGAAGCCTTCGAGAAGGCCAAGACCCTCCAGTAACCTGAGACAAGGACGCCCGAAATGGCACTTTCCGTTCACGTCGATGTCGTCAGCGCCGAGGAGCAGATCTTCTCCGGCCTGGCCGAGTTCGTCGTCCTGCCGGGTGAAGTCGGCGAGCTGGGCATTTTCCCCGGCCACATGCCGCTGATGACCCGCATCAAGCCGGGTGCCGTGCGCCTCAAGCTCCAGGGCCAGGAGCGCGAAGAGCTGATCTTCGTCGCCGGCGGCATCCTGGAGGTTCAGCCGGGTCTTGTGACCGTGCTGGCGGATACCGCCATCCGCGGCCACGACCTGGACGAAGCCAAGGCCCTCGACGCCAAGAAGAAGGCCGAGGAGGCCATGGGCAACCGCAGTTCCGAAATGGACTACGCGCGCGCCCAGGCCGAACTTGCCGAGGCCGTGGCCCAGCTGGCCGCGATCCAGCGCCTGCGCAAGAAGTCGCACTGAAACAATTCGAGACCAAAAGAGGACGGCTACGGCGGTCCTCTTTTTTTGTTCTGAGGTAGACTAGACAGTCCAGTCCAACCCCGCTTCCCCCATGTCCGAGACCATCGACCCCTGTATTGCCACCGACGCCCGTCAGCGCCTGATCCACGCTGCCGCCGAGGCCTTCATGAAGGAAGGCTACCGGGTGAGCGTCGACCGCATCGCCGCCGCCGCCGGCGTTGCCAAGCAAACGCTCTACAACCACTTCTCCTCCAAAGAGGACCTGTTCAGCGAGGTATTCCGCCACGCCGCCATGAGCATTCTGGTGACTCTCGACGGCACGGGTGGCGATGTGCGTGAGCGCCTGCTCTCGTTTGCTGCCGTGTTTTCGGAGAAGGTGATGTGCCCGGTGGGTCTGGCGCTGTTCCGCACCATGATCGCCGAATACCCGCGCTTTCCCGAGTTGGCGACGGCCTTTTACGCCAAGGGTCCCCTACAGACCCTCGACGGTCTGACGGACTTCCTGCGCCGGGCCATGGATGAAGGCAAGCTGCGCCGCGACGATCCGCGCTTTGCCGCCGAACTTCTGATGAGCCAACTGGTGGGTCTGGAACGCACCCGTCGCCTGCTTGGTCAACCCCCCACCCCGGAGGCACTGGAACGGACGCGCATCGAACGCACCGTCGGCTGCTTCCTGCGGGCCTACGCCCCTTGAAAAGGACGCTGCCATGAAACCCATTTACCCGATCCTCCTGACCCTGGTCCTGGCCGCTTGCGGCGAAGGCGACAAGAAGGCGGCCGGCCCCGGAGCCGGCGCGCCACCGCCGCCCGAAGTCGAGGTGGTGACCGTCTCCCCGGTGACGGCGACCTTGACTCAGGAGTTGCCGGGGCGCCTCCAGGCCGTCCGCACCGCCCAAGTGAGGGCTCGCGTCGAGGGCGTGGTGGAAAAGCGCCTGTTCGTCGAAGGCAGCGACGTGGAGGCCGGTGCGCCCCTGTTTCAGCTCGACGCGCGCACCTACCGGGCCGCCGCCGCCTCTGCGGAATCGGACGTGGCCGTCGCCAGGATCACCCTCGAACGCTACAAGCCCCTGCTGGACATGAAAGCGGTCAGCAAGCAGGAATACGACCTCGCCGAAGCCAAGGTCAAACAGGCCGAAGCCGTCCTTGCCAAGGCCAACCTGGACCTTGAGAACGCCAACGTCCTCGCCCCCATCTCGGGCCGCATCGGTCGCGCCCTGGTCACCGAGGGCGCGCTGGTGGGCAAGGGCGAAGCCACCCACCTGGCGACCATCGAACAGCTGAACCCCATCTACGCCAACTTCACCCAGAGCAACGCCGATCTCCTGCGCCTGCAACAGGCCGTCAAGGCGGGCAAGCTCAAGCGATCCGGCGAGACCCGCGTGGATCTGGTGCTGGAAGACGGCAGCCTGTATTCGCAGCAGGGCCGCATTCTGTTCACCGATCTGGCCGTCGACCCGAACACGGGCTCCGTCCAGCTGCGCGCCGAGTTTCCCAACCCGAAGAGCGAACTGTTGCCCGGTACGTTCGTCCGCGTCCGCTTCCCCGAGGCTCTCGCCGAAAACGCCATCCGCGTACCCCAGCGCGCAGTGCAGGCTGGGGCTGCGGGGCAGTACGTCCTGGTGATCGGGCCGGAAAGCAAGGTTGTTCCCCAGCCGGTCAAGGCTGGCGGCATGAGCGGAAGCGACTGGATCATCGCCGAAGGCCTCAAGGGTGGCGAACAGGTCATCGTCAACGGTGTCCAGAAGGCGCGTCCCGGCAGCCCGGTGAAGCCGATGCCCTGGAACCCGGCCTCGCCCCAGGCGCCGCAGCCTTCCCACATGTCCGGTATGTCGGGTATGTCCGGCGGGATGACCGGCATGGCGGCGCCGACCCCGTCGGCCAACGAGAAGAAGTAGGCGCCCACCATGCTCGCCAAATTCTTCATCGACCGCCCGGTCTTCGCCTGGGTGATTGCCATCGCCATCGTTCTGGGCGGCAGTCTCGCCCTGCGCAAGCTCCCTGTCTCCCAATACCCGTCGGTGGCACCGCCATCCATCGCCTTCAACATCACCTATCCGGGTGCCTCGGCCCAGGTGATCGAGGACACGGTGACGGCCCTGATCGAACAGGAGATGAACGGCATCGAGCACCTCCTCTACATGGAGGCCGCTTCCGAGCTGGGCACCGGCACGCTGACGCTGACCTTCGAACCGGGCACCAACATCGACACCGCCTCGGTGGAGGCCCAGAACCGCTACAAGCGCATCGAGGCGCGCCTGCCGGAAGACGTTCGCCGCATGGGCGTACCGGTCACCAAGCCCCAGCGCAACTACCTGATGTTCATCTCGCTCTACTCGCCGGACAAGAGCCTGACCAACGTCGCCCTCGGAAGTTATGCCGCCGCGAACGTGCTGGACCAGATCCGGCGCGTCAAGGGCGTCGGCGAGGCCATCATGTTCGGCACCGAGTACTCGATGCGCGTCTGGCTCAAGCCCGAAAAGCTCCAGAGCTTCAATCTGGCGCCGGGCGACGTGATGGCGGCCCTGCGTGCCCAGAACGTCCAGCTGGCGACCGGCGAAGTCGGTCAGGCGCCGGCCGACCCGGGCCAGCAGTTCACCGCCGTCATCGTTACGCGGGGGCGCCTGCAGACGCCGGAAGAGTTCGGTGACGTCATTGTCCGCGCCACGCCGAATGGTTCGACGGTGAAGGTGAAGGATGTGGCCCGCGTCGAGCTGGGCGCCGAGAACTACAACATCTTCGCCCGCATGGACAGCCAGCCGACGGCCGCCATCGCCGTGCGCGTCGCACCCGATGGCAACGCCCTGGAAGTGGCGAAGGCGGTCAAGGCGCGCATGGCCGAACTGGAGAAGTACTTCCCGAAAGGCATCGCCTGGGAAGTGCCCTACGACACCTCGCGTTTCGTGGACATCTCCATCAGCGAGGTGGTCTATACGCTGGCGGAAGCCATGCTGCTGGTGTTCCTGGTCATGTATCTGTTCCTGGAAAACTTCCGGGCGACACTGATTCCCGCCGTCGTCGTACCGGTCTCGCTGATGGGTGCCCTCATGGGCCTCTACGTGCTCGGCTATTCGGTAAACGTGCTGACCCTGTTCGCCATGGTGCTGGCCATCGGTATCGTGGTGGACGACGCCATCGTCGTGGTGGAGAACGTCGAACGCATCATGACCGAGGAAGACCTGGCGCCCCGGGAAGCCACCATCAAGGCCATGGGCCAGATCTTCGCCGCCATCATCGGCATTACCCTGGTGCTGTGCGCGGTGTTCGTGCCGATGGCCTTCTTCGGGGGCTCGGTGGGCGCCATCTACCGCCAGTTCGCCGTGACCCTGGTGCTGACGATGATGTTCTCGGCCATCATGGCCCTGACCCTGACGCCGGCCATGTGCGCCACGGTGCTCAAGCACACGCCGGGCAAGAACGACATGCTGCCGACGACCGGCTTCTTCGGCTGGTTCAACCGCTTCTTCACCCGCACCACGACCGGCTATCGCAACGGCGTCGCCCGCGTGCTGGGCCGTACCGGACGCTGGCTGGTGGTTTACCTTGCCATCGGCGTCGCCATGGCCATGCTGTTCGCCCGTCTGCCCGGCAGCTTTCTGCCGGAAGAGGACCAGGGCTACTTCATCAGCATGATCCAGCTACCCGCCGGTGCCACCCAGGAGCGGACCCTGGAAGTGGTCCAGCAGGTGGAAAACTACTACCTGAAGCAGCCGGAAGTCCATCACGTCATCGGCGTGGTCGGCTTCTCCTTCTTCGGCCGGGGCCAGAACGCGGCCCTGACCTTCGTGCGCCTCAAGGATTGGGACGAGCGCAAGGGCCAGGAAGGCGCGGTCGGTTCCATCATCCGGCGGGCCAACATGGCCTTCTTCGGCATCAAGCAGGCCATGATCTTCGCCGTCAATGTGCCGCCCATTCCGGAACTGGGGGCGGTGGGCGGCTTCGACTTCCGGCTCCAGGACCGCTCGGGCCAGGGCCGCGAGAAGCTGATGGAAGCGCGCAACATGGCCCTCGGCCTGGCCTCCAAGCACCCGGCCCTCGCCGGGGTCCGGCCCGAAGGCCAGGAACCGGGGCCGCAGCTGATGCTGGACATCGACCGGGCGAAGGCGCGGGCCCTGTCCATCGACATCGGCCAGCTCCACGAGACCCTGCAGTCGGTGCTCGGCGTCGCCTACGTGAACGACTTCGTGCGCCAGGGCCGCATCCTGCGGGTGCAGATGCAGGCCGAAGCCGGCCTGCGTTCCAGCCCGGAGAACATTCTGCGCCTGCCGATCCGCAACGCCCGCGGCGAAATGATCCCCCTCTCGGAAGTCGCCCAGCCCCGCTGGATTGTCGGCCTGCCCAAGCTCGACCGCTACAACGGCAACCCGTCCATGAAGCTCTCGGGCAGTCCGGCACCGGGCCGCAGCACCGGCGACGCCATGGCCGCGATGGAGGAAATCGCCGCCCAGCTGCCGCCGGGCTTCGGCTTCGAGTGGTCGGGTTCGTCCTACGAGGAGCGCCTGTCCGGCGCCCAGGCGCCCTTCCTCTACGCCCTGTCGCTGGTCGTGGTGTTCCTGGCGCTGGCGGCCCTCTACGAGAGCTGGTCGATCCCCTTCGCAGTGATCCTGGTGGTGCCCCTGGGCATCCTGGGCGCCGTGCTGGCGGTGACCCTGCGTGGCCTGCCCAACGACGTGTTCTTCAAGGTGGGCCTCATCGCCACCATCGGCCTGTCGTCGAAGAACGCCATCCTGATCATCGAGTTCGCCCGCAAGCTGCACGAGGAGGGCATGGATCTCATCGAGGCCACCTTGGAGGCATGTCGCCTGCGCTTCCGGCCGATCCTCATGACGTCGCTCGCCTTCATCCTCGGCGTGCTGCCCCTGGCGATTTCCTCCGGTGCCGGCGCCCAGAGCCGCCATGCCATCGGCACCGGCGTCATGGGCGGCATGATCGGCGCCACGGTGCTGGCCGTCTTCCTCGTTCCCGTGTTCTTTGTCGTCGTGCGGCGCATCTTTCCGGTCACGCCGCGAACGGAGGTGCATCATGATTAAGTACGCGCCCCTTATTGCCGCCGTCCTGCTGGGCGGCTGCTCCCTGATGGCCGAATACGAACGGCCGGCCGCGCCGGTGGCGGCCCAGTGGCCGGCCGCAGCGAAAGCGGACGGCCAGCGCAAGGTCGCCGAAACCGACTGGCGCCGCTTCTTTCCCGACCCTCGCCTGCAGGGACTCATTGCCGCCGCCCTGGAGCACAACCGCGACATGCGCATCGCCGTCGCCCGGGTCGAAGAGGCTCGCGCCCAGTACGGCGTCGCCCGCGCCGACCGCTTTCCCGGCGTGAGCCTCGGCGCCGGCCGCAATGCATCCCGCACGCCGGGGGACCTGACGGCGACCGGCCGGCCCCTCAACAGCCAGCGCTACGACGTCAGCCTGTCCATGACGGCCTTCGAGCTGGACTTCTGGAGCCGGGTCAAGAGCCAGAGCGATGCCGCCCAGGCGGCTTATCTCGCCACCGAGGAAGCGCGCCGCGCCTTCCATCTCTCCCTCGTCGCCGATGTCGCCAACGCCTACCTGACCCTGCTGGAAATGGACGAGCGTACGGCTCTCAGCGCGGCGACGGTGCGGAGCCGGGAGGAGACCCGCCGCCTGGTGGCCAAGCGGCGCGAAGTCGGCATCGCCTCGGACCTGGATTTCCTCCAGGCCGACGGCGCCTACGAAACCGCAAAGGCGGACCTCGCCAACCTGGAGCGCCAGCGTGCCGCCGCGGAAAACGCCCTCGTCCTCCTGGTCGGCCGCAGCCCCGAAGACCTGCCGCCGGGCAAGGGTCTCGCGGACCAGGGCATCGTCGCCGACCTGGCCGTGGGCCTGCCTGCCGACGTGCTGCTGGAGCGTCCCGACGTGCTGGCCGCCGAACGCAAGCTCGAAGCCGCCCACGCCAGCGTCGGCGCCGCCCGGGCCGCCTTCCTGCCCAAGATACTGCTCACCGCCAGCCTGGGCACGGCAAGCCGCGCCCTGTCGGGTCTTTTCGATGCCGGCAGCGGCGCCTGGAGTTTCCAGCCGACCATCGCCATGCCCCTGTTCGACTGGGGGCGTACCTCGGCCGGCGTGGACCTGGCGCAGGCGCGGGAAGTCGTTGCCGTGGCGGAATACGAGAAGGCCATCCAGCTGGCCTTCCGCGAAGTCGCCGACCTGCTGGCGGCCCGCGAGAAGCTGGCCGCCCAGGTGGCCGCCCTCGAAGCGACCGAACAGGCCCAGGCCCGCCGCCTCAAGCTGGCGGACGCCCGCTACCAGGCCGGCATCTCCAGCTTCCTGGAGGTGCTCGACGCCCAGCGCGAATCCTATGCCGCCCGCCAGGCGGCCATCCAGCAGCGGCGTGCCCTGCTGGCCGCCGCGGCGCAGCTCTACAAGGCCCTTGGCGGCGGCGGGGACTCATAGCATGAACGAGTGCGACGCAAACGCCGCACTCGTTCTACACTAGCGCCTGTTCTGCGGACGGAGCCGGCAGTGCGCTACACCAGGGAGCTCAAGGAAAAGGCGGTGCGCGAGATCAAGGAGGGGGGCCGCCCTCTCCTGGAAGTGGCCTGGGAACTGGGCATCTCCACGACCACGCTGCGCAACTGGATACGCGCCGCCGAGACCAAGGCCAAGACCCAGGGCAGCGTCAAAAAGGTGGCCGCCGCCCTGTCCCGCGAGAAGTACTCGGAGTCGAGCCAGCGCATGCGGCTCCTGATCCATGCCCTGGAACAGAGCCCCGCCACCATCATCGTTACGGATGCCGACGGCCGCATCCTCTACGCCAATCCGAAATTTGCCGAGACCACGGGCTATACCCTGGCGGAGGTCATCGGCAAGACCCCCAGCCTGCTGAAATCCGGCCATACCCAGCCCGAGGAGTACCGCAGCCTCTGGAAGACCATCAACGCCGGCAAGGAATGGCGCGGCGAGTTCCACAACCGGCGCAAGGACGGCACCCTCTACTGGGAGCGGGCATCGATTTCCCCGGTCTTCGACGCCAAGGGAAATATCGCCAACTTCATGGCGGTGAAGGAGAACATCACCGAGTTCAAACAGGCCGAGGAGTCCCGGCGGTGCACCGAAGCCCAGTTCCGCGCCGTCGTCACCGCCCTGGCCGAAGGCGTGTTGCTGCTGGATGCCGGCGGGCGTATCGCCCTGGTGAACGCCGCCGCCGAACGCATGCTCGGCCACGCCGGCGACCAGATGCTCGGCCGCCGGCTGGAGGAGCTGAACCTGCGCTGGCTTTCGGAACGCGGCGAATCCGTCGTTCCCAGCGCCCATCCGGTGCGGCGTGCGCTGGAGAAAGGGGAGGCGGTACGCCAGGAGATCTACGGCGTCATCAATCCGGCGAACCAGGTGTATTGGCTATCCACCAGCGCGGGCCGCGTGCGGGACGGCGAGAACGGAGCCTCCGTCGTGCTGTCCTTCAGCGACATCACCGAGCGCCGCAACGGCGAAGAACGCCTCAAGGTCGTCGGTGCGGTCTTCGACAACAGCGTGGAAGCCATCATGATCACCGACGGCAACAACCGCATCGTCTCGGTGAACGGGGCCTTCGCCGAGATCACCGGCTACACGCTGGACGAGGTGGTCGGCAAGACGCCGCGCCTGCTGTCCTCGGGCAAGCACGATGCGGCCTTCTTCAAGGACATGTGGCAGGGCCTCGCCGCCACCGGCCGCTGGCAGGGCCAGGTGTGGAACCGCCGCAAGAACGGCCGCCCCTACCTGGCCTGGTTGTCCATCTCCGCGGTGCGCGATGCGGAAGGCAGCGTCGCCCAGTACGTCGCCCTGTTCTTCGATATGGGCGAACCGCGCGCCTGAAGGTTGCGGCGTCCAGGCGCCGCCGACTTCCGAGGCAACCGAGTCCAGCGGGAAACCGTGGCCTGTCCCCTATTGGCTGTATTGTTCTGCTATTGTTTTTTTATACCCAGTTTTCCAGCAACAACCCCGGTACGCGCTCGAATTCCCGCAGGTTGTTGCTAACCAGTGTCAGTCCCCGGCTGCGGGCATGGGCGGCGATATGCAGATCATTGACGCCGATGGTCTGTCCGCTTTGCTCCAGCGCCGCCCGGATGTTGCCGTAGTGATAAGCCGCTTCCACCGTATAAGGCAGAATGTCCAGGCGGCTACAGAAATCCTCGATCACATTCAGGTTATGCGCCGGATGCTGGCTCTTTTCCGCGCCGTGAATCAACTCGGCCACCGTGATGGCCGACACCGCCATGCGGCCCTGATGCCGGTTGAACGTCGCCAAGGCAGCCTGCGGGCGCTGCTTGATGACGTAAATGACGATATTGGTGTCGAGCAGATAGTGGATCATGTGCTACAGCGACTCGCGTTCCGGCTGCTGCTGACTGGCGCGCTCGGCCATGAAGTCCTCGCTTGCGGTCTGGGCACCGAGAAAGAAACTGTCCCACGCCTGTTCCGCCGGGGCGATGACCCGTTCCTGCCCGACGACACGGACCTCCACTTTTTTGACGCCATCGGGAAAGCGCATTTCCGCCGGCAGGCGAACCGCCTGGGTGCGATTGTTTGTGAAGACGGTACTCGTGGTCATGGTGACCTCCCAGAGTGCAATATACGCTCACTATATACACTCATCCCGAGATTGACAAACGTTTCACGCCGGTCGCAGGAAAGGGCAGGAAACCAATCGAATCCCGGCAGGAATCCGTGGTTCCCATTACGCCCGGTGCGCACTATTCGGCGCGCGAGCCGATGCCGATGGAATGCGACATGGAGCTGGTGCACCAGTTCCGTCGGCTCAGCACCGACCACCGCCAGGCGGTGCGCGAGATGGTGCTGACGCAGTTGCGCGAGCAGCGCAAGTAGCGTGCGGACCGGCGGTTGCCGATCCGCCGCGGATTCTCAGAGCGGTTTCTTCAGGGTGATGGCGCCGCGGATCTCCGCCGCGCCGTAGCCGATGGCCTTGTCCTCGGGGTAGAGCGCATCGAGCTTGGCTTTGACGGCCGGCGTGATGCGGTCGGCGGTGCCATGGCAGCTTAGGCACAGGTCCTGGGTCGGCAGGGCCTTCATGTAGCGGTAGACCTTCTTGTCGCCCTCGGCTACCACCTCGCCTTTTTCCAGGGAGGTCGGCTTCTCGCCGGCGGCGGTTCGCTTGTCGAAATCCTCCAGCACGCTCCGCTCCCAGGCGTCGGGTACGGCCTTGGGATTGCGGTTCTTCAGGCTCACGCGGCGGATGCCCCAGCCGGTCTCGGCCGAGGCGGCAGCCGCCATCTTCGGTGCCCGCTCGCGGCAGACCTCGATGGCGCCTTCCGGACCACCCTTCTTGATTTCCTCGTCCAGCACTTTCAGCAGCTTGGGCGGAATCGAAGTCGCCACCTTGCGCGCCTCGTCGAGGAGGGCGGCATCGTCGGCGGCAAAGGCGGGGGCGGCCAGGGCGGCGGCCAGCAGGGCGGTGAGCAGTCGGTTCATGGCGGAGTCTCCGGTAGGGACAGGGTGGGCAAGTGTGCGCGGACTTCGGGAGCCTGACAAATGAATTTTTCCTAGTCGGGCATCAGGACCGCAGACGGGCCAGATGCCGCTCCGCCCGCTCCACTTCCGCCTTAAAGGCGGCGATGTCGGCGGCGAAGACCGTCAGTTCGTCCTTGTGGGCGACGAGGGGATTTTCCTCGGTGACGTATTCGGCCAGGTTTTCGGCCAGATTGCGGGCCGCCTGTTCCTGCCAAGCGGCAAGGGAGCGCAGGGTGCCGGCGATCCGGTGGGCGGCGATGTCGCCGACGGCGCGGGACATGTCCTCCTCGTAATCCCAGCGCAGGTTGCGCAGAACGAAGGCCAGCTCGGTGGCGAACTCGGCGTTGCCTTCGACGCGGGCGGCCTGCAGAGCCTTTTCCCGTCCCTGGAGGGCGAGGAAAGGCGTCTCGGCGGGCAGGCTGACGACCACGTCGGCGGACATCCCGCCGGTGGCCGGGGTCAGCAGACCGTCTTCGGCGATCTCGAAGTCCAGCTGCCAGGGCGGCATGGACATGCGCGCCCGGCGGCCGGCGAAGGGTGCCAGCCGGGCGCACGCCCAGGCCGACTGGCCGAGCACATGGTTGAGCCCGGCGACGAACACCCCTTCGATCATTCGTACTGCTGGATACCGGCCACGACCCAACCGGAGGCCCCGTCCATCGGCTTGGTCAGGTGCCAGACCTCGTCGAAGTTCTCCGGCGCGGCGCCGGCCTCCTCGCGGATCAGGCCGTGGAAGCGGACGCTGACCACGTAGCGGCGGTCTTCCGTGGCGACGTCGAGCACTTCGGCATCCAGTTGCATGACGTCGGTTTCCTGCTTGGCACGGCCGCGCTCTTCATACTGGAGCTTGATCTCGGCGAACATCTCGGGGGAGGTGAAGGCGCGGATGTCGTCCAGGTTGCCGGCGTCGTTGGCGGCCTGGAGGCGGATGAAGTTGGCCTTGGCATTGCGCACGAAACCGGCGACATCGAAGTCGGCGGGAATGTTTCCGCCACTGGCGGCAGGGGCCGCCGCACCACCGGCCGGCATGGAGGCCGGTTCGAAGTGGGCGGGTGCGGGACCGGCATAGGCCATGCGGTTCTCGGGCTCACGCTTGCGCAGCAGCAGGCGCACGACGAAGAAGATCGCACCGGCCAGCAGCACCATCATCAGGATGGAGGCGAAGCCTTCGCCGAGGCCGAAGTGGGACAGCAGGGCGGCCAGGCCGATGCCGGCGGCGATGCCGGCCAGGGGGCCGAGCCAGCGGCTCATGCCGGAAGGCTGGGGAGCGGCCTGGGGCGTGGCGGGCTTGGCCGGAGCGGCGGCAGGCGAGGTCGGCGCCGCCGGGGCGGCCTGGCGCTGCATCACGCCGGAATCCCGTTTCATGCCGGAGGACATGCCGCCGCCGAGGCGCTTGGCTTCGGCGTCGAAAACCGGCATGGCGAAGCCGATGAAGGCGGCGCAAAGGGTGAGGACGAACTTCTTCATGGATGCGTCTCCTTGGTGATTGTTGGTTTAAAGCTTGTAACCGCGGTGCAGGGCAACGACGCCCGCCGTCAGGTTGAAGTATTCGACCCGCTCCAGGCCCGCTTGTTCCATCATGGATTTCAGGGTTTCCTGGTCCGGGTGCATGCGGATCGATTCGGCCAGATAGCGATAGCTATCGGCGTCGGCGGCGATCTTCTGGCCCAGCCAGGGCAGGATCTTGAAGGAATAGAGGTCGTAGGCCGGGCCCAGGGGCTCCCAGACCTTGGAGAACTCCAGCACCAGCAGGCGTCCGCCGGGGCGCAGCACGCGGCGCATCTCGGCCAGGGCCACATCCTTGTGGGTCATGTTGCGCAGGCCGAAGGCGACGGTGACGGCGTCGAAATAGTCGGACGGGAAGGGCAGCTTCTCGGCGTCGCACTGGGCGGTGGGGGCGATGACGCCCTCGTCGAGGAGCCGGTCGCGGCCCCGCGTGAGCATGGCGTTGTTGATGTCCGTGAGCCAGACCTGGCCGGTGGGGCCGACGCGCTTGGCGAAGGCGGAGGACAGGTCGGCGGTGCCGCCGGCGACATCGAGTACCCGATCGCCGGTACGGACGCCGGAAACCTGGATGGTGAACGTTTTCCACAGGCGATGGAGGCCCATGGACATAAGGTCGTTCATCAGGTCGTACTTGTTGGCGACCGAGGAGAAGACGCCGCGCACGCGCTTGGCCTTCTCGTGTTCGGGGACGGTCTCGAAGCCGAAATGGGTTTCGCTCATGGACGTTTCCGGATATGGGGGCGGTCAGTGCTTGCCGCAACCCCCGCCCGACTTGGGCGGCAGGGTGGTGCTGTCGATGTCGCGGCTGGCGCCGGCGGCTTCGAGGCGGTCCAGGTAGGACTGCCAGTATTCCTTCTGGTGCAGGCCCAGGTCGTAAAGGGTGTCCCAGGAATAGATGCCCGAATCGTGGCCGTCCGAGAAGCTCGGCTTGACGGCGTAGTTGCCGACGGCGTCGAGGGCCTGGATGTCCACGTTGCGCTTGCCGGTCTGCAGGGTCTCCTGGCCGGGGCCGTGGCCGCGCACCTCGGCGGAGGGGCTGAAGACGCGCAGGTATTCGTAGGGCAGCTTGAAATGGCTGCCGTCGTCGAAAGTGATTTCCATCAGTTTCGACTGCTGATGCAGCTTGATCTCGGTGGGAATGGGGATTTGCTTGTCCAGGCCGGCCATGGCTGTTTCTCTGTCCTGTGGGGCGGCTATCATAGCGCAGTCGTTCCGGCGCGTCCTTGTCACAAAATCTTCATCCCGTCGCAATAGACTGCCGCCATCCCATCGCCCAACGGATCTCCATGCCCGCCCGCATCCTCGTTGTCGAAGACGAACCGGCCATCCAGGCCCTCATCGCGGCCAACCTCAAGCGCGCCGGCCACGAGGCCATCGCCGCCCTCGATGCCGAGACGGCGCGCCGCCAGGTGGACGAGGTGCTGCCCGATCTGGTGTTGCTGGACTGGATGCTGCCGGGCATGAGCGGCCTGGAGTTCGCCCGCCGCCTGCGCGCCGAGCCGCGCACGCGCCATGTGCCCATCATCATGCTGACGGCCCGGGGCGAGGAAGGCGACAAGGTCCAGGGCCTCACCACCGGCGCCGACGATTATGTGACCAAGCCCTTCAGCCCGAAGGAGCTGCTGGCCCGCATCCAGGCCGTACTGCGCCGCCAGCGGCCCCAGGCCGCCGAGGATGCGGTCGAGGTGGGCGGCCTCAAGCTGGACCCGGTGACCCACCGGGTCACGGCGGACGGCAAGGCCGTCAGCCTGGGACCGACGGAATTCCGCCTGCTCCATTTCCTCATGACCCATGCGGAGCGGGTCCACAGCCGGGTGCAGCTGCTCGACCAGGTCTGGGGCGATCACGTCTTCGTCGAGGAACGCACGGTGGATGTCCATATCCGCCGCCTGCGGGCCTCCCTTGAGGCGACGGGACACGACGCCCTGATCCAGACGGTGCGCGGCAGCGGCTACCGCCTCTCCGCGGAGCCGGCCGCCGAGTGACGCCAGCGCTTGTAGACCTGATACGCGCCGCCCTCTGGCTGGTGTCGGCAACGGCCTTCGGCTGGATGCTGGACGGCACCTACGGCGCCCTCGTCGCCGTGCTCATCGCCGCCTCCTATCTGGTGGCGCGTCATCTGTGGCAGCTGACCCAGCTGATCCGCTGGGCGCGCCAGCCCCTGGGCACCGAGACGCCGTCCGCCGGCGGGCTCTGGGGCGAGGCCTACGCGGCCCTGCATCGCCGCGCCCGCTCCGCTGCCGAGCAGCGGGAGGAACTGGGCAAGCTGCTGGACCGTTTCCGCCAGGCCGCCGAAGTGATGCCCGAAGGCGTCGTCATCCTCGACGGCCATCGCAACATCGAGTGGATGAACGGCCGCGCCGAGGTGATCCTCAACCTGCAGCCGTCCCGGGACCTGGGCTCGCCCATCACCTACCTGCTGCGGGAACCGGAATTCCTCGCCTACATCGGCCACAGCAACCCGACGGGCTCCCTGGTGCTGCGCTCGGCGCGCAGCGCCGGCCAGACCCTGCAGATCCAGTCGGTGCCCTTTGCGGCGGGCCGCAGCCTGCTGCTGGTGCGCGACATCACCCAGCTCCAGAAGCTGGAGACCATGCGCCGCGACTTCGTCGCCAACGTCTCCCACGAACTGCGCACACCCCTCACGGTGGTGGCCGGCTTTCTCGAAACCACGGCGGAAGGCCTGACCGACCTGCCCCAGGAAGAAGTGCGCCAGTACCTCGACATGGCCGGCGACCAGGCCAAGCGCATGCAGCGCCTCATCGAGGATCTGCTGACCCTTTCGACCCTGGAGACCGACGCGCCGCCGAGCGAGGAGTCCATCGCCATGCCGGACCTGCTGGCGGAGATACGCGACGAAGCGGCGGCCCTGTCGGCCGGCAGGCACGAGGTGGTGCTGGAGAATGCGGGTCCGCCCCGGCTTTCAGGCAACTACAAGGAGCTGCGCAGCGCCTTCGGCAACCTGGCCAGCAATGCCGTGCGCTACACGCCGGCCGGGGGGCGCATCGTCATCGGCTGGCGGAATGCGCCCGACGGCGGCGCGGCGTTCTCGGTGACCGACACCGGTCTCGGCATCGACGCGCGGGACCTGCCGCGACTCACCGAGCGTTTCTATCGGGTGGATCGCGGGCGCTCCCGCGAGACCGGCGGCACCGGGCTTGGTCTCGCCATCGTGAAACACGTACTGGAGCGGCATCAGGCGAAGCTCGACATCGCCAGCACGCCCGGCGAGGGCAGCACCTTCACGGCGACGTTCCCCGAACGCCGCGTGACGCCGGATCAGGCGGGTTCGTAGGCGGCGCGTTCGAAGTCCGCGCCCCGTTCCAGCAGGCGCGTCAGGCGCAATTTGCGCGACTGGCCGTCGGCGAAGATTTCGACGATGCGCTGCAGCTTGAAGCTGCCGACCGGCAGGACGACGCTGGCGGCGGACTTGAGGGCGGCGATCTCCGGCAGCAGGAAGCCGGGGCGGAATTTCTCGCTGCCGGCCCCCGGGTCAAGGGCGCGTACGGCGACAGGCGCCGGTTTGCCGGGAAAGAAATGGACACCGGCCTGGACCGTGTCGTCGCCGACCAGCAGGGCCCAGCGTACGCTGCCGAGCAGGTAATCCTGGGCGTCGGCGGGACAGGCGGCCACCAGCAGCCCGTGGCCGACACGGCCGCCGGGCTGCTTCGTCGGATGGGCCAGGCGCATGCCGGTGGTGGAGGTGTCCACCATGTGCCAGTTTTCCAGCACCTCCCAGCTTTCCACCGCGTAGCCCTGCTGCTCGCTGAAGTTCTCGTCGCGATGGCTGGAGACACGGCCGAAAGTGGCGATCTCCTCCCGCTCGCGGCGCATGACGTCGGAGTCCTTGGCGCCCGGTTGCTTGAAGGGCTTGCTGCCGGACAGGTAGTAGTGGATGGCCTCGGTGCCGCCGATGAACTTGCAGCTGCCGCTGGCGGGGCGCCGCTCGTAGCCGCGGATGGCGCCGCCCTTGCACCAACGTTGGTAGACGTTCTTCAGCACCGCTTCGCAGGCCGGCTGGGTGCAGTCCTCGCCCAGGTGGAGCTTGGCCGGCGCTTCGCCCTGCTCCAGCAGGATGAGGCGCTTCTTCAGGCTGCGCATGAGTTCGGCCGTCTCCAGCCAGCGGGCGCCGTCGCCGGCGAGGGGCTTGTTGCCGGCCGGCTGGTCCGAAGCCAGGTCTACGCAGAGGGGAATCGCCCGGGTGGACAGGGTCGGCGGCGCCGCCAGCAGCCGCACCTTCGGCGCCCAGCGCCGTGCCCAGCGGGCAATCCAGACGACGTGGCGCTGGCTGTGTTCGTGCAGGCTGGCCGCCTGCAGCAGCAGGGCCTCGATATAGGCGGACAGGGCATTGCCCGGCGTCTTGCCGAGGCGGGCGTTGTCCGCCACCTCCTGCTGGATGGCGTCGAGCTGTTCGCCGGCGGCGTAGAGCTGGTGCAGTACGCGCCAGTGGTCGGGCCGCACGGTCTGGCCGGCACGGTGGGCTTCGAACTGTTCTGCGACGAGGGCGGCCATGGCCCGCTGGACGATCAGCGGCGCCTTCGGCTTCATGCCCGCCTCGTTGGCGAGGCAGGCTTCGACGCAGCGCATGTAACCGCCGGCGAAGGCCTGCCAGAGGGTGCGGCAGGAGTCGAAGGCGACCTTTTCCGCCGCCGCCAAGGGCAGGGGCTTGCCGGTGAAGCGGCGTGCAATGTCCTCCTGGGCGGCATGGACGGTGTCCCGCAGGGCTTCCAGGATGTCGAGCCGTTCCGATCCGGGCAGGGCCAGGCCGTTGAGCAGGTTGGCCTGCCGCAACAGCATGGCGTGGAACTGGATGGCGTCGCTGCGCGGTGTCTTGGCGAGCCATTCCCGGCAGCCGGCGGCATCGGTGAAAGCCGGCGTCTGGTCGGGGCCGGCAGCGGAGGCGGAAATGTTCATGTTCCGGAAACCTCTTCGGATAGGACTTCGGCAATGGCCGCGGCGAGTTCGCTGTTTTCGGGGAACCGTCGCGCGGGAGAAGGACGTTTGGCCTCGGCCCAGATCGGCGCCGGGAAACGGCTGTCGTCGCGCCAGCGCGGGATGACGTGCCAATGGACATGGGGCACCACGTTGCCGAGGCTGGCAAGGTTGATCTTGTCCGGCTGCACCAGGGAACGCAGGGCGGCTTCGACAGCGAACACCACGTTCATCAGGTGGCGGCGATCGGCGGCCGACAGGCCGGTCATCTCGGCCGCATGATGGCCCCAGATCACCCGGCAGAAGCCGGGAAAGGCGGTGCCCTCCTCGCCGCCGACGCGCACCACCCGGCACAGGCTGTCCTGCCAGATGATCTCGCCGCCGTCCGTGGTGCAGAGTTCGCAAGCCGTCATGGCCGCAAGCATACCCCCAACCGGCGCCGTCAGTGCATGCGCGGTGCCGGGTCCCGCAGGATCAGGCTGGGGCTGGAGAAGGGAGCGAGCCGCTCCAGGAAGTCGAGCAGTTCCAATACCGGCGAGTTGGCGAAGAACTTGGCCTTCGGCAGCTCCATCCAGATGCGGTCGGCGTAGGCATACAGTTCGTAGGGTGTGTCGCCGACGCCGTCACCGTCGCGGTCGAAACCCTCGTAGTCGCTCCAGCGGTTGCCGTGCCAGACGTTGGCCTCGCCGACGCCGGGGGCGCTGGACACCACCTGGCTCAGGTTGTTCTCGAAGCGGTTGGCGAGGATCTTGTGGCCGCCTTTCTCGCCGTAGAAGGAGATGCCGACGATGTTGTGGGCGAAGCGGTTGTGGCGGATCGTCAGTACCTGGTCGGCGTTGAGGGGCGTATTGGCCTGGAGGCCGACGGCGCAGTGGATGATGTGGTTGTCCTCCACCAGCCCCGCGCCACTGTCCTTGAAGGCGACGCCGCCGCCGCCGCCCTCCAGGGCGTGGGCGATGGAGTTGCCGCGCACGGTCACTTCCGGCGAATACATGACGACGATGCCGGTGCCCGTGTTGGCGATGTGATTGCCCTCGGCGATGGTGCGCGGCGAGAACACCACATGCATGCCGTAGCGGGCGTCGTCGAGGCGGTTGGCGGCGATGCGGTTGTCCGGCGAGTTGGCCAGCGTCAGGTCGCGGACGCGGCGGAACGCATTGCCTTCCACGAGGTTGTGGCGGCTGTTCCAGAGCCGCAGGCCGTCGCCGCGCAGGCCGAGGGGCAGGTCCTTGCCGAGGACGCGGTTCTTCAGCACCCGGTTGCGGTTGCCCTGCCTGAGGTGGATGCCGAACAGCACGTCCTCGACGCGATTGTCCTCCACGAGGTTGTCGTCGCCCTCGATCTGGATGCCCGAGTCCACGCCGTCGTGGGTGCCGCCGCTGTCCCTCACCACCAGGCCGCGGACGACGGCGCCGTTGCCCCGCAGCGTCAGCACCGTGCCGCGGCCGCCGCCTTCGACGACGGCCTTGCCCTGGCCGTCCAGGGTCATGGGCTTGTCGATGACGGCGGGCCCGCCGTAGGACCCCGGCGCCAGGCGCAGGACGCCGCCTACCGGCGTTGCGTCGATCAGCGTCTGCAAAGGCTGGGCGGCCCAGGCCGGCAGGGCGAACAGGATCATGAGCCAGGCGCATCTCATGGCCGCGATTCTGCACGGCCGACGGCATTCCGGCATTGGCCTGGGTCAAGAAGCGGCTATTCGCCGAGGATGTGCAGCACCACTTCGCGGCGGTGGCCGGCGCTGCGGTGCTCCCAGAGATAGAGGCCCTGCCAAGTGCCGAGGGCGAGACGACCGTCCATCACGGGGATCGACAGCTGGGTCTGGGTGAGGGCGGCGCGCACGTGGGCCGACATGTCGTCGGCACCCTCCAGGGTGTGCTCGAACAGGGGATCGCCGTCTTGCACCAGGCGGGCGAAAAAGCGCTCCAGGTCGGCGCGCACGTCGGGATCGGCGTTCTCCTGGATCACCAGGCTGGCGGAGGTATGGCGGCAGAAGACGGTCGCCAGGCCCTGGCGGACGCCGCTCTCGACGACGAGGCGGCGGACTTCCGCCGTGAATTCGGTGAAGCCGCGGCCCCGGGTGACGAGGGTGAGGATCTGGCTGGCTTGACGCATGGCGCGTATTTTCGCACGATGGGCACATGACGAAAGTGACGACCGAAGACCTGCTCGACGAGATTGCCGGCTGCTGCGCCGGGGCGCGCCGCATCCTCTTCATCACCGGCGCCGGCATCTCCGCCGACTCGGGATTGCCGACCTACCGCGGCATCGGCGGCCTCTACGACGGCAACGCCACCGACGAAGGCTATGCCATCGAGGATGCCCTGTCGGGCGAGATGATGCGGCAGCACCCCGAAATCGCCTGGAAGTATCTCGCCCAGATCGAGGCCACCTGCCGCGGGGCAAGGCCCAATGCCGCCCACGCGGCCATCGCCTGGCTGGAGAATCGCGCGGCCGTGACGGTGCTGACCCAGAACGTGGACGGCCTGCATCGGGCCGCCGGTTCCACGGACCTCATCGAGATCCACGGCACCCTGCATCGCCTGGTCTGCACCGGTTGCGGCCTGCGCCGAGAAGTGGCGGACTACGACGGCCTGCCTCTGCCTCCCGGCTGTCCCGACTGCGAGGGCCTGCTGCGGCCCGAAGTGGTGCTGTTCGGCGAAGCCCTGCCCGAGGGCGCCATCCGCCGCCTGGTGGAAATCCTGCAGGGAGGCGTGGACCTGGTCTTCAGCATCGGCACCACCAGCGTGTTTCCCTACATCGCGGAACCGGTGCTGTGGGCGCGGGAACGCGGCGTGCCCAGCGTGGAGATCAATCCCGGCGAGACCCGGGTCAGCCGTTTTGTGGATTATCGGCTGCGCATGGGGGCCGCGGACGCCATGGTCCGTTTGCGCGCCAGGCTCGGAGGATGAAGGGCATGCGGCGCGATGCACTTGTTTTGGCGCTTGCCGCGCTGCTTGGCGGCGCAGCCGGGGCAGCCCTGGCGGATACCTCGCGCACCCAGGAGATCAACGAATGCCGGGTCGGCGAGATCGGTACCTGGGGCGACGGCCGGGACCGGCCGGCCCTGGCTTCCCCCCTGGTCTTTACCTACAACCCGGATGGCGCGCCGCCATGGTTCTCCGCATCCCAGGTGGCGGATATGGTGGCGAAGGCGGCCGAGGCCTGGTCCGATTGCGGCGTGCGCGGCGAGGTGGCGCCCTGGACCGGCGCCGTCCAGCCCGGCCAGGTGCTGGTGCAATGGCACCAGCGGGACAGCTTGGGCAACTTCGGGCTCGCCAACCTGGACCGGCACACCCTTTCGCTGGGCCCGGGCGCCTTCCAGATGCTGCGGGACAGGAATCCGGCCCACGACGCCGGCGAGACCCTGCAGATGACGCTCTCCCACGAGATGGGCCATTTCTTCGGCCTCATGGCCCATTCGCGGCGCTGCGTGGACGTGCTGTCCTACTACCACAACGGCCGCGGCGGCAAGTGTTTCAAGCGGGACCCGTCGGCGCCGAAGCTGGTGGTCGAGTATCGCCATATCCTGCCGACCGCCTGCGACATCGAACGTTGCCGCCGGGCCAACGGCCAGCCGCCCCTGCCGGGCGGGCGTCTGCCGGGACGCTAAAAAAGCTTCAGCAGTTCCGTCGCCAGCAGCGACAGCAGCAGCGTCGAGGCGAAGGGGAAGATGTATTCGCGGCCCCGCAACCGCAGGCGTACGTCGCCGGGCAGCCAGCCGAGCCTCAGCCAGGCGGCGAGACGCGGCTGCAGCAGGCCGATGACGAAAACCGCCACGGCAAGGACGATGAGCCATTTGAGCATGGGGCGGGGATGGGGCCACGGTAGAATGACCGGCGCAATCATAGCCCGAAGTCCCATGAACAAAGCCCGTTTCGAACATCTCGAAGTGCTCTCCCGCATGCCCCAGGGCCCGGCCCGGGAGACGCCGCTGCTCTTCGTCCACGGCGCCTATGCCGGCGCCTGGTGCTGGGACGAACACTTCCTCTCCTACTTCGCCGCCGCCGGCTACGGCGCCTACGCCCTCAGCCTTTCGGGCCATGGCGGCAGCCGCGGGCGCGAGCACCTGGACAGCCTGTCCATCGCCGACTACGTGGACGACGTGGCGGACGTCGTCGCCAAACTGCCGGCGCTGCCGGTATTGATCGGCCACTCCATGGGCGGTTTCGTGGTCCAGAAGTACCTCGAATCCCATGAAGCGCCCGGCGCCGTGCTCATGTGTTCGGTGCCGCCCCAGGGCCTGATGTCCTCGGCCTTCGGCCTCATGTTCAGCCGCCCGAGCCTCATGAAGGACCTCAACACCCTCATGAGCGGCGGCCAGGTGGCCCTGGAAAGCCTGCGGGAGGCCTTGTTCGCCCAGCCGGTGTCGGTGGACGACCTCACCCGTTTCTATCGACTGTCCCAGCCCGAGTCCTACCGGGCGATCTGGGACATGACCCTGTTCAACCTGCCCCACCCGTCGCGTATCGAGAAGGCGCGGCTGCTGGTGCAGGGGGCCGAGTTCGATCACCTGATTCCGGCTTCGCTGGTGGAGATGACGGCCCGTACCTACGGCGTCGAGGCCCGGATTTTCCCCGGCATGGGCCATGGCCTCATGCTGGAGCACGACTGGCAGAAGCCGGCCCGCCACATCCTCGAATGGCTGCAGAAGGAGGGGCTTTGAAATGATCGTCTTCCAGTCCGAGGTCGGTGCCGACGTCATGATGTTCGACGACGTGGCCCAGCGCATGATGGAACTGATGGGCAAGGAGAAATCCGCCCGCGGTGTCGTCACCGTCGACCAGATGCCGGAAGTCATCGCCGCCCTGCGCGCAGCCATCGCCCGGGACAAGGCCGCCCATGGCGGCGAAGAAGATGGCGATGGGAATGAAGGCCCACCGCGCGTCAGCCTGACCCAGCGGGCGGTACCCCTGATCGAACTGCTGGAGATTTCCCTCAACCGCGGCAAGCCCGTGATGTGGGGCGTATAGCCTGAGGCTGCCCCGGTGCAACGGCCGGGGCGCGGCGGATCAGAACAGTTCTATCTCCCCGCCGCTTTCTTCCACTTCCTTCATGCGCACGTCCATGTACTCGGCGAGGGCTTCCTCGACGGTCTTGCCGTGCATCACGGCGTCGAACATGGCGCGTTCCTCGGTCATGGTGTACTTGGAGCGGATTTGCTCCTGCAGCGCCACCCAGGACTGGGGGTTGTAGAGCTTGCCCTTGTCGCCGACGATGGCCGACAGGCCGCCCAGACTCTGGCAGACGTGGTCGAGGCGCTGCACCAGCTTGTCGTAGAACTGGAAGGCGATGATGGCGTGGTGCACCTTCTCGGCGATGAGGCGGGTGTTGCCCTGGATTTCCGATTTGACCAAGCCGTTGCCGACCGTGTCCGGCAGGGTCGCCACGGCGGCTTCGATGAGCTGCAAGGTGTCGGCCAGGGAAGTGAAGGTGTCGGTCAGCACCTCCACGGAAGTATTCGAATCGCGCATGGCCGCATCCACCTGGCCGGCGGCGAGTTCGAGCATCAATACGGTCTCACGCACCTGACTCCAGTCGAGGTCAGGCGTGTGGGCGCGGGTGCCGGTGGCGGCAGGAATGGACGACATCTGGGGCCTCCCTGGGTTTATGCGGGCATCTTACGCGATCAATGGGGTTCCTGGCGACCGATGAAGGACACGGGGAACACGGTTTCCGGGCTCGCCCCGGGGCTCGGCGCATTGGCGTAGTCGGGCATTTCGGGCGTCATGCATCCCGAGGCCTGCATGAGCTTCTGGATCAGGATCTGCACCTGTTCGTCCAGCCAGGCTTCCTCGACGCGGGTCGGCAGGAAGCGCAGTTCCCTGACGCTATCCGGGATCTCGTCGGCCGCCATGGTTTCGTGGGCGGCGAAGGCGTTGGCGAAGAAGGGCCCGGCGATGAACTGCAGGCGGTAGCTGCCGGCGCCGTCGCCGGCAAGGATGAAGACACGGGCACCTTCGGCGCGCTGCTCCTCGTCGTCGGTGCGCTCGCCGAACACCGGCACCGCGGCAAAGGCGGCATCGCCGGGCTGGCGCTGCACGAAATGCACGGCTTCCTCGAAGCTCATGCGGCCGTCGTTCTGTTCCTCGCTCATGTCTCGATCTCCTGTGGTGGGGGGATTACAGCACCGGCGCCAGCCATCTGCGGGCTTGGTCTTCCGGCATGTTGCAGCGTCGCGCCCAGTCGCGCAACTGGTCGTCGCCGATCTTCGCGACGGCGAAATATTTGGCCTCGGGATGGGCGAGGTAGAAGCCCGACACCGACGCCGCCGGCGTCATGGCGTAGCTCTCGGTGAGGGCCATGCCGGCGTTCGCCGGCGCGTCGAGCAGGCGGAACAGCTCGCCCTTGGCCACATGGTCGGGGCAGGCCGGATAGCCGGGGGCCGGGCGGATGCCCCGGTATTTCTCGGCGACGAGGGCTGCGTTGTCGAGGGTTTCATCGGCGGCATAGCCCCAGTGCCGGGTGCGCACCTCGCGGTGCAGCCATTCGGCGGCGGCCTCGGCGAGGCGGTCGGCCAGGGACTTGAGCATGATGGCGCGGTAGTCGTCGTGCTGGGCCGCGAACTCGGCGAGCTTCTTCTCGATGCCGATACCGGCGGTCACGGCGAAGGCGCCGGCGTAGTCGCCTTCGGGCGCGACGAAGTCGGCCAGGCACTGGTTGGGCTTGCCGTCCGGCCGCTCCTGCTGCTGGCGCAGGTTGCGCCAGGTCATCAGCGCTTTTCCGCCCTCGTCGCGGAACTCGATGTCGTCGCCCCGGCTTCGGGCCGGGAACAGGCCGAACACGGCATTGGCCGTCAGCCACTTTTCCGCGACGAGTTGCTCCAGCATCGCCTTGCCGTCGGCGAAGACGTTGCGTGCCTGCTCGCCCACCACCGGATCGTCGAGCAGCTTCGGGTAGCTGCCGGCCAGGTCCCAGGTCTGGAAGAAGGGGCCCCAGTCGATGTATTCGACCAGCGTGGCGAGATCGATCTCGCGCAGGGCCGTGATGCCGAGCTTGTTCGGCTTTACGGGCGCTGCCTTTCCCGTGAAGTCAAGCTTGGCTTTGTTGGCGCGGGCGGCTTCCAGGGAAACCAGCGTCACTCCCTTCTTGCCGGCGTGCTGACTGCGCACCTTCTCGTAGTCGGCCGCCACTTCGGCGACGAAGCTCATGCGCATCTCGGCCGAGAGTAGGCGCGTCACCACGCCGACGGCGCGGGAGGCGTCGGGCACATAGACCACCGGCCCGGCGTAGTTCGGCGCGATCTTGATGGCGGTGTGGGCGCGGCTGGTGGTGGCGCCGCCGATGAGGAGCGGCTGGGTGAAGCCCTGGCGCTGCATTTCCGCGGCGATGTGGCTCATCTCCTCCAGCGAGGGCGTAATGAGGCCGGAGAGGCCGATGGCCTGGGCGCCGTGCTCCTTGGCGGCATTCAGGATCTTGTCGGCCGGCACCATGACGCCGAGGTCCACGACCTCGTAGCCGTTGCAGCCGAGCACCACGCCGACGATGTTCTTGCCGATGTCGTGCACGTCGCCCTTCACCGTGGCGACGACGATCTTGCCCTTGGAGGCTGCGCCGGTGCGGCGCTTCTCCTCCTCGATGTAGGGCACCAGGTGGGCGACGGCCTGCTTCATGACGCGGGCCGATTTCACGACTTGCGGCAGGAACATCTTGCCGGCACCGAAGAGGTCGCCGACCACGTTCATGCCGTTCATCAGGGGGCCCTCGATCACGGCGAGCGGCGGCTTGCCGGCGGCGAAGAGTGCAGCGCGGCATTCCTCCGTGTCGGCCACCACGTACTCGGTGATGCCCTTGACCATGGCGTGTTCGAGGCGCTTGTCCACCGGCCATTGCCGCCAGGCCAGGTCCTGTACCTGCTCCTTGGCCTGGCCCTTCACGGTCTGGGCGAATTCCACCAGCGCGTCGCCGGCGCCGGGCTTGCGGTTCAAGACCACGTCCTCGACCTTCTCGCGCAGCTCCGGCGCCAGGTCGTCGTAGACGCCCAGCTGGCCGGCGTTGACGATGCCCATGGTGAGGCCCGCCTTGACCGCGTGGTAGAGGAAGACGGTGTGGATGGCTTCGCGCACCGGGTCGTTGCCGCGGAAGCTGAAGGAGACGTTGGAGACGCCGCCGGAGATGTGGGCGTGGGGCAGGTTGGCCTTGATCCAGCGTACTGCCTCGATGAAGTCCACGGCGTAGTTGTCGTGCTCGGGAATGCCCGTGGCGATGGCGAAGATGTTGGGGTCGAAGACGATGTCCTCGGCCGGGAAGCCGTCGGCCACCAGCAGTTTGTAGGCGCGCTCGCAGATCTCGATCTTGCGCTGATACGTGTCGGCCTGGCCCTGCTCGTCGAAGGCCATGACGATCACCGCCGCGCCGTAGCGCCGCGCCAGGCGGGCCTGTTCGAGGAACTTGGCCTCGCCCTCCTTCATGGAAATGGAGTTGACGATGCCCTTGCCCTGGATGCACTTGAGGCCGGCCTCGATCACCTCCCACTTGGAGGAGTCGAGCATCAGCGGCACCTTGGAGATGTCGGGCTCGGAGGCCACCAGCTTGAGGAAGCGGTCCATGGCGGCCTTGCTGTCGAGCATGGCTTCGTCCATGTTCACGTCGACGACCTGGGCGCCGTTCTCCACCTGCTGGCGGGCGACATGCAGCGCGTCGTCGTAGCGGCCTTCGAGGATCATCTTGGCGAAGGCGCGGGAACCGGTGACGTTGGTACGTTCGCCGACGTTCACGAACAGGGAATCCTCGCCGACGTTGAAGGGCTCCAGGCCCGAGAGGCGCAGCTTGGGTGCAGGCGTCGCCGGCCGGCGCGGCGGAATCGCGGCGAGGGCCCGGGCGATGGCGGCGATGTGGTCGGGCGAGGTGCCGCAGCAGCCGCCGGCGATGTTGAGCAGGCCGTGGCGTGCCCAGTCGGCCAGCTCGTCGGCCAGCATCTGGGGCGTTTCGTCGTAGCCGCCGAAGGCGTTGGGCAGGCCGGCGTTCGGATGGGCGGAGACGTGGCAGTCGGCGACGCGGCCGATTTCCTCCACGTACTGGCGCAGCTCCTTGGCGCCGAGCGCGCAGTTGAGGCCGAAGGACAGGGGCCGCGCATGGCGCAGGGAGTTCCAGAAGGCTTCCGCCGTCTGGCCCGAGAGCGTGCGGCCCGAGGCGTCGGTGATGGTGCCCGAGATCATGATGGGCCAGCGGCGGCCCGCTGCGTCGAAGAACTTCTCGATGGCGAACAGGGCGGCCTTGGCGTTGAGCGTGTCGAAGACGGTCTCGACCAGCAGGATGTCGGCGCCGCCGTCGACGAGGCCGCGGGCGGCCTCGATGTAGCTTTCCACCAGTTCGTCGAAGCTGACGTTGCGGAAGCCCGGGTCATTCACGTCCGGGGAGAGGGATGCGGTGCGGCCCGTGGGGCCCAGCACGCCGGCCACGAAGCGCGGCTTGTCGGCGGTGGAGAACTTGTCGGCCGCGGCGCGGGCGAGCTTGGCGCCGGCCACGTTGATCTCGTAGGCCAGGTCTTCCAGCCCGTATTCGGCCTGGGAGATGCGCGTGGCGTTGAAGGTATTGGTTTCGAGGATGTCGGCACCGGCGGCCAGGTAAGCCTCGTGGATGCCGCCGATGACATCCGGCCGGGTCAGCAGCAGGATGTCGTTGTTGCCCTTCAGGTCCTTGCCGTGGTCCCGGAAGCGCTCGCCGCGGTAGTCGGCCTCGCCGAGCTGGTGGCGCTGGACCATGGTGCCCATGGCGCCGTCGAGAATGAGGATGCGCTGCGCGAGGAGGTCGCGCAGTTCGTTGCTGCGGTCGGATTGCATGGGGGAGAGGCCGGAAGACGTTGAATTGGCGGGAATTTTAGCACGCGCCAAGAGGGGAAAAGAGGAAGCCGACCGTGCCACGCTGCCCAGTGGGGTTGGGGGAGGCCGGAGGAGCAGACAAGCAATTGGAGGAGAGAGCCTGCTCTTCGGCCAACCGGGCGACGTCTTGCGTCTCGCGTGGAACGCTCAAGAGTGGGGATCGCGCCGGCTTCCTGCCTGTTGACTATCAACATGTGTGCCATGGCGATAGCCTGGTGACGGGAAAAATTTAGTCTCGAAAAATCAATTCATTATCGTTTTATCGCCAACCCGCTGGACACCTGTCTTGCCGGAAATGGCCGCCATTTCTTGTGGGGGTGCTGACTCTGGCATCTCCTGTCTGTCCGGATTATGTCGCCCGTTCCGCGGCGGCTCCTTATAATCGGCCGTTCCAACACCACGCCGAGAACGCCATCATGGAACACCTGACTCCGAAGGAAACCGCCCAGTTTCTTCACGACAATCCCAAGGCCTTGTTCATCGATTGTCGCAGCGAGATGGAATTCCTTTTCGTCGGCCATCCGGCGGGGGCGCTGCATGTGTCCTGGAACGACGGTCCCGACTGGGAGGTCAATCCGCATTTCCTCGGCGAGGTGAAGAAACTCGCCGGCCATACTCACGACCGGCCCGTGGTCCTCATCTGCCGCAGCGGCAACCGCTCCGTCGATGCCGGCAACGCCCTGGAGGCGGCTGGGTTCACCAGCGTCTACAACGTGCTGCACGGCTTCGAGGGTGAACTCGACGACAGCCACCACCGGGGCTCGGTCAACGGCTGGCGCTTCGACGGCCTGCCCTGGGAGCAGTGCTGACGCTGCAGCGTCGTGCCCCGTTCCGTCCACGACGGTTCCGCTGCCATGCCTGAGGGTGCCGCACCGGCGCCGGTGCGCCGGCCGTTCTGGCGCCGCCTGCCCTCCTGGGAGGTGCTGGCCTTCCTGGCCATCTTCGTGGGTCTTCACCTCTGGCAGCAGCGCGACATGGCGTCGGGCGAGATGCCGGCCATCGCCGGGTACCTGGCAGACGGCAGCAAGTCGGGCATGGTCGATGTCCTGGCCCGGGCGGAGGGCGGCCCCGTCCTGGTTTACGTCTGGGCCACCTGGTGCCCGGTCTGCCGCGTGGAGGAAGGCACCATCAAGTCCCTGGCCGAGGATTGGCCCGTCCTGACCGTCGCCATGCAATCGGGGGAGGCCGACGAGGTGGCGAAGTTCATGGCCCGGCGCGGCACCACCTATCCGGCCCTGGTGGATGCCCGCGGCGAGATTTCGTCGCGCCTCGGCGTGCGTGCGGTACCGGCCTGGTTCGTGGTGGATGGCCGGCGGCAGATCCGTTTTGCCGGTGCCGGCTACACCACCGGCTGGGGTCTGCGGCTGCGGCTCTGGTGGGCAGGCAAGGTGGCGGCATGAGGGCGCCGCCCCTTGCCCTGGCCTGGTCCGTCTGGGGCCTGGGTGCGCTGCTGTACCTGATCGGCTTCTACCAGCGTGTCGCGCCGGCCGTCATCACGGACCAGCTGATGGCCGAGTTCTCCATCGGCGGGGCGGCCCTGGGCAATCTCTCGGCCTTCTATTTCTATTCCTATGTGGCGATGCAGATCCCCACCGGCATCATCGCCGATCGCTGGGGTCCGCGCCGCCTGCTGGCTGCCGGCGCCGCCGTTGCCGCCCTCGGCACGGCCCTGTTCGCCACGGCGGCCGACATCGCCTGGGCGAGCGCCGGCCGCCTGCTGATCGGTGCCTCGGTGGCGGTCGCCTTCGTTTCCATGCTCAAGCTCGCTAGCCACTGGTTCGCGCCGCGCCAGTATGCGCTCGCCTCCGGCATGGCCCTGCTGATGGGTGTGGTGGGCGGCGTCATTGCCGGACTGCCCCTGCGCCTGCTCGTGGAAGCCTTCGGCTGGCGTACCGTGATGGGGGTCTCGGCGGTTGCCACGGCTGCCCTCGCCGTCGCGATCTGGCTCTGGGTGCGGGACGATCCGGTCCAGCGCGGCTACGGGAGCCACGCCCACGGCGGCGGCCATGGGGAACACATGCCCATCCTCCAGGGGCTCGCGCAGGTGCTGTCCTACCGCAATCTCTGGCTGCTGACCCTGGTACCCATCGGCTATTCCGGCGCCGTGCTGACCTTCGCCGGGCTGTGGGGGGTGCCCTGGCTGCGGCAGGTGCATGGCCTCGATCCCAAGTCCGCCGCCGCCATCACCTCGACGTTGCTGGTGTCCTGGGCCGTCGGCGGGCCGCTGCTGGGGGCCTGGTCCGAGCGCATGGGGCGGCGCAAACCCCTCTATGTGATCGCCGCCGCCGTGGCCCTGCTGGGCTGGGCGGCCATCATCTTCCTGCCTTTGCCCCTGTGGGCCATCGTGGTCCTGCTGGTGCCGACGGGCTTTGCCTCGGGCAACCTGATCATCGGCTTCGCCTGGGCCAAGGAGTCGGTGCCCCTGCGCGTGATCGGCACCGCTTCGGGCGTCTGCAACATGGGGCCGCTGCTGGGCGGCATGCTGCTTCAGCCCGGCATGGGCTGGATGCTGGACCGCCACTGGAACGGTGCCATGGCCGGCGGCGCGCGGCTCTACGACGCCGCGGCCTACCAGGCGGGCTTCGCGTTGATCTTCGGCGTCGTCTGCCTCTCCATGGTGCTGATCCTCTTCGCCCGGGAGAGCCACTGCCGGCAGATGCAGTAGCTAACGGCGCAGGGCGAAGGCGGCGAGTCCCAGCAGCAGGAAGGCGGCCATGGCCCAGGCCATGGTGAGGGCCGAGCCCCAGGCCAGGGGCGCCAGCAGGGCTGCGGTCAGGGCATTCACCGCCGTCTGGGTTACGCCCTGACAGCTCGAAATCAGGCCCAGCCGCTGGGGAAACAGGTCGAGGATGCGCAGGGTCAGGCTGGGCATCGCCAAGGCCACGCCGACGACATAAAGGCCGACGGGCAGCACCGCCCAGGGCAGCCGGGGTTCCATGGCCAGGTTGACGCCTACGTTCGCCGCCGCCGCTGCGAGCATCAGGCCGTAACCCAGGGCGATGGTCCGTCCGGGACTCACCTCGCCGGCCAATCGCGCCGAGAGGAAGTTGCCCACCACCATGCCGACCATGGCCGGGCCGAACAGCCAAAGGAAGCCCTGGGGCGAGACGCCGAGATGGCCCATGAGGAAGGCGGGCGCCGACAGCACGTAGAGGAAGAAGCCGTTGAAGTTCAAGGCCAGGGCCCCGGCCAGGGCGAGGAAGCCGCGGTGAGAGAACACCTCCCGGTAGGCCCGTAGCAGGGGGCCGGGCCGCAGGCTCTGGCGCTGCTCCGGCGGCAGGGTTTCCGGCAGATAGCGATAGATGGCAAGGAAGAGCACCGTGCCGTAGAGGGCGAGGAAGACGAAGATGGCGTGCCAGTCGAAGAAGGCGTGCACCCAGCCGCCGAGCACCGGCGCCACGGCGGGGGCGAGCGCGAACATCATGCCGATGTGGGCGATGAGACGCTGGGCGGCAGGTCCGTCGAGCACGTCGCGCACGATGGCGCGCCCCACCACCATGCCGGCTCCGGCGGAAAGCCCCTGCAGGGCCCGGCCTAGCCACAGCATCTCGATGCTGGTGGCGAAGGCGCAGAACAAGGAGGCCAGGGTGTAGAGGGCGTGGGCCCACAGCAGCACGCGGCGGCGGCCGAGGGCGTCGGAAAGGGCGCCGTGCCACAGCATCATGAAGGCGAAGGTGATCAGATAGGCCGTCAGGGTCTGCTGCACGGCGACGGGGGAAGCGCCGAGGGACTCGCCCATGGCGGGAAAGGCCGGCAGGTAGGTGTCGATGGAGAAGGGGCCGATGGCGGCCAGGGCGGCGAGCAGCGGCGCCAGGCCGCGGGGGGCGGTGGCCATGGCCGGTCGTTCAGCGGTCGCCGAGGCCGCGGCGATACTGGATGGCCTCGGCCACGTGGCCTCCGCCGACCAGGGGCGCGCCGGCCAGGTCGGCGACGGTGCGCGCCACCTTGAGGATGCGGTGGTAGGCGCGGGCCGAAAGCTCCAGCTGCCCCATGGCGCGCTTGAGCATCTGGGCACCGTGGCAGTCGGGCAGGCAGTGCTCGTCGATCTCGTCCGGCGTCAGGTGGGCGTTGGGCTTGCCCTGGCGTTCGAGTTGAATTTCCCGCGCCTGGGCCACCCGTTCCCGTACGGCGGCGGAGGATTCGCCGCCGCCCCGGGCCGCCAGTTCGGCTTCGTCCACCGCCGGCACCTCGATCAGCAGGTCGATACGGTCCAGCAGGGGGCCCGAGAGCTTGGAGCGGTACTTCGCCACCTGGTCCGGCGTGCAGCGGCACTTGCCGTTCGGGTGGCCGTGGTAGCCGCAGGGGCAGGGATTCATGGCGGCGACGAGCTGGAAGCGGGCCGGGAATTCGGCCTGCCGCGCCGCCCGGGAGACGCAGATGCGGCCCGTCTCCAGGGGTTCCCGCAGGGCTTCGAGGACGCTGCGGGTGAACTCCGGCAATTCGTCGAGGAACAATACGCCGTGGTGGGCGAGGGATATCTCGCCGGGGCGCGGCACGCCGCCGCCGCCCACCAGGGCCGGGCCGGAAGCCGAGTGATGGGGCGAACGATAGGGCCGCTGCCGCCACCTTCCGGTATCGAAGACGCCGGCCAGGGAGTGGACCGCCGCGCTGGCCAGGGCCTCCGCATCGGTCATGGGGGGCAGGATGCCGGGCAGGCGGCTGGCCAGCATGGACTTGCCGGTGCCCGGCGGGCCGCTCATGAGCAGGCTGTGGCTGCCGGCGGCGGCCACTTCGAGGGCCCGCTTGGCGGGAGCCTGGCCCTTGACCTCGGCCAGGTCCGGAGAGCCGGCGCCGGCGGTGGCCGGCGTTTCCCGATGGAAGGGCAGGGACTGCCGGCCCGACAGATGGGCGCAGACCTCCAGCAGATCGGAGGCCGCCAGGACTTCCGCCCCGGTGACCAGGGCCGCCTCGGCGGCGCTCGCCGCGGGCAGCACGAAGCGGCGACCGCTGTTCGCCGCCGAAAGGCACATGGCGAGGGCGCCCCGCACCGGCCGCAAGGCGCCGCCGAGGGCGAGCTCGCCGGCGAATTCGTAGTCTTCCAGGCCTTCGGCCTTCAGCTGGCCCGAGGCGATGAGGATGCCCAGGGCGATGGGTAGGTCGAAGCGGCCCGACTCCTTGGGCAGGTCGGCCGGGGCCAGGTTCACCGTGATGCGTTTTTGCGGGAAATCGAACTGGCAGTTCTGGATCGCCGCCCGCACCCGGTCGCGGGCTTCCCGCACCTCGGCGTCGGCCAGGCCGACGAGGGTGAAGGCGGGCAGGCCGGCGGCGAGGTGCACCTCGACGACGACTTCCGGCGCATCCATGCCGGACAGGGCGCGGGATTTCAGGACGGCCAGGGACATGACAAATGGAAAGTGGCGGGAAGGGCGATTATAGGGGCCGCGTGCCTGTTGCTCCCACCTGGGCCGCGACTGCGGGCCTGAACGGCAATCAGCCGCGGGGCTTCCCTTCCAGTTCGGCGATGCGGGCTTCGAGCTGGGCCAGCTTCTCCCGGCTGCGGCCGAGCAGTTCGCGCTGGATGTCGAACTCCTCCCGGGTTACCAGATCGAGGCGATCCAGGGCGCTCACCAGCAGGGCGCGCACGTTCCTCTCGAAGTCCTTGGCCGGCGATGCGGCCATCAGGGCGGCGAATTTACCCGTGATCTCCTCGACGAGCTTGGGGTCCAGCATGGCGGTGCTTTCCGATAGGGAGGGCGACGAAGCCAGTCTAGCATAGGCTTTCCGCCCGCCTGTCCGGTTGCACCATGCTGGTGCGGTGAGGGACGGCCTACGGTTTCATTTGGTGCGAAGCCGAGAAACAGCCTCAGACAAATATCCATACTGTAATGTTTTAAAAAGATATTTTTAGTCTGGCACGCCCTATGCATAAAGGACGACGCCACAGTTCATTTTTTGGAGACCTCCATGCACAAGAAACTGATTTCCCTCGCAATCGCGAGCGCCCTGGCCGCCCCGTTCGCCGCCAGCGCGGAAGAAGCCGCCGCTCCGGCTTCCCCCCTGACCTTCAACGTCGGCGTCGTTTCCGACTATCTCTTCCGCGGCGTCAGCCAGACCCACGGCAAGGCCGCCCTGCAGGGTGGCGTGGACTACGCCTTCGAGAACGGCTTCTATGTCGGCGCCTGGGGTTCCACCATTACCTGGGTCAAGGACTGGCTCGGCAGCGGCACCACCGAGATCGACGTCTACGGCGGCTACAAGAACACCTTCGCCGGCGGCGACTGGAGCTACGACGTGGGTCTCATCACCTACAACTATCCGGGCCATGGCGGCGCCAGCCCCGGCAACCTCGCCGATCCGGACACCAAGGAAGTCTATGCGGCCATCGGCTGGAAGTGGCTGACCGCCAAGTATTCCCACGCCATCTCCCCCTATTTCATCGGCTGGTACGGTGGCGCAAACGCCGATCTGAAGACCAAGGGTTCCGACTACCTTGAACTCAACGCCAACTACGATCTCGGCGACGGCTGGACCCTCGTCGGTCACATCGGCCAGCAGAAGGTCAAGAACTCCGTGACCACGGCGACGCTGAACAGCGCCAGCTATTCGGACTGGAAGATCGGCGTCACCAAGGACATCGGTTACGGCGTCGTTGGCCTCTCCTATTCCGCGACCGACACGAAGGGCACCTGCCCGGCCGCCGGTGCCGGCAGCAATCCCTACTGCTGGGGTACCAACGGCAACAGCTCCCTCACCCCCGTCCAGGCGCCTAACGCCAATTTCCGCGACGTGAGCAAGGGCACCGCCGTACTCTCCTTCACCAAGGCATTCTGATATCGACTTAACACGATGCGCCGGCGACCCGGCCGGAGTCGGCGCATCGACTTCCAACTTGAGAGGAAACCACCATGAAACTGGTAACCGCAATCATCAAGCCCTTCAAGCTTGACGAGGTGCGTGAGGCACTCGCCGCCGTGGGCGTGCAGGGCATCACCGTCACCGAGGTCAAGGGTTTCGGCCGGCAGAAAGGCCACACCGAGCTCTACCGTGGCGCGGAATATGTCGTCGATTTTCTGCCCAAGGTCAAGGTCGAGGCGGCCATCCGCGACGACCTGATCGATCAGGTGATCGAAGCCATCGAGAAATCGGCCAGCACCGGCAAGATCGGCGACGGCAAGATCTTCGTCTTCGACCTGGAACAGGTCGTCCGCATCCGCACCGGCGAGTCCGGTGAGGAAGCTCTCTGAGAAGGGGAAACGCCATGAAGAAATTTTTCGCAATCGTACTGGCGGCGCTGAGCCTCAGTCTCGCCGGCGTCGCCGGCGCCGACGACAAGGCCGCCCCGGCCGCTCCGGCCGCCGAAGCGGCTGCTCCGGCAGCAGCGCCCGCCGCCGCGGCACCGGCCGCCGAAGCCGCAGCCCCAGCGCCGGTACCCAACAAGGGCGATACGGCCTGGCTGCTGGTGGCCACGGCCTTCGTCATCCTGATGTCCATCCCCGGCCTGGCTCTGTTCTACGGCGGTCTGGTGCGCACCAAGAACATGCTGTCGGTGCTGATGCAGGTGTTCGTCATCTTCTCGCTCATCAGCGTGCTGTGGGCCGTCTATGGCTACAGCATCGCCTTCAGCGAGGGGAACGCCTTCTTCGGCAGCCTCGACAAGCTGTTCCTGAGCGGCGTCACGCCCGACTCGGTGGCGGCCACTTTCAGCAAGGGCGTCGTCCTGCCGGAGTTTGCCTACATTCCCTTCCAGGGTGCCTTCGCGGCCATCACGGTGGGCCTGATCATCGGCGCCTTCGCCGAGCGCATCAAGTTCTCCGCAGTCCTGCTGTTCGCGGTCCTCTGGTTCACCTTCAGCTACCTGCCGATCGCCCACATGGTCTGGTACTGGGCCGGTCCCGACGCCTACACGACGGCGGAAGCCGCCGATGCAGCCAACGCCACGGCGGGCTGGCTGTTCCAGAAGGGCGCCCTCGACTTCGCCGGCGGCACCGTGGTGCACATCAACGCCGCCGTTGCCGGTCTGGTGGGCGCCTATCTGGTGGGCAAGCGCGTCGGTTACGGCAAGGACTCCATGGCGCCCCATAGCCTGACCTTCACCATGATCGGTGCCTCCCTGCTGTGGTTCGGCTGGTTCGGCTTCAACGCCGGTTCCTCCCTGGAAGCCAACGGTACGGCGGCCCTGGCCTTCGTGAACACCTGGCTCGCCACCGCTGCCGCAGCCCTCTCCTGGATGATCGCGGAATGGCTCATCAAGGGTAAGCCCTCCATGCTGGGTGCCGCTTCCGGCGCCGTCGCCGGCCTGGTGGCGATCACCCCGGCTGCCGGCTTCGTCGGTGTAGTCGGTGCCCTCGTCATCGGTCTGCTCGCCGGCGTCGTCTGCCTCTGGGGCGTCAATGGTCTCAAGAAGATGCTCGGTGCCGACGACTCCCTCGACGTCTTCGGCGTCCATGGCGTCGGCGGCATCCTCGGCGCCATCCTGACCGGCGTCTTCGCCTCGCCGAGCCTCGGCGGTTCCGGCATCTACGACTACGTCGCCAACGCCGTCGCGCCGGAATACGACATCGTCGGCCAGGTCATCGTCCAGGCCACGGCGGTCGGCACCACCATCGTCTGGTGCGGTGTCGTTTCCTTCGTCTGCTACAAGCTGGTGGACATGTTCGTCGGCCTGCGGGTTGCCGAAGACGAGGAGCGCGAAGGCCTCGACATTACCTCCCACGGCGAATCGGCCTACCACTACTGATCGCCTACGACAGATCTCCACTGTGGTCTTGCGGGCGCCTCCAGGGGCGCCCGATTTTTTTGGTGGTGGTGGATTACGGGATTACGGCCGGCGGTCATGCCGCGGCGAAGCCGGTGGGCCGGCAGCGATGGGTTGGTCCGCCGGGCGGCCGGGGCGGAGCGCCTGCGGGATTGCGGAAAGCGGTGGTCAGCAGATCCAGCGCATGTAGAGGATGCCGGCAGTACCCACCACCAGCATGGTCGCCGCCGGTCCCGCCACCTTGCGCGGCATGCGCGGCAGACCTCTGCGCACTCGATCGAGCAACCGCATCATCTCGCCCAGCGCCAGGACGGAGAGCAACACCAGCACCACGGCGTTGAGGAGGATCACCAGCGCCGAAAAATTGTCCAGAGGCCGGCAGATGTGGCCGTGGGACTGCCCCAGGGCGCTGATCGCCATGTTGAGGCGGTCGAAACCGAGGCCGGTGATGAACCAGACCACCATCATGAAGAGTACGGCTAACACCAGCCCGAGAGTGAACCAGCCCTCGGCCCGCTTGAGGCCTTCGGCCATGGCGCGCAGATCGGCCAGGTATTCCCGTGCCTCCTGCGCCAGCCGGCGCTGCAACTGATCCATGTCCCAGGCCATCAGCGGAACACCACCGTCTTGTTGCCGTGGACCAGCACCCGATCCTCCAAGTGGTAGCGCAGGCCGCGGGCCAGCACCGCCTTCTCGATGTCCTTGCCGTAGCGCACCAGGTCGTCGGGCGTGTCGGAGTGGTCTACGCGGATCACGTCCTGCTCGATAATGGGCCCCTGGTCCAGTTCGGCGGTGACGTAGTGGCAGGTGGCGCCGATCAGCTTGACGCCGCGCTGGTAGGCCTGGTGATAAGGCTTGGCGCCGACGAAGCTGGGCAGGAAGGAATGGTGGATGTTGATGATGCGTCCCGGATAGGCGACGCACATCTCCGGCGAGAGGATCTGCATGTAGCGCGCCAGCACCATGGTGTCGCCGCGCACCTCCTCGAACAGGCGCTGCACCTCGGCGTAGGCCCTGGCCTTGTTGTCGGCCGTCACCGGCACGTGGTGGAAGGGAATGCCGTGCCACTCGACGAAGCCCTTGAAGGTGTCGTGGTTCGAGATCACGCAGGGAATCTCGATGTCCAGTTCCTTCGACTGCCAGCGCGCCAGCAGGTCGTAGAGGCAGTGTTCCTGCTTGCTGACGAGCACGACGACGCGCTTCTTCACCGCGGAGTCGCTGATCTTCCAGTCCATCTGCAGTTCCGCGGCGATGGGGGCGAAGCGTTCGCGGAACTCGGCGAGCATGAAGGGCAGGGAATCGGCCTTCACTTCGATGCGCATGAAGTAGCGCGCCTCGACGCCGTCCATGCCCGGATCGGCATGGAAGCTCGATTCGAGTATCCAGCCCCGGTGTTCGGCGATGAAGCCGGTGACGCGGGCGATGATGCCCGTGCGGTCGGGGCAGGACGCCGTCAGGGTGTAGAAGCGCTCGCGGTGCATCAGATGGTTCTTGAGGCCGTGTCGATGGCGGTGCGCAGTTCGGCGTAGTTGTTGGTCACCTGAAACTGGGGGAACTCGCGGATCACGTTCTCGGGTGCATGGAACAGGATGCCGGCATGGGCCTCGCCGAGCATGGCCGTGTCGTTGTAGGAATCGCCGGCGGCGATGACCTTGAAGTTGAGTTCCTTGAAGCGCTTGACCGCCTCCTTCTTCTGGTTCGGCATGCGCAGGTGGTAGTTCACCAGGAAGCCCCGAGCGTCCGCCTCCAGCTTGTGGCAGAACAGGGTCGGCATGCCGAGCTGCTGCATCAGGGGCATGGCGAACTCGTAGAAGGTGTCGGACAGGATGATGACCTGGAAGTCCCGGCGCAGGGCGTCGAGGAAGTCCTTGGCGCCGGCCATGGGGCCCATGTCGGCGATCACCTTCTGGATGTCCGGCAGGCCCAGCTTGTGCTGTTCCAGCAGGCCCAGGCGGTACTTCATGAGCTTGTCGTAGTCGGGCTCGTCCCGCGTGGTGCGGCGCAGTTCGGGAATGCCGGTGCGTTCGGAGAATTCGATCCAGATTTCGGGGACCAGCACACCTTCGAGGTCGAGGCAGACGAGTTGCACGGAAAGCTCCTGAACGGCTTGAAAAGGCAGGATTTTACGCGAAAGACCCCGGTCGCGCCGGGGCTGCGTGGCTTGCGGGGAAAGTGTCGCCGTCGGACGGGGAGGCCCGCCGGGCTTGCCCGGCCTCAGGCGACGCAGAGGATGCTGGGATCGCCCTCGCCGGCCTTGGCCATGCGTTCGAGCTGGTCCAGCACTTCCATGCTGGCCCGCTCCATTTCGCCCACCTCTTCGAGCCCCTTGTCCAGGTCGCCGGCACGGAGCGCCCGCACCGCCGACTGGCCGTGGGCGTGGACCCGCTTGTGGGGCGGCTCCACCTCGGCGTAGCCGGGCAGGACCGAGAAGCAGGCCTTGCCGTCGCCCTCGTAGTACCACTTGCCGAGGCGGCAGCCGGTATGGCTGGCGAAGTCGTCCGGTCCCTTGTCGGAGGTGCCGAGAAAAACCCGGTAAATTTCCATCTTGAAGACCAGATGATCCTTCTTCGCCGTCTCGACGAAGCTGCGCAGGGCGGTGGCGGCGATGGTCTGGGTCATATCCTTCGACATCTGCACCAGATTGTCGATGCTGCCGAAGGCCTGCTCGCCGTCGGCGCGCATGACGGCCATCTCATCCGGGTTCACTTCGGCCAGGCTCTTGAGATTGGTGGCCTCCTCCTGGACGCGGGCCACCAGGCCGGAAATCTCCGACGTGGATGCTGTCGTGCGCTCGGCAAGCTTGCGCACCTCGTCGGCCACCACGGCGAAGCCGCGGCCGGCCTCGCCGGCCCGCGCCGCCTCGATGGCGGCGTTGAGGGCCAGCAGATTGGTCTGGTCGGCGATCTCCTTGATGAGCTGGACGATGCCGTTGATGCGTCCGGTGCGTTCGTGGAGCTGGTCGATGGCCTCGGCGCTGCGGTGGGTGCGGTCGGCCAGCTGGGTTACGTGCTCGTGGAGGCGGTGCACCGTCTGGCGGCTGTGGGCGGTTTCGCTGGAGGCCTTGATCGACTCCTGGGTCTCCTGCTTCATGGCGTTGGCCAGCGTGGCGAGGCTGGTCTGGACGGCCTTGGCCGATTCGCCGAACTGATGGAGATGGGGCGCCAGGGCCTTGAAGAAGGCGAGTTGGGCTTCCGTCGCGCCGCGGGCCTGTTCGGCGGCGGCCAAGTCCGATTCGAGGGCGGCGATGCGCGCGGTCTGGTCGGCCTCCCGCGCCAGGGCGGATGCCAGTTGTTGTTCCAGGTCCTGAATCTTCCTGCGCGACGAGCCGAACATCGGATACTCCCGGGATCAATAAGCAAGACCGACAAAAAGCGGCCCCGAATATTACCCTTGGCCGATATTCCGGCCATCTATACAAATGGACTAGAAACAGCCGTAGAAGCTTGTCCTCAGGGGGTGGGGAGGCCTTCGAGCTCGTCCTGGACTTCGAGCCAGCGTTCCTCCGCGGAGGCGATGGCGGCCTGCAGTTCGGCCTGGCGCCGGTGCAGGGTTTCCAGCCGTGCCCGGTCCGGTGCCGCATAGATTTCCGGGTCGGCAAGCTGCTCGTCAAGGCCGGCCAGCTCGGCCTGCCAGCCGGCAAGCTGCTTCTCCAGCTTTTCCGTCTCCTTCACCAGGGGGCGTCGCCGTGCCAGCAGCGCCTGCCGTTCGCCGGCCGCCAGAACGCGGGCATCGCGGCGCGCGGCCTTGCTCTCATCCGGTGTCTTCTGGGCGGCGCGGGCCTCGGCCAGCCAGGCGGCGTAGTCGTCCAGGTCGCCGTCGAAGGGTCGAACGGCGCCGTCGGCCACCAGCCAGAGTTCGTCGCAGGTGGTGCGCAGCAGGTGGCGGTCGTGGGACACCAGTACCACGCCGGCATCGGTTTCCTGCAGGGCCAGGGTCAGGGCCTCGCGCATCTCCAGGTCCAGGTGGTTGGTGGGTTCGTCCAGCAGCAGCAGGTTGGGCCGCCGCCGGATCAGCAGGGCCAGCACCAACCGCGCCTTCTCTCCACCGGAGAAGCGTCCGCAGGGGGCCGTCACCATGTCGCCGCGGAAATCGAAGCCGCCCAGGTAGTCGCGCAGCTCCTGCTCCCGGGTCTGGGGTTCCTGGCGCACCAGGTGCTGCAGGGGCGATTCCTCGGGCCGCAGCAGTTCCACCTGATGCTGGGCGAAGTAGCCGATGGCCAGGTGGCGGCCCTCCCGGCGTACGCCGGCCAACGGTGGCAGATCGCCCACCAGCAGCTTCACCAGGGTGGACTTGCCGGCGCCGTTGCGGCCCAGCAGGCCCAGGCGGGCGCCGGGTCGCAGGGTCAGGGTGATGCGTTCGAGGAGCGGCGCATCGCCGTAGCCGACGGCGGCGTTCTCGATAGCCAGCAGCGGGTCCGAGAAACCTTCCGGCTCGCGGAAACGGAAGCTGAAGGGCGTATCCACATGGGCCGCCGCGATCTCCTCCATGCGCGCCAGGGCCTTGATGCGGCTCTGGGCCTGGCGCGCCTTGGTGGCCTTGGCGCGAAAGCGCTCGACGAACTTCTCCAGGTGGGCGACTTCCCGCAACTGCTTCTCGTGCATGGCCTGCTGGGCGGCGAGCCGCTCGGCGCGGGTGCGTTCGAAGGCCGAGTAGTTGCCGCTATAAAGGGTCATGCGGCAGCTCTCGATGTGGAGCGTCTGGCCGACCACGGCATCGAGAAAGTCCCGGTCGTGGGAGATCATCAGCAGGGTGCCGGCATAGCTCTTGAGCCAGCCTTCGAGCCAGAGCACGGCGTCCAGGTCCAGGTGGTTGGTGGGCTCGTCCAGCAGCAGCAGGTCCGAGCGGCACATCAGCGCCCGCGCCAGGTTCAGGCGTACGCGCCAGCCGCCGGAGAACTCGGCCACCGGCCTGGCGAAGTCGGCGTCGGCGAAGCCCAGGCCGTGGAGCAGCTCGGCCGCGCGGGCGCGGGCCGCGTAGCCGCCGATCTCCTCCAGGCGGCCGTGCAATTCGGCGATGCGCATGCCCTCGTGGGCCGCCTCGGCGGCGGCCAGTTCGCGCTCGATGCGACGCAGCTCGGCGTCGCCGTCGAGGGTGAATTCTAGTGCCGCGTCGGGCAGGGCCGGCGTGTCCTGGGCCACGTGGGCCACGGTCCAGCGGGCCGGCCATTCCAGGTCGCCGCGCTCGGCGTGGAGTTCGCCCCGCAGCAGGGCGAGGAAGGAGGACTTGCCGCAGCCGTTGGCGCCCACCAGGCCGACCTTCCAGCCCGGATGGAGCTGGAAGGAGGCGTCTTCGACGAGGGGACTGCCGCCGCGGGCGAAACAGAGGTTGCGGGAGAGGATCATGAACGGATAGGATGCGTCGCAACTTGGATTTTAGAGGATAGGAGCATGCGTTTCCTTGCCGTACTGTCGATTTGCGCCGCCGCCACGGCCTGGGCCCAGGAGGCGCCGCCCTTTGCGGGCGAGGGGCGCGAGCAGTTGGAGGAGCGGGCCCGCAGCCTGCAGGAGCAGGGCAAGGAAATGCGCAAGGAGGCCGAACTCCGCCTCGAAGAGGAAACCCGGGCCTGCTGGAAGAAGTTCCTTGTCACCCGCTGCATGGATCAGGCCAAGCAGGTGAAATACGAGCGCTTCGACGAGGCACGCAAGCTGGAACAGGAAGCCCGCAACATCGAGCGGGAATTGCGCCGTCGCGAGGCTGCCGCCCGCGCCGCCCGCTGGGCCGAGGAACTGCCGCAGCGCGAGGCCGAGGCCGCCGCCCAGGCCGAACGGAACCGCCAGGCCCAGCAGGAAGCCATGGAGCGCGTGGAAAGAAAGCGCGAGGAAGCCGCAAGACGCGACGCCCGCTGATGCCGACGACGCCCATGGCCGCCGTGCGCGACGTTGCCATCCACGGACAGGTCTTCACGCCCGCTGCCGTGGTGGATCGCATGGTCGGCATGATCCGCAACCAGGGCCGCATCCTGGAGCCGTCCTGCGGCGACGGCGCCTTCGTCGCCCGCATTCCGCCCCACTATCCCGACGTGGTCGCCATCGAGCTCGACCCCGCCCACTGTCCGGACGGGGCCCTCAACATGGATTTCTTCACCTATCCGGAAAGCGAGCAGTTCGACACCATCATCGGCAACCCGCCCTACGTGAAGGCGCGCGACGTGCTGCCGGCAACGCGGCGCCACTTCTCCACCCAGTTGCTGGACGGCCACGCCAACCTCTACCTGCATTTCATCGAGAAGTGCGTGCGCCACCTGAAGCCCGGCGGCGAGCTGATCTTCATCACGCCGCGGGACTTCCTCAAGGCCACGGGCGCGGCGCGCCTCAACACCTGGCTGTTCGACCAGGGCACCATCACCGACTTCGACGACCTGGGCGACGCCCGCATCTTCGCGGGCGTGGTGCCCAACTGCGCCATCTGGCGCTTCGAGAAGGGCAACCGCAGCCGCCGTCTGCGGGACGGCCGCCGCATGGTGCTGGCCGGCGGCCAGATCCTGCTGACGCGCGGCATCTACAGCGTGCCCCTGAAGAGCGTCTTCGCCGTGAAGGTGGGCGCCGTCTCGGGGGCCGACGAGATTTTCGCCAATGCGGAGCTCGGCAACGTCGACTTCGTCTGCTCGAAGACGGCCCGGACCGGCGAACTGCGGCGCATGATCTTCGATGCGCCCCTGCCCTGGCTGGAGCAGTTCAAGGAGCGCCTGCTGGCGCGCCGCGTGGCGAAGTTCGACGAGAACAACTGGTGGAAATGGGGGCGCCGCCACCATGTCTCCGATGCGCCGCGCATCTATGTGAACGGCAAGACACGCAATCCCCAACCCTTCTTCGTGCATGAGTGCCGCAACTACGACGGCGCCGTGCTGGCCCTGTTTCCCCATCGCCGGGACGCCGACGTGCAGCGGCTCGCCGCCATGCTCAACGAGGTGGATTGGCACGAACTCGGTTTCGTCTGCGACGGCCGCTTCCTGTTCGCCCAGCGCAGCCTGGAGAATGCGCTGCTGCCCGAGGATTTCGCTGCCTACGAGGTGGGTGGCCTGATCTGATTCCGTCATCGCGGAAGGCGCCGGTGGTGGGATAATCCCGCCTTATGGTTCCTCATCTGACGACCGCCCTTACCGGCCCCCTGCTCGAACTCGAAAAGCGCTTCCTCGACGGCATGACGGTGATCGAGCACTGGCTGCGCAGCCAGTGGAACGAGCACACGCCGCCCTTCTACGCTTCGGTGGACCTGCGCAACGCCGGCTTCAAGCTGGCGCCTGTGGACACCAACCTGTTCCCCGGCGGCTTCAACAACCTGAATCCGGCCTTCCTGCCCCTGTGCATCCAGGCCGCCATGTCGGCTATCGAGAAGATCTGCCCCGAAGCGAGAAACCTGCTGCTGGTGCCCGAGAACCACACGCGCAACCAGTTCTACCTGATGAACGTGGCACGGCTGGCGACCATCCTGCGCCACACCGGCCTCAACGTGCGTATCGGCTCCCTGCTGCCGGACATCGCGGCACCCACCACCCTCGACCTGCCCGACGGCCAGAAGCTGGTGCTGGAACCCCTCAAGCGCCTCGGTCCGGAAGGCCGCCGCCTCGGCCTCGACGGCTTCGACCCCTGCGCCGTGCTGCTCAACAACGACCTGTCGGCCGGCGTGCATCCGCTGCTGGAAAACCTCCACGAGCAGTTCGTCATCCCGCCGCTCCACGCCGGCTGGCATGCGCGCCGCAAGTCGCGCCACTTCACCGCCTACCAGGAGGTGGCCAACGCCTTCGCCGCCGCCATGGGCATCGATCCCTGGCTCATCAATCCCGAGTTCGAGGTCTGCGGCAAGATCGATTTCCACGAACGTACCGGCGAGGAATGCCTGGCCGCCAACATCGATACGCTGCTCTACCGCATCCGCGCCAAGTACCAGGAATACGGCATCGACGAGAAGCCCTTCGTCATCGTCAAGGCCGACGCCGGCACCTATGGCATGGGCATCATGACGGTGTACGACGCCGCCGAGGTGAAGAGCCTCAACCGCAAGCAGCGCAACAAGATGGCGGTGGTGAAGGAGGGCCTGCAGGTCACCGAGGTCATCATCCAGGAAGGCGTGCCGACCTTCGAGACGGTGGACGAGGGCACCGCCGAGCCGGTGGTCTATATGATCGACCGCTATGTGGTGGGCGGCTTCTACCGCGTGAACACGGCGCGCGGACGCGACGAGAACCTCAACGCGCCGGGCATGCAGTTCAAGCCCCTGTCCTTCGAGACCGGCTGCACCCTGCCCGACTGCTGCCTTGCCCCCGACGCGGCGCCCAACCGCTTCTACGCCTACGGCGTCGTCGCCCGCCTGGCGCTGCTGGCCGCCGCCCACGAGCTGGAACGTTCCGCGCCGGAGGCGTAGGGTGCGTTTCGCCTTCATCGTCGACCCCCTGGCCTCGCTGAAGGCCTACAAGGACAGCAGCGTCGCCATGATGCGCGCCGCCGCCAAGCGGGGCCACGAGTGCTGGACCATCCAGCGGGAAACCCTGGCCTGGCGCGGCGGCGAAGTCGCCGCCGAGGCGGTGCGCGTGGAGCCCCGGGACGGCGACGACTGGTTCGTCGCCCCCGAGCGACGCCTGTGCGCGCTGCAGGACTTCGATGCCGTGCTGATGCGCCAGGACCCGCCCTTCGACTTCGAGTACATCGCCGCCACCTGGCTGCTGGAGCGGGCCGAGGCGGCCGGCGCCCGGGTCTTCAACCGGCCGCGGGCGATCCGCGACCATTCGGAGAAGGTGGCCATCGTCGAGTTCCCCGAGTTCATTCCGCCGACCCTGGTGGCCCGCGACGAGGCGGCCATCCATGGCTTCCTCGACGAGCAGCAGGACTGCGTGCTCAAGCCCCTCGACGGCATGGGCGGCAGTTCGGTGTTCCGCGTCGGCGCCGCCGACCCCAACCGCAACGTCATCGTCGAAACCCTGACGGCCCACGGCGCGCGCACCGTCATGGTCCAGCGCTACCTGCCGGAGATCGTCCAGGGCGACAAGCGCATCCTGCTCATCGACGGCGAGCCGGTGCCCTACGCCCTGGCGCGCATTCCCAAGCCCGGCGAGTTCCGCGGCAACCTGGCCACCGGCGGTACCGGGCGCGCCCAGCCCCTGTCGCCGCGGGACCGGGAGATTGCGGAAGGGCTCGGCCCCCGCCTGCGGGAGCGGGGCCTGCTGCTGGTGGGCATCGATGTCATCGGCGACTGTCTCACGGAGATCAACGTCACCAGCCCCACCTGTTTCGTCGAGATCGCCCGGCAGACGGGTTACGACGTGGCCGGGCGTTTCGTCGACGCCCTGGAGGCGGCGGCGCGATGAACCTGCGGCACCTGCATGTCGTGCGCCTCTGGCTGGCCGTCCTCGCGGCCTGCCTGCTGGCGGCCTGCCAGCGGGGCCCCCAGCTCCATACCCAGGAATCCTATGTCTTCGGCACCCGCGTCGAAGTCCTGGTGTGGGACGCCGAGGAGGCCCGGGCACGCACCGCCGTCGCTGCGGTGCTGCGGGAGTTCGACCGCCTGCACCGGACCTACCATGCCTGGCAGCCCTCGGAGCTCTCGGCGCTCAACGAGGCGATTGCCGCGGGCCGGGCGGTCGAAGTTTCGGAGGAATTGGCCGGCTTTGCCGCCGAAGCGAAGGTCTTGTCCGCCCGCGGCGACCACTTGTTCGATCCCGGCATCGGCCGTCTGGTGGCCCTCTGGGGCTTCCACGACGACAGCTTCAAGCCCGAACTGCCCGATCCGGACAAGTTCGCGGCGCTGGTCAGGGCCAGGCCCTCCATCGCCGACCTGGTCATCGCGGCCGGGCAGTGCCCGCCGCCGGGCCGTCCCCAGGCGGGCACAGCCACAGGCCCGGAGCCGCGTAGCGGCGAACCGTCGTCGCCTCCGCCCCCGGGGCGGGGGTCGGGGGGTGGGGGGTGTATCTCCAGCCGCAACCGGGCGGTGGCCCTCGACTTCGGCGGCTACCTCAAGGGCGTGGCCCTGGACCGGGCGGCGGCCATCCTCAGGAGCCAGGGTATCGCCAACGCCCTCGTCAACATCGGCGGCAACGTCATGGCCCTGGGCACCAAGGGCGAGCGGCCCTGGCGCGTCGGCATCCAGGACCCGCGGGCGCCGACGCCGCTCGCCACCCTCGACCTGCGCGACGGCGAGGCCGTCGGCACCTCCGGCGACTACCAGCGCTTCTTCGAACTGGACGGGCATCGCTACAGCCATCTCGTCGATCCGCGCACCGGCCACCCCGCCGAGGGCACCCGGGCGGTGACGGTGCTGATAGCGCCGCGGCCCCAGGCCGGCATGTGGTCCGACGTGGCCAGCAAGCCGATCTTCATTGCCGGCGCCGGCTGGCGCGAAATGGCCCGGCGCCTGGACATCGCCGCCGTGCTGCGGGTGGACGCCGCCGGCCGGGTGGAGATGACGGAGGCCATGCAGGCGCGGCTGAAGATGGGACCCGGCTCGTGAGCGATCCGCGCATCGACGAGGCGGTGCGCCGCACCGTCGGCATCGCCGCCCTGCGCCGGCTGCGGCGCATGGTGGATGCGGAGGCGGCCGCCGATGCGGCGTCGGCCCGCTGGGCGCGGCGCCTGTCCTGGATATTGGCTGTGGCGGCGGTGCTTGCGGTGGCCTGGATCGGCTTCCGGTAGAATCGGCCATCCCCGGAAACCCATCGATGATCGGCCTCTTCCTCGTCACCCATACCACCTACGGCGAATCGCTGATCCAGTGCGCCTGCCACGTGCTGAACAAGCGCCCGCCGCAGATCGCCCAGCTCGGCGTCGCCATCCAGGACGATCCCCTCGACATCCTGCCCCTGGCCCAGCAGATGCTGAAGCTCGTGGACACGGGCGACGGCGTGTTGGTGATGACCGACGTCTATGGCGCCACGCCGTCCAACATCGTCCTCAAGCTGCTGGAACCCGGCCGTATCGAAGGCATCGCCGGCGTCAATCTGCCGATGCTGCTGCGGGCGCTCACCTACCGCGAGAAGGGCATGGAAACCCTGCTGACCCGCGCCGTCACCGGTGGGCGCGACGGCGTGATCAACATGCTCAACCACTGACATGCCCAAAGTCGAAGCCGAGATCGTCAACAAGCTGGGCCTCCACGCGCGCGCCTCGGCCAAGCTCACCCAGCTGGCCGGCTCCTTCCCCTGCGAGGTCTGGATGGAGCGCAACAACCGCCGCATCAACGCCAAGAGCATCATGGGCGTCATGATGCTGGCCGCCGGCAAGGGCTCCAAGGTCGTCATCGACTGCGAGGGCGAGCGGGCCGACGAAGCCCTGGCGGCCCTGACGGCCCTCATCGCCGACCGCTTCGGGGAGGCGGAGTGAGCTTTACGCTGCACGGCCTGGCGGTCTCCTCCGGCATCGCCATCGGCCGCGCCCACCTGATTTCCCATGCCACCCTGGAAGTGGCCCAGTACCAGTTGCGCGAACGCAGCGTCGGCGCCGAGATCGCCCGTTTCGACAAGGCCTTCGCCACCGTCCGTACGGAGCTGGAGACCCTGCGCAAGGATGCCGTGGTACCCGGCTCTCCCAGCGAGCTGTCGGCCTTCGTGGACATCCACGCCATGATCCTCGACGATCCGCTGCTGGCGGAAGTGCCCAAGGACCTGATCCGCGAGCGCCGCTGCAACGCTGAATGGGCCCTGGTGCAGCAGATGGACCACCTCGTCGCCCAGTTCGAGGAGATCGAGGACGCCTACCTGCGGGAACGCAAGCACGACGTCGTCCAGGTGGTGGAGCGCGTGCTCAAGGCCCTCATGGGCAAGCAGCGCAAGCTTTCCAGGCGTGGCCGCAGCGACGACGAACCCCTCATCGTCGTCGCCCACGACCTTTCGCCCGCCGACACCATCCAGTTCAAGAACCTGAAGATCGGCGGCTTCGTCACCGATCTCGGCGGCGCCACCTCCCATACCGCCATCGTCGCCCGCAGCCTGGCGATCCCGGCCGTCGTCGGCCTCCACCACGCGCGTCCGCTGGTGCTGGAGGACGACTTGCTGATCGTGGACGGCGCCCGCGGCGTGCTCATCGTCGAGCCCGACGCCCGCGTGCTGGAGGAATACCGGCTGCGCAAGAGCGAACTGGAGCTGGAACGCTCCAAGCTCAAGCGGCTCACCACGGCGCGTGCCGCCACCCTCGACGAGGTGCTGGTCTCCCTCCAGGCCAACATCGAGCTGCCCCAGGACATGGCCCAGGTGAAGGAGGTGGAGGCCGACGGCATCGGCCTCTTCCGCACCGAGTTCCTGTTCATGAACCGGGACACGCTGCCTTCCGAGAACGAACAGTTCGAGGCCTACCGCACCGTGGTCAAGGCCATGGGCGGTAAGCCGGTCACCATCCGCACCCTCGACATCGGCGCCGACAAGACGGCCCAGGCCCTGCGCGGTGCCGAGCGCCAGGCGCCCAATCCGGCCCTCGGCCTGCGGGCGATCCGCTACTGCCTGGCCGAGCCCCAGCTCTTCCTGACCCAGCTGCGCGCCATCCTGCGCGCCTCCCACTACGGCCGCATCCGCCTGCTGGTGCCCATGCTGGCCCACGTCAAGGAGATCGAGCAGACGCTGATGATGATCTGGCTCGCCAAGGAGCAGTTGCGCGCCGAGAAGCTCAAGTTCGACGAGAGCATCGAAGTGGGCGGCATGATCGAGATTCCCGCCGCGGCGCTGGCCCTGGGCCCCTTCCTCAAGCGCCTGCATTTCCTCTCCATCGGCACCAACGACCTGATCCAGTACACCCTGGCCATCGACCGCACCGACGAATCGGTGGCCGGTCTCTACGACCCGCTGCATCCGGCGGTGCTGCGGCTGGTGGCCCAGACCATCCAGGCGGCGAACCGCGCCGAAACGCCGGTGGCCGTCTGCGGCGAGATGGCGGGCGACCCGGCCTTCACGCGGCTGCTCATCGGCATGGGGCTGCGCCAGTTCTCCATGCACCCGTCCCAGATCCTGGAGGTCAAGCACCAGGTGGTGATGGCCGACGCCGAGCAGCTCGCCCTCAAGGTCGCGCGCATCCTGCGCCTGGAGGAGCCGGACAAGATCCGCGAGCAGGTGGAACGGCTGTAGCCGGCCCGGGGCCGGCTATTCCGGCGCCCCGTCCAGGTATTCCGAGAGGTCGGTGAACACGACGAAGACTTCGTCCTCGCCGACGCTGGTGAGGGTCGCCACGGTCTTCACGCGGCCGTCGCGGCAGCGCATGCGGCTCTTGAAGCGCAGGGTGCTGCGGCCTTCCTGCAGGGTCCGCTCCAGCGCCGCGAACCAGGCGCTACGCTGGGTTTCCCGGTAGTCCGGGTCCGGGTAAACCAGGCGCCACCAGGCATCCAGGGTCGGTGCTTCGGCGCGGCTGTAGCCGAACAGTTCCACCGCCGCCGGGTTCAGGTACATCAGCTTGCCGTTGGTGTCGAGCATGGCGAAGGCGGCCGGCGAAAGCTCCTGGAAGCGGCGCAGCCGGTCTTCGCTGCGCTTGCGCTCGGTGATGTCGAGGATGATGCCGATGAGGCCGCTGCTGTTGCCCGCGGCATCGGTAAACACCGCCTTGTGGAACATCACGTCGCGGCGGCCCTGGGCCGTGGCGATCTGGGCTTCGTAGATCTGGGTGGCGGGGTTGGCGAACAGCTTGTCGTCGGCGGCCTTGTACTGGGCCGCCAGCTCGGGCGGCGCGATGTCGAACACCGTCTTGCCGATGTAGTCCTGCAGGCCGATGCCGAAGGTGTCGGCGAAGCTCTGGTTGTAGCCCAGGTAGCGGCCGTCGCGGTTCTTGTAGAACACCGGGCTCGGGATGGTGTCCAGCAGGATGCGCAGGAAGGCGGCCTGGGCCGCCAGGGCCTTCTCGGCGGCGCGGCGTTCGGCGATGTCGCGCACGGCGACGATACGCATGGGCTTGCCCTGGAAGACGAAGGGCTTGCCGAAGACCTCGACGGGAAAACGGCTGCCGCCGGCCCGCAGCGCCACGGTCTCGAAGTGCTTGAACTCCTGGTCCTGGGTCATCTCGCCGAGGAGGCGGGAGTGTTCCTCGGCCGGGATGAAGTCGAGGATCGAGCAGCCGACGATGTCGTCCTCGCGGCGGGCGAGCTGCTCGGCCAGGGCCTGGTTCACGAAGACGACGCGGCCGTAGTCGTGGATCAGCAGGCCCTCGAAGGTGGCGTCGGCCACCTCGTGGAAACGCCGCTCGCTGGCGGCCAGGGCTTCCCGCGATTCGATTTCGGCCGTCACGTCCTTGCCGACGCCGCGATAGCCGGCGAAGGCGCCGCGGCGGTCGAAGACCGGTTCGCCGCTGACCGTGTAGTAGGTCGCGCCGCCGTCGGCCAGTGCGTGGCGCAGGATCAAGCCGACGAAAGTGCGGCGGGCGGCCAGATCGGCGCGATGGGCTTCCCAGGTGGTGCCGTAGGGCGTTACGCCGGGCAGTTCCCAGCGGCGCTTGCCGAGCAGCAGGGGCGGCTCCGTGGCCGGGTTGCCGAACACCGGGCCTTCGAAGGCCGTGAAGCGCAGCTCGGCATCCTGTTCCCAATACCAGTCGGAACTCAGGGTGGTCAGGCGCCGGAAGCGTTCCTCGCCGGCCTGGGCCGCCGCCGCGATCTGGCGGGTGCGATGGACGTGGGCGGCGAGGACCAGCAGGGTCACGCTGGCCAGAATGACGAAGCCGTGCAGGGCGTAGGAGCGGTCGAGCAGGGAGTCCCCCAGCAGGGGGCCGAGGCTGCCCGTGGCGCCATAGACGAGGGCCGTCACCGCCACCACGTTCACCGACAGGGGCACCGCCGGATGGCTGCGCACCGTGAGCCACATCATCAGGGGCAGCAGCAGCGCGGCCTGCAGATGGGCGCTGGGCAGGAAGAAACGGCCGCCGACGAAGGTCACCAGGGCCAGGAGCAGGGCTACGGCGGCCACCGCCAGGGTGTCCAGCCCGCGACCTTCGACGAAGTGTTCGGCAGCCGCGGCTTCGCGCCAGGCCAGCAGCGCGGGCGCCAGCACCACGACGCCGAGGGCGTCGCCCAGCCACCAGACGATGATGGCTGAGTCGAGGGCGCCGGGCGGAATCTGCCCTGCCAGCTGAAGCACCAGGGGACCGGAAAGACCGGCGAGGGCGCTGCAGCCGTAGGCGATGGCGAGGAAGCGGAAGGGGGCCCGGGGACTGCCGCTGAATCCTTCGGGCAGGAAGCGGTGAGTGAGCCAGGCGCCGCACCAGGCGGCAGCGGCGCCGCAGACGCCGATGAGGCCGGCCACGTACCAGGGGGCGCCGGCCGACAGGGTGATGGCGGCCTGCCCCAGCCACAGGCCCGGCAGCAGGCGCGGCCCGGCGATGACCAGGGCCGCGAGGCCCAGTCCCGCCGGCAGCCAGACCGGGGAGATGTGGGGCCCGAGAGTCGCCAGGGTCAGGCAGGCATGGGCCAGCAGCCCGTAGAGGGCGGCGGTCAGCAGGTTGGCGGCGATCAGGCGCAGGGATGGGGTGGCGGACATGGGGCAGGGTCCCGGGGCCGTCCATTATGCCCGCATAATTTCCCTGCGCTGCCGGCGCGGCGGAAATCAGGCGCTACGGCTGACGCGCTCGAAGTAGAAGGTCACCAGCCCGCCGGCCAGGGCCAGGCTGGCGATGGCGGCGATCCAGAAGCCGGCGGCGCCGAGGGGGGCGCCCAGGCCGTCGCCCAGGCCGATGGCGACGCCGCCGCCCAGGCCCAGGCCCCAGAGGGCCACGGCGTAGATCACCATGGGCACCGTGGATTTGCGGTAGCCGCGCAGGGCGTTCACCGCCACCGCCTGGAGGGCGTCGGCCAGGTGATAGACGGCCACCAGGACGATCAGCGTTGCCGCCGCTGCCCGCACCGCCGGGTCCGGCGTGTAGAGGGCGGCGATGGGGGCGGCACCGAACCAGAGCAGCAGCGACACCGCCAGCGCCAGGCCCATGCCGAGGGCGATGCCGTACCAGCCGGCGCGGCGGGCGCGCCGCCGGTCGCCGGCCCCCAGGGCCTGGCCGGCCAGTACCGCCGTGGCGTTGCCGAGGGACAGGGGCAGCATGAAGGTCAGGGCCGCCAGGTTGGCGGCGATCTGGTGGGCGCCCGAGGCCGTCGGGCCGAGGCGGGCGATGAACAGGGCCATGAAGGTGAAGGCCGTCACATCCACGAGGAAGGTGGCGCCGATGGGCAGGCCCAGCTTCAGCAGCGCCGCGATGGCGGCCGGCCGTGGCGGTTCGAAGCGTGCGAACAGGGCGAATTCCCGGTAGGCCGGGTGGCGGGCGCTCCAGCCCCAGGCGGCCAGGGCGGTGATCCAGGCGACGATGGCGGTCGCCACGCCGCAGCCCGTGCTGCCCAGGGCCGGCAAGCCGAAGAGGCCGTACATGAGCACGGCGTTGAGGGGCACCTTGAGGGCGAGGCCGGCCAGGTTGAAGATCATGATCGGCCGCGTGCGGCCGATGCCGGACGAGAAGCCGTAGAACAGGCGGAAGGCGAGGGCCGCCGGCACGCTCCAGGACACGGCGTCGAGATAGGCGCGCACCTTGGCTTCCACCGCCGGCTGCAGTTGCGTCAGCGCCAGGAAGGGTTCCGGGTTGCGCAGCAGCAGCACGGCGATGGTCGCCAGGGCCAGGGCCATCCAGGCGCTCTGGGTCACGTCGGCGCCGATGGCGGTGTAGCGGCCGGCGCCGTAATGGTGGGCCACCGTCGGCGTCAGGGCCAGCAGCACGCCCATGATGCTGACGAACACCGTGACGTAGATGGAGGCGCCGATGCCGACCGCCGCCAGGTCGAGGGCCGAGAGCCGGCCGGCCATCACCGTGTCGGCCACGCCGCTGGCCATGACCGCCAGTTGGGCGATCAGCACCGGCCACGCAAGGCGGGCGAGTTCGCGGGCAAGGGAGGCGGGCTTTTCCATGGCGGGACTGGGGCTTTCGGCGGCGGGCGTCGGCTGCATGCTGCAGCGCGATAGCCTAGAATATCAACCTTTGCCAAAAGTTCCGCCCCATGTCCGCACGCCTGCGCGAGATCCCCTACAACTACACCTCCTTCTCCGACCGGGAGATCGTCATCCGCCTGCTCGGCGAGGAGATGTGGCGGGTCCTCGACACCCTGCGCGGCCAGCGCGTCACGGGCCGCTCGGCGCGCATGCTCTACGAGGTGCTGGGCGACATCTGGGTGGTGCGGCGCAATCCCTACATCGAGGACGACCTGCTCGCCGACCGCAACCGGCGGGATGCCCTGGTGGGCGCCCTCAAGCATCGCCTGGCCGAGATCGAGAAGCGCCGCGCCGGCAACGACGCCGTGGCCCAGCTGTTGATGGCAGTGCAGAAAGCCGTGGTGGAGTTCGAGGCCTGGTTCGGCGCCACCCTGGACCTGCGCCGCAAGACCCTGCGCGAGCTGGCGCGCCATACGCGCCGCGACAACATCTGCTTCGACGGCCTGGCCCGCGTCTCCCATGTGACCGACGCCACCGACTGGCGCGTCGAGTATCCCTTCGTCGTGCTGACGCCCGATACCGAAGCCGAGATCGCGCCGCTGGTGCGCGGCTGCATCGCCCTCGGCCTCACCATCATCCCGCGCGGCGGCGGCACCGGCTACACCGGCGGCGCCGTGCCGCTGACGCCAAATGCCGTAGTCATCAACACCGAGAAGCTCATCGACATGGGCCCGGTGGAGCAGACGACCCTGCCGGGCGTGGATCGGCCCTACGCCACCGTTCGCACCGGCGCAGGCATCGTCACGCGCCGCGTCATGGAGCGGGCCGAGGAGGCGGGCCTGGTGTTCGCCTGCGATCCCACTTCGGCCGACGCCTCCTGCATCGGCGGCAACATCGCCATGAACGCCGGCGGCAAGAAGGCCGTGCTGTGGGGCACGGCCCTGGACAACCTGGCATCCTGGCGCATGGTCACGCCCGCCGGCGAATGGCTGGACGTGGAGCGTATCGGCCACAACCTGGGCAAGATCCACGACCAGGAGACCGCCGTCTTCCGCCTGACCCGGCGCGACGACAAGGGCCGCGTCCTCGGCGAGGAAACGCTGAACATCCCCGGCGCCACCTTTCGCAAGACGGGCCTCGGCAAGGACGTCACCGACAAGTTCCTCGCCGGCCTGCCCGGCGTGCAGAAGGAAGGCTGCGACGGCATCATCACCTCGGCGGTGTGGATACTGCACAAGATGCCGCCGGTGGTGCGCACCGTCTGCCTGGAGTTCTTCGGCCAGGTACGCGAGGCGGTGCCCTCCATCGTCGAGATCACCGAGTACCTGAAGTCTCGCCCGGGCGGCGCCATCCTGGCCGGCCTCGAACATCTGGACGAACGCTACGTGAAGGCCGTCGGCTACGCCACCAAGGCCAAGCGCCACGGCCGGCCGAAGATGGTGCTGATCGGCGACATCGTCGGCGACGACGAGGAGGCCGTCATGCGCGCCGCCTCGGAAGTCGTGCGCATCGCCAACTCCCGCTCCGGCGAGGGCTTCATCGCCGTCTCGGCGGAGGCGCGCAAGAAGTTCTGGCTCGACCGGGGCCGCACCGCCGCCATCTCCAAGCACACCAACGCCTTCAAGGTGAACGAGGACGTGGTGATCCCCCTGCCGCGCATGGGCGACTACTGCGACGGCATCGAGCGCATCAACATCGAGTTGTCCACGGTCAACAAGATCGCCCTGTGCGATGCCCTCGCCGAGTTCCTGCAGGGCGAGCTGCCGCTGCACCTGGGCGATACGGGCCTCGACAAGAACGAGATCATCGGCGACCGCCGCAGCCAGGCCCTGGAGGCCGTGGCCGAGGTGCGCGCCCGCTGGCAGAAGCTGCTCGACACCCTGGACGCCCCCTGGCCCGAGGGACCGGCCGGCGTGAACGTGTTCCACAAGCTGCAGGACTACTCGGTGCGCGTCTCCTGGAAGCGCGAGCTGAGACCGTTGTTGGAGACCATCTTCGACGGCAACGCCTTCCGCCCCGTGCTGGAGAAAATCGACGCCCTCCACAAGGAAGTGCTGCGCGACCGCCTGTTCGTCGCCCTGCACATGCATGCCGGCGACGGCAACGTGCACACCAACCTCCCGGTGAACTCGGACCGTTACGCGATGCTGCAGACGGCCTACCGCACGGTGGATCGCATCATGCATCTCGCCCGTAGCCTCGACGGCGTGATCTCCGGCGAGCACGGCATCGGCATCACCAAGCTCGAATATCTCTCGGCCGAGGAGATGGCGCCCTTCCGCGACTACAAGCGCCGCATCGATCCCGAGGGCCGCTTCAACAAGGGCAAGCTGATGGAAGGCGGCGATCTGCGCGACGCCTATACGCCGTCCTTCGCCCTGCTGGGCGTCGAGTCCCTCATCATGGAGCAGTCGGAGATCGGCAAGATCTCCGACATGGTCAAGGACTGCCTGCGCTGCGGCAAGTGCAAGCCGGTCTGCTCGACCCACGTACCGCGCGCCAACCTGCTCTACAGCCCGCGCAACAAGATCCTCGGCACCGGCCTGCTGGTGGAGGCCTTCCTCTACGAGGAGCAGACCCGCCGCGGCATCAGCCTGCAGCACTTCGACGAATTCAACGACGTGGCCGACCACTGCACGATCTGCCACAAGTGCGTGAAGCCCTGCCCGGTGGACATCGACTTCGGCGACGTCTCCGTCGCCATGCGCAACTTCCTGCGCGCCCAGGGCAAGAAGAAGACGGCGCCGGGCACCGCCCTGGCGATGACCTTCCTCACCGCCACCGATCCCACGACCATCAAGGCCATGCGCGCCGGCATGATCGATATCGGCTACCGGGCCCAGCGCCTCGGCCACCGCATCGCCAAGTCCCTCGGCCTGATCCAGGAGACGGTGAAGCATCCGCCCGCCACCCTCGGCCGGCCGACCGTCAAGACCCAGGTCATCCACTTCCTCAACAAGCCCATGCCGGCCGGCGTGCCCAGCCGCACCAGCCGCTCCCTGCTGGACATCGAGGACGATGCCGTGATCCCGGTGATCCGCGATCCGCAGAAGACCAGCGAGGAATCGGACGCCGTCTTCTACTTCCCCGGCTGCGGCTCCGAGCGCCTGTTCTCCCAGGTGGGCCTCGCCACCCAGGCCATGCTCTACGAGATCGGCGCCGTTACGGTACTGCCGCCGGGCTACCTGTGCTGCGGCTACCCCCAGAACGCCGCCGGCAACGAAGACCTGGGCCAGGCCATCACCACCCAGAACCGGGTGCTGTTCCATCGCGTCGCCAACACGCTCAACTACCTGGACATCAAGACGGTCATCGTCTCCTGCGGCACCTGCATGGACCAGCTGCTCAAATACCAGTTCGAGCAGATCTTCCCCGGCTGCCGGCTGCTGGACATCCACGAATACCTGGCTGAGAAGGGCGTCAAGCTCGAAGGCGTGCAGGGCGTGCGCTACATGTACCACGAGCCCTGCCATTCGCCGATGAAGACCACCAACAACCCGGTCAAGCTGGTGTCCGGCCTGCTGGGGGCGGACGTGGACCTCTCCGACCGCTGCTGCGGCGAATCTGGCACCCTGGCCGTTACCCGGCCCGATGTGTCCACCCAGGTGCGCTTCCGCAAGCAGCAGGAGATCGAAGCCGGCGCCGGCAAGCTGCGCGCCGACGGCTTCCAGGGCGACGTGAAGCTCCTCACCTCCTGCCCCAGTTGCCTTCAGGGTCTTTCCCGCTTCGAGGGCGATGCGACCGTCAAGGCCGACTACGTCGTCGTCGAGATGGCCAAGCACCTGCTCGGCAAGGACTGGCTCGCCAACTACGTGCGGGCGGCGAATGCGGGGGGGATCGAGAGGGTGCTGCTCTGACGGGAGGCCGCTCAGGCCAGCCTTGTCTTCAGGGTGACGAGCTCATCGAGCAGCAAGGGAGTGTCGTCGTGAACGATGCTCCACAGGATATCGTTGTCGATGCCGAGATAGCCGTGGATCAGCCGATTGCGCGTGGCGATGATCTGTCGCCAGGGAATCTGAGGGTTCTCGGCACGTAGCGTCTCCGGGATATGGGTGGCTGCTTCCCCGATCAGTTCGAGATTGCGCAAGGTGGCATCGTAGTTAAGCCCGCTGGTCACGAAGGCCGGTAGATCCAGGCCTTCCGTATAGGCGATCACCTTGCCTGCGAAATCGATCATGTCGTCGAGATAAAAGCGCCATTCGCGGGTAGCGGCGTCAGACACGGATCGCTTCTTTCTCTACATAGGGGCGTAGCTCCTCCCGCAGGGATTTCTCCGTTACCAGGTCAACCGCGCAGCCGAACAGGTCTTCGAGATAGAACTGGACGCCGAAGTAACGCGCCGAGCTTGCCGGTCCGTTGAAGGCGACAAGCACATCGACGTCGCTCGTCGACCCGGCGCTGTCCCGCGCCGTTGAACCGAACAGGGCAAGCTGGGTTACACCATAGCGATCCGCTAGGGCAGGTTTGCTACGGGCAAGGAGATCAATCGCATCCGCGCGCTTCAAGGTTGGGTCCATTCGGAACATGAACGACAGGCCGACATTCTTACCCAAGGTGGGCTTAGTCTCAAGATCGGTGATGGCGTATCGTGCCGGCGGAAAGGTCTTTGCAGACAGGAAACAACTTGTTGCAAATCCCGGTTGAACCAATCGGATCGCGCCCCATCTACCCCTAACAGACGATAAATAAACAACGATGGAGATGAATGTGCAATCCGATGCGATTTTGAGGTTTCTTGCCGATTCCCGCCGCTACCTGCACAGGTAGCGCCAAGTTCCCCCTTGGCGGCCGGTCCCCTCCCTCCGGTCGCCCGAAGGCCCTGCAGTCCGGGGCCTTCGCCTTTTTCGAGGACGTGACGCTGGACACGCGAACTCCAGGCTTTCACGCAATGCAGGAGCAGCAAATGAATCCGCAGCCCATGAGCCTCATGGACGTTCTGGCGCCCCCCGGCAACCGCTGGCTGATGGAACTCTCCCGCCGCAAGCAGGATCTGCCGCCCGGCGTGCAGATCGTGCGCTTCAACGACGAGGATGAGAACGCGGCCAACGACGAGGCGGCGGAGCCGAAGCCGCGCCGCCGGCACAAGACGGGTTGATCAGCCGCCGGACCGGACGAAGTCCCCGCTCGCTTCCAGCCAGACGCTTTCGCCGTTCTTGCGTTTCATGTTGAGGATGGTGCTGCGCGCCAGGTCGCCGATGTGGCGCGTGACGACGTCCATGACCCAGCCGTGGGTGATGAGGAGGACCTCTTCTCCGCCATGGCGGGCGCCGATCTCCAAGAGGGCGCCGAGCACCCGGTCGGCGAACTCGTCCATGGTTTCGCCTTCCTCGAAGACGGCGGCGGGATTGCGCTTGAGGATCTGTTGGAGCAGCACAGGATTCAACTCCGCCAGCTCCGACTTCGGGATGCCCTGGATGGCACCGAAGTTTCTCTCCTTGAGGCCTTCGTGGCAGTCGGGCGGCGCCAGGCCGAGGGCGGCGGCGACGATCTCCGCCGTTTCCCGCGCCCGGACCAGGGGACTCGACCAGACGGCCGCGAAGCCGGTCCCGGCGAAGGCGACGGCCAGATCGCGGGCCTGCCGGCGGCCCTGGTCGTTGAGGGGAACGTCGAGCCAGCCCTGGAGAATGCCCGAGAGGTTCCAGTCGGTTTCGCCGTGGCGAACGACGCAGATGCGTGCCGGTTCGCTCATGGGGCTGAAGATTATTTCTCGCAGTTGACCTTGCAGGCGCCGTCGGCGCAACTGGGGGCCTCGACCTTGCAGGCGGCCCGGGTCCGGTGGGCGAAGGCGATGCCTTCGCCGTAGCTGCACAGCACGCGGGTCATGGTGCCCTGCTTGTTGACGGCGACGCCCGTCGCCCTGGCTTCCTTGACGGCGGCGGCCGGCAGGTCGCAGGACAGGTAGGCGTGGAACTCGCCGTCCGCCGATTCCCAGAGGACGATGTTCTTCAGCTTGCGGTAGTTCTGGTAACTGGCGCAGGTGTCGTCGCCTTTGCCGTACATGCGGGCGTTGTCGCTGCAATAGCCGGTGAAGGTGTATCTGAGCTCTTCTTCCGTGGGACAGGTGCCCACCTGGACGGCCGTGGCGAGGCTGGGGCAGGCGAGGGTTTCCGCCGCGGCGAGATTGGCGGCGAACAACAGGAAAAGGGCGACGAGCGCTGACTTCATGGGGTGATTCTCCGGCAAGGGGTACCCGCCAGGGGCGGCGGCACCGCATCATGCACCGGCGCGCGATCCGGCGCAAACCCCTCTGGATCAAGAAACCGGCGGCAGTTGTTGCCGCCCCCGGAGCCGGGCGGACCGGCAGATTCGGCCGCCTGCCGGCCGAAAACGCCTGTGAACGGGGAATTTCCAAGGGAAAAGGAGGCGAATCGCCACTGGAACGGCCCTTGCAAAGGATGGGGTAGCCAGGCCGGGTTTCCGCACCTGGTCTCCGACCACCCAGAAGAGGGCAGTGCCATGACGCCAAGCAACCCCACCGATGTTCCGCTGATCGGACTCGACGACGATTCCTGGAAGTCCCTGTCCAGCGAGCAGGTCAAGTCCATCCTCGGCGTGTTCTCCGCGAACGACCAGGGTACGCGCACCTATTCGAGCGTGATGATGCTGACGCCGCCCAACGGCGCGAATCTTTACGTCAATCCGCACCTGTTCGGCTGATCGGCCGGACACGGCCTGCTCCCGGCGTCGCCGGGGCGGGCCTATCCTTCTTCCCCGGGTCCTTCCTTCAGAATTTCCTCCGCCGCCGCCACGGTGGCGGCGAGTTGGTCCGCGTCGAGGCCGATGAGATGGGAAGCCAGCCACGGCAGCGAGGCCTGGGGTATCAGTTTCTTCGCCTGGGCCAGATCGTGGGGCAGGGCCGGGTTGTCCGGGCCGGCGGCGAGATGGCGCGCCGTGCCCATGCACAGGCGCGAGATGTTGGCGCGCACGTTGTCCACCCCTTGGATCAGCTGGAACAGCAGGGGCGGCAATTCCCAGATGGTGGCGCACTTCAGCGTCAGGTCGTGGAAGCGGAAGCCGCAGACCAGCTCCTGGGCCTGGCTGGAACGGGTGGCGCGGCCGGTGGCGAGGGCATCCTGGGCCGCCTGGGGCACTTCCGGGGCGAAGGACCAGAGCAGCAGTTCGCCGGCCTCCGATAGCAGGGTCGCCATCGCCACTTCGTCCGGCGCAATGTCCGAGCGGGCCGAAACCCAGAACAGGGCGAGCTGGGCGGCGAGCACCGAGCGGGCCTCGCAGGCGGCGAGGCCGACGCTGTCGGCGTCGGTTTCCGGGCTGTTGGCCAGCAGGTCGCGGAAGGTGTTCACGCCGAGTTGCATGACGGCGGCCAGGGGCGTGGTGGTGTCGCGGCCGAGACGGCGCGAGCGCCGTCTTTCGGCCTCGCGCAACAGGCGCAGACACAGGAACGGGTCGCTGGAGGCGAGTCCGGCCAGTTCCTTGGCGGACAGCTCATCGCCCTTGGCTTCCTCCAGTCCGGTCAGCATCAGCTTCGAGCGATGCATGGACGGCAGTTCCTGCTCGGTCAGATAGGCAGCCCACTGGTCTACACCCCAGTGGCTTCGATGTTCGGAGAGCACGGCCTCGCTCCTTCTATTCGATTCGGGCCTTGACGGCCGCAACACGAGCTTCGTGAATGCGGGCGGGAATCTGGGCCCGGTCGGTACAGGTGCGGGAGATGGCTCCGGCGTCGATGGATTGTATGACAGCCAGCAGCTCGCGCCAGCGGGCCGCCTGGGGATAGGGCTTTTCGTCGAAGCCGAGGCGGCCCCGGTAGTCGGCCTCGCAGGCGGCGAGGACGGCAAGAAAGCGTTCCGGCCGGCGCAGGGCGTCGCAGCGCTCCAGCAGTTTGACGATGGTCGCGGGCTTGAGGACGTCCAGCTTGTGGATCTCGCTGTGGAAGGTGGCCGTCAGGGTCGCAACGTCGCGGCAGTCGATCGGTACGCGCAGGCGCTCGCAAAGGGGGCCGAGGAGCGCGACGCTCCTGGCCTCGTGGCCGATATGGCGCGGCAGGATATCCGCCGGGGTGAGGGCCTTGCCGAGATCGTGGGTCAGGCCGGCGAAGCGCGCCGGCAGCGGCAGGCCCATGCGGGCCGCCGTGTCCAGCACCATCATGATATGGACGCCGGTATCCACCTCCGGGTGGTAATCGGCCCGCTGGGGCACGCCCCAGAGGGCGTCTACCTCGGGCAGAAGGCGCGCCAGGGCGCCGCAGACGCGCAGGGTCTCGAACATGCGGGAGGGTCGGGCTTCCATGAGGCCCCGGGCCAGTTCCTGCCAGACCCGTTCGGGCACCAGGTGATCCACCTCGCCGGCATCCACCATCCGCCGCATCAGCGCCAGGGTCTCGGGTGCCACCGAAAACGCGTGGAAGCGCGCGGCGAAGCGGGCCACCCGCAGGATGCGCACCGGGTCTTCGGCGAAAGCAGGGGAGACGTGGCGCAGCACCTTGGCGGCAAGATCGGCGCGGCCCCCGTAGGGATCGATGTAGTCGCCGTCCTCGGCCTTGGCGATGGCGTTGATGGTGAGATCGCGCCGCACCAGGTCCTCTTCCAGGCTGACGTTGGCGTCGGTGTGGAAGACGAAGCCCTTGTAGCCCGGCGCCGTCTTGCGCTCGGTGCGGGCCAGGGCGTATTCCTCGTGGCTCCGCGGATGCAGGAAGACCGGGAAATCCTGGCCCACGGGCCGGTAGCCGCGGGCCACCATGTCCTCCGGCGTGGCGCCGACCACGACCCAGTCCCGGTCCTGCACCGGCAGGCCGAGAAGTTCGTCGCGTACGGCGCCGCCGACGGCGTAGATCTTCACGCGGCCGGCCCCAGGTAGCCGGGCGCCACGGCTTCGAGGGGGGTCGGTTCGATGCCGAAGGGCAGGGCGCAGCCGCTGTCGCAGATGCTGGGCAGGCGCATGGAGCGAACGTTGTCCCGGGTCATGGGACCGCCGGGAACGAATTCCATGGCCCAGGCCTGGAGCCAGGAGGCGAAGTCCGGCAGGCCGAGGATGGGACGCGGATGGCCGGACACGCGGCCCGCATAGGCCACCAGTTCCCGCAGGCTGTACACCCGGGGGCCGCAGAGGTCGTAGGCCCGGCCATGGCTGTCGGTACGTTCGAGACAGGCGGCGAGAACTGTCGTCACATCCCCCATCCAGACCGGCTGGAAGCGCGCTGCGGGACAGGCCAGGGGCACCAGGGGCGCCATCTTCAGCAGCCCGGCGAACAGGGTGAGGAAGGAATCGCCGCGGCCGAAGATCACCGAGGGACGGACGATGGTGACGGCCACCTCCGGCTGGGCGGCGAGGACGGCCGTCTCGCCCGCCGCCTTGGAGCGCAGATAGCCGGACGGCGCGTCCGCGGCGGCCTTGAGGGCGGAAACGTGGATCAGCCGGGGCACGCCGGCGGCGCGACAGGCGGCGGCGACTTTCTGCGGTAGTTCCACATGGGCCCGGGCGAAGCCGGCACCGTAGGGATCGCCCTCGCCGCCCTTGAGAATGCCGACGAGGCTGAACACGGCGTCCTGGCCTCGGCACAGGCGGGCGAGCGTGGCCGGGTTGTGTACGTCGGCCTCGACCACTTCGACCGTCGGCAGCAGGGCCAGGTGCTTGGCCCGTTCCCGGCGGCGGGTCGGCAGGGTCAGGCGGTGGCCGGCGGCGGCCAGCACGGCCGCCAGATGGCTGCCCAAAAAACCCGTGCCGCCGATGAGCAGGAGGTTCACGGCAATTCCTCCGTTGCCGTGTCGCCGTTGCCCTTGGGGCGGACGACGCCGAGGCGGCTCTTGAGGGATTGGGGTTTCTCGTCGAACAGCGCCGCGTAGTAGATGGCGTTGCTCATGACCTTCTTCACGTAGTCGCGGGTTTCGTTGAAGGGAATGGTCTCGGCGTAGATGGCGCCTTCCAGGGGATGTTCGGCACGCCAGCGGCGGGCCCGGCCGGGGCCGGCGTTGTAGGCTGCCGAGGCCAGCACCGGATGGTTGTCCAGGCTCTCCAGCACCATCTTCAGGTAGTTCGTGCCCAGGGTGACGTTGGTGTCCATTTCGGCCACCCGGGCCGGATGGAAGCGGGGCATGTTGATCTTCTTCGCCACCCACTTGGCGGTGGCCGGCATCACCTGCATGAGGCCCTTGGCGCCGACGGTGGATCTGGCATTGGTGACGAAGCGGCTCTCCTGACGCATGAGGCCATAGACCCAGCTGTAGTCGAGGGCCAGTTCGCGGGCCTTGGGTTCCACGTATTCCCGGTAGGGCGCCAGGTAGCGCAGGCCGTAGTCGTGCTGGGCCAGGGTGCGGTCGGCGGTGCTGATGGCCCGGTCGAAGACATCGTGCTTGCGGGCGAATTCGGCGGCGGCGAGGAGCTGGCGGTCGTTCATGCCGCGCACGGTCCAGTTCCATTCGCGCACGCCTTCGATGCGGATGTCGAGCCGCATGAGGGCCAGAGCCCGGCGCAGGGCCGGGTTGGCGGCGGCCTGGGCGAGCTCCTCCGCCGTCGGCGGAGCGGCCTTGGCCGGGAGAGTGACGCTGCGGCCCAGCTCCTCGTCGGCCAGGTTGCCGTAGAAATTGGGCTGGCCGCCGATCTTCTGGTACAGGAGGTTGGCTTCCTGCTGGCGGCCGTGACTGGCCAGGGCGCGGGCGAGCCAATAGACCCAGGCCGGGTCGCCGGCCAGTTGGGGCGGCATCTGCTCGATGGTGCGGCGGACCGTCGTCCAGTCGTGGGTGCGCAGGGCGGCGCGGGCCTTCCAGGCGATCTGCTCCTCGCCGAGTGGCGTGGTCGGCGATGCCTGGGCCGCTTTCTCGTACCAGGCCAGGGCATCCGGCAGGTGGCGCAGGGCGGCCTGCCAGGCGATCTGCCCCCAGGCGTAGGCGCGTTCGGCGGCGGGGAAGCGGTCCTCGATGTCGCGCCACTGGGCGGCGGTGGTTTCGGGATCGCTGCGAGCCATGCGCTGGATCGCGTAGAGGGCCATTTCACGGCCGAGACGGGTGGCGGCGAAATTGGCGGGCAACCTGGCGATGTAGCGCGCCGGCCGGTCGGCGATGGTGTCGAGCAGTTTGCCGTCCGGTTCCTGGCCCTTGGGCAGATAGCGGGCGAAGAGCTTCGCCTGGCTGAGCTTCTTGCCTTCGAGCAGGCGGCGGAGGCGCGCCCAGGCATCGTTGCTGTCGATGCGTTGTTCCAGGATCAGTTGCTCCATCAGGGGCAGGCAGGAGTCCGGCATGTCCAGCAAGGAGAACCACAGGGGCCGCGCCTCGTCGAGGGCCGTGCGGTCCTGCTGGTCGGCCAGCCGCGCCTGCAGGGCGTAGCAGGCCACTTCCTGGTCGGGTTGGACGAGCTTCGGGTATTCGCTGCGGAAGGGTTCCCACTCGCGCCGCTTGCCGACGGCCTTGAGCCAGTCGCTGCGCAGCTTCTCGGCGATGTAGCTGCCGCTCTCCCGCTGCAGGAATTCGGCCACGCCCTCGGACTGGCTGTCCTCGATGCGCAGGCGCAACTGCCAGTATTCGGCCCACGGCAGCAACTCATGGCCCTTGAGGGCCTCGACGCTTTTTGCGAGACGCACGCGCTCGCCGTTGCGGAAAGCCTCGCGGGCGGCGAGGACCTTGTCGTCGCCGACGTCGGCGGCGGCCAGGAGGGGGAGGAAAATCAGGATGCCGGCAAGGCGTTTCATCGGTTATCTTCTAACAACTGCATCGTTTCACATTAGCACATGGCCCCTACCCACCAGCCGCCGGAACATGCCGCCAATTCCGCGGCAAATTGCGCCACTGGGCGGACATCCCTGCGGCGGGAGAAGATCGCCGCCCGCGCGGCCCTGACGCCGGCCGAGCATGCCCGCCTCAACGCCCTGGTGGAAGACCGTCTCGCGACGGAACTGGCGCCCCATCGCCCCGGCGTCCTCGCCTTCTGCTGGCCCATCCGCAACGAGTTCGACGCCCGGCCCCTCGCCGTACGCCTGACTGCAGCCGGTTGGCGCATGGCGATGCCGACGGTGGTGGAGAAGGACGCCCCCATGGCGTTCCGGCCCTGGACCGCCGATGCGGCCATGACCCGCGACCCCTACGGGATTCCGGTGCCGGACTCCGCCGCAATCGCGCCGCCGCCGGATGTCGTTTTGCTGCCGCTGGTGGCCTTCGACGCCAGGGGTTTCCGGCTCGGCTACGGCGGCGGCTATTTCGACCGCACGCTTGCCGCCCTGGTTCCGCGCCCCCTGACCATCGGTGTCGGTTTCGAACTGGCGCGGGTCGCCGATATCCATCCCCAGGCCCACGACATTCCCCTCGACTGCATCGTGACCGAAGCCGGCGTGCTGCGCTTCGGCTAATTCCCCTTTGCCCAGGAAGGCCGTCGGGGATTGCGTTTGCGGCGTTTCGGGACGATCATGACGGCTATAGAACCATAGATGCAGATAATCCCCGAATGAGAGCTGCATTCCCTCTGGCCACGCTACAGCCGGTTTCGGATACCCACAATGCCTGGGTGGCGCTGTTGCTGGAAACTTCGCCGCCGCCCAGGAACGACGATCTGGCGCGCTTTTGCGTCGATTGTGGCCTGGCAGAAGCCCTCGCCCCCCTGCCTTGCATCGTTTCCCTGACGGACCTGGAGGTGGATCTGTCGGCCCTGCCGGCAGAACAGGCGATCCTGCGTCTGCCGACCGCGTTCTTCTGCGATCGCGCCAACGACGAGGCCCTCGACGCCTTGCAGGCCAGGGGTTTCCGGTTCATGGGCAGCGGCCTGCCGCTGGTCGGCCAGACGCCCCATGGACACCTGAAGGCCTTCGCCCTGCCCTGCCCCGGCCGCGGCGTCCCGGTGGGCGTCGGCGAATGGCTGGGCAAGCTGCCGGGTCCCCACATGGCGCTCGGCGCGGAGGAGATCACCTGTTCCGGCCGCTGCCATTTCCAGTGGCTGGCGGGCAATTTCCCCCAGCACTTGCTGCCGGGTGCCGGCCGGCATGCGGACACTTCGAACCGCGCCCTGTTGCTGGAACTCCTGGCGGCGGTGGCCAGCGACGCCGATTCCCATCGGCTTGAGGCGACGATCAAGCGCGATCCCCAGCTGTCCTACCACCTGCTGAAGCTGGTGAATTCGGTGGCCTTCGCGGTGCCGACGAAGATCGGCAGCTTCGGCCAGGCCATCGCGCTGCTGGGGCGGCGCCAGCTCCAGCGCTGGCTGCAGTTGCTGCTCTACGCCCGGGGCCAGAAGGGCGAGGCCGCCAATCCGCTGCTGCCCCAGGCAGCCATGCGCGCCCGCCTGGCGGAGGCGCTCTGTGAAGGTCTCGGTGGTTCCCGCGACGAGCAGGACCGGGCCTTCATGGCCGGCATGTTCTCCCTGCTGGACACCCTGTTCGGCATCCCCATCGCCGAGATCATGAAACCCCTGAACCTGGCGGAGGATGTGGCGGCGGCCCTGTCGGCCCGCAGCGGCAGGCTCGGTCTTCTGCTCAAGGCCATCGAGGCTGGCGAGCGCGGCGCCCGCGACGAACTCGCCGCCCTGCTGGCCCAGGCGGGCATCGGCCACGAAGCCTGGGCTCGTGCCCTGGTTCCCGCCGTCGGCTGGGCGGTACAAGTCAGCCGCGAGGCCTGAGCATGGCGGACGGCAATTCCGGCAAGGCGGACCTGGATCGTATCGAAGCCCTCTGCCGCGAGATATTGACGGAGGAGGGCCGGCAGCGCGCCGGGGACATCGCGGCGCGCATCCTCGACGAGGTTGCCGGCGCCCGCGAGCACCTGCACAAGCAGACCCAGATCATCGACCAGATCCACGAGTCGGTGATCACCATGGATCTGGACGGCTACATCACGAGCTGGAACCGGGGCGCCGAGCGCCTGTTCGGCTATGCGGCGGCGGAGGCCATCGGCCGCCACATCCTGTTCCTCTACGCCGACCCCGACGAGGACGACGAGGGTTTCCAGGACGTCTTCCTGGAACACGGCGGCCGGGAACTGGAGGTGCGCCGCCGCCGCAAGTCGGGCGAAGTGTTCTGGGCCAGCCTCCAGCTGTCCCTGGTGCGCGATCCGGACGGCTATCCGGCGGGCATCATCGGCTATCTGACGGACATCACCGCGCGGATAGAGGCCCAGGAGAACCAGCGGCTCCACGCGCGGATTTTCGAGCATACCGACCAGGGCATCCTTATCACCGACGCCGAACAGGTGATCGTTTCGGTGAACCAGGCCTTCACGCGCATCACCGGCTACAGTGCCGAGGAGGCCGTCGGCAAGACGCCGCGCCTGATGCGCGCCGGCCAGGAGGACCAGGATTTCTTCGCCGAGGTCTGGCGCCACATCCACGACGGCGGGCGCTGGCAGGGCGAGATATGGGAACGCCGCAAGAACGGCGAGGCCTATCCGGCCTGGGTTTCCATCGGCATCGTGAAGAACGCGCGCGGCGACGTCGCCAACTACTTCTCCATCTTTTCCGACATCACCGAGCGCAAGGAATCCGAGGAACGCATCCGCCACCTGGCCTACTACGACGCCCTCACCGAGCTGCCGAACCGTACCCTGTTCTACAAGCTGGTGGACCAGGCCCTGACGGAAGCACGGCGCAACCGGCTCCACGGGGCCCTGCTGTTCATCGACCTCAACCGCTTCAAGCCCATCAACGACACCCTCGGTCACGGTGTCGGCGACCGCCTGCTGCAGCAGATCGGCTACCGCTTCCGCGAGGTGCTGCGCACCGAGGACCTGGTGGCGCGTCTCGGCGGCGACGAATTCGTCGTCGCCCTGTTCGACATCACCATGCGCGAGCATGCCGGTCTCGTCGCCCAGAAGCTGCTGTCCGCCCTCGATGCGCCCTTCTTCATCGACGGCCACGAACTCAAGGTCGGCGCCGCCATCGGCATCAGCGTCTATCCCCAGGACGGCTTCGACACCGAGACCCTGCTGCGCCTGGCGGACATCGCCATGTATCGGGCCAAGCAGACCGGCCAGGACGGCCACGCCTTCTACAGCCACGAGATGAACCAGCGGGCCCTGGACCGCCTGCAGACCGAGTCGGCCCTGCGCCACGCCATTGAGCGCAACGAACTGCTGTTGCACTATCAGCCGAAGGTGGATATCGCCAGCGGACGCATCGTCGGCGCCGAGGCGCTGGTGCGCTGGCGCCATCCGGAGCGGGGCATGATCCCGCCCGGCGACTTCGTGCCGGTGGCGGAGGAGACGGGCCTGGTGGTGCGCATCAGCGCCTGGGTGCTGGAAGAGGCCGTGCGCCAGGCCAAGGCCTGGCGGGACGCCGGGCTGCCGACGACCAAGATCGCCATCAACCTGTCGGCGCGGGATTTCTCTTCCGCCCTGCCCCAGCGCGTCGGCGATACGCTGAAGAACCACGGCCTGGAACCCGACTGGCTGGAGCTGGAGATCACCGAGAGCATGCTGATGCACAACACCGAGCGCGTCATCGCCATGATGGACGAGCTGGCCGCCCTCGGCGTCACTCTGGCGCTGGACGATTTCGGCACCGGCTATTCCAGCCTGTCCTATCTCAAGCGCTTTCCCATCGACACCCTCAAGATCGACCGTTCCTTCGTCACCGGCATTCCCGCCGACCTCAACGACTGTGCCATTGCCGGCGCCATTGCCAGCATGGCGAAGCGGCTCGGCCACAAGGTGATCGCCGAGGGTGTGGAGTCGGAGAACCAGCTCGCCTTCCTCAGGAGCCTGGGCTGCGACGAGTTTCAGGGCTACCTGTTCGCACCCCCGGTGCCGCCGCAGGATTTCGAGGCCATGTTGCGCGAGGACAAGCGCCTCGGCTGAGCCCTCAGTCTAGCGCCTGCGCCATGCGGGCCAGCGCCGTTTCCAGCAGTTCCCGCCGACAGCCGAAGTTGAGGCGCACGAAGCCCGGTGCGCCGAAGTCGGCACCGTCCGAGAGCCCCACCCCCGCCGCTTCGAAGACCCGCTGGGGATTCTCCACGCCCATGCCGCGGGCGTCGATCCAGGCCAGGTAGGTGGCTTCCACCGGGGCCATGGCGAGTTCGCTGCGGCCGGCGACGAAGCGTTCGACGAGGCGGGCATTGCCGCGCAGGTAGGTCAGCAGCTCGCGCCGCCACTCCACGCCGTCCCGCAGGGCGGCTTCGCAGGCGACGAGGCCGAGGGAATTCACGTGGGGCACGATGCCGTACATGGCGCCGCGGAAGTCGCGCCGCAGACGGGCATCGGGAATGACGGCGAAGGCGCAGCCGAGGCCCGGCACGTTGAAGGTCTTCGACGGCGCCATCAGGGTGATGCTGCGCTTCGCCGCCTCGGGCGACAGGGTCGCGAAGGGCTGGTGGCGCCGGCCGGTGGCGAGGATCAGGTCGCAGTGGATCTCGTCGGAGCAGACGACGAAGTCGTGCTTCTCGGCCAGGGCCAGCAGTTGCCACAGTTCATCTTCGCGCCAGCTGCGGCCGACCGGATTGTGGGGGTGGCAGAGCAGGAACTGGGAGGGCCTCGCGCTGCGCAGCACACCATCGACGGCGGCCCAATCCCAGCTCCAGCCTTGATCGTCCATCACCAGGGGAGCGGTGACCGTGCGGCGCTCCGAATGGGCGGGCGCGGAAAGGAAGGGCGGATAGATCGGCGTGGCGGTGAAGACCGCCGAACCGGCGTCGCCCCGGGCGCGACAGGCCACGTGGAGGCCGGTGACGAGGCCCGGCAGCCAGACCAGCCAGTCCGGGTCGATGGTCCAGCCGTACTCGCGGTCCAGATGACCGACGACGGCGTCCACGAGGGAGGGCCAGGGCTGGCCGTAGCCGAACACGCCCTGGTCGATGCGCCGGTGCAGGGCCGCGAGCACCGGCGGCGGCGCGGCGAAGTCCATGTCGGCGACCCACAGGGGGATCACGTCCCGGCCGGCGTATTTGTTCCACTTGGTGCTGTCGGGGAACTCCCCGCCGCGCCGGTCGATGGGACGGTCGAAATCGAACATGGCAGGGGGCGGCCGGCGGATGCCGGCCGCATAGAGATCAGCGTTTCTTGTAGCGGCCGTCGATTTCGGCGACGCAGGATTGCACGAGGCGCTGCACCAGGCTGTCGAGGGTGAGGCCGCCGCTGGTGCCCTGGGAGACGCCCAGCACCGAGGTGGCCTGGGCGCCGAGTTCCATCTTGTCTTCCACGTAGCCGCTGGCCACCTGCTCGGTGGTGTTGGCGTCGAGGATCTTGTAGCGCAGACCGACGATCCAGACGCCGGCCGTCTCGCCCGTCTTCACGGAGCTGCCGACCACGTTGGCCGCCGCGCCGCCGTAGCCGCCGATGGCCAGGCCCGCGAGCTGGCCGATGGCGCCGCCGTCGAAGCCCTTCTGGGCCTGGGCCACGGGCTCGGCCTTGAGGACGTCGAACTTGACCATCCACTTGGTGCTCTTGAACTTGCCGCGCTTGAAGACCTTGGCGGCCTCGTCGGGATCGCCGAGGCCGAAGGCGAGCTGGACCTCCTTGAGCAGGGGGCCCAGGTCGGAGCGTTCGAGGACGCGGAAATTGGCGCGCGTCAGCTCCAGCTCGGCAAAGTCGGCGATGTTGTTGGGGCCGAACTTCTGGGTGAAGGTGGCGTTGGTGCTCTTGATGTCGCCCGGCAGGACCACGAGGGTCGGTCCGGGGAAGGCGGCGTTGGCGTACTCGATGGGCTTGTAGAGGGCCTTGTCGGCCATCTGGTTGGCCTCGGCGGAGGCCGTGGTGGCGGGCTGCGGGCCGTCGGCGGGCTGTCCCTCCGCCGGCTTCTTCTCGCCGCCGAAGATCTTGTCGAGGAAGGCATGGCTGGGCGTACTTGCCAGGGCGAGTCCGAGGGAAAGGCAGGCGAACAGGTGGCGATGGTTCATGGACGGTCTCCGGACGATGCTGAAAGGGTTTTCCTGTCGATCTCTTGGGATGCTCAACGCTCGGCGCAGTAGTCGCGGAACAGCTTGCCGACGATCTCTTCGCTCTTCTCTTCCCAGACGCCCTGAGCGGCGCCCTTGACGGAACTCTTGGTGTGCCGGCCGGCATAGGCGCCTCCGGAGGCGCTGGCCTGGGCGAGGCGCTTGCCGGCGGGTGTCGACAGGCTGAATTCGGCGTCCAGGTCCACCTCGCCGACGCCGAGGACGGGATTGGCGCCGGCGGCGGCCTCGATGCTGCCCTTCATCAGCAGGTCCGCGCTTCCGCCGGCGGCGATCCGGACGCCGATGGCCTTCATGCGCTCCTCGATGGCGACGCGGAAGGCGTTGCGGCTTTGCTGGGCGATGGCGCCCTTCTCGTCGATGCTGAGGCGCACGCGCTTGCCGCGGATGAGGTCGCGGCAGGAGATGGAGATGAGTTCGGCGGCGCGCATGGGGGCTTCGTCCCTATCCTCGAAGCTGAAGCTGCCGGCGCTGGAGTACACCTTGCCGGGGCGGACCATGGCCACGGGACCGGGCGCGGCGGGCGCCTGCATGTCGCCGCGGGTCTCGGCGCGGGCGACGGTGCCGGCCGTCTTCACCGCCTTGAGACGGTTGCGGGCGAGCTCGGCGAACTTGCCCTGGGGATACTGGGCCAGATAGGACTCGTAGTCGGCGGTGCTGGTGCTGTTGGCGATGGAGTTCCAGTAGGCCAGTTCCACGGCCTCGGGACCGGCGCCGCCGGCCGCCACCTTGGGCGGCACGAAGTAGATGTCGCCGCCCTTGAGGCTGCTTTCCTCCCGCGGCGACTGCTTGCGGCCGATCTCCTTCTCGGACTCGTTCTCCACCGATTCGCGCACGCGCTTGAACACCTGCTCGATGGTGAGGCCGGGTACCTTGAGGTTGGCCATCAGGTGCTTGGTGTAGAGGCCGTTGCGGCCCGAGCCGTCGGAGGCCTCGGTGCCGGGCGCGGTGGAGAAGGCGACCAGGGAGCCGCTCGGCGCGTCCATGGGCGCGAGGCCGCGGCTCTTGAGGGAGCGGGTCTTGATGAAGGGATTGTTGCGGCAGGCGTCGAGGACGATGACGTTGACCCGGCTCTTGGCGTCCTCCATGTAACGCAGGACAAGATTCGCCGAGACGGCGTGGGTCTGGACCTCGTTCTCGTTGCGGAAGGGGAAGCCGATGGGCAGCAGGTAGTTCTCGCCGGCCACCTGGACGCCGTGACCGGCGAAGAAGAAGAAGCCGATGCCGTCGTTTTCGCGCAGCTTCTCGCCGAAGTCGCGGATCGCCTGGCGCATGGCGTCGGCGTTCTGGTTGAGGATGACGGTGGTGTCGAAGCCGGTGGACTTGAGGACGTTGGCCAGGTCATGGGCGTCGTTGGCCGGGTTGTCGAGGGCGCCGATGGAATAGGCCGAGTTGCCGATCAGCAGGGCGTAGTTCTTCGCCCAGGCGGGCTGGATCGTCAGCACGAATGCGCCCGCCAGTGCGAGCAGTCTTGCGAGTTTCACCGTCGTTCCCCTGCGCCGGAAAAATGCTGCCGCAATGTTAACCGATCCGCGCTTCAGCGCGGCTGGAACAGGTACTCGCCGCCCTCCGCGTGCCCCGCCGAGACGACGGCGCCGTACTGGGGTTCCTGGGGAAATTCCTTGGTGACGCGGCCATGCACGGTCTTCCAGACATCGTAGCCGGGCGTGGTGCCGGTGGCGGAGTCCAGCGTCTTGATGAGGTTCCAGGCGAAGATGGAATGGCCGTCCTTGCCCTCGTCGGACACCGGCTCGTCGCCGCCCGAGGAGAACACCAGGACGGAACGGCGGCGCAGGACTTCTTCGGCCTTCGGCTTGCCGCTGTAGGTGACCTTCTGCTCCTTCGTCAGGCTGCCTGAGAAGCAGCTGTCGGATACCAGGATCAGCTGGCGCGAGGGAATGGCGGCGAGCAGTTTCGAGATGTCGGTGTTGGAGATCCAGTTGGCGGCGGTCTTGACGGAAGCGTCGATGGGAATCCAGAAGCCCATCTTGGTGTCGTCCATCAGGTAGCCGTGGCCGGCGTAGAAGAGCAGCACGCTGTCTTCCGGCTTCGCCTCGGCGGCGACGCGATTGAGGGCCTCGATGATCTGGGCCTTGGAGGCATTCTTGACCACCTGGGCGTCGTAGCCGAAGCGGGAGCGCAGCACGTCGGCGATCTTCTCCACGTCGGCGATGGGTGTGTCGAGGCCGGGGATCGGCATCTTGTAGTCGTTGTTGCCGACGAGGACGGCGATGCGCTTGCGCACCATCGGCGGCCCATCGGCGGCGCCGGGTCTGGGAGCGGCTGCGGCGACGGTTGCAGGTGCCGGAGCCGGCGCAGGGGTGGCCGCGATGGGGGGCATCGGGGTCGCTGCCGCGGCGGGTGGCGCGGCAACCGTTCCCTGCGGCGTGGGTTTGGCCGGCGTCACGGGTTGCGGCGCGGGGCCGGCCGGCTTGATTTCAGCGACCGGGGCGGGCGTGGCCGGCGCGGCGGCAAGCGCCGGTTTCTCAACGGGCTGCGCGGTGGCAGCTTCCGGGGCGGGAGCTTCCGGCCGCTTCAGGCAGAGCACCCCGGGCGCGCCGCCGCCGACGGGACATTCGGGGACATCGGCGGCTGTCGGGTTCTTGCGCAGTTCTTCCAGCGCTTCCCGGTAAAGCAGGGTGCGGGCCTGGTGGCGCTGCATCAGCGTGGCCTGGAACTGGACCATGCCGGGAATGCCGCCGGCGAAGGCCGGGGGACGCATCATCTGGGCGGAGACGCTCCCGGCGACGACGATGCCGGACAACAACAGGACCAGACGGGCTGGAAGCTTGACGCTCATGGCGTGATCTCCTTGTTCCGGCTGCGGGAGAGCAGGGCAGGCCAGTCGCGCGTCCAGCAGCATTCGTGATCGAAATCGGGCATCGTGGCGAGCCGTCCTCCCTTTCGGGCAACGAAGCCTGCAACGATGGCGGGCGGGACTGTTTTATCACGGCCGCCGACCCAATGGATGCCTTGGGGCAGATGTCCGGCTTCTCCCTGTGGGTCCAGAGAGCCGGCCAGCGGCGAGATGCCGTGATGGGCCGTCCAGTCGGCGAGCGCGAGGGGCGCCGCAATCGTCACGACCTCGACGATGTCGGGCCTCCGCAGCGCCAGAAGCGCGGCGATGACGCCGCCGCCCGAGTAGCCGACCAGGCGCAGATTCGCGGCACCGGCGCGAGCCTTCAGGCGGGAGAGGATGTCGTCGTAGGCGGCGATGACCTCCGGGGCGAAACGGCGCTTGATCCAGTAGTCGGGGCTGCAGCCGGCGAGTTCGGCTGCGGCGAGATACTGGCAGGGGCGGCCCAGGTAGGTGACGGCCGGCCCCGGATCGCCCGCCGCCAATGCCAGGGCGACGGGCCTGGTCGGTGTCGGGTCTGGCGGCGGTCGGTAGGGGTTGGGCCAGGGGGCTCCGTCGCCTTCGATGTAGATGGACAGCACTGCCGCAGATCCGGTTTGCCGGGACAGGGCCAGCAGGCGAAACCGGCCCGCATCCATGTCCTCGGAAACGAAGTTCCGTTCACCGCCCCAGGCGACGACGGCGGCACGGGAACCGCCGAAGGCGTCGAGATTCGCGCAGGCGGCAGCCAGAAACAAAAAGGCCGCGCTGGAGAGCGCGGCCTTGGTCAGGGTGGGAACCCTGTCCCGCATCAGAAGCGGAAGCTGACGTTGCCGCCGAAGCTGTCGCCCTTGCCGTTGCTGCGACCGGACTCCATCGTGTAGAGCAGGCCGGCGGTGACATCCTTACCCAGGTTGAAGAAGTTCACGCCCAGGGACAGGACGGCCGCGCTCTTGCCCAGCCGGGAGGTGTCCTGCAGGCCGGCGGCGCTGGAGAAGGAGCGGCTGTCGGTGGTATAGGCCAGGCCGGCGAAGGGCATGACGCCGTTCATCCAGTAGCCGGCATCGACGCCGACGCGGAACTGGTCGAGCCGGTTGCTGGTGGACGTGTTGCCCTGGGTGATGCCGTTGTTCTTCATGTCGCCGTACTTTTCCTTGGCGGTGATGTAGCCGCCCTTGGCGTTGAGCTGGAGATTGTCCATCCAGCGGCTGTAGGTCAGGTTCAGGGCCGTGAAGGTGCGCTGGGAGTTGGCCTCGGAAGCGCTGGCGGTGGAATACTTGCCGTCGCCCAGGCCGGTGGTGACGTCCAGCGCCAGGTTCTGGTCGATCTGCCAGCCGAAATAGGGGGCGACGCTGTAACCCTGGGTGCTGGTACCGGCATTGTTGGCGGAGCCGCGACCGGTGTCGAGGGCGCCGGACAGGCCCACCACCATGTTGGGGGCGAAGCCGTAGTCGAGGCCGACAACCGTGTTCAGGACGTGGGACGTGGTCTTGTCGGTGTTGCCGATCGCCGAGTTGCCGCCGTACTTGGCGTTGGTGTTGGTGACGTTGCCCCAGACGTTGAACTTCTGGGCGCCGTTGCCGGCGGCCATGCCGGTGACCGGCTCGACAGCGGCCGTCTTGCGCGGACCGCCCGCACCGAGGGCGAGCATGCGACCGGAAACCGCATTCGAGATCGAGACGATCTGCTGCACCGAAGTGCCGGAGATTTGTACAGAACCGCTGGCGCTGTCGCCGCTGACGAAGCACTCCGGATAGGAGGAGCGGTAGGTGGCACGGCAGGAATCGGTGCTACAGGCGTTGTAGCTGGCGATGTAGGACGCACAGCTGGCCGAGGCGGCGTTCGAGGCGAGGGTACCGATGGCTGCGACGGATGCGGCGACTGCCAGACGGGTTCTTGGGTACATGGCAACTTCCTCCCGGAAAGAATTTTCAAAACTTCAACGATTCAGCGCGCGCGGCTTTCTCGCGCATTCCTTATGGCCTTCTGGTAAAGCGCCACCACAAGGCCGACTTCCATGTCGCCGGGCCGCGATTGCTGCAAGTCCCTGAGCACCTGCTCCACCCGCTCGATCTCGCGCATTTCGAACAACCCGGACAACAAATACAGTTCTGGATTCAGATCGCCCCGCATGGCCTCCATGCGCAGCTGGCGATAGGAATTCTCGAGTTTCGCAATGGCTTCCGGAGATGCGATGGCACGGGTTCGTACCCCCCCCCCGCGTCCCTGGCTGTCAGGCGCGGGCGTCCTGGCGATCTGCTTCACCATTGATACGGGAAGCATTTTAACCTCGGGGTTTGCTAGCCCGAAAGTCCTACTTTCCGTTCCAAGCACCTCCAGGCGCCCGCCACCGTTCCAGATTTCCTGGCGACCACTCTCGAAATAGACAAGTTGGACCCGGGCCCGGCTCAAGGCCAGCAGGTCGCCGCGTTTCAGTTTGGTGAAGGCCTGCAGGGGTTGTTTTCCCTGGGGGGTAACGAGATCAACACCACCCTGGATGGATGTAATCAGCGCTGAATCAATGGGTTGTTGTGAGATGGCCGGCATGCTTGCCAGGAGGAAAGATGCGATGACGATGCTCTGGAGGAATTTTTTTGGCATGACCGCAAATCTCGCTTAAAACAGAAACAATATCGTTCATTCTCCTCCTTGTTAGCCATTTCTACCATTCGGGTCTGTGTGGCAGATTTGCAACAAATCAATGGGGTCGGATGAAGGCTCCGGCGTATTCGGGCGGGAATGGTCTTCGGTCGGAGCCATGACTTACCAGTACCGCCTGGACTTGATCGGTATCATGGTCCGCAAGCCTACCGACATCCCAGACCATGAACCGACCCGGCCGAAACGACCCCTGCCCCTGCGGAAGCGGAAAGAAGTACAAGCAATGCTGCCTGAAGCGAGAAGACGGGCAGATGCCATTCGGGAGCGGATTCTCCGTCGTCGAAACGTTAGCAACGGCCGTTGCGCATCACCAGGGTGGCCGTTTGGGGGAGGCCGAGCGTCTTTACCGCCAGATACTGGAGGTGGAGCCAAGGCAGCCGGATGCCCTGCATCTGCTGGGGCTGATCGCCCACGGCGTCGGACAGCACGAAGCCGCTCTCCGGCTCATCCGCGATGCGACAGAAGCGCGGCCCGACGTGGCGCTCTATCACAACAGCCTCGGGACTGTGCTCCAAGCCTCGGGACGTCTTGAAGAGGCGTTGGCGGCCTACCGCCGGGCGCTGGCGCTGGCGCCGTCCTATCCGGAGGCCCTCAGCAACCTGGGGCTGGCCCTGCAGGAGACCGGCAAGCCGGAGGAAGCGGTGGCTGCCTACCGCCAGGCCCTGGAACTCCGGCCGGGCTTCGCGGAGGCTCACTTCAACCTCGGCAATGCGCTGAACGCGCTCGGGCGCACGGACGCGGCCATTGCCAGTTACCGGGAGGCCTTGGCGCTCAAGCCGGCCTATGGGGAAGCCGGGAGCAACCTCGGACTCGCCCTCCAAGCCCGGGGGATGACGGACGAAGCCATCGCCGTCTTCCGGGAGGTGTTGCGGACGAGGCCGGACTTTCCCGCGGCATGGACCAACCTCGGCAACGCACTCGATGCTGCAGGGGACATCGAAGGCGCCATCGACGCCTATCGTGCTTCCCTGCGTCTGCTGCCCGATTCGCCGGACGCCCGTTACAACCTGGCGACGGCCCTCAAACGGCAGGGGAGTTTCGACGCGGCGGCGGAAGAGTATCGCCGCGTGCTGGCGACGTCGCCCGGGCATGTGGCTGCCCGCTACAACCTCGCCAACCTGTTGCGGGAGCAAGGGCGACTGGAGGAAGCCGTCGTCGCCTATCGGGGGGCGACAGACCTCGATCCCGGCCATGCGGATGCCCATATGAACCTGGGGCTGACGCTGCAGCGGCGAGGCCTGCTGGAGGAGGCCCTGGCGAGCTATGGGCGTGCGCTGGAAATCAGGCCGGACTTCCCGGAGGCCTGCAGCAATCGGGGCAACGTCCTCATGGACCAGGGCCGTCTCGACGAGGCCATCGAGAGCTATCGGCAGGCACTGCGCCTGCGGCCGGATTTCCCCCAGGCCTTCAGCAACCTGCTTCTTGCGCTCCAATATGCGCCCCGGCTGAGCCAGGAGCAGGTCTTCGCCGAGCACCGGCGCTATGCCGAACGTTTCGAGGCGCCGTTGCGGCCCGGCTGGCGAGGCCACCCCAACCGCCGCGATCCGGACCGCCGGCTGCGCCTCGGCTACGTTTCCGGCGATTTCCGCGATCATGCCGTCGCCCATTTCATCGAGCCGGTGCTCGCCCATCACGACAAGTCCGGCTTCGAGGTCTACTGCTACTACGGCCATTTCCACCGGGACGCGACCACCGACAGGATCGCCGCGACGGCGGACCACTGGATTCCCTGCGCGGAGCTTGGCGACGCCGAACTGGTGGACCGCATCCGCAGCGACGGCATCGACATCCTGGTGGATCTCGCCGGCCATACCGCCCTCAATCGCCTGCCGGTGTTCGCGCGCAAGCCGGCGCCGGTCCAGGCGACCTGGCTCGGCTACCCGGCCACCACCGGCCTCGCGGCGATGGACTACCGGATCACGGAAGAAAGACTCGATCCGGCCGGGATGACGGAGGCCTGCCATACCGAGACACTGTTGCGGCTGCCGAGCAGCGCCGCCTTCAAGCCGGCGGAGGAAAGCCCCCCGGTCAACGAACTGCCGGCCCTGAGGGGAGATGGAATCGTCCTCGCGAGCCTGAACAATCTCGTCAAGATCAACGGTGAGGTGATTCGCGTCTGGGCCAGCATCCTCGCGGCGTTGCCGGGAGCACGGCTGATGCTGGGCAACGCGACGGACGAGGGCACGGCGCGGCACCTGATCGGCGCTTTCGCCGCCGCTGGCGTGGGCGTCGACCGGCTGATCCTGAATCCGAAGCTGTCGATGGCGGACTACCTGGCCCTTCATCACCGCATCGACCTGGCGCTCGACCCATTTCCCTACAACGGCGGGACCACGAGCTGCCACTCCCTCTGGATGGGCGTTCCCGTCGTCACTCTGGCCGGCCGGAGCACGGCGTCGCGCTACGGCGTCGCGCTCATGGAAGGGCTGGGCCTGGGGGACTTTGTCGCTCCGACGGAAGATGCGTACGTGGCAAGCGTGCTGCAACTCGCCGGCGACCTGCCCCGGCTGAACGCCATTCGGCAGTCCTTGCGCCAGCGTATCGCCGCGAACCTCGACCGGGACCCCCAGCGCCTGACGCGGCACCTGGAAGCGGCCTATCGGGACATCTGGAAACGCTGGTGCGCCAAGGCGTAGCGGCGGGATTGACGACTCAGAGCTGCAGGCGCAGCAGGACGCTCCGGCCGTCGCGGACCGGTTCGCCGAACCCGAAGCGGGTGTACAGGCGCATCGACCGGGGGGTGTCGGCGGACACCTCGATGGTCATGACGGACATGCCGTTTTCCCTGGCCGCCTCCAGGCACATGCGCATCAAGCGGGAGGCGATGCCGCCCCCCTCGTGATCCGCGGCCACGCTGACATTCGTGACATGTCCGCGCCCTGTCGCCCGGTCGTTCATGTAGGCGGCGACCAGGCCGACCAGAAGGTCGCCGTTCCAGGCTTCGAAGCTTGCGGCACGATTCGCCAGCTTGCCCGCATAGGTGTCGATGTCCACGCGGCTGCCGAGGGAGGGCACGAAGCGCCCGTCGCAGGCCTGCAAATGGGCGCGGATGTGCTCCCGCGTTGCGGTGTTCCTGCGGAACGCCAGGGTTTCGTCCGTCATTCCAGTATCGCCGCGCCGAAGCCGTGGCGGCCGAAGGCATTGCCGTTGTAGAGCAGGAAGACGTCGCCGTGCCATTGGAAGACATGGGGATAGCAGATCATCTCGGCGTCCCAGCCCTGTTCCGAGACAACGATGTCCGATGCCTCGTCGGCACGGACCCAATGGACGAGATCCCCGGAAAACGCATGGCCGATGCGGTAGCTGCGGTCGCGGTCGGTGCGGAAGTCGGTGGCCTGGCGGTAACAGAAAAGCATGTGGTAGCCGTCTTCCAGGCGCACCACCGTGGGCATGGCCTGGCATTCGTCGGCGCCGAGGCGGTCGGCGACGATGGCCTTGCCGCTTTCCCGCTCCCAGTGCACGCCGTCCTGGGACACAGCGTGGCCGATCTTGTAGACGCGTTCCGGGGTGCCGTCCGGACCGTGGGGCCGCCAGGCCGTGCCGAAGATGTACCACATGTGGAATCGCCCGCCATGCCGCTGCACGCAAGGGTCGGCGATCAGGAAGGGCTCGTGCAGCGAGGCGGCGAGGACCGGGCCGGCGCCCACCTTGTGGAAGCTTAGGCCGTCGTCGTCGCTGAAGGCCAGGCCGATGGCCGTATCGACCGATACCGATACACGGCGGCTCCAGCCGCAGGTATAGCCATAAATCCTCCCCTCGTGCCGCAGGACGTTCATGGGAAATATCCCGTGCTCGTCGAAGCAGCCCGTCTCCCCCAGCGGGATGACGCTGCGATCCGACACCCGCAGGACGGTGCGGAGATCCCTGCCCAGGTCCACGAAGGCCACGTGACTCGTCGGCAAGCCGCTGCGTTCCTCGATGCGCCGGGTCGAGAAGTAGATGCGTACGAAATCGTCGAACACCAGCGCCTGGGGTCCCTGGGCGAACCGGGTGCAGCCTTCCGGCAGGGCATGGTGTGCCGGGTCGAAGACCTGGCCGAGCTTCCTCCACTTCATGGCGGGATTCCTGAGGCTAGCGGACTGACTGGTTGCCGATCAGTTCATAGCCCGATTCGAGGTAGCTGCGTGTCCGCTCAACGGAATTGAACATCAGGACATCCACGATGGAGAGCCAGGGTACGAAATCGGCGCCGAATTGAGTGTATTCGAGAAAGTTGGATTTCAGGAACCGCAACCGGATGCCCTGCGCCGCGAAATCCTCGTCCCGGTAAAGCTCTTGTCCTCCGATGGCGTTCACGTAGGTGGCGGCGCCGAAATGGCGGCAGATTGCCAGCACCCGGTCCTTGCCGCCCAGGGTGGAGGCAACGGGGACCGACGAGGCAACCACGAGGGGTGTCCGCAGCCCGAGATGGCCGCAGACACGGCGGATGGAGGCGTGAATGAAATCGAACAGGGTACGCGCGTCGTTCATCGCGATGTCCTCCACCAGGGGCAGGGTTTGCGCCAGATAGGGGGCCTTGCGGTAGGCCTCGCGCAGGCGGCCGACCAGGCGGGCGGGATCGAAGTCGTCGGCGATGCGGCGTTCGGAGATGGAAAGACTGTCCGGGTCATTCCGGAGAGGCAGGGTAAACGTCGTGGCGGAACCGTTTCGCAGATAGCGGTTCCGATTGATCCAGCCCTTCTTCGTGTACTTCACGTTGTCGTAGACGACGAAGGCATCGACTGCCGTAATCAGCTGGAAATAGCCCACATAGGGCAGGAAATACGGCTGCATGATGGCGAGTTTCATGGGCTTTCCGTGGCCGGACGCGCTGGGCCGCCCCGAGTCAGGGCGCGGCGATCAGACGACAGGCGGCGGCAACCGTCGCGTCGTCGAGTTCGGGATAGATCGGCAGGCAGATCACTTTGCCGGCGACGGCGGAGGCAACGGGAAGATTCTCCGGACGTGCCGACGGGTAATGCCGATACATCGGGAAGTCGGAAATGAGCGGAAAGAAATAGCGCCGCCCGTGAATGCCGGCAGCCTTGAGCCTGTCGTAGAGTCCGTCGCGGCTCAGCGGATAGGCTGCCTCCACCAGGATGGGGAAGTAGGCGTGATTGGTCGCCACCTCCGCCACTGGCGGCAGACAGCGGATGCCGGCGACACCCGTCAGGAGCGCACGGTAGAGCGCATCGACTTCGCGACGGCGCAAGATCGCCTGATCGACGCGGGGAAGCTGCAGGAGGCCCAGGGCGGCGTTGAACTCGCTCATCTTGCCGTTGATGCCGGCTTCCACGACGGTCACTTCGTCCACGTAGCCGAAGTTTTTGAGCTGGTCGATGCGCTGCTTGGTGGCCACGTCCGGACTGACGATGGCGCCCCCCTCGAAGGTGTTGAACACCTTGGTGGCGTGAAAGCTGAGCACGGACAGGTCGCCGTGGCGCAGCACGCTGCCGCCGGCATCCTTGACGCCGAAGGCGGCGGCGGCGTCGTAGATCACCCTCAGGCCGCGGCGTTCGGCGATGTCGGCGATGGCCTCCGTCGCGCAGGGGCGTCCATAGCAATGCACCGGCAGGATGGCGGTGGTTTCCGGACCTATCGCCGCCTCGATGCGCGCCGGGTCGAGGTTGAGGCTTTCCGCGTCGATGTCGGCGAAGACGGGGCGGATGCCGTTCCAGAGCAGGGCATGGGCGGTGGCGACGAAGGAATAGGGCGTGGTGACCACTTCGCCACGGATGCCCAGCGCCTGGAGCGCCGTGATCAATGCCAGGGTTCCGTTGGCGAAGAGCGACAGATGGCGGACGCCGAGGTATTCGCACAGGGCTGCTTCCAACTGCCGGTGGAAGGGCCCGCCGTTGGTGAGTGTTCGGCTTTCCCAGATCTGCCGCAGCAGGGGAAGAAAGTCCTCCAGCGGAGGCAGGTCCGGGCGGGTGACGTATGTCCGGCTGTCGTTCACAGTCGTGTTCTTGTTGGACCCGATCGGGGCGACCAGGGACGTGTTATCTCTTAAGTTCCGCGAGGGGCGCATCCGGGAAACCCGCCCAGAACTTCACCCGCAGGGCTTCGATATCCTTGTCTTTCATGCCCAGCAGCCTGGCATTGAAGGCGCGCGGGTCCGGCGTATAGATCAGGTAGGCCTGGGACTCGTTCACCATCATCTCTTCGTTGTCGGGGTTGTAGCTGCTCTTCGACAGGAACTTGCGGAAGGCGGTACGCTGGTCCTCCGTCATGACGCTGCGCCAGAACTGCCGGCAGTAATTGGCGTAGAGCGGATTGGTGTAGAACTCGGCGTGGCTGATTTCGTGGGTCAGGATGGTGCGGCGGGCCATCGCGCTGACCGGGGGGCCGCCGCGGCTGCCGTCGCTCTCCTGGGGGATGGAGAGGATCACGGCCTGGGGCGTGATCGACTGGTAGAAGCCGTTGCGGTAGGTGATGAGGCGTTGTTCCAGCAGGAAGCGCCGCAGGGCGATCTCCTCGGCGTTGAGCTGGATGCCGCCGAGATCGGCGAGGTTGAAGAAAACCACCAGTTCGGCGACGAGGAAATCGTTGCCGTAGGCGAAGGTGTTCTCGGTCTTGCCGACGGAACGGATGAAACCGGCTAGTTCCTCGTTCGTCAGCACCCGCTCCCGCGGCGCGCCGATGCGCTCGATGAGCGCCACCACGCGGTTGAACATGCGCCCCTGTTCGGCCAGGGTGGGAAAGTCGATGATCCGGATGAGGGAGCGTCCGGCGTATTCGAAGACCGTCACCTGCGCGCTTCTGTTGTTCAGGATGCTGTTGAAATCCGTGCTGGTGGTCTGGGGCAGCGCATACTCCTGGTCCTGGGCCGCGGCGTCCGAGGGGACGGCACCGATGAGGCAGACGGCGAGGACGAGGCCGGCTATAGCGGGGGATATTTTCATCAGGGTTTCTTGTAGGCGTCCATGCTGAAGCGATGGGCACGCTCCAAGTTGTAGGTGGTGTTGTCCCGGTTGCTGGGACGCCCGGTGGCGCCCGTCGGCGGATAGGCCGGCATGGTGCTGCCCAGCCAGGGGTAGAGGGTCAGGTTGCCGAAGTTGAGGAAGCCGTCCTGGTAATACAACTCCTGGCCGAAGCTGTGGGCCCGCTGGAGATGGTAGGTCGTCACGTCCCGGTTGCTGGGACGCGGTGCCCGGTTGAATCCGCCGGCCGCCGCCGGCGGATAGACCGGGAACGGCGACGGTGCCCGCCAGATCAGCGGCGGCGGCGCCACGAAGACGGGCGCCGGCGGCAGGATGGCCATCTGGCGGATCTCCGGTGAATTGAAGACCACGGAACGGAAGGTGGGATGGGCGTAGGCATACTCCGCCTCCACCGTGGCGACGCGGCCGCCGGCAAGGAACACGATCTCGGCCTCCGCATGGCCGGTGCCCAAGGCGCCGAGGGCTGCGGCCAGCAGCGTTGCCCGCTGGAGACTTCCCCGGTTCATTTTTCGCCCCCCTGCTCCGTGGTGACGCTCACCGCGCCGTTCTTCCGCTGGATGAGATACACGGTGCCGGTGCGCGGCGACTTGTAGCGCGTGACATTGGCGGGAATCTCCTTGCCGTCGATGGATACGCGCCCGTTGATGACCGTGATGCCCTGGATGTCCGCATCGCCGTCGATACCGCCGACGGTGACGCTGGCCTTGCCGCCATCCGTGGCGATGGCGGTGACGCCTTCGGCGCGGGCATTGACGGTTCCCGTGCCGACCTTGATTTCCCGGTCCGGGGTTCTGACGCTGATCTGGGCGCCGGCGTTTCCTGCGGCGACAAGAACCAGTATTGCGGCAGCCAGATGCGCTGCTTTGAATTCAGTCATGGTCAACTCCCTCTCGCTACTTGCACTGGGTGTTAACGCTTGCGTTGCCCTTTTCGAACACATTGGCACTCCGCTCGGCGCCCGGCCCCTCGCCGATCATGCCGACGGCCGTGGCGGCCTCGCCGCAGTTGTGTCCCGACTTGCCCGCGGTGGCGGGGGCGGCATAGCCGCGGGCCTTCAGGCGGGCTTTCTCCGCATCGCTGGCCGGCGCATTCCTCAGGATGACCGTGGTCGTCTCGGTGGCGCCGGCATCGCCTCCCGGCCGCAGATAGTCCTGGGCCTCCTGGACCGCCTGTTCGGCCTTGTTGGGCGGATGCTGGCCCATGCCGCCTTCCTGGACACCGCTGCTCTTGCCGGCCTTCTGGCGCGCCTTGTCCAGGGTCCGATCCAGCTCCCGTTCGCTGCGGCTGGCTTCCCGCTGCGGCTTCGCCGCCGGCTGGGCCGGCTGCGGCTGGCCGGGCTGGGTGAAGACGATCTCTCCACCGAAGGCAGGCAGACTGCCAAGCAGGGCCGCAGCGATGAGCAGGCGACCTTTCATGGCAGTCTCCCGGACATGGCGACTCCTACTGCACCGTGATGTCCAGCCTGCCTTCCGCGATGGACGGGTTGGCTTTGCGGAAGGCCGCTGCGATCTCGTCCATCGAGCCCACCTTCAGGGGCGTCAGATCCGCACCCTTCAGGTTTGCCGGCAAGGGCAGATCCCGCTCGCTCGCATAGCAGGCGATCTGCTCCCTTCCCGCCTGATCGAACTTGATCTTGAACGGCGAGTTCTCCGGCGGCAGCGTCATCAGCCTGCCCGCCTTCACGAAGGGGTCCGGCGTGAAGCGGTTGGGGAAGATGCGCGCGATGGCACCGGTATTGTCGCGGTAGTAGCAGTAGAGGATGCCGTCGTTGGTGAGCTGCACCCGCGCCTGGAGAAATTCCCGCAAGCGATAGACCGGCCGGGGACCCTTGTCGCTGTCCAGCTTCAGCGCCATCGCACCGCGTCCACCGCTCGGGGCCGCCGCCACCGGCGCTGCGATCTTCGGCGCCGGATCGGCCGCCAGGGGCTGGTCGGCGTCGAGCAGGCTGTAATACAGCTCGAAGTTGATGCGGCCATCGGCGATCAATCCGTTCTCGGCCTGGTACTTGCCGACGGCCCCGGACAGTTCGCCCGAGGCGATGCCGTTGACGGCACCCGCGTACATGCCCATGCCGGCGAGCTTGCGCTGAACCAGCTTGATGCGGTCCTGGGGCGACATGCCGTCGTACCACTCGCGGGCCTGCTCCATCATCACCGGATTGGTCTTCTCGATCTGCAGGCACTTCCAGTAAGGCGTGCCGGTCAGCTTGCCGACCAGTTCGATCATGCCGAGCTCCACCAGGGCGCGCACGCCCGAGCCCAGGCCTTCGGACTTGTTGAGGGACATATTGAAGGAGAAGCCCACCTTGCCCAGCTTGCCCCCCGCCTCGCCGGACTTGCCGAAGCGCGTGATGATCAGGGAGTTGCTGGCGTTGACGCCCGGCAGGATCATGCGCGTCGTCGTCTCGCCGACGTTCATGTCGATGGAGACCACCGACGACACCTGGTCGCGGCTCACGCCCAGATCGAGGAAAGGCAGGGCGATGCCGCCGCCGGCCTGGGAGTCGATGGCATTCTCGTCGAGCTGGGTGATGGCGCCGCGGATGTAGTAGTTCGGCAGCTTGTGGTTGAAGGCACCGGCGGCCTGGATGTCCTGGAACAGGGCCAGCAGATCGCTGCGCTCCGTGTCGTAGTCGATGAAGGAAAGCGCCTTGCTCTTGATCGACATCTTGGAAGCGGCGCTGATGAGCATCTCCTTTGTTCCTGCCTGCACCTTGCCGGTGGAGTCGGGAATGCCCGCCGTCGTGATGACGATGTCGCGCTTGCCGTAGGCGAGCAGCAGATCGTCCATGCAGCGCAACGAGGAAGTGAAATTGGTCACCGTCTTCGCTGCCGGCGTCTTCACGGCCGCAGCGACGGTGGCGGTTTCGGGTTTGGGCGGATCGGTCACGCAACCCGCAAGCATCAAAGCCATCCCCACCCCGGCGGCGAATTTTCCGGGCCTGCCGATTCTTTCGATCATCGTTTCCCCTTTCGAGTATTCATGATGCCGTATCACCGCCTCCATCATAGTCAAGGGGAGGCGGAAAATCCCCTGTTCGGCGCAGCATCCTGACACATGTCAACCTGGGCTCGCAAGCCGCGTTACTTTCGCAGTATGCTTACACCCCTTGGCCTTGTGGTCATGGAGGGCGCTTCCTATAATCAGGTTGCAGTAGTGCTTTCGGAGGATAGGCCCTGCAAAGGGAAAGGAAAGCAAATGAGTAGCCCAGTCAATGCACTCGTTATCGCCGTCAGCCTCGTGTGCTGGAGCGGCTGGTCTCTCGCGCAGACGCAGGGAGGCGTCGTCCGCGGCAACACCACGATCAACGTGAATGCCGAGAACGTCAATACCATAGCCGCCGGCAGCGGCAATACCGCAAAGACCAATATCGGCAGCGTCAAGGGCGGCACCCGGGAAAGCACCACCGTAACGGTAGACGTGAAGAATGTCTCCAACGTGGTGACGGGGCGCGGCAAGAAGGGCTGCATCAACATCGGCACCAAGGGCGCCGATCCGGATTGCAAATAAGCGCAGGAGGGGAGGCAATGTTCAAGCGAATGTGGTTCGCGTTGGCGGCGGCGGTTTTCCTGTCGATGCCGGCAATGGCCGAAATCAACAAGGGGACTCATCTGAATACCGGCGGCCAGAGCAAGGTCAACAAGGCCTTGGCGAAGGGTTATCGCGACAGCGGCGCCGAGCAGATGCAGCAACAGCAGTCCCAGGTGAATATCGGCAGCAAGCGCGCGGGCAACTGCACGATGAACGTCGGAGCCAGCCAGTCGGGCAAGGGCTCGAAAGAGACGATCGTGACCGCGAAGGAGATCATCAATGTCTGCAAGTAATGCGAAGATGCGCCGGCTCGCCGTGGCGGTATCCCTGGCGTTCCTGGCCGGCGGCAGCGCCTGGGCCGGCGACGTGACGGTGTACGACAAGGCCCCAAGCGTGGAGGAGCTTCAACGCAAGCTCACCGGCGGCGAAGGTACGGAAGGCAAGCGCAAGCTGAAGACGCGGGCCATCGTCTTCGGCGACGCGGCGCCTGCGCCGGCGGCTCCGGCCCAGGAGCCGGCTCCCCAGGCCGCGCCGCAGCCGGCGACGAGTTACGCGGCGCCCGCCCCTGCCGCGGCGCCCGCCGTTCCCAGCCAGGCGGCGGCCCCGGCCGCGCCTGCCCAGCAGACGATGCAGGTAGGCGAGAACGCCATCGCCTTCCCGATCAACTTCCGGGTCAACAGCTCGGACGTGATGCCGGAATCGATTCCCTTCCTCGAATCCATCGCCGGACTGCTGCAGAAGGACCCGGGCATCCGCCTGCTGATCGAGGGGCATACCGACATCTCGGGCAACGCGGCGCGCAACACCGTGCTGTCGCGCGAACGGGCCTTCTCGGTGATGAATTACCTGATCGACCACTATCGCATCGATCCCATGCGTCTCGTGCCGGTGGGGAAGGGCTTCAGCGAACCCCTCGGCGGCATGGAACCCACGAATCCGAAGAACCGACGCGTGCAATTCCGCATCATCGGCTAAACGGTGTTTGAAGCAAAGCAAAGCGGTACCCGAATCTTACCGACCACTCAGGAGGCAATACCATGCGCAAATCTCTTCTCGTCGTAGCCCTCATGTCCGCGTCCACCCTGGCCCTGGCCCAGTACGAAGGCCAAGCCAAGCCGGGCGGTGTCCAGGTGCAGGGCGCCGGTGGCGTCCAGATCCAGGGCAACACCAACATCAACGCCAATGCCCAGAACGTGAACGCCGTTGCCGTCGGCAAGGGCAACACCGCCAAGAACGCCGTCGGCGCCATCAAGGGCGGCACGCAGATCCAGGGCAACACCAACATCAACGCCAACGCCAAGAACGTGAACGCCGTTGCCGTGGGCAAGGGCAACACCGCCACGAACGACGTCGGCACCATCGGCGGCAAGTAATCCGCCTGTGAGTCGCACAACCCGGAGGGGAGACCCTCCGGGTTTTTTCATGGTAGCGGGGGATTCGAAATGAAAAAATATCTCGTGGCGGCGGCCCTGGGTTTCGCAGCGGCGGGTGTGCTGGCCCAGATGACGCCCAGCGTGCAGCGTTCCAGCAGCCCCCAGGGTGTCCAGATTCAGGGCGACACCGTCGTCAATGCCGGTGCCCAGAACACGAACGCCGTGGCGGCCGGCGATGCCAACACGGCGAAGAACGCCACCGGCGCGGTGCGCGGCGGCACCCAGATCCAGGGCAATACCCGCATCAGCGCCCAATCGAAGAACGTGAACTCGGTCGCCGTCGGCAAGGGCAATGCGGCCACCAACGAGGTGGGCGCCATCGGCGGAAAGTAAGTTCTTCGTCGAACATCCCGCCGGAACGTCCGGCAGTCTTGCGGTGGCCCCGGCTTAGACCTCCAGGTGCTGATAGAGCACCGTGGATAGGTAGCGCTCGCCGAAGGACGGCACGACGACCACGACCAGCTTGCCTTTGTTCTCCGGGCGCCTGGCCACCTCCAGCCCGGCCCATACCGCGGCGCCGGAGGAAATCCCCACCAGCAGGCCTTCTTCCGTCGCCAGGCGACGTGCCGTATCGAGCGCATCGTCGTTCTTCACGCGCACGACCTCGTCGTAGACTTTGGTATCGAGGACGGCCGGCACGAAGCCGGCGCCGATGCCCTGGATCGGGTGCGGTCCGCGCTGGCCGCCGGAGAGTACCGGGCTTGCATCCGGTTCCACCGCGACGATGCGCACGCCGGGCCTGCGCTCCTTCAGCACGGAGCCGACGCCCGTAATGGTGCCGCCGGTGCCGATGCCGGAAACGAAGATGTCCACCTGGCCGTCGGTGTCGCGCCAGATCTCCTCCGCCGTTGTTTTGCGGTGAATCTCCGGATTGGCTGGATTCTCGAACTGCTGGGGGATGAAATAGCGCGGGTCGGCGGCGGCCAGTTCCTCGGCCTTCTTCACGGCGCCGGCCATGCCTTCGGCGCCCGGCGTGAGGATCAGCTCGGCGCCGTATGCCTTGAGGATCAGCTTGCGTTCGCGGCTCATGGTCTCGGGCATGACGAAGGCGGCCTTGTAGCCGCGGGCGGCGGCCACCATGGCGAGGCCGATGCCGGTGTTGCCCGAGGTGGGCTCCAGGATGACGGTGTCGGGCTTGATCCGGCCAGCCTTCTCGGCGGCGTCGAGCATCGCCACCGCGATGCGGTCCTTGACGCTGTGGGCCGGATTGAAGAACTCCAGCTTCAGGGCGATCATCGCATCGATGCCGACGGCCACGCGGTTGAGTTTGACCAGGGGGGTGTTGCCGACCAGTTCGGCGACGTTGTTGGCGATCTTCATGGAATGCCTTTCTGCATGAGTAGGTGGCAGCCGAAAAGTGTGGTGCTACCGATGGCCGGCGAATGATAGCGGCTGACCGAAGTCCCACAGAGGTGACGGGGCGGTTCCTAAGCGGCGACGGATACGTCCCAGGCGATCCCTTACAAAATGCCGTGAGGGAATCCCATCATCGAGTTGTGAGTATGACTTTAGGCTAATAAAACTTGACGCGGCAATGTGTTGCGAGTTGAATCACGGCCACTATAAAAAAGTCCGGAGGGGATCGTGGAATTATTCTGGAAACTGTACGACTGGAACGAACGAACGTTCTGGAATTCGCTCACCAAGAAGCTCATGAGCTTTCTGGTGCTGTTCTTCATCGACATCGCCTATCTTGGTGTCTATATCAGTCAGAAGGGCACTGTCGATAGCGAGCTGAAAGGCGCGGGTGCCAGCGCCGAACTGATCAGCCGGGTCGATGCGACGCTCGATGGCGGCCTGGCGGTGATGCTGATTCTGACAGGCATCGCGTTGCTCTGGAACGTGCTCCAGATCCTTTACATCCGCTACCTGATCGTGCGGCCGGTACGCACCATCAGCGGCATCTTCGATGAGATCGCCCGCGGTGAGGGGGATTTCTCGCACGATCTGCCGACGGTCTCTCACGACGAACTGCGTACGCTGGCCGAGAGCTACAACCGCTTCGCCGACAAGATGCGCCAGATGATCGACGAGGTGCGCAAGATGAGCGTCAGCATCGCGCGCGAGGCCGTGGCAGTGAAGAAGACGGTGTCGTCCACCGCCGACCGGGCGAAGCGCCAGGGCGAAATCACCGAGGCGGTGTTCGGCGCCAGCAACGAGACGACGCAGGCGATTCAGGAAGTGTCCAGATCAACCGAGGTCATCGCCCAGTCCACCGGGACCAACCTCGAAAGCGCGCGGAGCATGTATGCGGAGATGCTGGAGGTGGTCGGCAAGGTCGGTGAAGTCAGCAGCAAGCTGTCCGGCTTCAGTGCCACCGTGGGCGGCCTCGCGCAGCGGTCGGACAGCGTGCGGCAGATGGCAGGCCTGATCAAGGACGTCGCCGATCAGACGAACCTGCTGGCCCTGAATGCCGCCATCGAGGCCGCGCGTGCCGGTGAGGCGGGGCGCGGCTTTGCCGTCGTGGCCGACGAGGTGCGCAAGCTGGCCGACCAGGTCAACACCGCGACCAAGCAGATCGAGGCCAACATCGGCGGCATGACGACGCTGGTGGCTGAAACGCAGCAGGAGAACGACCTCATCAATGCCGATATCCTGCTGACCCAGCAGGTGGTCGAGCGCTCCTCGGCGGAGTTCCAGAAGATGGTCGCCGATTTCGAGCGCACCAACGGCCAGCTCAACCAGATCGCCACCGCCATGGAGGAGCTGACGGCGACCAATGGTCAGGTCCATGACGCCATCACCCAGGTGCACGAACTGTCGGCGGAGGTGACCACGAGCATGCATTCTTCGGCGAATACCACGCTGACGCTGGCTTCGGCGACGGAAAGCGTCCAGGAGCTGGTGTCGCGATTCAAGATCGGCCGCGGCGCCTTCGACTTCAACGTCGACAAGGCGCAGCGCTTCCGCGATGACGTTGCCGCAACCCTGGCGATGCTGGCCAAGCAGGGCATCGACATCTGGGACCAGAACTACCGTCCGATTCCAAATACCCGTCCGCAGAAGTACGAGGTCGGCTACGTCCGCGCCTTCGAGCAGCACATCCAGCCCATCCTCGAACAATACCTGGCGGCGCTGCAGGGCGGCATCTACACGCTGATCATCGACAACCGGGGCTACGCCGCGATCCACAATACCAAGTTCTCGAAGCCCCTGACCGGGGACTTCGATGCCGACCTCGTCGGCAACCGCACGCGCCGCATCTGGGATGATCCAACCGGTCAGCGCAGCGCGAAGAATACCCAGCCGCTGCTGCTGCAGACGTATGCGCGGGATACCGGCGAGATCCTGTCGGAAATCGATGTGCCGATCACCATCGACGGCCGCCACTGGGGCAACGTGCGCGTCGGCTGCGACAGCATGGTGCTGCTGGAACGATAGGCTAGCTGCGCCAGCGCGTCTGCCAGCAGGCCGCCACGTCGAGCATGCGGTTGGCAAACCCCCATTCGTTGTCGAACCAGACCAGCAGGTTCGCCAGGCGGGGACCCGCAACCCGCGTCTGGCTGCCGTCCACGATGGCGGAATGGGGCTTGTGGTTGAAGTCGATGGAGGCGTGGGGCTCGGCCGTGTAATCGATCAGCCCGGCGAAGGCACCATCGGCGGCGTCCACGAGGCGGGCGTTGATTTCCTCTGCGGTGGCGTCGCGGCCCAGGGTCACGGTCAGGTCGATGGCGGAGACGTTGAGTACCGGCACGCGGATCGCCTTGGCCTGTACGCGGCCGGCCAGCGACGGCATCAGGCGCTCGACGCCCTTGGCCAGGCCGGTGGAGACGGGAATCAGGGCCTGCATGGCGGAGCGGGTGCGGCGCAGGTCCGAGTGGTGGTAGCCGTCGATCAGGGGCTGGTCGTTCATGGCCGAGTGCAGCGTGGTCATGGAGACATGTTCCACGCCGAAGGCCTGGCCCAGCAGCGTCAGTACCGGCACGATGGCGTTGGTGGTGCAAGAGGCGGCGGAGACGAGACGCTCGGCACCGGTAAGTCCGTCCTGGTTGATTCCGTAGACCACGGTGCGGTCGAGATCCTCGGCGCCGTGGCCCGGATGGGACAGCAGCAGCCGCGGGCAGCCGGCGGCGAGGAAGCGTTCCAACTCCGGACGGTAGGCATACTTGCCCGAGCATTCCACCAGGATGTCGATGCCGAGCACGTCCCAGGGCACGGCTTCCGGCCGGCTGGCGTGGGTGACGGCAATCGCCGCACCGTCGACGATCAGGCGGTCGCCGTCCACCTCCACTTCGCCGGGAAAGCGGCCATGGGTGGAGTCGAAGCGCGTCAGGTAGGCCATGCTGTCGAGGTCGGCCGGCTCGTTGATGGCGGCGATCTCGATGTCGTTCCGGTGGGTGGATTCGTGCAGGGCCCGCAGCAGGCAGCGCCCGATGCGTCCGTAGCCATTGATTGCGAGACGTAGTGCCATGGGAAAGACGGCAAGGCCGTCCGGGCATCCGTCCGGACGGCCTCCTGAACAGGAGGAAAGGCCGCGCAGTTTACCGTGCCGCGGATGAGGCTTCCAATGGAACGCGCCGGCCCGGCCGCGTCAGCGGCCGGTGTCGGTCTTGAAGAAGCTCATGAGCTCCTGCAGCTGACCGGCCTGGCCGCCCATCTCCTCGGCGGTGGCGGCCAGTTCCTCGGAAGCCGAAGCGTTCTGCTGGGTCGCCTTGTTGAGTTGATTCATGGCGCCGTTGATCTGATGGACGCCCGAACTCTGCTCCTGGCTCGCCGCGGCGATCTCCTGCACCAGATCGGAAGTCTTCTTGATGGAGGGCACGATCTCGTCGAGGAGGCTGCCCGCCTTCTCGGCCAGCTTCACCGAGGAGGAGGCCACCTGGCCGATCTCCTGGGCCGCGACCTGGGAGCGCTCGGCGAGCTTGCGCACTTCCGCCGCCACCACGGCGAAGCCCTTGCCGTGCTCGCCGGCCCGAGCCGCCTCGATGGCCGCGTTCAGCGCCAGGAGGTTCGTCTGGTAGGCGATGTCGTCGATGATGCCGATCTTGTCGGCGATCTGCTTCATCGCATCGACGG
>JAOTRT010000013.1 GCA_030247725.1 Candidatus Nitricoxidireducens bremensis
TCATCGCCTTCGCCTTGCAGATGTATTACGACAAGGCGACCGCATCGGACAAAGAGCTTTTCAAGAAGGTCGCCGGTGGCATCAACTTCGACCGCAGCGACGTCGCCGCCACGCTTGAGGCGATGAAAGGCTACATCCAATACTTCCAGAACCACCTCGCCAGCCTGCCGGCTGCCGAGCGCGCCCTGATCGCGCAATACCTTCCCGCCTTGCAGGACTGGTACCTCGCCGGCACTCGCCTTGCCGCCACGGCGACGGACAAGAGCGCCTTCATGCTGGGCGCCGCCGACACCGATCTGATGATCGGCGGCACGCAGAACGATCTGCTTGTGGGCCTTGGCAGCACCGATCTCCTTGAGGGTGGCAAGGGAGACGACATCCTGGTCGGCGGCGACGGCTACGACATCTACCGCTACACGGCCGGCGACGGCGCCGACCGTCTCATCGACGCCGACCGCCAGGGCGCCATCCTCGTCAACGGCGGGGATGCCGGCGGGCTCTTTCTCCGGCAGGGCCAGAGCGAAACCTGGACCAATGCGGACAACCACCTCACCCTGACCCACGGCGCCACCTGGAAGCTCACCCTGGCCGACGGCGGCGAACTCGACCTCGGTGAAACCCTGGAGGACGGCGACTACGGCATCCGTCGCCTTACCCTGCCGACGGTACCTACTACCCACGCTACCGACACCGGCAGCGCCTTCGACGACAACGATCTGGACACGGACATCGATCATCAGGCCGTCAATGCCAGTGCCAGCGGCGTCCTGCTGCAGGGCCTCGCCGGTAGTGACCAGATCAACGGCTCCGGTGGCGACGACATCCTTGAAGGCGGCAGCGGCGCGGACATCCTGGCGGCGGACAACGGCAACGACTGGCTCTACGGCAACGAAGCCATGTCCCTGGCCGATGCCCTTGCCGCCGGCCGCAGCGGGCAGGGCAGCGGAACCCGGGGCGACTGGCTCAACGGCGGTGGAGGCGACGACGTCCTCATCAGCGGCACCGACAACGATGCCCTTATGGGAGGGCTTGACAAAGACATCCTGATCGGCGGCGCCGGCGACGACATCCTCGACGGCGACGACGACTACACCGCCACCAGCCTCAACTGGTCGATCACCGACAAGAGCAATCCCTTCGACTGGAAACTCGGCCCCCTCAATACCTACAACACCTGGCCCATGCTTGGCGGTGCCGACATCCTCTACGGCGGCGCCGGCAACGACTACCTGGTCGGCATGCAAGGCGACGACCTCCTCTACGGCGAAGCGGACAACGACACAATTGCCGGCTGCGATGGCGCCGACCGGCTCTATGGCGGCAGTGGCAACGATACGATGACCGGTGACTACGGCCGCTTGGCCTACGACTCGGGTGCCGGCACCGTCATTCAGGGCAGCGATCTCCTCGATGGCGGCGAGGGTGACGACTGGCTGCAAGGCGAAGGGGGCAGCGACGTTCTGCTCGGTGGCGCGGGTAGCGACACCCTCATCGGCGATGCCGGCTACCTCGAAGACAGTCTGCACGGTGCCGATTATCTCGACGGCGGCGAAGGTGGCGATGTTCTCCTTGGTCAGGGGGGTAACGACATCCTGGTCGGCGGCAAGGGCGACGACATCCTGATCGGTGGGTTTGGCAAGGACACTTACCTTTTCAACAAGGGCGACGGCGTCGATACCCTGATCGACGACGATACCGGCCCGGACAAGAGTGTGCTCGTCTTCGGTACCGGCATCGACGCGGCCGGCATCAAGCTGCGCAAAGGGTCGCTGATGCTGGACCTTGGCGACGGCGATGCCATTCACATCCAGAACTTCAACGCCGACGATCCGCATGCAAATGCGAGTGTCGAGGCCTTCCAGTTCGCCGATGGAACGGTACTCGGCTGGAACGAGCTCTTGGCGAGAGGCTTCGATCTCGACGGTACGGCGGGGGCGGACGATGTCACTGGCACCGGTGTTGCCGACCGTATCGCCGGCTACAGCGGCAACGACAGGCTCGAAGGATTCGCAGGGGACGACCGGCTCAGCGGCGGCGGTGGCAACGACACCCTGATGGGGGGTGCCGGCGACGATACCTATCTCTTCAACCTGGGGGACGGCGAAGATATCGTTACCGACACGGAAGGCAGCAATGCCGTTATCTTTGGTGCCGGACTTAATGCGACGGCTATGACCATCGGGCAAAGCATGGACGAGTTCGGACAGCGCTATCTCGATCTGGATTTCGGCAATGGCGATGTCTTGTCGATTCGCGATGGCGACTTCACCGGCATTGCGGAATTCCGCTACGCCGATGGCACAGTATTGACCCGTCAGGAGGTTGTTGGCAGATTGCCCCATTCGGACGTGACCGGCTCGGAGCGGGACGACAACATCGTCGGTACCGATGGGAATGACGTGCTAAGGGGCGCTGCTGGCAACGACAGCCTGAATGGCGGGATAGGCGACGACATCATTGACGGCGGCGCTGGTGCCGACCACCTGACCGGCGGATATGGCGACGACGATCTCGATGGCGGTGCCGGGGACGACATCCTTGATGGCGGAGCGGGGATCGACACCTACCATCTGGCGCTTGGCGGCGGCGACGACAGCGTCGTCGGCGAGAGCGGCGAGAACTTGCTGCGGCTGGGGCGGGCGATCGCTGTCGAATCGCTTAAGACGAGTCGGAACGGCGACGATCTGTTGGTGGCTGTGCGCAACGACAACACCCGCCTGCGGATCGGCGGTTACTACCTCGGCGGTCAGGATTGGCAGGTGGAGTTGTCCGACGGAACAGCGCTGGGCCTGGCAGAACTCATCACTGCGAGCCAGCCGGGGCCGGTGACGGTGGGTTCGCTGTGGCAGGATTTTAAGGAAGACAGCCGGCTGGGTTTCTATGACCGGTATCTCGCTCCCGGTCGGACCATTGCCGAGGACGGTAGCATTCGCTACAGCTACTCTGGGGTAATGTCGCTGGCCTACTACGACACTATCTATTGGCGAGATGAGGGAATCATTCGGTTCGAATCTAGTTCGTTGGCCATTAACGAGTCGGAAGCGACGATCCCTATCCGGTCGGTGAAGAATCAGATCTACACGACAACGACTGAGACCGTATCGGTAGCTGTGCCGCAGCCTAGTGCCAGCGCCGGTGCTCGTTTTGGGTTCGCGCGGAGCGGTGGATCGAGTGCCGTATATATCCCCGCTTCGGGTGGCCCATCCGGTCAGGGCGCAGGTGGGTATGGCAGCCAGAATTTCTGTCTTGTACAGAACTCCAGCGGCGCAGTCACCGGCGGCTGGTATTTCCCGGCAGGCGGTAGCAGCAGCGGTATCTTCGGTATGTTTCCCACCGTCCAGGTAGAGACCCGGTCTTTCGTTCATAAGTACTCGATGCATGATGAGACGCGGGCACTCACCGAGGTCGTTGCCGATGATGGTGACAACACGTTGCAGTATGCGGAAGCTGCACTTGTCGATGCCGGTGCGGGCGACGATGAGGTTTGTTTCATCCCTCTCTCTCAAGGAAATAGAAATAGTGCACTGCTCTACGGCAACGACGGTGACGACGTGCTGGTCGGGCATGGCACTCTGATTGGTGGCAGGGGGGCAGACATTCTGCAGGGCATGGATGGGGCGGATACCTACTACCTCCTCGATGAGGATAGTGTCGATACGATCCTGGACCCGGAGGGGACCGTCGATATCTCCCGCTGGTATTACCGTTCGCTAGGGCTATCGGACGAAGAGATTCTTTTGCGGGCGGAATATGGTGGCGCATGGGAGTACCACGACGGTATGGAGTACCTGCCACCCTTGCCTGTCATGCCGCATTTCGCCGGCAATGACTACGTGGTGATCGACCAGCTCATGGCGGCGGGCGCCATTCCGGTGGACCGGGTGGTCTTCGGCGCCGGAGTCACCGCCGCGAACCTGAAGATTTCCGGTGGGCTGGAGGCCGGTCACGTCATCCTCACGGCACCGGATGGCACAGGTGCCGATATCTTTCTGCCGGAGGCCGGTTCCCTTCTCGGTACGGGTATCGAGGAGATTGCCTTCTCCGATGGTTCGGTTCTAAGCATGCGCCAGGTGCTGGCGGTGGCCCACGATGTGGTCGGTACCGATGATGCGGATTATTTCTTGCTCGGTGATGGAAACGATATTGCACGGGCGATGGATGGTGACGACACCATCGAAGCTCTTGGCGGCAACGATACCCTTGAGGGAGGTGCCGGTAATGACCAGCTGGGAGGTGGTGGCGGCAACGACGTGTTGTTGGGTGGGAACGGGGACGACAGCCTGTATGGCGGGGAGGGCGACGACGAACTGGAGGGCGGCAGCGGCAACGACTACAGTGACGGCTCCGAGGGCGCTGACACCTACTTCATCGCTGCCGGGGACGGCATGGACGATATCTACGACAGCGGCAACGATTTCCGTGCGTACAGCGAATGGTATGCCGCCAGTCAGGGGATTGAGGACGTGGAACTGCGTAGCCGTCATGCGGACTCCTGGGCTGTCGACAACGGTGGCTGGCAGGTGTTCGCCACCGAAGAGGAGGCCAGAAGGTATGCCCTCCTGAATTGCGGACCGGCCGTGCCGGCTGATCCCGAGGCCGTTATTCAGGACCTGATGGCCGCCGGCCGCATTCGCTATGTCGAACCCCTGCCCGACGACATTCCTGAAAATAGCCGTGACTTTGCGATGGTCGATGCGTTGGTAGCCGCCGGCATCATTCGGCCTGATCGGGTGGTTTTCGGTCCAGGTATTGCGGCCAGCGACATCCAAGTGACCGGTGGTATCGAATATGGTCAGATCACCCTTCGATCGGCCGATGGTACCGGGGCAAATATCGGTCTGCCGAACGATTACGAGTCCATCGGTACCGGTATCGAGCAGGTCGAGTTCGCGGACGGCACGACGCTGTCGATCGGCGAACTCGTGTCCATGGCCGATGCCGACCATGATCTGATCGGCACGGTTGGCGATGACTTCATCCTGCTGGGGGCCGGCAACGACCTGGCTTACGGCCGCGAAGGCAACGACTGGATCAACGGCGGTGGCGGCGACGATTTGCTGTATGGCGGGGATGGCGACGATACCTTGATCGGCGGCTCCGGTGACGATGCTCTGGCCGGCGGGGCCGGTTCGGACTTCTATCACTTCGGGACGGCCTCCGGCCACGATATTCTGATAGAGACTGCCGACAACAGCAGCGACATCAATGGCATCGCCTTTGAATTCGGTATCTCACCGGATCAGTTGTTCTTCATGCGTCATGCCGGTGCCAGCAACGATCTGATTATCGGTATCGACGGATCGGATGCGACGCTGACCTTGCAGGATTGGTTCGCTGCTGATTCGCCTGTGCGTCTGCAGCGAATGGACTTCTCGTATCAGGCTGGGAGCTACCAGTCTGTGTCATGGGGTGCGGCGGCTATTTCTGCGGCCGTTGGCGCGGACATTGGAGAGCCGCTCAATAGTGCTCCGGTTGTCGCCGTTCCGTTGGTCGACCAGGTTGTTGCGGAGAATGCCGGCCTGGAATTCGCCATTCCGACAGGCACCTTTGCCGACATTGATGCCGGCGATGTCCTCACGTTCTCCGCCACGCTGGCCAACGGCGATGCGCTACCTTCATGGTTGAGCTTCGATGCTGGAACCCAAATCTTCAGCGGTGCCCCTGGCATTGGTAACCTCGCCGCATGCGTGGTGCGCGTGACTGCCACCGACATGGCCGGGGCGCAGGCAACCGCGGACTTTAGTCTGTCGGTGGTAGCCGCGTCGGATATGGCGTTGGTTGGTACCGCGGCGGCCGATACCTTGCACGGCCTCTCCGGCGATGACACGCTCGACGGCGGAGCGGGCGCCGATACGTTGATCGGTGGTAAGGGCAACGACACCTATATCGTCGATAACGCCAAAGACAAGGTTGTCGAACTCGCCGGCGAAGGCGGCGACAGCGTTCAGTCCAGCATTTCCTACGCCCTGGCCGCCAACGTGGAGAACCTTGTCCTGACGGGAACCGCCAATCTTGGCGGCACCGGCAATGCTCTGGACAACCAGATCGTCGGCAACAGCGGCAGCAATACCCTCAATGGTTCGACCGGTGCCGATACGCTGGTCGGCGGCCTCGGCAATGACACCTACTACGTGGACAACGTCGGCGACGTGGTGACCGAACTGGCGGGCGAGGGCACCGATCGGGTGATTTCCAGCATCAGCTACACGCTGGGCGCCGACCTGGAGAACCTGACCCTGACGGGGACGGAAGCCATCGACGGCACGGGCAACGAGCTGAACAACAGCATCGTCGGCAACGGCGCGGCGAACGTGCTCTCGGGCCTGGGCGGCAACGACAGCCTGACGGGCGGCGCCAGCGACGACACCCTGCTGGGCGGAGAGGGCAACGACAGCCTCAATGCCGGCGACGGCAACGACCTGCTGGACGGCGGCGACGGCAACGACAGCCTGACGGCGGGGAATGGCGACGACATCCTGATCGGTGGCGCCGGAACGGACACCCTCAACGGCGGCGCCGGTGCGGACCAGATGGCGGGTGGTGCGGACAACGACACCTACTACGTGGACAACACTGGCGACATCGTCGTCGAACTGGCCGGCGAGGGCACGGATCGGGTTATCTCCACCATCAGCTACACCCTGGGCGACAACGTCGAAAACCTGACCCTGACCGGGACGGAGGCCATCGACGGCACGGGCAACGCGCTGAACAACAGCATCGTCGGCAACGGCGCCGCGAATGTGCTTTCCGGCCTGGGCGGCAACGACAGCCTGGCGGGCGGTACCAGCGACGACACCCTGCTGGGCGGCGAGGGCAACGACAGCCTCAACGCCGGGGACGGCAACGACCTGCTGGATGGCGGCGACGGCAACGACGGCCTGACGGCGGGCAACGGCGACGACATCCTGATCGGCGGCACCGGCAACGACACCCTCAACGGCGGCGCCGGAATCGACACCATGACCGGCGGCACGGACAACGACACCTACTACGTGGACAACGCCGGCGACATCGTCGTGGAACTGGCGGACGAGGGAACGGACCGGATCATCTCCACCATCAGTTACACCCTGGGCGACAACTTCGAGAACCTGACCCTGACCGGGACGGAAGCCATCGACGGCACGGGCAACGCGCTGAACAACAGCATCGTCGGCAACGGCGCGGCGAATGTGCTCTCGGGCCTGGGCGGCAACGACAGCCTGACGGGCGGCGCCAGCGACGACACCCTGCTGGGCGGCGACGGCAACGACAGCCTCAATGCCGGCGACGGCAACGACTTGCTGGAGGGCGGTGCCGGCAACGACAGCCTGACGGCGGGGAATGGCGACGACATCCTGATCGGCGGCGCCGGGACGGACACCCTCAACGGCGGCGCCGGGATCGACACCATGACCGGCGGCACGGACAACGACACCTACTACGTGGACGACGTCGGCGACGTGGTGACCGAACTGGCCGGCGAAGGCACCGATCGGGTGATTTCCAGCATCGGCTACACCCTGGGCGCCGACGTGGAGAACCTGACCCTGACTGGTATGGACGCCATCGACGGCACGGGCAACGATCTGAACAACAGCATCGTCGGCAACGGCGCGGCGAACGTGCTCTCGGGCCTGGGCGGCAACGACAGCCTGACGGGCGGCGCCAGCGACGACACCCTGCTGGGCGGCGAGGGGAACGACAGCCTCAACGCCGGCGACGGCAACGACCTGCTGGACGGTGGCGACGGCAACGACAGCCTGACGGCGGGCAACGGCGACGACATCCTAATCGGCGGCGCCGGTACGGACACCCTCAACGGCGGCGCCGGAATCGACACCATGACCGGCGGTGCCGACAACGACACCTACTATGTGGACAACGCCGGAGATGTGGTGGTGGAACTGGCCGGCGAAGGCACGGATCGGGTCATCTCCACCATCAGCCACACCCTGGGGGAAAACGTCGAGAACCTGACCCTGTCGGGCACAGAGGCCATCAACGGTTTCGGCAACGTCCTTGCCAACAGCCTGGCCGGCAATGCCGCCGGCAACCTGCTCAACGGCGGCGACGGCAACGACAGCATGAACGGCGCCGCCGGGCTGGACTTCCTCGAAGGCATGGCCGGCAACGATACCCTGACCGATACCGCCGGCAGCGGCTACTTCAGCGGCGGCGCCGGGGCCGACCGGCTCACCGGCAGCGCCGGGGCGGACTTCTTCGTCGGCGGGACGGGCAACGACATCCTCGCCACCGGGGGCGGCAAGGACCTCATCGCCTTCAACCGCGGCGACGGCTACGACACCGTGAGTTTCGGGGCCGCGGCCCAGGCCACCGTCTCCCTGGGCGGCGGCATCGCCTACGAGGACATCCGCCTGAAGAAGAGCGGCAACGACCTGGTGCTGGATGCCGGCAACGGCGAAGGCATGGTGTTCAAGAACTGGTATGCCGCCACGCCCGTGCGCGGCGTCGCCAACCTCCAGGTCATGGCGGAAGCCATGGCCGGGTTCGACGAGACTTCGGCCGACCCGCTGCTGAACGCCAAGGTCCAGGACTTCGACTTCCAGGGGCTGGCCGACGCCTTCGATGCCGCTCGCGCGACAACGCCGGGGCTGACCAGTTGGGCCCTGTCCAGCGCCCTGACCCAGTTCCACCTGTCCTCGTCCGACAGTGCGGCGCTGGGGGGCGACCTGGCTTACCAGTACGGCCGCAACGGCAGCCTGGCCGGCCTGGGCCTGACGGCGGCCCAGGAAGTCATGGGCGACGCCGCCTTCGGCAACCAGACCCAGGCCCTGCGGCCCCTGGCCGGCCTGCAGGAAGGGGCCGTGCGCCTGTCTTGATCGGCACCGGGGCGGGAGCGCGGCTCCCGCCCCCTTGGCGTTCGCGCCGCCGGCCGAGTCGGGTATCGTCAAGGAACTCCTTGTGCGGCAGGGCGAGGGGGTGCGGGAGCGGTAGGGTTCTGCTGCCGGCGTCCCAATGCCATAATCCGGCCCTCGGGTCCGCCCCGTTCCTAATTCGGAGATATCCATGAGCGCCGTCCTGCAAGCCGAAACCAACGAACCCATCCTGCTGAAGTCCGTCGCCGCGGGCGTCGCGACCCTGACGCTGAACCGTCCCGGCCAGTTCAATTCCCTGTCCGAGGAAATGCTGGCGGAACTGCAGGCCACCCTCGATGCCATCGCCGCCGACGCCGCGGTGCGCGTCGTCGTGATCGCCGGCGCCGGCAAGGCCTTCTGCGCCGGCCACGATCTCAAGCAGATGCGCGCCAACCACAGCAAGGAATACATGCAGCAGCTGTTCCGCCGCTGCGGCAAGGTGATGACCACCATCGCCGGCCTGCCCCAGCCGGTGGTCGCCCGCATCCACGGCATCGCCACGGCGGCGGGCTGCCAACTGGTGGCCGCCTGCGACCTGGCGGTGGCGGCGGACGTGGCCCGCTTCGCCGTCTCCGGCATCAACGTCGGCCTGTTCTGTTCCACGCCGGCCGTGGCCCTGTCGCGCAACATGGGGCGCAAGCAGGCCATGGAAATGCTGCTCACCGGCGACTTCATCGACGCCGCCGAGGCGCAACGGCGCGGACTGGTGAACCGGGTCGTGCCCCTCGAACAGCTGGACGCAGAATTGCAGAAGCTGACGGATTCCATCTGCGCCAAGTCGGCCCCGGCCGTCGCCATGGGCAAGCAGCTCTTCTACCGCCAGCTGGAAATGGGCCTGGACGGCGCCTATCAACTGGCCGTCGAGACCATGGCCTGCAACATGATGTGCGAGGACGCCGGCGCCGGCATCGACGCCTTCATGCAGAAGCGCAAGCCGGAGTGGGTGCACCGCTGACCGCCGCCGGCACGAAAGCCATGGAAATCGTCACCGTTCTCAAGCTGCTGGCCCAGGTCAAGATTTTCGACGGCTTCGGCCCCGGCGACCTGGAGGAATTCCTCGCCCAGACGACCGGCAGCACCTATGCGGCCGGCGAGCAGATCTTCGCCGAGGGGGAGGCGGGCCGGCAGATGCACATCATCCTGTCGGGCAAAGTCGAGGTCTACCGCCAGAGCGGCGGCAAGCCGGTGTCCCTGCTCCGACTGGGACCGGGCGAAACCTTCGGCGAGATGTCCCTGGTGCTCGACGCCAACGTGGGCCGCACGGCCTCGATACGGGCCGTCGCCCCGACCGCCACGCTGAGGCTCGATTACGAGAGCCTGAGCCACATTCCGGGCGTGGCCTCCCAGCTGTACCGCAACATCGCCCGCACCCTCGCCACGCGGTTGCGGATATCGACCGATCTGGTGGTCTTCCAGGTCCAGTACGGCGGGGACATCCCGCCGGCGGCAACCCTCGGCCGGCCGCGGCGCAAGCCGGCGGCGAGGAATTCCGGCGCCTGACCCCGCCGTCAGCGCGGCCGGTCGCGGGACGGCAGGCGCCAGAGCCAGAGGCCCGTGGCGATGCCGATGAAGGCCAGCAGGCCCTGCAGCCAGGGCTTGCCGGCGAAGGTCCAGATGGAAACGCAGATCGTCAGGCTCATGGTCGAGATGGCGATGAGCTTGATGCGCCAAGGGATGGCGCGGTGCAGGCGCCATTCGCGGATCAGGGGGCCGAAGGTCGGGTTGTGCGCCAGCCAGGAGTAGAAGCGGCGCGAGGCCCGCGCGTAGCAAGCCGCCGCCACCAGCACGAAGGGCGTGGTCGGCAGGCCCGGCACCACCACCCCGATCACCGCCAGCACCAGGGCGAGGCTGCCGACGAGCCAGAGCAGCAGGCGCACCGGCAGGGAAGGGTGCAGGTCGACGTGATGGGCGGGATCGTGGTCGCCGGGGGCGTGGGGCTCGCTCACGGTCGTCCAGCCTGGTCCAGCCAGACCTCCAGGCCCTGGGCGTTGAGTTCGATGTCGGCGGCGAAGAAGTCCAGCGCCGCCTGGCCCTGCAGGGGCCAGTCCTGGCGCCGCGCCTCGTCCTCGACGATGGCGGCGATGCCTTCCATGATGCGGGTCTTGCGGGCGGCGCCGGCATCCTTCGCCCGCAGGGCCACCTCCACCTGGGCGTCGATCAGCCGATGCAGGTCGGCGGCCAGGCGCGGCGTGTCGCCGGCGTGGCCGAAGTGGGTGCCGTACACCGCCGCCGGGCCGTGGGACATGATGCGGTCGATGGAGCGGTGCAGTGCCTCCGGTTCAAGCTGGCTCGGCGTCAGGGTTGGAAAGGCGTGGCGGCGGCCGTGGGCGTCGAGTTCGCGCCAGAGGAAGCCGAAGGTGTCGCCGGTGAAGAAGTGGCCGGTGAGGCCGTCGCGGATGCAGACATGGTGGCGCGCATGGCCCGGCGTGTCGAGGAACAGCAGCTCGCGGCCGGCCAGGCTCAGGGTGGTGCCGTCGGGGGTCTCGACGACCCGCTCCCGCGGCACCGGCAGGATGTCGCCGTACATGGCGCGGGCCTTGGCTTCGCCGTAGACGGCATGGGTGGCGACGGTGAGCTTGGCCGGATCGATCATGTGGCGAGCGCCGCGGGGATGGACGGTGAGCCTGGCGTTCGGCAGCTCCCGCATCAGCAGGCCGGCGCCGCCGGCGTGGTCCAGATGCACGTGGGTGAGGACGACGAAATCCACCGCATCGCGGGCGATGCCCATGGCCGCCAGGGTGTCGAGGATGCGCGGCACCGAGGCGTTGACGGCGGTATCCACCAGGGCGGCGCGGCCCTCGTGCTCGATCACATGCACCGCATCCAGCAGTGGCCGCGTGAAGCCCGAATCGATGGCGTGGATGCCGTGGCCGAAGCTGTAGAGGTGAGGAATGGCGGCGTGCATGGGAGTGGCGTTGGTGGCAGGGAGCTGCGGACTCTACGACAGGCTTCGCGCCAGATCAATCCCGCGGCCGGCATCCCGCGGCCGGCGCAGGCGCGCATCGGCGGAGTCAGTCGGTGCCGGCCTGTGCCCCGCGGCGGCCGGTCCAGCGTCCGATGACGGCCAGCAAATCGGCCAGGTTGATCGGCTTGGCGAGGAAGTCGTCCATCCCCGCGTCGATGCAGTGCTGGCGATCCTCCTGGAAGGCGCTGGCCGTCAAGGCGATGATGGGCAGGCGGGGGCGGGTGCCGTCTTGTTCCCATTGGCGGATCTTTCGGGTGGCCTCGTAGCCGTCCATGACCGGCATCTGGCAGTCCATCAGGACCAGGTCCGGTTCGAGGCCGTCGCAGAGCACCCGCAGGGCCTCCTCGCCGTTCTCGACGCTGTCGAAGCGGATATCCTGCTTCTTCAACAGGGCTTCGAGCACCCTGCGGTTGGTGACGTTGTCCTCGACCACCAGGACGCGGACATCGCGTCCGGTCGCCGCGTCCGCAGGCCGATCCACGAAAGCCTGCGCTTCCCGATGGATGGGTGCGTCGGCGGTGGCAACCGTGGCGCTCAGGCGGAACCAGATGCGCGCGCCGTGTCCTGCCTCGCTATCAATGCCGACACCGCCGCCCATCAGTTGCGCCAGGCTCCGGACGATGGAAAGTCCCAGCCCGGTCCCGCCGTACTCCCGCGTGGTGGAACTGTCCGCCTGGGTGAAGCGGCTGAACAGCATGTCTTGCTTTTCCCGGGGAATGCCGATGCCGTCGTCCTTCACCGAGAATTCCAGTTCGGCTGCGCCGTCCTCCAGGGCGATTTCCGTCGCCACGATTTCGATCCGCCCCCGGCTGGTGAACTTGATGGCGTTGCTCACCAGATTGGACAGCATCTGACGCAGGCGGGTGGCGTCGACGCGGTAGCGGCTCCCGGTCGGGCCGCGCCATGCGGCCTCGATGTTGAGCCCCTTCGACTGGGCGGCCTCGGCGAACAGGGCCGCGGTCTCCCGGACGACCTGTTCCGGTGCGCAGGGTGAGTATTCGAGTTCCACCTTGCCGGCCTCGACTTTGGACAGGTCGAGGATGTCGTTCAGCAGCGTCAGCAGCGTCTGTCCCGAGTTGAGGATGGTGCGTGCGTATTCCTGACGCTCTGCATCGCTGAGGTCCGGGAGCATCATCAGTTGCGCCATGCCGAGGATGCCGTTCATGGGGGTGCGGATCTCGTGGGACATGGTGGCGAGGAACTGGCTCTTGGCTTGATTGGCGGCCTCGGCGGCCTCCTTGGCCATGATGAGTTCGGTGACGTCGATGCGGAAGCCGACGGTGAAGCCTTCCGGTGTCTTCTGTTCCTTGATGCGCAGCCAGCGACCGTCCTCAATCCGCTGGATCAGGTCGGTGTTGCCGCTACAATGGATCGCCATCCGCTCCGCCACCCAGTCCTCGATGCATCCGTCGGCATCCGGATACTGGCCCCGTTGCGCGCCGGTGCGGATGATCTCCTCGAAGCGCCGGCCGGGCACCAAGAGGTCGGCGGACTTGCGGTAGTACTCGCGGTATTTGTCGTTGCAGTAGGCGAGGCGGTCGTCCTGGTCGTAGATGACGAAGGCCTCGCCGATGGTGTCGATGGAAGAGCGGAGCATGGCCTGGCTTTCGCGCAGGCTGGCTTCCGTGCGGGCGCGGGCCAGCAGGGAACGTTGGAGGAGCAGAAGAAGCACTAGGACGAAGCTGCAGATAACCAGCGCCGTTCCCACCACGGTGCGACGGTGGGCATGATAGGGGGCAAGTACCTCCTCCATCGGATAGCCGACGACGAAGTTGAGCCGGTATTCCGGCAGCCGGTAGTAGCCGTAGATCCTCTCGATGCCGTCGATCTGTGCGACGCGCGTGAAATTGCCGCCCGGCGGCGCATCCGTCTCCAGATAGGGGGTGCCGGTCAGCCGGCTGCCCAGCACACCCTCCAATCCGGGAGCGCGCGCCATGACGGCACCGTCGGCCTTGACCATGGTCAGTATGCCGCCCTTGCCGAGGCTCAGCTTGTCACCGAACGCTGCAAAGCTGTCCGGGCTGACGGAAACCACAAGCACACCCCTGAACTCGTCGCCCCGGCGAATAGGGCGCGTGAACTGGATGGACCATTTGCCAGAGACCTTGCCCTTGAGGGGATTGCTGATGAACAGCTTGTCGTCGCCATCCTTGTGCACGCGGAAGTGCTCGCGCTCGCCGAGGTAGGTTCTGTCGGTGGCGGCGGCCAGGTTGGAATAGGCCAGGTAGCCGTCGGCATCGATGACGGCGACCTGGAAGGCGATGTCGGCCATGTGGTCGCGCCGTTGCCGGATGATGTCGGCAAAGCCGGCCGGCCGTTCGAGCCAGTCGGCGCGCAGGTCCAGCAGGATGCTGTCGAGGCGCTTGATGACCGAGAGGGTGTTTTCGGCGAATACCCGGGCCTGGAATTGCGTGGCCTGCTCGGCGTGTCGCAGCTGATGTTCGCGGCTGCGTTCGATATCGTGAAAGGCGGTGGACCAGATGATTGCGAAGGCCGCAATCAGGGTTACGACCAGGCGGGCACGAAGGGAGAATGCATTGCTGTCCATGTGGCTTGATCGGGGCCTATAGTCGGGCGGAAAACCGCCCCGGCGCGGCGCCAGGCTCGGGGGTAGGGAGCGCGGCGCAGACGACGATGCCGGGTCGGCGGAAACGCTTGCCTATGCTACACCCAAAGGCTGCAGCGGCGCGGCCCGAGAGCCTATTGGGTGATGCGCTCCATGATCCAGCGCTTGGTCCTGGCCGCGTCCATGGGGAACTGGCCGCACTGCATCATCGAGAAGCCGAAGACGTAGGCGTAGAGCAGCACGCTGCGGGCCTTGGCCTCGGCCTCGGGCAGGCCGAGGGCGACGAAGAGCTGGCGCGTGCAGTCCAGGCGCGTGGCATCCACTTCCTCGACGATGGCGGCGGTGGCGGCGTCCTGGCGCGCCCACATGCGGATGGCCGCCTCGATGGCAATGCCCTTGCGGTTCTTCGCCGCCGCATAGACCTCGATGGTGTGGTACAGGGCCGCCAGCTCGCCGCCGGGCTCGGCGCTGGTCTGCTTGCGGATGTCGCGGATGCGGCCTTCCTTCCAGGTCGTCAGCACGCCATCGACGAGATCGCGGCGGTCCTTGAAATGCCAGTAGAAGCTGCCCTTGGTGACGCCCAGCTTCTTGGCCAGCACCTCGACGCGCAGGCCATCCATGCCGTCCTCGGCGACGACGGCCAGGGCGCCCTGTATCCAGGCGTCGCGGTCCAGGGATGTGCGGGGCGGTTTTTCCATACGGTAGGGTATTGAAACGCGGATTCGACTCGGTTAGTATAGCGCAGCCATACGAAGCCGTATGGGGAGCGCAGCGCTACACTGGCTTCCTCCCGCGGCGCCAGACCAACAGAAGGAGGTAGCTCTTGAAAGTCCTCGTCCCCGTGAAGCGCGTCATCGACTACAACGTCAAGGTGCGCGTGAAGTCCGACGGCAGCGGCGTCGATCTCGCCAACGTCAAGATGTCCATGAACCCCTTCGACGAGATCGCCGTCGAGGAAGCCGTCCGCCTCAAGGAAGCCGGCGTCGCCACGGAAGTGGTGGCCGTTTCCGCCGGTCTCGCCACCTGCCAGGAGACCCTGCGCACGGCCATGGCCATCGGCGCCGACCGCGCCATCCTGGTGGAGTCCGACGCCGAGCTGCAGCCCCTGGCCGTCGCCAAGCTGCTCAAGGCCCTGGTGGACAAGGAGGCGCCGCAACTGGTGATCCTCGGCAAGCAGGCCATCGACGACGATTCCAACCAGACCGGCCAGATGCTGGCCGCCCTACTGGGCTGGCCCCAGGCCACCTTCGCTTCCAAGGTCGTCATCGCCGAGGGTAAGGCGACCGTCACTCGCGAAGTGGACGGCGGTCTGGAGACCCTGGAACTCAAGCTGCCGGCCGTGGTGACTACCGACCTGCGCCTCAACGAGCCGCGCTACGCCACGCTGCCCAACATCATGAAGGCGAAGAAGAAGCCGCTGGACAACGTGAAGCCCGCCGACCTGGGCGTGGACGTTGCGCCGCGCCTGACGACGCTGAAGGTCGTCGAGCCGGCCAAGCGCCAGGCCGGCATCAAGGTTGCGGACGTCGCGCAGCTGCTCGACAAACTCAAGAACGAAGCGAAGGTGATCTGACCATGTCCATTCTCGTCATCGCCGAACACGACAACGCGAGCCTCAAGGCCGCCACCCTCAACGCCGTCACCGCCGCCGCCAGGATCGGCGCTCAGTTGGGTGCGGAGGTGCATGTGCTGGTCGCCGGCTCCGGCTGCGCCGCCGTCGCCCAGGCCGCCGCCCAGGTGGCCGGCGTCGCCAAGGTGAGGGTGGCCGACGCCGCCCACTACGCCGATCAGACCGCCGAGAACACGGCAGCCCTGATCGTCGCCCATGCGGCGGGCTACAGCCACATCCTGGCGCCGGCCACCAGCCACGGCAAGAACACCCTGCCACGCGTCGCCGCGCTGCTGGACGTGGCGCAGATCTCCGACATCACCGCCGTCGAGGCGCCCGACACCTTCGTGCGCCCCATCTACGCCGGCAACGCCATGGCGACGGTGAAGAGCGCCGACGCCGTCAAGGTCATCACCGTGCGCACCACGGCCTTCGACGCGGCCGGGCAGGGCGGTTCCGCAGCGGTGGAAAGCATCGCCGCCGGCCCCGACCTGGCCGTCGCCAAGCTGGTGGGCCGAGAGCTGACCAAGTCGGCCCGTCCCGAACTGGGCGCCGCCAAGATCATCGTCTCCGGCGGACGCGGCCTCGGCTCCGGCGAGAACTACCATTCCCTGCTGGAGCCCCTGGCCGACAAGCTGGGTGCGGCGCTGGGCGCCTCCCGCGCCGCGGTGGATGCGGGCTTCGTGCCCAACGACTACCAGGTGGGCCAGACCGGAAAGATCGTCGCGCCCCAGCTCTACCTCGCCATCGGTATCTCGGGCGCCATCCAGCACCTGGCCGGCATGAAGGACTCCAAGGTGATCGTCGCCATCAACAAGGACCCGGATGCGCCCATCTTCCAGGTGGCGGACTACGGCCTCGTCGGCGACCTGTTCCAGCTCGTGCCGGAACTGACGACGGCGCTGTAAGGCCCGGTGGCATGAACTTCCCCGAAGGACTCTTCTCCGAGGTCTGGGCCTTCGGGGCCTTCGTGCCCCTGGCGCTGGTGCTGGCCTGGTGCCTGCGCACCGCGCCCTGGCGGCGGCTGGCGGATTCGGGCCAGCTCAACGTCTGGCTCGGCACCATCGTCGTGCTGATGCTGTTCTGGAGCATGAAGGCCGGCGCCAAGCCGGGGCTCAACCTGCACCTGCTCGGCGCCACCGCCTTCACGCTGATGTTCGGCCGCCAGCTTGCCATCGTCGGGCTGGCCGCCGTCATGGCGGCCATCACCTTCAACGGCGCCGCCGGCTGGGAAGCCTACGCGCTCAACGTGCTGGTGACGGCGGTGTTCCCCTGCTTCGCCGCCGACGCGCTGCTGCGCATCGTCGAACGCTACCTGCCGCCCAACTTCTTCGTGTACATCTTCTGCGCCGCCTTCTTCGGCGCCGCCATCGCCGTGGTGTCCACGGGCCTCCTGTCGACCCTGCTGCTGTGGCTGGCCGGCGTCTATCCGGCGGAGCTGCTGTTCGAGGACTACTTCCCCTACTACGCGCTGCTCGGCTTCGCGGAGGCCTGGTTGAACGGCGCGGCCATCACCCTGATGGTGGTTTATTTCCCGCACTGGGTCGGCAGCTTCGACGACCGGCGCTACCTCTACAAGAAATAGGAGTGAGAAACCCATGAGCCACTACATCGCCCCCGTCAAGGACATGCTGTTCGTCGTCAATGAACTGGCCGGCCTCGACCAGGTCGGCCGGCTGCCCGGCTGCGAGGAAGTGACGCCCGACCTCGTCGAGGCCATTCTCGACGAAGCCGGCAGGTTTGCCGGCGAGGTGTTGGCGCCCCTCAACTTCAGCGGCGACCGGGAAGGCGCCCGCTGGCACGACAGGCAGGTCGCCATGCCGGCCGGCTTCAAGGCCGCCTACACCCAGTTCGCCGAGAGCGGCTGGACGGCCCTGGGCTGCGACCCCGAGTTCGGCGGCCAGGGCCTGCCGCAACTGGTTTCCGCCCCCGTGCGCGAGATGTGGAAGTCCGCCAATATGGCCTTCTCCCTCTGCCCGATGCTGACCAACGGCGCCATCGAGGCCCTGGAGATCGCCGGCTCCGCCGAGCAGAAGCGGATGTACCTGCCGAAGATGGTCTCGGGCGAATGGACCGGCACCATGAACCTCACCGAGCCCCAGGCCGGTTCCGATCTGGCGGCGATTCGCAGCCGCGCCGAACCCCAGGCCGACGGCACCTACAAGATCTTCGGCCAGAAGATCTTCATCACCTACGGCGAGCACGACATGGTGGACAACATCATCCACCTGGTCCTCGCGCGCCTGCCGGACGCGCCCGAGGGCGTGAAGGGCATTTCCCTCTTCGTCGTGCCCAAGTACATCGTCAACGCCGACGGCAGCCTGGGCGACCGCAACGACGCCTACTGCGTCTCCATCGAGCACAAGCTGGGCATCCACGCCAGCCCGACCTGCGTCATGGCCTTCGGCGACAACGGCGGCGCCGTCGGCACCCTGGTGGGCAAGCCCAACGAGGGCCTGAAGACCATGTTCATCATGATGAACGCCGCCCGCTACGCCGTCGGCCTCGAAGGCCTGGCGCTATCGGAGCGGGCCTACCAGAAGGCCCTGGGCTACGCCCGCGAGCGCATCCAGAGCCGCGCCATCGAGGGCTCGCCCGTGCCGGTCGCCATCGTGCACCACCCGGACATCCGCCGCATGCTGATGCTCATGAAGTCCCAGACCGAAGCCATGCGGGCCCTGGCCTACGTGGTCGCCGCCGCCCAGGACGCCGCCACGCGCCATGGCGAAGAGGCCGAGCGCCGCCGCAACCAGGCCTTCGTGGACCTGATGATCCCGGTGGTCAAGGGCTGGCTCACCGAGACCAGCAACGAGGTCGCCTACCTGGGCGTGCAGGTCCACGGCGGCATGGGCTTCATCGAGGAGACCGGCGCCGCCCAGCACATGCGCGACGCCCGCATCACCACCATCTACGAAGGCACCACCGGCATCCAGGCCAACGACCTCATCGGCCGCAAGATCGCCCGCGAAGGCGGCGCCACGCTCAAGGCGGTGATCGATCTCATGCGCCAGACCCTGGCGGAAACCGGCCGCCAGGACGGCGCCGAATTCAAGGCCCTCGCTGCCACCCTCGGTGAGGGCATCGATGCGCTGGCCGCAGCCGGCGACTACCTCGTCGCCCAATACGGCACCGACGTGCGTGCCGTGGCGGCGGGCGCCGTGCCCTTCCTGCGGCTCATGGGCATCGTCGCGGGCGGCTGGATGATGGCCCGTGCCGCCCTGGCGGCCCAGGCCAAGGTGGCCGGCGGCGACGGCGATCCCTTCTTCCCGGCCAAGATCGCCACCGCCCGCTTCTACGGCGACCACCTGCTGGTGCAGGCGCAAGGGCTGGCGCGGGAAATCATTCACGGCGGCGTCAGCACCCTGGCGGTGCCGGAGGAGATGCTCGGCTGATCCGCCGCAAGGTCCACGAAAAAGCCGGGCACTGCCCGGCTTTTTCCATTGGGGCGACGCTTGTTCAGAGGGCTGCCAGGGCCGCGGCGTAATCCGGCTCGTCGGCGATTTCGGGCACCAGTTGGCTATGGAGGACCTTGTTGTTCTCGTCGAGGACGACCACGGCGCGGGCCGTCAGTCCCGCCAGCGGTCCCTCGGCGAGGGCCACGCCCCAGGCCTTGGCGAATTCCGGATGGCGGAAGGTGGACAGGTGGGCGACGTTCTTCAGGCCTTCGACGGAGCAGAAGCGCTGGGCGGCGAAGGGCAGGTCCGCCGACACCACCAGCACGACGGCGTTGTTCAGCTTGGCGGCGGATTCGTTGAACTTGCGCGTCGAGGTGGCGCAGGTGGGGGTGTCCAGGCTGGGGACGATGTTGAGGACCTTGCGCTTGCCGGCGTAGTCCTGGAGGCCCACGTCGGCCAGGTTGCCGGCCGTGAGGCTGAACTCGGGCGCCTGGGCGCCGGGGGCGGGCAGGGTGCCGTCCACGCGGAACGGGTTGCCCTGGAGGGTGACGGTGCTTGCCATGGAAAGCTCTCCTTGTAGTGGTTGGGTGTGCGCCCCTGTGCCGGGGCGGCGGGGAAGGGGGCGGACGGTCGTCCGCGTCCTGGGCTTCCCAGGTGCTCATGTTAGTGATCCATTGCGCTGCGCGCCACCCGCGACGCATGAAACAGGGCGTTGAGGTGCGCGCCAAGGACGGCGGGTGTCCGATTTCCTCCATGTCCTCCGGGCCGAAAAGGCGCCGGCCCTCCTCCTTGACTTCCGGAAATCGGACACCCGCCATCCTCGGCTGGATACGGCGGTGGTTTGGAACGGCCAAATACCCACCGCGGTATCTGCTCGGGCTGGTGGGGTGCCCTGCTCCGCGTAAGTAAAGAAGGAGGAGCCGGCCGCAGGCCGGCGACGGGGGACATGGAGCGGGGGAGGGCACCCCGCCGGCCCGAGCGCGCACCACAGCCGATTCGAGAAAAAGTTGCTCCATGGCGCCGTCTACCCTCTTTGACGCAAGAACTGCTGCGCTCCGAACGCAGCAGAAAGAGCCGGGTAGCGCATCCCATCCAGTCACCGGACTGCCGAGTTCTCGCGAAAAACATTCGGCATATCGCCATGGCATGGAAAGCCGCCCGGCAGCCGGGACGACCGGGGAAGTGGTGCTAATATCGAAACCGGCCGCAACGGCGGCCAATATAGATGCTCCCGAGAGAACGGAGGTCGAGGTGGATATGCACCGAGGAGTGCCTCATGCGTGAGTCCGACGAGGGGTCCGGCCTGCAGGGCCCCGGCGTCGTGCCCCTGGACCGGGGGCGGTTGGGCATCCTGTCGATTGCCCTGGTCTATGCGGCCTTCGCCGCCCTCTGGATACTCCTGTCCGACCGCATCGTCGCCTTGCTGTTCAGCGACCCGGCCCAGATCGTCTTCGCCGGCACCCTCAAGGGCGGCCTGTTCGTCGTCGCCACCTCCGTGCTGCTCTATCTGCTCATGAAGCGCCGCCTCGGGCTGGGCGCCGCGGCCGGCGGCACGGACGGTACGGCTTTCGACTTTCTGACGACGCCGGTGCTGCTGGTGGGCCTGACCATCGTCGTCCTCACCGGCCTGGGCATCGCCAACAACGTCTCCCAGCAGCGGGACAAGGAAGTCGCCCGCCTGTTGCTGATTTCCCGCCTCAAGGCCGAACAGATCGGCGTGTGGCTGGACGAGCGCCGCGGCGATGCCAATTTCCTCCGCACCAGCCGCTTCCTGGCCGACCAATACACGGCATGGCGCCTGCGCAAGGACAGGGCGGCCCTGGGCACGCTGGCGCAGCGCATGGCGGAGTTCGGCCGCAACTACGGTTACCAGGCGGCCATCGTCCTGGACGAGCACGGCATGGTCGTCACGGGCACGGCGGCCGCGGCGGAAGCCTATCCGCCGCGGGCCCTCAAGGGATTGAGCGCTGAACGCCAGACCCTGGTGGGCCCTTATCGCGACGCCGAGGACAGGCTGGTCCTGGATTTCGTCACCACCCTCGGCGCCTCCGGCGCCTTCGTCGTCCTGCGGGTCGATCTCGCCGCCGTCTATCCGCGGCTGCTGGCCTGGCCGGTGCCGAGCGCCAGCGCTGAGACCCTGCTGTTCCGGCGCGACGGCGACCAGGTGCTCTATCTGAGCAACCTGCAGCGTCAGCCGGAGGCGGCGGCCCGGTTGCGCGTGCCCGTCGCCTCCGAAAAGGTACTGGCCGCCCGCGTGCTGCGCGGCGATGTCAAGCTCGACGGCTTCGTCGAGGGCGAGGACTACGTGGGGGCGCCCGTCCTCGGCGTCGTCCATGGGGTGAAAGGCACCGACTGGTTCCTGCTGGCGAAGGTGGATCGCAGCGAGGTCTATGGCGAGGTGAGCCGCAACGCGGTCTGGATCGGCTTCGCCGGGATGCTGGCCCTGTTCGTCGCCGCCATCGGCGCCTTCGTCTTCCGCCAGCGCCAGCAGCTGATGCTGGCGGGGCTGGAAAGTCGCGGCCAGGCGGAAAGACTGCGTGCCCTGCAACTGCTGGACTCCATCGTCACGAGTTCCTCCGACGCGATCTTCGCCAAGGATATGGAGGGCCGCTATCTGCTCTTCAATCCCGAGGCGGGCCGCATCGTCGGCCGGCCGCCGGCCGAGGTGGTGGGGCTCACCGACGCGGACATCCTGGACCCGGCGGACGCCGCGCGGGTGGCGGCGCGGGACCGCCAGGTGGTGGCCGAGCAGCGCATCCTCAGCTACCAGGAAACCCTGAGGACGGCCGCCGGCGAGCAGGAGGTCCTCGTCACGCGCGGGCCGCTGCGGGATGCCGCGGGCGCCATCGTCGGCGTCTTCGGCATCTACCGCGACATCACCGAGCGGGAACGGGCGGCCCGTGCCCTGCGGGAGAGCGAGGAACGCTATCGCTTCGTGCTGGACAACGCCGCCGACGCGGTGCTGGTCTGCGACCCGGACGGCCGCTTCCTCTATGCCAACCAGCCGGCGGTGGACCTGCTCGGCTGGAGTGTGGACGGCCTGCTGGCGGCCGAACTCGGCGAAATCCTGCCGGCCGAGGACAGGGACGTCTCCTGGGCGCTCTTCCGCCAGTTGGTGGACTCGGGCCACCTGCTGGCGGAACTGCGCCTGCGCCGGCGCGACGGCAGGGTCCTGGCGGTGGAACTGCATGCCGTGCGCCTGCCGGACGGCAACCTCTACGGCGCCTACCGGGACGTGGGCGAGCGCCGCAGGGCCGAAACCGCCCTGCGCGAGAAGGATGTCCTGCTGCGGGACATGAGTGCCATCGCCCAGATCGGCGGCTGGAGCATCGATCCGGCCACCGGCGCCGGCGACTGGACCGAGGAAGTGGCGCGCATCCTGGAGGTGGACCCGGCGGCGCCGGCCAGCCTGGCCGTTGGTTTCAGCTTCTTTCACGACGACCAGAGGGAAAGGCTGGAGGCCGCGGTGCGCGCGGCCGTGGACCAGGGCCGGCCCTACGACCTGGAACTGGAGATGGTGGGGGCTGCCGGCACGCGCAAATGGGTGCGCACCATCGGCCGTCCCGTCATCTGGGAAGGCCGCGTCGTCATGCTGCGCGGCACGCTGCAGGACATCACCGAGAAGAAGCGCCTCGGTGCCGAGCTGGAACGGCACCGCCACCATCTCGAAGACCTGGTGGCGAGCCGCACCGCCGAGCTGACGGAAGCGCGCCGGCATGCCGAGGTGGCGAGCCGCGCCAAGAGCGCCTTCCTCGCCAACATGAGCCACGAGATCCGCACGCCGATGAACGCCATCATCGGCCTCACCCACCTGCTGCGGCGCGGCGCGCCGACGCCGGAGCAGACGGAGAAGCTCGACAAGATCGACGCCTCCGCCCGCCATCTGCTGTCCATCATCAGCGACATCCTTGACCTGTCCAAGATCGAGGCGGGACGCATGGAACTGGAGGATGCCGACTTCGCCCTGGAATCCATCCTCGACCAGGTGCGTTCCCTCATCGGCGCCCAGGCGGCGGCGAAGGGGCTGGAGGTGGCCATCGACGCCGACGCCTTGCCCGCCCGCCTGCGCGGCGATGCGACGCGCCTGCGCCAGGCCCTGCTCAACTATGCCGCCAACGCCGTCAAGTTCACCGAGCGCGGCAGCGTCGTCCTGCGGGCGAAGCTGTTGGCCCAGGGCGAGGGCCGGGCCCTGGTGCGCTTCGAGGTGGCCGACACCGGCATCGGCGTCGCCCCCGAGCGGCTCGACAGGCTGTTCGATGCCTTCGAGCAGGCCGACGCCTCGACGACACGCAAATACGGCGGCACCGGCCTCGGCCTGGCGATCACGCGCAGTCTGGCTGGTCTCATGGGCGGCCAGGCCGGCGCCGAGAGCACGCCGGGCCGGGGCAGCACCTTCTGGTTCACGGCCCAGCTGAGCCTGGGCGGCGGCGCGCCGTCGGCCGTCGCTGCCGCGGCGGCCGGGGACGCCGAGGCCCGCTTGCGGGCCTGCGCCGCCGGCCGGCAACTGCTGCTGGCCGAGGACAATCCCATCAACCGTGAAGTCGCCCTCGACCTCCTGCACGGGGCCGGGCTCGCCGTCGATACGGCGGCGGACGGCGGCGAAGCCGTGGCCATGGCCGGCCGCCGCCGCTACGACCTGATCCTCATGGACGTGCAGATGCCGGTCCTCGACGGCCTTGGCGCCACCCGGGCGATCCGCGGCCTGGCCGGTTACGGCGGCGTGCCCATCCTGGCCATGACCGCCAACGTCTTCGAGGAGGACAAGCGCGCCTGCAGCGAAGCCGGGATGAACGATTTCGTCCCCAAGCCGGTCGATCCGGAAGTGCTCTACGCAGTGCTGCTGAAGTGGCTGCCGGCGGGCGGAGCGGAGGGCCTCCCCCGAACGCCGGCGCCGGCGGACGCCGGCGTCGCCGAGCTGCGTCGCCGGCTGGAAGCCATCGACGGACTGGATGCGGAGCGGGGCATGGCCGTGGTGCTGAATCGCCCCGAGCGCTACCTCCACCTGCTGGAACTGTTCATCGCCAGCCACGGCGGCGACGTAGAGGGGCTGCGCGCCATGGCTGCCGCCGGCGACCTGGCCGGGATCGGTCGCCTTGCCCATACCCTCAAGGGGGCGGCCGGTAATCTGGGGGCCGATCGCGTCATGGCGGCGGCCGAGGCGGTGGCGGCGGGATTGCGCGCCGGGGAAGCCAGGCCTACCATCGAGGCGCGCATCGAGCACCTGACGGCCGGGTTGTCGGCGCTGATCGATGGCTTCCGGCGCGTGCTGGCGCAAGGGCATACAACCACGGACGGGATCGGCGCAGCCGGGCCGTCCGCAACTGCAGAGAAGGCAGGGCAGGGGACATGAGTTCGACCGACGACATCGCGCCGGACGGGACCGGATCGCCGGCGACGCCGGGCGTCCTGGTGGTGGACGACATGCCGGAGAACCTGGCGGTCCTCGGCGAGGTCCTCGGCGGCGCCGGCTATGGCGTCCGCGTCGCCAAGTCGGGCGCCGCCGCCCTGCGCCTGGCCGCCCAGGAGCCGGCGCCGGAGCTCGTGCTGCTCGACATCATGATGCCGGAGATGGACGGCTACGAGGTTCTCGCGCACCTGCGCGCCAGTCCGGCGACGGCGGAAATACCCGTGGTCTTCCTGACTGCCCTGGACGATGCGGAGGCGGTGGCGAAGGGCCTGCGGGCCGGGGCCGCCGACTACATCGCCAAGCCGGTCCAGCCGGAAGTGGTGCTGGCGCGGGTGCGTACCCAGATCGAGGCGGCCCGCGCGCGCCGCTGGCTGCGCGACCAGAACGCCCTGCTGGAAGCGGAAGTGGCGCGCCGTCTGGAGGAAATCCGCAAGGTGCGGAGCCGGGCGGAACAGGAGGAGGCCGAGCACAATCGCCAGCGCGAACTGATCCTGACCTCGGCGGCAGAGGGCATTTTCGGCGTGGACCGGGATGGCGTCATCAACTTCGTCAATCCGGCCGCGGCCCAGATGCTCGGCTTCCGCCGGGAGGAGCTGACCGGCCGGCCCGCCCACGACATCCTCATGCCGCCGCGGGCTGCGGGCGAAGTCCATGTCTGCGGCGACTGTCCGGTGCATGTGTCCTGCGCCGGCGGCGTGGATGTCCCGCGCCAGGAGCGCACGGTCTGGCGCAAGGACGGCAGTTCCCTGGTCCTGGAGTTCTCCTCCACGCCGATTCTCCTGGACGGCCGGCCGGCGGGGGCCGTCGTCACCCTGCTCGACATCAGCGAGCGCAAGCGCTACCTGGAGCAACTGGAACGCAAGTCCAACTTCGACGACCTGACGGGCCTGCCGAACCGCAACCTGCTGCAGGACCGCCTCAGCCACCTGCTCGACCACCGCCGCGGCGAAGGGGAGGAAGTGGCGGTGCTGATGCTGAACCTGGACCGCTTCAAGAGCCTCAACGACACCCTCGGCCACGGCGCCGGCGACCAGGTGTTGCAGGAGATGGCCCGTCGCCTGGGCGCCCGCGTGCGCCGCATGGACACCCTGGCGCGGCTGGGGGGCGACGAATTCGTCATCGTCGCCGAGGCGGGGGAGGCCGCGGTCGCCGCGATGGTGAAGCCCCTGCTGGCGACCCTGGAGGAACCCTTCCTGGCGGCCGGCCGGGAGTTCTTCCTCACCGGCAGCATCGGCATCGCCATCCACCCGCGGGACGGCGCCGACGGCGAAATCCTGCTGCAGAACGCCGCTGCCGCCATGTACCGTGCCAAGGCGGCCGGCGGCGACCGCTTCCAGTTTTACGCCTTCGAGATGAACGCCCGCTCCCTGGAACGGCTGGACATGGAGAACGGCCTGCGCCGCGCCATCGATCGCGACGAACTGGTGCTCCATTACCAGCCGCAGGTGAACCTGCGCACCGGCGAGATCATCGGCGCCGAGGCCCTGGTGCGCTGGCAGCACCCGGAAAAGGGACTCGTCATGCCGGGCGAGTTCATCCCCCTGGCCGAGGAGTCCGGACTCATCGTTCCCCTCGGCGAATGGGTGATGCGCCGCGCCTGCGCCCAGAACAAGGCCTGGCAGGACGAGGGCCTGGCGCCGGTGACGGTGGCGGTCAATCTCTCGGCGCGCCAGTTCGCCGCCCAGGACGTGGTGCAGATGGCCGGCGCCATCCTCGCCGAGACCGGGCTGGCGCCGAACTACCTGGAACTGGAGCTCACCGAGAGCGCCGTCATGGCCGACGCCGACGCCTTCATCCACGCCACCGAGCGGCTCAAGGGACTTTCCATCACCCTTTCCATCGACGATTTCGGCACCGGCTTCTCCTCCCTGTCCCACCTGCGGCGTTTCGCCATCGACCGCCTGAAGATCGACCAGTCCTTCGTGCGGGACGTGGCAACCGACCCCAACAGCGCCGCCATCGCCCTGGCGGTCATCTCCCTGGCCCACAACCTCAAGCTGTCGGCCATCGCCGAGGGCGTCGAGAGCGAGGCCCAGCTCAACTTCCTGCGCTCCCGCGGCTGCGACGAGATGCAGGGCTTCCACTTCAGCCGTCCCGTGCCGGCGGCGGATTTCGGCCGCATGCTGCGGGAGCGCCGCAAGCTGACCCTCGCGGCCGACGCCCCCGCGCCGGGCCGTACCCTCCTGATCGTGGACGACGAGCCGGGCATCCTGTCCTCCCTGCGGCGCCTGTTCCGCCGCGAGGGCTACACGCTACTGACGGCGGAAAGCGGCCTGGCCGGCCTGGAAGTGCTGGCCGGCACCGAGGCGGGGGTGGTCATATCGGATGCCCGCATGCCCGGCATGAGCGGCGGCGAATTCCTCGGCAAGGTACGCGAACTCCATCCGGACACCGTGCGCATGATGCTGTCCGGCTACACGGACCTCAAGGCCGTCACCAGCGCCGTCAATCGCGGCGAACTCTTCTGCTTCCTCACCAAGCCCTGGGACGACGCGGAACTGCTGGAGACGGTGCGCGACGCCTTCCGCCACTACGAACAGCGGCACCAGCTGCGCCTGGCCGGCCGCCTGGACGCGGGAGGCAGATCATGATGCTCGGACGCGGCACCCTGGGGACGGCGGCGGAGCGCTTCGAAGTCATCTTCGACGCCATCGGCGAAGCCATCTTCCTGCACGACGACAGCGGACGCATCGTCGAGATCAACGACGCCGCGGCGCGCATGTACGGCCTGGCGGAGGACGAGCTGGACAGGGTCGACATCGGCCAGTTGAGCGCAGGGGTGCCGCCCTACACCCAGGCCGACGCCATCGCCCTGGTGGCGGCGGCGCGGGCCGGACACCCCCAGGATTTCGAGTGGCATGCGCGGCGCCGCAACGGCGAACTCTTCTGGGTGCGCGTGCGCCTCAGCGCCATGAGCATAGGCGGGCGCACCTACCTGCTGGCGGTGGTGGACGACATCGGCGAGCGCAAGCGCTTCCAGGAGGCGGTGGACGCCAACATGAGGGACCTGGTGGCCCTCAACACCAAGCTGGAGAACGCCCACGTCCAGCTGCTGCAGTCCGAGAAGATGGCTTCCATCGGCCAGCTGGCGGCCGGCGTCGCCCACGAGATCAACAATCCGGTCGGCTACGTCTATTCCAACCTGGGTTCCCTGGAAAACTACCTGCGGGACTTCCTCGCCATGCTCGACGCCTACGAGAAGGCCGAACCGGCCATGGACGCCGAGGCCCGCGCGGCGGTGCAGGCGCTGCGGCGGGAGCTGGACATCGACTACCTGCGCCAGGACGTGGCGACCCTGCTCTCGGAAACCCGCGAGGGCGTGAACCGGGTGCGCAAGATCGTCCAGGACCTGAAGGATTTCTCCCATGCCGGCTCGGGCGAGGAATGGCGCTGGGCCGACCTCCACGCCGGCCTGGAAAGCACCCTCAACATCGTCGCCAACGAGCTCAAGTACAAGACCACGGTCGTGCGCGAGTACGGCGAACTGCCGCAGATCTACTGCCTGCCCTCCCAGATCAACCAGGTCTTCATGAACCTGCTGGTGAACGCCGCCCACGCCATCGAAACCCGGGGCGTCGTCACCGTGCGCACGGGCACCGCCGGCAGGGAAGTCTGGGTCGAGGTCGAGGACACCGGCTGCGGCATCCCGCCGGACCACCTGAAGCGGATCTTCGATCCCTTCTTCACCACCAAGCCCGTCGGCAAGGGCACCGGCCTCGGCCTCGCGGTCTCCTACAGCATCGTAGAGAAGCACCGGGGCCGCATCGAGGTCAGGAGCGAGGTGGGCAAGGGCACCGCCTTCCGCGTCTGGCTGCCCATCGAGGCGCCGGCGGAGACGGGGAGCGCGGCATGAGACCGCCGGCGGTGAACGGCCAGCCGGTCCGCTCCGTGCGGGCCCTGACCATCGTCCTCGTCTACGCCGCGTTATCCGCCCTCTGGATACTCCTTTCGGACAAGGCCGTCGCCCTCCTGTTCCCGGAGCCGGCGGAACTGTCCCGGGTCAGCACCCTGAAGGGTTGGTTCTTCGTCGCCGTCACCTCCTTCCTGCTTTACCTGCCGATCCGGCGCCTGGCGGGGGCCGAGCCGGCGACGGCAGCGCCGCCGCCGGTGCGCACGCACTCCCTGCTCCTGCCGCTGGGTCTGCTGGTCTCGGCCATTCTCGCCCTGACGGCCATGGGTATCGCCGAGAACGTCGCCCACCAGAGGGAAAAGGAAGTGACGCGCCTGCAACTGATCGCCGACCTGCAGGCCCGCCGCATCGCCGAGTGGCTGGAGGAGCGCTGGGCCGATGTCCAGTTCCTCCAAACCAGCGCCTACCTGGCGGGACGCTACGAGACCTGGCGGCGCAGCAAGGATGCCGCCACCCTCGGTATCCTGCTGGGGCGGCTGCGCGATTTCGCCCGCAACTACGGCTACAGCGACGTGCTGCTGGTGGATGAGGGCGGCCGAGTCATCGGGCGGGAGCCGGACGTGCCGGGGTTGGCGGGGGCCCAGGGCCGGGCGCCCGACGGCGACCCACTCCTGGTCGGCCCCTATCGCCATGCCGACGGTCGTGTATTCCTGGATTTCGTCACTCCGTTGGGTTCCCTGCCGGTCCGCATCGTGTTGCGCATGGAGCCCGCGAAGTCCATCTACCCGGCCACCCTGGCCTGGCCCCTGCCCAGCGACACCGGCGAAACGCTGCTGGTCCGCCGCGAGGGCGATCAGGTGCTGGCCCTCAGCGACCTGCGCCACCGTCCGGATTCGGCCCTGCGGCTGCAAGTGCCGCTGGCGGCGAAGGATCTGCTGGCCGCCAGACTGCTGAGCCGTGCGGCGTCTCCCGGCGAGGCCATGGAGGGCGTCGACTACCGGGGCGAGCCCGTTGTCGGCGTCGGCCAGCCCATCGCCGGCACCGACTGGTTCCTCATCGCCAAGCTGGATCGTAGCGAGGTCTACGCCGAATCCATGCGCGACACCGTCTGGATCGGCCTCGCCGGCCTGCTGGCCCTCTTCGTCGCCGGCGCCGGCAGCCACGTCTATCGGCAGCGCCAACACCTGGTGGCGGCGTGGCGGGAGCGGGAGACCCAGGCGGAACGCCTGCGCGCCCTGGGCCTGCTGGACGCCATCGTCGCCGGCTCCACGGACGCCATCTTCGCCAAGGATGCGCAGGGCCGCTACCTGGTCTTCAACCACGAGGCGGAACGGGCGACCGGCAAGACGGCCATCGAGGTGCTGGGGCGCGACGATAGCTTCCTGTTCCCGCCGGAGCATGCGGCCATGGTCATGGACAACGACCACAAGGTGATGGCGGAAGGCCGCACGACCACCTTCACGGAAACCCTGCAGACCGCCGACGGCATCGCCGTCTTTCTCGCCACCAAGGGACCCCTGCGCGACGCCGACGGCCGCATCGTCGGCGTGTTCGGCATTTCCCGCGACATCTCCGAACGGGCCCGCGCCGAGGAAGTCCTGCGCCGCAACAACGAGGAGCTGGAGCGCTTCAATGCCGCCATGGTGGGGCGCGAGCTGGCGATGGTCGAACTCAAGGCCCAGGTCAACGCCCTGGCGCGGGAGCTCGGCCGGGCGCCGCCCTACGACCTGACGGGCATGGATGACGTCACGGAGCCGCGGTCATGACGGCGGCCGGCTTCCTCGACTTCAGTTTCGCCCTGCTGCTGAACGCGGCCCTGCTGCTGAGCCTGGCCCAGGTCATCGACCTGGTCGCCGCGCGCGGCAATTCCATCGGCCGGCTCTCCCGGCCCGGCGTGTACGCGGGCCTGGTGGCCGGCATCGTCGCCGTGCTGCTGATGAAGATCAGCGCCACCCTGATACCCGGCATCATCTTCGATACGCGCTCGGTCCTGCTGGCCATTTGCGGCCTGTTCCTCGGCCCGCTGCCGACCGTGATCGCCGCCGCCATCGCCGCGGCCTACCGCTGGTCCCTCGGCGGCGCCGCCGCCCTCGCCGGGGTGGCGGTGATCCTGGCGTCCGGCGCCCTCGGCCTGGCTTGGCGCCGCCGTCTGGCGGCGCCCATCGAGACCATCGGCTGGCGCCAGCTCTACGGCCTCGGCCTGGCGGTGCATGTGGTCATGCTGGCCTTGATGCTGCTCATGCCCTGGGAGACGGCCCGCGTCGTCCTCACCCGCATCAGCCTGCCGGTGCTGGTGATCCACCCCCTCATCACCGTGGCCCTCGGCCTCTTCGTTGCCGAGCGCCTGCGGTACCGGCGCGACCAGGAAGTGCTGCGCGTCCGCGAGGAACGCTACAGCAGCCTGTTCGAGAGCAGCCAGTCGGTGATGCTGATCCTCGATCCCGACCGGGACGGCGCCATCGTCGATGCCAACCCGGCCGCCGCCGCCTACTACGGCTGGCCGCGCGAGCAGCTCAGAACCATGCGCATCGGCGACATCAACACCCTGGGTCCGGAGGAGCTGCGTGCCGCCTTGGCCCAGGCGCGATCGGAACAGCGCCAGCGCTTCGAGTTCCGCCACCGCCGCGCCGACGGCAGCATCGGCGACGTGGAGGCGTTCAGCGGGCCGATCCGCATCGGCGACCATACCTACATCTTTTCCATCGTCCACGACATCGGCGCCCGCAAGGCCGCCGAGTCCGCCCTGCTGGAAAGCGAGCGCCTGCGCCGCGGCGAGCACGAGGCGGCCCTGCGCCAGCAGCACGAGGCGCGCCTGGCGGCCCTCAACCTCATGGAGGATGCCGTCGCCGCGCGCCGGCGGGCGGAGGTGGCCCAGGCGGCCCTGCAGGACAGCGAGCGCAGTTTCCGCCTATTGACGGAACAGGTGCCGGCCATCATCTACCGGGCGGCCCTGACGGAGGAGAGCGCCACCCTCTACATCAGCCCGCGCGTCGCCGACCTGGGCTACAGCCAGGAGGAATGGCTGAGCGATCCGAACCTCTGGCTGGCCTGCGTGCATCCGCAGGACCGCGAGCGGGTCCTCGGCGACATGGCCGCCTGGCGCCGCGACGGCGGCGCCCTGGCCCTGGAGTACCGCCTGCGCGCCAAGGACGGCACCTGGCGCGACTACCAGGATATCGGCGAGGTGGTCGTCGACGCTGCGGGCCGGCCCCAGTACCTGCAGGGCCTGATGCTGGACATCACCGAGCGCAAGCTGGCGGAGGCGGCCCTGCGGGCGAGCGAGGCCTTCACCAAGTCGGTGCTGGACAACCTGCCGGTGGGCATCGCCGTCAATTCGGTGGACCCGGCCGTCCGCTTCAGCTACATGAACGACAACTTCCCGCGCTGCTACGGCACCACGCGGGAGCGTCTGGCCGATCCGGACGTCTTCTGGGACGTCGTCTACGAGGACGCGGACTTCCGTCGTCGGATGCGGGAGCGGGTGCTGGCGGACTGCGCCAGCGGCGACCCCGAGCGCATGCGCTGGGAGGACGTGCCGATCAGCCGCCGCGGCGAGGCGACGCGCTACGTCTCGGCGCGCAACATCCCCATCCCCGAACGGGGCCTGATGATCTCGATGGTGTGGGACGTGACGGAACGCAAGCTCGCCGAGCTGGCCCTGCGGGAGAGCGAGCGGCGCTTCAAGGATATCGCCGAGGTGTCGGCGGACTGGATCTGGGAGATCGATGCCACCGGCCGCTACCTCTACGCGTCCGAGAGCGTCGCCCAGGTGCTCGGCTATTCGGCGGCCGAGCTGCTGGGCATGACGGTCTTCGACCTCATGCTGCCGGACGAGGCGGCGCGCACCGGGCCGATGCTCGCCGCCTTCGCGGCCCGCCACGAGGCGTTTCGCGACCAGGAGAACGTCAATCTGCACAAGGACGGCAGCCTGCGCCTTCTGCAGAGCAGCGGCGTACCCATCCTCGGCGCGGACGGCGAACTGCGCGGTTTCCGCGGCGTGGACCGCGACGTCACCGAGTACCGGGCGGCGGAGGCATCGCTCCGCGACTCGCGGAATCTGCTCCGTTCCGTGCTGGAGAACGTCCCCATGCGCATCTTCTGGAAGGATGCGGACCTGCGCTACCTCGGCTGCAACACCGTCTTCGCGCGGGATGCCGGCATGGCCCATCCCGAGGAACTGGTCGGCAAGGACGACTTCCAGCTGAGCTGGCGCGACCAGGCCGAACTGTATCGGGCCGACGACCGGCAGGTACTGGAGTCCGGCCGGCCCCGCATCGGCTACGAGGAACCGCAGACGACGCCTGACGGGCGCACGATCTGGCTGCGCACCTCCAAGGTGCCGCTGCGCGACGGCAGCGGAAAGGTGTTCGGTCTGCTCGGGGTCTATGACGACATCACCGAGCGCAAGCTCGCCGATGACCAGCTGCGCAAGCTCTCCCGGGCGGTGGAGCAGAGCCCGGCGAGCATCGTCATCACCGACGTGAAGGGCAGTATCGAGTATGTGAACGATGCCTTCCTGAGCGTCACCGGCTACGGCCGCGAGGAGGTGATCGGGCAGAATCCGCGCATCCTCCATTCCGGCAAGACGCCGCAGGCTACCTACGAGGGCCTCTGGCAGACCCTGGCCCAGGGCCTGTCCTGGCGCGGCGAGTTCCACAACCGGCGCAAGGACGGCAGCGAGTATGTGGAGATCGCCGTGGTGGCGCCGATCCGCCAGGCCGACGGCAGCATCAGCCACTATGTCGCGGTGAAGGAGGACATCACCGAGAAGAAGCGCATCGGCCAGGAACTGGACCGGCACCGCCTGCACCTGGAGGAACTGGTGGCGGAGCGGACGGCGGAACTCAGCGTCGCCCGGCGCCAGGCCGAGGTGGCCAACCAGGCGAAGAGCGCCTTCCTCGCCAACATGAGCCACGAGATCCGCACGCCGATGAACGCCATCCTCGGCCTTACCCACCTGATGCGGCGCGCTGGTCTCGTTGCCGAGCAGGCCGAGCGCCTCAACCGCGTCGAAGGCGCCGCCCAGCACCTGCTGACCATCCTCAACGACATCCTCGACCTGTCCAAGATCGAGGCCGGGCGCATGCAGCTGGAGCTGGCGGATTTCGCCCTCGACGGCGTCCTCGACCAGGTGCGCTCCCTCATCGGCGCCCAGGCGGCGGCCAAGGGCCTGCAGGTGGAGGTGGACCGGGGCGAGGCGCCGCGCTTCCTGCACGGGGACCAGATGCGCCTGCGTCAGGCCCTGCTCAACTACGCCAGCAATGCGGTCAAGTTCACCGAGCGGGGCAGCGTCGCACTGCGCGCCCGCCTGCTGGTGGAGGAGGGGGACGATCTGCTGCTGCGCTTCGAGGTGCAGGACACGGGCATCGGCATCAGCGCCGAAGCCCAGCAGCGGCTGTTCGCCGCCTTCGAGCAGGCGGATGCCTCGACGACGCGCCGCTTCGGCGGCATCGGTCTCGGCCTCGCCATCACGCGGCGCCTGGCCCAAATGATGGGGGGCGAGGTGGGCGTCGAGAGCGCACCCGGCCGGGGCAGCCTGTTCTGGTTTACGGCGCGTCTGCAGCGGGCCGCCGGGGCGCCGGAGGCGGCAAGCGCCGGCTCGGCCGGCGGCGACGCCGAGGCCGAACTGCGCCGCCGCCACGGGGGCGCCCTGCTGCTGCTGGCGGAGGACAATCCGATCAACCGGGACGTGGCGCTGGAAATCCTGCGCGCCCCCGGCCTCGTCGTGGAGACGGCCGAGAACGGCCGCGAAGCGGTGGAGCTGGCGGGCCGCAAGGAATACGACCTGGTGCTGATGGACATCCAGATGCCGGAGCTGGACGGCCTCGATGCGACGCGGGCGATCCGCGCCCTGCCGGGGCGGGAGCGCTTGCCCATCCTGGCCATGACGGCCAACGTCTTCGAGGAGGACCGGCGCATCTGCATCGAGGCGGGCATGAACGATTTCGTCTCCAAGCCGGTGGACCCGGAGTTGCTCTACCGCACCCTGCTGACCTGGCTGCCGGCAAGGGAGGTCGCGGCGACGGATGGGACGGCGGCCGTGCCCGCTTCCGCCACCACCGCCCAGGATATGCCCGCCCCCGCCGCCGCCATCGCCGAGCTTGCCGCCGTGCCCGGCCTCGATCCGGTGCGGGGCGCCGCCATGGTGGGCGGTCGGCTGGAGCGCTATCGGCAGTTGTTGGGCATGTTCGTGGACGGCCACGGGGGCGATGCCGACGAGTTGCGGCGCCAGGCCGCGGCCGGCGACCGGGACGGCCTGCGCCGCATCGCCCACGGCCTGAAGGGTGCTGCGGGCAGCCTGCGCGTCGGCACCGTGCAGGCGGCGGCGGAAGACCTGCTGGCGGCGATCCACCGGGAGGCGGAGATGGAAGTCCTGCGCCAGGAGGCGGAACGCCTGGCCGAGGCGCTGACGACCACGCTGCCCCTTATCCGCCAGGTGCTGGCGACGGGGGACCGGGAGTCCGCTCCCACCGTCGACCCGGCCCGGGCCGGCGAGGTCTTCGCCCACCTGGCCGCCAGCCTGGAGAACGGCGACATGGCGGCGGTGGACCTGGCGAACCGGGAGGACGCCCTGATCCGGGCCGTCCTGGGGACGGATGGCGGCGAACTGCTGCGCCGCATCGTCCGCTTCGACTACGACGGCGCCCTGCTGATCCTGCGGCAATGGCAGGCGGGGCAGGCGGAGGGCGGCGGCTGAGGGACGCACGCCGCCACGAAGCAGACCCATGCCCGTATTGACCGAGCTGGACCAGGGCCCCGTGCCCGTGAAGATATGGACGGCCGACATCGAGGCCTCGGCTCGCCAGCAGCTCGCCAACCTCGCCCGGCTGCCCATCGTCCATCACCACGTGGCGGCCATGCCGGACGTCCATACCGGCATCGGCGCCACCGTCGGCGCGGTGATCGCGACGCGGGACGCCATCATCCCGGCGGCGGTGGGCGTGGACATCGGTTGCGGCATGATCGCCTGCCGTCTTTCCCTCGGGGCGGAGGACATCGACGAGACGTCCCTGCGCCGCGTGTTCGACCAGATCGGCCGCGACGTGCCCGTGGGCTTCAACCAGCACGAGGCGGCCGACGCCCTCGCTGCCCAGGCGAAGCCCTTCGCCAAGGGCCTGCGCGCCATTACCGGGCGCCATCCCGGCGTCGAGAAGCGCCTCGGCAAGCACAGCGACTGGGTGCGCCAGCTGGGCACCCTGGGCGGCGGCAACCATTTCATCGAGGTCTGCCTCGACGAGGCCGGGCGGCTGTGGATCATGCTCCACTCGGGCAGCCGCGGCATCGGCAACGCCATCGGCCAGTACTTCATCGAGCTGGCGCGGCGCGACGCCGAGCGGCAGCAGCTGCAGCTGCCCGACCGGGACCTGGCCTACTTCCGCGAGGGCGCCGAGCATTTCGACGACTACGTGGCGGCGGTGCACTGGGCCCAGGATTACGCGGCGGCGAACCGCGCCTGCATGGTGGAATTGGTGCTTGCGGCCCTGCGGCGGCACCTGCCGCCCTTCCAGGTGACGGGCGAGGTGGTGAACTGCCACCACAACTACGTGGCCCGCGAGCACCACTACGGCGCCGACGTCTGGGTCACGCGCAAGGGGGCGATCCGCGCCCGGGCTGGCGACATGGGCATCATCCCCGGCAGCATGGGGGCCCGGAGCTACCTCGTGCGGGGCCTGGGCAATGCGGAGAGCTTCGACTCCTGCGCCCACGGCGCCGGCCGGCGCATGAGCCGCACCCAGGCCGGCAAGGCCTTTTCGGAGCGGGACCTGGAGCGGGAGACCGCAGGCGTGATCTGCCGCAAGGACCGGGGCGTCATCGACGAGATTCCCTCGGCCTACAAGGACATCGACACCGTGATGGAAAACCAGCGCGACCTGGTGGCGGCGGTCCATACGCTCAAGCAGGTGCTCTGCGTCAAGGGGTAGCGCCGGCTGACGAAAATTCCGCAATGCCGGCGTGCTCAGGAATGCCGGCTTCGGGTTAATATCCAGGCACTTGCGGAGAACCCGCAGCCTGCAAAGGGCCACTCCGGGCGAAAGCCCGGAGGCGCAAAGTTCCGGTCTACAGAGGGGCACTCAGAGCACCGTGCCCTTCCATGACCGAGGAACCGCCAGGAAGAACAAAACAGGAGGAGATTCCCCCGGCATCCGTGGCCGGATGGAGCTTTTCCGTTTGCCGCCACGAAGACGCTAACTCAGGGGGGAAAGCGTTGAAGGTCAATCTTCCGGTCACCCAGCGGGAAAAGCCGTTCCCGGCTGGCAGCTATCTGGTCTCCAGGACGGATCTCCAGGGCGTCATCACCTACGCCAACGACGCCTTCGTCGACATCTCCGGCTTCACGCGGGAGGAACTGGTCGGCGCCAACCACAATCTCGTGCGCCATCCCGACATGCCGCCCCAGGCCTTTGCCGACCTCTGGCGCACCGTCGCCGCGGGCCTGCCCTGGCGCGGCATCGTCAAGAACCGGGACAAGGACGGCGACCACTACTGGGTGGACGCCTTCGTGGTGCCGATCCGCGAACACGACCGCACGGTCGGCTACATGTCGGTGCGCTCCGCCCCTTCGCGCGAGGCCATCGTCGCCGCCGAGGCCCTCTACCAGCGCCTCAACCAGACCAAGGCGGCCCTCGACAGCCGGCCGCCGCTGCTCCAGCGCATCACGATCCGCACCCGCCTGCTGGCGGTGATGGCCTTCATGGCGGCGCTGCTCGTCGGCGGGGCGGCGGTGGGTATCGGCGGCATCGCCACCACCAACGACGCCCTCGACCGCACCTATCAGGCGCGCCTGGAACCGGTGGACATGATCGGCCGCATCACGGCCCTGATGAGCGAGAACCGCAGCCAGATCATGCTCGGCCTCCAGCACAATCCGGCGAACCCCTTCGCCCGCCGCCACGACCATCCGATGACGGTCCATGGCGACGCCATCATCCGCAACCGGGACGAGATCACGGCCCTGGTGGACGCCCTCGCCCAGCGGGAGGTGGGGGCGGCCGTCAAGCCGCTGCTGGAGCGCTACGCCGCGGCCCGCGGCATCTTCGTCAAGGAGGGCCTGGCGCCCGCCCGCGAGAAGCTGCTGGCGGGGCAGTACGACGAGGCCAACGAAATCCTGCTGCAGACCCTGGACCCGGCCTACCAGAAGGCCGCCGCGGCGGCGCGGGAGGTGCAGGACGCCCTCAAGGCGGCGGCGCGCGAGGAGTATGCCGCCGCCCAGGCGCGCTACGAGACGATCCGCCTGGTCTCCGTCGGCGGCACGCTGCTGGCCCTGCTCCTGGTGGCGGTGGCGGCCTGGAACCTGCTGCGTTCCATCGTGCGTCCGCTGAACCGCGTGATCGCCCATTTCGACCGCATTTCCCAGGGCGACCTCACCGATCCCATCGACATCGCCGGCCGCGACGAGGCGGGTCGTGTGCTGACCCAGCTGGCGGCCATGCAGGTGCATCTGAAGGTGATGCTCGACGAGATCGGCAACGCCGCCAAGGCCATCGAGTCCCAGACCATGCGCGTGGAATGGCAGACGGCCTCGGTCGCCGACCAGTCCGAGCAGCAGCGCGACCGGGTGGCCAGCGTGGCGGCGGCGACGGAGGAATTCAGCCAGTCGGTGCGCGAGGTGGCGGCCTCGGCGGGCAGGACGGCCGGCGCCGCCGAGGAGGCCCAGGCCCAGGTGCACGCGGCCCAGGCCAGCATGGAGCAGAGCAGCACCGCCACCGGCCGCGTGGTGGATGCCGTCCAGTCCTCCAGCCGCACCATCACCGACCTGGATCAGGCCATCGCCAAGATCGGCGGCATCACCCAGGTCATCAAGGAGATCGCCGACCAGACCAACCTGCTGGCCCTGAACGCCGCCATCGAGGCGGCGCGGGCCGGCGAGCAGGGGCGCGGTTTCGCCGTGGTGGCCGACGAGGTGCGCAAGCTCGCCGAGCGCACCTCGGCTTCCACCGCCGACATCAACGCCACCGTCGGCGAAATCCGCCAGGTCACCGACGCCACCGTCGCCGCCATGAACAACGCGGTGGTGGAGGTGGAAGAGGGCACCGGCATGATCCGCGACAGCGTCGCCGGCCTCGACCGCATCACCGTCTCCAGCGCCGAGGTGACCGGCATGGCGCGCCACATTGCCGACGCCGCCCACGAGCAGGCGGTGGCCTCCGAGCAGGTGGCCGCCAACATGGAGCGCATCGCCGGCCTCATCGAGAGCAACCTGGACGCCGCCCAGGGCGCCAAGCAGGCCGCCGACGCCCTCAAGGGCACCGCCGCCGAGCTGCGCCGGGTGGTGGGCCAGTTCAAGGTCATCGCGTGACGGCGGCGCCGTACGCCGCGCGCACCGCAACCGGGGAAGGACAAGCATGCGCCTGAACACCAAGACCCTCGTCTTCTTCGCCGCCATCATGACGCTGCTGATCGTCGTCGTGACGGCCCTGTCGGCCTGGTCGTTCCGCCGCTTCTCCCTCTACATGGCGGAGCGCCACACCGTCTCGGTGGCCGAGGCGGTGAAGATCGGCCTCACCGAGGCGATGATCAACGGCACCATCGACAAGCGCCTGGAGTTCCTCGAACGCCTGAAGAACATGCCCGGCGTGGCCGGCATCCACGTCGTGCGCGGGCCAGCGGTGATCCAGCAGTTCGGCGCCGGTTTCCCCATGGAGCAGATCAAGACCGAGGAGGAAGCCCGCGTGGTGGAGCGGGCGCGCCCCGTGTTTTCCCTCGCCGACCGGGACGGCGACATGGTGTTCCGCGGCATCGTCCCCTACATCGCCACCGAGGACGGCCATCCCAACTGCCGCCAGTGCCACCAGGTGGCGCCGGGCATCGCGCTCGGCGCGGTGACCATCGACATCTCCCTCTCCGAGGTGCGCGGCCAGGCGGTGACGGCCGTGGTGCTGGTGAGCCTCGCGGTGCTGACGGCGGTGCTGCTCTCCCTGCTCTGGCTGCGGCGCGTGATCCGTCCCGTCACCGAGACGGCGGTGGCGGTGCGCGGCGTGGCGGCGGCGGCGGCCACCGGCGACTTCCGCGGGCGCATCGCCCACGCCAGCTCGGACGAGGTGGGCGAGATCGCCGTCCACCTGAACCGGCTGATGGGCTTCCTGGAGAAGGAGGTGGGCACCATCCAGGACCGCGTCGCCGAGCTCATGGGCCACCAGCGCAGCTGCGGCGGCAACCAGCTGGCCGCCACCACCGAGATGGTGGACGCCCTCGTCGAGGCCGCGAAGTTCAAGCAGGCCATCGAGGAGGACCGCTACAAGAGCGACATCTACGGCCGCCTGGCCGGCATCCTGCGCGAGAAGTTCGAGTTCCAGCGCTTCACCGTCTACGAGGTGGCGGCGAGCAAGAACCGCATGGTGCCCGTGGTGGTGGACTGCAATGCCGATGCCCCCTGCCACTACTGCGATCCCCAGATCCTCACCGATGCCGACGCCTGCCGCGCCAAGCGCACCGGCCACGCGGTGGACGGCGTCGGTTTGCCGGGCATCTGCACCATGTTCCGTTCGGCGGTGGAGGGCGACACCCACATCTGCCAGCCCATCGTGCTGTCGGGCACCGCCGGCTGCATCGTCCAGATGGTGATCGGCCGCGACGAGGGGCCCCTGGCCCAGATGATGATGCCCTTCCTGTCGGTGTACCTGCGCGAGACGGCGCCGGTGCTGGAGGCTAAGCGGCTGATGGACAGCCTGCGCGAGAACGCCCTGCGCGACGCCATGACCGGCCTCTACAACCGGCGCTTCCTCGAAGAGTACGTCGAGACCCTGATGGCCGGCGTCGAGCGCCGCAAGGGGGTGTTCTCCATCCTCATGCTGGACTTCGACTACTTCAAGCAGGTCAACGACACCTACGGCCACGAGGCCGGCGACAAGGTCCTCAAGGCCCTCGCCGAAATCCTCTCCCGCAGCGTGCGCAGTTCCGACATGGTGGTGCGCTACGGCGGCGAGGAGTTCCTCGTCATCCTCATCGACACCGACGCCGACCACGCCATGCAGGTGGCCGAGAAGATCCGCGGCGAGGTGGCCGGCACCAAGGTGACGCTGCCGACGGCGGTGCTGCAGAAGACCATTTCCATCGGCGTCGCCCAGTATCCGGCCGACGCCGACACCTTCTGGCAGGTGGTCAAGTTCGCCGACGTGGCCCTCTACGAGGCCAAGCGCACCGGCCGCAACCGGGTGGTGCGCTTCGAGACGGGCATGTGGCAGGAGGACGCCGAGTACTGACGGCTCAGGGCCGGCAATAGTTGCGGTAGGTGTTGCGGCCGGCCGCCTTGGCCTGGTACATGGCTTCGTCGGCGGCCTTGAGCACTTCCTCGGCGCTGGCGCCGTCGGCGGGAATGACGGCGATGCCGATGCTGGCGCCGATCTCCACCTGCTGGCCGTCGATGTCGAAGGGCCGGTCCACGGCGGCGAGGATTTTTTCGGCGACGTGGGCGGCGTCCTCGTGGCGGGAGGCGTCGGGCAGGATGACGGCGAACTCGTCGCCGGCCAGGCGGCCGAAGGTGTCGCTGGCGCGCATCTGGGCCCCCACGCGGTCGGCCACGGCCTTCAGCAGCTTGTCGCCGGCGGCATGGCCGAGGCGGTCGTTGACGGGCTTGAAGCGGTCCAGGTCGAAATACAGCAGGGCGCCGGGCCGTCCGCTGCGGCGCGCCTGGGCCAGGGCGACGGCGAGGCGGTCGAAGAACAGGTTGCGGTTGGGCAGGCCGGTGAGGGAATCGTAGTTCGCCATGTGCTCGATGCGCGCCTCGTTGGCCTTGCGCTCGCTGATGTCCTCGATGATGGCGACGTAGTGGCTCACCTTGCCGTTGGCGTCCTGCAGCGGCGTGATGACCTGGTTGATGATGTAGCGGCTGCCGTCCGGCCGGCGGTTGACGACCTCGCCGCGCCAGACCTTGCCGGAACGGACCGTGGCCCAGAGATCGTCGTAGAAGGCCGGGTCGTGCTCGCCCGAGCGGAACAACTGGGGCGTCTTGCCGACCACGTCGGCGGTGGCGTAGCCGGAGAGGCGGTTGAAGGCCTGGTTGCACCAGAGGATGCGGCCGTCGCCGTCGGTGATGAAGACGGCGTTGCCGGTGCTGGCGAGGGCGGTTTCCAGCAGGGTCAGCCATTCCTGCTGCAGGGCCGATTCGAGGGAGACGGCGAGGCGGCCGGCGACGGCCGTCAGGCGCGGCGGGATGTCCGCCCGGTCGAAGGCGTCGCCCTGGCGGGCATACAGGGCCAGCACGCCCCAGGATTCGCTGCGCAGCATCAAGGGCAGCATCAGGGAGACGGCGATGCCGGCACCGCGGGCGGCGCCGCGGCAGGCGGCGCATTCGGGGGCGTCGACGGCGGTCTTCTGCAGGTGGCGTTCCCGCAGGGCGATGCCCGCCGGCTGGCAGCAGTCCGGTGCGCCGCGCCAGCGCCGGCAGTTCTGCCGGACGGCGGCGAGGAACTCCTGGTTCTCGCCGGCGGCGGCGACGGCGGCGATGCTGCCGTCCTGCTCGGCGCGGCCGATCCAGGCGGCGTCCAGGTCGAAGAGGGGGCATATCTCCTCGCAGAACATCTGGGCGATGGAGTCCAGATTCATGTGCCACTTGAGCAGCATCAGGTCGAGGCGGTGGAACAGGGCGTCGATCCGCTCGTTGCGTTCCTCCTCGGTGACATCCTTGGCGTAGAGGGCGACGCTGTCCACCTGGCCTTCCCGGTTCGTGACCGGGAACATGCTGAGATCAAAGCGCATGGTGCCGCGCTGGTCCCGCGCATGCAGCGGCTCGCGGCCGGCGACCACTTGTTGCAGCAGGTGGCGCCGGCTTTCCGCCAGTTCCGGCGGCAGGAAATCGAAGAAGTTGCGCTCGGTCATCGCCTCCGGCGTCAGGGCGAAGCGGCGGGCGCCGACGACGTTGATGGCGAGGATGGTGCCCCGCGGGTCGAGCAGCATCGTCGATTCGCTGCTGGCGTCCAGCAGGGCGCGGGTGCGCGCGTCGTGCTCGCGCAGGTCGTTCTCGCTGCGCTTGCGTCCGCTGATGTCCTGGATGACGCCGACGAGCCGCAGGGGCGCGCCGTCGACCCCGTAGGAGAACTCGCCCATGCCGTGCACCCAGCGTTCGACGCCGTCGGCGCGGACGATGCGGTATTCCCGGCTGAAGCGGCTGCGATTGGCCATGCAGTCGTTGAGGTAGCGCTGCATGGACTCCCGTTCCTGGGGATGGACCAGTTGCAGCCAGCCCGCCAGATCGCGCGGGTAATCCGCGGCGATGCCGAAGATCTCATCGAGTACTTCTGAGCTTTCCCAGCGGTCGTTGCGGATGTCGTAGCCGTAGCTGCCGATGCGGCCGATCTCCTGGGCCTCCCGCAGCAGGCGTTCGCTCTGCTGCAGGGCCAGTTCGGCACCCCGGCTGGCCGTGATGTCCTGGTTCGAACCGCGCCGGCCCAGGGGGGCGCCGTCGTCGGCGAGGACTTCCCGGCAGATGTGGCGTATCCAGCGCACGTCGCCGCGCTTGCCGACGATGCGGTATTCCTCGACGGGATGGGCGCTGTCGGCGGGGTGTTCGAGATGAGCGTCCCAGCGGGCCCGGTCCTCGGGATGGACGATCCGGTCCAGCAGGTCCGGGTCGGCCTGGAACTCGGCGACCGAGTAACCCGTGATGGCTTCGCAGACGGGAGACAGGTAGTGGAAGCGGCGCCGGTCGGCGCTACGCCAATAGACCCAGTCGTCGGAGAACTCGGTGACGGTCTGGAACATTTGGCGGGACTCGGAAAGCTCGGCCACGAGCCCCAGCTGATGGCGCCAGGTGCGCAGCAGGACCCGGCCGATGCCCAGGGACGAAGCGACGATGGCCAGCAGCAGGACCAGGGTCGTCAGGGATTCGCGCCGCCAGTCGGCCAGGTATTCCTCCGAGGCCAGGGTGACGATGGCGTACAGGGGCAGGTCGCCGATGCGCCGGAAGCTGGCGGTGCGCTCGCGGCTATCGAGGGGATTGACGGCGGTATAGGTGGCGGCGGTGCGGCCCTCGGCCACGTAGTCCTTGATGGTGCGCGAAACGCTCTTGTCGCCGATCCTGGCACCGATGCCCTCCAGTTCCGGCACCCGCACGATGAGGCCCATTTCCGCATCGCGCAGGCCGACGCCGCCGTTCCTGCCGACGTCGATCTGCCCGAACATGGCCGCGATGGTCTCCAGGCGCACGGAGGCGAAGACGATGCCGGCGAAGCTGCCGTCCCGGTGCTCCAGGCGGCGGGAGAAGTTCAGCACCCAGGTCTTGTTGACGCGTCCCAGGTGGGGGCTGGAGACGACGAGTCCCGCGCCGGACTCGTCGCGGGCGCGGATGAAATAGTCCCGATCCGAGTTGTTGATGGCCGGCGAGGCGTTCTCGCCGAGGATCACGCGGCCCGCGGCATCCGAGATGCGCAGCGAGTTGACGCCATGCATGCGTTCGCGCTGGCGGGCGAGGAACTCGTTCATGCGCCGGGCATCCCCCTTGCCGGCCAGATAGCCTTTCTCGGCTTCGTCCTTGGCGGCCAGCAGGGCGATATCGATGCGCTCGACGAGGCCGGCGAGGTTCTGCTCGACCACCGTCGCCAGGTTGCGCGTCGTCGTCTCGGCATGGGCGACGGCCTTGCGGCGGCTGTCCAGGATGGACAGGGTGCCGAGGGCGATGGCGAGCAGGTTGAGGAGGAGCAGGGCGGCGATCAGCCGCGCCGAAAAACGCGTCTTCGCCGCCGGGTTGGCGGCATGGGGACCGGATTGTGCTGGCTTAGCCATGGGGCGGGGACTGGGACGCATGGTCGTTGTTCGTTCCCGGCGGGTCCTCGATCCTGGGTGTGCTCACCGGTAGATCGGACCTTTGCGTCCTCGCGCTTTCGCGCCAGGTAGCCCTTGGCGGGGTTATGCCTTTAGTAGTGAGCCGATGGTAATGGAATACGCCGGGGATGGGAAGATGGAATGGTCAAGTCCTGGAAGGGTAGCGCCGGTGGCCGGAACCGTACTGTCGGTCACCGGCTGCTCGCCCCGGGGGGAGGCTCAGAAGAGCCGGTCGGGTGTCAGCCGCAGGCCGATGGAAATCCACTGGCCGCCGCGGGGGGCGGATAACTGGCGGCCCACCGTGGCGTCGATCTGCACCCGCTCCGGCACGATGAAGATGCGGGCGCCGGTCTGCCAGTAGGGCTTGCCGCGGTTGTCGCCGAAGGTTTCGGCGATGGCGCTGATGCGGGAACCCAGGACATATTCGCCGCCGAGGCCCCAGGTGGCGTTGTCGCGCCGCGTCGCCTTGTCCCGCAGCCAACCCAGGTTGGCGTGCGCGACGACCCGGTCGGCGAGGAAGGAGGCCGACACCGGCACATAGGCGTAGGTGTTGCCGAGCAGGTTGGGACCCGGATTCACCTCCGGGTGGCGCACGGTGCCGACGGCCAGGCCCCAGCCCCAGCCGTCGGTCTCCAGGGGCTTGAAGAGGGTCTTGAGCTGGAGCACCTGGTCCTGGGAAGCCGGCGCCTCGTCGTAGCGGGCCCAGCCGCCGCCGACGGTGAGTTCCAGGTTGCCGCCCGGATTGCAGGCGGGCAAGGCCCAAGTCTCGCGGCTTTGCGGATAGACGCGCACCCAGCTTTCCAGCTGGCAGCTGCCCGCCGTGGTGAGGCGGGCGTCGTCGGTGACGAAGGGGCGAGCGGCCCAGGTGGGCAGGGCGAGGACGGCCAGCAGGGGGGCGAGGGCGGGCAGGCGCATGGGGCGAGGCTAGCGCCGCGCCGTGACGGCGCCGTTACATCTGCTGGTAGATCGGCCCCTCGCCGCCCTGGGGCGTGACCCAGTCGATGTTCTGGGTCGGGTCCTTGATGTCGCAGGTCTTGCAGTGCACGCAGTTCTGGGCGTTGATCTGCAGGCGCGGGTTGCCGCCGTCGTCGTCGCGAAGGATCTCGTAGACGCCGGCCGGGCAGTAGCGCTGCTCGGGGGCGTCGTAGAGGGCCAGGTTGGTGGCGATGGGCACCGCGGCGTCCTTGAGGCGCAGGTGGCAGGGCTGCTCTTCCTCGTGGTTGGTGTTGGACAGGAACACCGAGGAGAGGCGGTCGAAGGTCAGCACGCCGTCGGGCTTGGGGTATTGGATCGGCGTGCATTCCGAGGCGCGCCTGAGTTTCGTGTGGTCGGCCGTGAGGCGCAGGGTCCACGGGGCCTTGCCGCGGAAGAGCTGCTGGTCGATGCCGAACAGCAGGGAGCCGAGGTACAGGCCCTTGGCCATGAGGGGCTTGAAGTTGCGGGCCGTGTGGAGCTCCTCGTAGAGCCAGGAGGCGCGGAACTTCTCCGGATAGGCCACCAGTTCGTCCTGGGCGCGGCCAGCGGCCAGGGCCTCGGCGGCGGCTTCGGCGGCCAGCATGCCGGTCTTGATGGCGGCGTGGCTGCCCTTGATGCGGGAGGCGACGAGGAAGCCGGCATCGTCGCCGATGAGGGCGCCGCCGGGGAAGATCAACTTGGGCAGGGCTTGCAGGCCGCCGGCCGTCAGGGCCCGGGCGCCATAGGCGATGCGCTTGCCGCCTTCGAGCATGGCCCGCAGCTGCGGATGGGTCTTGAGGCGCTGCATCTCCTCGAAGGGCGACAGGTAGGGGTTGCTGTAGCCGGCGCCGACGACGAGGCCGATGGACACCAGGTTGTCGTCGAAGTGGTAGCAGAAGGAGCCGCCGTAGGTGTCCGGGTCCAGGGGCCAGCCGGCCGTGTGCATGACCATGCCCTTGACGTGCTGCTCGGGCTTGACCTCCCAGAGTTCCTTGATGCCGATGCCGTAGACCTGCGGGTCGGCGCCCTTGCGCAATTCGTACTTCGCTTCGAGCTGCTTGCCCAGGTGGCCGCGGCAGCCTTCGGCGAACAGGGTGTACTTGCCGCGCAGTTCCATGCCGGGCTGGTAGGCGTCGGTGGGCTGGCCGTCGCGGCCCACGCCCATGTCGCCGGTGACGATGCCGAGGACGCGATTCTGGTCGTCGTAGAGGACTTCGGCGCCGGCGAAGCCGGGGTAGATCTCGACGCCGAGGGCTTCCGCCTGGGCGCCGAGCCAGCGGCAGACGGCGCCCAGGCTGACGATGTAGTTGCCGTGGTTGACGAAGCAGCCGGGCAGCAGGAAGTTGGGGAAACGGGTGCCGCCGGTGGCCGACAGCATGACGAAGCGGTCCTCGGTGACCGGCGTGTCGAGGGGGGCGTCCTTTTCCTTCCAGTCGGGGATCAGTTCATTCAGGGCGCGCGGGTCCATGACGGCGCCGGAGAGGATGTGGGCGCCGATCTCCGAGCCCTTGTCGATGAGACAGACGGACAGGCCGGCATCGATCTGCTTGAGGCGGATCGCCGCGGAGAGACCGGCCGGACCGCCACCCACAACGACGACGTCGAACTCCATCGCTTCGCGTTCCATGCCTTGGCTCCCCTGGTATCAGCAACTTGGATCGCCGCATTATAATTGCCTGATACTTTTGGAACTGTCACCCGTGGAACACTTTCGCAAGCTGATGCTGACCAGCATCATTCCCATCCGCTGGGGCGACATGGACGCCCTCGGCCACGTGAACAACACGGTCTATTTCCGCTACATGGAGCAGGCCCGCGTCGAGTGGCTGGAGCAGATGGGCTTTCCCATCGACATGCGGCGCGAGGAGGCGGTGGTGGTGGTCAACGCCAGCTGCACCTTCCTCGTGGCGCTGACCTATCCCGGTACCGTCGAGTGCCGCCTGTTCTTCGTCGGCAAGCCCGGCCGCAGCAGCCTGGAAACCCGCTACGAACTGCGCAAGGTCGGCGAGGACGTGCTGTATGCCGAAGGTGCCGCCAAGATGGTCTGGATGAATCCGGCCACGGGCAAGTCCGTTCCCCTGCCGCAATCCATCCTCGACGCCGTCGCCCCCTGATTTCCCACTGGAGCCTCTCCGCCATGAGCTACCCCGTTTCCAACAGCCCGATGTGGCAGCCCTCCGCCGACCGCATCGCCGCGTCGAATCTGACCGCCTTCATGCAGCAGGTGGCGATGCGCTGGAAGCGCAGCTTCGACACCTACGCCGGGCTGCACCAATGGTCCGTCGAACATCCCGAGGAGTTCTGGGTCTCGGTGTGGGAATTCGGCGAAGTGCGCGGCGAGATGGGCAAGACGGTATTGGTGGACGGCGACCGCATGCCGGGCGCCAAGTGGTTTCCCGAGGCGCGCCTCAACTTCGCCCAGAACCTGCTGCGCTCCCGCGACGACGGCACGGCCCTGACCTTCTGGGGCGAGGACAAGCTGATCCGCCGCATGGGCCGCGGCGACCTCTACCGCCGCGTGGCGCGGCTCGCGGCCTCCATGCGCGAGGACGGCGTCCAGGTCGGCGACGTGGTGGCCGCCTATATGCCGAACATGCCGGAAACCCTCATCACCATGATGGCGGCGGCCTCCATCGGTGCCATCTTCACCTCAGCCTCGCCGGACTTCGGCGTCCAGGGCGTGCTGGACCGTTTCGGCCAGGTGGAGCCCAAGCTGCTGTTCACCGTGGACGGCTACTACTACAACGGCAAGACCATCGAGCTGCTCGACAAGGTGGCGGAGATCGTGGACAAGCTGCCCTCGGTGAAGCGCACCGTGGTCGCCCGCTATGTGCACGGCGAAGGCCACGACCTGGCGAAGATCCGCAACGGCACCATGCTGCGCGCCTATGTGGACGAGAATCGCATCGTCACCGAGATCCAGTTCGAGCAGCTGCCCTTCGACCACCCGCTCTACATCATGTATTCGTCGGGCACCACGGGCGTGCCCAAGTGCATCGTGCACGGCGCCGGCGGCGCCCTGTTGCAGCACATCAAGGAGCACAAGCTGCAGGGCGACGTGAAGCCCGGCGACAAGCTGTTCTACTTCACCACCTGCGGCTGGATGATGTGGAACTGGCTGGCGACCGGCCTCGCCTCCGGCGCCACCCTGATGCTCTACGACGGCAGCCCCTTCATCGGCCGCGGCAGCGTGCTGTTCGACTACGCGGTGGCCGAGGGCATGACCCATTTCGGCACCTCGGCCAAGTTCATCGACGCCATCGCCAAGATCGAATTCAAGCCCAACCTGACCCACGACCTGCGCAGGCTGCGCGCCATCTTCTCCACCGGCAGCCCCCTGGTGCCGGAAGGCTTCGACTACGTCTACGCCCACATCAAGAGCGACGTCCAGCTCGCCTCCATCTCCGGCGGCACGGACATCATCTCCTGCTTCGTCGGCGGCAATCCCATCGGCCCGGTGTACCGCGGCGAGATCCAGGCCGCCGGCCTCGGCATGGCCACCGACGTGGTGGACGAGGCTGGCCGCCCGGTGGTCGGCGCGAAGGGCGAGCTGGTGTGTACGCGTCCCTTCCCGGTGATGCCCATCGGTTTCTGGAACGATGCCGACGGCGCCCGCTACCGGGCCGCCTACTTCGAGCGCTTCCCCGGCATCTGGTGCCACGGCGATTTCGCCGAGCGCACGGTGCACGACGGCTTCATCATCTACGGCCGTTCCGACGCCACCCTCAATCCCGGCGGCGTGCGCATCGGCACGGCGGAAATCTACCGCCAGGTGGAGAAGCTGCCCGAGGTGGTGGAGTCCATCGTCGTCGGCCAGGATTGGGAGAAAGACGTACGCGTCGTCCTCTTCGTCAAGCTCAAGGAGGGACTGACCCTCGACGACGGGCTGGCGAAGCGCATCAAGGACACCATCAAGGACAACACCACGCCGCGCCACGTGCCGGCCAAGGTGCTGCAGGTGGCGGACATCCCGCGCACCAAGAGCGGCAAGATCGTCGAGCTGGCGGTACGCAACGTGGTCCACGGCGAGGCGGTGAAGAACATGGAGGCGCTGGCGAATCCCGAGGCGCTGGAGTTCTTCCGCGACCGGGCGGAACTCCAGTCCTGAAACGGGCGGTGCCGCGGCCGGCGGCGGCATCCGTGCGGCCTTAGGCTTCCCCGTACGGCCGCCGCTTCTCCATTCCAGAACTGCCGTCCGCAGGGGGAGATGTCGTTCTAGTCCAATTGGACAGGGCGGTTTGCCAGTAAGTTTTCCGAAAGCTTGACGGCATATGGTGGCCGACGAAATAACCGACTTCGTCGAAGCACAACCCTCGTCCCGTGCTTATGCTAGACAAGCTCATGGCTCTTGCACGCCGGTCAAGAGCGGAACTGATTGATCGTATTGCCTCGCTTCCTTCGATTGGGCACGGAAGCCCGCTGGGTTATGTGCTGACGGTCGTCCTGATGGGCGTTGCCCTGTGGGTGCGCTTGGCGATTGCTCCGGTAAGCGCTGGCCTGCAGTACGTGACCTTCTTTCCTTCCGTTACGCTCGCCGCCATCGGCTGGGGATTTCGGGCTGGATTGTTGGCGACGGCGATCGGCCTGGTATTGGCCACTTGCATATTCACGCCCCCGTATTACTCCATTTCCTGGGAAGTCCTGCAGACCAGCCTGTGGTCGAACATGGTGTTCCTGACGGATGGCGTCATCATTTCCTTTGCCATCGAGTCCTTGCACCGGTATCGCCTGCGCAGTGCCATCGAATTGAGGGCGACCCAGGATGCTCACGCGGTGCTGATGGATAGCACCCAGTACCTGCGGACCATCCTGGACAATCTGTTTGCCTATGTCGCCCTGCTGGATTTGAACGGGGTCATCAAGGAGGTGAATCAGGCCCCCCTGGAGAAGACCGGGCATACGCGGGAGGATGTGCTCGGCGTGCGCTTCTACGACACCCCCTGGTGGTCCTACGACGAAAATGTGCGCTTGCAGTTGATGCGGGCCATCGAGGCGGCCAAGCAGGGCCGGCTCCAGCGCTACGACGTCGTGGTGAGAATGGGCGATGCGCTCATTCCGATCGATTTTCAGATTTCACCGGTGCGCGACCTTCAGGGCAGGATCGACGGACTGCTGGCGACGGGCGTGGATATTTCCGAGCGCAAGCAGATGGAGACGGCTTTGCGGCAGAGCCAGACCATGCTGGCGCAGTTCAAGTACAGCCTCGACCACACGCAGGACGGCGTTTTCATCTTTCGTCCGGATACCCTTCGCTTCGTGTACGCGAATCACGGCGCCATGGAACAGCTGGGCTATGGCGAAGACGAGCTGATGCGGATGACGCCGCTGGATATCAAGCCGAGGTTCACCGAGCCTGTTTTTCGCGACATGCTGCAGCCACTGCTGGATGGGCGTCTGACGGCAAACACCTTCGAGACTGTGCACCGACGCAAGGATGGGCGCGATATCCCTGTGGAAATCGTGCTTCAGCTGGTGCAGCAGGATGGCAGCGAAGCGCGCTTCATCGCCTTTGCGCGCGACATTTCGGAACGCAAGCGGGCGGAGAGCGAACTCCGGGTCGCCGCCGCCGCCTTCGAGTCGGCGGAAGGCATCATGATCACCGATGCCGACAACGTGATCCTGCGGATCAACAAGGCCTTCACCAAGGCCACCGGCTACAGCGCCGAGGAGATTATCGGCAAGACGCCGAGTCTGCTGAAATCGGGGCGCCATGATGCGGCCTTCTATGCGGCGATGTGGGAGAGCATCCGGAACACGGGGAGTTGGGAAGGGGAAATCTGGGATCGCCGCAAGAACGGCGAGATATACCCGAAGCTGCTGACCATCACGGCGGTGAAATCGGAGGATGGTCAGGTTTCCCACTACATCGGCTCCCAGATCGACATCACCGCTCGCAAGATGGCGGAGGAAGACATCCGGAATCTGGCCTTCTACGATCCGCTGACCCAGTTGCCCAATCGGCGTCTGCTGCTGGAACGGCTCGGCCATGCGCAGGCGACCAGTGCCCGCAGCAGACGGTACGGGGGGGTGCTCTTCATCGATCTGGACAACTTCAAGGCACTGAACGACACCCTGGGTCATGACATGGGCGACCTGCTGCTGCAGCAAGTGGCGCTGCGGCTGGTCACCTGCGTCCGCGAGGGCGATACCGCGGCCCGCCTCGGCGGCGACGAGTTCGTCCTGATGCTGGAGGACCTGGGCGACAGTTTCGAGGAATCCCGGAGTCGGGTCGAAACTGTGGGCGAGAAGATCATCGCGATGCTCAATCAGCCCTTTGCGCTGGCCGATCACGTCTATTGCTGCACGCCGAGCATCGGTGTCACCCTGTTCAGGGGGCGGCAGCACTCCATGGACGAGCTGCTGAAACAGGCCGACCTGGCGATGTACGGCGCCAAGAAGGCCGGGCGCAACACGCTGCGCTTCTTCGATGCGGCGATGAATCCGACGGCGGCCCAGTGATTTTCGCGGGCGGCGGGTACCGGGTCCGCCGGGTCAGGAGCGCTTTCTTGCCGGGGTGGGGCGGGTCGGCGTCCGGCCGTCGGCGTCCGTCTCGATCCTGAAGCCGGCGCTGGCGTCCAGGGCGAGGCGATCCCGCAGCCAGGGCATGGCTTCCGCCAGGATACCGGCCAGCGTCCAGGGCGGATTGGCAACGAACATGCCGCTGCCGTGCATGCCGAAGCCGTCGGCCGCCGGTGTCTGAACGGTAAGGGTGACGTTGAGCCATTCCGGCGCCAGCTTCTTCAGCTTCTCCGGCAGTTCCCGCGCGTCGCCGCGCTGCAGTTGCGGATACCAGACGGCGAAGGTGCCGCTGGCGAAGCGGGCGAGGCCTTCCTTCACGGTCATCACCGTGCGCAGGTAGTCGCGCTTGTCCTCGTAGGCCGGGTCGATGAGGACCAGGCCGCGCCGGGGCGGCGGCGGCAGCACGGACTTGAGGGAGAGGAAACCGTCGGCCTGGCCGATGGCGACGCGCTTGGTATCGTCCGGGAAGTCGCGGGCGAAGTGTTCCCGCAGCAGCTTGTTGTCGGTGCCGTGCAGCTCGAACAGGCGCAGGCGGTCCTGGTCCCGCAGCAGGCGCATGGCCAGGTAGGGGGAGCCCGGATAGTGGCGCAGCCGGCCGTCCGGGCTGAAGCTCTTCACCAGATCCAGGTAGTCGGCCACGGCGGCCGGGGCGTTCTTGGCCTCCCACAGGCGGGCGATGCCGTCGGCGTGCTCGGCGTTGCGCGCGGCGTAGCCCTTGTCCAGCGCGTAGATGCCGGCGCCGGCGTGGCTGTCGGCGAGCCAGTAGGGCTTGTCCTTCTGGTTCAGGTAGCGCAGCAGCTGGACGAGGACGAAATGCTTGAGGACGTCGGCGTGGTTGCCGGCATGGTAGGCGTGGCGGTAGCTGAGCATGGGCGGGCGGATGGCGGAAACGCAGGTGCGCACGTTACCACGGCCGGCCGCCGGCCGAAGCGCGGGTTTCGGCGCGGGCCGGCGCTAAAATGCGCCATGACCGAAAAACGCATCCTCCGCCGCGTGGCGCGCGCCGACTCCCCGCCTGCCGCACCGCCCGCCGACCCCCAGGGCGTGCGCGTCTCCAAGCTGATGGCCGAGCGGGGCCTGTGTTCCCGCCGCGAGGCCGACGCCTACATCGAGCGCGGCCTCGTCTTCGTGAACGGCGAGCGCGTCACCCTCGGCACCCGGGCGGCGCCCGACGCCGAGATCAAGCTCGCCACCGAGGCGCGGGCCCAGCAGGCCCGTCTTGTCACTATGTTGCTGCACAAGCCCGTCGGCTATGTCTCCGGCCAGGCCGAGGACGGCTACCTGCCGGCGGTGACCCTGGTCGGCCGCGACACCCAGTATGCGAAGGACCGCGGCCAGCGCTTCCAGCCGGCCCACCTGAAGGGCCTGGCGCCGGCCGGCCGCCTTGACATCGATTCCACCGGCCTGCTGGTGCTGACCCAGGACGGCCGCATCGCCCGCCAGCTGATCGGCGACGACTCGGACGTGGAAAAGGAATACCTGGTCCGCGTCGAGGGCCGCCTCGACGAGCGGAGCCTGGCGCTGCTGAACCACGGGCTGGAACTGGACGGCCGCAAGCTGCGCCCGGCCAAGGTGGCCTGGGCCAACGACGACCAGCTGCGCTTCGAGCTCAAGGAGGGCCGCAAGCGCCAGATCCGCCGCATGTGCGAGCTGGTGGGCCTGCGCGTGGTCGGCCTGAAGCGCGTGCGCATCGGCCGCGTGCGGCTCGGCGACCTGCCCCTCGGCCAGTGGCGCTATCTGCGCGAGGACGAGGCTTTCTAGGAGGCGGCGATGGCGGACATGGATTTCGGCGCGACGGACTGGGTGCATGCGGGGCTCACCGAGGCCATCCTGGCACGCCACGGGCCGCCCCTCTACGTGGCAGCGGAACTGGGCTGCATCGCCGCCGCCAAGATCATGGCCGAGGTCGGCTCCAACCTGGAGGTGCGCGGCCCGCGCGGCCGGCGGCCCCTCCACGCCGCGGCGGCCGGCGGCCACGTCGGCATCCTCGGCATCCTGGTCACCGCCGGCTGCGAGATCGACGCCCAGGACGACGACGGCAACACACCGCTCATCACCGCCGTGCTGGCGGGCCAGACGGGTTCGGTGGAATTGCTGCTGGCCGTCGGCGCCGACATGGACATCGCCCGCACCGACGGCCTGACGGCCATCCATGCCGCCGAGCTGCCGGGTACGCCGGTGGCGATCCAGGAGCTCATCGAGATGGGGCGCGAGGGCTGAGCGACGCCCATTCCGGTAGTATGCCGACGGAATGAAGGGTGCCGCCCCGGCGCCCCTATCCCGTGGAGAATCCGGATGCGCCGCCCGCTTGCCTGGGCCCTCGCGGCCTGCCTTTCCCTGTTTTCGCTATTCGCCGCGGCGCAGACGCCGCCCCTGCTCCTGGCCGGGACCTATAGGGCCGACATCGATCCTGCCGGCTACTGGGTCAGCGAGAAATACGACGGCGTGCGCGCCGTCTGGGACGGCCGTGAGCTGCGCTTCCGCAGCGGCCGGCCGGTGCCGGCGCCCGGATGGTTCGTCGCCGGTCTGCCGTCGCAAGCCCTGGACGGCGAACTGTGGCTGGGGCGCGGCCGCTTCGATGCCCTCTCGGCCATCGTGCGCAAGGCCGAGCCGCTGGATGCGGAATGGCGCCAGGTGAAGTACATGGTCTTCGAGCTGCCGGACGCGCCGGGCAGCTTCACCGAGCGCATCGAGGCCATGAAGCGCATCGTCGCCGCCAGCCGCCTGCCCAACCTGCGGGCGGTCGAGCAATTCCGCGTCGCCGACCGGGCGGAGCTTGCGCGCCGGCTGGATGCCGTGGTGAAGGGGGGCGGCGAAGGCCTGATGCTGCATCGGGCCGCGGCGGCCTATCGCACCGGCCGCAGCGACGACCTGCTGAAGCTGAAGCCCTATCGGGATGCGGAAGCCAGGGTGGTCGGGCACGAGCCGGGGCGGGGCCGCCTGCGGGGGCTGACGGGGGCTTTGCGCATGGAGATGCCGGATGGCCGGCGTTTCCGCCTCGGCGCAGGACTCGGCGACGCCGAACGGCGCCAGCCGCCGCCTGTCGGCAGCCTCGTCACCTATCGCTACCAGGAGCTCACGCCGGGCGGCTTGCCGCGATTTCCCCGCTACTGGCGCGTACGCGAGGAGTTCTGAAGGGCGGCCTGCGGGCCGATGAGCTTACTCGATGGTGAACAGCTTCTCGAAGCTGGCGATGTGCAGGACTTCTTTCACCGTTCCGCGGGGGTTGGCGATGCGGATGCTCTTGCCGGCACCCGTGCAGTTCTCCCGCGACAGTAGCAGCATGCCGAGGGCGGAGCTGTCGATGTACTCGGCCTTGAGCAGATCGAGAACGACTTCCTTGACGGCCGGGTTGGCGACGGCCTCCTTGACGGCCTCGCGGAATTCCCGGTGGACGGAGAAATCGAAACGGCCTTCAAGCCGGATGGTCAGGCGGTTGCCCGCGAGGGATTTGGTCAGGTTCATGGTCGGATGGCTGCCAGAATAATACGTAAGTTATATGCTACGCCATCGGGGCGGTTTCGGGAATTGCACCGATGGCCGACGCGCCAAGGGCCGATGCGCAGCCTTCAGGCGCAGTTCCCGGCCGCTGGCCGTCCCGCCTTGCGCAGGCGCCGATAGAGGGTGTTGCGGCTGATGCCCAGGCGTCTGGCCGCCTCCGACAGGTTGCCGCGGCTGGCGGCAATGGCACGGGTCATGGCGGCTTCCGACAGGGCGTGAAGGTTCTCGGCCTCTCCTGTCGCGTCGATTGCCCCGGTGGGACGGTGGAGCGGGCCCCGCAGTTCCTCGGCCAGATCGTCGGGCAGATGCTGCCAGCCGATCAGGGTTTCGCCGTCGTCGAGCAGCGCGCAGGCGGTGCGCAGGGCATTGGCAAGCTGCCGCAGGTTGCCGGGCCAGCCGTAGCCGGCCAGGGCCGCGGCCAGTCCCTCGCCGATGGAGATCGGCCTGCCCGGCGCGATTTCCGCCAGCATGCGGGCCGTGAGGGCGGCGAAGTCGCTGCGCTCGCGCAGGGGCGGCAGCATGAGGGTGAGTCCGTTGATGCGGTAATAGAGGTCGGCCCGGAAACGCCCGGCGTCCATCTCGGCCTTCAGATTGCGGTGGCTGGCGCAGATGAGCAGGAAGTCGACGGCAATCGGCTTGCCGCCGCCAACCGGCACCACTTCCCGTTCCTGCAGGACCCGTAGCAGACGCGCCTGTTGCGCCTGGGGCATGTCGCCGATTTCGTCGAGGAACAGGGTTCCGCCGTGGGCGGCGCGGATGCGGCCCCGGGAGCCTTCCTTGCTGGCGCCGGAAAAGGCGCCGGGAAGGTAGCCGAACAATTCGGCCTCGATCAGGTTTTCCGGCAGGGTGGCGCAGTTGACGGCGACGAAGGGCTTGCCGCGGCGCGGCCCGGACTCGTGGAAGGAGCGGGCGAATATTTCCTTGCCGGCGCCCGATTCGCCTTGCAGCAGGAGCGCTATCGGTTTGCCGACGACGCGGCGCGCCTTTTCGATGGCGGCCTGCAGGCGGGCGTCGCCGGAGTCGAGCTGCATCAGCGCGTCCACCGGCGCTTCCCGGACATGGGGGACGGCAATCCGGCGTTCGCGATGCCCGAGTTCGATGCGCACGAACAGGCGGCTGCCGCCGCGGTGGACCACCGGCATGGGCTCGTTGCCGCGCCGGCGTCCCCAATCCACCAGGTCCGCCTGCCGCAGTTGCAGCATGCGTCCTATCGAGGCGGCGCCGAGATCGGCGGGGCCGAGTCCGAGCAGCGCCAGGCCCGCCTGGTTGGCGCCGACGATCCAGCCGTCCTCGGAAAGCGCGGCCACGCCTTCGGCGACGGTACCGATGCCCTCGGCGAGGGGGTGGAAGCGGATGCGCAGGGCGTCGCCGTGGCGGGCCTCGAAGAGGCGGTTCTCGATCATCTGGGCGGCGGCGCGCACCAGGCCGAAGGTGTGCGGGTGGCGTCCGCGCTGGTCGCCGGAAATGTCCAGGACGCCGAGCAGCCGGCCGTCGGGCGACACCACGGGAGCGGCGGCGCAGGTCAGGAAGCCGTTGCGGTCGAGGTAGTGCTCGGCGCCATGGACGACCACCGGGCCGGCCTCGGCCAGGGCGGTGCCGATGGCGTTGGTGCCGCGATGGCGTTCGTTCCAGGAAGCGCCCGGCATCAGGGCCACCCTTTCGGCGCGGCCGAGGAAGTCCGCGTCGCCAAGGGTCTGGAGCACGACGCCGCGGTCGTCGGCGAGCAGGACCAGGCTGCCCGAGTTGCGGGTCTGGGCGTGCAGGTATTCCATTACCGGTCGCGCATGGGCGAGGAATTCCTGCTGGCGGATAGCGAGACGGGAAAACTGGGAACCATCGAGATGGGGGGCGTCCGGCAGGCGTCCCATGGGCGCCAGGCCGGCATCCAGGCAGCGGCGCCAGGAGCGTACGACCGCCGGCCCGACGAGGGTCGGCGGCGGCGTTTCGCCGCGTTCGACGAGTTGGTGGCGCGCCTGCCGCAAGGCCGCGCCGGTGGGCGTGGTCAGCATGTCTCTCCTCCAGTGTGGGTGGACCGGCTCATGGGCCGGCCGCGTTTTTTCCACCACGATACGTGGCGCCGGAGGCCGGTGCAAGCCTTGGGGCCGGATCGGAAAGGCAGGTGTGCCATTTCGTGACAGTGCGCCGGAACGGTACGTATCGGGTCGGGTTGCGGCACCGGCCTGGGGCGATGGTCACGCCAATCGATTCAATGGCTTGCGGCGGTGGCGCCCCATGGCACGGTCCCTGCGAATGGAGGTCGGGCCCGGCGTTTCGGGACACCGAAAAATCTACAGGAGGAGAATCCCATGATCTATGCAGCACCCGGCGCCGCTGGCGCGAAAATCCAGTACCAGGCCAAGTACGACAACTTCATCGGCGGCAAGTGGGTGGCGCCGGTGAAGGGCGAATACTTCGACGTCGTCAGCCCGATCAACGGCAAGGTCTATACGAAGGTCGCCCGTTCCGGCGCCGACGACATCGAGCTGGCCCTCGATGCCGCCCATGCCGCCGCCGACAAATGGGGGAAGACCGCGCCGGCGGAGCGCGCCAACATCCTGCTCCGGATCGCCGACCGCATCGAGGCGAACCTGGAACTGCTGGCCTATGCCGAGACGGTGGACAACGGCAAGCCGATCCGCGAGACCCTCAACGCCGACATTCCCCTGTCGGTGGACCATTTCCGCTATTTCGCCGGGTGCGTGCGCGCCCAGGAAGGCGCCCTGAGCGACCTGGACGAGAACACCGTCGCCTACCACTTCCACGAGCCCCTCGGCGTCGTCGGCCAGATCATCCCCTGGAACTTCCCGATCCTGATGGCCGCCTGGAAGCTCGCTCCCGCCCTGGGGGCCGGCAACTGCGTGGTGCTGAAGCCCGCCGAATCGACGCCCATCAGCATCCTGATCCTGGCCGATCTGATCGCCGACCTGCTGCCGCCCGGCGTGCTGAACATCGTCAACGGCTATGGCCGCGAAGCCGGCATGCCCCTGGCGACCAGCAAGCGCATCGCCAAGATCGCCTTCACCGGTTCCACCTCCACCGGCCGCGTGATCGCCCAGGCGGCCGCCAACAACCTGATCCCGGCCACGCTGGAACTCGGCGGCAAGTCGCCCAACATCTTCTTCGCCGACGTGATGGAGAAGGACGACGGCTTCCTCGACAAGGCCATCGAAGGCCTGGTGCTGTTCGCCTTCAACCAGGGCGAGGTCTGCACCTGCCCCTCGCGGGCCCTCATCCAGGAATCGATCTACGACAAGTTCATGGAACGCTGCCTGGCGCGCGTCAAGGCCATCAAGCAGGGCAATCCCCTCGACACCGACACCATGATCGGCGCCCAGGCCTCGAAGGAGCAACTGACCAAGATCCTGTCCTATCTCGACCTCGGCAAGCAGGAAGGGGCCCAGGTCCTCGTCGGCGGCGCCCAGGCCAGCGTCGGCGGCGATCTGGCCGGTGGCTACTACGTCCAGCCCACGCTGTTCAAGGGCCACAACAAGATGCGCATCTTCCAGGAGGAGATCTTCGGGCCGGTGCTCGCCGTCACCACCTTCAAGGACGAGGCCGAGGCCCTGGCGATCGCCAACGACACGCTCTACGGCCTCGGCGCCGGCGTCTGGAGCCGCAACGGCAACGTCGCCTATCGCATGGGGCGCGCCATCAAGGCCGGCCGCGTGTGGACCAACTGCTACCACGCCTATCCGGCCCATGCCGCGTTCGGCGGCTACAAGGAGTCCGGCATAGGGCGCGAGACCCACAAGGTCATGCTCGACCACTACCAGCAGACCAAGAACCTGCTGGTCAGCTACGCCGAACAGAAGCTCGGCTTCTTCTGATCCGGTTCCGGCATCCGGCCCACGGGGGCGGGCGACCGCCTCCTGTCATTGGAGGCAGGCATGGTTGATAGAGTCATCGCCACCGAGGCCGCCCTCGAACTCATCGAGGTCCTCAAGCGCAAGCACGGCCTCGTGTTCTTCCACCAGTCCGGCGGCTGCTGCGACAACAGCGCCGCCAACTGCTATCTGCCCGGCGAGCTGACCATCGGCGCCGGCGACGTGTATCTCGGCGACATCGGCGGCTGCCCGTTCTACATCGGCAAGGCCCAGTACGAGTACTGGAAGCACACCCAGCTCATCATCGACGTGATCGAGGGAACCGGCGGCACCTTTTCCCTGGAAGGGCCGGAGGGGAAGGCCTTCCATACCCGCTCGCGGGTCTTTACGGACGAGGAGTTGGCCGCATTGAACGGGGGCGCCGCCCCAGGGAAGTAATGGCGCCGCCGAGCGGTGGGGCGAAAGCCCGGTCGGAATGAAAGCTAGCGGATGACCGCCGCCTTGGCCATGGCCTCGACCTGGGCCCGGTGGCGCGGGAAGAAGGTGAGCCGCGGCGCATGGTAGATCAGGGCGAAGAGTTCGCCGCGATCCACCGCGCCGAAGCCGACGCCGAGCAACTGGACGTTGTCCACCTTGCGGATGTGTTCGTACTCGAAGCGGAAGCCCTGGCGCCCGCCGAAGCGGTAGGGTTCCAGGCGGGTCAGCTTGAACACGGAATTGTCCCGGCTCATGACGCCTTCGAGCATCGCCACGATGGCTTCGGTCTGCATGGTGCTGCGGAAGACGAAGTTCTGCTGCTTGCCGCCTGCGGACCCCTCGGCGTGCATCATCTGGCCGTCCTTGATGCCGGAATAGATGAGCAGTTCGTCCACGGCGATGCCCTCCATGGTCCAGACCTGGGCGGGCTTGATGCCGGGGAAGTCGAGATGGTTCCAGCTGCCGTCGATGCTGACCGCAAGGCGCTCGCCGATGGTGTGGCTGCCCGACTCCATCTTGCGGACGGTGCCGCAGCCGGCGAGGAAGAGGACGAGGAGGATGGGCAGCAGTCTGTTCATGAGCCGAGTTCCGCAAGATAGGATTGGATGAAGGCGGCGTCCGGTGCCGCGGGCGCGAGTTCCAGGTAGCGCCGGAATCCCTGCACCGCTTCGCCGTTCTGCCCCTGCTGGCGGCAGATCAGGCCGATGCCGCGAAAGGCCACGGCGGGGGGATCGGGCATCTGGGCGGCGAGCCGATAGTCGGCGAGGGCCAGGTCCTGGTCGCCCGGCTCCGCGCGCAGGCGGTAGACCTCGCCCCGGTAATAGCTCATCAGGCCCGGCGCGAAGCCGCTGCCGATCTGGCGCGAGATCAGTGCCAGGCTTTCGGCGTACTGGCCGCGCTTGACCTCGTCCTGCAGCCATTCGTCGAGATGGGCGGCGACGTGGCGGCGATAGGCGTCGTCGCCGCGGCTGCCGCCGGGCATGGCGGCGGCGATCTGGCCGAGGATGTCGCGCCGCTCCGGCGGCGCCGGATGGGAGGCGAACAGGGGCGCCGTCTGCTCGGGCTCCTTGCCTTCCCGGGCGCGGACTTCCTTCAGCAGGTTGTTCCAGACCTTGGCCGCCTCGGCGACGTCGTAACCGGCGCGATGCATGAGGACGGCACCGATGCGGTCGGCCTCGTGCTCGTGTTCCCGTCCGTAGGCGTAGGCGCTGGCCGCCACGGCGATCTGGCCGACCGCGCCGATGAGTCCGAACAGGCTGAGGACCTGTCCGAAGGCGGATTTCGAGCGGATGTCGCGCAGGCGTTCGACGGAATGGCGCTGGAGGTAATGGCCGATCTCGTGGCCGAGGACGGCGGCCAGCTGTGCCTCGTTCTCCATGCGCAGCAGCAGCCCGGTCCACACCTGCATCATGCCGTTGGGCGCCATGCTGGCGTTGAACAGGGGCGTGCGCACCAGATAGACGCGGATGTCCGGGCAGTGCTCGCTGCCGAGGCGGCAGGCGATGTCCTGGACGTAGTTCTTCAGCTTCTCGTCGCGCAGCACCAGGGGGCTGCGGCGCAGGCCTTTTTCCTCCCGGTCCATGAGGGCCCAGAGGCCCCCTTCGTCGGAGGCGATGTCGGGACGGCCGAAGCGCTCGGGCGCGGCGTAGTGCATCGCCTGGGCGCCGGCGGAGCGGGCCAGCAGGCTGGCGCAGCAGGCTGCGCCAGCCGCGAGGACTTGGCGCCGCTTCATCGGGCGTCGGGGAAGCGGTCCAGCAGCGTGGCGACCGTCTCGACGGCGGCATCCGGCTCCCGCAGGTCGCCGGTTCCGCGCAGGAGCCGGTTGAACCACATCACCTGGCCGGTGCGCAGGTCCACCAGGGAGGCATAGCCGGTCTGCAGGCCGCCCTGGACGCCGACGCCGAGCAGGGCCAGGGCCACCATGGTGACCTTGCGTTCGGCACTGGCATAGCTGTCCCGCATCCAGATGAACAGGGCGTAGTCGGCGCCCGACTTTTCGCGGATTGGGCGCACCGCGTCGCCGAGGGACCAGTCGAGCTTGTTGTCCTTGGTCGGCAGGGCGAAGTTGCCGCCCACCATGTGGTGCAGGGCGATGGAGCGGGCGACGGCGCCGTGCAGGGAATTGACCTCCGCCAGTTCGTCGCTCTCGGCCTCCGACAGGCTCAGGGTCTTGAGTCCCAGGGCGGCGGATTTCTTGCGTAGCGCGTCATGGATATGGGTGCCGGCCTGCTCGGTCCAGTCGGCCTTGGGTTCCGTGACGCCGCCGGCCGAAATGGAGAACAGTTCGATGTCCGGCTGCATCACCAGCAGGGAGGCCCCCTTCGGCAGGGCGGTGAAGCCGGGCGCCAGGTTGCGCGACTCGGCGGCCGACAGGGGAACCGCAAAGGCGAGGGCGGCCAGGATCAACAGGAGCCGCAGGGGCTGTGCGGCAATGGTGGGAATCGCGTTCATGGCAGGCTCCTGCGGCCGGAATCGATGGTGGAGTGATGTGCTCTTGGCATATTGCGTCGGAGATTATAGCCGCCGCAGAATGAAAAACGCCCCGCCTTGTGGGCGGGGCGTCTGGGCACCGGACTGTTCGTCCGGCGCGCTTTACCTGAAATGCCGCGTCAGACCGTCACCGTATCGGCGATTTCCTTGAAGTCGGCGATCTGGTCGAAGTTCATGTAGCGATAGACGTCGGCGGCCTTCGATTCCAGCGTCTTGACCTGCTCCATGTACTCGGCGACGGTGGGGATCTTGCCCATCAGCGCGCAGACGGCAGCGAGTTCGGCCGACGACAGATACACGCGGGTGTCGATGCCGAGACGGTTCGGGAAGTTGCGCGTCGAGGTCGACACGGCCGTGCTGCCCTTGCGGATCTGGGCCTGGTTGCCCATGCACAGGGAGCAGCCGGGCATTTCCATGCGCGCGCCGGACTTGCCGAGCACCGAGTAGTAGCCTTCCTCGTTGAGGATCATGGCGTCCATCTTGGTGGGCGGGGCGATCCACAGGCGGGTCGGGATGTCGCTCTTGCCGTCGAGCACCTTGCCGGCGGCGCGGAAGTGGCCGATGTTGGTCATGCACGAGCCGATGAAGACCTCGTCGATCTTGTCGCCGGCGACTTCGGACAGCAGCTTGACGTCGTCCGGGTCGTTCGGGCAGGCCATCAGCGGCTCCTTGACGTCGGCCAGATCGATCTCGATCACGGCGGCGTATTCGGCGTCGGCGTCCGGCTGCAGCAGGGTGCCCTTGGCGATCCACTCTTCCATGGCCTTGATGCGGCGGCCCAGGGTGCGCTTGTCCTCGTAGCCCTCGGCGATCATCCACTTCATCAGGGTGATGTTGGAGCGCAGGTACTCGACGATGGGTTCCTTGTTCAGGCGGACGGAGCAGGCGGCGGCGGAACGCTCGGCGGCAGCGTCGGAGAGCTCGAACGCTTGCTCGACCTTGAGGTCAGGCAGACCTTCGATTTCGAGGATGCGGCCGGAGAAGATGTTCTTCTTACCCTTCTTCTCGACGGTGAGCAGGCCCGCCTTGATGGCGTAGTAGGGAATGGCGTTCACGAGGTCGCGCAGGGTGATGCCAGGCTGCAGCTTGCCCTTGAAGCGCACCAGCACGGATTCCGGCATGTCCAGCGGCATGACGCCGGTGGCGGCGGCGAAGGCGACGAGGCCCGAGCCGGCGGGGAAGGAGATGCCGATGGGGAAGCGGGTGTGGCTGTCGCCGCCGGTGCCGACGGTGTCCGGCAGCAGGAAGCGGTTGAGCCAGCTATGGATCACGCCGTCGCCCGGACGCAGGGAGATGCCGCCGCGCGCCGTGATGAAGGAGGGCAGGGTGCGGTGGGTCTTGACGTCCACCAGCTTAGGATAGGCGGCGGTGTGGCAGAAGGACTGCATCACCAGGTCGGCGGAGAAGCCGAGGCAGGCCAGGTCCTTGAGCTCGTCGCGGGTCATGGGGCCGGTGGTGTCCTGGCTGCCGACCGAGGTCATCTTCGGCTCGCAGTAGGTGCCCGGGCGGATGCCCTTGCCTTCGGGCAGGCCGCAGGCGCGGCCGACCATCTTCTGGGCCAGGCTGAAGCCCTTGCCCGTGTCGGCCGGGGCGCCGGGGACGCGGAACAGGGTGGAGGGCGGCAGGCCCAGGGCTTCGCGGGCCTTGGCGGTGAGGCCGCGGCCGATGATCAGGGGGATGCGGCCGCCGGCGCGCACTTCGTCGAAGATGACGTCGGACTTGACCTTGAACTCGGCGATCACCTTGCCATTCTTCAGGGCCTTGCCTTCATAGGGCTGCAGCTCGACCACGTCGCCCATGTCCATCTGGCCCACGTCGAGTTCGATCGGCAGGGCGCCGGCATCTTCCATGGTGTTGTAGAAGATCGGGGCGATCTTGGAGCCCAGGCAGACGCCGCCGAAGCGCTTGTTCGGCACGAAGGGGATGTCTTCGCCGGTGAACCAGAGCACGGAGTTGGTGGCGGACTTGCGGGAGGAACCGGTGCCGACCACGTCGCCCACGTAGGCGACCAGGTTGCCCTTGGCCTTGAGGGCGTCGAGCTGCTTGATGGGGCCGCGTTCGCCGGCCTTGTCGGCCTCGATGCCGGGGCGCGGGTTCTTAAGCATGGCCAGGGCGTGCAGCGGGATGTCCGGGCGGCTCCAGGCGTCGGGCGCCGGGGAGAGGTCGTCGGTGTTGGTCTCGCCGGTCACCTTGAAGATGGTGACGGTCAGGGACTTCGGCACTTCGGGGCGCGAGGTGAACCACTCGGCGTCGGCCCAGGACTGCATGACGCCCTTGGCGTTGGCATTGCCGGCCTTGGCCTTCTCGGCCACGTCGTGGAAGAAGTCGAACATCAGCAGCGTGCCCTTGAGGCCCTTGGCGGCGACGGGGCCACAGGCGGCGTCGTCGAGCAGGTCGATCAGGGGCTTGACGTTGTAGCCGCCGAGCATGGTGCCCAGCAGCTCGGTGGCTTTCTCGCGGGAGACGAGGGCGCACTTCTCTTCGCCCTTGGCCACTTTGGCGAGGAACTCGGCCTTGACCTGCGCGGCGTCGTCCACGCCGGCCGGCACGCGGTAGGTGAGCAGTTCGACCAGGAAGGCTTCCTCGCCCTTGGGCGGGTTCTTCAACAGGCCGACCAGGTCCTGGGTTTGCTGCTTGGTAAGGGGCAGCGGCGGGATGCCGAGGGCGGCGCGCTCGGCAACGTGGGCACGGTAGGCTTCCAACATGGGTGTGTCCTCGCGGTTGGGTTGACTAGACTGCGGTGAAAAAACGGGTGCGGGCTTCCGCCGGGAGGTCCATACCTGTGGCACGGGCGCGGCGCAGAAGTTCCCAGTAGTAGCGGTAGGAGGCGCGGTCGTGCAGCTTGCCCTCCCACTGGATCGGTCCCCAGGCGGCGTCCTGGGCGGAAATCAGGATGGCGGCGGCCTCATCGACTTCGCCGAAGTCGGGGCGCATGGCTTCCACGATGGGCTCGATCTGGGCCGGATGGATGCTCCACATGCGCAGGTAGCCGAATTCCCGGCGGGCGCGGCGGGCGTCCTCGCGCACCACGGCGGTGTCCCTGATCTCGGTGGTGACATTGTGGGCCGGCACCACGTTGTTGCCGATGGCGGCGGCGGCGATCTCGCACTTGGCGCGCACGATCAGCGGATGCTCGAACTGGCCGGGCGAGCGCATCGCCGTGGCGGGAATGGCGCCGTGGTGGCCGCTGACGAAATCCATGAGGCCGAAGTCGATGGACTCCACATGGGGCAGGGCGGCGATCTGCCAGGCTTCGCGCAGGGCGCCGGGCGTCTCGATGAGCACGTGCACCGGGATCTCGCGTTCGATGCCGTGGCGGCGGCGGGCGTCGTCGAGGGCTTCGATCTGCTCCAGCACGTCGTCGGCCCGCTCGGGCTTGGGCAGCACGAGATAGGCGAGACGGCTGCCGGCCTTGCCGACGAGGATGTCGAGCTCCTCGCGCCAGGCGGGGTGGGTGAGGTCGTGGATGCGGGCGCCGAGGCGGCCGTGGCGGTTGTCGCCGCCCATGACGATGGCGGCGATCATCTCGGCGTGTTCGCGTTCGCGCCCGGCCGGGGCGCCGTCCTCGCAGTCGCCGGTGATGTCGAAAATGGGGCCGAGTTCGGCCTGGAGAGAGAGCGCCTTGCGGATCAGCTTCTCATTGCCGGCGTAATGCTCGCAGGCGGAAAGTGCGGGGAAGGGCTTCCCCGCACCTTGGTACAGCACATCGTCGGGATGGAGCGGCGCAGACATTTGCTCAGTGAATTCGAGCGAAGCGAGCAAGCCAGTCACCGCCCCCGTGTGGGGGAGGCGGGAGGGGGCGGGCCCGATTGCATGTGTTCTGTGCCTTCATCCGTAGGATGGAGGCATCAGAACAGGTGCTTTACGCCGTCGCGCTCTTCGGTGAGTTCCTTGAGCGTGAAGTCCATCTTCTCGCGGGAGAAGGCGTCGATTTCGAGACCCTTGACGATTTCCCACTTGCCGTTGGCGCAGGTGCAGGGCATGCCGTAGATCATGCCTTCGGGAATGCCGTAGGAGCCGTCGGAGATGACGCCCATGGTGACCCACTCGCCGTTGGTGCCGGCGTTCCAGTCGCGCATGTGGTCGATGGCGGCGTTGGCGGCGGAGGCGGCGGAGGAGAGGCCGCGCGCTTCGATGATGGCGGCGCCGCGCTTGCCGACCTTCGGGATGTACTCGTTCTTGTACCAGGCTTCGTCATTGACGAGGGCCGGGGCGGCCTTGCCGCCGACGGTGCAGAAGCGGATGTCCGGATACATCGTCGGCGAGTGGTTGCCCCAGACGACCATGTTCTTGACGTCGGTGACGGTGGCCTTGGTGCGGGCGGCCAGCTGGGAGATGGCGCGGTTGTGGTCCAGGCGCATCATCGAGGTGAAGGCGGTCTTCGGCAGGCTCTTCGCGGTGTTCATGGTGATCAGCGCGTTGGTGTTGGCCGGGTTGCCGACGACGATGAGCTTGAGGTCGCGGGAGGCGACTTCATCGATGGCCTTGCCCTGCTCCTGGAAAATCTTGGCGTTTTCGAGCAGCAGATCCTTGCGCTCCATGCCGGGGCCGCGCGGCTTGGCGCCGACGAGCAGGGCCTGCTGGGCGTCCTTGAAGGCCACCTTGGGATCGGCGGTGCCGATCATGTCGGCGAGCAGCGGGAAGGCGCAGTCTTCCAGTTCCATCATGACGCCCTTGAGGGCCTGCTGGGCCTTGTCCATGGGCAGTTCCAGCATTTGCAGGATGACGGGCTGATCCTTGCCGAGCATTTCGCCGCTGGCGATGCGGAACAACAGGGCGTAACCGATCTGACCGGCGGCGCCGGTCACGGCGACACGAACGGGGGCTTTGGCCATCGAAGGACTCCTTGATGAAGTTAGGTTGCGAACGGAATATGTCGCCGTGGTAGGGCAGGAAGGCCTTGCGGGGCCTGGGTTGCCGCCTTGCCACGGCCGGCTGAATCGACGGGCGATGTTAGTCTCTTTTTTTGCAGCGTGTCAATAGCTATCTTACATCTTATATAAGACATATGATGATGTATGGACGTTCGGAAATTTTTATGATTGAATTCGTCCATGGCGAACGAGTCCCCGACCTTCAGCCCCCTCTACCGGCAGATCAAGGGCCTGATCCTGCAAGCCCTTGAGGCCGGCGAGTGGCGTCCCGGCGAGGCCATTCCGAGCGAGACGGAACTGGCCGCCCGCTTCGGCGTCAGCCAGGGCACCGTGCGCAAGGCCATCGACGAGATGGCGGCGGAGAACCTGCTGGTGCGCCGCCAGGGCAAGGGGACTTTTGTTGCGACGCACAGCGACCCCCGCGCCTTCTTCCGTTTCCTGCGCCTGATTCCCCTCGCCGGCGGCATCGAACAGTCCAACAGCATCCCTCTCGAATGCTGGCGCGCCAAGGCGGGCCAGGAGGCTTCGCGCATCCTGGGCCTCAAGCTGGGCGACCCCATCATCATCGTGCGCCGCCTGCTGGAATTCTCCGGCAAGCCCGTGGTGGTGGACGAAATCTACCTGCCGGGCGAGACCTTTGCCGGCCTTGGTCTGGATGTGCTCAAGGATTACCAGGGATCGGTCTACAGTCTTTTCGAAACGCGCTTCGGCGTGCGCATGATCCGCGCCGAGGAGCGCATCCGCGCCGTGGCGGCGGATCGCGCCAATGCGGAATTGCTGCGGGTGCCGGAAGGCAGCCCGCTGCTGTCGGTGGAACGGGTCAGCTATACCTATGGGGACAAGCCCGTGGAGTGGCGGCGCGGCCTCTATTCGACGGCGGAACATTGCTATTACAACGAGCTGGGGTGAGGAGATAGGCCGAAAGGCAGATCGAGCAGTTTATAATCAAAACTTTTCCGGCGCATAGTGGGGCTTATGTATGCCCCTTGTGTGTTGCAACAAAAGTGGAGCTAGAGCATATGAGTGAACTACGCAAGCAGCGCCCCAAATTCCTGAATCTGGCGGAAATCAGGTTGCCCCTGCCGGGCTTCGCCTCGATTTTGCACCGCATCAGCGGCGCCGGTCTCTTCCTGATGCTGCCGCTCCTGATCTGGCTGCTCCAGTTGTCCCTCGGTTCGGCCGAGAGCTTCGAGACCCTGAAGGCCGTGACGGGCAACCCCCTCGTCAAGCTGATCCTCTTCGGTCTGCTGTGGGCCTTCCTGCACCACTTCTGCATGGGCATCCGCATCCTGCTGATCGACATCCATGTCGGCGTCGAGAAGCAGGCCGCCCGCGCCTCGGCCAAGGCCGTACTCGCCGTCAGCCTGGCGCTGACCGTGGTCCTCGGCGGCAAACTTTTCGGAGTGTATTGATATGAACCGCATCGTCGTCGGTGCCCATTACGGGCTCAAGGACTGGCTGGCGCAACGCGTCACCGCCGTGGTGATGGCGCTCTACACGCTGCTGATGCTGGTGGCCGTGCCCATGGCCAGCGGCTATGACGGTTGGCGCGCCCTGATGTCCCACGGCTTCATCCGCTTCGCCACCTTCGTCTTCATCATCAGCCTCTGCTACCACGCCTGGGTCGGCGTGCGCGACATCTGGATGGACTACGTCAAGTCCGCCGCGGTGCGCCTGGTGCTGCATGTGGCGACCCTTCTCGTCCTGGTCGGCAACGCCGGCTGGGCCACCCAGATCATCTGGAGGCTCTGAAAGTGAAATACACCGTCCGCAAATTCGACGCGGTGATCGTCGGCGCCGGCGGCGCCGGCCTGCGCGCCGCCATCCAGCTCTCCGAGGCCGGCCTCAAGACCGCCGTCCTCTCCAAGGTCTTCCCGACCCGCTCCCACACGGTGGCCGCCCAGGGCGGCGTCGCCGCGTCCCTGGGCAACTCCGAGGAGGATCACTGGCACTGGCACATGTACGACACCGTCAAGGGTTCCGACTGGCTCGGCGACCAGGACGCCATCGAATTCATGTGCCGCAAGGCCAACGAAGTCGTCGTCGAGCTCGAACACTACGGCATGCCCTTCGACCGCACCGACGCCGGCAAGATCTACCAGCGTCCCTTCGGCGGCCACATGTCGAACTTCGGCGAGAAGCCCGTGCGCCGCTCCTGCGCCGCCGCCGACCGCACCGGCCACGCCATGCTGCACGCCATGTACCAGCGCAACGTCAAGGCCAACACCCAGTTCTTCGTCGAGTGGCAGGCCCTGGACCTGGTCCGCGACGCCGAAGGCGAAGTGCTCGGCGTCACGGCCATGGACATGGAGACCGGCGAGGTCGTCGTCTTCCACGCCAAGGCCACCATCTTCGCCACCGGCGGTGCCGGCCGCATCTTCTACAGCTCGACCAACGCCTTCATCAACACCGGCGACGGCCTCGGCATGGCGGCCCGCGCCGGCATCCCGCTGGAAGACATGGAGTTCTGGCAGTTCCACCCGACCGGCGTCGCCGGTGCCGGCGTGCTCATCACCGAGGGCGTGCGCGGCGAGGGCGGCATCCTGCGCAACAGCAACGGCGAACGCTTCATGGAGCGCTACGCGCCCAACGCCAAGGACCTGGCCTCCCGCGACGTGGTCTCCCGCGCCATGGTCACCGAGATCAACGAAGGCCGCGGCTGCGGCCCCAACAAGGATTTCGTGCTGCTCGACATCACCCACCTGCCGCCCGAGACCATCATGAAGCGTCTGCCCGGTATCCATGAGATCGCCGTGCAGTTCGCCGGCGTCGATGCCCTCAAGGAGCCGATCCCGGTGGTGCCGACCTGCCACTACCAGATGGGCGGCATTCCGACCAACTACCACGGCCAGGTGGTGGTGCCCCAGGGCAACAGCATGAGCGCCATCGTCCCCGGCTTCTATGCCGCCGGCGAGTGCGCCTGCGCCTCGGTGCACGGTGCCAACCGCCTCGGCACCAACTCCCTGCTCGACCTGCTGGTGTTCGGCAAGTCGGCCGGCGAGACGGCCGTCGAGGAGCTCAGGAAGTCTCCCAAGGCCCACAAGGAACTGCATCAGGAGTCCATCGACCGCACCCTGGCGCGCCTCGACCGCCTGGAGAACCAGAAGGACGGCGCCAGCGCCCACGAGACGCGGCTGGCCATGCAGCGCACCATGCAGAACCACTGCGGTGTGTTCCGCTTCGACGACAAGCTCAAGGAAGGCGTGCAGAAGATTCTCGAAGTGGAGAAGGACGTACGCCGCGTCGAGATACAGGACAAATCCAAGACCTTCAACACCGCCCGCATCGAGGCCCTGGAACTGGAGAACCTGATCGAGGTCGCCGTCGCCACCATGATCTCCGCCGAGGCGCGCAAGGAATCCCGCGGCGCCCACGTGCGCGACGATGCGCCGGACACGAAGGAAAATCCGAACGGCCGCGACGACAAGAACTGGCTCAAGCACACGCTCTGGTACACGGGCAGCAACAAGCTCGAATACAAGTCCGTCAAGCTCACGCCGCTTTCCGTGGAAACCATCGCGTTGAAAACGCGTGCCTACTGATCGAGGCCGAAAGATGACCACTCGCAACCTTCAATTCAAGATCTACCGCTACGATCCGGACAAGGACGCCAAGCCCTACATGCAGGACATCGCGGTCGAAGTCGATTCCACCGACCGCAAGCTGCTCGACGCGCTGGTCAAGCTCAAGGCGAAGGACGATTCCATCTCCTTCCGCCGCTCCTGCCGCGAAGGCGTCTGCGGTTCCGATGCCCTCAACATCAACGGCAAGAATGGCCTGGCCTGCCTGACGGACCTGAACTCTTTCCCGGAGGGCAAGCCCATCGTGCTGCGTCCGCTGCCGGGCCTGCCGGTCATCCGCGACTTGATCGTGGACATGACCCAGTTCTTCAAGCAGTACCACTCGGTCACGCCCTACCTGATCAACAACGACCCGCCGCCGGAGCGCGAGCGTCTGCAGACGCCGGAGGACCGGGAGGAGCTCAACGGCCTCTACGAGTGCATCCTGTGCGCCTGCTGCTCGACCTCTTGCCCGTCGTTCTGGTGGAACCCGGACAAGTTCGTCGGCCCGGCCGGCCTGCTGGCCGCCTATCGCTTCATCGCCGACACGCGCGACCAGGCAACGAGCGAGCGCCTCGACAACCTGGACGATCCGTACCGCCTGTTCCGCTGCCACACCATCATGAACTGCGTCGATGTTTGCCCGAAGGGACTCAATCCCACCAAGGCCATCGGCAAGATCAAGGAAATGATGGTCCGGAGGGCCGTGTGACGGCCCCGGACCAAGGCACCATGGCCCCCCGCCCCCCGGCCCCCGCCCCGGGGCGGGGGAGCCTGCAAGCTCGCTGCGCTCGTATGTCACGGGGCGCAGCTGCATGCAGCGGTGGAGAGGTGGGGGTATGAACGAACAGCAGCGCATCCGTCGGGAAAGACTTCGCTGGCACTGCCGGCGGGCGCTGCTGGAACTGGATATCGTCTTCCAGCGCTTCTGGGCGCAGGTGGGGGACGAGTTGGACGATGCGACCGCGGCCACCCTGGAGCGGTTGCTCGAAATGGAAGACCACGATTTGTGGGAGCTGGTGAGCGGGCGTTCGGCGACGGACGATCCGGAAATCAAGGGCCTGGTCGAACGGCTGCGCGGTTTGGGCGCGACGGTCGGCCGCAATTAGACTCAATTGATGAGGTATTGAACATGACGACGCAACGCACGGCAACGCTGACCATTGACGGCAAGAGCGCCGAGTTTCCCGTATTCACCGGCACCATCGGGCCGGATGTCGCCGACATCCGTTCCCTGTACGCCAAGACCGGGGCCTTCACCTTCGACCCGGGCTTCATGTCGACGGCTTCCTGCAAGTCCTCGATTACCTACATCGACGGCGACAAGGGCGAGCTGCTGTATCGCGGCTACCCGATCGAGCAGCTGGCCGAGAAGTGCGACTTCCTCGAAACCTGCTACCTGCTGCTGAACGGCGACCTGCCGAACGCCAAGCAGAACCAGGACTTCCACAGCGTCATCAAGAACCACACGATGGTGCATGAGCAGCTGACCCGCTTCTTCCAGGGCTTCCGCCGCGATGCGCACCCGATGGCCGTACTGGTCGGCGTGGTCGGCGCCCTGTCCGCCTTCTACCACGACGCCATGGACATCAGCGACGAGTACCACCGCGCCGTCTCCGCCCATCGCCTTATCGCCAAGCTGCCGACTATCGTCGCCATGGCCTACAAGTACGGCCGCGGCGAGCCCTTCATGTACCCGCGCAACGATCTCTCCTACACGGCCAACTTCATGCACATGATGTTCGGCACGCCCTGCGAGACCTACGAGCCGAACCCGGTGCTGGTGAAGGCGCTGGACCGCATCTTCATCCTCCACGCCGACCACGAGCAGAACGCCTCCACCTCCACGGTACGCCTGGCGGGTTCCTCCGGCGCCAACCCCTTCGCCTGCATCGCCGCCGGCATCGCCTGCCTCTGGGGCCCGGCCCACGGCGGCGCCAACGAGGCCTGCCTGCAGATGCTGGAGGAGATCGGCGACGTCTCCAAGGTCGGTGAGTACGTCAAGCGCGCCAAGGACAAGAACGACAGCTTCAAGCTGATGGGCTTCGGCCACCGCGTGTACAAGAACTTCGACCCGCGCGCCAAGCTGATGCGCGAGACCTGCCACGAAGTGCTCAACGAACTGGGCCTCCACGACGACCGCCTGTTCAAGCTGGCCATGGCCCTGGAGAAGGTGGCCCTGGAGGACGACTACTTCATCGAGAAGAAGCTCTACCCCAACGTGGACTTCTACTCCGGCATCGTCCAGAAGGCCCTCGGCATCCCGACCCAGCTGTTCACCGGCATCTTCGCCCTGGCCCGCACGGTGGGCTGGATCGCCCAGTGGAAGGAGATGATCTCCGACCCCGAACAGAAGATCGGCCGTCCGCGCCAGCTCTACACCGGCGCCGCCCGCCGCGACGTGCCGGCGATGGACAAGCGCTGAATAGGCAACGAAGAAGGGGGCGCTTGATCGCCCCTTTTTTTAACGCTCACCCATCAGAAAAGGTGATGACATGATGAAACAAATGTTGTCCAACTCCTACCTCTTCGGTGCCAACACACCGTACATCGAGGAGCTGTACGAGGCCTATCTCGCCAATCCGGGTGCCGTCGATCCGGCCTGGCGCGACTACTTCGACAAGCTCTCCAACCTGCCCGGCGTCGGCAACTACACGGGGCCCGACGTGGCCCACATGCCGGTCATCAACTCGTTCGCCGTGCGCGCCAAGGAAGGCACGCTGCACGCGCCGGCCCGCAGCGCCGCCCCCAACGAGAAGCAGGTCAAGGTGCTGCAGCTCATCAACGCCTACCGCTTCCTCGGCAACCGCTGGGCCAACCTGGACCCCCTCAAGCGCCAGGAGCGCCCGACCGTCGCCGAACTGGAGCCGTCCTACTACGGCTTCACCGAGGCCGACCTGGGTCAGAGCTTCCGCACCGGCTCCTTCGAAGCCGTGCCAGAGACCGCCACCCTGCGCGAGATCCTCGAAGCCTGCCGGCAGACCTACTGCGGCACCATCGGCGCCGAGTACATGTATTTGTCCGACGTGACGCAGAAGCGCTGGATTCAGGCCCGCCTGGAGACCACCCGCGCCACGCCGTCCTACGGCGCCGATGACAAGAAGCGTTTCCTGCGCCAACTGACGGCGGCCGAGACCCTGGAGCGCTATCTGCACACCCGCTACGTGGGCCAGAAGCGCTTCTCCCTGGAAGGCGGCGAATCCCTGATCCTCGCCATGGACCAGCTGATCCGCGTCGCCGGCACCGTCGGCGTCCAGGAGATGGTCATCGGCATGGCCCACCGGGGCCGCCTCAACGTCCTGGTGAACACCCTCGGCAAGCAGCCCTCCATGCTGTTCCAGGAGTTCGAGGGCAAGAAGGCCCAGGAACTGTCCGCCGGCGACGTCAAGTACCACATGGGCTACTCGTCAGACGTGGGCACGCCCGGCGGCCCGGTGCACCTGACCCTGGCCTTCAACCCGTCCCACCTGGAAATCGTGAACCCGGTGGTGGCCGGCTCCGTCTATGCGCGCCAGGTGCGCCGCGGCGCCGAAGGCAAGAAGCAGGCGCTGCCGGTGCTGATCCACGGTGACGCCGCCGTCGCCGGCCAGGGCGTGAACCAGGAGATGCTCAACTTCTCCCAGACCCGCGGCTATGGCACGGGCGGCACGGTGCATATCGTGGTGAACAACCAGATCGGCTTCACCACCTCCGACCTGCGCGACTACCGCTCCTCCCTCTACTGCACCGACATCTTCAAGATGGTCGAGGCGCCGATCTTCCACGTCAATGGCGACGATCCCGAGGCCGTGGCCTTCGTCACCCAGCTGGCGATGGAATTCCGCCAGGAGTTCAAGAAGGACGTGGTGGTGGACATCGTCTGCTTCCGCAAGCTCGGCCACAACGAGCAGGACGAGCCGATGGTGACCCAGCCGCTGATGTACAAGAAGGTCGCGGCCCACCCCGGCACCCGCAAGCTCTACGCCGACAAGCTGGCCGCCCAGGGCGTCATCGGCACCGACGACGGCGACCAGATGATCAAGGACTACCGTGCCGCCCTCGATGAGGGCCGCCACCTGATCGATCCGGTCATCAGCGACTACAGCAGCAAGTTCTCCATCGACTGGACGCCCTACATCAACGTCCCCTATACGGAGAAGTGCGACACCACCGTGTCGGTGGCGGAGCTGGGCCGGCTCTCGAAGCGCCTGACGGCGATTCCGGCCAACTTCACGTTGCACTCGCGCGTGCAGAAGATCATCGACGACCGCAAGCTGATGGGCGAAGCCAAGCTGCCGGTGGACTGGGGCATGGGCGAGAACCTAGCCTACGCCACGCTGCTGGCGGCCGGCTACAACGTGCGCATTTCCGGCGAGGACGTCGGGCGCGGCACCTTCTTCCACCGCCACGCCGCCTTCCACGACCAGAACCGCGAGAAGTGGGACGAGGGCACCTTCTGGCCGCTCCAGCATATCCAGGACAAGCAGGGCTGGTTCCAGTGCTTCGACTCGGTGCTGTCCGAAGAGGCCGTGCTGGCCTTCGAATACGGCTTCGCCACGGCGGCGCCGACCGACATGGTGGTCTGGGAAGCCCAGTTCGGCGACTTCGCCAACGGCGCCCAGGTGGTGATCGACCAGTTCCTTTCCTCCGGCGAGGCCAAGTGGGGCCGCGGCTGCGGCCTCGTCCTGCTGCTGCCCCACGGCTACGAAGGCCAGGGACCGGAGCACTCGTCGGCCCGTCTCGAACGCTACATGCAGCTGTCGGCCGAGTTCAACTGGGAAGTGGTGGTGCCGTCCAACGCCGCCCAGATCTTCCACCTGCTGCGCCGGCAGATGCTGCGCAAGCAGCGCAAGCCGCTCGTCGTCATGACGCCGAAGTCGCTGCTGCGCCACAAGGACGCCACCTGCTCCCTCGACGAACTGGCGAACGGCACTTTCCAGACTGTCATCGGCGAGACCGAGAAGCTCGATGCCAAGAAGGTGACGCGCGTCGTCATCTGCTCCGGCAAGGTGTATTTCGACCTGCTGGCCGCGCGCCGCGAGAAGAAGGTGGACAACGTCGCGCTGCTGCGCGTCGAGCAGCTCTACCCCTTCGACGACCGCCGCCTGACGGAAGAGTTGAAGGCCTATCCGAACTTCAAGGAACTCATCTGGTGCCAGGAAGAACCGCGCAACCAGGGGGCCTGGTACGCCATCCATCACCGCGTCAGCGAAGTGGTGAAGAAGGGCCAGACCCTCGACGTCGTATCCCGCCCGGCATCCTCTTCGCCGGCCGTCGGCTACGCCGCCAAGCACGCCCTGCAGCAGAAGGAAGTCGTTAACGCCGCCCTCGGCATCAAAGAATAAACGGAGACATCATGCTGATCGAAGTCAAAGTTCCCCAGCTTTCCGAATCGGTCGCCGAAGCGACCCTCGTCAGTTGGCATAAAAAGGAGGGCGAGGCCGTCGCCCGCGACGAAAACCTGATCGACATCGAGACCGACAAGGTCGTGCTCGAACTGCCGGCGCCCGACGCCGGCGTCATCGTCAAGATCATCAAGGGCAACGGCGAGTCCGTGACCTCGGGCGAAGTCATCGCCCAGATCGACACGGAAGCCAAGGCGTCCGCAGCGCCCGCTGCCGCCAAGGCCGCCCCGGCTGCTGCGGCACCTGCCGTCAAGGCCGCCGCTCCCGCCGCCGCGCCTGCCGGCGTCGGCCCGGCCGCCCGCAAGGCCCTGGCCGAGAAGGGCATCGACGCCGCCGTGGTCCAGGGCACCGGCCCCGGCGGTCGCGTCACCAAGTCCGACGTGCTGGGCACCTCGGCCCCGGCCGCCAAGCCGGCGGCTGCCGCTGCGCCCGTCGCCGCCCCGGCTGCCCGTCCGTCCCTGCCCGATCCCCAGGTGGTCAGCGCCGACGCCATCATCGCCGAACGCACCGAGCAGCGCGTGCCCATGAGCCGCCTGCGCGCCCGCGTCGCCGAGCGCCTGGTGCAGTCGCAATCCACCAATGCCATCCTGACCACCTTCAACGAGGTGAACATGGGCCCGGTGATGGAGATGCGCAACAAGTACAAGGACAAGTTCGAGAAGGAGCACGGCGTCAAGCTCGGCTTCATGTCCTTCTTCGTCAAGGCCGCGGTCGCCGCCCTGAAGAAGTACCCGGTGCTCAACGCTTCCGTCGATGGCAACGACATCGTCTATCACGGCTACTTCGACATCGGCATCGCCGTCGGTTCGCCGCGCGGCCTGGTCGTGCCGATCCTGCGCGACGCCGACCAGATGAGCCTCGCCCAGATCGAGAAGAAGATCGCCGAATTCGGCGCCAAGGCCAAGGACGGCAAGCTGTCCCTGGAAGAGCTGACCGGCGGCACCTTCTCCATCTCCAACGGCGGCGTCTTCGGCTCCATGCTGTCCACGCCGATCATCAACCCGCCCCAGTCGGCCATCCTCGGCATCCACGCCACCAAGGACCGCCCGGTGGTGGAGAACGGCCAGATCGTCATCCGCCCGATCAACTACCTCGCCATGTCCTACGACCACCGCATCATCGACGGTCGCGAGGCGGTGCTCGGTCTGGTGACCATGAAGGAAGCGCTGGAAGATCCGGCGCGCCTGCTGCTCGACGTCTAAGGGAGCACAAATAATGGCCCCCACGCTCACTATGTTCGCTGCCCCCACGGGGGGCGCTGCCTCCTTCGGGGCGGCCCTTCAGGAGGCATGCCATGGCTAACAAGCAATTCGATGTGGTGGTGATCGGCGGCGGCCCCGGCGGCTACGTCGCCGCCATCCGCGCGGCCCAGCTCGGCTTTTCCACGGCCTGCGTGGAAGCCGAGTCCTACGCCGATCCGAAGGGCGAAGTCCGTCTCGGCGGCACCTGCCTCAACGTCGGCTGCATTCCCTCCAAGGCCCTGCTGCGCTCCTCCGAGCTGTACGACGAGGCGAGCCACGCCTTCGTCATGCACGGCATCTCGGTGTCCGACGTCAAGATGGATGTCGGCACCATGGTCCGTCGCAAGGACAACATCGTCACCCAGCTCACCGGCGGCATCAAGGGCCTGTTCAAGAAGAACAAGGTCACGCTGCTGGCCGGCCTCGGCAGCTTCGCCGGCCGCGAGAACGAGATGTGGCAAGTCGCCGTGGCGGCCAAGGACGGGGCCACCGAGGTCGTCGATGCCAAGCACGTCATCGTCGCCACGGGCTCCAGCCCGCGCCACCTGGACGGCATTCCCGTCGACAACAAGGTGATCTGCGACAACGTCGGCGCCCTGTCCTTCGATTCCGTGCCCAAGCGCCTCGGCGTCATCGGCGCCGGCGTCATCGGCCTTGAGCTGGGCTCCGTGTGGAAGCGTCTCGGTTCCGACGTCACCATCATCGAAGCGCTGCCCGACTTCCTCGGCGGCGCCGATCCCGCGGTGGCCAAGGAGGCCTGGAAGGTGTTCACCCAGAAGCAGGGCCTGAAGATCAACCTGGGCGTCAAGATCAACTCGGTCAAGACCGGCAAGAAGGGCGTGACGGTCGAGTACGAAATGGGCGACGGCGCCTTCACGCTGGAGTGCGACCGCCTGATCGTCTCGGTGGGCCGCGTGCCCAACACCCTGGGCCTGGGCGCCGACAACGTCGGCCTCAAGCTCGACGACCGGGGCCGCATCGAGGTCAACGATCATTGCCAGACCAATCTGGAAAACGTCTGGGCGGTCGGCGACGTCATCCGCGGTCCGATGCTCGCCCACAAGGGTATGGAGGAGGGCGTCATGGTGGCGGAGCTGATCGCCGGCCAGGCGGGCCACGTCAATTACGACGCCATTCCCTACGTCATCTACACCCACCCCGAGATCGCCTGGGTCGGCAAGACCGAGACCCAACTCAAGAACGAGGGCGTCGAGTTCCGCGCCGGCCAGATCCCCTTCCTCGCCAACGGCCGTGCGTTGGGGCAGGGCGACACCACGGGCTTCGTCAAGATGCTGGCCTGCGCCAAGACGGACCGGGTGCTGGGCGTGCATGTGATCGGCGCCAATGCCTCCGAACTGATTTCGGAAGCCGTGGTGGCCATGGAATTCGGCGCGGCGTCGGAAGACATCGCCCGCATCTGCCATGCCCACCCGACGCTGTCGGAAGTCATGCACGAGGCCGCGCTGGCCGTGGACAAGCGTCCGCTGCACTTCTAGTAGAATCGCGGCATACCGCACAAGGGGGCGGCGGGGAAACCCGACCGCCCCATTGCTTTGACGGACATGAATTCTCCCGACCGCAAACTGACCCTCCTGCTGGCTGCGCTGTTGATCCTGCTGGCAGGCGGCCTGACCGCGGCCCATTTCCTCATGGGCGACAAGTCCGGCCGCAGCCAGTCCCTGGCGCGCTGGCACGGCCAGGTGGAGGACAGGGCGCGGCTCCTGGCGGAGCCCTTCGGCCAGGCCACGCGCCGCCTCGAACAGGCGCGCGACGATGCGCTGGCCCGGGCCCAGGGCCAGTCCCGCGAGGATTCCCTGCTGCGCTACGACCAGCAACTGGCGGTGCGACCCGACGGCACGACGCGGCCCAAGGGCGAGAACTTCGATCCCCAGGGCGGCGTCGGTGTCTTCCTGCCGCCGGGCCTGGCGCCCGACGACGGCTTGAAGCACCGCATCGTCACCATGGGCGACACGATCAACCTGTTCGGCCAGTCCTGGCTGCGGGACTATCCGAACCTCTGGTTCGCCGGCACCGAGAAATGGCTCGTGGCCTTCTACCCCGAGTATGCCTGGACGGAAAAGCTCGAAGCCCAATACGATCCCGCCGTCGAACCCTGGTACGAGGCGGCCCTGTCCGAGCGCAACGCCAAGCAGGGCGCCGTCTGGGGAGCCGCTCGGACCGATGCCGTCGGCAAAGCCCTGGTGGCCAGCCTGGCGCTGCCGGTGAGCGTGGACGACAAGCCCATCGGCGTGCTCGCCGAGGACGTGCCCCTGCAGCGGCTGGCGGAGGCCGTGGCCGTCGCCGACCATGAGACCGGCGTCGTGCGCCTGGTGGTGGATACGGCCGACCGCATCGTCGCCCTTACGGGCCGGAACGGCGAAATCCTCAAGAACGGCGAGCCCCTCAAGGTGGACAAGAAGATGGCGGAGATCGCCACGGCGCTGGAGGGCATCAAGTCCCACGGCGAGGCTAGCGGCGCACTCCTCGACGGCGAGCGCAAGCGGGCCATCGTCTATGCGCGCCTGCCCGGCCAGCCCTGGACGCTGATAACCCTGGTGCCCAACACCCTGCTGGGGGGGGCATCGGCGGGTTCCACGGGAATCTTCGCCGCCCTTGCCTTCGTCGGGGTGCTGGTCGTCCTCGGCGTCGCGGCCTTCATGCTGAAGCGCTTCATCGCCGAACCCATGGGCCGGCTGGTTCAGGCTGAAGCCCAGGTGAAGGACCTGTCAGTACGGGAAAAGACCGCCCGCGACGCCAGCGAGGATCTGGCGCGCCAGGTCGAGGAGGGGCGCAAGAAGTCTACCGACCTGGAGGCCCGCCTCGCCAAGGCCAATGCCGCGGTGGAAGCGGCCCGGGCCGAGACCGCCGAGATGGCGGGCCGGCTCGCTGCCATGGAGGAAGCCGCCGCCAGCGCCGCGGCGGCGGAAGCTGCGGCCCCGGCCGCGGAAGTGCCGGTTGAAGCGGCGTCCCAGCAAGGCGTCGAGGACGCCTTCGCGGCCCTGGACCTGGAGAACCCCGAGGCCTGAGGGTCGTCCTGTTCCAATGCCGCACCGTATCCTCAACGTTCCCGAAAAAGGCATGCTCGAAGGTTTCGAGCGCGCCCTTGCCTCCCGCGGCATCGTCGCCGACGACGCCCAGATGGAGGCGGCCCATCGCCTGCAGGATTTCTACGACGGCCTCGTCGCCTTCAAGGCGGCGCGGCGCAACACCCTGCGCAAGCTGCTGGTGCGCCCGCAGTTGCCCAAGGGCGTCTGGTTCTGGGGCGGCGTCGGCCGCGGCAAGAGCTTCCTCATGGACTGCTTCTTCGAGGCCGTGCCCTACCAGCGCAAGCGCCGCGTACATTTCCACGCCTTCATGCGCGAGATCCACGAGCGCCTGCAGCAGCTCAAGCACGAGGCCGATCCGCTCGCCAAGGTGGCAGCCCAGGTGGCGAAGGAAACGCGCCTGATGTGCTTCGACGAATTCCACGTTTCCGACATCGCCGACGCCATGATCCTCGGCCGTCTCATGGCGGCCCTGTTCGACGCCGGCGTGCTGTTCGGCATCACCTCCAACTATCCGCCCGACGGCCTCTATCCGAACGGCCTGCAGCGCGACCGCCTGCTGCCCACCATTGCGTTGCTGAACGAGCGCCTCGACGTCATCCGCATCGACGCCGGCATCGACTATCGGCTGCGGGCCCTGGAGCAGGCCGACATCTACCATGTGCCGGCGGACGCGGCTTCCGACGGCCTGCTGATGAAGACCTTCGCCCAGATCGCCCACGGCGAGGGCCATGCCCGGCCGCTGCAAGTCCTCGGCCGCGAGGTGCCGGTGGTCCATCGGGCGCCGGGCGTGGCCTGGTTCGACTTCGCCACCCTCTGCGGCGGGCCCCGCTCCCAGAACGACTACCTGGAACTGGCCCACGGTTTCCACACCGTGTTTCTCGCCGGGGTACCTAGGATGAACGCCAGCATGTCCTCCGAGGCGCGCCGTTTCACCTGGCTGGTGGATGTCTTCTACGACCATCGCGTCAAGCTGGTCATCACGGCGGATGCCGCGCCCGAGGCGCTCTATACCGAGGGCACCCAGGCGGAGGAGTTCAAGCGCACCGTCTCGCGCCTGATCGAGATGGGTTCCCACGAGTATCTCGCCAGCGCCCACCGCCGCTTCGAAACCCATTCCCAGACCGGCGCCTGAGGGCGCTTCCGCGTCGCAGGCCGGGGGATGTCGGCAGCCTTGCGCCCGTCCGAATGGACTACGTCAATCGACGGATTGCCGCTTCCTCCCTCACGCAGCATGATGGCGGCGTATCGAGGAAAGAGGAGGCCGCGCCATGAATCCATCTGTTGCGCGCTGCGGCAACTGCCGCAAGCTACATGCCCAGGAGTGCTGCATGCAGCAGTCCGGCGACCGCTGCTGCGGCGAATTCGAGCACTTCGGCGAATGGCTGGTCGAGGAGATCGGCCGAGTCGAACGCCACCTGCGCCACACCACCGCCTGGGCGGGCCTTCTCGTCGGCGCCGTTGCGGTCAGCGTGGTCTGGGTGCTGATGGCGGCCTGACGGTCGGCGGCGTCCCACCAACGGCCGCCGCGCCAGGCTTTCCGGTCCGATGCATGCGCCTGTAGTGGCGCCTGCCGTGCCTGCGCAATGTGGACGGGCCGACGACAACTTGCCTGTGGATCGGTGTTAGTATCGAGCATCGCTTTCGTCGGAGAAAACGATGCTGCAAATAGGTCAATCTGCGCCAGGATTCGCGTTGCCGGACGCCGACATGGAACTGTTCGACTTCGCGGCGTTGCGGGGCAAGCACCATGCGGTGCTGTTCTTCTACCCCAAGGATGGAACCCCCTACTGTACCCAGGAGGCCATCGAGTTCTCCGATCACGAGGAGGAATTCCAGCGCCTCGGTGCGGTGATCCTCGGCATCTCCCGGGACGACTGTCTGGCCCACGCGGATTTTGCCGACAAGCACGGCATTTCGGTGCGCCTGCTCTCCGACATGGACGGCAAGGTCGGCCACCAGTACGGCGTCTACCACTACCGTGAGCATCAAGGACACAAGAAGCTGACCGTGGTACGGTCCACCTTCGTCATCGACAAGCAGGGCATCGTCCGCCATGCGCTCTACGACGTGACGCCCAAGGGCCACGCCGCCGAGATCTACAAACTCGTCAAAGGATTGAACCACTCATGCAAGTAGCCAAGAACACCGTCGTGACCCTCCAATATCGCGTCACCGACAGCGATGGCAACCTGGTGGACGAGGGGCACGAGCCCCTGGTCTATCTTCACGGCGGCTATGGCGGCATCTTCGACAAGATCGAGGAAACCATCCAGGGCATGGACGCCGGCGCCAAGTTCGACGTGCGCCTCCAGCCCGACGATGCCTTCGGCGACTACGACGCCGAACTCGTGATGATCGAGCCGCGCAATCTCTTCCCCGACAACATCGAGGTCGGCATGCAGTTCGAACGTGGCACGGAAGAGGGCGACGACGACGGCGAGCTCTACACCATCACCGACATCGCCGAGGACAAGGTCGTCGTGGACGGCAACCATCCCCTGGCCGGCATGGTGCTGGTCTTCTCGGGCACCATCGCCGAGGTGCGCGCCGCCAGCGACGAGGAAATCGCCCACGGCCACGTGCATGCGCCGGGCGGGCACCACCACCACTGAGCGGCTGTTGTCGGCTGAAACCACGGGCCCTGAGCGGGCCCGTTTTCATTGGGGCAGGTAGGGCCGCGCCTCGAAGCGGAAGACCCGGGGATCGGCAGCGTCCGCGCTGCCCTTCACCCAGCCCAGGGTCGGCGAGCCGTAGGTTTCCACGCGCGTGAAGTTGGGGATCGTCTCGCCGCGGCGGTCCCGCAGGGGCCGGTCGATGCGGAAGTAATGGGTGTCGCCGTGCACCAGCACCACCTGGCCAGGGAAGGCCAGGGTCGCCTCCCGCAGTTGGTCCACGAATTCCCGGTAGCCGTTGGGCTTGCCGTCCCGATCCCGGGCTCCTTCCAGGTCCGGGTTGCCCTGGATGACGAGCAGGATGCCCGCCAGCCCGCGCTCCCGTGCGTGGGCGAAGGCGGCGGCGAGCCAGGCCCGCGTCGCCCGGCTGCGCTCGACGAATTCCGCCGACGGCCCCCTGTCCCGCGTCGTCCCGGACCAGTTGTTGTTGCTGCCCGGCACGTTGAGGCCCACGAACAGCACGCCGCCCGCCTGCCAGCGCACGTTCTCCCGGTAGGCGGCGAAGGCGGGGTCGGCGCTCTGGCGTTCGAGTCTCAAGCGGCGCCGGCCCAGGCTTTCGTCGCCGGCGAAGAAGGTTTCCCGCAGCGTCGCCAGGCGTTCCAGGGGATCGCGGCTGCCGTTGCTTCTGCGGTGGCAGTCGGTCCAGTCGTTGTCGCCGGGAACGAAGATCAAAGGATGTGCCGCCGCGTCGAAGACGCCGCGGATGTCGACGTACACCGTGTCGCTGCAGGGACTGCCGCCGCTCTTGATGTCGCCGTCGTGAACGGCGAAGGCAAGATTCTCGGCCGCCATCTCCGCCATCATCTGCGGCAGCTGGCGGCGCTCCCAGTCGTTGTAGGGTGTATCGCCGAAGAGGCCGAAGGCGACGGGCTCGGCGCGGGCCGCGAGGGCAATGGCGGCCAGCAGACCGGCGACGGCGCGCTTCAAGATTCCGCGAGCTTCCGCAGCTGGTAGAGGCGGTCGAGGGCTTCCCGCGGCGAAAGGGCGTCCGGGTCCAGGTCCCGCAGGGCGTCCACGGCCGGATGGGGCGCGGCCTCCACGGGGGGCGGCAGGGCGGCGAACAGGTCGGGCTGGGGACCGGCGGCCACTTCGCGGTTTTCCAGGCGCGAGAGATGCCGCTTGGCGTCGCGCACCACGCTGCCGGGAATGCCCGCCAGCGCGGCGACCTGGATGCCGTAGCTCTGGGAGGCGGGGCCTTCCTCCACGGCGTGCATGAAGACGATGCGGTGGCCGTGTTCCACCGCGTCGAGATGCACGTTGGCGCATTCCGCGTAGTCCTGGGAAAGGCGCGTCAGCTCGAAGTAGTGGGTGGCGAACAGGGTGTAGGCCCGGTTCTTCTCGATCAGGTGCCGGGCGATGGCGAAGGCCAGGGCCAGGCCGTCGAAGGTGGAGGTGCCGCGGCCGATCTCGTCCATCAGCACCAGGGAGCGGTCGGTGGCGCCGTGGAGGATGGCGGCCGCCTCGGTCATTTCCACCATGAAGGTGGAGCGGCCCGAGGCCAGGTCGTCGGCGGCGCCGATGCGCGTGTAGATGGCGTCCAGGGGCCCCAGGCGGCAACGCTTCGCCGGTACGAAGCTGCCGCAGTGGGCCAGCAGGGCGATCAGCGCCGTCTGGCGCATGTAGGTCGATTTACCGCCCATGTTGGGGCCGGTGATGAGCAGGAGCTTCCGCGTCGTCGCCAGGCGGGCGTCGTTGGCGATGAAGTCGTCCACCTGCCGCTCCACCACCGGATGGCGGCCGTCCTCGATCTCCATGACGGCCTCGTTGCAGAACTCGGGGCGACGGTAGTCATAGCGGGCGGCGGCCTCGGCGAAGGCCGCCAGGCCGTCGAGACGGGCGAGGGCACGGGCGATGCGCTGCAGCTCGGGAATCCACTGGGCCAACTGGTCCAGCAGTTCCTCGAACAGCCGCTTCTCCAGGGCCAGGGCCCGGTCGTTGGCCGACAGGGCCTTGTCCTCGAAGGCCTTGAGTTCCGGCGTGATGTAGCGCTCGGCGTTCTTCAGGGTCTGGCGACGGCGGTAGTCGTCGGGAATCTTCTCCACGTGGGCGTGGGTGACCTCGATGTAGAAGCCGTGCACCTTGTTGTATTCGACCTTAAGGCTACTGATCCCGGTGCGCTCCCGCTCCCGGGCCTCCAGCTCCAGCAGGAAAGCGCCGCAGTTGGCCTGGATGCCGCGCAGCTCGTCGAGGTCCGCCGACCAGCCCTCGGCGATGACGCCGCCTTCCCGCAGCAGCGCGGCCGGCTCTGGCGCCACGGCGCGGGCCAGCAGTTCGTGGCAGCCGGGCGGCGGCGCCAGTTCGGCGATGGTGCGCGCCAGCAGTTCGGCCTGGGGTTGCGCCAGGACCGTGACGAGCGCCGGCAGATGGTCGAGGGTATCCCGCAGGGAGGAAAGGTCCCGGGGCCGGGCGTTGCGCAGGGCGATGCGGGCGGTGATGCGCTCCACGTCGGCGATGGGCTTGAGGGCGTCGCGCAAGTAGGGCAGGGGGCCGTCGCCTTCGCCCAGCAGTTCGGCCACGGCCTCGTGGCGGGCGGCGGCCTCGCTGCGGTCGGCCAGCGGATGGTGCAGGCAGTGGCGCAGCCAGCGGGAGCCCATGCCCGTGAGGCAGGTGTCCAGCAGGGAGAGCAGGGTGGGCGCGGGCTGGCCCCGCAGGGTCTCGGTGATCTCCAGGTTGCGGCGCGTGGCGGCGTCCAGGCGCAGCCACTGGCTGTCGATTTCGGCCACCAGGGCCGTGATGTGGGCGAGGCCCTGCATCTGGGTGGTGCGGGCGTACTGGAACAATGCACCGGCCGCCGCCAGGCCCAGGACCGGCGTCTCGCCGCCCTCGGGCAGGAAGGCCGCCAGGTCGCGGGTGCCGAAGTGCTCGCAGAGCTGGCGCGTGGCCGCCTCCGCGTCGAAATGCCAGTCGGGCAGGCGCTTCTGCGTTGCGCCCTTCAGCTCGGCGAGATCGCGGGACAGTCCGTCGGGCAGCAGCAGCTCGGCGGGCCGCAGGCGCTCGATCTGGGCCGCCAGGGATGCCAGGGGCACCTCCACGAGGCGGAAGTCGCCGCTGGCAAGATTGAGCCAGGCCAGGCCGGCGCGCTCCCGCTCCACCGTCAGGGCGGCCAGCAGGCTGTCGCGCTTGTCGTCCAGCAGGGAGGCATCGGTGAGGGTGCCCGGCGTGACGATGCGCGTCACGGCGCGCTCCACCGGTCCCTTGCTCGTGGCCGGATCGCCGATCTGCTCGCAGATGGCCACCGACTCGCCGAGCTTCACCAGCTTGGCGAGATAGGGCTCCAGGGCGTGGAAGGGCACGCCCGCCATGGGGATGGGCTTGCCGGCCGACTGGCCCCGCGCCGTGAGCGTGATGTCGAGGAGCCGCGCCGCCTTTTCGGCATCGTCGAAGAACAGCTCGTAGAAGTCCCCCATGCGGTAGAACAGCAGCATGTCGGGATGCGCCGCCTTGAGCTGCAGGTACTGGCGCATGACGGGCGTGTGCTGGGGGGCTTCGCCGATGGGCGACGATGCTTTCATGGAGCGGCAGGCGGTTGGAAAGGGCGTCATTCTACCGTCGGCCACTCCTGCCGTCCGCCCAGTAGGGGGCATTCCTCCGCCCGGACAGGTCCCGGTCGCAGTATCCTTACGGCCCGCCGAAAGATAGACGCTCCGGCGAGCAACTGATAACTCTCATGGCCATCAAGAAATCCGAGCTTTATTCCTCCCTCTGGGCCTCCTGCGACGAACTGCGCGGCGGCATGGACGCCAGCCAGTACAAGGACTACGTGCTGACGATGCTCTTCGTCAAGTACATCAGCGACAAGTACGCCGACCTGCCGTTTCCCCCCATCCAGGTGCCCAAGGGCGCCAGCTTCCGCGACATGGTCGCCCTCAAAGGCCGGCCCGACATCGGCGACAAGATCAACAAGACCATCATCGCGCCGCTGGAGAAGGCCAACCGCCTCGCCATCAAGGCCGACTTCAACGACACGGCGCTGCTCGGTTCGGGCAACGAGATGGTCGAGCGCCTCTCCAACCTGATCGCCATCTTCGAGAACCCGGCCCTGGATTTCTCGAAGAACCGGGCCGACGGCGACGATATCCTCGGCGACGCCTACGAATACCTGATGCGCCACTTCGCCACCGACAGCGGCAAGAGCAAGGGCCAGTTCTACACGCCGGCCGAGGTGAGCCGCGTCATGGCCAAGATCGTCGGCATCGGCGATGCCGCCACGACCAATGCCACCACCGTGTACGACCCGACCTGCGGCTCGGGGTCGCTGCTGCTGAAGGTGGGCGACGAGGCGAAGGCCGACGTGACCCTGTTCGGCCAGGAGAAGGACGAAGCCACCAGCGGCCTGGCGCGCATGAACATGATCCTGCACAACCGGCCCGGCGCCGCCATCGAACACGGCAACACGCTGACGACGCCCAAGTTCACCGAAGGCCAGGCCCTCATGGCCTTCGACTACGTGGTCGCCAATCCGCCCTTCTCGGACAAGCGCTGGAGCACCGGCCTCGATCCGCTCCACGACCCCTACGACCGCTTTTCCACCTTCGGCGTGCCGCCGGCCAAGCAGGGCGACTACGCCTACCTGCTGCACATCGTCCGTTCGCTGAAGAGCACCGGCCGTGGCGCCTGCATCCTGCCCCACGGCGTGCTGTTCCGCGGCAACGCCGAGGCCGACATCCGCCGCAACCTGGTGCGGCGCGGCTATATCCAGGCCATCGTCGGCCTGCCGGCGAACTTGTTTTACGGCACCGGCATTCCCGCCTGTATCGTCGTCATCGACAAGCGCGACGCCCAGGCCCGGCGCGGCATTTTCATGATCGACGCCAGCGGGGGCTACCTGAAGGACGGCCCCAAGAACCGCCTGCGCGAGCAGGACATCCACAAGATCGTGGATGTGTTCATCCGTCAGGACGGCAGCGACCCGAAGTACGCCCGGCTGGTGGGTTTCGACGAGATCGAGAAGAACGACTACAACCTCAACCTGCCCCGCTATATCGACAGCGCCAAGGCCGAGGACCGGCAGGACATCGAAGGCCACCTCAAGGGCGGCATCCCGGCGGCGGATGTGGATGCCCTGGCCGCCTACTGGGCCGTCTGCCCCGCGCTGCGGGCCGCCCTGTTCAAGCCGAACCGGCCCGGCTACCTCGATCTGGCGGTGGATAAGGCGGCCGTGAAGGCGGCGGTCTTCGACCATCCCGAGTTCAAGGCGTACACCGGCAACATCGACTTCCATTTCGACAATTGGCGCGCCCAGGTGGGCCAGGTGCTGAAGACCCTGGTGCCCGGTTTCCATCCACGGGACTTGATCGCGCAACTCTCCGAAAGCCTGCTCTACTCCTTCAGCGACAAGCCCCTGCTCGACCCCTACGGCATCTACCAGCATCTGATGGACTACTGGGCCGAGACCATGCGCGACGACTGTTACCTGATTACGGAGGAAGGCTGGCAGGCGCTGCCCTACCGCATCGTCGAGAAGGACAAGAAGGGCCGCGAGAAGGACAGGGGGTGGACCTGCGACCTGGTGCCCAAGTCCCTGCTGGTCGCCCGCTACTTCGCCGCCGAGCAGGCCGCCCTCGACCGTCTGGCCGCCGACCTGGAGGCCGTGGCTGCCGAACTGGCGGAACTTGAAGAAGAGCAGGGTGGCGAGGAGGGCGCCTTCGCCGCCTTCGACAAGATCAACGCCGCCGCCGTGAAGGAGCGGGTGAAGGAGATCGGCCAGGACAAGGATGCCGCCGACGAACTGGCGGTGCTGAGGCATTGGCTCGAACTGTCGGCCCGCGAGTCGGCGCTGAAGAAACAGTTCAAGGAAGCCGACGCCGCCCTCGACGCCGCCGCCTACGCCCATTACGCCAAGCTCGGCGAAGCCGAGATCAAGACCCTGGTCGTGGACGACAAATGGCTCGCCGCCCTCGACCGTGCTATCCATGGCGAACTCGACCGCGTCAGCCAGTCCCTGGCCCGACGCGTCAAGGAACTCGCCGACCGCTACGAAACCCCGCTACCGAAGCTGACCGACCGCGTCGCCGACCTGGAAGCGCGCGTGAGCCGCCACCTGGAGAAGATGGGGTTCGCATGGAAGTGAGGGAGCCGAGCGCGAAGTATTTGGTGCTGGCTGCTTACAAGCAGACAGAGGTGGGAGTAATTCCGCAGGATTGGGATGCGGTCAGTACGGTCAATGCTTGCTTGAAGATACAGGATGGCACCCATTTTTCACCTAAGACTGGTGGAGGTGACTATCTATACTTGACGTCAAGGAATATCCGACGTGGGTATTTGGAGTTGTTCGCTGTCGAAACGATTGATGCAGCTCAACATGCGGCAATCTATCGTCGTTGCGATGTTCAGCAGGGTGACTTGTTACTCACAAAAGACGGAGCGAATACGGGCAATGCTGCGCTTAACACGTTGTCAGAAGAATTCAGTCTTCTCTCAAGCGTGGCATTCCTCCGGTTTGATCCTAAGAAATATTCCGCTGGATATTTCTTGCAGCAGGTTCTTTCTCATTCGGGGCAGCGACGCATTCAAGATGCAATGTCAGGTAATGCGATCACACGGCTGACGCTCGAAAAGATAAGGAATCTACGCTTTCCGGTTCCGCCAACTCTGTCCGAACAGCAAGCCATCGCCGAAGCTCTGAGCGATGCGGATGCGCTGATCGAATCGCTGGAACAACTGCTCGCCAAGAAGCGCCAGATCAAGCAAGGCGCGATGCAGGAACTGCTGACTGGCCAGAGGCGACCGGCAGGGTTTGCTGGTCAATGGGAAGTGAAGTGCCTTGCGCGTTTGGCGGACATCCGTAGTGGTGGAACGCCCAGCACTTCGCGCCCGGAGTATTGGGACGGCGATATCCTTTGGTGCACGCCGAGCGACATTACCGCACTGAACGGTTACAAGTATCTCAGCCACACGGGAAGACGTATTTCAGACGCCGGTTTGAAGGCCAGTTCAGCCGAGGTTATTCCGGGAAAGTCCGTTGTGATGACATCTAGGGCAACGATTGGCGAATGCGCAATCAACCTTGTCCCGCTCGCTACCAATCAAGGCTTTAAGAACTTCGTTCCGTTCGATGACGTTGATGTCGAGTTTCTTTACTACTTGCTGCTGATGCAGACGCAGGGTTTCATCAGCTTGTGCGGGGGAAGTACCTTCCTGGAAATCGGAAAGACTCAGCTTGCCGCGTATGAAGTCACCGTTCCTCTGGATAGAAGAGAACAAACCGCCATCGCCGCCGTCCTCTCCGACATGGACGCCGAAATCGCCGCCCTCGAAGGCAAGCTCGCCAAGGCGCGCAGCGTGAAGCAGGGCATGATGCAGGAATTGCTGACCGGGCGTATCCGGTTGGTTTGAGGTGTCGCGCCGCCGTGACGGCGGCATGAATTCCGGTATGGAGCCTTCAGGAAAACCATCGCATTTTCCTGAAAACTCGACTATGCTTCTGCTCGTGCAAGCTATTGAGCAGAAAATACTTTCAAGAATCTACGGGCGCGGTAGGGGTTGGGCGTTCACCAAGACGGATTTTGTGGCCGGTTTTGGCGAGGCGAACATCCACCAGGCGCTGTCTTCGCTTGCCCGCGCGGGCACGATCCGGCGCGTCTGCCACGGGGTGTACGATTATCCGCGCCGCAGCGAGCTGCTGGGCGAGACCCTGAGTCCCGATGTGGATCAGGTGGCCCAGGCGCTGGCGCGCAAGTTCAACTGGCGCATCCAGCCCTCTGGCGACGCGGCGTTGAACCTGCTGGGGCTTTCCACCCAGGTGCCGGGGCGCTGGGTGTATCTGTCCGACGGGCCGAGCCGCGAATACGCCCTCGGCGACGACGGCCGCCAGGTGCTGGCCTTCCGCAAGTCCGCCCTCAAGGACGCGGGCTTCAAACTGCGGGAAAGCGGCCTGCTGGTGCAGGCCCTCAAGGCCCTGGGCAAGGAGCGCGTGGACGCGGCGACGGTGGCGGCCCTGCGCCGCCGCATCGACGCGAAGCTGCATCCGCGCATCCTGGCCGACACGCGGCACGTGGCGGGCTGGTTGCTCCAGATCGTCAAACAGGTGTGCGGGGCGGCGGACTGATGGACCGGGTGGCCCGCCTTCCCGCCGCGCAACGCCGCGAGCTGTTCGAGGAAACGGCGGCCCGCAAGGGCATGACGCCGGCGGTGGCGGAAAAGGACTTCTGGGTCACCTGGACGCTCGACCGGCTGTTCGCGGCGCCGGAACTGGCGCGGCTGCTGATGTTCAAGGGCGGCACCAGCCTCTCGAAGGCCTACGGGCTGATCGAGCGCTTTTCCGAGGATATCGACCTGATCCTCGACTGGCGCGTGCTCGGCGGCGACGATCCGCTGGCCGAGCGCTCGCGCAGCCGGCAGAGCCGACTGAACGCCGACATCGACCGGTTGGCGCAGGACTATGTCGCCGGGCCGCTGCTGGAACAGGTGCGCGGGGCCCTGGGCGATGTTTCCGCCTGCGCCCTGGCCGACGACGACGGCCATGTGATCGACGTGCGCTATCCGGCGGCCTTCGCCGACGACTACCTGCGGCCGGAACTGCGCCTGGAGATCGGGCCCCTGGCGGCCTGGTTGCCCCACGAGGAGCGTTCAATCACCTGCTACGCGGCCGAGGCGTTTCCGCGTCTATTCGCGCGGGCGGCGTTCCCGGTGCGGACGATCCGCGCCGAGCGCACCTTCTGGGAAAAGGCGACGATCCTGCATCACGAGGCGCACCGCCCGGCGGGCAACCCGCAGCCGGCGCGCTATTCGCGCCACTACTACGACCTGGCGCGCATGGCCGCGGCGCCGGTGAAGGCGGCGGCGCTGGCCGATCCGGGCCTGCTCGCCGAGGTGGTGGCCTTCAAGCAACGCTTCTATCCGCGGGCCTGGGCGCGCTACGAGCTGGCTGTGCCGGGCACGCTGCGCCTGGTGCCCCAGGGTGCGGTATTGGCTGCCGTGGCCACGGACTACCGAGCCATGGCCGGCATGATCTTCGGCGCGGTGCCGCCCTTCGCCGACATTCTCGACACGCTGCAAACCCTCGAAGACGAAATCAACGGGAGTTCCCATGTCCAAGATCGGCCTGCCTGAACGGGCGACCCAGGACCGCGTCGTCGCGCTGTTCCGCGACGAGCTGCATTACCGCTATCTCGGCGACTGGACCGACCGGGCCGACAACGACAACATCGAGGAGGGGCTGCTGACGGCCTACCTGCAGCGGGCAGGCTATGGCGCCGCGCAGATCGGCCGGGCGCTGGACCTGCTGCGCCGGGAGGCGAACCACCCCGGCCGTACGCTGTACGCCAACAACCAGGAGGTGTATCGGCTGCTGCGCTACGGCGTGCCGGTGAAGGTGGAAGCCGGCAGGGTAACCGAATCCGTGTGGCTCATAGACTGGGAGCGGCCGGAGAACAACGATTTCGCGCTGGCCCAGGAAGTGACGCTCCACGGCCGCCACGACCGCCGGCCGGATATCGTGCTCTACGTGAACGGCATCGCCATCGGGGTGCTGGAACTGAAGAACAGCCGGGTGAGCATCGGCGACGGCATCCGCCAGAATCTTTCCAACCAGTCGGCCGAGTTCAACGAGTGGTTCTTCTCCACCGTGCAATTCGTCTTCGCCGGCAACGATTCGGAGGGGTTGCGCTACGGGACGATCAAGACCGAGGAAAAGTATTTCCTGGGCTGGAAGGAGGACGAGGCCGACAACCGCCGCTTCAAGCTCGACAAGTACCTGCTCAAGCTGTGCGACAAGGCGCGGCTGGTCGAGTTGATGCGCGACTTCGTGCTTTTCGACAACGGCGTCAAGAAGCTGCCCCGGCCGCACCAGTATTTCGGCATGAAGGCGGCGCAGGACCATGTACGGCGCAAGCAGGGCGGCATCGTCTGGCATACCCAGGGTTCGGGCAAGAGCATCCTGATGGTGCTGCTGGCGAAATGGATACTGGAAACGAATCCGCATGCGCGGGTGGTGGTCATCACCGACCGCGACGAGCTGGACAAGCAGATCGAGCGGGTATTCAGGGCGGCCGGCGTGGGCATCCACCGCACGAGCAGCGGTCGCGACCTGATGGCGCGGCTGGCCGAGGCGAAGCCGCGCCTGCTGTGTTCACTGGTGCACAAGTTCGGCCTCGATGCGCGCGGCCGCAAGGAGCAGGAATTCGCCGCCTTCATCGAGGAACTCGAAGCGCAGCCGTGCCGGGCGGTGGGCGAGCTGTTCGTGTTCGTGGACGAGTGCCATCGCACCCAGAGCGGGCGGCTGCACCGGGTGATGAAGGCGCTGCTGCCCAATGCGGTGTTCATCGGCTTCACGGGCACGCCGCTGCTCAAGCAGGACAGGGAGACCAGTCTGGAGGTCTTCGGCGGTTACATCCATACCTACAAGTTCAGCGAGGCGGTGGAAGACAAGGTCGTGTTGGATCTGGTTTATGAAGCGCGCGATATCGACCAGAAGCTCGGTTCGACGGAACAGATCGACCAATGGTTCGAGGCCAAGACCCGGGGGCTGAACGACTGGCAGCGGGACGAGTTGAAAAAGCAGTGGGGCACGATGCAGAAGGTGCTCAGCTCCCGTTCGCGCATGGATCGGGTGGTTTCGGATATCGTTTTCGACTTCGCCGTGAAATCGCGCCTGGCCAGCGAGCGCGGCAACGCGATCCTGGTGGCGTCGAGTATCTACGAGGCCTGCAAATATTTCACGCTCTTCGATAAAACGGTGTTCAAGGGACGCTGCGCCGTGGTGACTTCGTACAACCCGCAGGCGGGCGATGTGACGCTGGAGGATACGGGCGCCAACACGGAGACGGAGAAACAGTTCATCTACGCCACCTACACCGAACTGCTGAAGGATGTGGTGCCGATGGCCAACATGAGCCGTACCGAGACCTACGAGGAGAGGGCCAAGGCGCTGTTCGTCGACGAGCCGGCGAACATGAAGCTGCTGATCGTGGTGGACAAGCTGCTAACGGGCTTCGATGCGCCGTCCTGTTCGTATCTCTACATCGACAAGTCGATGCAGGATCACGGTTTGTTCCAGGCGATCTGCCGCACCAATCGGCTCGACGGCGACGACAAGCCTTTTGGCTACATCGTCGACTACAAGGATTTGTTCAAGAAAGTGGAGAGCGCCATCGCGGTCTATACGTCCGAACTCGACCACAGCGCCGGCGGCGCGGACCCGGAGGTGCTGGTGCAGGATCGGCTGAAGAACGGGCGCGAACGGCTGGACGCGGCCATCGAGGCGCTGGCCCTGCTTTGCGAGCCGGTGGAACCGCCGAAGTCGCCGCTGGAATACATCCACTACTTCTGCGGCAACACGGAGATTCCAGCCGATCTGGCGGAACGCGAGCCTCTGCGGGTGGCGTTGTACAAGGGCGTCGTCGCCCTGATCCGCGCCTATGGCAACGTGGCAGACGATCTGGCGGCGGCGGGCTATGGCCCCGCGGACATAGACCGGATCAAGGGATTGCAGAAACAGTACGTCGATCTGCGCGAGATCGTCCGCAAGGCCGCGGGCGAGTCGCTGGACCTCAAGCCCTTCGAGGCCGACATGCGCCACCTGATCGACACCTACATCGAGGCGGCGGCGCCGCGCAAGATTTCGCCCTTCGACAATGTCGGCCTGCTGGACCTGATCGTCAAGACGGGCATTGCGGACGCCATCGCCAGCCAGCTTGGCGGCCTGAAGGGCAACCGGGAGGCGATTGCGGAAACCATCGAGAACAATGTCCGCAGCAAAATCATGCGGGAGCATCTGGCCGATCCCGCCTACTACGAGCGGATGTCGGCGCTGTTGGACGAGATCATCCGTCTGCGCAAGGCCAAGGCCATCGAGTACGAGGAGTATCTGAAGCGAATTGCAGAGATGGCAGCCGCCGTTCAGGGCGGAATGACGCCAGATACGCCTGCGGAGCTGGACACGCCGGGCCGGCTGGCCCTCTACAACAACTTGAAGGGGCGTGTGCCTGCCAACAAGGCCGAGGAACCGGGGGCGAGCTATGGGGATGGGGATCGGGTGCTCGATCTGGCCCTCAGGCTCGATGCGGCGGTAAAGGAGAGGCGGCAAGCCAACTGGCGGGGCGTATTGGCGAAGGAACAGATGGTCAAGCAGGCGATGTTCGATGTGCTCAAGGACATCGACGAGGTGAACCGGCTCTTCCCGATCGTTTTCGCGCAGAAGGACTATTGATGGCGGCGACCATCGACCTGGGCGATCTTCACATCGAGGTTGTCCGGAAAGACATCAAGAACCTTCACTTGAGCGTCCTGCCGCCGTCGGGCCTGGTGCGCATCGCCGCACCCGGGCATATGAGTCAGGCGGCGATCCGCGCCTTCGCCATTTCCAAACTGACCTGGATCAGGAGTCAGCGGCGCCGGATGCAAATGCAGGAACGGGAGGCGCCGCGGGAGTACCTCGACCGGGAGAGCCATTATGTCTGGGGAAAGCGGGTCCTGCTGAGGCTGGTGGAGAAGGATGCGGCACCTGTGGTGGATCATCGGCAGGGCAAGCTGCTGCTTCAGGTGCGGCCGGGCACGGATGCCGGTCGTTGCCGGGAGGTTCTAGATGGCTGGTATCGGGCCCAGCTACGTGCCGCGCTTCCAGACATGGTCGCCAAGTGGGAAAGGGCGGCTGGCGTAAGGGTCGGACGGATATTCGTCCAACGCATGAAAACCCGATGGGGAAGCTGCAACCCTGATTCCGGGGCGATCCGGCTTAACACGGACTTGGCGAAGAAGCCTCCCGAATGCCTGGAGTACATCCTGGTGCATGAGATTGCGCACTTGATCGAGCGGAGCCACAACGCCCGCTTTACTTCGCTGATGGACGTTCTGCTGCCGCAATGGCTGCAGTTGCGCCGGCAACTCAACCAATTGCCGGTACGGCACGAAGACTGGGACTATTAGATCAAGGAGGCGCCGCTCGTCACGCCGCCAGCTGGGCCGTCTTGTGGGTCGCGATGACCTGCAGCAGTTGGCCGAAGACTTTCGGGTTGCCGGCGACGACGTTGCCGGTGACGAGGTAGTTGTGCTCGCCGGCCAGATCGGAAACGAGGCCGCCGGCCTCGGTGATGAGCAGGGTGCCCGCAGCCATGTCCCAGGGCGAGAGGCCGAATTCCCAGAAGCCGTCGATACGGCCGGCGGCGACCCAGGAGAGGTCGAGGGCGGCGGAGCCGGGGCGGCGCAGGCCGGCGGTCTTCTGCGTCAGTTCGCGGAAGATGGCCATGTAGGCGTCCACGTGGTCGAACATGCGGTAGGGGAAGCCCGTGCCGATGAGGGATTCGGCCAGCTTGGCGCACTTGCTGACGCGGATGCGCTTGTCGTTGAGGAAGGCGCCGGCGCCCTTGCTGGCGGTGAACAACTCGTTGCGGTTCGGGTCGTAGACCACGGCATGCTGCATCTGGCCCTTGTGGGCGAGGCCGATGGAGATCGAATACTGCGGGAAGCCGTGAATGAAATTGGTGGTGCCGTCGAGGGGGTCGATGATCCACTGGTACTCGGAATCGCCCTTGCTGCCGGCGTCCGCGCCCGACTCCTCTGCTAGAATCGCATGTTGCGGATAGGCTTCGCGCAGCACCTCGATGATCGCGCCTTCGGCGGCGCGGTCTACTTCGGTGACGAAATCGCTTTGCTGCTTGACGCTGACTTTCAGGTGACCGACGTCATGGCTGGCGCGGTTGATGATCTGGCCGGCACGGCGGGCAGCCTTGACGGCGATATTGAGCATGGGGTGCATGGGAATGGGGCTGCGGAGGGTGGCGCTTGGCGCGAAGGCCCGAATTCTAATATGAACGCACCCTTGCCGCTCGCGCGCATCCGCGTCGTCCTCTCCCATACCAGCCATCCGGGCAACATCGGTGCCGCCGCGCGGGCCATGAAGACCATGGGCCTCACGCGGCTGGTGCTGGTCAATCCGAAAATTTTCCCCGATCCCCAGGCCGATGCCCTGGCCTCCGGCGCCGTCGATGTGCTGGAGAGCGCGCAGATCTGCGCCACCCTGGCCGAGGCCCTGGCCGGCACCACCTTCGCCACCGCCATCACGGCGCGCCGCCGCGGCCTTGCCGTCGAGGCCCTGTGGGCCCGCGATGCGGCGGCCGAACTGGTGGGTCAGGCGGGGCAGGGCGAGGTGGCCCTGGTGTTCGGCAACGAGACGGCGGGGCTCTCCAACGAGGAGGTGTCCCTCTGCCAGCGCTGGGCGAAGATCCCGACCGATGCCGAGTTCTCGTCCCTGAATCTCGCTCAGGCCGTGCAGGTGCTTTGCTACGAGCTGCGCATGGCGGCTGTGGAGCCGGGAGCGCCGCCGCCCATCAACGACGCGGGCGCGCCGGCCAGCCACGAGGAGGTGGAGCTGCTGGTGGCCCATCTGGAGCGGGCAGCGGTCGGTTCCGGCTTCCTCGATCCCGCCAAGCCCAAGCGCCTGATCCCCCGCATGCGGCGCCTGTTCGCCCGCGCCGCCATGGAGAAGGAGGAGGTGGCCATCCTGCGCGGCATGCTGTCGTCCTTCGAGACGGGGCCCTACAAAAAGCGCGAATAGGGCCGTTGCCCGAATAAAAAGTTGACCGGTCCCCTCGGGTTTTTTACTATTTCACCATCCTCTAATGGAATTCCCCTCATGTTTGCCCGGATAAAGGAAGACATCGCCTGCGTCTTCGAGCGCGATCCCGCTGCCCGCAGCCATTGGGAAGTGCTGACCTGCTATCCGGGCCTCCATGCCCTCATCATGCACCGGCTTGCCCATTGGCTCTGGCTCCAGCGCCTGCGCTGGCTGGCGCGTCTCACGTCCCACCTGACGCGCATGCTCACCGGCATCGAGATCCACCCGGGCGCCACCATCGGCCGCCGGGTATTCATCGACCATGGCATGGGTGTGGTCATCGGCGAGACGGCGGTGATCGGCGAGGATTGCACCCTCTATCACGGCGTCACCCTGGGCGGCACCTCCTGGAACAAGGGCAAGCGTCATCCGACGCTGGCTCCCGGCGTCGTGGTCGGCGCCGGCGCCAAGGTGCTTGGTCCCATCACGGTGGGCGAGGGCGCCAAGGTGGGCTCCAATGCCGTGGTGGTGCGCGATGTGCCCCCCCGTGCCACGGCCGTGGGCATTCCCGCCCGCATCGTGGAGCCGGGCGCAGACCAGATCCGCAACGAAAAGGCCGAGAAGATGGGCTTCTCCGCCTACGCGGTGACGCGCAGCGAGGACGATCCCCTGTCCATGGCCATCCATGGCCTGCTGGACCATGCGGTGGAAACCGACCGTCGCATCGAGATCCTGCTCAAGTACATCGAGCGGGCCGGCGTGTCCCTGGAGGACGATGTGGCGACGGCCGACAAGTTCGACCCGAAGTATCTTTCCAAGATAGTTGACTGAATTTGTCGGGCTCGGTATAGTCGATAAAAACGGTCAGGTATTTAATTCCCTTATTCACATGTCGACCGTTTCACTGCGAAGAGGATAGCCATGAGACTTACGACCAAAGGACGTTTTGCAGTTACGGCGATGATCGATCTGGCCCTGCGCCAGCACGAAGGCCCTGTGACGCTCGCGGGTATCGCCGACCGCCAGAACATTTCCCTCTCCTATCTGGAGCAGCTGTTCGGCAAGCTGCGCCGCCATCACCTGGTGGCCAGCGTGCGCGGTCCCGGCGGCGGCTATTGCCTCGCCAAGGGGATGGAGGAAGTGTCGGTCGCCGACATCATCAGCGCCGTGGACGAGCCCCTGGACGCCACCAACTGCGGCGGCAAGCGCAACTGCCACGACGAGCATCCCTGCATGACCCATGTGCTGTGGACCAGCCTCAACATGAAGATGCACGAGTACTTGAGCTCGGTGAAGCTGGCCGAACTGGTGCGCCAGCAGCGTCCGGCCAATGCGCCCCTGCCGGTGACGGTGACGCCGCCCGCGCGCCGCAGCAACCGCCGCAGCATCAACCTGGCGGTCGCCGCCTGATCGTTTCCTGACGCTGCGATGTTCGCTCCCGCCTACCTCGACCACAACGCCACCACGCCCGTGGACGAGCGCGTGCTCGACGCCATGCTGCCGTACTTCGCCCAGCAGTACGGCAACGCGTCGAGCCGGCACGAGTATGGCCGGGCGGCGCGCAAGGCGGTGGATACGGCGCGGCAGCAGGTGGCGGCCGCCCTCGGTGCCCATCCCACCGAGATCGTGTTCGCCAGCGGCGGTTCCGAGGCCAACAACCTGTTCCTCAAGGGCGCGGCGGCCTGCCTGAAGCCGGGTGTCGCGGCCGTGTCGGCCGTCGAGCATCCCTGCGTGCGCCTGCCGGCCAGGGAGCTCGCGCGCCAGGGCTGGACGGCCCTGGAGATCGGCGTCGATGACGAAGGCCGCATCCGCGAGGACGCCTTCGCCGCGGCCCTGGAAGCGCAGCCGGCCCTCTGGTCGGTGATGTTCGCCAACAACGAGACCGGTGTCATCCAGGACCTGGCCGAGTTGGCCGAGCGGGCGAAGGCGAGCCGCGGCTGGTTCCACACCGATGCCGTGCAGGCCTTCGGCAAGCTGCCCCTGGACTTCCGCAGTCTCAACGCTGCCGGCGTCCATGCCATGACGGTGTCGGCCCACAAGATCGGCGGCCCCAAGGGCGCTGCCGCCCTGGTGTTGGACAAGCGCGTGGAGTTGCGGCCCCTGGTGTCGGGCGGCGGCCATGAGCGGGGCCTGCGCTCGGGCACCGAGAACGTGCCGGCCATCGTCGGTTTCGGCCTTGCCGCCGAACTGGCCGCCAGCCGTCGCGAAGCGGCCATGGCGGCGGCCCGCAGCCTGCGGGACCGGCTCGAAGCCGGGCTGGCGTCCCAGGGCGCGACGGTCTTCGGTGCCGGCGCGGAACGCCTGCCCAACACGACCTATTTTTCCCTGCCGGGTATCGACGGCGAAACCCTGGTGGCCAAGCTCGATAGGGCCGGCTACGCGGTGGCCAGCGGCGCCGCCTGTTCCAGTGCGAACCCGGAGCCCTCCCACGTGCTCGTGGCCATGGGCGTGGAGCCGGGCCTGGCGCGCGGCGCGGTGCGTGTGAGCCTGGGACGCGCCACCGGCATCCAGACCATCGACGGTTTTCTCACGGCTTTGTCCGCCACCGCGCAGGCCCTGCGCGGCCTGACGGCCATGGCCGCATGACGATTTTTCACGGAGTCAAGACATGCTGAAGTTCCCGATCTACCTCGACTACTCGGCGACGACGCCGGTGGACCCGCGCGTCGCGGAGAAGATGATCCCCTACCTCGTCGAGAAGTTCGGCAATCCGGCTTCCCGTTCCCATCCCTTCGGCTGGGAAGCGGAGAAGGCCGTCGAGGAGGCCCGCGAACACGTGGCCGCCCTGGTGAATGCCGATCCTAAGGAGATCATCTGGACGTCCGGCGCCACCGAGTCCAACAACCTGGCCATCAAGGGCGCCGCCAATTTCTACGGCCCCACCAAGGGCAAGCACATCGTCACCGTCGCCACCGAGCACAAAGCGGTGCTCGACACCTTCAAGGAACTGGAGCGCCAGGGCTTCGAGGCCACCTATCTGGTGCCCCAGGAGAACGGCCTTATCACTCCCGAGCAGTTCAAGGCGGCCCTGCGCAAGGACACGGTGCTGGCCTCGGTGATGGCTGTGAACAACGAGATCGGCGTCATCCAGCCCATCGACCAACTCGGCGATATCTGCCGCGAAGCCGGCGTCATCTTCCATGTGGATGCTGCCCAAGCCACGGGCAAGATGCCTATCGACCTGGCCAAGCTGAAGGTGGACCTGATGTCCTTCTCGGCCCACAAGACCTACGGCCCCAAGGGCATCGGCGCCCTCTACGTGCGCCGCAAGCCGCGCATCCGCCTGGAGGCCCAGATGCACGGCGGCGGCCACGAGCGCGGCCTGCGCTCCGGCACCCTGGCCACCCACCAGATCGTCGGCATGGGCGAGGCCTTCCGCATCGCCCGCGAGGAAATGGCCACCGAGAACGAGCGCGTCCGCATGCTGCGCGACAAGCTGATGAAAGGCGTCATGGACATCGAGGAAACCTTCGTCAACGGCGACCTCGAACAGCGCGTGCCCCACAACATCAACATCAGCTTCGCTTACGTCGAGGGCGAGTCCCTCATCATGGCGATCAAGGACATCGCCGTGTCGTCCGGTTCGGCCTGTACCTCGGCGTCCCTGGAGCCGTCCTACGTGCTCCGTGCCCTGGGCCGTTCCGACGAGCTGGCCCACAGCTCCATCCGTTTCAGCCTCGGCCGCTTCACCACGGAAGAGGAGATCGACTACACCGTCAAGCTGCTGCACGACAAGCTCGCCAAGTTGCGGGAGCTGTCGCCCCTGTGGGAGATGTACAAGGATGGCATCGACCTCAACACCGTGCAGTGGGCGGCCCATTGAGGCGCTCCGCGGGCGATAATTGAAACCCACCCCCCCCCGTCTCCCGCCCAGGGGGCGGGGGCGACTAGTCAGAGGTGAATCATGTCTTACAGCACTAAAGTCATCGAGCACTACGAGAATCCGCGCAATGTCGGTTCCTTCGCCAAGGAGGATGAC
>JAOTRT010000001.1 GCA_030247725.1 Candidatus Nitricoxidireducens bremensis
TGAAGAGTTTGATCCTGGCTCAGATTGAACGCTGGCGGAATGCTTTACACATGCAAGTCGAGCGGCAGCGCGGGGGCAACCCTGGCGGCGAGCGGCGAACGGGTGAGTAATACATCGGAACGTACCCGGTAATGGGGGATAACACAGCGAAAGTTGTGCTAATACCGCATACGCCCTGAGGGGGAAAGCGGGGGATCGCAAGACCTCGCGTTATTGGAGCGGCCGATGTCAGATTAGCTAGTTGGTGAGGTAAAGGCTCACCAAGGCGACGATCTGTAGCGGGTCTGAGAGGACGGCCCGCCACACTGGGACTGAGACACGGCCCAGACTCCTACGGGAGGCAGCAGTGGGGAATTTTGGACAATGGGGGCAACCCTGATCCAGCCATTCCGCGTGAGTGAAGAAGGCCTTCGGGTTGTAAAGCTCTTTCGGCAGGAACGAAACGGTCGTCGCTAATACCGATGGCTAATGACGGTACCTGAAGAAGAAGCACCGGCTAACTACGTGCCAGCAGCCGCGGTAATACGTAGGGTGCGAGCGTTAATCGGAATTACTGGGCGTAAAGCGTGCGCAGGCGGTTTTATAAGACAGATGTGAAATCCCCGGGCTTAACCTGGGAACTGCGTTTGTGACTGTAAGACTCGAGTGTGGCAGAGGGGGGTGGAATTCCACGTGTAGCAGTGAAATGCGTAGAGATGTGGAGGAACACCGATGGCGAAGGCAGCCCCCTGGGTCAACACTGACGCTCATGCACGAAAGCGTGGGTAGCAAACAGGATTAGATACCCTGGTAGTCCACGCCCTAAACGATGCGAACTAGGTGTTGGAGAAGGAGACTTCTTTAGTACCGCAGCTAACGCGTGAAGTTCGCCGCCTGGGGAGTACGGTCGCAAGATTAAAACTCAAAGGAATTGACGGGGACCCGCACAAGCGGTGGATGATGTGGATTAATTCGATGCAACGCGAAAAACCTTACCTACCCTTGACATGCCAGGAAGTCTGCTGAGAGGCGGATGTGCCCGAAAGGGAACCTGAACACAGGTGCTGCATGGCTGTCGTCAGCTCGTGTCGTGAGATGTTGGGTTAAGTCCCGCAACGAGCGCAACCCTTGTCATTAATTGCCATCATTCAGTTGGGCACTTTAACGAGACTGCCGGTGACAAACCGGAGGAAGGTGGGGATGACGTCAAGTCCTCATGGCCCTTATGGGTAGGGCTTCACACGTCATACAATGGTCGGTACAGAGGGTTGCCAACCCGCGAGGGGGAGCCAATCCCAGAAAGCCGATCGTAGTCCGGATTGGAGTCTGCAACTCGACTCCATGAAGTCGGAATCGCTAGTAATCGTGGATCAGCATGCCACGGTGAATACGTTCCCGGGTCTTGTACACACCGCCCGTCACACCATGGGAGTGGGTTTCACCAGAAGTAGGTAGCCTAACCGCAAGGAGGGCGCTTACCACGGTGGGATTCATGACTGGGGTGAAGTCGTAACAAGGTAGCCGTAGGGGAACCTGCGGCTGGATCACCTCCTTT